>JAQVCM010000041.1 GCA_028689775.1 Crocinitomicaceae bacterium
AAGATAGTTTTGAAGGGTTTAAGCGTTCATAACTCCAGCTGGGGTGTTTTCAGCGAAAATACCCAATCCGTAGCAAGCGGCTTGTCTCAAAACACAGCTCTTTTCTTGAGAAAATCTCGCAAGAATGTTGGCGAATTGGAACCATTCAACTTGGAGGACTTCATAACCCAAATATTCAACCATATCGTCAATCAAGAAGATACCGAATTTATTCATAATTTCAGATTGTCCTTCTTTGAAAGCGCTTGGAAGAATGTTGGTGATCAAGAATTTAGCCAACTCAATGGTCATGCTCTTGTGAGTTTTGAACAATATACCAATAAGTTATGAAATGGCAACTTGGACTTCTTCTTCTTGTTTGATTTCTTCTCCGATAATTTCCTTTTCTTCTTCATCAACGTCCTCATCTTGAGCGATGTTCTTTGAAGTAGTTTTCTTTTCATCAGAAAGTTTGAGTAAGTTAAGCATCTTTTCAGAGAAAGCTTTAACTTCTTCTTGGGCCAAGAAGCACAAATCAAGTTATTCAATAACGCTCTTTAAAGTTTCTAATTCAACGATCATGATGTCAGTGTCGAATTCTCTTTCGATAGTTGTGACCAAAGTTGACATGAAGTGTCTAGCAAGTTGAATGGCAACTGGTTGGTTTGAAATTTTGATGGCTGAAATCAAGTTTGGTAAACATTTGCAAGCTTCTTCCTTAACGTCATCGTTTGGATGATCTTGAATGATGGTGCAAAGAAGTTGAACGGTCTTTTCAACGTATGGACCGTATAATTCTTTAAGTTGTTCAATGAAAACGTTTAACATAGAAATGGCGACTTCGGCTTCTTCAGTTTCGAAGGTATTGGTTCCAAAGTTTTCAGCAGTTTCGTCTTCTTTCTTTTAATCTTGATTGGCGACTGGTGAGGCAACGATCTTTAATTCAGTGTTAATGACGTTCTCAACCAAGGCGAACAATGAGGGTAAGATTCTGTCCAAATAAGCTCCGAGTTATTTTCCATAAACCAAACAGAGTCTTTGCCATCCTGCCAAAATGTAAGTCTTTTGTGGATCAGTTTGTTCGAATTGGGATTGTTGCATGTTGATCATTAAATCAATCAATTTTTGGGCAACTGGTTTGAACATTTATCCTCCGACTGAGCTGGCAATAATGGTCAAGGTTTCGATAGATTGACCCTTAAGTTGTTTGTATTCTTTGCTGCTGTATTTTTCGTTTTCGAAGAAGTCGAACATCAATCTAACAGTGTTTTCAAGGTATGGAGCATAGTTTTCTTTAGCAACTTCGACAACTGATGAGATGGCACTCAAACAGCTTTCTTTAACCAAAGAGATTCCCTTTCCAATGTGTTCAAGCAACAAAGTGACCAATTGTTGGAGACTACCTTGAACTTGTTCCCATTTCATTCCTTCTAAGAAGTTAGTCAAGGCGGCAGCTGAGTGAGAAACAACTCTTGGAACTTGATCGTTAAGTAAGTTAATAAGTTCTGGTAAAATGGTGTTACCATAAACTTCTTGGAATTTTGGTTGCATATCATCAGAAATTTGACCAATGGCGTGACATGAAGCATATCTCAACATTGGGTTTGAATCTCTCATGAATCCAATGATCATTTGCAAAATTGAAGAGATTTTTTCTGGCTCATCGATGTATTATCCGATTTGTGACAAAGCCATAACTGCAGTGTATTTGTATCTCCAATCAGGTTGTTGGAGTAAAGTTTGGATAGTTTCGGATAAAATACCCATGATTTCTTCTTAACCAACTGAGTAAATTAATCTGTCAATGGCACCCATACCAAATCTGGTGGTTTCAAAGTCTTCATCATCCTCCATATCTTCATTGTATCCTTCAGGAGGGCACATCCATGATTCAGAAATATCGTTTTCAATTTCAACCATGTGGTGGAAGATCATTTCAATGACGTTAGTAAGGACATCTTTCTTCTTTCTGTACAAAGCTGGATATTTTTCAGCATAATCAACGAGAATTTCAGTTGTCATTCTCTTGACACCACTTTCAAGATTCTTAATTTTGAAAATGTTTTGTAAGAGTTCGTTGAGTTCTTTGAATTTCTTTTTGAAGAATTTTGGTTCAATTTCAATCATTTCTGCCAAAACTTCGAGACCTTCTTCGTTGCTATTGGTGTTCAAAAGAACATAAACAGCTTCAAAGATTGGAAGTACGATTTCTTCGAATTGCTTGTGTTTTTTAGTTTAAAGAACTTCAAGATATGATGAGAATGATTTCAAAGCAGCCAATTTAAGCTTTTCATTTTCATGACAGAAAGAGTTCTTGAAAAGGGCATAAAGATCATTTGAGTCTTCCTTGAAATATTCTGGACAGAAAGTAAAGAAAGATTCGAGAATGTAGAAAGCAGCCAAGTTTGATGAGACGTTTTGATCTTGGAAAAGAGTGTAAACGTGTTTTTTGAACTCTGGCCAACTGGTTGGCTCAGTTGCGATGATGCTACCAGCAACTTCTCCTAAAGTATCAGCAATATGTCTTTGCATGCTGAGATCGGTTTCTTTATAGATGACCTCAAAAAGTTTGACTTTAATGAGTTCTTGGGTAGCGGGAGCGATTTTTGACCAAACGTTTGTGTAAGTTGATGGGCTGAAGTTCGACAAGCAAAGTCTGATTTGGGAAGCTGAGAAGTTTCTAAGTTCTGGTGGGTATTGACCTAAAATAAGAGCCTATCAAAGTAAATAAAAAACTCGTGAGAGTTTAAAAAAATGTATTACCATCAAGAACACCAATAAAGGCGGTCATTAATTCGTTGGGTTTTTAATTTCTCAAACTGACGAGGGTTTATTCGGATTGTTTTCTTAAAGCCTCATTGCTTGGTTGAAGGATGTTGGAGATAAGAGTGGCGAGTTGATCGAGTTCGCTCATGTTGAAAGTCTTGATAATAACAACAAAAATAATATAGAATCTTTAAATGTTGGTTTTATAAATTCTCAAAAAATATTCCCTAAATATTAATGAAAATATATATTTCTAAAAACAGCTAATTTTAATAAGAAAAATCAAAATTTAAATTGTGATGATAATTAAGTCTAAAACAAAATTTTTTTTTAAAGGAAGAAATCAAAAGCAAAAAACAAAAAGCAAATAGAAATTGAATTTGATCAGTACTTCATCGATCACTATTCAATAGCAATGAGGTTCTTTCTTTAATCATCAACAATTTTCTCAACTTTTATTTAACCAGTTTTAGATTGTTCTAATTCACAAACAGATTGAGTCTTCAATATTTGTGAAATAGGAGAGTAAATGTCACAAAATTATGTAATGACACCATCGAGTTTCATTGTATTTTGGGCAAATTTGTACATTTCCTAAAATTAAATAAAATTCTACCAAATTATTTCGAGAGTCAAAAAGTAAGGCGTCATCTTTAAATGTCCAAATATGAACCATAAGTCCGAGTTTCCTGCTTTCTGTCAAAACTTATGTCATTTGATGAGTTGTATAATCATAGATTATTGAATCTTGGAATCCAATACCTGTGGCGTATTTATTGACATCCGTTAAGTCAAATTTGGTGCTTTTCATAACCAAATAGTTGACTGGAAGTTCTGTTTTTTCTGACCAATACTTAACGCTTCCATAATCAAATGAGTGCAAATAAATTGGACAGACTTTTTATGCTTTTTCAATCGTGTCAATGTTGTATTTTCTTAAAACATTTAAAATCGTCTCTCCAATTTAAAGTCCATACAAGTCTCTATACATTTGAGAGTCCTTAGCTTCAATCAAAATACCAGCTAATCTACCATCTGGATTTCTTTTTCCTTGATGTTATTTATTGAAGTTGATAACCATTTCGATTACGTCATCAAGCAATGGGAAAGTAAACTTGTAATCAAAAATACTGATTCTTCCTGGGTTTTGAGCTTGCTTGATTCCGAGTGTCTTGAGTTCCGCCAAAGTGAATGTATCAGTCCACCAGTCGGTTT
>JAQVCM010000004.1 GCA_028689775.1 Crocinitomicaceae bacterium
AATGGACAAGCAAATAGTTCAATTATAATGATATTTTCAATTGGAATGCAGTTTTTTTCAATTGGAATGGGTTTTAACCCATTCATTGCAAATGAACAGATATGAATGGCTTTAGCCGAAACTTAGGGTGATTTCAAAAAGTCGAGAAAAATTTATATTTTTATTGAAATTATTTTCAGTTGGAATGAATGTTAAACCATTCATTAAAGAACTCTTATGAAAATTGGCTTTAGCCGAACCTGCTTTGAAAAATAAAATTATCAAATTAAAACTATAAACATAACCTTCAATGGAAATTAAAATAGGTCAATCTTTCCCTCCAACAATTTTGTTTGTCAGTAAGTTATTCACGGTTGTTGGCTTGCTTTTTTTATTACTAATACCAATCTTAGGATTCATCATATTGGCGATCAGTACGTTTATTTGGTCAACTTCTTATGGTTTTGAGACTAATAAATTTTCAGGGCAATTCCGCGAATACGGACGTACTTTCGGTATCAAATGGGGCAAATGGCAAAACTTGGATCAATTTCCAGACATGACCATTCTTACTTTGAAAGAGGGTTTAACAGTTCGCAGCCGATCAAATGTTTCATTAACTGTAGTTGAAAATTATTACGGAATTTATTTACTGACAAGTTCACATCGAACAAAAATTTTGGTCAATAAATTCAAAGATTTAGAAGAAGCAAAAGATTTTATCACTCCAATCGCTTTGAGCCTCAAGAAAGAAGTTGTTCAATACAATCCTGCAATCAGCAAAAGAACGAGAATGAGAAGAGGAAATCGTTGAGAAGAGCAAAGCAACAGCCCGATTCAGTCTTGAAAGTAATTTCAGACTACAAAACTTAAAGACGCATGACTTATCTATTTTTAAAAGAAGAACTTGAATCATTTTTATTATTTGCGACTGCGCCAGTGTATTTAGTCATCGTTGGAAAATTACAAACTGAAAATCTTAAAATTCTTGCAGTGTTAAAAAATAAAAAGACCACTAAACAACAAAAAATCACCTTGCTGAAACGCTTAAAAAAATTAAAACGAATCACTCCTTTACTGATGCTGATCGGATTACTAACGCATGTGATCTTGTATTTGATATTTCGTCACGAGTCGATTCGATATGGATATTTTATTTCAATGCTTATTATGTATGTGATTTATGTAGCGATTGCGCTAATCAATTTTATGCTTCGAGGTGCAGGAATCTTAAAACACGTTGGTAATTTTAATGGTTTGCCAGGAAATTAGATTTGACTAATACAGAATTGCAGTCAAAAGTAACTTTGTGAGTACAGAAATGACTCGCTCAGTCTCCTACTTCCTGTACTCAAATAAATTTTCAAATCTCTTTCATTCCTTCAGATTAAAAATCAATTATTTTATTCAAAATAAAAATACCTAATAATCAGTTATTTAAAATTAATAAAATAAAATATTGATCTTTTTTCCATCCCAATAAATCCAATACAACATCTATCTCGTAAATGACTGTACAATCAAATTAAAACATTTAATAACAAACTTTAAAAATTTAAAATTATGAAAAACGCAACAGGAATTATCGCAATGGGATTAGTAGCAATCAGTATGACATTCTCAGGAATTGCAAATGCTCAATCGAAAGAAAAAACAGTAACCGTTGGCGGAGCGCCGATGTATCCATCCAAAAACATCGTTGAAAATGCAGTGAACTCGAAAGATCACACCACTTTAGTTGCAGCAGTTAAAGCAGCGGATTTAGTAGATGTACTTTCATCAAAAGGACCTTTCACAGTTTTCGCACCAACAAATGCAGCATTCGACAAATTACCAGCAGGAACGGTTGGAACATTGGTTAAACCAGAAAACAAAGACCAATTGACTTCCATTTTAACCTACCACGTGTTAGCAGGAAAATTCAATGCTTCAGATGTGATGGCTGCAATCAAAAAAGGAAATGGAAAAGCAACCATGAAAACCGTTCAAGGTGGAACATTGACTTTCTGGATGAAAGGAAAAGAACTTTATGTAACAGATAACAACAAAAACAACGCAAAAATTACAATTGCTGACGTAAATCAATCAAACGGTGTAATTCACGTAATCGATACGGTATTATTACCATAAAAATTTCCTAACTCTGATTTACTGAGAAAGGGTTTGACTTGAGAGAGTTGAGCCCTTTTTTTATTTTGTAAGGTTTGGGGAGAGCGTGTTAGATGGCGTGTTAATTTACCACGGAGAACACGGAGGAAGACGCGGAGGACACAGAGGTTTTGTGGAAGGGAGCGCCTTTTTAAGTGGAATGGGTTTCAACCCATTCATCAGAATGAACAAATAGAAATCGGCTTTAGCAAAAAGTTGCGATGATTTTTAATCCGAAAGGAAAATTCAGATTTCTATCAAGATTCTTTTCAATTGGAATGGATTTCAACCCATTTATAAAGAATGAACAAATAGAAATCGGCTTTAGCTAAAAGCTGCGATGATTTTTAATCCGAAAGGAAAATTCAGATTTCTATCAAGATTCTTTTCAATTGGAATGGGTTTCAACCCATTCATTAAAAAGTACAAATAAAATTGGCTTTAGCCGAAACTTACTGATTATCACAAAACATCGCAAAGGATTCTGAAAATACGATCGAATCTGGCATTCCTAAAAAAGAAGAAATATGCATCCTCGATTCCTTTCCTTGCATTATCTTTACAACATGGGAAGAAAATTGGCAATTGATTTTGGGTTGAAGCGAACGGGAATCGCGATTACGGATGAAATGAATATCATTGCTTCTGGCTTGGCGACGGTTGACAGCAGGGAATTGATGACTTTTCTTGAGAAAACAGTGCAGGAGAAAAATGTCGATACCATTGTTTTAGGCGAACCGAAAAGAATGGATCAAAGTGATTCTCACATTAGTCAAAATGTTCGCTATTTACACGAAGATTTGGTGAAGAAATTCCCTCTTATCCAAGTTGTACTAATCGATGAACGTTTTACTTCCAAGATGGCATTTCAATCGATGATTGATAACGGAATGTCAAAAAAGCAACGTCAAAACAAAGGATTGATTGATGAAATCAGCGCGACCATTATTTTACAATCATACATGAGTCAGTTGTAAATGAAAAATCCAGTTGCATATTTGAACTCCAACAATGGAAAAGGAATTCTGTTTTTTGGTGCTGGTGAAATCAGTGTATTTTCAAACGGAAATGCATTGGATCGTTTGGATGAATTTCGTTTTAAATATCCGAATCGCTATCTATTTACTACCTTGAGTTACGATTTGAAAAATGAAATTGAAGCATTGGAAAGTAACAATCCCGACAGCATCCAATTTCCAGATTTAATTTGTTGGGACGCTGAATTTGTTGTGGAGATTGAAAATGAAAATTTGACTTTCTTACAAGGAAATCCATCTAAAGAAGCTGAAAAATTAGCTCGTGATTTCTTGAAATCGATTCAGATAGAAAATCCTTCGTTACCGACAATCAAATTCCATCCTCGAATTTCAAAGGAAACTTATTTAACGGAAGTAGCAAATGTTCAACACGAAATTCAAATAGGAAATAGTTACGAACTGAATTTCTGTCAAGAGTTTTATTCTGAAAATATTCCTGCATTTGACGCGAGTCATTTAATTGCTGCTCAATCCAAATTGGTGAAAGCGCCATTTTCTGCTTTTGTCAACATGTTGGACTTTCAAATATATTGCGCCAGTCCAGAACGTTTTATTGAGCGCAAAGGTTCTCGCTTGATCTCTCAACCGATTAAAGGAACAATCAAGCGTGGAGCCGATTTGTTGGAAGATGAGAAATTGAAAAATCAATTGAAATCAGACCCAAAAGAACGTGCGGAAAACATCATGATTACAGATTTAGTTCGCAATGACTTTTCTCGAATTGCAAAGAAAAACAGTGTAAACGTGGACGAATTGTGTGGCATTCATAGCTTTGAAACCGTTCACCACATGATTTCAACGATATCTTGTGAAATTGATTCAAGCAAAACGATTTCAGAGATTTTAAAAGCCACTTTCCCCATGGGATCGATGACCGGTGCGCCGAAAATCAGTTCGATGCAATTGATTGAAAAACACGAATCATTTAAACGTGGATTATACTCTGGTTCAATCGGATACATCAAACCCAACGATGATTTTGATTTCAATGTCGTGATTCGTACATTTATTGTCAATACCAAAACCAACACCATTTCTTGCAGTGTTGGTGGCGCGATTACCATGCAAGCAAAAGCTGAACAAGAATACGATGAATGTTTGGTAAAAGTAAAACGCATGCTACAACTTTTTGGCGATGATCAACACATTTGATTTTTTAGAACAATGGAAAGCATATCAGTCCAAACCAATTTATTTGGGGTGTAGCGGTGGCGTGGATTCGATGGTACTATTTCATCTGCTGAGAGAAAATAATTTTAAATTTACTGTTCTTCACGTCAATTATCAATTACGCGGAGCGGATTCTGAAGGAGATGAAAAATGGGTCAAAGAAACCTGCGAACGCTTTGATATTCCTTTTAAAGTGCGGAAAGTTGACACACCACAACTTCTTCAAGAAGGCGGAAATCTGCAAGAACTTACCCGGAAAATTAGATATGCTTGGTTTCAAGAACTTTTGGATCAAAATCCAGATTCGCTTGTCGCATTGGCACATCATCAAGACGATCAAATCGAAACTTTTTTCCAGCACATTGCCCGGAAATCGGGAATCATCGGAATGGCGTGTATGTTGTATGAACACGAGCATTTCATTCGTCCGCTCCTTCTCCATTCTAAGACTGAAATTTTGGCGTACGCGAAAGAAAATCAAGTGGAGTGGCGCGAAGATATTTCCAATAGTCAGAGTAAATATACACGCAATAAACTGCGAAACATCTTGATTCCTGAAATGGAAAAATCAGTTCCAAATTTATCAGAAGCAGTGATCACCTTGGTGAAAGCTTTTCAGCAAACACAGCTTTTTCTCGAGTCTGAAGCTGCGGAAACAATTCAGAAAATACGTACTTCAAATCAGTGGGAATTTGAAAACTTTGATATTACTTCAGAAGTTATCCAAGTTGAAATTCTTCGTCAATTAGGAATCAGAGCATCGATTTTATTTGAACTTCAAAAACTACGAAAAACACAAAAAGGTAGAAAAATAAGCATTGATGGTATGGAAATCTGGAAAGAAAACAGTCATTTTGGAATCTATCCAATTTCAGATTTTGTACTTCCCAAATTGGAAATTACCGAAGTGAACGAACTTCCAAATGCATTTTCAAAAAACACGTTGTATCTAGACGGAAATAAAATCAAGGGAAAATTGAAGCTCAGAAAATGGGAAAAAGGCGATCAAATTCAAGCTTTGGGCGTGAATGGTTCAACTTTGATTTCAAAAGTATTGACAGGCGCTCAAATTTCAAGCAGAGAAAAAGAAAATGCCTTGGTTTTGTGTGATGATGAATCGGTATTGTGGTGCGTTGGACATAAGGTTTCTAGCTTGGCAATTGCGGATGAGCAATCCAGTTTAATTTTGGAAGTGCGGGTTGATTGAGATGTTGATTTTTCAGAAGGGTAATTTTGATGTAAGGAGTAGTTTGGCTAAAGCCGGATTCTAGCTTGTATTTATATTATGAATGGGATAAATCCCAATTCCAATTGAAAAATCATCCAATGGATTATTCTGATTCAAATTGAATAATGCTAATCGAAAAAACTATTTCAAAACATTCAATCACATTGATTTCTTGATGAATAGCAATCAGTTTGGCTAAAGCTGATTTGAGATTGTATTCCTATTATGAATGAGATAAATCCCATTGCAATTGAAAAATCATCCAATCAATCATTCACTATTCAACTAAAAAAATTCGCAAGGATTTTCTACATTTTAATGCTGAATGGCTCTGCCCATTCCAACCGAATAATTTAAATTGAAATAAAATCGATCAATTCCCTCCAGCTTAAGCTGGCCGCCAGCTCTAATTTTTAATATGAATCAGCTTAAGCCAAAATTGGAAGTAAATCTACTTTTTTCTTGGAATAGCAATGATATTATCGTGCTCTGGTAACATCGCCCGGTAAGTGATTTGTATCAATTCAGAAGATTCTCTGCTTTTTCCACCGGCTAATTTATAGAAATCATAGATGTCTAAATCTTCTAAGAAATCAAACAATTCAAACTCTTTGTGGTGGTTGGCTCGGTTTGGCGAGTATTCTACGACTAAAATTGGTTGGTGTGCACGAATCGTTTTTTCTGCTCCTTGCAAAACAGGCAATTCAAATCCTTCCACGTCAATTTTAATCAATTTTGGAATGGTATTTTCATCCAATAAATCATCCAAAACTTTAATCTCTACAGGATACGATTCTGATTCAGCGCTTTTAACAACCAACGATGCTCCGCCGCGGTTGATGTCCCAATTATCATAAATCAAGGCATTTCCATTTCGCTTTCCAAGGGCAAATCCGTTGGCTTGAATGTTTGTTGCTTTGTTCAAATCGATGTTGAACTGCAACCATTTATACGTTTCTGGATGCGCTTCAAAAGCAATGACTTTTCCTGTTTTACCGACTAACTTGGAGGCAAAAATGGACATCAATCCGATGTTTGCTCCGATGTCGATGAAACAATCTCCTGCTTGTAGAAAATTTTGAAAAACGTGCAAAGTTCCAGGTTCGTAGGTTCCTGTTTCGTACAACGCCAATTCAACACCTGAATCTTTGGAAGGATCTATTTTCATAGAAATTCCATGTTCAATTTTCAGAATGTGAGTTCCAACTTTGGATGGTTTGGGAAGTAAAAGTTGGGGTAAGAACGCCGATAATCGTCGAAAACCACGCACGTCAATCGTTCGGGAAAACCGAATAATTGGGTGAGCAATTGGAAAACTTCGACGTTCTAACTCCATCAATTCTATTTAATTATGCGTACAACTCTTCTTGTAATTGTGCAATTTTTTCGTCTTTCAAATAATCATCGTACGGCATCATTTTATCAATGAATCCTGTTGGTGTAATTTCGATGATTCGGTTTGCAACCGTGTTTACCAATTCGTGGTCATGCGAAGTAAAGATAATCGTTCCGCCAAACTCTACCATTCCGTTGTTCAAAGCCGTAATTGACTCCAAATCCAAGTGATTCGTTGGTTCATCCATCATCAATAAATTTGCTTTCAAGAACATCATTTTGGATAACATGCAACGCACTTTTTCTCCTCCAGACAATACTTTAGCACTTTTAAACGCCTCTTCTCCAGAGAATAACATCCTTCCTAAGAATCCACGAATGTTCACTTCTTCTTTTTCCTCATCCGTTTGCGCGTACTGGCGTAACCAATCCATCAACGGCATGTCGTAATCGAAAAACTGTGTATTGTCATTCGGTAAATAAGCCGTGGTAATGGTTGTACCGAAAGTCATTTCACCAGCATCAGGCTGTATGTTCTTATTCAAAATCTCAAAGAAAGCTGTGATTGCAACGGCGTTTCTGGAAATGATTGCCAATTTATCGCCTTTGTTTAAGGTAAAGTTTAAGTCTTTGAAAAGAATTTCTCCTTCATCCGTTGTTTTAGACAAATTGCTCACCGTTAAGATTTGATTTCCAGCTTCTCTTTCTGAGAAAAAGTTAATTCCTGGATATCTTCTAGAAGATGGTTGAATTTCATCCAAGTCCAATTTATCCAACATCTTTCTACGAGACGTTGCTTGTTTTGATTTAGAAGCATTTGCAGAGAAACGCGCAATGAAATCCAATAATTCTTTTTTCTTCTCTTCCGCTTTCTTGTTTTTGTCAGAACGCTGACGAGTTGCCAGTTGAGAAGATTGGTACCAAAAGGAGTAGTTACCTGTATATAAATTAATTTTGCTGTAATCGATGTCGCAAATGTGCGTACAAACGGTGTCTAAAAAGTGACGGTCATGCGATACAACAATCACCGTATTTTTAAAATCCAACAAGAAATCTTCCAACCAAGAAATGGTTTTCAGGTCCAAGTCATTGGTAGGCTCATCGAGAATCAAGACATCTGGATTACCAAATAAAGCTTGCGCTAACAAAACGCGAACTTTGATATCCGATGCTAAATCTTTCATCAGCATGCCGTGTTTTGCTTCTTCGATTCCCAAGTTGCTCAACAAACTTGCTGCATCCGTTTCAGCGTTCCAGCCTTCTAAATCGGCAAATTCACCTTCTAATTCAGAAGCAAGCATTCCGTCTGCATCGGAGAAATCTTCTTTGGCGTACAACGCATCTTTTTGAATCATGATTTCAAACAAACGCTTGTGTCCCATGATAACGGTTTGCAAAACTTGGTATTCATCAAACTCGTGGTGATTTTGACTCAAAACCGCCATTCTTTTCCCAGGCTCCAACTCTACTCTACCTTTGGTAGGATCTTGGTCGCCCGTTAGAATTTTCAGAAACGTAGATTTACCAGCACCGTTGGCACCAATTACACCGTAACAGTTTCCGTTTACGAATTTTAAATTTACATCATCAAAAAGGGTACGCTTCCCAAACTGGAGCGAAAGGTTATTTACAGAAATCATGCTATCTTACAAATTTGGTGCAAAGGTACGAAATTTAGGTGAGAGATGAAAATGAGGTTTTTCACCACAAATTTTCCGTCGATAAAGAGCCACATCACGGTGATTCTTTCTTAGCCAATGTATGTAGGGGTTTATTAGAGGGGCTTTAGCTCTGACATCTTAAATTCTACGCGACTTTATTTTTCGATGTGTTTTGAATCTTTTAATTTTATGTAACGGCGAAATATTTACTTCGCTAGCAATGTAAATATCTCATTTTTAATAATATTTCAAATCAAGAAGTACTGTTTGGCCGGGAGTCACGTAAACGCTATCTAATCTAATGTAATTTACACCTGCTTTATAAAGCTCACTTTTGAAATAATGCCAACCGTGCGGTTGTCCTGCTTTCAACCTAGACCAATCAAAACATCCACTTAACACAATGGTATCATTGTCATTAATATTGTCTATAATGAAAAAATCATGACTTTGAGTAACAGTTAGTTTATCAGCATTTCCACTACAATTTACATTTTGAACATGTAAGTCGATTTTGCCTATCTCAGCAACCAATAGCTTGATCTTTGTGCTTTTATCCAAGTTTTTTAATTTCCCAATACTTTTCTGAGAAGTATAATATTTTTTTGGTAGCGAGATTTCAAAGAAATAGGCAGAATTTTTTCGAATCCATTTGGATACATCGATGTTTCCATTCTCGTCACTAAGTCCACTTTTGGCAACTTTCTTTTCAGAATAACCCCAAGTGCCACTAGGGGGATATTTCGCAATTTCATACGGCACTTTTGAAACTGCTTGATTTGTTACTGGATTATAAATTTGAACATGGATTTCCTTTCTCTTCGTACAAGAAGTCAAGATGAAAATAAATAGGATGCAAAATTGAAAAGCTATTTTCATGGCGTATGGAAGTAATAATTGATAGTTTAAGTAAATGTACTGAAAAAAAATCTTTTATGGAAGTAGTGACAGTTTTCGAAAACAATGATTCTTTACAATTTAAAATGAAAGTGCCTTTCGTAGTGATTTTTGGAACATAGATTTCAGGACTACTTCCCTTTTTTATTCCATCTTTTATCTATGATTTGAACAAGATGCTGAATTTCATGAAATACAATCCCGAAGGAATGAAATTTTTTTAAACAAAAGGAGAATCTCCACGCTTTGAATCCTGAAGGGATGACATAAGAAGCATCCGTTTAAGTTTAAATGCTATTTAAACATCCTTTAAAACACAGTTACTCTTTCGCACTTCTCTTCCTTAGATTCCAAAGATCTAATTGTATTCCCAATTGAAAATGATGGTTGAAATTGGTTTGAAATTTACTTCCTGAATTCAACGCGAGAACGCCAAATTTGTATTCAGCAAATACCTTGTAAGCAGGAAGTTTTTTGAATCGATAATCCACTCCTGCTTTTATTTCAGCATTTAAAATAAAATTGCTTTTCGTTTCAAACCTTTCGCTGATGTGACTGTAAACCGTGTCCTTCATCAGATTTGATAAATGTGGACCTGTTCCATGTTCAGCATCGTAATACGTAATTGCCGAAGAATTTCGGTAAACCGCTCCACCTCCTACTGACATTCCAACATACGGATTTAAACGTTTGGTTTGATTCAGAATATTCGTTTGATATCCGACATTCAATTGCATCACCGCTTGCTGATTTTGAAAAGAAGCGGATTTAATTCTTGTGTTGTTCAAGAAATACTGTTCGCCAGTTTGACTTGAAGTTAAAGTATCATACGGAATAATATCAAGCGTGCCTTTTACGAAGTGCGTTCCAAGATTATAAAACTTCAACCCGAGCAACAATTTGGGATTGGTAAAAAACTTAGTATCCGCTTTCCGAGGTAAATTAAATCCAACCTGAAACTGAACATTGGATGTCCGTTGTATTGCTTGGTTGTAAAACGGATTAAAACCTGTCAAGCTATCGTACCAAGGACTTGAGAGAATGGCAGATTTAGTTTTAACCTTCTCTACTTCTCCCGAATAATAGGAATTTGGATGCGTCATCATTCCGAAATCTACAAGCAGATACCGAATTTTCTTTTTCTTTTCTTCTTGCGCCTGAGTTGCAAGTGAAATGGAAATAACGATTAAAAAAAGGATTTTGTTCATGTACAATAGTTTCAGCTAGAACTGAATGATGTTGTTTTTATTGTACGTAGATGAACGTTTGAGAGTATTTGATTATCAAAAGGTTGGGTTGGGTGAATATTCCTTATTTCCGTATGTATTTTACTATCCCAGATATCTGATACATTCAATTATACACCTTGTTCTTTCGAACTGTTAATTGGAATTAACACCTGACCAAATCATTAAACCTATTGACCCAACTAAATACAAAGTGGATATAAAAATAAAATGAATTTTGCTTAATTTGTTTTTCTCATCGAAGTGAACTTCAATTGATATATATTTTTCATCCCTAATAAGCAATCTTCTACATAAGAAGTAAATGAGAATTGGAAAAAGTGAAAAAATAACAACTGAGGAAAAAATATCACTTTCAAAATGATGTGTTATTTTAGTGTAAAGGATTAATGCAACGTAGTTGTTCGTCAATCCTATAAAAATCCCTGCTAATGCAGCAGAAGGAACTTGATCTTGCAGTTCTTTCTTCGTTGTAAGTTTTACAAATTTGTAAATGATATAAAATAGATAATAAAAAGGATTCAAATGTAGATTTTGATATTTCAAATTTAACAGCATGGCATCATGTGTACAACATTACTCCTTAGGAAGTGAAATCAACGGAGGAATGCGATGACCATAACTCAAATTTTCAAATTGCTAGCTGTCGTCCTTTTTAATAAGCTCAGAAGACCCTTGGAATTCAGAAGTTTAACTCAACTTTTTCAATTCTGATTCAAAAGCATCCCTTATTTCTTTGCAATTAACTCGTTCGGATCAATTACTGGTAAAATAAATTCAGACATGACAGTTCCTTGCAAACGTGTCAGTAAAACACCTCTTGATGTAGAGTACGCGATTGAAGCGATTGCATTGGCTAATCCGCCCTTTAAATCAAGTGTATTATCAGGCATTTGGACTGCAAGATCTTTGAAATTTTCAATGTGAAAAATATATACCATTTCAAAAAGTACTTTTGCTTCTTGTAAATTGGTATTTGAATTACTTACTGTATGAACATTGATAATTAAATTCGCTTTGATCAAACCATCTTCTAGATTAAAAGCCATGTTGAAATCACAAACAGAAGAGTAATGATTTACTTCATTTTTACCAAAAAACTCTGGACTTTTAATCTCTGCTTCTACAATTCTAAATTCTTTTAAATGAATTTTATCTGGAATAACTTTAGCTGACATGTGCAAATTGATTATTTTGTTTAACAGTAAAGTTGTTAAATTTTGAAGCTTCGTTAGCTCCAATTGGAGAAGATTTATAAACTGTCATTTCCGTTCCACCGTGAATTGAATGTCCAAACTTTACATTTTTTGGAATGTAAAATAGCTCTTCACCTAATTCAGCCTGAATTTTTGCCAAGGAACGCAAGGTGAAATTATGATCTCCATTCAGCCATTTGCTGATCTCAGATTGACTTTTGTTTAAACCTTCTGCCAACTCTTTTTGAGACATTCCTTTGTCTTCTAGGATTTGATTGATACGCACAACAATGTCTGCGTACAAGCGAACAAAAATCTCTACGTCTTTCGGCGCTTCTGACATTATTCTTTCTGCAACTTTACTTCTCATATTTCTTATGTTAAATAAATTTCTTCATTTCCGAACTCGTCGAATAGTTTTCTGCTAGAATATTCTATAACAATTAATTCACTTATAAGTTAATTCTTAACTTTCCTTTAAGCAATTCGACGTTTAAAGTGAATTAAATATAATTATAATTTTTTCACTCCGTTTTTAAAATGTTTACGATGTCCAACTCCGCTCAACCCATACAACTCATAAACCAACGCATTAACTTCCTGATCGATTTTGTCGATTTCGGCTTTGATTTTTACCGTTTTTTTTACACTTTATTCAAATAAATTCAATCGCAATTGGCTTTCGAATTCGAATTCATCACGTTTCGGTGTGTCTTTTTTACCAATGTATTTGTCGGTCAATTCGTCTAAGCTGTATGTTTTCATTTTAAAAAATAAATTACCAGACTTTTTCAGGATACGCATTCCATTCTTGACCTTCCAAAAGTCTGCCGTTGGTTTTTTTATTTCGTTTTACTCCGTCCATTCCCCAAGTTCCCCATTGCTTGAAAAAGAAAGCTACGTTTTGTTCTTCACACTGTTTTTTGATGTTCAGCGCCCAGCCTTTATCCATTGGCCTGGCTTTTGATCCACTTTCGCCACCAACGATTACCCAATCAATTCCCGACAAGTCAATTTTACCTAGATCTTCCAATAAAGGTTCTACAGAAAGAAATTTAATGCTAGCATTGATATTTCTTAATTTATCAATTCTTGGAAGTCCGTTTTTTTGATCTTCGACAGAAACTCCCAACCAAATGTTTTCTGGAACGGATCGCTGAGAAAAATAATCCAGCATTTCATTTTCCCTTTTTGTTAGAATTTGATAAATGTGTTGCGGTGTTATATCAATAACGCCCATTATCTTGTCCAAAAACAATTTTGGCATTTTTTCATGAAACAAATCACTCATGGAGTTTACGAAGTACTTCGTTCCTTTTTTCTTTTTCAAAGGTTGTTCCAAGCGTTCTGGCATGATGGTAAATTCAAAACCATTGTCATAACCAGGTGCGCCCATCGCTTTCAAACGAAAAGCCATCGTTTCTGCATAACAATGTTTACAACCTGCTGAAACCTTATTACATCCTGTTGTTGGATTCCAGGTTTCTTCTGTCCACTCGATTTTAGATTTTTTCATAGTTGACAATTATTTTCTTTTTAAACACACTGTCGTATGTTACACAAGGAGATTTTGATTTATAAGAAATCAATTTTGCTTTTTTCATTTCTTTCATGCATTCCTCTGCATGTTTTCCAATATGCCCATTTTCATATACAAAGTTCAACAATTGATGGTTTGTTTTTATCTCTTGATTTAGAATTTTTTCCTTTACTATTTGTTTAAAACTTTCAACTTTATTTAGTTTTTGTCCTTCAAATAAATCGAATTGGATTAGGCTTGACTCGTTATCAATATCAAAATTTGCATCGCCATTTAAACCATTATATTTCCAAGTAAGGTTCAAGAATTTCTCAACAGCTCTAACATGTGTTGCACCGAAAATAACTCCGTATATGTTTGTATTCTTTTTCAATGAAAATGGATATAATTTCAATTTAGAAGTTGACGAAATATTTTTGCGTAACTGTTCCGTTAGGTTTCTATGAACTTTATTGTAATCAGTATTTTTAAGTTGTTCTACGTCAATATTTGAAAGATGCATTTTAAATTCTTTTAATTCGCCGAATCTTCTTATGTAGGATGAAGACGCAAAATATAAAAAATCTGTCTGCTTTGTTTCTTCAAGCTTTTTCAAATATTGACCTGATAAAAATTTCACTCCATTCTGATCTAGATAAACTAGCGAAGGAAAATCTTTGATAATTGGAAATAAACGGGGAAATAAAGTTTCAAAATCTTCATTGTAAAATTTTAATT
This sequence comes from Crocinitomicaceae bacterium, assembly GCA_028689775.1. Classification (GTDB taxonomy): domain Bacteria; phylum Bacteroidota; class Bacteroidia; order Flavobacteriales_D; family Crocinitomicaceae; genus JAQVCM01. Next base: position 14,156 of record JAQVCM010000004.1, read on the forward strand.
GAACATAATGCTCAATTCCATTTTCCTCTTTAAATTTCTTAGAACTTGATGAAACTAGTAATTCATATTTGTTTTTATCAAACTCATTCAAATGAAGTATAATTGAAATTTTCTTTTGAAAAATATTTCCTCTTTGCTCAATTATTTTTTCAATCAATCTAATCGGACTTCCAGCTATGCCATTTAGATCATAACCCGTTCCAGCAAAGAAATCAAAGATGTGAATCTCTTTTAAGTAGCCTTGCATCACGAAAGTTGGAATCCATGCTTGTGCATAATCTTCAAACAATTTAAGTTTTATGATTGTCGTTTCATCAAAAGGTTTGTCATGTAAATTCATAGATTATTGATTAAATTACAATCAAACATACGAAAATATTCTAATCAAAGCTAATTTATTTCAATTTATCTCAACTCCCTTCAACAATCCCAATCTCCTCCTCACTCAACCCATACAACTCATAAACCAGCCTATCAATCTCTTTATCCGTGCGGTCGATTTCTGATTTCAACTCCAAGGCTTCTTTTTTCTTGGTTTCAAAAACTTCCATCCATTCCATTTCTTGCAGTTTGCTTAAAGGTGTGCCGCCTGAAGTTTTGATGGCTTTGTTGAGTTCTTTGATGAAGTCGGTGAAGGTGAGTTCGTGCCAAGATTGGAGTTTTTTAGAAAGAGTTTCTAAATTAAATTTTGAGACTAAATAATCGGAAAACCTATTATTAAGCTTTACAGAATCAGATGTAACTGAAATAATTAGATTGACTTTGTCTAGTAAAGCATTTGATTCTAAACTATTTATTTCATCAGGCAATGGGAATTCTTTAATGTATTGTGGTCTATATCTTAAATATCCTCCGCGAATACTATTGCTATTATTCAACACAAAATAATGCAACAATTTTGAATTAAATATACCAAGAAGTAATTCCAAACTGTAGCCTTTTTCTTTTCCATTTTGGTTTAATTCAAGACTACATAATGTCCTTACATGCCAATTACACTCGCGATCAATTGAAAACTGAGGTCGAATTGAAATATCAGACCACAAAATTCTGTCTACATTATATTTATGTAAGTTTTTGGGATAAACAAATCCAAACCATTTTTCATTGTTCATCTTGCCTTTATCCCTGCTCTTCAAAGCTTCGGAATGACTATCTAAATATTCCCAAAGAATAGGATACTCTGTTTTTATTCTGGCTATGTCAATTAATGTTCTATCTTTTTTGTAAGGTACAATACCAAAATAGTTTGCCTCGTTAAAAAAATAACGATTTGCATTAGTTCCTTTCAATAATGGATGAATTATTTCATTATTTGGATCTTGAAATAACTCAATAATCGGATTTGATTTATGGATAACAAAAATATCATCAGCTCCAGTTTCAATACCTGTAAATATCGAAGTAATATCTTTTACTTGAAATCCTCCTATTATATTTATTGTAGATTTAAATTGCCAACCAATGCCACTCGATGAATCACTTATTTTAATTTCAGAAGAGTTAAATGTTTCTATTTCTTGAGGAGTATTTTCATTGAGCTCTTTATATTTAGTTATTCCTTTAGTATCATTTTTCAAAACAAAAATACAACAGTAAGTTGTTGCGTCATCGAAAACTTGATAATCTTTAAAATCAACATATAATAAAATGTGACAACTTTTATCTAAAAATCCTCTAAGACCTTCTCCAGTTTTTGTACTTGTAAATTTAGATGGATTAATGTAGGACAGCAAACCTTCACTATTTATTAGTTTTGAACCTAATTCTATAAACAAAAGGTATAAATCAAAATTATAAGTTGCGCTGAGATACTTATTTTCTAAAAACAAAATTTGATTTTCATTACTTAAGTTTTGTCTTTTCACATACGGCGGATTCCCAATAATCACATCAAATCCACCATTCTTAAACACTTCTGGAAATTCATCTTCCCACTTAAACGCTTTATCGCCGGCAACTGCTTTGCTGTCAATCAGTGAATTTCCGCATTTGATGTTGTTGTTTAGGTCGTTCAGTTTTCTGCGCGGTTGGGCGGTTCGCAGCCACAGCGATAATTTGGCAATTTCAACCGATTCTTCGTTTAAATCTACGCCGTAAATGTTTTTTTCGAGAATGGTGTTTTCAATTTCCTGAAACACGATGGCGCCACCCAATAAGGCCGCTTGCAATTCATCTACCGATTCGTGTTCTTTGATTAAAAAGTCCAGTGCTTGGTTTAAGAAAGCGCCAGAACCACACGCAGGATCGCAAATGGTTAAATCCAACAACCACGAGCGATACGTATCCAGTTTTTCCAACAACAACCGTTTGGTTTCTTTTTGGCGTTTGGCAGTAAATTCTTCGTCGACAATTTCCAGTTCGGCTCTTTTTTCACGGCATAATTTTCCAACGGTATTGTCAACGATGTATTTGGTAATGTATTTTGGCGTGTAGAAAACACCGTCTTTCTTGCGTTTCGTTTTTTGCTTGTCGAAATCCGTTCCTTCAATTTCGGCATTGACGCTTTCAATTTCGTTGAGCGAATTTTCAAAAATATGTCCCAAAATATTGACATCAACCTGACTTTCAAAATCGTATTCCGATAATTTCTTGGCGTGTTTGTAAAGCAATTCATCGTCGAGCAACAAACTATCCAAAACATCATCTGGTTTAAACAATCCACCGTTGTAAGCAAAAATCTCCGCTTTGCTGTCCGTCCCTTTTCTTCCCGTATCGAGGTAATTGAAATACAATTTAAAGCGGTCGTACAAGGGAAAAATCGCATCCATGTCTTTCAATTTGTTCCAATCTTCCAAAATCTTGTGGGTCGAATTGGGCGGCAATAAACCGCGATCTTCCGCGAAGAAAATAAACAAGAAACGGTCAATTAGCTTTTGAGATTTCTTGAATAAATTCAGTTTGATATTTTTATCCGCTTTGCTGGTTTCTTCCGAAGCGAGTACGTTGCGAAAAACGTCGTTGCGCAAATTCTTTTTGACCAAATCGCGAAACAATTCCCGTTTAAAAAGCGAATAATCTGCGTAGAATTTTTTGGTGATATTTTCCTGTTCCACCACCGAAGCCTCTTTGATCGAAAGCGGAATGTGGTTCTGAATATTTTCAGCCGCCAAAGACAAGTACAGCACTTCAAAACGTTGTTGGTCGATGGTAAAAAGATCAAACTCTTCAAAATCAACTGCATTGTTGATGTAAAACCGTAATTTTTCAAAATTGGAAGTAATCACATACACACATTCCGTGTGATTTGCTTTGTAATCAAATGCCTGTTGTCGCACCTTTTCCAAATCTTTGGTATCGGTACCTTTCAACTCAATCACGCCAATTGCCTTTCCATCTTTCAAAATGGCACCATCCACTTTTTTAGAACCTTTTTCATTTTTCAACTCCGTCGTGAGGTTGTAATTCGGCTGCGGATTAAGCGTATATCCAAAAACATCCACAAACAATTCGCGCAAAAATCCCTCTTGGTATTGCTCTTCCTTCGAATTTCGAATGTTCTCCTGAATATTCAAATTGTGAAAATGCTTCGAGAATTTTTTAAACGCTTTCGCAACAGCCTCTTTATCTTGCTGTTTAAGGAACTTATTGAGAACAGATTTCTGGTATAACGACATGGTGAATAGATCAATAAAAGTAATGCAAGCAATCGACGGTTTTCAACATAAAATGTAGCTAAGTAACCGTTTTTATCTGTTGATTGATAGCGAGAACAAGGTTAAACAAAAAATGGGGGATTGGCAAATAGTTTGGGGTATAAAAACAATTCTTGCCTACCGAACCAGTCTTTCCGAAAAATTTCCCAAGAAATTTGAGGAATCTTTTGGGTGAAATTATAGGATTATGATAAACCGCGGGGAAAGAAACTCAACGTGTGGTGATAATGTCATCCCTTCGGGATTTGACGCGCAGGTACTTTTGACATCGGTTATAAAAATGTCATCCCTTCGGGATTATTGCGTTCGATTTAGATAACAAAAGCATCATTTAGAGAATAGTACCTGAAATACAGCTAACAACAACAAGCATCATTTTTTCAAAAAAACCCGAAGAACTGGCAAAAAACTGGGTATAAAAAAAGCTCCGATTTAAAAAAATCAGAGCTTTTTTGGTGACCTCGTCAAGATTCAAACTTGAAACCTCTACAGCCGTAATGTAGTGCTTCTGCCGCGGCGGATTGAGCTACTACGGAAATTGTAGATTTGACAAAAAAAATAGTTCAATCAAAAAAAGTCCAATCTTTCGATTGAACTTTTCTTTTTTTGGTGACCTCGTCAAGATTCAAACTTGAAACCTCTACAGCCGTAATGTAGTGCTCTATTCAGTTGAGCTACGAAGCCTTTTGCGAGCACAAAGATAATCCTTTTTTCTTTGTTTGCAAGTGTTTATTTAAATTTTATTCAATTTCTGCACTAATACCTCGGTCTAGCAATGCGGTGCACATTGGTTCTAAGGTGTCGTACGAACCTCTCTTTACTTGGCTTTTCCCCTTGTAATGAATAATATAAGTACATTGAGTTGCTTGTTCAACTTCGTGATTACACACTTTAATTAAGGAATCAATTACGTGTTCAAAAGAATTCACATCGTCGTTGTAAACAATCAAATCTTGTTCGCCAACCAGTGCTTCTACTCTTTCTTCTAATACTTCAACTTGTGTTTCTACCATCTTTTTAATGCTAAATGCTTTTGCAAAATTAAGCCTTTTAGTTTGAATAAAAAAAATAAATTACAGCGTTAACATTAAAATGAAGGTTTGACATATTCGTACCAAAAATTTTTTTTGTCACCTGTTCAAGGATGTATTTGATAAATGATAATTCCTTACCTTAGATTCAAAATACAACGATGAACAATAAAATTCTCAACACGAGTCAAATCAAACAAGCGGATCAACATGCGGTTGACAAATTAGGAATTTCTTCCATTGATCTGATGGAGAAAGCTGCGACTCAATTTGTAAATGCTATTATTCCATTCATTCACGGAAAACCAAAAATTCACATCTTTTGTGGAACGGGAAATAATGGCGGTGATGGGTTTGCTGTGGCGCGTTTGCTGAAAGATAAAAACTTGGCTGTTTCGGTTTATTATCTTGCTGGCGATGGAGAACCTTCTGCCGATTGTGTCCTCAATCAAAAGCGATTTGCTGATTTTAAAATCTTGGAGCAAGAATCGGATTTCCCCGTTTTACAACCTGATGATGTGGTGATCGACGCTTTGCTTGGAGCGGGATTGAATCGTCCCGTTGAGGGAATTTTAAAGTCCTTGATTTTACACATCAACCAAGCTCAAGCTACCGTTTTGTCGATTGACATGCCGTCAGGACTTGCTTGCGATGAATGGTTCGAAAATGCAACGTGCATCCAAGCGGATTTTACGGGAACTTTCGAACGACCAAAACGAACTTTCTTTTTAAAAGAAACTGCTGATTTTGTTGGCAACTGGGAAGTCATTCCCATCGGATTGAATTCGGATTTCATGGATTCTTTGGAAAGCAAAGATTTTTACCTCACGGAAGATTTTTTCAAAAATTACGTGGTGCCGAGATCTCGTTTTTCGCACAAAGGAACCTATGGTCACGCCATGCTAATTGCTGGAAGCAAAGGGAAAATGGGTGCAGCGGTGCTCTCTTCCAAAGCAGCAATGCGAAGTGGTTTGGGACTTTTGACGGTTCACATTCCTTCCCTTGGAATGGATATTCTTCAAACTGCGGTTCCAGAAGCGATGTGTGAACCCGATTATCAAACTGATTTTTCTACAAAAATAGAATCCGATTTATCAATTTTTTCCGCCATTGGCGCTGGTCCTGGTATGGGAAATAACGAGGGAACCAAAACCGTTCTGGAACAACTTTTCGATTCAAAAGCGAAATTGGTGCTCGATGCGGATGCGTTGAACGTATTGGCAAATCACGCTGAACTTTTGAAAAAACTTCCAATAAACACCATTTTAACACCGCATCCAAAAGAATTTGAACGCTTGTGCGGAAAATCAATCAATACTTTTGAACGCTTGACTTTGCAACGAAAATTCGCACAGGAAAATCGATGCATTTTGGTTTTAAAAGATGCCATTACTTCGATTGCGATGCCCAATGGTGATGTGTTTTTCAACACCACTGGAAATCCAGGAATGGCAACCGCGGGAAGTGGCGATGTCTTGACAGGAATCACCACCGGACTTTTGGCGCAAGGTTATGAACCAGAAAGTGCAGCTTTGCTTGCGGTTTTTTTCCACGGAAAAGCAGGTGATCAAGCGGCTTTGGTGCTGGGCGAAAATCAAATCATTGCTTCAGACATCATTCAACACGTGCGCATTGAGATCAAATAACTGAAACTTTAAGGATTTAAGGACGTTCTTTCCCTTTTCTAAAGCTTAATTCTTTTGTGGTGATTATCTTTGCATGGAATCAATTTTAAATCTTCATCAAGAATTTGATTTGAAAAAATACAATAACAATGATATCAAGCGCAAAAAAAGAAGTTCAAATAACGGTAGCACAATGTGTGGCAATGGGAATGAAACACGTCGTTGTTTCGCCTGGTTCTCGCAATGCACCGATGATTATTGCTCTCAATCAACATCCAGAAATTGAAACCATTGTCATTCCAGACGAGCGTTCTGCAGCGTTTTATGCGCTGGGAATGGCGCAACAGTTGAATGCACCAGTTGGAATTTTGTGCACTTCTGGTTCAGCTGCATTGAACTATTATCCTGCCATCGCAGAAGCTTTTTATCAATTAGTTCCCTTGATTGTTTTTACCGCCGACAGACCAAAATCGTGGGTAAATCAAGGAGATGGACAAACGATAGACCAAGATCAGGTTTTTAAAAACCACATCCGTTACTCGATTACCATTCCTGAAAGTACGGCTGAAAATTTCGAATGGGTACTATCTCGTGAACTATCAACCGCTTTTCATCACGCAAACGGAAATGTAAAAGGACCAGTTCACATCAACTTGCCTTTTTCAGAACCACTATATCAGCAAGCTGAAGCAACCGTTACAGAAACTGATTTTAAAATCATTGAAGTGCTGGAACCAAACAACAGCTTGTCCAACAGTCAAAAGCAAAAGCTAGAGAAAATTTGGAGTCAATCGAATAAAAAAATGATCATTTGTGGTCAGTTGAATCCAGACATTGCGCTGTTAACAGAATTAAAAGCGTTAGCTGCCGATCCATCGGTCGCGATTTTAGTGGAAAACACTTCCAATTTAGTGGATTTCGGTTTCATTCATTGCATCGACAGAACGTTAAATTCCATTCAAAAGGAAGAAATAGAAGCTTTTTCTCCCGATTTATTGATTACAATCGGTGGCGCAGTTGTTTCCAAAAGAATCAAAACTTTCCTTCGAAATGCAAACATAAATCACCATTGGAAAATTGGATTTGACTTTCTTTTCATGGATACATACCAAAGTATGACACAATCCATACCTGTAAAACCAAGTGAATTTATACATGAAATAACTCATTTCAAAAGGGAAAGCGATTCAACTTTTGGAGCAAGATGGAAGCAAAAAGATTTCTTGATTCAAGAAAAAGCACAAGATTTCTTTCAGCAAAATAAAGCCTATGGCGATTTAACTGTTTTCCATACCGTTTTGGATTACATTCCAGAAACGTCGCATTTACACATGGCAAATAGTTCGGTCGTGCGCTATTGTCAACTATTTGATCCAATTCGCAGCATCCAATATTGGTGCAACCGCGGAACAAGTGGAATTGACGGAAGTACGAGTACCGCTGCTGGTGCTGCCTTGATCAAATCCGAAACATGGCATACCTTAATAACCGGAGACGTCTCCTTTTTCTACGACAGCAATGCACTTTGGAATAAAGTTTTGCCACCGAATTTACGAATCTTCATGATTAACAACGCTGGCGGCGGAATTTTTAAAATTATTCCAGGTCCAAATACAACGAATGAATTGGATGACTTCTTCGTTTTCAAGCACGATTTCTCTGCCGAACACATTTGCAAAGGATTTAAAGTCGATTATTTCAAAGCTGAAAACATCGAATCAATCGAAAGTCAAATGGAAGAATTTTACACCTTCGAAGAAGACGGAAGAGCAAAATTGATGGAGATTTTCACACCAAGTGAATTGAATCACGAGCAGTTGGATGCATTTTTTAAGGAGATTCGATTGTAACGCGACATCGTAAGAACCAAAAAAACCAAGCCTGCACTTGCAAACTTGGTTTTTTTTATGCGTTCAATTATATTTTCAGAATTACATCAACATTCCACCACAAACGTTGATGGTTTGTCCTGTAACATACGCTGACATATCAGAAGCTAAGAAGATTGCAACATTGGCAACATCAACAGGCGAACCACCTCTTTTCAACGGAATCGAATTTCTCCATTCTTGAACCACTTTTTCGTCCAAAGCAGCTGTCATTTCTGTTTCAATAAATCCTGGAGCAATGGCGTTGCAGCGAATATTTCGAGAACCTAATTCTTGTGCGATTGATTTTGTGAAACCAATCAATCCTGCTTTAGAAGCGGCATAATTGGATTGACCTGCATTTCCAGAAACTCCAACAACGGAAGACATGTTGATAATCGATCCTTTTCTCGCTTTCAACATGGGTCTTTGAACCGCTTTCGTTAAGTTGAAAGCAGATTTCAAATTCGTATCCATCACTTCATCCCATTGTTGTTCACTCATTCTCATCAGCAAGGTATCTCTCGTGATTCCTGCGTTGTTGATCAACACATCGATTTTACCAAAAGCAGCCATAACATCGTCCACTAAAGTTTGAGCAGCATCATAGTTAGACGCATCTGATTTGAAACCTTTCACCGTTCCGCCCATTGCCGTTAATTCAGCTTCCAATGCTTTTGCTTTCTCTTCCGAAGAAGCATACGTAAAAGCTACAATTGCTCCGTTTTTTACAAATTCTTCTGCAATTGCTTTCCCGATTCCGCGAGATGCACCGGTGATTAAAACTACTTGATCCTGTAATAATTTCATATATAGTTAATTTATTTTTTTATTCTTTCTTGTTTAAAGCTTTTCTTGTCATTCATAACAAACTTCAATTTTCACTTTTGTTCAAATAGAAAACAAGCTCGGCTATTTTACATCAGATTAATTTTATTGCATTCTGAAAAAATAATTGGTCTTAAATCGACGATCATTTTCGCTCCAAAGATACTTAATTCACTTTAATCGCTTGACTTTTCTTCATTCCAAAACTACTTTTGAGTGGAATTTTGATTTTATCGGCTTCAAAACAGCTTAAATTGTTAGATATTTACATCCAAAAAGTAAATGTGTCATATTTTTAACGAAATGAAATTTAGCTTCAAAAAATTTATGTTTTTCAATCTTTAGCTTGTATTTTTGTTTTAGGTTTAGTTGTAAAGGTAGGTTTAGGTTATGAAGAGCGGAACTCCCGTTTCGCTCTTCAACCTTCCAAAACAAAAAAATTCAAATAAAAGTCGAGCTCTTATTTGAATTATTACAAAAATTTAAATTCATTTTATTCAGAGAACAACGAATCTACAAACTCCTCCTTATTAAAGACTTGTAAATCTTCCATTGCTTCACCAACACCGATGTATTTTACGGGTATTTTCATTTGATCAGAAATTCCGATTACGACACCGCCTTTTGCTGTTCCATCTAATTTCGTAATCGCCAAGGCATTGATTTCAGTGGCCAACATGAACTGTTTTGCTTGTTCAAAAGCATTTTGTCCAGTTGAACCATCCAAGACTAACATCACTTCGTGTGGAGCGCCTGGAATAACTTTTTCCATCACACGTCGAATTTTGGTCAATTCGTTCATTAAGTTTACTTTGTTGTGTAAACGTCCAGCAGTATCAATGATCACCACATCTGCACCTTGAGATTTGCCAGACTCCAGCGTATCATAAGCCACAGAAGCAGGATCTGCTCCCATTCCTTGATGTACAATTGGAACACCAACACGTTCTGCCCAAATAATTAATTGATCTACGGCAGCCGCTCTAAACGTATCTGCTGCACCTAAAACTACTTTTTTACCGTGCTTTTTATATTGATGCGCCATTTTTCCAATGGTTGTTGTTTTACCAACACCGTTTACACCAACCACCATGATTACATGCGGCATTCCGTTGTGATCTGGAACATTAAATTCTTTTGGAGTATCGTTGTCGTTTTCAGCAAGTAAAGCCGCAACTTCTTCTTTTAGAACGGAGTTTAGTTCATTGGTTCCAAGAACTTTGTCTCTTGCGACGCGTTCTTCGATGCGTTTAATTATTTTCAAAGTTGTTTCAACACCTACATCTGATGAAAGTAGAATTTCTTCCAATTCATCTAATACATCGTCGTCCACCTTTGACTTTCCGATCACGGAACGAGTCAACTTGGAGAAGAAACTTTGTTTTGTTTTTTCAAGTCCTTTATTTAAGGACTCTTTTTTTTCTTTTGAAAATAAACCAAAAAACGCCATACCTGTTTATTTTAAATAAATCTCTAAAAGACAAAAATAGGAAACGCAAATCACATTGCAACATTCTCGTCGAAAAGAAAAATAGAATTAAAAAAAAAGCCCCCAAATAGTAAGGAGGCTTTTTTTGTATTGAGTTTGTTCTAAGAATTAGTTTTTAGCAAACCATTCTTTAACTTTATCGTTATGAACAATTTCTTCTTTCATCGAGTAGCTACCTGTTTTTTCAGATTTGCTAATTTTGATTACTTTCGTATGTTCTTTTCCTCCTCCTTTTTGTAAGGATGCAACTGATTTCTTAGCCATGACGGATTATTATTTAATTTCTTTGTGGATCGTATATTTCTTCATAATGGGATTATACTTTTTAATCTCCATTCTTTCTGGTGTGTTCTTACGGTTCTTAGTCGTAATGTATCTGGATGTACCAGCTAAACCTGTTTGTTTGTGCTCAGTGCACTCCAAAATCACCTGAATTCTATTTCCTTTACCTTTTTTTGCCATTTTCTTTCACTTTAGATTTTACCATTTCTCAATGGGACGAATCAGTAATTTACTTAAGGAATCCTTTTGCACGAGCATCTTTGATGCAAGCAGAAATCCCTTTCTTATTAATAGTTCTCAACGCTGAAGTTGAAATTTTCAACGTGATTTGTGTTCCATCTTCTGGAATGAAAAACTTTTTCGTTACTAAGTTCGGGAAAAACTTACGTTTTGTTTTTCTATTAGAGTGAGAAACATTATTTCCCACCATTACTGACTTACCCGTTAATTGACAAACTCGTGACATTTTCTTATATTTAATTCTATAAAGCGGGTGCAAAGAAAACAATAATTTCTTTAACACACAAGTATTATTTGATTTTTTTAAATCTTATTTCGGAGAATTACATTCCTCAATAAATTTACAGATGCAAAGATACTCATTTGTACGTTACGTTCTCTATTATTTCCAAAATTATATTTTTTAGATACGACCGATTCATTGCTAGCAACTGAAATCCAAACTGTTCCCACGGGTTTTTCTTCTGTACCACCATCTGGCCCAGCAATACCTGAAACGGAGATGCAATAATCTACGCCTAATTGTTTCAAACCGCCCATTGCCATTTCGCGAACGACCTCTTCGCTTACGGCTCCAAATTCTGCTAAGGTTTGTGATTTTACATGCGCTAATTTTTCTTTCAATTCATTCGAGTATGTCACCAATCCACCTTGAAAATAAGCAGATGATCCTGGAGTTGCAGTCAAGAAATGAGCAATACCTCCAGCGGTACAACTTTCAACCGTTCCAACCGTTTTCCCGTTTTGCATCAACAAGTTGCCAACCACCTCATTCAATTCCTCTTCTTCATAACCAAAAACAAATTCTGGCAATTCAGCGGCAATTTCATCAAAATACGCCTGAATCAGATCAGAATCTTCTTGACCTTTGGAGGAAGTTAATCTTAATTTCAACAAAACTGGGGAAGGCAAATACGCCAAACCAAGACCGTTTGCTCGAACCCGATTTTCCCAATCTTGAATGCGATCCGCCAAATAAGACTCCCCTATTCCGGTTGTAAGGATTGTTTTGTGGTAAATAGAAGGTACTTGAAATTGCTTTTTAAATTCAGGAATTAAAATATCGGTCATCATTCCTTTCATTTCAAACGGCACACCCGGCAAACTAACTAAGATAGATCCGTTTTTCTCAAACCACATTCCAGAAGCGGTTCCGGTGTAATTATTTATAACTCGACAAGATTTTGGAAGTGCTGCTTGTTGAATATTCACGTCCAACATCTCGCGATTTCTGTTTTTAAAGAAGGACTCAACTCTTTCTAAAACGGCTGGATTGATTTCTAATTCGGTGTCAAAATACTCACATAATACCTGCTTGGTAATGTCGTCTTTGGTTGGACCAAGTCCTCCCGTAACAATTACCAGTTGACTTCTTTTCATTGCTTGGTCAAAAGCATGGATGATTGCTTCCCGTTCGTCGGCGATGGTAATTCCCCACTGAACAGGGATTCCAACCAAGGCCAATTCTCTGCCAATCCAAGACGCATTGGTATTTATGGTTTGCCCTAACAACAATTCGTCCCCGATGGAAATTATTTCTGCCTGCATGTAAAGATGATTTATGATGTAAATAAAAATGTAAATTTATCGTAAGTTTGTCGAAAATCGTTTAAAAATGAAAAAAATTCCTATTAAAAGCGTTCTCTTCGCATTTTCAATCGCAACGCTTGTTTCTTGCGACACCTTGCAAGAATTAGCAAGTGCTGCAGCCACTGGTTCTACAACCACGAATCCGCAAAGTCTTTCCAACGCAGATGTCATTTCTGGTTTAAAAGAAGCGTTAATGGTCGGAATTACGAATTCGGTCAACATGGCGTCACTCACGGACGGTTTTATGCAAAATGCTAGCATCCGCTTACCTCTCCCTGAAGATGCCAAAGCAGTTAGAGACAAAGCAATTGAATGGGGATTATCAGGTCAAGTTGAAAAATTTGAAACCACTTTAAATAGAGCTGCTGAAGACGCAACCAAAGCGGCATTGCCGATCTTTAAACAAGCAATTTTAAACATGTCCATTCAAGATGGATTCACACTTTTAAACGGCGGCGAAGGTGCAGCAACACGTTTTTTAAAAAATGCGACAAGCAGTCAATTGGTAGCTGCATTTTCTCCTCGAGTACAGGAATCCATCGCAAAAGTAAAGTTAACAGAATACTGGAATCCAATCATTACTAAATATAATGGTGCGATGACGTTCACGGGCGGTCAAAAACTAAATCCTGATTTGAATGCGTATGTCACCGAAAAAGCAATTGAAGGACTTTTTAAATTGGTTGAAATTGAAGAGAATAAAATCAGAAAAGATCCAGCAGCTCGTGTTACTGACCTCTTACAAAAAGTATTTGGAAGCATTAAAAAGTAAGTAAGTTAAAATCCTTCTTCCATTTAAAGTTTTACATTTGAATCAAATGGCGCAATGCATTGCGTCATTTTTTCATTTCATCCTATTTTTAAAATGAAATAGAAAATCATTTGATTGCTTACACTTCATTTTTATATTAATTTAGTCATTCATTAAAAACTAAAAACATGCAATATCCATCCTCCGAATTGGTTTTGGACAAGAAAGGTCAAGTTTATCACCTTGGAATTTTACCTGAAAACCTTGCAAAACACGTCATTCTTGTTGGCGATCAAGACCGTGTAGCGATGATTTCTGCATTTTTTGACGAAATCGAGCATCAATCTCATCACCGAGAATTTGTTTGCCACACAGGTACCTATAAAGGAAAGCGAATTTCTGTAATTTCTACCGGAATTGGCACTGATAACATCGACATTGTGGTGAATGAATTGGATGCTTTGGTAAACATCGACTTAAAAAATCGCTGCAATTTAGAAACGCAAACTTCCTTAAATTTAGTTCGAATTGGAACTTGTGGTATCTTGCAGGCGGATATTCCGATTCACTCGTACATTCTTTCTTCTCACGCTTGCGGATTGGATAACGTGGCTCATTTTTACGATGTTACGTATTCCGATGACGAAACCGTCCTTTTAGCCGAAATGAATGCGCATTTACAATTACCTCCAAAAATTCAACCTTATGTTGTTTCTGCAAACGAAGATTTGGTCCAAAAATTAAGTTCAAACCAAACTTTTGAAGGAATCACGGTGACCAGCAGCGGTTTTTACGGTCCACAAGGTAGAACCTTGAGATTGGGCTTGAGTACCATTGATTTGAATGAGAAACTCACAAGTTTTAGAGAAAGTGATTCTTCCAGAAACCTTCGGGTTATGAATTTCGAAATGGAAAGTTCTTCGTTATTTGTGTTGGGTAAAAATTTAGGTCACGCTTGCACCACCATTTGTTTGGGAATTGCCAATCGACCGAATCTTGAGTTTTCGAAAGGATACGATGCTGAGATGAATGGGTTGATTGAATATGTGTTGAAACGCATTTAAAAAATGAGCTACGAAGTATCTTCGGAGAAAATACGAAACAAAAAAACTACCAGTCTATTTCAAATTCTTTCACTGAATAGCGAAAACAAAAAAATCAAATGGAAATCAAGCCTTGGTTGAAAAAACGAAAATGGGATGTTCTAACCGTGGTTATCATTGGTTTGATGTTCATTCCTAGTGTAAGAATGGTTGTAGTTTCAAACATGCAGCGTCTCTTTGCTGGCGCACCATCTGAAATTTCAGTTGCGGAACAAAAAACTGTGAACTCGATGGATTGGGTTTTACTTGATTTGGAGGGAAAAACACACAACATGTCAGCAGCACACGGCAAGATAATCGTCGTAAACCTATGGGCAACCTGGTGTCCGCCGTGCGTCGCAGAAATGCCTTCACTTCAGAAATTATATGCTAAATATGGAGATCGAGTTGCATTTTACTTCGTGAGCAATGAAAAAGTAGAAGTCTTAAATCGTTTTCTGACCGTTAAAAAATACAATTTCCCAGTTTACATTCCCGGAAGTGAATATCCAAAAGAATTTAATTCAAACAGTTTGCCGACCACTTACGTGATCGATCCAAATGGAAAAATAATGATGGAAGAAGTTGGAGCCCACGATTGGTTTAGTGCTAGTTTTCAAAAAAGATTAGATGAAATGCTGAAATCTTAAATACAAAGGATTAGACGAGTAAATGGTTTGGGTTGATTATGTCATCCTTTCGGGATTTGAAGGAGTAGCGAGATGTCTTTCGATGGATTTAATTTGTTCTGTAAGTTTTCAGAGAACAACAGTGAAATAAAATACATGCTGATAAAATGGCTAAAATCAAATTAAATAATTAGTTTTGAGTTTGTAAAAGTTGGGGTTTTAAGAATAATTTCAATTTTCACCAAACAATACTACTCACCTAACGTCATACAAACGTGAAGCTAATTCAGTTAAAACATCCAGACAAGTGGTCGCAAGAAAATCTGATTCGGGAGTGCTTGAACCAGAATGAAAAGGCGCAGCGTTTTTTATTTGAAAGTCATCAAAGAAAAATGTTTGCGGTCTGCATGCGATACTTGGATAACGAAGATGAAGCATTTGACGTTTTGAATGAAGCTTTTTTAAAAGTCTTTGAAAAATTGAAACTTTTAAACAGTGAAACAAAAATCGAAGCTTGGATTAGACGAATCGTTGTAAACACGGCCTTAGATTACATTCGAAAGAACAAATCGTATCGCACTACATTTATAAAAACGGAAGAACAGGAACAGTACGAATGTCCAGACCAAGACAGTAATGACCTAAGCGGCTGGTGGTCAGAAGCGTTGGAAATACCACAAGAGCGCTTGTTTTTAGAGATCAATAGACTACCAAAAGCATCTCGACTGGTATTCAACTTGTTTGTTTTGGATGATCTCAGTCATCGCGAAATAGCAAAACAGCTTGGAATTAGTGAAGCAACATCGAGGTGGCACATCTCAAACGCAAGAGAAATTTTAAAGAAAAACATCTTATCGATACTTAATGAAGAATTTATAAATGAGCAGCAGCAACAAAAATATTGACCAACTCTTCAAGCAAAAACTTGAAAACTTCGAATTATCTTCTCAAGATTCCTCTTGGAAAATGCTTCAATTGTTAAAAGAGAAAAACGTACGCATGAAAAAAATGTTTTATGCGAAAGTGATTTTGGGTTTGCTTGTGCTTTTTTCTTTTTTGGCATTTCTATTTTTTCCAACTAATTCCAATTTAAATGAATCACTTGTAAAAAATAACAATCTGCTCGAAAGCATAGGTTTCAACACGAAGCATAAAATTGAGAAAACGTATACCAATAATACTTCTGAAGAAGCAACAAAAATACATGCCGAAAAGAATCTCTTCTCTGATCAAGTGTTAGTCAATAATAAAGCAAGGATGCATTTTACTGCGGTAAATTGGAAGGAAGAAAGTCGCTTCATCAATTCTGAATCGTTTACAACGTATAAAGCAATTAGCCAAACCGAAAAAGAAATTCAGCAAAAATTAAATCAGGCAAGAATTAATTCAGCGTACGATGAATATGCTCCAGTGATCAACAAAAATGGCTCTTTTATGTTTTTTACATCTAGGAGACCAGTAACCAGTAAAGAAATTCGAAAAGGACAAGGAAGAGAACGTATCTACTACACGGAAAGTGGCGAAAAAGGTTGGACAAAGGCCGTATTGCTTGAAAGTCCGATTAATTCTGATCAAAATTTCAATTCCGCAGTAGCGCTGTCTAATGACGGTAAAAGTTTATTCATCTATCGCGATGATCGCAATGGAAATGGAGATCTCTTTGAATCTAGATTGCTTGGATCCAAATGGAGCACGCCAGAGCCGCTTCCTTCACCAATTAACAGTACGTTTCATGAATCCTCGTTGAGTTTATCGGCAGATGGAAATACACTTTATTTCACCAGTAATCGAACAGGAGGAAGTGGCGGAATGGATATTTGGTACACGCAAAAAAACAAGGCTGGCATTTGGGGTACTGCTAAAAACTTAGGAAGTGAAATCAACACCAATAAGGACGAGGAAGGAGTTTTCATCCATTCAGATGGAAAAACACTTTACTTTAGTTCCAAAGGACACAAAGGAATGGGCGGATATGATATTTACGAAACTACCTTGGAAAATGGTGTTTGGTCAAAACCAGTCAATTTAGGTCCAGAAATCAATACTTCGAATGATGATCTTTATTTTATTTTAGAAGAAGATGGTTCAGATGCTTACTACACATCAATCAATCCGAATGCACCGAAAAAGAAAGACATCTTTAAAATCAATTACAAACCTGATTTTAATAAAAAATCGAACCAAGAAAAATATACTTTATTGACAGGTACAGTAGTAGAGAAAAACAATTTGTCGCCAATCAAAGCGCAAATAGAGATTTACAATTCCGATAATAATACACTCCTTGCAAAAATAGAAAGTGATTCTAAAACAGGTGATTTTTTTATCCAGCTGCCTCAAGGAAACAATTATAGTATGCACGTTTACAAAGAAAAATATTTGTATTACACCGAAAAAATCTCAACAAATTCAAAGGAAAACAAACAATTAATGCAGAAAAAGATTTTACTCGACGAACTACAAAGCAACACCCGTTTTGTATTCAAAGAGCTAAGCATCAAAGAAAATAAAAATATTTTTGATCTTGAACTTCAGGTTGCCTTGGATGAATTATTAGCAATGATTTTCCTCAACTCTGATTTGAAAATTCAATTGATTTTAGAAACAGGAAACGTTAAAGAATTTGGCGCCAAAAAGCAACAAATCCTTTTGGATGAATGCTTGAATTACCTGGAGTCAAAAGGAATCAACAAAGCACGAGCAACAGGGAAAATTGTAGTCAAAGAGCAGCACAAAAAACAAAGTGCCACCTTATTGGTGAACATCAGCTCCATATAATTCGCTTCCTATTCGTTCAAAAAGAATTTTTTGCAATTATAACTAAAAACAACAAGTAAGAAATTAAACTCAAATACCTGACTAACAAAACATTGTTAAGAAAGTGTAAAATAATTTGATTTATTTACCAAACATTCCCAAATTCAGCACGTCATCTATGTAGAACATTTAAGGGAGAGATTAGTAATATAATTATTTCAATTTTATGCCCTTGAAACCATTTGATTTTGTTGGAAATAAGCTCAGCCAACTTTACAATTAAACCCAATGAGCTATTGAATTTAAATTCTAAAATCTTGATTTGAGGTTTTAGGGATTTGAAAAAACGAAAGGAGGGGCTGAAAAAGATTTAATTAGTTATTATACTTCGCCTCTCCTTTTTAAGAAATAATAAAAACTGTTTCTTTTAGATGTTAACTAAAACACTAAATCGAAAGAAGTTTTTGCGCTTTAAATTACACTAAACTAAACTACATCGAGAACTATGAAAAAATTATTACTTACATGCTTTACACTTATCGTATTTATAATTAGTACGCAAGCCCAAAGTGTTGGAATCAATTCAACAGGAGTAGCACCAAATAGTTCTGCTTTATTGGACTTAAATTCAACAAACAAAGGATTTTTAATCACTCGAGTTGATACAGCAAGTATCGCATCACCTGCGTTTGGATTGATGACCTTATCTCCGAGTGATTCTTGTTGGTATATGTATAGCGGTATTAAATGGAAAACGATAGGTGGAGTTGGAACAAATTGCAGCTGTGTTGTCTGCCCTGTACCAACCGCAGTAACCGTTTCAGCATCAACGAACTCTTTGTGTGTCGGAAGTTCTTTGACTTTGACTGGCACAGCAACTGATGCAACAACTTGGGCATGGACAGGTCCAAACGGATATACTTCCACGCAACAAAATCCTACGATATCAAATATAACAGCATCTGGATCAGGAATTTACACGTTAATAGCAAGTAATACCTGTGGTGCATCAGCAGCAATAAGTACAAGTTCAATAACAGTCAATACACCTCCTACAATCACGGTACAACCTGCTAATCAGTCTGCTCCAGGCGGTTCAAATGCAAGTTTTACAGTCACGGCTACTGGAGGAGGATTAACTTATCAATGGCAACTCTCCACTGATAATGGAACTTCGTGGAACAACCAAGCCAATGGAGGAATCTACTCCAACATGACCACCTCAACGATGAATATTACAGGTCTAACATTAGCAATGAGTGGCTATCGATATCGTTGTGTAGTCACTGGAACTTGCTTACCAGCAATCACATCCAATGCTGCAATTTTAACAGTAACTCCCCCACTTCAAATCGCATACACGGTTCCAGGAACTTATTCTTGGACATGTCCTGCAGGCGTTACGAGCGTTTCTGTCGTATGTGTTGGTGGCGGTGGCGGAGGTGCCAATAGTAATACCGGACTTGGCGGCGGTGGTGGCGAACTTCGTTATAAAAATAACATTCCAGTCGTACCTGGAAACACGTATACGGTAGTCGTAGGCGCTGGTGGTTCACAAGCCAATCAAAATTATTCTCAAGGAAATGGGACAGCTGGTTCAGCTTCCTACTTTATATCTCCAACAACTGTTCAAGCGAATGGAGGTGCTGCTGGACTTTGGAGTGCTGGTGGAACTGGTGGAACTGGCGGCGTTGGTGACGGCGGTGGAAATGGAGGAAATAGTAATGCAATTGGCTGCTCTGGCGGCGGAGGTGCTGGTGGATACACTGGTGCTGGAGGAAACGGTGGAACTTGCTCATTCGGTTCCGGTACTGCTGGAACAGGCGGTGGCGGAGGCGGAGGCGCTGGTGGAAATGGTGGAAACTTAATTTCTGGAAGTACAGGTAGTGCTGCTCCTGGAAGTGGCGGTGGTGTCGGATTATTAGGACTTGGTGCAAATGGAATCGCTGGTTCTGGTCAAGGAGTTAATAACGGCGGAAAAGGCGGCGGCGGCGGATCTGGTGGTGCTGATGGTGGCGACAACTGGGTAACAGGCGGTCGTTCTGATGGTGCTTTCGGTGGCGGTGGCGCTGGTGGATGTAACGATTTGTCAACTCCGTTTTACAGAGGCGGTAGTTCAGGAAAAGGAGGTGCTGTTCGCATTATCTGGCCAGGAAATTTAAGACAATTCCCTTCAACTGGTACCTTGGATCAATAAAAATAGAGCAAGAAAACAGCTTCAGTATAACATATTATAAAATAAATTACAATTATGACAAAACTTAAAAGATTTTTCCATTTCGTTTTCTTGAACTTCTATCTGCTTACCATCAGTTTCAGTTCGTTTTCTCAAAGTGTTGGAATCAACGCCACAGGAGCAACACCTGATCCTTCGTCTTTGTTGGATTTAAGTTCAACAAACAAAGGTTTTTTAATTACACGTGTTGATACAGCAAGTATTGTTACTCCTGCTTTTGGTTTGATGACGTTAGCACCAAGTGATTCTTGCTTGTATATGTATAGTGGAATAAATTGGATTAACATGGGCGGCGTTGGCGCTAATTGCCCTTGTTTTTGCAACACTACTCCTTCCACTCCAGCACTTGTATTTCCTTGTGGTGGAACGGTGATTCCGGTGATTGAAGTAACGAATGCTTTAACGGGAAAAACGTGGATGGATCGTAATTTAGGTTCATCTCAAGTAGCTGCATCTGTTACAGACGTTGCGGCATACGGAGATTTATACCAATGGGGAAGATGTTCAGACGGTCATGAAAAAAGAACATCCACTACTACAACAACCTTAAGTCTAACAGATACTCCTGGAAATGGAAATTACATTTTAGCTCCAGCAACTCCATTTGATTGGCGTTCAGGTCAAAATGCAAATTTATGGCAAGGTATTTCCGGAATTAATAATCCTTGTCCTACAGGTTATCGCATTCCTACTGAAACTGAATGGAATGCTGAACGATTAACGTGGACAACCAATAATGCAGCAGGAGCTTGGTCATCTCCACTTAAATTAACCATGGCCGGATATCATACGCATACCGCATTGATTCCCGGAGGTGTCGGCTCAAGTGGAAGGTATTGGACCAGCACAATAACAGGAACAATCTCAAAATACTTATCGTTTACCGCTACCGCAGGAAGTATTTCTCCCTTGTATAGAGCGTATGGGATGTCGATCCGTTGCATTAAAGAATAACTTAAAATCTTGAAATCAAATTCCATTAAATAAAATGAATATGAAAAATAAAATATTAGCTTTTAGCATTTCAATTACTTGCCTGTTATTTACCCAGAACATCTTCGCACAAAGCGTCGGTATCAACGCAACAGGAGCTGCGCCAAATAGTTCAGCATTGCTAGACTTAAGTTCAACAAACAAAGGTTTTTTAATTACCAGAGCAGATACAGCAAACATCGTCGCACCCGCTTTTGGTTTGATGACTTTAGCACCTCTTGACTCTTGTTTATACATGTTTAATGGAGTAAATTGGAAAAGTGTGGGTGGTGTTGGAACTTCTTGCTCTTGTACCGCTACTTCAACACCTTCTACCTTTGTATTTCCTTGCGGTGGTACGGTAATTCCGGTAGTCGAAGTATTGAATCCTGCAACTGGTAAAACCTGGATGGATCGAAATCTCGGTGCAAGTCAAATTGCAACAAGTAGCGCCGACTTAGCTGGTTACGGAGATCTATACCAATGGGGTAGATGTTCGGATGGCCACGAAAAAAGAACTGCTGCACAAATTTTCACTCCAAGTAGTGCCAATACGCCTGGCCACGGTGATTTCATCGTAAACATTCCAGATTGGAGGGTTCCTCAAAATAACAATTTATGGCAAGGACTTGCAGGTGTCAATAACCCTTGTCCAACTGGATACCGAATTCCTACGAGTGCAGAATTTGATGCAGAACTTGCAACTTGGGCAACGATTGATGCTGCTGGAGCTTATGGTTCTCCCTTAAAATTGACTGCTGGAGGTACACGAACAAACACGACAGGCGCTTTTGGAAGCGTTGGAACATTCGGTTATTACTGGTCAAGTACGATTGACGTAAACTCATCCATTGCCTTGGTATTCAATGGTGGTTTTGCAGCCGTATTGGCGAGTGGTAGTAGAGCTTATGGTTACTCAGTTCGTTGTATCAAGGACTAAAAATGATTGTTATATATTTCGAAACTGCTTGATTTAAAAGAAGTTTATGCTAAACTGAATTTCAATTTTATCAAGTGTCTCGATACCAAATTAAAGGTTCAATTCAACCCAAAAATTAAATTATGAAACTATTATACAAACTTTTCATTTCATTTATTCTGATACTGAGTTATCAGTACTCTAATATCTGTTACGGTCAAAATAATTCCATTGTATTAGATGGCGCATATATCGTATTAGACGGTGGTACTGCTGCAAACAATATCTACGTGGTTGTTGATCAGCCAAATCCTTCTGGAATTGTAAGACTTCCAGCAGGCGGACACATTCATTCTGAAAGTCAATATCACGTGGTGAAATGGTTATCAGCATCTTCAACAGGAAATTATGTATTTCCCTTTGGAATTGGAGGAACAGCTGCTGATTACATTCCATTTACCTTTAATAAGACAGCGGGAAACAGCAGTGTAAATACTTCTACTTGGTCAACCAACATACAGAATTCACCTCATCCAACGGCAACAAACGTTGGCGCGGTAACGAGTATGAGTGGAATTACGGATTCAGTTCTTTACGCAATTGACCGTTTTTGGGACATCCAAGCCACTACCACAACTGCTGATTTAACCTTCTCCTATAAAGGAACTGAAAATACGACAGCCTATCCAAACAGTTTGGTGAAAGCACAACATTGGAACGGTAACGCTTGGGATGCTCCAGTTGGAACAGGAACAGCAGGTGTTACCACTGGTATTGGAACAG
Organism: Crocinitomicaceae bacterium; assembly: GCA_028689775.1. Lineage (GTDB taxonomy): Bacteria > Bacteroidota > Bacteroidia > Flavobacteriales_D > Crocinitomicaceae > JAQVCM01. The sequence continues at coordinate 36,894 of JAQVCM010000004.1, forward strand.
CTGGGCCATTTGCAGGTCAAAATACATTCTCACCTTGGGCATTGATTGTTCCTTGTACACCGGTTACTTTTACGCAAAATCCGACGATTTGTCAAGGAGCAAATGTAACGGTTGGAACAAGCACGTATGCAACAACAGGTGTATTTGTGGATACCTTGATGAATAGTTTAGGTTGCGATAGTATTGTTACTACCAACTTAACAGTAAACCCACTTGCCACAGGTACCGATACCCAAATCGCTTGTGGAAGTTTCACTTGGATCAATGGGACTACCTACACAACCAACAACTCAACTGCAACTTTCACGATCGTTGGAGGTTCAGCAACAGGATGTGACTCGATTGTCACTTTAAACCTTACCATTCAAAACATTCCGAATGTAATTGCATCTGCTAACAGCTCAATTTGTGAAGGTCAGGCAATCAATTTAATGGCTACTACCATCGCGGGAGCAAGCTATCAATGGACTGGTCCAAATGGATTTACAAGTTCAAACCAAAACCCTTCAATCAATACATCTGGAATTAGCAATGGAGGAATCTACCAAGTGATTGCTACCATCGGAACTGGCTGTGCTGATACGGCTCAAGTTTCTATAACGATAAATCCATTGCCAACGTTAACGTCTTCTGTGGTAAGCGACAGTTGCGGATCTGGAACAGGACAAATCACAGTTACTGTGAACTCCCCAAATCCTCCGTTTACTTATTCTTGGAATAACGGAAGTACAACTCCATCGATTACAGATCTTTCTCAAGGAGGATATCAAGTTACAGTGACCGATAATACCAATTGTAGCGTAACCAATTCTTACACCATTTTCAACAACATCGATGCGTGTAATTGCTTTGTATATGTAGCAAATGCATTCTCGCCAAACGGAGATAACAACAACGATTTCATTCCGGTACGTGGAGATTGTGTCAAATTCTTATCCTTTAAAATCTTCAACCGTTGGGGTAATCTCGTTTTCGAAACCGATAAGTTAAACGATGGGTGGAACGGATACTATAAAGATGAACTTCAAAATACAGGAGTTTATGTTTACTTTCTAGAAGCTACTTTAGAAAATGGTAAAACCGTCAAAGAAAGTGGAGACATTAGCTTAATTAGATAAGTATTTTAGAAGCAATTATTAAAAACATCTATACCATGAAAAGTATTCAATTCATATCCATCATCATCGTTACGCTTGCAACTGCAAAAGTACATGCGCAAGACATTCATTTATCTCAGTTTTGGAATACGCCTATGTTACAAAACGCCTCAAATGCTGGAAAAGCAGAAGGAGATATCAGAGCTATTGTGAACCATCGTTCCCAGTGGGGAAGCGTCACCTCAAATCCTTTTAAGACCTTTGGAGCAAGTTTCGACATGCGCTTAGACAAAAAATCAAAGGATAATTTCTTTGGAGCTGGAATTTCCATGTACACCGATGTAGCTGGTGCTTCCAAGATGAGAACCACTTTGGTAAACGTCGCTGCGGCTTACCACATTAAAATCAACAAGGAAAATTTCCTTTCTGCAGGTCTTCAAGGAGGAATCAATCAAAGAGGTTTTGACAATGCTGACTTGCGTTTTGACAACCAGTTTGATGGTTCTCAGCACAACGGTGGTTTAAGCTCGAACGAAACTTTCTCAAATCTATCGCAGTTGAAACCATCTGTTTCTGCAGGCATTTCTTACATGTGGTCCAATAGTTTTGGTAATAGAGGCGGTAGCACAAGTCAAGGGAAAAAAACCATGAATTTTGGTTTGGCAGCACATCACTTCAATGCACCTCGATTTGATTTCACAAACAACAATGAGAAATTAAGTCTAAAATACGTTGCGAGTTTTGAAGGTTCTTTTGCTGCGGCATCTTCAAAATGGACGATTAAACCAGCGGCGTTTGTAGCGATGCAAAACAAAGCATCGAATCTCGTACTCGGTTCATTATTCAAGTATGCATTCAATGAAGACTCTCAAATTACCGATTTTAAATCAAGCGCTTCCCTTTCTTTCGGTGGTTATTACCGAGTTGGAGATGCTGTAATTCCAACAATTGAACTACAATTGGCGTCTTTCGACATTGCATTTAGTTACGACGTAAACCTTTCGCAATTAAGTGGTGCGAGTAAGGGCCAAGGAGGTTTTGAAATTGGATTGAAATACATTTCTCAAAGCACATTGGGCGGACGAAAATCAAGAGCGAGGTATTATTAATGAATCGGTTTTATTATCGTTCTTTTAGTTACACAATGTATTTCGTATCTGCGAAAAGGATAATAATCACAACAACAACAACAACAACAACAACAACTACTCCTAAAGGGAAATCTTCTTTCTGTTGATTTCCCTTTTTTGATTTAATTTTATGGAGCCTCTGCGTATATCGTAAATTTACGCTTTGAAAGTAGTAGCCAATTTCACATGAATTCAGGCAAGATGAAGGTGACATCAAATAGCATGTTGATGTACGATTGAATAACATATCTTCAGAATTCAAAGTATCCAGTTGAGCTAAACTCTCCATCAATTTATTACATCCGATACCTGTAAAATAGATTCAAATTGAAAAACACGCACAATCAAAAGGGATCCAAAATAATATTTTTATCTTTACGAACTTAAAGCGGATTTTTTAGTTCATTCCCTAAAAAGTAGCCATCTGATCTCTAAAAAAAGCATGGCTTTATGAATCAAAATATCCATTGTTATAAAAAAACAGCTCATTCTGAACGATAAATCATATCCATATCCATCATGAAAAAAATAGCATTATTCATTTTAACTTGTCTTTTGCAAGCAGGTATTTCTGCACAAACTATTTCTGGAGACTTCAGTCTTCTTGCAAACCAAGAAATTCGTTTAGAAGGTTTTAACGGTTTAAACTCTTACCTCATCGGAAAAACAAAAATAAATGAGAAAGGAAAATTCCAACTTAATTATACGAAATCAGATTATGGCATTGGTTATTTAATTTCAGCGGATGACAAGCCCTTGTTTGTAATTTTAAGTGGTGAAGATATCGTACTAAAAGGAGAAGCTTTGAGTTACGTTGAAACGATTCAAGTGCTTGAAGGAAAAGAAAATAAATTATTTGAACAATACGCTTCCGAACACCCAAAACGTGAGCAAGCGATGAGTGCTTGGATCTATCTGGAAAAAATTTACACAACAGAAAAGCTATTTAGTTCGCAAAAAAAACCAAATCAATCCATTCAAAATGAAAAGAAACGGATTCGTCAACAAGATGATTCATTTTTAGCAAGCCTGCCGAAGGACAGTTACGTAAGTTGGTTCTTACCTACTCGAAAATTAGTTAGCTCCGTTTCAACCGTTGCACAACAGCGCACGGAAGAAATTCCAGCTACTGTTGCTGCGTTCCGCAAAATGGATTATGCAGATCAACGTTTGTTCAAAAGTGGTTTATTCAAAGATGCAATCGAAAGTCATTTTTGGTTGCTTGAAAACAGCGGAAAATCATTGGACTCTGTCTTCGAAGAGATGAAAACTTCCATTGATGCCATGCTGAAATTCTTGGTGAAAGATGAACAAAAACTCAACGAAGTAACTGATTATTTGTTCGAGCTTCTTGAACGTCATAGTCTATTTCAAGCTTCCGAGTACCTGGCTTTGAAAGTATTAAATGATGAAAGTTGTAAAATAAGCGATGACCTTGCTAAACAATTGGAAACATATCGTGTCATGAAAATAGGAAACACCGCACCGGATTTTACGTTCGAAGGAAAGAAAATGATGCTGGGAAGTGAAATTAAAGCCGAAGTGAAATTAAGTGACTTAAAATCAGAATATACCTTGGTTGTTTTTGGAGCTAGCTGGTGTTCTACGTGTGCCAAAGAGATTCCATTAATCAAAGAAAAATACCTTTCGTGGAAAATGAATGGACTTGAAACGGTTTTCATTTCTTTGGATAAAGAAGAAACAGAATTTACCAACTTCGTAAAAGACTTCCCGTTCTTATCTTCCTGCGATTTCAAAAGCTGGGAAAGCAAAGCTGTGAAAGACTATTACGTTTTTGCAGCTCCAACTTTATACTTACTTGATAAAGACCGTAAAATTGTTCTCAGACCCAATTCTTTTGAACACGTTGACGCTTGGGTGAAATACAGCTTGAGTCCTCGGAAATAAAGGGTAGCTGCGCGGTCACGGATTAAAAATTGACGGGCATACCCGAATAGCACGGATTAAAAAAGGTTAGCCACGGATTAAAATGGATGTAAACTCCCGAATAGCACGGATTAAAAAAAAACCCTGTTCAATCCGTGCAATTTGAATATTCCAATCAAAAAAGAAATCCGTGACCGCGAAGCAGATTCCGTGAAAATCCGTGGCTTAAAATAACGCGCGCTCTTCAAATAAGAATACAACTCATTCAATCCGTGAAATTATAACACGCATCTACTTCAAAAAGAAATCCGTAAATCTGTGGCTAAAAAAACCACACATTCACGGATCATAATAAACCTTATTTTTCGTATTACATATTTCTTCTATACTGACCTCCTACTTCGAAAAGTGCATTGGTGATCTGCCCTAATGACATCGTCTTACAGCTTTCCATCAAGATCTCAAACATGTTCTCATTCTTAATCGCTGCTTCTTGCAGTTGCTCAATGTTCGCTTCGTTTGTGGTAGCGTGACCTTGCTGAAGTTGATCCAACATTCCAATTTGGTATTGTTTCTCTTCTTCTGTTGCACGAACTACTTCTTTTGGAAGCACCGTTGGTGAACCTTTGGAACTCAAGAAGGTATTTACGCCGATAATCGGGAATTCACCGTTGTGTTTTAAGGTCTCGTAATACAAGGATTCTTCTTGAATTTTAGAACGTTGGTACATTGTTTCCATCGCACCTAAAACGCCACCGCGCTCGGTGATGCGATCAAATTCTGTCAAAACAGCTTCTTCCACTAAATCCGTTAATTCTTCAATGATGAACGAACCTTGCAACGGGTTTTCGTTTTTCGCCAAACCTAATTCTCTGTTGATAATCAACTGAATGGCCATGGCTCTACGAACAGACTCTTCGGTTGGAGTTGTAATGGCTTCATCATAAGCGTTGGTATGCAGTGAATTACAGTTGTCGTAAATCGCATACAATGCTTGAAGTGTTGTACGAATGTCGTTGAAATCAATTTCTTGTGCGTGTAACGAACGTCCAGAAGTTTGGATGTGGTATTTCAACATCTGCGCTCTTGAATTTGCTCCGTATTTACGTGCCAAAGCTTTCGCCCAAATTCTTCTTGCAACTCGTCCGATCACCGCGTATTCTGGGTCAATTCCGTTGGAGAAAAAGAAAGATAAGTTTGGACCAAAATCGTTGATGTCCATTCCGCGGCTCAAGTAGTATTCTACATACGTGAAACCATTGGACAAGGTAAACGCCAATTGGGTAATTGGATTCGCTCCTGCTTCTGCGATGTGATAACCTGAAATCGATACCGAATAGAAGTTGCGAACTGCTTTATCAATAAAGTATTGTTGCACATCTCCCATCAATCTCAACGCAAATTCCGTTGAGAAAATACAGGTGTTTTGTGCTTGATCTTCTTTTAAAATATCCGCTTGAACCGTTCCACGAACTTGTGTCAAGGTTTGCGTTTTGATTTGTTGATAGACATCAGCCGGCAATACTTGATCTCCGGTTACACCTAATAACATCAGTCCCAAACCGTCGTTTCCTTCTGGCAATCCGCCTTGGTATGCAGGACGCGTGGTTCCTAGTTTTTTATAGATGTCTTTGATTTTCGCTTCAACTTCTTTTTCTAAACCGTTTTCTTTGATGTATTTCTCACAATTCTGATCGATGGCAGCATTCATGAAGAAACCAAGCAACATTGGCGCTGGACCGTTGATGGTCATCGAAACGGAGGTCATTGGGTGACTTAAATCAAAACCAGAATACAATTTTTTGGCATCATCCAAACAGCAAATAGAAACTCCGGAGTTTCCAATTTTACCGTAAATATCTGGACGAACATCTGGATCATTTCCGTATAAAGTTACCGAGTCAAACGCCGTTGACAAACGTTTTGCTGGCATTCCCAAAGAAACATAGTGGAAACGTTTGTTGGTTCTTTCTGGACCACCTTCACCGGCAAACATGCGCGTTGGATCTTCTCCTTCGCGTTTGAAAGGGAATAAACCTGCGGTGTACGGAAATTCTCCCGGTACGTTTTCTTGTAAATTCCATCTCAAAATATCGCCCCAAGATTTGTACTTTGGAAGTACCACTTTTGGAATCTGTAAATGCGACAAAGATTCAGAATGCGTGTCCAAAGTCAACACTTTATCGCGTACTTTGAATTCAAATACTGGATTTCTATATTTTTCTCTTTTTGCTTCCCACGTTTTTAGAATCTCCCAGTTTTTTGGGTCAAATTCTAAATTCACTTTTTCATACGCTTCTTGCAATCCTTTGATCAAACGGTCTTTGTCTTCGATTGTTGAATTTCTCAAGGTTTCGATCGACTTGTCCAAACCAAATAACTGATCGGCAACTTCCACTTGGTCGTTAACCCATTTGTCATACGCACGGTTGTTTTCTGAAATTTCAGAAAGGTAACGCGTTCTTTCTGGAGGAATTACGTAAATCTTTTCCGACATCTCTTTCGTAATTTCGAAAGCAGAATTCAAGTCAGCACCCGTTCTTTCTTTCACTTTGTCGATGATGACTTTGTAAAGTGAATTCATTCCCGGATCGTTGAACTGAGAAGCGATCGTACCATAAACTGGCATCGAATCAACTGGCTCGTCGAACAACATGTGATTTCTTTGGTATTGTTTTCTGACATCTCTCAAAGCATCTAACGCTCCTCTTTTGTCAAATTTATTCAATGCAATTACATCTGCAAAATCAAGCATATCGATTTTCTCCAATTGCGTTGCAGCACCGTATTCTGGTGTCATTACATACAAAGAAGCATCTGAGTGCTCAATAATTTCCGTATCGGATTGACCAATACCAGAAGTTTCGATGATGATTAAATCATATTTCGCAGCTTTCAAAACTAAAATCGCTTCCGCAACGTGTTTTGATAAAGCTAAATTCGATTGTCTAGTTGCTAATGAACGCATGTAGACGCGGTCACTTTTGATGGAGTTCATTCGGATTCTATCACCCAACAAAGCACCACCGGTTTTTCTTTTCGATGGATCAACAGAAACTACAGCGATGTATTTCTCTGGAAAATCAACTAAAAAGCGACGAACCAATTCATCCACCAAAGAAGATTTTCCTGCACCACCCGTACCTGTGATTCCCAATACTGGAACGTCATTTTTCTGAGCCATTGCATGCACTTCATCCAAAACACCTACTGATTCTTCAGCAAAGTTTTCAGCAGCTGAAATCAAACGTGCAATCGCTGGAATGTCTTTGTTTGGCAATCTACTTACCTCATCCGTTATTCCTCCTCCAACTGGAAAATCGCAACGTTGAATCATGTCGTTAATCATTCCTTGCAAACCCATTGCTCTTCCGTCATCCGGGTGATACAAACGAGTTACGCCATACGCTTCCAATTCTTCAATCTCAGAAGGAAGAATTGTTCCACCACCACCACCAAAAATCTTGATGTGCGGCGCGCCTTTTTCCACCAATAAATCACGCATGTACTTAAAGTACTCTGTGTGACCACCTTGATAAGATGTCATTGCAATCGCTTGAGCATCTTCTTGAATTGCGCAATCAACAACCTCTTCAACTGAACGGTCGTGACCTAAATGAATTACTTCGCAACCAGTTGCTTGAATAATTCGACGCATGATATTTATCGCCGCATCGTGACCATCAAACAAAGATGCCGCTGTAACTATTCTTACCTTATTAATTGGTTTGTAAGGGACTATTTTTTCCATAATCAAATTTTGAGTTGGCTATTTTTGATAGCGAATGCGAATTTAAGAATTTTTAAGGGAATTAGGTGCGAAATGGATGAGAAGAGGGATTTCAATGTGATTATTCATTTCTCGTGCAGATTTTTAAATCGACGGAAGCTGGAACTCTAACGGACTTCTTTTCGAATTTTTTCAAGAAAAATTAAATTTAATTGTTTTGTATTCAATAACATAGTATATTTACTCATAATATTAAATTGTTTAATACTACTAAACTATGATAAATCAATCTCAAATCTACAAATTTGCTTCATTGAGAAGTCCAAAATCGAATAATGTAACTACCGAAGAGGAAGAGGTTTTACTTGAAACAGAGTTAATTTATGAATTAACTACGATCGTTGAAAGCGATGAATCGCAAGAAGTCAAGCTTACAAATTATAACGATGTACTGCAGGGATATATAAATTCCGTAAATTTTATTAAGACAAAAAAGGAATATTTATATTTGAAGGAAAATTTTGACCAAGATTTAGATTTAATTCGATTATATAATAATATCGTTGTTAGAACCTTAACAAAAAGTACGACGAATCAAATTTTCAAATTAATAATCGATGGTTTTAGAGAGTTTTATCCTAGTGCTTCTGCTTCTCGCGGTTTGGAGCAAGGTGCTGATGGGACTTCGAGAGAGATAAGAATTATTATTCCCGAAAGTATCAAACCATCATTCATAGGATTTAAAGGTACAAACAAAGAACAAGAAGAGCCTGATATTGAACCTAAATTAGACATGCTAAATAAACTAAATAATTTAGCAAAAACTGAAACTTTACTTTCTGAAGCAGCAAAACAAAATGTCGCCTCTTTTACTTCTTTAGGTCAAGTTATAAAAAGAAATTTGCAGTTGCAAAATATATTATCATACCTGCAAACAGACAGCATTATAATTGATGAAGCAACTACTATTATTACAGCTGATTTACATCAAAAAATTTCGGAACAACCTGACGAAAAGACCTTTAACAGAACTTACAAAGAGAATTCGCGATCTTCGATTAGAGAGATGTTGTTAAATAAACCAGAGGAGGATATTTCTAAAACGAATCAACTAAAAGGCTATTTGAGAATTATTGATCAATTGAATGAACAGGGAGTAACTAAAATCGAAAATAGCTCATTAGTTCTTACTGAAGACTATGACTTAATTTATTCAACCTTGATGAAAGAGAATTTCACGGTTGAAGAAGGTTTAGATTTTGTCAAAGTAGAAATGAATTCAATTAATTATGAATTAAAGAACCTTATCGGAGTTCAGAAATTAAGTCTGATAGGGTCAAAATGGGTCAATACCACGGCATTTGAACATGCTTACATACCAGATAGAGTACCCAACAACATAGTAGTAAGAGATGGAGAATGTGATTTAAAATTTCCTTATCAAGTTGCAGATCTACGAGTAGTAGAAACGGAAACTGTGGGTTATCTTCCTGGTGAAATTGCACACATTAACAATACACAAGCAGGCGAGAAACACATCAGAGAAACACGCAGGCTTAAAAGAACTGAGTCTTTTGAATCATACATCATTGATGATGAAATGTTTAGAGAAACAGACACGCAGTCCACTGAGAAATTTAGTTTGGAAAATATATCTTCTTCCATTCAATCAAAAGCAAATGCAATTTCGGTCAGCGCCTCTGCATCAGGATCCTTTGGACCTGTTAATACGAGCATTGATGCAGGTTTTTCAAATTCAAACTCTTCATTAAACTCAAGTGTTGTTGCACAAAAAGAATCTAAAGAAATTTTTGAAAGCGTTGTGGACAGAGTGAGTAAAAGAGTGCGAAGTGAAAGAAGCACTATGGCCATTGAAGAATTTGAAGAGAAAGTAACCCACGAAATTGATAATGGTGCTGAAGGAACTAAATCGTATGTCTATAGATGGTTAAATAAAATTATAAGGGGTACTCTGAAAAACTACGGAAAACGATTGATGTTTGAAATTGAGGTAGTACACCCTTCTCATTACTACTTGAGTAGAGCAATTAAACAACCTGGTGTTATTCTAATTCCTGATGACCCACGAGAAGCAAACATCAACGGAACACCTGTTTTAACAATTGATAATATAACAAGAGATAATTATCATATTTGGTCTATACTATACAAAATAGACATTGAGCGACCACCAGCAGCTAAGATTATTGTTTCAGAAACATTAAATGGATCAGCTGCTACTTCAGCAAGTAAGATGGTTAATATTCCTGACGATTATGTTTGCTTTAAAGGGAAAGCAGCTTCGTATTACAAAGATTTTGATATTACAGCTTATTTAATTTGTACCATAGGTGTTTTTGACATTGCTAGCTGGGGAGAAGGCGACAGATTTTTATGGAATAACGCTGAAATTTGGTGTAATGGAGAAACAAAGCAAATTCCAATTTCGGTCATTGCTGGTGATAAAGATTTTTACATAAATGTCGAAATTGAATGTTTATTATCTGATGAAGCTTATAAGGCATGGAAAATTAACACGTATAACTCAATCATCGCGGCGTACGATGCCTTGGTAGAGAAAAGTGAAGAGCAGAAAGCCTCTTTTGATCCAAATAGACCTGGAATTAATCCCTTGAAAAAGGATCAAATGGTGAAGGACGAAATAAAAAGAGAAGCAATAGGTAAAATGTTTAGATGCAACCCTTTTTGGTTAAAAGATAATTACGTCGTCGGAAATGAATACAATCCTAAATGTTGTACTGATAGTTTGAATGCGGAAAAAGTTAAATTCATTGAAACTGCATTTGATTGGGCAAATATGACCTATCAATTACACCCATATTTCTATTCAGACAAAAACAATTGGGCAGATTTATTAGATTTGTCTGATGACAACCCACACTTTGAATCTTTTATGCAGGCGTCATACGCGACAGTTCGGGTACCAGTCTTTAGAGATGATTTAAAAGAAAGGGCAGCGATTAACTTTTTAGAATTTAATTCACTTGCAAATTATGAGGTAATTCCAGAAGGATTAAGTACATTGTTAGATGAAATGAGCGATTCTCAACCTTCAAAATTTGAATACGATATCAATGGAGAACGTCTACCAGAACCAGTTGACACAATAGATTTAGGGATTTTCAAAGTACCTACTGATTTAGTGATACTTGAATGTGGAAATCGAGATGGTGTGAAACCAATTGCTTATCCTGAAAGTGAAGACGAGCCGACTAGTGATGTTATTATTCCAAAGCAATATTCTCCAGCCATTATTGCAGATAGTTGTGATATTGATTAAAAAGAGTTTTAACAACTTTAAAATTAATTATTATGGCAAAAGATAATAAAACAAATCCAAAGCTCTCTATTAACGATTTGAAATACATCGTAATGGAGGGAGGTGGAGGGAAAGGTTCGGTGTACAAGGGTGCAGTGATAGCTATAGAAGAACTTATTGCTAAGCGTTCTGATACAGAGAAAATAGAAAATACAGGGGGTAGAAAACCCGCTATATTAGATTACTATTTAAATGGAGATGAGAATATGAGCCCAATAATAGAAGGAGTTGCTGGAGCGTCTGCTGGGGCAATTACTGCTTTTGCTTTAGCTCTAGGTTTAAACAGTGATGAAATAGAGCAAGTTCTCAAATACGACTTCGATAATTTTTTAAAAGATGTTGATGTGGGTAAATATAGAATGATAAATGAAAAAGGTGAGTTAGCAATCGGTGAAGATGAAAAGAATGACCAAACCAGTCGAAAGGAAATGAGAGAATCTGATTCTTTTCAATTTTCTTTTGATACAGCAGAGACAAGAATTGGAAATAACACGGCTAAAAAAATCAAAAATGACTTGATTTTAACTGCTGTTTTCAAGGTTATATCTGATGGTGTTGCAAGTAATTTATCGTTCATTGAAAAATGGATAACCAATTTTTTCAAAGATATAAAGACAGATGTTACTCCTCTTTTTTTTAAAAAACTTCTTACTTGGATGTTTCAACCAAAAAACAACTTGATAGCTAGACTCGGAATAGCAGGAACTTTACATTTTTTGATATTTAAGGTAATTCTTCCAAAAAAAGCTAAAACTCCTATAAAAATTACTGGAGATAGTGCAATGGCAATGATTTATGATAGAGGTATGTTTTCGGGCTTTGCTGTCCGTGAGTTTTTTATGGATATGGTTATTTATGCTGCAACCCGAAATACTGCGTTTTATAGAGGACTAATTAATTACTTTAAAAATGAAACTGATTTAAATCGAGAAAAATTGTTTGGTAATCTCGGCAGATTCATTACTGTATCTGACATCGAGTTACTTTTAAACTATAAAATTTCTTTTGATATAACGGACAGGGATAGAAGAGTTAATTCTAAAATTGGGCAGAACGATAAATTGGGAAATGTTTTAAAACTATTATCTAACCTTACATTCAATCAATTCTATGAAATAACAAAGGTTGACTTTGGATTGTCAGTTACCAATTATACGTCTGGAATGCCATTGTATTTTGGAAATGAATGGACACCCGATTTTAGAGTTATGGAGGCAGTAGGTGCATCTATGAGTATCCCTCCTGCCATAAAACCTTTATACAATGAAGCAGATGTAGTAAAAGTAAAGAACAGTGAATTGCCCTATAAGGTTTCATTTCAGATCTTAAATAATGAATCTAACCAATTTGAAAGTGAAGAAGGAAAATTTATTAGGAATGATAAAACCTTTGATGTAAAGGATTATTATTTTTATGAACACATTGTTAAAATGGCATTGGCTCAGGAAATGGAAAAAGAAGGAGAATTTATTGATGTTAATAATGCGATAGAATTGAATTCGTTTTTGACAACATTAAAGAATTTAGTTGTTGGGAAAATTAATGATGAAACGGGAATATATACACCAGCGGACATCAATAAAAAGACTCCTTTAGAAAAAACAGTTAACGGAAGATTTTATACGGTTGATTATGTTTTATACAAATTCTTTTATAATGCCACATTTAAAGGCTTACTTTTAGACGGTGGTTATCGAAACAATATCCCTTATAATTTTTTTCGAGAAAAAGGAAATAAAAATAAATTAGACTATGTCCTCGCTTTAAAATTAGATGGTAGTTTTCCTGAGTACTTAATGGAAAAGGTATTTATACACATAAAAGAATATATTAAGATAGAAAGTTTACTAAATAAGCTAGACTACGATTTGGAAAATTCTACAGTTAGAATGCTCCTAAATATGCTAGATACAGAAAGATTAAAGGTACGCACACAAGTGGAAATCATTTTTGGAAACGAACTGGCAAAAGACGTGATTAATTTAGTACAGGAAAAAGACAAAAAAGTACGAGAAAGACTGAACCAACAGGTAAAATACAATAATGCTGTGATAGACCGATTAACGGACGAATCCATAATTAATTATAAAAAAAGAAGGCAATCTGCACCATGGAAACAACCCAAATCAATCATAAACATTGCTTTTGAAGGCTATGCTTACGGAAGTGAAATGGGACAGGTAAAGGATGTTTCTGACCATAGTCATATTATCCCACTATACAGTTATGGCATTGATACTTATAACTTTAAAATGAACAAGATAAAACCTCTGGTTGATCTTGCCCAATCCAAAGCAGAAGAAAAAGTTAAAGAATTTTTAAAATAAATGGGTTATGCGATTTCTATTTTATATATTGTCTATTGTATTCACAATTTCTAATGTGTTATCTCAAAACAATCCTAGAATAATAAAAGTTGAGAATAAATTTGGACTTGTGGATGAGTATGGGAATGTTGTACTACCTACAGTCTACGATACGATGTATTCATCAATTCCAGATTTTGAAACTCATGAAGTAAAAAGAATATCTCCAGTTTTTATATACAAAAAAAATAAAAAATATGGTTTTGCGTATCGAGTTGGCTTGGATACACTTTATAGTTTTAAATTACTATCAAAAGATGAAAGTTACTGGAAAGTTGAGAGTACAGTTTATGATTCAATTTTAAAAATCAATTTTGGGATAGATTATTATAGTGATACGACAAGTGGATTTAGCAGGCGACCTTACTATATTTTTAAATATAAATTAAATAATAAATGGGGATTATTGTACATTAGAGGGGTTGGAACATATCTTAAGAATAGCCATTCGAGCGTCCCATCTATACCTGGATTTTTGGGACAGTTAGAAAAAACAAAACCTATTTTTGACGAAATAGAAAAAATGATTGGCTATAGTATTTATAAAGTCAAACTGAATGGAAAATGGACTTTTTTACAAGTTTTGTACAAACCAGCCAATTACGGAGCAGATAAAAAATGGAATAAAGACCATACTGCGTTTGAATGGGAGTTAGCTCCACTAATATGGGTTGACAGAACATTTAAAGATAGTTTTGATACGATTGTTCCGCTTGGAAATCGATATGATGAAAGGAAATATTTTAATGTAAAAAAAGGTGATAAATGGGGAACTGTTAAAATAGATGATGAAGGAGCGTTAAATTATATTTTACCTTGTATTTATGATTCTATTGCAAAAGAATATACACCGCTGATTGCTTATACAGATACTTCAACAGTTCTAGCTGATTATGATGGAAATGGTAAAACGATCGAAATACAGTTAGTGAAAGATAAAGATTATATAGAATATTCTGGGTCATCTAAATTTAACCAATATTATATTTATTCTTTTTTAAGTTATCATAAATTTTTAAAATGTAAAAATACTGGGACTGGAGAAATGAGTTATGGTTCTGCGTATACTATAATCGTAGTAGATTCGCTCAAGAATCAAGTGATTAATTCCTTTTTGAGTACTGAAGACGTACTGTATAATTACTATCTAGGATGGGAAAATCAACTTGGATCTCATAACAATAAAATACTAGGAATTCTTATCGGTAAAAAGGTGAAGACGGGAAACAGTTTTGTTGAATATTTTACAGATGTTGAATCTAATGAACTAAAATTTTCAATAGATTTATCTAAAGAAGGTAATAATGATTGCCATACGTATAGGGAATGGAAATATCCAGATAAATTATTACCAATCATCAATTATCATAAGATTAAAAATGGTGAAAGAAAAAAGAAATACATCGGTTACTATGATTTTCAAACACAAACATACAAGAAAGGAAAATGTAAAGAATGCGATTAGAAGTATCGTTCATAAAAGGTACATACAAAATGGTGCATACAATCAAGTAAAACCTTGGGAAATTCCCCTAGCCCCGATTACCTGCGGTGAATACTTCGTAATTAAAAGGCATCCTCCATTCTTTTTCAGAATGGAGATATAGTGGAAAGCGGAAAATAGCTCCAAGAAAAAGAAATCTGCTGTAAACGATTATTTCTCTATTAATCCACGTTAAATTCCGTTCAAAAAAATCTTTATCATTATAAAACTAACATCTTCAAACAGTCTATCAAATCCAAGGCTTTAAAAGGACTTTTCTATCTCAAATTAATTATATTTGCAACCTAGAAAATTATCACTTATGAATTAGCCTTGATGGTGAACCGTATATAATAAAGAATAAATTTGGCTAAACCATATGGCCATAAACAAGAAATTATCACGTATGAAAGTAAATCCAGCATATAATACCAAAGAAGCATTACTTGCGCTATATAATAAACCGCTTTTAGAACTTGTTTTTGAGGCGGCGACGATGCACCGTCAGTTTCACAATCCGAGAGAAGTACAGATGTCTTCTTTGTTGAGTATCAAAACGGGTGGTTGTTCTGAGGATTGTGGATATTGTCCGCAAGCGGCTCGTTACCATACAGATGTGGAAGTTAAGAAGATGATGACTGTTGAATCAGTAATCGAACAAGCAACGAATGCGAAAGCGAATGGTTCTTCTCGTTTGTGTATGGGTGCGGCTTGGAGAGAGGTTCGCGATAACCGTGATTTCGACAATGTGATCGAGATGGTTCAGGCGGTGAATGACTTGGACATGGAAGTTTGCTGTACCTTGGGTATGATGAACGAGGACCAAGCGAAAAGATTGAAAAATGCAGGTTTATTTGCCTACAACCATAATTTAGATACTTCTCCGGATTATTATGGAGATGTTATTTCGACGCGTGAATACGAAGATCGTTTAAGAACAATCGACAATGCTCGTAAAGCAGGACTGACTGTTTGTTCGGGTGGAATCATCGGAATGGGTGAAGCGATTGAGGATCGTATCGGCATGTTGATGAGTTACGTCAACATGGAAACTCCGCCGGATTCTATTCCAATCAACGCTTTGGTTGCGGTTGAAGGAACGCCGATGGAAGATCAAAAACCGATTGAACAATGGGAAATGATTCGCATGGTTGCAACTACGCGACTTGCATTCCCAATGTCTGTGGTACGTTTATCTGCAGGTAGAACAAAAATGTCGATGGAAGGTCAAGCACTTTGTTTCATGGCTGGAGCGAGCTCTATTTTTGCTGGTGATAAATTGTTGACGACTGCAAATCCTGATTTCAACGCAGATAAGGAAATGTTTGACATTTTGGGATTGATCCCGAAGCAATCGTTTGCTGACCACGACAAACCAGAAACGAAACCCGATGAAATCTTAATTGAGAAAAAAGCGAAGGCTGAAGCGAGAGCTTTGGAATTGGAAAACGCTAAAAGACAGATGGTTTAATCAGATTAACATCACTTCAATAAATCGAAAGTCATGTTATCTTACTTGAAAAAATTAGAAGATCGAAAAAAGAATGGGAGTTTACGCTCCCTTTCTTCGTTTCAGGGAATGGTTGATTTCTATTCCAACGATTATTTAGGCTTGGCAAAATCGAGTATTGCTACTGCTACCAAGCACGCTGGAAGTACGGGTTCTCGCTTGATTTCTGGTAATTCGCCTGAAGCAATTGAAGCAGAAAATTACCTGGCTGATTTCTATCAGTCGGATGCAGCTTTGATTTTCAATTCTGGATACGATGCGAATATCGGCTTGTTTTCAGCTATTCCACAACGTGGAGATTTGATTTTATACGACGAGTTTATTCACGCTTCGGTACGAGATGGAATTCGGCTGAGTCATGCCAAAGCATTTTCCTTTAAACACAACGATTGCAACGATTTAAAAGCAAAGTTAGAACGGTTTGAAGGAACGGTATTTGTGGCTGTAGAATCACTTTATTCCATGGATGGTGATTTGGCTCCGCTGAAAGAAATTGCTGAAACCTGTCAGGAATTCAATGCTTTATTGATAGTTGATGAAGCGCATTCGGGCGGAATTTTTGGAAAAGAAGGTCGCGGATTGTGTGCTGAATTGGAAATTGAAAACCTGATTTTCGCTCGTTTGATGACTTTTGGAAAAGCGTATGGAACGCATGGCGCGGTGGTTTTGGGTTCTGAGACTTTGAAATCGTATTTGGTGAATTTTGCGAGGTCGTTTATTTATACGACTGCCTTGCCTCCTGCTCAATATCAATATATTGTTCAACAAGTTGAAAGAAGTAAATTGGATTTGAATCGTCTGAAATTGCAAGAAAACATTGATTTATTTCGTGGAATTTTGGGTGATAAAGTTCATTTTAGTGATGCGCGATCTCCGATACAGGTTGTTTTGATTCCTGGGGTTGCGGAGGTGAATGCTGTTTCTAGTTTGTTGCAGGAGAATTTGTTGGCGGTGAAGGCGATAATGAGTCCTACGGTGCCTGAAGGGCAGGAACGGTTGCGGGTTTGTTTGCATGGGTTTGATTGTACTAAGGAGATTTTGAAATTGGGGGAGTTGATTTGTGTTAGTTAACTATGGCGTGCGTGTTAGTTAACCACGGAGTGCGCAGAGGAAGGCACGGAGGACACGGAGGTTTAGTTGAAGTTGATTGGTGTTGTTTTTTAACGCAAAGGATTCACAGTTTTACGCAAAGGACGCGAAGAAAAGAGCGCTGTTTAAGGTGCAGAGAAAAAGGTTGCTTTGCTTGTTTTGCTTGAAATAAATTTCTTCAAAATACTCGCTTTAGAAAATATTTTTTTTATCGAAATGCAATTAATCAAACAGAAAAAGTTCTCGTAATTTCTAATGTGAAAATCAGTTGAGAATTAAAATTTAATACTCGATAGATCCTTTGAAACTGCAATTCTCATTTTTGACGGCAACATTTTCAGGCGTACTACCTCTTCACAATTTCTTCATCTAATCTTAATGTTTTGGTTCTATTTCAATCTCGATTAAACGTGAATTTTGCAGCAAAAAAACATGGAATTATTCATCAGTATCTTTGCCGCTTTATTCTCCGTTATCAATCCTTTGGGAACTGTTCCTGTATTTGTGGGATTGACCACCAACGAATCTCAAATTCACCGAAATAAAACTTCGGTTTGGACTGCTTTTAATGTCTTTATAATATTGATTATTTCATTTTTTGCAGGAAGTTACGTGTTGGATTTCTTTGGAATTTCAATTAATTCTTTGCGCATCGCGGGTGGCTTGATTATTACTACTTCGGGATTTGCATTGTTGACTGGAAATTTCACCAAACACAAAGGGATGAAAAGAAGTAGCGTTCAAGCTGATGTGGAACAACGAAGTGAGATTTCATTAACTCCGCTGGCGATTCCAATGTTGGCTGGTCCGGGATCGATTTCGCTTTTAATAACCTTGAGACAAACGCACGATGAAATGAAGGATTTATGGATTATAGTTGCAGCGATTGTATCTGTCGCTCTGTCCGTTTGGCTGATACTCCGCTCTTCTCAATGGATAGTGAAAGGACTAGGTGCTTCTGGGATTAATGCGATTTCTAGGATTATTGGATTTATTGTGATTTCTATTGGAATTGAATATATCTGTATTGGGGCTGGGAATTGGGTTATGAGTTTGAAGTAGTGGTGGTTTTGGGTATGCGTGTTATTTAACCACAGAGTGCGCGGAGGTAGGCACGGAGGACACGGAGGTTTGGGGAAAATTAATGTTGATGCGTGTTATTTTTGTGGGAATGCGTGTTAATTAACCACACTTGTTCGATTTTATTGTTTTAGGAGTGCATTCCGTCGAAGGCTTCTTCGACACTCCAAGCTTCGGCTTTTTCTTGGAACCACGGTTTGATCGTTGGCCAGACTTGTCCGAAGAGTTCTGAATCTCTGTAAGTATTTAAGGCAGTTTCATCATCCCATTTGCTGTACGTGAAAAGGATGTTGGGATTTTTAATGTCTCTCAACAATTTCATGCCGTGGCAATTGGGTTGTTGGGCGACTTTCCATTTGATAGTTTCGAAGAAAGTTAAAAACTCGGCTGTTTTGTCAGCTTGGAAATGCATTTTTACAATTCTGGTAATCATGATGGAAATTTTTATTGAAATTGAATTTCTGATTTTCTTAGAAAAGAGAATCGAGGGTTTCTTTGGATCCTCTTGGAGAAAACTCGATGCGGACAATGTCATTAATGGTCAGACCAAAAAGTGTACTTGCTCCGCCGTTGGTCGTTTTAGCTCCGCGATTTAAGGCGATTTCTAAGAAACCATTGCTGTTGAATATCGCTACTTTTTCTCCTGGAACGACTGCATTGTAGGTTGGTGATATCTCATCGATGTAATATTCTTTTCTTCTGAAATAGATCGTGAACGGAATGTTTTCTCCGAATCGGTCAAACAATTCACGCGTTACATTGGTAATCACATTTCCATAATGGTCGATGTGAATAACGTTTCCTTTAATCAAGTTATCGCCAATAACCGCTGTAATGTTGAATGCTCTTTTAAATTCTTCTGCCTCACTGGCAAAAGTAGAAACGTCTTCGCCATTGGCTATTTTACAAGCTGCAGGAATTAAAATGTTTTTGGTTGGAAATCGGTATAACGATGGATTTGATAAAACGTCGTCAATTTTCCAAAACTGTTCTGGTTTTGCATTATTGAGTAACAAACCAAAAAAACCATTGTCGTTGGAAACAAAATAATGTCCTTCAAAAAGCATAATTGCAGGAACTGCGCTATCTTGTGACGAACCAAAATTGATGATTGGTTCGCTATCGACACAACAAACGTGAATGGTTCCAAGTGGAAAATCTCTGAAACAATTGTTAAGATAATAGGCTTCCTGAGAAACATCAAAAGGCTGAACATCATGGGATATATCTACAATCTGAACAGCTGAGGTACGACTAAAAATTGTTCCCTTAAGAGAAGCAACATAATGGTCTGTCAAACCCATATCAGATGTTAGCGTAATGATTTGCATGTAATTTTCAAATTGAAGAAATATTCCTAAATTTGTTCAAAAATAAGGTTTATTCTATACATGGTATACATCGTGGTTTTTTTTTACCACAATTAATTATTCGAGCACTTGGAGAGAAACATAGAGATAGAGGGAATCAACCCTGTCGAATTATTCGGAGTCAACAATAAAAACCTCATGGCCTTAAAAGGCTTTTTTCCGAAACTGAAACTTGTTTCTCGTGGAAATTCAATTACAATCGTTGGCGACGAGGAAATCATGGATCTTTTTGAAAAAAAGTTTCAACAAATCTTGGCGTATTTTCATAAATTCAATCAAATTACTGAAAACGCAATCGAACAAATTATTCTGGAAGACCAAGGTCCAAAGGAAATGGACAACGGTGCTGAAATTTTAGTTCATGGTAATAGTGGCGTAAAAATCAAAGCAAAAACAGTCAACCAGCGTAAATTGGTGAAATCTGTGAATGAAAACGACATGGTGTTTGCTGTTGGTCCTGCGGGAACTGGTAAAACCTACACAGCCGTTGCATTGGCGGTTCGCGCTTTGAAAGCCAAAGAAGTGAAACGCATCATTCTTACTCGTCCAGCAGTTGAAGCAGGTGAAAACTTGGGTTTCCTTCCGGGAGACATGAAAGAAAAATTGGATCCGTACATGATGCCGCTATACGATGCACTTCGCGACATGATTCCCCCGGAAAAATTGGTGGACATGTTTGAATTTGGAATCATCGAAATTGCTCCGCTTGCGTTTATGAGAGGAAGAACTTTGGACAATGCCTTTGTCATTTTAGATGAAGCGCAAAACTCTACGGTGATGCAAATGAAGATGTTTTTGACTCGAATGGGTCAAACAGCGAATTTCATCATTACAGGTGATATGTCACAAGTGGATTTACCTCGTCAGCAGAAATCTGGATTGACTTATGCCTTGGATGCTTTGCAAGACGTGAAAGGAATTGGCATTATTCGCATGAATCAAAGCGATGTAATTCGTCACCCTTTGGTGAAGAAAATCATTGACGCTTTTGAAAAAGCAGAAAATGAAGACGCGAAAAAACAAGAAGAACATAGAAACGAGAAAAGAAACTTGGATTCTAAAAAATAAATAAAAACTCCTATTTTAAAAGATAATGAACTCAACAGTAACAGATACCAACTTCAATTTTCCGGGTCAGAAATCAATCTACAAAGGAAAAGTTCGTGAAGTATACAGCCTTGAAAACGATATCGTTGTGATGATTGCCTCTGACCGCATTTCTGCATTCGACCACATCTTGCCGAAAGGAATTCCATATAAAGGTCAAGTGTTGAACCAAGTTGCAACGCATTTCTTGGATGCAACGCGCGACATCGTTCCAAACTGGTTGCTCGGAACTCCAGATCCATCGGTTGCAGTTGGTCTAGAATGTGAGCCAATTCGCATTGAAATGGTCATCCGCGGTTATTTGGCAGGACACAGTGCACGCGAATATGCCGCTGGAAAAAGAATGCTTTGTGGTGTTGCACTTCCGGAAGGAATGAAAGAAAACGACCGCTTCCCTACTCCAATCATTACGCCAGCGGCGAAAGCATTGGAAGGTCATGACATTGATATTTCAAGAGAAGAAATTTTGGAACAACAAATTGTTTCAGAAGAAGTGTACATTCAACTTGAAAATTATACCCGTGCTTTGTTTCAAAGAGGAACAGAAATGGCTGTTGAACGAGGATTGATTTTGGTTGATACCAAATATGAATTCGGAATGAAAGACGGGAAAGTGTATTTGATTGACGAAATTCATACGCCAGATTCTTCCCGTTATTTCTACGCGGAAGGTTACGAAGAACGTCAAGCAAAAGGAGAAGCACAAAAGCAATTGTCGAAAGAATTCGTTCGCCAATGGTTAATTGAAAATGATTTCCAAGGATTGGAAGGTCAAAAAATGCCAGAAATTCCAGATGCATTTGTGGATGTGATTACCGAAAGATACATTGAACTTTACGAAAAAATCATTGGAAAACCGTTTGTGAAAGCGGATAATTCAAATATTCACGACCGCATTGAAAAGAATGTGGTAGCATATTTGAAGGCAGAAAAGTTGGTGTAATATTTTTTAAAAAGTTGGGGCGAAAAACTTTTCGCTCCAACTTTTTAAAATTCGCCCTTGCAAATAAAAAATATCTATTCCCGTATTTCAAAATCTTCTCTTTTTTTTCTTTATTTTTGTACATCAATTCAAAAAAACTGAAAATAATGGCTTACAATATCAAGGCTGGTGTAGCTACTGGAGACGAGGTTCAACATATTTTTAAATTAGCAAAAGAAAAAGGATTTGCGCTACCTGCGGTTAACGTTACAAGTTCAAGTACTGTTAACGCTGTGATGGAAACAGCTGCAAAATTAAATGCACCTGTTATCATTCAATTTTCAAATGGTGGTGCGCTTTTCAATGCTGGAAAATCTTTATCAAACAAAGATGAAAAAGCGGCAATTGCTGGTGCAGTAGCTGGTGCGAAACACATTCACCTTTTGGCTGAAATGTATGGTGCAACAGTGATTCTTCATACGGATCATGCTGCGAAAAAATTATTACCTTGGATTGACGGTTTATTAACCGAAAGTGAAAAATTCTTCGCTGAAACTGGTAAAACATTGTACAGTTCTCATATGATTGACTTATCGGAAGAGCCAATCGAAGAAAACATTGAAATTTGCAAAACGTATTTGTCTCGCATGGCCAAAATCGGTATGACTTTGGAAATTGAGTTGGGCATCACTGGCGGTGAAGAAGACGGTGTTGACAATACGGACGTAGATAGTTCGAAGTTATATACACAACCTTCTGAAGTAGCTTTCGCATACGAAGAATTGATGAAAGTGAGTGATAAATTTACCATCGCTGCTGCTTTCGGAAACGTTCACGGAGTTTACAAGCCAGGAAACGTGAAATTGACGCCAGTAATTTTGAAAAACTCGCAAGAATACGTTGAAAAGAAATTTAATACGGGTGCAAATCCAATTGACTTTGTTTTCCACGGTGGTTCAGGTTCTTCTTTGGAAGACATTCGCGAAGCAATCGGTTACGGTGTGATCAAAATGAATTTAGATACAGATTTACAATTTGCATACACAGAAGGTGTTCGTGATTATGTTGTAAAGAATGTAGAATATTTGAAAACGCAAATCGGAAATCCAGAAGGAGATGATTTGCCAAATAAAAAATACTACGATCCTAGAAAATGGGTTCGTGAAGGAGAATTAACGTTTATTGCTCGTTTGGAACAATCATTCAAAGACTTGAATAACGTTGATACGCTTTAAGATTACGAAATAACATTGATTGAAATAGACATTCAAAGAAATAAAACACATGGTTTGGTTTAAAAGAAATAAAGAAGGGATTACCACTTCGACAAAAGAAAAAAAAGAAACTCCAGAAGGTCTTTGGCATAAATGTTCCAATTGTAAAACAGTTTTTACGGAGCAAGATTTCGTAAAACATTTATATGTTTGCGACCGCTGTTCTCATCACGAAAGAATTGGTTCGAAAGAATATTTTGACATCCTTTTTGATGATGCGAAATACACGGAATTGAATCCAAACGTTACATCTGGTGACCCGTTGGAATTTGAAGATACTAAAAAATACGTGGACCGTTTAAAAGATACGGAAAAGAAAACAGGTTTAAAAGACGCTGCGAGAACTGCTCACGGTCAACTAGACGGAATGGATTTTGTTGTTGCTTGTATGGATTTTGCATTCATCGGTGGATCTTTGGGTTCTGTAGTTGGTGAAAAAATTGCTCGTGCCATTGATCACGCAATCAAAATCAAAGCGCCTTTCATGATCATCTCTAAATCTGGTGGTGCTCGAATGATGGAAGCTGGTTTTTCCTTGATGCAAATGGCGAAAGTAAGTGGGAAATTAGGTCAATTAGCGGAAGCTGGATTGCCTTACATCTCTTTACTGACAGATCCAACAACTGGTGGTGTAACTGCTTCTTACGCGATGCTTGGTGATTTGAACATCGCTGAACCAAATGCATTAATCGCATTCGCTGGTCCTCGCGTTGTTAAAGAAACGATCGGACGAGAATTGCCAGAAGGTTTCCAAACCTCTGAATTTTTGTTGGAACATGGTTTCTTAGATTACATCGTTGAACGTGGAAATCTAAAAGAACAATTGTCTTTGAGTTTAAAATTGTTCAAGAACTAAAAACACCTTATAAAATTAAAAACCTGCATTCAAAAAGTGCAGGTTTTTTTATGCGTTGAAAATAAATCGGGAGTTGGCTTTCTTTTGCTTAGAAAAATCTTCTGAGCGTGTAAAAGCACTATTTCACTTGGTCATTCAAAAACCACTCGGCATACGAAGTTGGAGTTTCATCCAATCTCAAGCCATGCAAAGCAACCTCATCCGGAATGCAATTAACGATGTTATTCTTGATCTCAAGCAATAAATTTTCGCAGGTTGGCTGGAAGTTCACAAAATGAATTCGTTCGCTAATCCCTTTTAAAACTGCTACTTCTGAGTCAGAAAGATTGTCTCTCAAAACCAAAGAATGGTCATAGACATCGATCACTTCACGTTTGATAATTTCTTTTAAAACTCCAAAATCCAGTACAAATCCATTTTTGGGATTGCTGTCTTCGTGTTTAATTTTCCCTGCCAATGTAACGCGCAACATGTACGTATGTCCGTGGATATTTCTGCAAAGACCGTCGTAGCCTTTCAATGCATGCGCCATGTCAAAGGTGAAGCATTTGGTAATTCTGATTGTATCCAAAATCTGATTTATTAATTTCTGTTGTGCTCTAATTCAAAAATCTTAAGAAAAGAATGTCCGTCGTTGACCTGCTCAACCATGTCAAAAATGGTTGTCGTTTTAATCATCTGTTTTAAATCTGCCTTGATGAGTTTGTACTTGTGGTGAACAGGACAAGGATTTTCCTCCGAACATTTTTTCAAGCCTAAAACACACATGGTAAATGCAACTTCTTCGTCAATAACCAAAACGATGTCTTCAATACTCACCGTTTTGATTTTCTCTTCTTCCATTTCAAAACCACCTTGCGCTCCTTGAACGGAATAGATGATTTTTCCTTTGGCAAGCTTCTGGAGAATTTTTGCAGTAAAGTATTCTGGAGAATCAATCGCTGCAGCAATGTCTTTTAAACTGACACGCTTTTTCTCTTTCGAATTGATTGCAACAAAAATACAAGCACGAATGCCATACTCACATGCTTTTGTAAACATTTTCTAATAATTTAGCACAAAAGTAGTGAAGTAATTCCAAAGGGGATAGATTAGTCTACTTTAAATTGAAATTTGTTGGGAAGAATGTAGAGAAGAAAAGTTTTTAACTCTCTATTTTTTCAAAATCGAAACTACATCAGCGTGAATTCAAAAAGCTAAAAACTCATAAAAAAGCATCAATTATCTTTTAAAAACAGTGCATTTTCGCTCAAAAACTTCCTAAAACTTGTTAAATCGGTCAATTATGCCTATCTTGTGGATTAACGGAATTACTTCAACACGTGTTGATATCTGATTAATTCCATCGCGCGACAAGTTGTTTGCGCTCTACTGAAACGTTATTGTTAATTATTTATACATGTTTTTACCATGTATGATTCAAATTTATATTAAAAAAATGAGTAAAAAAAGAGTCGGAATTATTGGTGCTGGTCCTAGTGGATTAGCTCAATTGAGAGCTTTTGAAGCTGCGAAGAAACAAGGATTTGAAGTGCCAGAAGTGGTTTGCTTCGAGAAACAAAGTAATTGGGGTGGAATGTGGAATTTTTCTTGGCGAACAGGTGTTGGGAAATACGGTGAACCAATTCACGGAAGTATGTACAAATACTTGTGGTCGAACGGACCGAAAGAATGTTTAGAGTTTTCTGATTATTCTTTTGATGAGCATTTTAAAAAACCAATTTCCTCCTATCCGCCTCGTCCTGTCTTGTTTGATTACATTCAGGGACGTATTAAAAAAGACAATGTGCGAGATTACATTCGTTTTGACACCACGGTTCGCTGGATCAATTTCAACGAGGAAACACAAAAATTTGAAGTGGTTTTGGACAATTTGAAAGACGATGTCACCTATACGGAAGAATTCGATTACTTGGTAGTTGCATCTGGACATTTCTCCACGCCAAACATGCCGTATTTTAAAGGAATTGAACATTTTCCCGGACAAGTATTGCACGCACACGATTTTAGAGGTGCAGATCCATACAAAGATCAAGACATCTTGATTGTTGGAAGTAGTTATTCTGCGGAAGATATTGGTGTGCAATGTCACAAACACGGTGCAAAATCGGTTACTTTGAGTTACCGCAGCAATCCAATTGGTGTGAATTGGCCGGAAGGAATTACGGAAGTTCCGTTATTGATGTATTTTGAGGATGATATCGCACATTTCAAAGATGGTACATCAAAGCGTTACGACGCCGTTATTTTATGTACGGGTTACCAACACAAATTCCCTTTCCTTCCAGATGAATTGCGAATGAAAACCAAAAACAACTTGTATCCAGATCAAGTTTACAAAGGTATTTTCTTCAACGATTTGCCAAACATGATGTATTTGGGAATGCAAGATCAATATTACACCTTTAACATGTTTGACACCCAAGCGTGGGTTGCCAGAGATTATATACTCGGTACATTAACTTTGCCATCGAAAGAAGAACGCAGCAAGGACATGGAATATTGGTTGCAAGAAAATGAAAAACTAGAAAGTAGCTTCGACCATGTTGATTTTCAGACCGCGTATATTAAAGATTTATTGAACATGTCGGACTATCCTGATTTCAACGTGGATAAAGTAGCCGTGATGTTTAAGGAATGGTTAAAAGATAAAGACGAAGACATTTTGACTTATCGGGACAAAACCTTCCAAAGTGTGGTGACTGGAACAATGGCTGAAACGCATCACACAGAATGGATGGACGAATTGGATGACAGCAAAGAACGCTATTTGTACATGGATGAATCTCAGGACGATTTGGAAGAGATTATCCTGAAAAAACCAGAAAAATTGGATCTAGTTTAAGTTAGCAATGATTTTTTGATTGCGACTTTGATTGCGATTGTTTTAAAACCTCACTTGTCCTTTTGGATGGGTGAGGTTTTTTTTTGTTTGAGAAATTCAATAATGGCTGATAATTAAACTTTTAATTGACCTTGAAGCTTTCTTGATTCAAAAAAGCAGCTTTTGCTCCATTCAACTCCTCAACAACCAAGTCCAAATCTTTATCAAATTCAAATTCACTGATCACCGCTGGACTTCCAAGTTTTTTAATGTTTGACTTCATAAGCGTACGCGACACTTTTCTCTTGGTCATTAAAAACGCATCAACATCATTCAAATGAATAACAATAAACGTTCTGCCCATCGCTTTCTTGAGTTCAAAATGGGAAATATATTTCCATTCGATTAATCCCATAAAATTGGTGTTGTTTTTGAGACCTTTTTCATCTATCGTAACGCTCACCTTGTTTACCAGCACATTGATAATGTACAATAATGCGAGGAGCCAAATTACAAAATAAAATAGTGCATCTCCGATATCGTCCTGCATTAATCTTCTATAGCCGATGAAACCATAAACGAGAATCATCAAAAGTGGTATCACTACATTTTTGATTCTTTGTTTTTTTGATTTGTGAAATGTAATTGTTTGCATAGTCTAAATTAGTGATTAATACGGTCCGATAAAACTTTTTTTCAAGTATAATTTCCTGAATGGATTTCCCGCTTACGTTAATTTAGTTTTTGCAAATCAATCCATTCCTATAGATACTTTCTTTTTTGAATGGAGCAAATGTCAATTTAGGCTGCTAGAAATATTTGTTTTTTAAATCAATTTAAAATTGACTGGTAGATCAAAAGTCATTCGTACAATCTCACCATCTATTCTTCCGGGAATCCATTTTGGCATTTTTTTGACGATTCGTAAAGCTTCCGCATCCAGCTCTTCATCGACACTCCGATTTACTTCAATTTGCGTAATAGAACCATTTTTTTCAACAACAAAACGGATAAAAACCTTTCCTTCGACATTATATGTGATTGCAGTTTCAGGATATCTCAGTTCATTTACTAAGAATTTCATCAGTGCTGCTTTGCCATCTGGAAAACTTGCTGCGATGAAGTAATCGTAATAATCCACTTTCTTTCCTTTAGAATCATAACAGGATCCTTGTATCAAGGTGTCGTTTTTAAAAAGGTCGTGGCGTTTCACTTTTCCATCTTTCCAGTAGGTTTTGAAAACACCGTCTATCTTGCCATTCTTGTATTTACGTTCTCCTCTCAATTGACCATTTGCATCATACCACAAATCATTTCCATCCAATTTTTTATCTTTGTAATTCGAAAATTGTTTTTCCGATTTCAACTTACCAGTTTTGTAATACGTAAACTCATGAACGCGATTGGTATCCACGTGATCTCGAAATAAAACACGGTAAAACGAAGCATTTATCGCCGATTCGGATTTATTCCAATTGGAATCAAAGTAGCTTGTATCTTGCGCAAATGTGTTGAGTACAGCGATACTGAATACGAATAGAATGGTGCTTTTCATACTGGAGGTTTAGAACTTACTTTTTTGGCAAGCGGAAATTAACAGGTAAATCAAAATAAGATCTCACTCCTACGTTATCAATCTTTCCGGGCGACCATTTTGGCATATTTCGAACGGCTCGAACGGCTTCTGCATCCAACTCTGCGTTTACCCCTCTTAAAACTCTCACATTTTTCACGGAACCATCCGTGTCGATTACAAATCTCAAATATACTTTTCCTTCAATTTTATTTTTTATAGCATCGATGGGATATTTCATTTCATTCGCTAAGAACTGCATCATTGCTGCCCTTCCTCCTGGAAATTCTGCAGCAATTTCATAGTCAAAATAAGTCGTGTCACTGCCAGCGATGTCTAAACATTTACCATGTACGAATTTTCCTTTTTCATACGTGTCAATGCGTTTCAATTGTCCGGTTTTACGATAGACTAAATGTTCACCGTTTCTTTCGTCAGCGGCATAAGCAACGCTTTCATGTATTTTTCCATTCTCAAAATAGACAATGTATTTACCATCCATTTCACCCTGAACATAATCTGTTTCTTCTCGCAACATTCCGTCTTTTCGATAGGCTAAATCTTTCCCATTTTTCTTACCATTTAAATAATTCACGTTCTTTTCGATGTTTCCATTTTCGTAGTACATAATGAATTTACCATTCTTAATTCTATTATGATAATCAACATAATCAGCTTCTGATTGAATTTTACCAGACATGTAATAATCGATCAATTTGACTTTGTTATTATCCTGGATGTCTCTTTCTAAAATACGATAATAAACCGCTTTTGTTGGAGAATCGATTTTATTCCACGCTGAATCTAAATAGATTTTTTCTTGGCTAAACCCATTCAAAGTCAAGGCGCTAAAAATTACAAGTAAGATGTTTTTCATAGTTTATTTTTAATTGAAGCTAAGTTTAAGATTCATATTCAGCTTTATTCAAGCTTAAATTTTACTGGAAGCTCAAAAAAAGTATCTACATACTCTCCATCTCTCATTCCTGGTTTCCATTTTGGCATATTTCCTACCACGCGAAGTGCCTCTGCATCTAACTCAGGGCTAATTGAAACTAGAATTTTTGGTTTTGAAACATATCCAAACTTATCGATCGTAAAGCGAACCATTACTCTTCCTTCCACATCGTCATTGATGGCTGCCTCTGGATACCTTAATTCTTTCACCAAATACTTCATCAGTCCTTCAAGTTCACCCGGAAAAATTGCCGATGATTCATACTTGTAGTACTTTATTTTCTTTCCATTTTCATTGTAACAAGTTCCGCTGATCCATTTTCCATTCTCAAAATAGTCATTTCTTTTTACATTGCCATTGAACCAATACGTTTTAAAAACACCATTTATTTCATCTTTGAGGTAAGTTCTTTCACCGTGTAAATTACCGTTTATAAAATACCAAACATTTTTCCCTTCCAGGATACGATCTGCATAATTCGAATAATTTTGTTCTGAAATAAGTCTACCTGTGGTATGATAGAGAAACTTCTGAACCTTTTCGTTGTTGGATGAATCTCGGAATAAAATGTGATAATAGCTGGCATTACTAAACGATTCCAATTCCTTCCAATTGGAATTAAAATACGTGGTGTCTTGCGCGAATGAGATATTCGCAAAAGCACTAAAAATGAGCAGGCTGATGATTTTCATAATCTATTTTTGATGAACTTGCATCGCTACAAGTTCATCAAAAATATACATTTTAATCTAAATTGGATTCTATTTAATTAGCAATAATCAAGTTTCCTCCTTTCGAGGAGGATTACCGTTATCGAATACTGCATGCTGCTATAAGGTGTAATATATATAAACGCGAGTTCGATCTATTTTTTCTGAATGGTAAAGCCACAATTCTCAGCAGCTTTTCGAGCGACCTCGTGATCACTTTTTCCACCACCAGCGCCTGAAACTCCAAGACTTCCAACGAGTTCGCCATCTTTCCAAACGGGAACTCCGCCGCCTAAAAGTAAAAGTTCAGGCAAGGTATTCAAATTATTTGCCGTTGGATCGCTTGCTGCTTTTTCCATCAATTCAAAACTAGGCGTTTTGGTTGAAAGTGCTGTAAATGCTTTTCTACGCGATGCTTCCGTATTGTGCGGACCAACGTTGTCTCCTTTGAGCAATAAAAGAGTTACGCCAGAAGAATTTAATACCGCAACAGAAACATTTTTGTCAAGTTTACCAGCTTCAATTTTCGCTTGTTCCGCTAATTTCAATGCACCTGCTTGATTGAGGTCGCTTGATTTCTCTATGTATTACGCAGATGCTGAAATTGCTGTCAGGAAGAAAACTGCACTGAGAAGAATGAATATTTTTTTGCTCAATTGTCTATATTTTTTCACTATTGTCCGATAAAAAGATTCAAAACTAAGATCAAAGATTTCTCGATGCAAAAGCATCATCGAAAAGACAGGTAAGACGTGGGATTGGTGTTTTTTAACTTCTTGCTAGACAATGCATTACCTAGCAAGAAGTTAAAAAACAATTTCTTCGACCTGAACCTGTCTTTCCGAAAAATTTCAGAAGAAATTTG
Organism: Crocinitomicaceae bacterium; assembly: GCA_028689775.1. Lineage (GTDB taxonomy): Bacteria > Bacteroidota > Bacteroidia > Flavobacteriales_D > Crocinitomicaceae > JAQVCM01. The sequence goes on from JAQVCM010000004.1 coordinate 68,065, forward strand.
AGGAATCTTTTGTTCGACAATTATAGCCCTCAAAAAAAGAATTTACTAAGATCTATTGACTATCAATGGGTTTCATTTGCGCTTTAAGTTTTTATCGGACAACAGTGATATTTTTTATGAATTTACTGAAATAAAAATTTCATTTTAAATCGTTAACCAAAAGCTCACAAAATACTTCAAATCATTAGCTAATGGCTCTCTCTAGTAGCAGGATAAAGTACAAAGTTAGAAAACTAAATATGGGCGCTACAACAAAGAATTTTTTCTTTTTCCAATACTTGAATATCAGAATAACCGTTAATCCGATTATCAAAATGAGATGTAAAATCGTTGCAGTTATGGCAAATACTTGCAGCGTAGCATCAGAAGTTCCAGAAAAAAACAAGCAGTCAAAGTACCAAGCATATGGGTTAAAAATCAAGACATAAATCAAAAGAAAATTCAGCATTAAGGTAAATAAAACCCCTAAAAGTTTCAAGTGATTCAAATAATTTTCGTTGTCTAATGGATTGATAATCATTTATCTTGATGTGTTTTAAAAAGTTTTCAGAACCTCATTCATTTCTTCTTTCGGATATTTCAACTTTAAGAAAGAGTATGGAATGTTATTTAAGCGACTATTCAATTCTCTAAAAGGTATATTTTCAAACATTTGGTATTCTTCTTTCCAAATTTCTAAAGATGGTTCTGCTGAAAGTCGATTATTCGACAATCTGAACCGCTTCCGAAATTCCATTTCGATCAAAGGTAATTTCTACATACGTTATTATCGGATCGATATCACTTCCGTGTTTTTCTTGCACTGGATAATATTCTTTGAACTCAAAAACTGTGTTGTTGTAATTGACTGGACTTCCGATTAATTCTACAATTTCATTGTGAGATTTATGCAACAAAATTTTTCGTTTTAGCAAATCAGAAACCATCTCTTTTCGGGTATCGAGCATTAAACTTTCTCCGCCGCTTTGCTTCCATTTGTTACTATCGAAGGTCTTTTCGTTTTGACAAGAAAATGAGAGCATGATTGCGAATAAAAGTATCGAAATTCTGAAGATTTGTTTCATTTTAATTCTATTTATGATGGATTTTTAAATATAATGGCTTGTACGCAATAAAGCATTTCAAAGTCTGAACTTCGAAATTACATTTTTTTTATCTGTTTTAAACCTCTTCAATTCCCGTCGATTTATTTCAGGTATTGACAACATGATAAACCACACAAAGGATCCGAAAATGATCATACCTGCGATCCAGTTTAATTTATTGCCATTTCTCAATTCAAAAGGTTGATGTACCATTGTAAAAAGCAAATCAGAAGGATAATAATATGGATTTTTTCCGACTGCAATTAAGAAATCGTCTTCTACATCAGCGTATTTCATTCGCGCTAAATACGAGAAATCCGTAAAATCTTCAAGTGCGAAACTAGCTTGTGATTCAGTTGCGAACTCCTGATAGGTTCTATTTTTCTCAGTTTGACTAAGATTATTGCGAATCGTTTTGTTGTATTGAATCCCCACCCAAGCCAACGGTCTAACTTGCCTAAGCACTGTGTCTTCCGGACTCTCAAAGATTGGTACTGCGATGTACCAATGCATGTTATAATTCGTGTTGCGTTTGCCTGTGACGGTTATATCGGTATGAATTCCAAGCGCTGTTTTATCAATGAAATGATTTTTAAGGGTATAATATTTTTCAATTCTGGACTTGTTGATGTCCTTGATGGAATTGAGTTCTTTCAGTTTTCCACTTGCTGAAATTAGATATTCCTGACTGATAACCAATGGAATGGACAAAATAATCCACAACATGAAACTATAAAAATTGGTCCAATCTCCTTTTCTCACAGTCAGTTTAAGAATTTTGAATCTTCTACGCAAGATGAACCAAGCAAAGATTCCGGTTAAGCAAACTGGAACGAGAAAATTTAGAATAAACGTTTCAACCGAGAAAATTTCAAACTTGATAAAAAGCAGCCAATTTAAAAATGTATAAGCTAGCATTAAGCCAAGAAATACAAAGAGAAAAGGGATAAATAAGCAGTTAATTTTATCTTTCATTACGCAGTTTAAGATTTTCTTTCAGATGCTGAATTATTATTGACTTTTGATCCAATTAATCCATTTATCGAAGATCGCTTTTTTTGTTCAATTTTGATAAAATAAAATTTGAATTTTTATCCGTTCGCGAAATTCTTAGTGCAACTTCTTAAAGAATAGACATTCACGAATAGTTTGAATAAGTCTATCAGGCTCGAATTTGAGTGAAGAACTTCCGTATTGTCCTGAAAATGCTATTTTAAAACAATGGCATTTGCCTATTATTTGACCTTTTTAAATACAACTAAATTTACAATGCATCCATAACATCAGGTGACCGTTTACTACACATGGTAGCAAACATACCTTTTTTAAGCCTTCTCTTAACTAAAAAAGGATCTGGATATACTTTACTATATCCTGCTTTTAGTGCTCACAAGAAATATCACTGCTAATTATCAATGACTTAAATACTTAAATTGTGAAAAGTGACCGTTTACTACACTACCTTTTTACTGATCTATGAATCTTTCAAGAGCTTCCAAAATATCATTTTTTATATCGTCAGTGGTATTCATGTTTTCTAACTTATTCAAGTTTGTTTTAGTTATTTCAGTAAGTCGCATTTTCATTTCAGGATTATCTGACCAAAAATCCGATTTTACACTCAAAATATTGAACAATAATTCTCCTTCATAATCTACTTTAATTAATATATCTCTATCCAAAATATCCAATGCAATTGGAATAACATATTTCAAACCATACTCCTGCTCAATATATAAATCAACATCGGTTAGGATTAGGTCTTGTAATTTTCTGTCATGGAGTTCATAAAATCTTCTTTCTAAGAATGAACTCTCCTTTGTAGGAATGCTTCCTTGCCATTTGTAACCTTCAAGTTCAGCGATACTTTTATTTTTAATTTTTTTTAAATCTTTCATTCTGTAAATTGTTTTGCAGCATTTTTGGCATTCTCCAAAGTATTTTTCAAACTGTTATGTCTTCCTACTACTTCTTGATATGCGCTTTGTGCAGCTTTTAAAGCATCTCCTTCAAAAACTCCAGAGTCTATTTGTTGTTTCATTTCTTGTAATTGCTTTCCTTGTCCCCGAAGTGCATTTTCAACTTTTTTAAGATGATTAAATGCTGAACCATCAACTTTAATACCACTTGTAACACCTGGAAAGGCATCTTTTACCGCCCCTACAATGGTGGCTTCATCTAACTGTTCTAAACCCCGATTATTGAAATTATCAACATGCTTTGCTAAAACGTCTTTTCCTTTACCAGTTAAATTTGAATTAAACCCTATTTTTTTCCATGCTTGACCTGCTATTTTTGAAGTGTGAGAAGCTACAGTTTCAAATTTCTCAACAATTTTCCAAACGTGGATTTGCTGTTTGGTAAATTTACCAACGCTATACCCATCTCCAACCCACGGAACTACTTCAATAGCATACTCCCACCATGCTTGTGAAGTAGCTAAATCAATGGCATCAAGAGCGTCTTTACCAAGTTGTTTAGCCCAACCCTTAGACATGTAGGCAGTTAGACGTTTTTGGATTTGGGATTCTACCATTTCTTTGGCTGCCTTCTTCAAGCCAACTTTAGCCGCCATTTTTACCAATATGGATATTGGACTTTCTCCATCTGGGTCAACAAAAAATATTGGGTTATTTAAGAATACAGAATAAGGCGAAACAGAAGGATTAACAACTGGGTCGTTTCCAAATCTTCTACCAAGCCTTGTATCTAAACCATAATCATTAAAACCAATATAATTTCCCGCCCCTTTTACTTCATCGTCCTTTTCATGCCCGCCAAACCCATATCGATACCCACCATCAACCTCAAAACTTCTCCCACTCAACACAACCCCAAATGGCGAATAATCCTGCGCAACTCTCACATCAGCTAGCATTCCTGTAAGATTACCTTCTTCAAAACTCGGGATTGGTTTATCAGAAATCACGCTCAAAACATTGCCCAAATGGTTGCTAAGTTCGTAGGTTCTTTTTCCGATTTCGTATTTTACGCTTTTCATCGAGTAATTCGGATTATGCAAGGCAAGCATGTCGATATCCGTACTTCTCACTCCAACCCTCGAACTTCCATAAATAGAACGATCCTTGAGTTTAAGATAAACTTCGGAATTTTTATAATCTATTTCTTTATCATAAGTTGCCATCACATTTCCAGTAGCGTCAAGTACATAATAGGTCGTTTTTTCGAGGTTAAATTCATCGTTGAAGATGTGTTTGGCAATTCGGTTGATGAACGCATCTTCAGATTCAAAGATAGGATTATTTTTGGATTGGAGAATTTACTTCCACGCATGATTACTTTCACTTTTCCGTCCACGCGCCAGTTGATGTCTTCAATGTTTTCTTGTGAACATGGTAGCAAACATACCATTTTTAAGCCTTCTCTTAGCTAAAAAAGGATCTGAATATACTTTACTATACCCTACTTTTAGTACTCACAAAAAATATCACTGCTAATTATCAATGACTTAAATACTTAAATTATGAAAAGTGACAGTTTACTACACTACCCTTTTGTTAGTTCTGTTTTATTCATTATTTCTTATTCTTTTAATATCCGTTTATCTACAACTCTACTGAACCAAGAAGTCCATTGTGAACATTCTATTTTAATACAGTCCATTTCATTCAACTCATTTTCACTTCGATATTTGATGTTGTCTTCGGAAATACTTACAATGCGCTCTCTATCCTTATAGTCGAATACAAAATTATAATATTTTCTACTTCTTATAAAACTTGTACTTTCGAAATGGGCACATATAACTTTTGAGTTTAAAAAGCTACAATAATGAATTAATCCATAAAGAAAGAAAAAACTTATGATAAGAATAAGATACTTGATGTCTTTTTTATCTAATTTAATTCTCATTTCACACCATTAAGTTTATCAAAGCCACTCTGTAGCGCATTAACATTAAGCTCTATAAAAGTGCTTTGTGTAAATTTAAACCCTGTTGGTAAAGAGTTTTGACCTGTCGTGTTATTTAACGCGCCTCCAATTATTCCTACACCAAAGTCAATACTTAGTTCACTATAATTTTTCTCTAAAAAAGTCTTGTGAGTTCCATTAATAGTTACATCAATACTGGCATCTAAAGCTGACGTTGTAAGTACGTTAAAGACTGGTGTAGTTTTGAATATTACTCCTGAAGCTGCTGAAATACCTACACTAGCAACATCAACTTTTTTGATGTCAAAGTTGTTAGTCCCCAGTTGCCCAATTAAATTTGACCCTGCACTTAATCCTGCAGATAATACTCCACGCGTAAATCCAACAGGTAATGTTGCTACAAAAAATACATAATTAGTTAATCCGTTTTGTAGAAATTTTGAATACCCTTCATTCTGCTCGTGAAAACGTTGAGCTTCTAATTTTTGTTCTGTATAATCATTGTCGATGGGTAATCCTTGGTTTGTTATTGAGGAGCTTGTATAATTCCATTTTCCATTGTCTCCAAGCTTCACATTTTCACCACCTGACGAATATGTATGCCCAGGTTTAGCGTACTCTGTATAACCAGATGGAAGTTGGTCTGGTGATTTCACATTTTTATCCCATTCCCAATTCGTTCCACCTTTTCCATCTTTTTTGCCAATCCAATCTTGTCCTTCTAAACCAAATTTATCAGTAAAACGCAAAGGATTATTATTAAAAGTTGCATACGGACTTTGCCAAGGATATTTAGCAGTCATAGGGTCAATATTCCAACGCTGTCCAAGTCTCGGGCTATATTGCCAAAACTCTGCGGTATAGCTGTTTCCTTTTCCTGATACTTCATCATCCTTTTCTTGACCTTGGAACCCATAACGATACCCACCATCAACCTCAAAACTTCTCCCACTCAAAGTAACCCCAAACGGCGAATAATCCTGCGCAACCCTAACATCAGCTAGCATTCCAGCAAGTTCTTCATGTTCAAAACTCGGTATTGCCTTATCACTAATCACGCTCAAAACATTGCCCAAATGGTTGCTAAGTTCATACGTTCTTTTTCCGATTTCGTATTTTACACTTTTCATCGAGTAATTGGGATTATGCAAGGCTAACATGTCGATGTCCGTACTTCTCACACCAACTCTCGAACTTCCATAAATAGAACGATCCTTGAGTTTTAGATAAACTTCGGAATTTACATAATCTATTTCTTTATCGTAAGATGCCATCACATTTCCAGTAGCGTCAAGTACATAATAGGTTGTTTTTTCGAGGTTAAATTCATCGTTGACGATGTGTTTGGCAATTCGGTTGATGAACGCATATTCACATTCAAAGATAGGATTATTTTTGGATTTTGGGCTTGTTAAAAGATTAGTTTAAAATGAAAAATTCCAGACTTTTAGATTACCATTGAACGAGCGAGACGCTCGCACTAGCTTGGGGACAAAAGTCTTAAAAATAGTTCAATTTCCTTGGATTCTTAAAACCCAAAAAAAGCCTAAAAACCAAAAAAAAGCCCCAAAAAACAACCTCCAAAATCCCACTTCAAAACAGGTATTTAGGTGGAAATGAACGGAAAATAAAATAAGTGGAAAAATAGGCTGTAAACCATGGTAATAAAGACTTTTAGCTTGCCTTGTAATTGTTAATAACTTTCTTGGATTTAAAGAGCATGAAGCGCCAATTGCCACATTACCAAATTTAAAGATGTATGAAAAATATCAAAAGCACCATTTGACACTTTACCATCCAACATTATTATTTACTTAACTCTAAAATTGTGAATATTATTGCCATTATTATACCAAAAAAACCCCCAAGTAGTCCTCTTAAATATGTATCCGTTCCCATTTCACTTTTTTGAGAAAGACTGGTGTATAGTAAATAAACACCTACAAAAAGCATTATTGAAATTTGAAAAAATGTGGACATAAAATCACTATCATAAATAGATAAAATAATCATTCTTTTATTACGTTTTCAGCATTACTTGTTGTATGATTAATGACTCCTTTAACCATTTGTTTTTCAGACCCTTTCAATGGTGCTGCATCAGCGCTTTTACCAAGACGAAAAGTTATCGCAACATTAACTGCCCTTATTACAGTGTTTAATTTCGTGCTTGGATTATCATTTTTAATATCTAATCCTGTGTCAATCATTGCAGAAGCAATAGACAAAGCTACTCCAATAGGAGCAGCAACCTTACTGTACTGAAGTGCAATTCCTAAATTACTCATTGCTGATGAGAATTTTACTAATCCTTTTTCTCCCTTTAATGAAGCATCTTGATTATTTGCCCAATAACGAAGAGCTCTTCCATAATCGCCTTTATTATATGCTTCATCAATCATTATTTGAATATACGTTTTAGGTTCTTTGATTTCTCCTCCTTTTGGCAATTTATTCATATTAAAGCGAGGAAAAACCTCAACGTCAGGAGTATATTTAAAACTTTTAGAACCATCTAAACGGTTGTATGTTGTGGCAATACCATTATCCCCATAGCCCCACAAGTTCTCTTCAAAAGTTTCTGATTCAAGAACTTGAATTTCTCCTTTGTTTAAAATTTCTGTAAAATGAACATTCTTGGATTCAAGTCCCTCTAACTCAATCGCATCCAAAACCCTGTTCTCACTAAAAGCATAAGGACTATTCCAAGGATAATCTTTTGCCAATGGATCAACCGCAAAGAACCTCCCCAATCTCGTATCGTGCATTCTGTATTGATAATTTATTGAATTGCCTTTGCCTTTTACCTCATTATCAGCTTTTTGACCTTGAAAAGAATACCGATACCCACCATCAACCTCAAAATTCCTCCCACTCAAAGTCACCCCAAATGGCGAATAATCCTGCGCAACTCTCACATCCGCCAACATTCCTACAAGTTCTTCATGTTCAAAACTTGGGATTGGTTTATCGCTAATTACAGAAAGCACATTGCCCAGATGGTTGCTGAGTTCATACGTTCTTTTTCCGATTTCGTATTTTACGCTTTTCATCGAGTAATTCGGATTATGCAAAGCCAACATGTCGATATCTGTACTTCGCACTCCAACCCTCGAACTTCCATAAATAGAACGATCCTTGAGTTTAAGATAAACTTTGGAATTTATATAATCTATTTCTTTGTCATAAGTTGCCATCACATTTCCAGTAGCGTCAAGTACATAATAAGTCGATTTTTCAAGGTTAAACTGATCGTCGAAGATGTGTTTGGCAATTCGGTTGATGAACGCATCTTCAGATTCAAAGATAGGATTATTTTTGGATTGGAGAATTTACCTCCACGCCTAATTACTTTCACTTTTCCATCCACACGCCATTTGATATTTTTGAATGTTTTCTTGTGAGTCTCTGTTCTTTTAGACACCTTTTTTTACCAGTTAAATCTAATTTTTACTTTGACTATGTTGGCTTTAAAAAAGCCCATTCCCTAAATTTAAAATTTTCCGCTCTCATTTGGACATTATCTAAATCTGCAAAATTTTCAATTTTCAACACTGCCACAATCGGATACTTATTATTTACCATCGTAACATTTGCTGTTTTTGCTTTAATAAGCATCAATTCATACCTACTGTTTTCATTTCCATCAAATACTTTCACTACGTAAAATGTGTCGTCGTTATACAAGAAAATTTTTCGTTCAATAAATGCCAAGCGTGGAGTACCCATGTTTGTATTTCGTTTTGACAATGGATTTAATATAAAGTATTCTTCATAAAAAACATTGATGGAAACTTCGTTAAAGGAATCTCCACGCATCCGGATCACCAATTGAGACGCATTCATTCCCGTTGGATCACTTTTAGTAATAAAAAATGGAAACTCTAATTTTAAATCGTTCCATCTTTTATGAATTAATTTGAATCGGGTCAGGCGAATACACGTGACTAAAATGATAAAACCAGTTAGCAAGATCGAAGCAACCAAATTATTTATTGCGTGCTCAAAATTTTGATGGAAAATCAGCAAAATAAATTGAATTGCGAACACCACCCCGTAATAGCTTAATAATCTTTTTAAGACCATGTTTGAATCAATTACCTTTTTATAGGTAAAGAAGCTCGAGTTGTTCAATGCATTATTCAAAATAATTGCAAAAACAGATACGGTAATCAAAAAAAACAAAATCGTCATCAGCCATCCACCAGATTCCGTTCCTTCAAACAATAACCAAAAATCATAAAATCCATGTGCTAAGGCGGCAAGGAAAAAAAACAAAATCAAACTCAACACCTTGTTTCCTTTCGGATAATATTTGTATCGGATAATTCCATAGGCGACTAAAGATGAGTCAAACATGTGACCAACAGTCGATAAAATTGCTCTGTTGTTGATGATGTTAGGACCATGTTCCGTAAAATAAAGTACATTTTCCACAGCAGAAAAACCCAAAGCAGAAACACACATAAACGCTAAAAAGTCGATTGGTTCATTAAATTCCTTTTTAAAGAGAAAAAACATGATTAAAAAGGGAATTGTTTTAGCAATTTCTTCAACCAATCCTATTTTAAAAACAGAATACAAAAAATCATTTAAAAAGTTTCCATTTAATTCGAAATAAAAAGAATCGAGCACATATAGCTGAATGCCAAATACGACTAAAACGGAAGCACAACCAAGAAAAAATGTCAGAATAAGGTATTTCAGTTTTTCTTGTTCGTAGATGTCAATTAACCTGTAGTAATCCACCCAAATCCACGCTATAAAAACTGCAATAAAACTATACAATACAATCATATTCTTTCACTTACAAAAAAACAACGACAACATTCATTGCTTTTATTTTTTAAATGTACTATTTTTATTTTTGTATACATGGCAAATTGTACTTAAGACTGGCGGTTTGTCCGCGCCTTTCGACTGTCATTTGGAGCTGCTGTAGTAGTATTTCAAACAAATAAAAATTAAAAAGAGATCGCATTTCTTTGCAATGTATTTCATCAATTTTCTAGCTTACTTGGTTAAAATACTTGGATTTAAAACCAAGTCTAAATCTCCTTTCTTAAGAAGATCTTCGATCGTTTTTTGAATACAATTTCTTGTTAATTCTTTTACAAATAAATCAGGTGGAATGCTGTAGAGTCCGTTTAAATTCAAATTTTCAGAGCGGTCTTCCTTCAAAGAAGTCTCGAAAAACCCAAAAGTCCAAACATTGATTCCGTATGTACGACCATCACTCAGCTCAACTACAATATTGGCAAAATCATTTTCTTTGTCTATTGGTTCTGGAGTAACTTCTTCAAACTCCAGCCATAATTTAAAACTAGTCATGCGCATGTATTGTTTAAAAATTATTTTAACGCTTAGTCAATTCGTGTTTTAACAGTAGATTCAATAATACTCACTTCAATTTCAATCAATTACACTTAAAACGTCTTCATTCTTACTGCAAACTTCTGAATTTTAAGCTTGAATTTTAAGCCAATCTACCAAGAATGATAATAATACAAAAACCTTCCATCATTTTTTAAATAAAGTGTTAACCTCTCACCATCCGCATGTAGATGTGCAATCGTCGCAACGGAAGTGTATTCCATTGGATTATCGGTGAAGCGCAAATCAGATAGATTTTTATCCATTAATCCAGTGATGCTCTTTTGCCAAATAACCTTTTCATTGTTGTCTTTAGCCTTTAAAACCGTTTTACCATCGACTTGAAATGAACTCAAAGATCCAAAATTTGTTTGTTCCACATGAAGTGAGTCTGAAGTTATTTCCTGCTTAAAATCAACACCTTGAAATGGTCCATCGTCAAAGGTCATTGTCATGTGAGGCAAATATTGATCATTTTCTACCTGCCAATAAAAATCATCTCGCATAAAATCAATTTTCTCAGCAACTGATTTATCGGCAATTTTTGCGGCATCGATCTCTCTGATTTTTAAATACAATTTGGTCAGTTGATTGAAGAAGTTGACATCCATTTTCTTGTTCACATTTGGATGCAGATCCTTGAGTTGAAAAATGATTACGGGAATCATGTAGTTTGTTTTGATGGAAGGATTCTTCCTACCTTCCTTAAAATCCATGGTCAGTAATTTTTTAATTTCACTGTCTTTCCATTTGAAAGCTTCTATATTTTCTAAACCGAAAAAATCAAGGTGTTTTATATCATACGTCGTTGCAGATACGGTTTTGTGTCCACAAGAAGTAATGCAGATTAATAGGAAAAGGATGCTGAATGTTTTCATCTGAGTTCTGGTTATTTTCCAAATTTACAATTTCTCATGGATTCAAAATGCTGTTTTTATTTAGAATCAACCTGAATTAAAACAACGTGCTTTAACAGTTGAAAAAAATCATATCGTGCTACAACTCACAAACAAAGGGATTTTTTATTTTACGACAGTTCTCAAAATATGAAATCAGCAAATCGACTCTAGCTAGAAGTTGATTTCTGCGAAGAATACTGCATTCACTTATGTCTTTTCTGATTGAGTGTCAAAATAAAAACACAAAGATTATGGGAGTGCTGTACTTCAATTTAGGATGCTTTTAAGTGAAATTACTTGTCTCCTCCTCTTCTTTTCAACCGTCTGATATTCGATAACTAGATTCGTTTTCATCCTATACAGTTTATCCATTTGACCATAATTAACTTCCAAATCGTTGTCTGAAATATCGATCTTTACTTCTTTCTGATTTTTAAGATTGAAGACATATAAATGGTCAAAATCTTCGTTTTTAATGTGTGCTATCAAATTCGAATTATTTGAAATATTTTGTGCAAAAGCAAAATTTTGATTTTCCCGATCATCTGTAAAAACAAATAAGCGAGAATAACATGGACCACCGCAGGAAAAACCGAGAACTACATATTCTTTATCACAGTTTTTGATGGATGTTCTATCAGCAGGAAGCCTTAAATCCACTTTTTTAATAAGCTCATTTTCCAAAGATTTGATGGTTAAAAAACAAGTGTCATATCTCGAATTTGCATATCCTTCCAGAAACGAGGCGTGAAATGGAGTGTCACAACTGTCCAGTGGAACTATGCCGTGCATCTTCTCCGCGCTGGGTTCATCCGTTTTCGGTTGTTCATAATTTTTCGAATCTGATGAATTTGAATTTTGACAGCCAACGAAATAAATTGAAATTATAAGGAGGAATATAAAGTTGTTTCTCATGGTCTAAGGAGTTGAAATTATCATCGTAAATGATCGTATCACTAGGATTGAGTACGCTATATCATACGGATGATAAATATAGTAATTATCTAATCTGGACTGCCATCCTAGTCCCAACCATTTTTTCCATCTTTGAAAAACAAATGCGTGGGAACATCAAACCCAAGCTTGAAACCAAACAAATAATCAACATAATTATTGGTGGGAAGTAAGCAAAATAGCGAGAAAGACCCAAACAATCCTCCTCCAACTTCAAGGTTGATGTAATCGATTTTTGTAGTTTTTAAATTGAAAAACGGTTCTGCTCTACCATACCAACGCGCTCCCCACCAAGTGATTTGAGCAAATTGAGGGAAAATAGCGATGTAATTATTTCGAGCGAGTAAGTTATAGGAAATACCAAGTTCAAAAACGGAATTAAATCCGTCGCCTGACAATCCGTGTTTACCTGTTACTCCTAAGATCAATTTGGAAACCGTAAGTCCATGCTGGTATTTTGAAAAATCTGTTGCTCCTACATATTTAATCTCTCCAGGTAATAACCTATAATATTCAAATTCTTTCTTTTGGAGGGTATCCGTTGGAGATGCTGAAACACTACACAAAATGAAGCAAGAAACAAAGATGCCAATTGTGTATTTGAAATTGTTCATCGGCTGATTTTATCGCTGCTTTTTCTGTCCATAAAACAATACAGCAATGACAATAAATCCAATTCCAGTCAATGTAGGCGGAATCATATTGGCTGAAATACCAAGATAAATCATTACAAGTGCGATGAGAATGAGTGCGATTAATAGCGTGTTTTTCATGTTTGTATTTTTCAAAATGTATTGGATGAAAATCGAATTTACCTTATTATCTTAAGCTGATCATTCAGTTTTACGATCTCTTCGACAAAAGAATCATTGGTTTCTGGGCTGATATAAATCTCATTGAATTTTCCATACTTGATAATCAAACCATTTCTAGCCGTCGCAGGTTTTAATCCAACCCAAAGCGTTTTCCCCACTCGAATTTCGTGTATCTCACCAAGGGCTATGGTTCCTCTAAACGGACCACTTTTATATTTTAATTCTGTTGGTGTAAGTTCGTAATTAGTTGCAATATTAATCCATAAGAAAAATCCAACAGCTGAAATCACTAGGATGTCAGTCCAACCAAAATGATAATTTTCAATTCCAACCGCCCGAATTTGAAGGATAGTATATCCAATAAAAAACCCAATTAAGCCGAAGCTTAAGATTTGAAACAAGGGATCTTTTGCACTTTTAAATTTCATTATGGTTGAAAGATAGGGAAATCTATAAATTAAAAGCGCTCCAAAAGCACTTAAATCATATTAAAAATTGGACCCAACAAGATATAGATGATGATAAAAAAGAAAATTACTCCAAAGCATCCGCACCCGCGACCTCCTATTTTCTTCGCTCCCCAACCAGCAAGAAGAATTCTGAGTAGTTTTTTCATAAGTAGATAATTTTAAGTTTTAAATGTAATTCAAATTAGATAGAGATTCGGAAATGTTAACAAAAATAATGATTTTACTTCGTCAATATTTTCCTCAATGCTAATTTATAATCTGGATTATCACTCATTCCATTATGTCCTTGCCCTTCCAAGATGATCAAGGTATCTTGTTTTTTAAATTCTTCTTTTAATTTTAAAGAAGAATCATACTTGATGACCTCGTCTTTATTTCCGTGAAAAATGACAACAGGCATTTTACAACTTTTCAAATATTCATTGCTGGCCAATTTATACTTTAAAATGAACGTTGGAATAAACGAAAAACGCTGTTTCATCATCTCCGTCAAATTATAATAGGGCGCTTGTAAAATCAAAAGTTTTGGATGATTTGTAGCTGCCAGTTTTGCCGCAAATCCCGTTCCTATTGAGTAACCCAAAACGATTATTTCAGATTCACTGTATCTTTTCTTCAATTCAGAATATACAATTTGATGGTCTTCAAATAGTTGATTTTGGGAATTGATTACTCCTTCGCTCTTTCCAAAACTTCTGTAATCCAACATAAAGACATCGTAATGTAGCTTCGTATATGTTTCTGCTACTTCGCCCCAAGAACCTAAATTTCCTGCATTTCCATGTAAATAGAAGATAAGTCCTTTTGAACTGTCAGCTGGAAATAAAAGTCCATTCAAGATTTTTCCATCGTTCACTTTTATATTGAATTCTTCAAATTTTTGATCAAATTTAAACACATAACTTTTGGTCAATTTTTGAGGAAAGAAGATCACTTTTTCTTGATTGAAATACAACGCACCAACAATCAAAGTGTAGAGTCCAACTAGAATCGACAAGAGAATTAAAAATCCTTTTTTCATGGATGTAATGTATGAGTAATCGGTGAAACTTAAATGAGATTGACTTCGAAAATGTTAACAAAAATAATGATTTTCGGTTGATGAAATGTCGTGGCAACAAATAGAAAAAAGAACACCAAAAAAAAAGCTGCTCACCCAAGGCGAACAGCTTTTCAGAATGATATAAAATCAGTTACCTAAAACTTATAACTCACACCCAAACTTGGAAGTATTGGGAATTGGTAGATTTTTTCGTTTGTAACTCGGTTTACATAGAATAAATTCTTTCTATTGTATAAATTCGTAACACTTGCAATTGCTTCCAATTGTGTTTTATTTTTGAATTTAATTTCTTTTTTAACCGTTAAATCCAAACGGTGATACGTTGGCAATCTTTCAGAGTTAAACTCTCCCAACAAGATGGAAACTTCGCCTGAGTTGGTGGTTGTAACATCTGTTGTGACACCGCCTTGGAAGGTTTCGTTTTGGAAATATCCTGCGGTTGGTGTAAATGGTAATCCAGAACCAAAGTTCCAGCGTACGTTGATTTCCCACGATTTATCTTTTCCTAAGGAATAACTTGAAACCAAGTTGATGTTGTGTCTTCTATCAAAAATAGGTGCATATTCTTTAAATCCGTCCCAACGAGTAGATTTTCCGTAAGAATAAACTCCCCAAATGAATAAACGATCTGCTGAATATTTCACCAACAAGTCAACTCCATACGATTTCCCAGACTCAATAATGAAATCTTTTTTCAAAACATCTGGAACGTCTGCTGCGTCATCGTATTGTTTGTTGGAATTGATGTTACTCAATTGTGTAAAGTCTTTTAAATAAGCTTCTACGTTAACGGTTAATTTGCGGTTTAAATCGTATTCATATCCAACAATCGCATGCCAAGCATATTGCAATCCGTTGTTAACTGGTGTAACTTTTCCATTTTGATTTACAAATTCCTTTTGCAAGTTACTTGGAGAAGAAAGTAATCCGTTGAATAAATTGACCACGTCTTTATCAGAAGAAGTGGATGTAAAATTTTGTGAGAATCGACCTCCTGAGAATTTCAACCTCATTTTTTCTGTCATGTTGTACTTAAGTCCCAATCTTGGTTCTGGAGAAACAACCGCTCTCGAAGCATACGCTTGTGCTCTAATTCCCGGTTGAATAACCCAACGACCACGAATCACTTTGTAGTTGATGTATGCACCAGCTTCAAACGTAAAGTTTTCGTCTTTAATTTCTCTTCCTGCTTCGTTGAATGTGTTGTAATTGGTTTGGAAACCGTTTAAGTTAATCCCGATGTCAATTTGACTTTCGTTCTTTTGGAAAAAAGTAAAATCAAATCCCATGTCTCCACCGGCAATGATACTTGTTCTAACTGGCAATCCAACTTCTTGGAAGTTTAACGCATAACGAGATCCATTCAAGTGACCGCGAATAAATACTGCAGATCCGGCAGGCACTAACAAGAAATTCATACCACCACCACCTTGGCTCCAATCCAAATCAGCTGCACCTTCGTAGCTAACGCGGTCGTTGTTGTTGAATCCGAAGAAACTAAATTTAGAACCTCCTGGTGCATTAATTGTTATTTTACCATACAAATCTGTAAAAGCAAACGGAAGACCTTTTCCGTCATTGACTTTCGGATATAAATTTTTAGAAGTATAATCTAATAGTGAATGTTTTGCTGAGAAGATGTAAGAAGCTTTACTCGCTTTGTTGTCTCTGATTTTTGTGAATGGTCCTTCCAAAACCAATTTTGCCAAGAAAGGACTTACAGATACTTTTCCTCCGAAGTGTTTACGATCTCCATCTCGGTACGTAATATCCATTACTGAAGAGATTCTTCCTCCGTATTTGGCATCAAATCCACCGGTATAAATGTCTACGTTTTTGATTAATTCTGTTTCAAAAATGGAGAAAAACCCAATCGAGTGAAATGGCGTATAAATCGTCATTCCATCTAATAAAATCTTATTTTGGATTGGAGTTCCACCGCGTACATATAACTGTCCACCTTGGTCACCAGTTGTTGTTACACCTGGCGTAACACTCAAAGCAGAAACCACATCCGACTCACCACCTTGCGATGGAATTCGCTCTACTTCTTTTTTATTCATTCGAATTTCAGAAGTTCCAACTTGCGTTGTTTTGGCTTTTTGAGCAGCACTAATTTCTATTACTCCCAATTCTTCTCCTGTAATTTCTTTCAATTCGATCTCAACCGTTATCAATTCCTCTGGCTTGGTAACCACCACTTTTCGTTCCGCTAGGCGGTAAATTTCGTTGTCAACACGCAAGGTATACGTTCCAATTGATACCTTTGGAATGGAGAAAAAACCATTTACATCGGTTCTTGCAGAAACACTTGTTCCTTTTTCGCTTACCAATTCAACTTTCGTAAAAAGGATTGGTTCGGCATTGCTTTCTTCACGTAAATACCCTCTGACGGTAGCAGTTTGAGCAAAAAATACAAAACTAATGGAAATGAATAAAAGAGATAAAATCGATTTTTTTGGAGACATAGAATCTTTTTAAAATTTTTGAAACACGAAAGTAAGCTATTTAGCTTTGATTTTCTATTTTTTCAATTAAAAAAACTTAAAGTGTTGATTTATTGATTGAACGGTATTTTCTATTTTGCTAATGCTTTTTTGGCTTGATCCCAGTATGCGTCTAATTCTTCCAAATTCATCGCAGACATATCTCCTCCAACTGCTTTTATTTCTTCCTCCATCCATTGAAAACGTTGGATAAATTTCTTATTCGTTCGCTCCAAAGCATTCTCTGGATTGACGCCAATAAAGCGTGCGTAATTGATTAAAGAGAAGAGCACATCGCCGAATTCATTTTCAATTTCCTCTTGATTTTTTTCAGCAACAACTTCTTTCAATTCTTCAATTTCCTCTTGTACTTTCTCCCAAACTTGGTCCACGTTATCCCAATCAAAACCAACACCTCTCACTTTTTCTTGAATTCGAGCCGCTTTCACCAAAGCTGGTAAAGACCTTGGAACTCCTTCCAAAACTGATTTTTTGCCTGCTTTCAATTTTAGCTTTTCCCAGTTTGCTTTTACTTCTTCTTCGGTGTCAGCAACTACATCGCTATAAATGTGTGGATGCCTGTAAATCAACTTATCACAAATGGTATTCAAAACATCCGTCACGTCAAAAGCACCTGCTTCTTCTCCCAACTTGCTGTAAAAAACCAAGTGCAAGAATAAATCACCCAATTCACCTTTGATTTCTTGAACATCTTTGTCTAAAATCGCATCTGCCAACTCGTAGGTTTCCTCGATGGTCAATGGACGCAAGGTTTCAAAAGTCTGCTTTTTATCCCAAGGACATTTCGCTCTTAAATCCTCCATAATCCCTAATAATCTTTCAAAAGCTACCAATCGTGCGTCCATTCTTGTCAATTTTAAATAATGTGAAGTGCGAAGTTATGGTTTTATCAAGATAAATAGACATAAAACGCATCAGAACTTCCGTTTGAACATCCAATTTACACCTTCAAACTAATCGGTTTGAAAGCAACATTTAAACGATGAAAATTAGTACTTTTGTGCTTTTAGAATAGCCTTATGATGCACCTTGGACAATACAATACACTAACCGTACTTAGACACACAGCTCCTGGAGCATATTTGGGAGACGATGAAGACAACGACGTTTTGTTGCCTGGAAAATACGTTACCGAAGAGATGACCATTGGTTCTGAAGTTGAAGTATTCTTGTATTTAGATTCTGAAGATCGCCTCGTTGCTACGACTGAAAAGCCATTGATTGAACTCAATTCCTTTGAATTTTTAAAAGTAAAAGAAGTAACGCACTTCGGCGCGTTTTTGGATTGGGGATTGGAAAAAGACTTACTCGTTCCGTTCAAAGAACAGAGTTTGAAAATGGAGGAAGGAAAATACTATCTGGTATATTTATACTTGGATGATGCTACGCAAAGATTGGTCGCTTCAGCCAAAGTGAAACGTTTCTTTGAAATGGAGCACATCATGGTGAAAGAAAAAGACGAAGTGGATGTTTTGATTTGTGAAACAACCGATTTAGGTAAAAATGTTGTCGTAAACGATACCTATAGCGGTTTGGTTTACAACAGCGATTTATTTCGTTTCATCAAGCGTGGCGAGCGTTGCAAAGGATATGTAACCAAAGTTCGTGAAGATGGTAAACTAGATATTTCCCTTGAAAAACCAGGATTTCAAAAAATTGAACCAAACAGTCAGTTTCTTTTAGATGAATTGAAAAAACACGACGGAATGATTCGCTTGACAGATAAAAGTGATCCAGATAAAATTAGAGATGTATTGGGAATGAGCAAAAAAACATTCAAACAAGTAGTTGGAAATCTTTACAAAAGAAGATTGATCGAAATTCACGAAGATCGAATCGAATTGATTGAGAAGAATTAAAAAATCAAACTATTTCATATATCTATAATTGTTTTTTAAAGGTTATATGGACCGCTTTAGCAGCAACGGAGTGAATCGCCATTTATAGTCATTTTCATTTAACTGCGTTGCTTGCTTCGCAGGTGTGTCAAACTATTGTTATGGCTTATTTCACAGTGAAATGACACGTATTTTCTTTGGATGATACGTGTTTTTTTTGGGGATTGACATTTGTTCTCATTTGGATTGAAACGCATTTTAATTTGGATTGAAATGCATTTTAATTTGGATTGAAACGCATTTTTTGTTGTTGCAGAGGCGCAATGCATTGCGCCTCTGCAACAACAAAAAATCAAATACTCATCAATTCCTTAAATCGAATTGCTTGACGTCGGGAAATTTCTACTTTTTCTCCATTTTTCATGGTTACTTGCAAACCGCCGTTAAACCAGTTTTCGATGCTCGCAATCCAGTTCAGGTTGATGATAAATTTACGATTTGCTCTGAAGAACAATTTCGAATCGACACGATCCTCCAAACTATTCAGAGACCTCAAAATCAATGCTCTTGACTTGTCGAAATAGACTTTCACGTAATTTCCATCTGATTCAAACATTCGAATTTCTTCAACGGCAATGAACCAACACTTTTCGCCATCTTTGATGAAAACGCGATCTCCTTTGGAAAGTTTACTTGTTCCATCACCAACCTTATTCAAGCTGGTCACAAAATCCTCTTCGGGTTCTTGAATCTTTAGAACAGCTTCTTTCAAACGATCTGGATCTACTGGTTTTAACAGATAATCCAATGCATTTACTTCAAAAGCGCGCAGTGCAAAATTGTCATAAGCCGTTACGAAGATCACTTTCGGAATTTCATCCAAATGTCTCAGCATTTCAAACCCATCCATTCCAGGCATTTGGATGTCCAAGAAAATCAAATCAGGTTTTAGCGTTCGAATCAATTCAATTCCTTCTTGGGCATTGCTCGCTTCGCCAATGATGGTTAGATTATGAAAATCTTTCAGCAGTGATTTCAATTCTTCTCGTGCCAATCTTTCATCATCTACAAGGATTACCTTCATATTTCATCTGTTTTAATTTCAACACTACTGACTACAAATTCTCCATCTTGAATCAATAAAAATTTTGCTTTTCCTTGGTATAAAAGGTCTAGGCGTCGTTTGGTATTTTGAATTCCAATTCCTAAATCCGTTTCAAATCCCAAAGTTCCATTATTGATGATCGATAAACGAACCGTTTGTTTGTCTAATTTTTCTGTGCGAATGATGATCTTTCCGCCAGCAACAATTCTTGAAACACCATGTTTAACGGCATTTTCAGCTTGCGTCTGAAGTAAAAATGGAGGGATCATAAAACCATTTAGTCGCGTATCCAGTTCCCAAACAACGTTCAATCTTTCCTCAAAACGTATTTTCTCTAAATCTAAATAATTTTTTACAATTTCTAATTCTTCACCAAGAGAAATGAATTCATTCTTTCCAAAAACAAGTGAACTACGCAGTAAATTTGACAGCGCAGTGATTGATTTTTTTGCATTTGCCGGTTCAATGTCAATCAACGCGCGGATACTATTTAAGGAATTGAAGAGAAAATGTGGATTCAATTGCGACCTTAAATTACTTAATTCAACCTCATTTTGAATGGACTGCAATTGCAAACTATACAATTCTTGATTGTGTGCTCTCCTAAAATAATGGTAGGTAAAATAGATAACCAGCCACAAAACCATCAAAATGAAAGCACCTAAAAAGTTAATCGCAAATTTAAAAATCGGATTATCAATTACAATGGATTTATCGTCTTCAATGTTAAACACTTTTGAAAAAATCACCAACAAGGAAGTCAAGAGAATAGCGGCGATAACTGCCATTAGAATTAACCTTGGAAAGACTTTCAAAAATCGCATTTCCAACCAATCTTTTTTCAAAATGATTAAGCGCATCAGATGTGAAATGGTGGCACCAGTGAAAATCAGGAACACCAAAGAGGCCCAAAAACCTGAATTAATTTCTTTGGCTGATTGAGCAAATGTGGCAAGAATGGTCAAACCTGTATAAACAAGCCAACCAATAGTTTGAGCAGTCCAATAAAGCTTTTTTTGCGTGTACATGGAAACAAAGATAATAGCTTGCTGAAATAAATGGTCATCTCTTTATGAACTATGTATAATATGATCCAATTCAAAACTCCAAATAAAACCCTAAATTTGAACTTGAAATGACTAAATCACCATGTTAAACCCTCGATACGTCTTATTCTTTCTTTTGTTTTTTCAACTTTTTTCCTTGAAAGCACAATTTAAATCGAATCCACACTTTGGGTTTCAGGCAGGATTTATCGTCAACATCGGTACGAATGTCAATGCGATTGGTGCAAATTTGGGTGTTTATTACTCCGATTTCTTTTATCAATTCAATGCCAATACACAACTTAAATTCAACGCGACAAGTTACGGAAATCGCGTTCACTTTTGGGAAAACAGAACGGCGATCGGACTGGTTTTACTTGCTGGAAAACGAAATCTTGAACCCGATTTTCAACTCGATGGGCTGAATCACCAAACCAAATTCTCGAAAGGAATCGCATACAATTACCTCTTTTTCTTTGATCAAGCAAAAACCTCACAACGTTCAGGCGCTTGGGCAATTCACCTTAACTATTTTACCTTGGCAATCGAAAATGATGTCTTTGGAAATCAACGAAAAGACCGTTTTAGAACGCATACGATGCAAGCCACGTATCGCCATCAAGAATGGAAAATTTTCACCAACCTCTTTCTTTGGACTGGTGAAACCGCAAAATCTGTTTGGGATAAAACTCCGATGGATAAAGCACCAAGTGGCGTAAGAAGATTGAATGAACTTCCGTATGGGAAAACAAGCCACGGAATCATCAGTTTTGGCGCAAGCAAACTCTTGGACTTTGGTCAAGTAGCATCTTTGAAGGTTGGTTACGATTCAGAACAAACGCGTCACATCGTTCAAAATCGCTTAGGTCACGACTTGATCTTTCTACCAAAAAGTTTCAAACGAAACACGCCGCACTATCCGCGACTAAACGAAGAAGGAATGCCCGTTTACAAGAAAAAAGAAGTCCGAAAAAACAAATTGTTCTATCAAATAAACCTAAACGAAGTTTGGTCAAACTAAGCTGAAAAAGTACTGCGTTTAGATCAAAAAAATCACCATTCTCTTTTTTTCCTCTCTGTTTTCTCTGTTTCATTTGTGTTTAAAAACGAACACGAATCCTTCAAAAATCACTACATTTACCCGCATGATTTCATCCTTAAAAATAATCGATGCGTCAACCGTATTGGCTGGACCATCCGTAGGAATGTTTTTTGCTGAATTGGGCGCTGATGTTCTGAAAATTGAAAACGCTAAATTTCCAGATGTTACCAGAACTTGGAGAACGGCAACTGAAAGCACGGAATCGCCTGTTTCTGCATATTTTTCAAGCATCAATTACGGTAAAAAATACCGGTCCTTAGATTTAAAAAATTCCGAAGATCGATTGCAGTTTTTAGTCTTGATTAAAGACGCCGATATTTTGATTAGCAATTTTAAAAAAGGTGATGCTGAAAAATTTGGAATTACGGATGACGTTCTTCAAGAAATAAACCCACAGTTAATACACGGAAAAATATCTGGTTTTGGTTTGGATTCCGATCGAGTTGCTTACGACCTCATCCTACAAGCAGAAACTGGTTACATGTCTATCAACGGAACACCAGCCAGCGGACCTTTGAAAATGCCTGTTGCGTTTATCGATGTCTTGGCAGCGCACCACTTGAAAGAAGCGATTTTGATTGCTTTGTTAGAAAGAACAAAAACCAATTTAGGAAAAACTGTTCACGTTTCTTTGTACGATGCCGCCGTTGCCAGTTTGGTCAATCAAGCTTCTGCTTATTTGATGACGAATACCATTCCACAGAAAATCGGAAGTTTACATCCAACAATTGCACCGTATGGTGAGATTTTCACAACGCAAGATCAAGAGCAAATCACCTTTGCAATTGGAAACGATACGCATTTTCAGAAATTGTGCCTGTATTTAGATGCGGAAGAATTAGCGCTTGATTCTCGTTTTGAGCACAACCAACAACGCGTGATTCACAGAGTTGAATTGCTTGAAATTCTACAAGAAAAAATCAGCACAAGAAAAACAGCAGCCATTTTAAATTGGATGGAAATACAGCACGTTCCTTGCGGAAAAATTAAAAATATTGCAGAAGTATTTGAAAGTGAAAAAGCCAAAACATTGATTCGAACAGAAATCATTGAAGGTCAAGAAACAAAAAGAGTAAGTTCAATTGCTTTTCAAACAGTAAAACCGATTTAAGATCCAACTTAACAACCACAAAGAATGAATTTAGAAATTCGCTCCCCACAAACCGATGCAGAATGGAATAATTATTATGATCTTCGGTATCGCATTTTAAGAAAACCACTTGGACAGCCGATGAGCACGGTAAAAACCGAAGAAGATGACACGGCAACTCACTTTGCATTGTACGAAGACAAGCAACTCAGAGCAATCACTCGTTTAGACTTAAAGGAAAATTCTGGTGCACAAGTTCGCTTCGTAGCGGTTGATACTGAATTGCAAGGAAAAGGCTTTGGCAAGAAATTGATGTTGGGAATTGAGGAATATTGTAAGCAACATAAAATTCAGAAAATTGAATTACAAGCCAGAGAAAATGCTGTTGATTTTTATTTGAGTTTGGATTATAAGCTGATAGCGAAAACCAATTTGTTGTTTGGATTGGTGCAGCATTATTTGATGACGAAGGAACTCAAATAGTGTTCAAAAAACCTCTAAATTCCTTTTGATCTTGCAGAAATAATCACATTGGGAACTCTATCAATCGTTTCTGAAATCTTCGGTAATTCTTTATTAATCCAACTCATTACTCTTAATATTCTACGATGAGTTTTCTCTAATTCATCTAATTTCCACGAAATTGGTTCGTGATGAAAAACTCTATTTCTAAAATCTCTTATTTTATTAATCGGTGCCGAGACCTTATTTCTTTGCCTTATCTGCTTATCCTTGAATGGAAAAGCTTTTCTCAATGGTTTCCATAAAACTAACTCATATTCTGCATTAAAAAGTCTTACCCAAAATCCCAAAGGCAGTTCAGCAATCACTTTATGTGCTGTAACTAATTCATTTCGGTTTTCAATATGTTTTATTGCAGTATTAATACTTGTTTTTAAATTCTTTAAAACAGGGTAGTTCTCTATTATTAAATACCAATCATCTGTCCCAAAAAACGCTACCAATTCCCTGTTGAGGCTATTTCTAAAAGCAATTTCAAACAAGGACAAAACAGAATAAAATGATTCAGACAATTCTACGTTACACGTGTAGTGACAAATTGCCTTTTGCTCGTCATTGGGATAACGATTAAAATATTTTTCCATTCTCTGTGTTGAGAAAACTTTTTCATAATAATGTCTATCCATAAGTTTTTTCATATCTTTGTAGTAAGCTGTCCCGGTAGTTCCTCTCCTAGATATTAGATGCTAGTGATGAATCCGGGTTTTTTTATGTCTAATGTTTTTCAACGTTAAACTTCAGCAAATTCATTCTACATACTTTACAGCATCTTAAAGTTCAATCATTTTAATTCGGAGATCATTTTTACCTTATTAAAGATATTGAAATTTATGCAATCAAAAGCTGTTTTTCAAAAGATCTTAAATGATTTTTTCTTTAATTCTCTTTCACCGTCATCAACAATTCACTGTCAAAAGCATACGAAATAACTATTTATTCCAGTGGAAATCTAAATCAATTCCCACTCCCACCATTCGATGACATCACAAAGAAATCAATCGAAAACAACGAGTAATCTTTATTGATTGGATAAAATTCGTAATTCAATTTTGATTTTGATTTCATCTTGATGTTGATGAATCCAAGTCCTGAACCGCCTTTGTTTGCCAAAATGGATTTACTCAAAACATCCGTAAAACGTTCCTTAATTTCATTTTCCGATAGCGAATTCAAATGATCTAACAAATGAACCATTTGATTGATTAAGGAATTTTGAATCAAGTTTCCGAGTAGAATTTTATAACCATTTGGATCTTTTGCAAAAATAAAAATTCCATTTTGAATTCCTTCACTGTTCGATTCACCGTGTTTACGGATGTTTCCCAAACCTTCAAGAAGGATGGAAAACATGCGTCGAATCAAATCCTTTTTTTCGTTGTATGAAATCAATAATTCTTCAGAACTTTCTGCTAAACTGATAATCAAATCCTCAGAGAAAATTCCGCAGTGCCGCATGATAACAGCGACCCCTTGCTCCTTCTTAACTTTTTCAAGGATTTTCTTAAATACGGCCGCTGATTCGGTAACGGTTAAAAGTTCTTCAGAATGATTCATAAAGTTGATTTCGAACTCAAATATACGTAAAAGGAATCAACTTTTATTTGCCTTTTTCTTTGATCTTGGTGAAAATTTCACTCACTGCTGGACAAATTAAGGAATTGGTCAAAGTCAAATCTAAAATCTGAAACATGTTCTTGCGATCTGTATGCGGATATTCTCGACAAGCCAAAGGACGATCTTCGTATATTGAACAGGTATTGTCATCGTCCAAAAACGCACAAGGAGATGTTTGTAACACGTAATCTTTTTCTTCATCCATTCTCAAATACGTCTCAATAAACTTGCCGATTGGCATGCGTAATCTCTTGGCAATGCGCTTCACATCCACGTCTCTAAAAATTGGACTAGTTGTTTTACAACAATTTGCACACGACAAACAATCGATTTTCTTAAAAACTTTGATATGTTCTGAATGGAAAAGCGTGTCCACTTCTCGGTTGTTGGATTTCTTCAATTTTTGAATCAATTTCCGGTTGTCCAGATAATTTTCTTTTGATTGTCCGAGAAGATCTTTGTAAATCATATCGCAAAGTTAGGAAATAATTAAAATAGTGAAGAAAATGATTTTACAAATCGCTAAATTTACCAAATCAATAAGCAATCCGTTGTATGCAAAAAAACTTCTTTCATTATCCGCTTTATTTAAGTTTAGTCGGAACATTCTTTGGTTTGATTTTCTATCTTTTTAATTGGATAGAAGATTCTAAAGTAATATCCTACGCCCTGTTTTTAGTTGGATTTTTAGCGACTGGAATTTCACTGGCGATGTTGAAAAATGCGTCACTTCGAATTCAGCAAGTAGCTTCAATTGCTGTAATTATTGGTTTTACGCTCTGGATTTTGAGCGTATTTCACGCACTCCCAATTCGCTCCATGTGGACAATTAGTTTGTCCTTGATTGCATTTTCACTCATTCTTGGTATGTATGGTTTATGTCATTTTTCAAAAACCTTGAATTTGATTGCCCAGCTTGTAGTTGCTTTGCTGTTTGTTTTCTTGATTGGAATTATTGGGAATGTAGAACATGCTTGGTTTTATAATTTTGGGATTGGGGTGTTTGTAGTTTTTGCGGTATTGACTTTGGTTGGAGTTGTGGCTAGGGTTGAGAAATGATGTTTTTTTTTTAAAAAATAAATTCCAATAATTCTTTCACTCGGTCCCTCTTTCGATGGATATCGGGAGGAGGATTTGTGATGAATTTAATTGAAAGAAGGAAAGGAAAACTATCTTTAATTTAGTTGGTTTAAAAGTTAATCTCACCCCGAAAATCCACCTCAACTAAATTTATTTAGAATCATTTACCCATTTCTGTTTGGGCAAAATAATCATTATTAGTACCTTTGCATTTCATTCAAAAAAATTGAAAATGACAATAGACATCAACAGCGTTGTATCGTTGAATTACAAACTATCTAACCACAAAACTGGAGCTCATATTGAGGAAACGAACAGCGATAATCCGTTGGTATTCTTATTTGGAGTTGGTCAATTGATGCCAGAATTCGAAGATAATTTACAAGGTAAAAAAGCAGGTGACAAATTTGATTTCGCAATTGAATCAGCAAATGCTTACGGTCCATATAGTGAAGATAACATCGTGATGATCCCAAAAACGGTATTCCATACTGAAGAAGGAAAATTCAACGAGGATGAAATTAAAGTAGACGCGGTTGTGCCGATGTCTGACAACGAAGGAAACCACATGCGTGGAATCGTTCGCGAAATCAACGAGGAAATGGTGAAAATGGATTTCAACCACCCGTTGGCTGGTTACGATTTACATTTCTCAGGAGATATTTTAGCAGTTCGTGAAGCATCGAAAGATGAACTAGACCACGGTCACGTTCACGGAGAAGGCGGACACCAACATTAGAAAAAGGATTTTTTCAACCGAACCGATTTAGACTTATCTAAATCGGTTTTTTTATTTAATTTCGCAGGTTATGATACAATATACATTCTCAATTGCTCATCCAGAGCAACAATATATATCCATTAGTGCCGAAATCGACTGTTCTCAAGAAACGGAAATTATTCAATTACCAAGCTGGAGACCTGGGAGATATGAACTTGCAAATTTCGCAAAGAACATTAAAAACTTCAAGATATTCAACGAACAAAACCAGCCAGTTGCTTTTTCAAAAATAACCAAAGATTCTTGGAAAGTGGAATGTGGAAGTTCTAAAAAAATCACAGTTAGTTACTTGTATTACGCTTCGGAATTGAATGCCGGTTCGACTTATTTGGATAAAGATCAGTTGTATGTCAATCCTGTAAACTGTTGTATTTATTTGGTCGAAAAAGAAAATGAAGCAAGCAAAATTCATTTGGAAATTCCAGATCATTATGAAATTGCGTGTGCACTTCCTACAGATGGCAGAACGATGACTGCGGAAAACTTTGATCAATTGGCAGATTCACCATTTATTTGCTCGCCAAGTTTGCAGTACAATGAATACCAAGTGAAAGACACCACTTTTAAACTGTGGTTTCAAGGCGAAGTCAAAGTAGATTGGGATCGGATCATCAAAGATTTCTCTGCTTTTACAAGCAAACAATTGATGAAATTCGGCATTTTCCCGGCAGAAGAATATCATTTCTTTTTTCAGATTGTACCTTATAAAGCGTATCACGGAGTGGAACACTTAACTTCAACCGTAATCTTATTAGGTCCAAGCTATGAGGTTTTTGAAGATTTCTACAAAGAATTATTAGGCGTTAGTTCGCACGAATTATACCACGCGTGGAATGTCAAAGCAATACGTCCGATTGAGATGTTTCCGTACGATTTCACCAAAGAGAATTATTCCAGAATGGGGTATTTATGCGAAGGAGTTACAACGTACATGGGCGACTTATTTTTATACAAGAGTGGAGTTTTCAACTTTCCGCAATATGTAAATGAATTGAAAGCACAATTGCAAAAACACTTTGATAATTTTGGTCGCTTTAATTATTCAGTAACAGATTCATCGTTCGATACGTGGTTGGACGGCTATGTTCCTGGCGCGCCAAATAGAAAAGTATCCATTTATACCGAAGGTTGTTTGTTGGCATTTGCGACGGATGTTTTCATCATCAAACATTCGAAAGGACGATACAAATTAGATGACGTGATGCGAACCTTGTATGATGATTTTTACTTGCAAGGAAAAGGTGTTTCGGAAGCGGACTACAAAAGTGTCATCAGCAAAATTGCAGGCGAAAGCATTGAACCCATGTTTGAAGAGTTTTATCACGGCCACGCACCTTTCGAATCCTTATTAACCAAATCATTCGATTACCTCGGATTGGAAATGACTCAGACGCCATCCACAACGTATAGTCACGGACGATTGGGTTTCAAAAGCATTCCACAAGCACAAAATTTTATCGTGAAAGCTATTTTCCCCGGAAGTCCAGCAGAATTGGGCGGCATGATGCTGGAGGATGAAATCATTGCAGTGAACAAGTATACCTGCAATGGAGAATTGGAAAAGTGGTTGACTTATTTTGATTTAGATGCTAAAAGAATTACTGTACTTCGAAAAGGAACTTTGGTTGAATTGTTATTACCAGAAGTAGATCGCAAATTTTATTCTGTTTATGACATTCAAAAAATTGAGAAACCGATTGAAATTCAAGAGAACGCATTTGTTTTCTGGTCGAAATAAAAGAAGTAATCATTTTGCAACTACAAAAAAATGATTTTAAAGTCAGTCTCACGCAGTTGGCAGATAAAAAACTGACATTACGTCATAAAATTAACGCTTTTCTGACTAGAAACATTTCATTTTGTCAGGAAAAGCCTTAGAATTTCTAATGGTATAAAAATTGACTATTAGAAAGAAAATAAATTAAAAAATAAAGTAAAATGGGAAAGATAATCGGTATCGACTTAGGAACTACAAACTCTTGTGTTTCCGTAATGGAAGGGAACGAACCAGTTGTAATTGCTAATTCAGAAGGCAAAAGAACAACGCCATCTATTGTGGCATTTATTGAAGGTGGAGAAAGAAAAATTGGAGATCCTGCAAAAAGACAAGCGATCACCAATCCAACCAAAACAATCAACTCTATCAAACGTTTCATGGGAACTTCCTTTGATGACATGAAAGCTGAGATTGCTAAAATGCCTTTCGAAATTGTAAAAGGAGACAACAATACTCCACGCGTTAAAATCGACGACAGAACATATACTCCACAGGAGATTTCTGCAATGGTTCTTCAGAAAATGAAGAAAACAGCTGAAGACTATTTAGGTCACGAAGTAACTGAAGCAGTAGTAACTGTTCCAGCATACTTTAATGACTCTCAACGTCAAGCTACCAAAGAAGCAGGAGAAATTGCAGGTTTAACAATCAAAAGAATCATCAACGAGCCAACTGCTGCGGCATTAGCTTACGGGATGGACAAAAAAGGAATTGACCAAAAAATCGCTGTATTTGACTTCGGTGGTGGAACGCATGACGTTTCTATCTTGGAATTAGGAGATGGTGTTTTTGAAGTATTGGCTACAGACGGTGACACGCACTTAGGTGGTGATGACGTGGATCAAACAATCATCAAATGGTTGGTTGACGAATTCAAAAATGACGAAGGTTTGGACTTGACGAAAGATCCAATGGCTCTTCAACGTTTGAAAGAAGCTGCTGAGAAAGCGAAAATTGAACTTTCATCAACTACTTCAACTGAAATCAACTTGCCATACATCATGCCAGTTGACGGTGTGCCAAAACACTTAGTTAGAACTTTGACTCGTGCGAAATTTGAACAATTGATTTCTTCAATCGTTGAAAAAACAATCGCTCCATGTCGTTCAGCTTTGAAAAACGCAGGTTTGACAGTTGCTGATATTGACCAAGTAATTTTAGTAGGTGGTTCTACACGTATTCCAGTTATTCAGGATGCAGTAGAGCGTTTCTTCGGAAAATCGCCTTCAAAAGGAGTTAACCCAGACGAAGTTGTTGCTTTAGGAGCTGCAATTCAAGGTGGAGTTTTAACAGGTGAAGTGAAAGACGTATTGTTATTAGACGTTATTCCATTGTCTGTTGGTATTGAAACAATGGGTGGTGTTTTGACGAAATTAATTGAAGCAAACACAACGATCCCAACTAAAAAATCAGAGACTTTCTCTACAGCATCTGACAATCAACCATCTGTTGATATTCATGTATTGCAAGGAGAACGTTCCATGGCAGCTGACAACAAATCGTTAGGTCGTTTCCAATTGACGGATATTCCACCAGCGCAAAGAGGTGTTCCGCAAATCGAAGTTACTTTTGACATCGATGCGAATGGTATCATGCACATTTCTGCAAAAGACAAAGGAACTGGTAAAGAACAATCAATCAAAATTGAAGCTTCTTCAGGATTGTCTGATGACGATATCAAAAGAATGAGAGCTGAAGCTGAAGCAAATGCGGATGCAGATAAAAAAGCACTTGAAGCAGTTGAAAAAATCAACAAAGCTGACTCTTTAATCTTCCAAACTGAACGTCAGTTGAAAGAATACGGAGACAAAATCTCTGCTGATAAAAAACAACCAATCGAAGATGCTTTGGCTGAATTGAAAGTTGTTTATGAAGCAAAAGATTTAGAGAACATCGATGCTGCAACTGAAAAGTTGAACAACGTGTTCCAAGCTGCTTCTGAAGACATGTACAACGCTTCTAACCCACAAGGTGGACAAGAAGGTGGACAAGCTGAATCAAACCCAACTGACGAAGTAACAGATGTTGATTTTGAAGAAGTAGACGAAAAGAAATAGTCTAGTCTAAAAGATACGAAAGCCGATTCCAGAAATGGAGTCGGCTTTTTTTGTTTTAATGGATTTTGAATTGATGATAATTATTCCGGATGGAACTGATGTATGCAAATTCCGGATGTAAATGGTGGTACATATTTGTGTTGTGATATTTCATTATTTTTTTTCATTATTTTATTCCGTAGAGGCACGATTAATCGCGCCTCTACGGAATAAAATAATGGTAAATGCCACCACAAAAAAGAATCAAGGTCATAAAAGAATACGATACCGATCATCACATAAAAATTAACTGCATAAAAAAAGAGCAGTTTCAAATGAAACTGCTCTTTTTAAAATATTTTTTTGATACTACAAATCATCCGGCAATTGCGCAGATTTATAGGCTTTTGGTTTCGGTTTCAATTTATCAATAAAAACAACTCTAAATTTTTCATTTTTTGACGTAACAATCATTTCTGAAATTCCATTGATGATTAACGGCGCTTGTTTTTTTGCGGTGTAAATATCTTTGTCCATAAACAATTCAAAAGTATCATCTCGGTACTGTAAAAAAACAGAAACAATTACTCCATTTTCAACGCGAACTTTTCCAGTTAAACAGCTGGTAACATCTCCTTCGAAAAAACTAACGATGACATTTTTGTGCATATCATCAGCAACTGTATAGGAACCTCTCTTCGCAAATGCGTCTTCAAGCTTCTGAAAGCAGTCCTGAGTTTGCGCAGTCGCAGCAAATGTCATAAAAATAGTCAATCCAAACAATAAAATTTTTCTCATAGTGTACCTCTTTAAATGGGTTTCCCCAGTTCCAAATATAACAAGTTTGATTTAAATGTAGCATGTCATCTTGAAATTAATTATTTTTGACAAAAATCAAATTGAATGAACACAAACCAAATTGCAGACCATTTTGTTGAGGCTGCGGATGTTTTACTAAAATTTAACACAGCCGAGAATTTTTCCAAAATTCAACGTGCTGGTGAAATAATGTCCACATCTTTAAAAAATGGCGGAAAAATCATTAGCTGTGGTAACGGTGGTTCGATGTGTGATGCCATGCATTTTGCAGAAGAACTAACAGGAAGATACAGAGACGACCGTCAAGCTCTTCCTGCAATTTCAATTTCAGACCCAAGCCACATATCCTGTGTGGCAAACGATTACGGCTACGAATTCGTTTTCTCACGATACGTAGAAGCACACGGAAACAAAGGCGATGTACTTCTTGCAATTTCTACATCTGGAAATTCAAAAAACGTACTAAACGCCATTGAAGTTGCCAAGAAAAAAGGACTTAAAATCGTTGGCCTTACTGGAAAAGATGGTGGTAAAATGGTTGATTTATGTGACGAGGAAATTAGAGCACCTGAATCTAAATTTGCAGATCGCGCACAAGAAATTCACATCAAAGTAATTCATTCCTTGATTCATTTCATTGAAAGTCAATTTTAAGCAGCAATTAAACAGACTTTAAATCGCTTTAAATAAAAAACCTGAGACGCATTAAATTTCAAAGTTTGAATCTTTGAGAATTAATCACACTAAAAAATGAAAAAGATATTAATCATTCAAACAGCTTTTTTAGGTGATGTCATTCTTGCAACACCAGTCATTTCAGAAATGGCACGGATTTATCCAGCTTGTAAAATTGATGTTTTAGTTCGAAAAGGAAATGAAAGCTTACTCAAAAACAATCCTTTTATCAACGACGTATTTGTTTTTGACAAGCAGAAAGGAAAATACAGCTCTATCCTAAAATTGATCAAGCAATTTAGAACTCACAAATACGATGAAATCATCAACCTACAGCGCTTTGCGAGTAGCGGACTGATCACTGTTCTTTCGGGTGCAAAAGCCACAATTGGGTTCAACAAAAACCCATTTTCATTCTTATTTACAAAAAAAGTAAAACACCTCATGGACAATCGGCATGAAGTGGAACGAAACTTAGAATGCATCAAACATCACGGTGCAAATACCATTCGAAAACCGGAACTTTTTCCAGCCGATAGCGATTATCAAAAGGTCTTCCCATTTCAGCAACATGGAGCGTATTTTTGTTTAGCGCCAGCATCTGTCTGGTTTACCAAGCAATTGCCTTTTGATAAATGGGTAACACTCGGCAAAATTTTATCAAAAAAAGGAAAGGTTTACCTTTTGGGAGGAAAAGAAGATCGTGTTTTGTGTGAGGAGATCAGGGCGGAAATTGATTCTGAAAATTGTTTGAATTTAGCGGGTGAACTGAATTTATTACAATCAGCAGCACTTATAAAATCAGCGCAACGAAACTACGTAAATGATTCTGGACCGATGCACATTTGTTCAGCGATGAACGCACCTGTTACTACTTTTTATTGTTCTACCATCCCAGCATTTGGATTTGGCCCACTTTCTGACGATTCAAAAATCAACCAAATTCAAGAAAATTTATATTGTCGACCTTGTGGAATTCACGGATTTAAAAGCTGTCCTGAAAAACATTTTAGATGTGGACACGAAATAATACTTGACGAAGAATAAACACAAAAGAAATTACATCTTCGGCGTATCATAAACCTTTTCCATCACATAATCTTCCATCCAATAGCCTTGCCCAATGTCTATGTTTTCTTCTTTGAGAATTTTCATTTCCATTTTCAAATAAAATTGGAGCGCAGCATTAAAACGATTTACATTCAGGAACAAGCGTTTACGGTTTCGAGATTCCAATTCTGAAACTGCTTTCTGAAATAACTTCTCCCCGATTCCCTTTCCTTGTTGATTTGGCAAAACATATAGTTTATGAATTTTCATCGAATATTGATCTTCTGTGCATTGAATTGCCATAAATCCTAGCGCAACATCCGCTTCAAAATAAGCATAATAAAGATGTCCATCATCGATTGACCTTCTAAGGCTAGATAAGGAATAGAAGCGATTCAACATGTATTCCAGTTGTTCCTTTTTCAGAATATCCCCATAAGCAACTGGCCACGTTTGAATGGCGATATCATGAACCAACTGCAACTCATTTTCTCCTATTTGTTGAATATTTTCCCTCAATTTCAAGTCATTTTAGTGGTCTAAAAGTACGCTTTTCACTTCAATGTTAACACGTAAACAGCTTTAAAAGTATGGAAACTAAAGAATTCTGATGTTTTAATTATTTGTTATAAATTGAAAAAAGGGTATCAATCGATGTGAAAGTAAAAAATAATCCCTAATTTAACATTCATAATGAGACAAACTATGGAAACAACAATCACAAAAGGTATTAAAATATCCGTTGTAAGCAGTTTTAAATCAGAGTATTCAAACCTGTTACAAAATGCATATTACTTTGAATACAGAATCCAAATAGAAAACAAAAGTGAGCATACCGTTAAGTTAATTCGAAGAGATTGGTTCATTTACGATTCATTAGACTTACCGCGATATGTTAGCGGAGAAGGTGTGGTTGGCCAGCAACCTATTCTATCTCCAGGCGAAATTTATCAATACACAAGCGGAAGCGATTTGAGTAGTGAAATAGGTTATATGACAGGTCACTACACTTTTATAGATATGGAAACAGCATTAGAATTTCCAGTGTATATCCCTCGTTTTGATTTGATTTTTCCCGCAAAAATGAACTAAATGCATTTAATTTTAACTCAAAGGTTGAATAATAAGCACTCCTAAATTGTTTAAACGAAAGACATCTCCCCAAGAATCTTGAATTGCTTTAAGCGCCATGTTAGATGACATTTTATTCGTCATGTCTACCTGCTTTAAAAACTTATCCCAATCTTGATTTTTAATTAAAAAGTCTTTTAAATTTTCAGAAACAAAAACAGAATACTCTTTCACATTCAATTTGTTTTCTGTCATGAAGGCCATTTTATTTTCGTTTTGAATTAACAAACCATTATTTCCACAAACCAATACTCTTTTTTCCTCATCGCAAATAAAACCGTAAGTTAAACGACTTGGATCGATCAATTCTTGCTTATTTATTTCTCTTGTAAATTCCGACAAGTCTGCAATGTCATTTATTTTACTTTCCATGTATTGGTTGAAAAAGTAACTTTCAAGCTTATCTGAATTGGTTTCCCAAAAGATCAAACGTCCATCATTCAACTTTAAAACCTGCATGCCAATTGTAAACTTAATCTGATCTTCAAAGTAAGAATTTTCAAGCGTTTGACTTTTCTGTTTTAAATCAATAAACGATTCCAAAGCACTGATTTTATGAGACAATTCAATTTCCACTTCACTTTTAGAAGATGAAAAATCATTTGTTTTCTGTTTTAAAGTATTGAGATGGTGATTTCTTTTCAACAACGTATACAAATACAGAAGCAACAATAAAATGGATAAAACGGAGAAAATAATTACAATTATTTTTGCTCTATCCCTTTGTTTATCGCTGTTATCTTTTAAAATATTTTCTCGTTTACTCTGAATTAAGCGATCTTCTTCTCGCTGAGTTTCGTATGCAATTCTTTGCAGCTCGATTTGCTCTGAACGCTGAGATTTTTCAATTTTCTCGTTGACCGCAATGTATTTAGAATAAAACTCACTGGCTAATTTATAATCCTTTAAAGCTTCGTAGGTTAAGGCGATTTTGTAAAGCACATCCGCTTGCTCTTTGACTAAATTATTAGAATCAGCTACCTGCAAAGATTTGAAATAGTACGGCAGTGCTGCTTTGAACTGATCTTGAAAAAAGTGCCAGTCTCCTAAATTATAATAGCTTTCAGTAATACCGATGAGATTATAGATTTGTTTTCGAATGTTCAAAGCCTTCAAAAAATATTCTTTTGCTAAATCTACATCACCATTTTCAAAATAAACAATGGCGATGTTGTTATAGGATAGCGCTTTGTGCAACTTTACATTTCCTTTTAATGTTAACAGAAGAGACTTTTGATAATAATTATAACCGACTTCGAGGTTGTTTTTTGCTACGTTAATTTTACCGAGTAAATCATACGCGTTCCGAGTCGCATTTTGAAAATTGAGTTTTTTAACTCGTTCCAAATATGTCAACGCTTCTGCTTCTGCTAAATCATATAATTCATCTCTTAAATAAACTTCAGCCAAATTGAGTTGCCCAACAAACGACTCATTATCAGGTGGTAAGTTTTTAGATGTTTCAAGTGATTTAACAAAATACTCGATTGCTTTCGGATTGTTATTGGAGTTAAAGTAAGAAATACCCATTTGATTTTCAGCATCTGCTAATAACGCAAAATCTTCTTTCCGCTTATAATAGGGAATACATTGATGCAGATAGGTTCTACTCAATTCCATTTTACCTACTTTATTATAGTATGAAGATAAAACTAATTTCCCTAAAGTCATCAGCGAAAAATCATCGTCTTCTATTCCTTTGTTCAAGGCAAGATTACCAATATAAAACAATGAATCTCTCGAATTGGCGAGATAATAGGTTCGCAATTGAGAGATGGATTGCTCTCTTTTATCAGGTTGCATGTGAAATTGTTCTAGCAACTTCTTCGTATTTACTTCTTGAGCAAAAGAGATGTTACAGCAAATAAAAAACAATAAAAAAATGAGTGGTTTTTTCACAAGCAAAGAATGTAATTAGTTTAAAAGTATGTGAATATAAAAAAATAATATGGAATTTCAACTCCTTAAAATACTTTCTTTTTCAAAACCAATTGATATTCTAATTTCTGTTAATTCAATCCATAAAATTTAATTAGCTTTACATTAAAATTAAATCATATGTCAAATTCAATTTCAACTGTTCCTATAGCAGTAAATGAGCCTGTAAGAGCATACGCAGCAGGTTCGTCAGAACGAGAATCGTTATTAGCAGCGTACAAAAAGATGTACAACCAAGAACCGATCGAGATTCCAATGTACATCGGTGCTGAAAAAGTTTACACAGATAATAAAAAGAAACTTTCTTCTCCGCATGATCACCAAAAAGTGATTGCTACCTATAATGCAGGAGAAAAAAAACACATTGAGCAAGCCATTGAAGCTGCTTTAAAAGCAAAAAAAGCTTGGGCAGATTTACCGTGGGAAGATCGTGCATCTGTTTTCCTTCGCGCCGCTGATTTATTGGCTGGTCCGTTTAGAGATAAATTGAATGCTGCTACGATGTTGGCGCAATCTAAGAATGTTTTCCAAGCGGAAATTGATGCTGCTTGCGAATTAATCGACTTTTTTAGATTCAATGTTCAGTACATGACTGAAATTTACAAACAACAACCAGAGTCTTTGCCAGGAGTTTGGAATCGTTTAGAATACAGACCTTTAGAAGGCTTCATCTTTGCATTGTCTCCATTCAACTTTACATCCATTGCAGCGAATCTTTCTGCAGCTCCAGCAATGATGGGGAACGTAATCGTTTGGAAACCGGCTGAAACACAAATTTATTCTGCACAAGTATTGATGGAAATTTTCCAAGCTGCAGGTTTGCCAGACGGTGTAATTAACATGGTTACGGTAAGTGGAAAAGATGCTTCTGACGTAATTTTCAAACACAGAGATTTCACTGGTCTTCACTTCACAGGATCTACTGAAGTATTCAGAGAACTTTGGAAAGGGATTTCAAACAATCTTGAGAATTTCAGAAGTTACCCAAGAATCGTTGGTGAAACAGGTGGAAAAGATTTCATCATGGTTCACGAATCAGCAAATGCTGCAGAAGTTGCTACGGCAATTTCAAGAGGTGCTTTCGAATTCCAAGGTCAAAAATGTTCTGCTGCTTCTCGCGCATACATTCCTGCTAACCTCTGGGATGACGTGAAAAGAATTACCGTTGAACAAGTAAGCTCTTTCAAAATGGGTTCACCAGAAGATACTTCTAATTTCTTCAACGCGGTAATTAGTGAAAAAGCATTTGACCGCATCGCTGGATACATCGATTTCGTTAAAAGTGCTCCAGATGCTGAAATCATTGTTGGAGGAAATTACAATAAATCAAAAGGATATTTCATCGAACCAACGGTTGTTGTAACGACGAATCCAAAATTCAAAACGATGGTCGAAGAAATCTTTGGCCCAGTAATGACCATTTACGTATACGAACCAGCTAAGTTTGAAGAAACAATGCAGCTTTTAGATGAAACTTCTGAATACGCATTAACAGGTTCCATTTTCGCAAATGACCGCTATGCAGTTCGTCTAGCGTTGAAAGCATTAGAAAATGCTGCAGGTAACTTCTACATCAACGACAAGCCAACAGGAGCTGTTGTAGGACAACAACCGTTTGGAGGTGCTAGAGGTTCTGGTACAAACGATAAAGCAGGTTCATCTATGAATTTACTTCGTTGGGTTTCTGCAAGAACAATCAAAGAAACACTTGTTCCTGCATCCGATTACAAATATCCGTTCTTAGGTTAAGAATTGATTCACATACATTGCAAAGAGGCTATTTTAAAAGATAGCCTCTTTTTTTTGTGCGAGTTAAAAATAAATTCAAAAAAAAACCGAGTCTTATTATTTGAGACTCGGTTTTTTTGATTTTTAAGATTCTTCTAGTTGAAGGTTAATTCTCCACTTTTCATTTGATGATAAGCTCTACTCAAATAAGCCGCCATGATGCGCATCGAATCAAAAGATTCTTCCGTTTCAGAACTAATTTCTTTCTTTTGAAGTCGAAGTAATAACTTCATATATAAGGCGTGAAATAATATTTCAATGTGATTCTTATCTTTCAAATTCGACTTGTCTTTGAATGCTTCAATGTGTGGCATCGCCGCTTCGTACAACTCTTTATAACGAACATCATTGGTCATGTTCAACAAAGTATTGTGCAAATAAGACAATTCAATCAACACTTCTTGAATTAAGAAAAGATGTCCGCTTTGTTCAATTCTTTGCGAACGCATTTTGCGAATTAAATCTTCGTACCAAGAGCGGTATTGATCTAGAAAAGAACTATCCGGAAGTTGTTTTGAAACGTAGTCATTCATAATGCGTTCAATGTCAAACTGAAATCCTCGGATAACGTCTTCCACTTGATACATGTATAAAATGTATTCAGCTACGTTTTCATTTAGCTTTTGCTGGGCTACAAACATGTTATTTCTTTTTCTTTACTCCCATATCTGCTTCAATTTCAGACTGGTGTTGGTTCAAGTATTCAATGAATTGAGCTGTAACATCCATCTTTGGAGTGACGTAAACAAACTGACCTCCTGCACCGTGCATGATCAACATGTCGATACCGTGTTTTTCAGAATATTTTCTGCCCGCTTCTTCAATTTTCTTTCCGATAACACCTAATAATTCTCCCGTTTCACGTTCTAATTTAGCACCTTCTGTTTCTTGGTATTGCATCAAAGAATATTGTTTTCTTTGCGCTTCTTCTTGAATCGATTGCAGTTCAAATCCTGATAGTGAACCTGATTTTGCACGTTGTTCATTAGTTGCAACATAATTTTGCAATGCTTTTTCTCTCTTTTGAAGCTCAGCTTGAAAACTCAATTGCTTTTTCTTCATCAAAGAATCCATTTCAACGTAATAATCAAAATTGGTAGCTAAACTATCTTGACTGTAATATGCGATTTTCAATCCATTTGAATTAACCACACCAACATTTGGCGTTGTGTCTTTCTCAACTTTCTTTTTTTCTCCACAAGAGAAAACCAATGCACTCATGGCTACAATAGCTAATCCTTTCGTTAATTTCATATTCTAATTGATTTGTTTTTTTTATTTTAATGAATTGACATTTCTATTTTGAAACGCGCTTTCGAAATCTGATCGCATCGAAATAAAACGAGTTAAACAATTTGCCAATAATTCTTCCGTAACCATTGCTTCTATTTCGTTTAATCCTGAAACTTCGGTTTCGCTTATTTTGAAAAGTTGTTCAAACTGACCTAACTCCACTTTGATGATATATTTTGCGTTATAGTTAAATATCTGAATCTTGTAGCGTTCGTGTGCAATCTCTGAAATTACCCTCATGTTTTCTATTTTTCAACAAAATTAATAGATAAAATGACAAATAAGATATTAAAGGATTGAAAACCTTATTGACACGGAGGATATTTTGCAGATTTCGAAATGACTATTTAAAGTTCAAACTTAATTTTATTTGAATGTAAAGGAGTTCAAAAAGCGTAGCAAAAGGATCTATTATCTGATTTACGAGACCACAAATACTAGTATTACCAAAGCCAAAGCGGTTTTTAACGGTTAAAAACGGCTAAAAACAAACCCTAAAATTCATCGAAATTATTCGAAATTAATTTTACTATTTATAAATACACTTAATTCTATTTGAATGTAAAGGAGTTCAAAAAGCGTATCAAAAGGAGTTATTATCTGATTTGCTAAACCACAAATACAAGTATTACCAACGCCAAAGCGGTTTTTAACGGTTAAAAACGGCTAATAACAAACCCTAAAATTATTCGAAATTATTCGAAATTAATTTTACTATTTATAAATACACTTAATTCTATTTGAATGTAAAGGAGTTCAAAAAGCGTAGCAAAAGGAGTTATTATCTGATTTGCCAAACCACAAATACAAGTATTACCAACGTCAAAGCGGTTTTTAACGGTTAAAAACGGCTAATACCAAACCCTAACACTCATCGAAATTAGTCAAAATCAATTTTACCATTTACAAGTATACAGGTACGATTTATTCTTTCCCAATTGGCGAATTTTTCAGCCCCTTCTTCCAACCGTATTTTTTAGCAAAAAATAGATACAGCAAAGGAAAGCAAATCAGCATGCTCACCAAGGTGTCCCAACCAAAAGAAGGAATCGCATGATCTATCCACAATGCATCGGATTGAAAAACTTGCCAAGAATTAGTCACTACGACTGCTCCAAAGATGTTATTCACGGCGTGAAATCCCATTGAAAGTTCTAGTCCTTCATCTTTCCAAGTAATCAAGCCCAAGAAAATACCAGTACCAATATAATACGCCAAAATCCCAATTCCCAACGTTTTTACTTCTGGATTAGCGCCATGCACCAAACCAAATAAAATTCCTGTAAAAAGAGCAGTGGTCAATCCTCTTTGGAAAAGACTTCCAGTTGCTTGAAATAAAAAACCTCGAAAAAACACTTCTTCAAAAGTAGTTTGTAAAGGGATCACAAACAATGCAATCAGTACTAAAAACCAAAATGTTTCTGAATTATAATTCCAAGAATAAGTATTTTCAGAAGAAAAATAACTAATTGCCAACATGGTCATCATCAAAATCCCCCAAGCTGAAAAACTGACAAAGAAACGCTTCCAATCAAATGATTTTCGAGTTGTAAACAAGCTGATAATCGGTCTTCTATGAACGAATTTAATGCAAAGCAGCAACATTCCCAAGGCGATAATAAAAGGCATCAATTGCAAGACTAAAAATTGATTCTCACCCATGGATTCCATTGCTGTTTGAGGAGAAACAGTTCCATCAACTGGAAGTCCCAATTGTTTTAAGCGAATGGTGTAAGGCAATAATCCAAAACCAAGCATGGAAGCTATTACCAACACGAAGGTGGTTAAATAACTTGTAAAACTTGTTTTCCCTTGTTTGGCGAGATTGATAAAATTCATGTCTCAAAGATAAGTCGTTCTAAAATGGAAAGAAACTTTTTTTCAACAAAATAGCTATGTTAAAACGATTCAAGGTCATTTTTATCAACAGATTAAAACTGACTCATCCGCTTATTTTACCCATTTAAATAATATTCGCTATTTCAAAACACTTGCAATGCAATATTCATTTTAATTCATTAAATTTGTTTCTCAAACTATGGACATGAAAAATATCAATCTAGAAGACAAAGAACGTGAGTTTCAAGCTAAAATTGATGCTGACATTAGAATAGAACCAAACGACTGGATGCCTGATTCTTACCGCAAAACTTTGATCCGTCAGATTTCTCAACACGCGCATTCTGAAATAGTTGGAATGTTACCAGAAGGAAATTGGGTTACCCGTGCTCCTAACTTACGCCGTAAA
Organism: Crocinitomicaceae bacterium; assembly: GCA_028689775.1. Lineage (GTDB taxonomy): Bacteria > Bacteroidota > Bacteroidia > Flavobacteriales_D > Crocinitomicaceae > JAQVCM01. The sequence continues at coordinate 110,058 of JAQVCM010000004.1, forward strand.
GCCGTGTTGTTAGCAAAAGTTCAAGATGAAGCTGGACACGGCTTATACTTATACAGTGCTGTCGAAACATTAGGTGCCGACCGCGAAGATACCATTGATGATTTGCATTCTGGAAAAGCAAAATACTCTTCCATTTTTAACTATCCAACCCTAACTTGGGCGGATATGGGAACTGTTGGCTGGTTGGTTGATGGTGCTGCGATTATGAATCAAGTGCCTTTATGCAGATGTTCTTACGGACCGTATGCACGCGCAATGGTTCGTGTTTGTAAAGAAGAATCTTTTCACCAACGTCAAGGTTTTGAGATCATTGCTGGTTTGGCAAATGGAACTCCCGAGCAAAAAGAATTGGCACAAGATTCCTTAAACAGATGGTGGTGGCCAGCGTTGATGATGTTTGGTCCAAGCGACGAAAACTCAAAACACACGGCACAATCTATTAAATGGAAAATTAAACGCGAAACAAATGACGAATTGCGTCAGAAATTTGTGGACGTGACCGTTCCACAAGCGGAAATGATTGGTTTGGTAATTCCAGACAAAGATTTGAAATGGAACGAGGAAAAACAAGGTTACGATTATGGAGAAATCAATTGGGATGAATTCATGAACGTGATTCAAGGAAATGGACCTTGTAACAAACAGCGTGTAGACGCTAGAAGAAATGCAAAAGAAAATGGAATGTGGGTGCGCGAAGCAGCGACAGCATACGCAGAAAAAAGACAAGCGAAAAAAGCTTCCTAATACGACAACATTATGAGTACAAAAGAATGGCCTCTTTGGGAGGTATTTATCAGAAGTAAACAAGGTTTAAGTCACAAACACGTAGGCAGTTTAAGAGCTCCTGACGCTGAAATGGCGATTTCAAATGCACGCGACGTTTATACCAGACGAAGCGAAGGTGTTAGTATTTGGGTTGTGGAATCGAAATTGGTTTCTGCTTCAGATCCAAAAGAAGCAAATGAGTTTTTTGAACCGTCAGATACTAAAATTTACAGACACCCAACGTTCTATGATGTTCCAGACGGAATTTCTCACATGTAGAATTGATCGGTTAATCACTAAATTTGAAGTCACATTTTATGGAAATTAATAAACAAGACGCTCTTTTTGAATTCGTTTTACGCATCGCTGACGATAGCCTAATTTTAGGTCACCGTATTTCAGAATGGTGTGGTCACGGACCAATTCTAGAAGAGGATATCGCATTGACAAACATTGCTTTAGACTTCGTTGGTCAAGCTACAAACTTTTACGATTACGCTGCAAAAGTAGAAGGCAAATGTCGCACAGCGGATGATTTGGCTTTTTTGAGATTTGAAAGAGAATACAAAAATGTATTGCTGGTTGAACAACCGAACGGACATTTTGGAGATACGATTGCACGTCAATTCTTTTTTGACGTTTTCAGAAAGCTATTCTTTGAAGAACTTGCGAAAAGCACGGATGAAGAATTGGCTGGAATTGCTGAGAAATCTTTGTTGGAAACGAAATACCACTTGAGACATAGCTCGGAATGGATGATTCGTTTGGGAGATGGAACAGAAGAATCACACGCGAAAATTCAAGAATCGGTTGATACACTTTGGAGATACACGGGTGAATTATTTTTTAGCAACGAAGTAGATGCCTTGTTACTGAACGAGAAAATCGGTGTTGACATTGCTGCTTTGAAAAGACCTTGGGAGAAACAAGTAAGAGAAATTTTAGGCGAAGCAACTATTGAAATTCCAGCACACGCTTGGCAACAAGCTGGCGGAAGAACAGGTGTTCACTCCGAGCATTTGGGATATCTGTTGACAGAATTACAGTACATGCAACGCGCTTATCCGGGAATGGAATGGTAAGCGAAAAAGAAATATGGCAATTATTAGAACAGGTCTCTGATCCAGAGATTCCTGTTCTAACAGTTGTTGATTTAGGTGTTGTAAGAACCGTGGAATGGATTGATAACGAATATGTAATCACCATCACTCCTACTTACAGCGGATGTCCAGCAATGCAATACATTGAAAAAGGAATTGCAGAAGTTTTGACCGATAAAGGATTTGATTTTAAAATCGTAACGACTTTATCTCCCGCGTGGACAACAGATTGGCTGACGAAAGAAGGCCGAGAAAAACTCAATAAATATGGAATTGCGCCACCAGTTGATGAAGGTGATAAAAGCGTACTATTCGGTCCGCCGATTGTAGTTCCTTGTCCTTTGTGTGGTTCTGAAAACACCAAGATGATCAGTCAATTTGGAAGTACGGCTTGCAAAGCGCATTGGCAATGTAAAGATTGTTTGGAGCCGTTTGATTATTTTAAGTGTTTGAGATAGGTTCACTTGTTGGTTGTATGTTTTGTGAGGGAAAAGCATTGGAGAGAGGTTTCCGCAGCTTGCGATGACACCGCAGATCCGAACCGCAGATTAACTGAAATGATGAAAATCAAAGATAAACATACGCTAATCATTTAAAACATCACGATCTAAAATATTACTTCATTTATCAGAATAATGACCCATTGACGAAAGAATTTCTACTGTAACAGTATTCTTATTGATGGAATAAATCATTCTATCTTTTCTATTTATTCGTCGAGACCAAAATTTTTGTAAACTGTACTTCAATTGTTCTGGACTCCCTGTTCCCGTCTCAGGATGTACCTCTAATTCAATTAGAATCTTTTCTATTTTTTTGATCGAGGCTTATCTCCTGATGTGAAATGACTTTTAATATCCTTCAGAGCCTCACCAGAGATTATAACCCTAAACTTCCCCATACATTCTTTGTATCTAAAACAACGAAATCTCCTTCCTTAATTTGTTTTTCAGCTCGTTTAATTTTCTCTACAAATTCAGGATGATAAGGACTTTCTTCTTCCAAAATTTTAATACCCGGCTTATCAGCGATTAACTCTAATAAATCCTTCAGCATTTTACCTGCCTTGCTTCTGGGGTTGATATTTAATACGATCCTTTCCATAATTCAAGCGTTTACACAAAGATACAAAATTAAGACAAGATTAAAAAAACATTTAAACAACCCATTCAAACAGATCATCCGTATTTTTCCGTACTTTTTTCTGGTGCTGATACGCGTCTTCATCCGATCGATATCCCAAGGCGCAAACCACAACTGACTTTAAATTTTTCTCTTTTAAGCCCAAGATTTCATCGTATGCTTCCTTTTGAAATCCTTCCATCGGTGAACTATCGATTCTCATCTGCGCTGCAGCGTGAAGAAGATGTCCTAAGGCGATATAAACTTGATTCTCATTGTTGGCGGTCATCTCCTCCAAAGGTTTACTAATGATGCTATTTTTAAGGTGCATGCTGAATCCTACTAATTTTTCAGGTTCTGCAGCACGAACGACTTGATTCAACGTTATGAATTCATCAATGTGCCATTCGTTCAATTGAATATAAGCGCACATCACTACCAAATGCGATGCATCGGTAACTTGCGATTGATTCCAAGATTTTTCTCTTAATTTCTTCCGGATTTCTGGGTTCTCAACAACCATGAATTTATAGGGCTGCAAACCATTCGAAGAAGGAACTAAGGCGATGACCTCCATCAAAACCTTAAAATCTGCATCGCTAATTGTCTTTGTCGGATCGAATTTTTTAGTCGAATAGCGCCATCTTAAATCTTCAATTAGTTGCGTCATGAGAATTTTATTTTCTGCAAATTTAAACAAAGATGAGGATAAGTGCAGCTTCACTTTGAAAGGAATGTTTAAAATCAAGTTAAAGTTATTGAAAAATGAAACTGTACCTAATATCTTTTTAATTTATTTTAAATCATTCAATTTTTTTGTCTATTTGATAGATGATGCCAACTAAATTTTACTTCAACATAAACGAACAACATATTCCAACAGCATGATAGAAATCACCGTTAAAGTACCCGAAAATAAGTTGCAATTTTTCATCGAGCTTCTGGATCAATTGGATTTAAAGGCAGTTGGTAGTAATATTGATATTCCTGAATGGCAGAAAGAACAATTAGATGAGGGAATAAAAGAATATGAACGCGGAACTGCAAATTACACGAATTGGAACGAAGTAAAAGTGGATTTATTTAACAAAAATAAAGTTAAAAGACTTACTCTTTAGTTGTCGGTGAATGCGCTCAAATGCAAATTGAAAAAGCAACCAATTGGTTTTTTGATCAGACGCCAGGCTTGGAAGTTAAATTCCTAATTCAACTAAACAATGCCATGATGTATATTCAAAAGCATCCCTAAAATGTCAATTGAGATATAAAAAGGTTCGCATCCACTTTTTTGAGAAAATTTGGTATTGGAATACATTATATTTTTGAAAATCAAACCATTTTTGTATTGTACGTATTTCACACAAGTCAAAATAGTGAAAATTGGTTTTAAAGATAAATATACTTCAATGAATCATAGACACAATAAAGAATCATAATTCAAAACCATATTCCGCAAACAATATAGTCAAGCAACTCAAAATAATTTAAAAGAAACCATACAATTGATTAGATATTAATCGTATATTTGATTTTTAATTAATCACTTTTAGTTATGGTCACACTTCAAATCAGCAATCAGCCGCGCAGTATATACATGTCTTTGGAACTTCCCGTAATTTCCAATGGAATACCCGCAGGTTTCTCTGCTCCTGCAGAAGATGTCATTGATTTGAAAATCGATTTGAACCGAGATTTGATTCAGCATCCAAAATCGACTTATTTTGCGAAGGTTTCAGGTGAAAGTATGATGGATGCTGGAATATCCGATGGAGATTTAATTATTATTGATCGCAGTTTGACTCCGAAAGATGGAGACCTTGCAGTTTGTGTGATTGACAGTGAATTTACCATCAAACGAATTAAAATCGAAGCGAATTGCTGTTGGTTGATTCCTACCAATAAAAAACATACGCCGATATTAGTTACGGAAGATAATCAGTTTATGATCTGGGGAATTGTGGCGCATTCTATAAAATCTCATATTCTATAAAACGTCTTTCCTAGTCGATAGGTGAGATGGCAACAAAAATTCAGGGCATAAAAAAGGGCTATCCGCAGAAAGCCCTTAATTCATTATTTCACCTGTAGATGTTAATAATATTGATCCTTATTTGAGTAAACGGATAAATACTTTTAAGGTTACGTTTGGTAGAAATTATTTTTTTAGTTAATTAATTTTTATTCCTGACGTGGCTCATTTTAAGCATCTAGCATACATCAGAAATTCCAATTACTTCGCCTTTTGAGCAAAGATAAAAACTTCTGTTCCCTGTCTAGCTTGGATTGAATTGTAGCAATCTTTCAGGTTCACTTCTCCGAAAACTGGTGAAAACAGGTTTTGATATTCTGCTTTGGTTCCACTGAATGGCGGTCCGCCGTCGAAATGTCGGTCGAATAAGAGTCCAACTAATTTTCCTCCTGGAGCCAAAAGACTGTGAACTTTCTCTACATATTTTGAACGATTAGTTGGGTCGATGGCGCAAAATAGGGTTTGTTCGATGATTAAATCATACACTCCTTGATGTTCAAAGAAATCAGCTTGCACGATGTGCTCTTTTGGAAAAGATGGACAATTAATTTGCAACGTTCTCAAAGGTTCTTCCACAAAATCAAGTACGAATACATTTTTAAATCCCAAGCGGTGTGCGTAAATCGCTTCGTAACCATAACCACATCCTGGAATTAAGATTCGCATGTTTTTATCCGTCAACTGATCTAAGTATTCTTTAATCGGACGAGAAACGTCCCCAATATTCCAGCCTGTAAGTGCTGCTTCATAGCGAGATTGCCAAAATTCTTGTTTCATATATTTAGATTTAAAAAGGGTAAATTCTGAATAAGCTATAATTTCTTTAAGGTACAAAGAAAACCTGAATTCACGCTTAAAACTCCTGTCGAATTTACCGTTTGTGATCCAAAAATTTGCCATTTCGTTGTGGGTTTAAGAACTAATACTTGCGCATCGAAATAAACAGGCAAAGGCATGTCAAATTCAGCAATGCAGTTCGTCCAGCGGTAATTTAATTGATTGTCAACCCATTTATAATCCAAGATAGGAACTCGACGATCACGAACATATTGATTGAAAAACGAGGTTAAATTTAAGTTCAAATCTTTGCTGATGAAATCTTCAATTTGCTTCGAATTCACAATCGATTTATCAAACGTTTGATACAGATTTTTCAGCATGTGAAACCAAAGTTCATCCTGATCAATCCACGTCCTTAAGGTATGCAGCATGTTAGCTCCTTTGTAATACATGTCTGTCGAACCAGCATTATCCACACTATAAACTCCCATAATTGGAGAATCATTGGCGATTTTCTTGCGAGTTCCAATCACATAATCTGATCCAGCTTGTTTTCCATAAAACCATTCTACATACAAGTTTTCAGCATACGAAGTAAAACTTTCTTGAATCCACATATCGGCAATATCTCCTGCTGTAATCGAATTTCCAAACCATTCATGTGCAATTTCGTGAACGAGGATAAAATCAAAATTAAATCCCCAGCCGGTTCCACTTAAATCAGTTTGTAAATAGCCATTTTTAAAACCGTTTCCATACGCAATTGCTCCTTGATGTTCCATTCCCAAAAAGGGAGTTTCGATGATTTTCATTCCATCTTGATAAAAAGGATAAGGACCAAAATAATGTTCGTAAGCATTTAAAATATCGAACACTTGTCGCCACTGACCTTTTGCTTGGTCGACATGATTTCGAAGCGAAACGAATTGTAAATTCAATTTTCCAGACAGTCCTTCAAATACCTCATTTGTCGTCACATAATCTCCAATATTTACAGTTACACCATAACTATTAATCGGATTATTGATTTGGTATGAAAATGTTGTCCAACCATTTTCACCATCCTTCTCGCCTATTTTGATTCCATTTGAAATGGCTTTTAATTTCAAATCCGTTGGAATTGAAATGTGTATTAGCATGCTATCTACTTCATCTGTTGGGTGATCTTTACACGGCCACCACGTGCTAGAACCAATTCCTTGAACAGCAGTTGCAATGAAATGATTTCCGTTGGCATCTTTACTCCATACAAATCCTCCGTCCCAAGGTGCTTTTATCGCTTCATGTGGATTTCCTTCGTATTCAACGATCAAGGTATTGATGTCATTGACTTTTTGTTCTTTTGTCAAACGAATAAAATAGGCTTGCCCATTTCGAGTAAATTTCAACTTTTTACCTTCTTGATGAATTGATGTAATTTTCATCGGTTCTTGCAAATCAATGTGCATCACTTGATGCGATTTTAGAACCCGATACTGAATCACATTTTTTCCTGATATAAACTTTTCATCTGGCTGAATAGAAATTGACAAATCTGCATGAATCCAATCCCAAAAAGAACGTGCTAAGGAATAAGTTCCTCGTAAAGAATCTGTCTTTGTAAAAGCGGTTTCTTGAGAAAAAGCGAAGTTAAAAGTTCCAACGAACAAAAAGAAGAGTAAAGTTAAGCGCATATATTTACTGATTTAGTCACAAAATACATTTCAAATGTAAGCTTTTAAAACCCTTAAAATAACTATTCACGCAGCAAATACACTACTTTAACAATCGAAATAAATAGCTAAAAGTTCTAAAAAAATGAAAGTTAGCTCATAAATTCATCTAATTTTGGCGAAAGAAAGAGAAGCTTATCGTTTTTAGCATAAAATTAACTACTACATTAATTGACTGTCTTCTGGGCACTTAAACCAATCAAAACAGTCCTTAAACTCAATCGAACTGTCATTTTAATCAATATGACTTTGAATGGTATTAAAATTGATTAATATTATAAAAAAAACACAGACATATTTTACCTAAAACTTACAACATGGAAACCAAACTAGACATACAGAAATTATATTTTGATTTGAAAAAAAAGAAAGTCAAAAAAATTAAGAGTTTTGATAGCGGACTCGTTTCATTGGGAATTCAAACTGACATAAAAATAGAAACAACTACTCACAAAAAAGCTCAACCTAAAAAGGCTGAGCTAGCAAAAGAGAAGTTGGCAGAATAAATTAAAACTCTCCGCCTCCATCACCTGCTTGGTACACTTTACTTTTCTTCGAAACGTCGTATTTACCAAACTTGTAACTTGCATTGATGTAGAATCTACGTGTGTTTTGCTTAAATCTTGAATACTGAAATGCAGTTGGTTGTTCCACTTCGATTACAAACTCTCTGGTATTGAAGATGTCGGCAAATCTAAAACCTACCGTCCATTTTCCATTTTTCAAGGTTTTATTTCCAGATAAATCTACAGAAGCACGTGGCAACACAGTTCCTTGAGCTGTTACGATTGGTGCGTTGTATCTTCCATTTACCTGAATGTTCGCTGTCTTTTTCCAGAATTCAAAACTTCCTGTATATTTTGCTCCCCAGTTAAATCCAGTATTATTAAAATCAGTAGTTGGCGAATCGTCGATGTATTGTATTCTATTTCCATTTAAAGAGATCACATTTCTAAACCACGGAAAAGGTTTGTAAACCAATATCAATTCCGTACCTAAACTTCTACTTTCATTGATATTTCCGTACGTCGCAGCAGTTGATCCGTTGTCATAAAATTCTTTTACACGTTGAATTACATCTGTTGTTTGTCTGTAATAAACGTTTGCAGTCAAATTAAAATTCTTTTTGTTGAAACCATAACCCAAATCCAATGAGTTGATATATTCCGGCTTCAAGTTTGGATTTCCTTTTCGAAGGTTGAAAGGATCTGCGTAGCTTGTGAACGGATTCAAATTCCAACTTGATGGTCTGTTAATTCTACGACTATAACTCAAAGTAACCTCAGACTCTTTATTGATTTCATACGCTAAAAAGGCAGAAGGGAAAAAATTAAAATAATTGTTTTTAAAAGATTGATTTTGAGAAACTAGATTTGGAGCCTGCATCGCTTGCTCTAGGCGAACACCTCCTTGGTATTTAAATTTCTTAATTTGCTGACCAAAATTACCATAGGCAGAAAATATCTGTTCATCGTATTGATATGTAAAATTAGAAAGTGTATCCATTTCAAATTCGTTTGTCACTTGATTTTTCGTACCTGAAGCAGAAACTACTGTCGATTGACGAACAACACCTTTTGCTCCAGCTTCAATACGAATATTTTTAGGTAAAATTTTGGTGTAATCCGATTGAATTGTTGAAACACGGAATTTATCATCACCGCTTAAGTTTTGTTGTAAATGAGGTTGGTAAACTGGGACACCGTTTTCAGAAATATAGGATTCATCATAATCGCCCGTTGAGTTGTCGAAGCCCGCAGAATGCGTAACATCAAAAGTAACATTTCCTTTTTCTGCTTTAAAATCCCATTTATAGTTTAGGTTTAAATCGAAATTTTGATTTTTGGAAGGATCCTCAGAAAGTCTGTTCCACTCGCGAACAGAAACATCATTTCCGCCCAACTGCATATAGTCCATGTTTCCGGTTCTTTTTCGATCGCCAAAATTTCCGGTCAACACAACACCAAATGTATTTCTTGGTTTGATGTAGAAATCAGAACCAATACGAGCTGTATGATTCACCATTAAATCCGTACCGGTACGATTTTGATTCAACTTAAAAATGGAATCCGCGAAGTTACGAATGATGCGGCTTTCATTTCCTCTTTGTCCTTCGTAATAACTAAGTGCATACGTTGCAAACGCATTCATTTTCACATTTCGATAACTCAAGGAAGCAGAACCGCTGTAATCATTCCCTGTTCCTGCGCTCATCGCTACATTTCCGTTGATTCCTCTTAATTTATTTTTCTTCAACACAATGTTGATGATTCCTGATGTACCATCTGGATCATATTTCGCAGACGGATTATTCACCACCTCAATACGCTCAATGGATCCTGCAGGGAATGCATCTAATAAACTTTTTCCATTTCCACCAGTCAAAGTACTTGGACGACCGTCAATCAAAACCGTAACATTCGAATTACCTCGAAGAGAAATCGTACCATCTTGATCTACTTCAATGGAAGGAATGTTGTTTAATAAATCATTTACCGTTCCACCTTTGGACGCCAAATCTTCACCAACATTGTACACTTTTTTGTCCAAGGTGTTGAGCATTATTTCTTGCTTGGCAACCACTTGAATTTCATCCAAATTTGTAGTGACTTCAGCTGCAATTCGAATCAAACCTAAATCTCTACCTGGAGAGTCTGCTGAAAATGAAATGTCATCGATCACTTTTGTAACGTATCCAAAAAACGTAATTTTCACAAAATACTTACCGTTTGGAATTTGCTCCAAACGAAAAACACCTTTATCATCCGTGTAAACCTCTAAAAGCGTCAATGAATCTCTAACAGAAAGTAAACGCACCGAGGCGTAATCAATTCCTGTTCTAGCAACTGAATCAATCACAATTCCTCTTAAAATTCCATTTCCAGGAGCCGCTGGTTTTTGAGCTAGTAGATCATTTGAAGACAGAAGAAGCGTTACTAATAAAGAAGTTATTTTGAGCGCACTTGTTTGTTTTCTTAAAATAGTTTTAACTTTTGTGTTTTTGAAAAATTGTAAAATCATAGTATTTATTTCTAGTTGTATTTTTATTGAGTGGAGATTTAAATATTTTCTCGAACTTTATCGAGGAGTTGCGATAAGGTTCGCGCCTCATCATCTGTCAAAAAATTGGTCTTAAACTGACTGTCATCAAAAGTGGCATCGATTTGTTTTAAAAGAACCAATCCTTTTTCAGTAATTTCAACATGGACAATTCTTCTATCGGTTTCACATCTAACTCGATTGATTAAACCTTTATCAATCAACTTATCCATTAAACGAGTTGTATTTGGAGATTTTTCAATCATTCTCTCCTTCACGGTGTTTACACTAATCATTCCGCGATCACCGCGTAATATTCTTAGGATATTGAATTGTGGAATGGATAAATCAAACTGAGATATAAAGTGATTTTGTCTGTTGGAAATCCAGTTGGAAGTATGGCGAATATTCACCATCACTTTGTGCTGAGGAGATTTAAACTTGATTTTTAATTCTTCAGATAATTTCATGGCGCAAATATAACTACCTAGGTAATAGATTCAAAATTAAATCTTGTAATTACAAGTAAATTAACGTTTCGATCAATGAGAATGGAAGACTTCGAACGTTCAGAAAAAAGAACGAGATTAACTCAATTTAGGATCCGAATAGAAATCTCTGAAAATGAATAGCTCAACTTCAAAATAGAATGTTATATTTGTTAAAGTTAATCATCAAATCGAAACCAGTTATGGGAAAAGGAGATAATAAAACTGCGAAAGGCAAAAGAATTACAGGTTCATACGGAGTTTCTCGTCGTAAAAAGAAGAATAATCCATCCGTGAGCGCTGAAAAAGCAAATAAGCCGGAAGCCGTTGAAGAAAAAGTAGCTAAAAAAACAACTACTACAAAGAAGGAGACTGCACCTAAAAAAGAAACAGTTAAAAAAGAGCCAGCTGCCAAAAAAGAACCGGTCGCGGACGAAGAGGTAAAAGTAAAAAAACCAGCTGTCAAGAAACCAGTTGCCAAAAAAGAAGAATCGAAAGATTAATTTCACATACAATTATATAGAGCAAACTTTTACTTCCATTATAATTTTAAAAAAAAACCGATGAAAATTCATTTCATCGGTTTTTTTGTGTCTTGTATTGTTCACGTTAAATCGCTTTGCAGTGTCTTTGAGAGTTTCTAACTGATATGTTGAGAATTCGGAAACAAATACCGCTTTTGATTGTTAAAAATCGGCAGAAGCCACATTTGAATAAGTCACTTAGCACATTACTTAGCGGATAATGGGATCGAAGTAAAGTGCATAAACAGTCCTAAATTTCAATTATTAGCAAAAATAAAGTACAAAAAAACGGGTAACCAAAAGGTAACCCGTTTCAAATTTATTTAGTTGATATTAATACTTCGTCAAGACAAAAGTCACACGTTGATTTTTAGCCATTTTCAAATCATCTGTATCCATGTCTGATATTTCCGAATTCGGAGAAGAATCAGCCATTGTAGTTGTCTTTATTCTATTTTCAGGAATTCCTTTTTCAATGAAAAACTCTTTCACCTTTTTAATACGCTTTTCATCCATGTCTGCGAAAACTGAATTTTTAGCACCTTCACTAATTTCATTTTCATCCGCATGACCTTGAATTTCAAGCATCGTATTTGGATTTTCTTTCATTATGTTTAAAATCAACTCCATGGAAGTATTTCCTGCCGGTTGAATTAATGATTTTCCGAATCCAAAATAAATTGTTTGAGCAGCAACTTTTTGTTCAATTGTCATTTTATCTGTTAACTGAACCGTTTTAGCATAAACTGTATTAGAATATTCTTTAATAGAAGCTTCACCAGTACCGCAATCACAATCTTCACCATCATTTAACAAAGTCACTGAAACATCATCGATGTAGTAATATGCTGCAATGATCTGATTTCCTCGAACATCTGCTGGTTTTTTACTTTTTTCAGCATCAATGTCTTTGTTGTTTGTAAAATTACCGATCGTAATGAATTTTTCACCACCTTCAGCAACGTAACTACCACAAATTAAATCCCAACCATACATCGCATTAAAAACTTTTCCTCTTTGATGCTTGATATGTGTCTTATCAATAATACTTGATTTTTCATCTGTCCCAAATGCTTTTTTAGAAGCGTGCGCACCAATTTCGGCAACTGCGTATTTAGACAATTCTGATAAAGCCACGTTGAAAGAAACACAATACGTCATTCCTTTTTTCATTGGCGCATTTAATTTGGTCATTAAATATGTTCTTGGCATTTTATCGTTGTACGAATACGCAACAATACCAGCATAATTTTGACCATCTTTTGGCTCCTCAGAACCGTAGATATTCGCTGGCGTACCAATGTCATCAACTTTCGCAATCGGCGTAAACAAATCCGCTCGAACACCTGTAGGAGAACTCCAGCCAGTAGCTACTTCAATAGCTCCAAGTTTTCTAGCTTTCCCGCTGAGCGACTCAAAACTTCCATTTTGAACCAAGTTTTCTGATTGTGCAAAAGTAGCGATGGAGAATAAACTCATCGGAATTATTGTCAAGATTTGAGCAATAGATTTAGTATTTAATTTCATAGTTTTTAACAGTTTTAATGAACGTTTTAACTTTTTCAGGATCCACATCAGGATAAACCCCGTGACCCAAATTTACGATATGTCGTTTACTTTTAAACGAATCTAACAAATTATTAGTTAACAATTCAACCTCGGCATGCGAAGAATAGAGCGCACACGGATCTAAATTACCTTGTAAAGTTCTCGTTTCACCCACCAACGCTCGCGCTTCTGCTACATCCATATTCCAATCCAATCCAACGGTATTGCAATCTAATTTTGCAATTGCCCCTAGAGAAGAATATGCACCTTTTGCAAAGAGTGTCACTGGAACTTCTGTAATTGCCGATGCAATTTGTTCCAAATACTTCAAACTAAATTCAGCATATTGCCCCGTTCCTAAAACGCCAGCCCAAGAGTCAAATACTTGAACCATGTGAGCACCTGCTTTGATTTGAGCTTTCAGGTATTTAATTGTAACTTTCGTAATCCTACTTAGCAACTCGTGTGCCAATTTTGGATTCGTATAAATCATTTTACGAGCTTCCGAGAAAGTTTTGGAACCGTGACCTTCGATCATGTAACAAAAAATAGTCCACGGAGCACCAGCAAAACCAATCAAAGGAACTCTACCGTCCAATGCTTTGCTTGTTATTTTGATTGCCTCCAAAACATAACTCAATCGATCTTCAACATCAAAATCAAACTCGGCATATTTTAAATCCTCCTCTGTTTTGATTGTCTTTTCAAACCAAGGACCTTTTTTCTCAATCAATTGATACTCCAGACCCATTGCTTCCGGAACCACCAAGATATCCGAAAAAATAATTGCAGCATCAACTCCCAGAATATCCACTGGTTGAATGGTGACTTCCGCTGCAAATTCAGGTGTTTCAACTAGCTCTTTAAATCCTCCTAAAGAAGCTCTAACTGCGCGATACTCAGGTAAAATCCTACCTGCTTGGCGCATCAACCAAACTGGGTATCTTTCGATACTTTCGCCTTTGGCTGCTCTCAAAATTAAATTATTTTTTAAATCCATTTCCAACAAATATAATCAATTTTTGATGATAAAATCTCATTCATCATCACATTCCCACCTATCCTATTTAATGCACATCGCCTGTTTATAAATCTTTCAAAAATTCATATTAGTATCCACCAAACCTTCTTCGTAAAAACCATTCCAAACTCAATAAGAAAGAAATAAGCAGTAATACTAGAACGTAATCAAGCAAATCTGCGTTTGTTTTTTCCTGATACGTTACATCCACAATGTCTTCACGTTGCGCAAGATCTTCAATTAATTTTTTGTAACTTTTCAAAGGATAGAATGTGCCATTCGAATTGGTTGAAAGTTGTTTTAGCAAAGTATGGTTTGCTCTTGTTTCGATTGATTCGATGTCGATATCTTCCACTATAAAAACACCAGATTTTGCGTATTTCTTACCACCAAACTCTGTTTTTGCTATCCAAGAAAACTTTCCAGGAGCCAATATTCCCAATGGAAGTTGATATCCATTTAACTTTTCAGCAAATTGATAATTGGATTTCTTTCCACTTTCATCTGTCAATTCAAACATCACCTTGGGCGTTGTAATTGCCTCCAAAGATTCGTTATAAAAAGAAGCTTTTATTCTAATTTCAGTTCCTTTTTGAAATCTACTTGGCATGGCAATTCGCAAAGCTGAACTATTCTGTTTCACCACTAAAAACTGGCTTACTTTCTGAATGAGTTCTTCAAAACTTTCTGAAGCATTCGTACGACTGTATTCATTTATTTTCCATTTCCAAATCCCTTCACCGAAGAAAACGCCATATTTAAAACTCCCTTTTTCGCCCACAAAAAGGATGGGATCATTTTTCGCAAAACCGCCTAAACGTTGCGAAAGAAGCACTTTGTTTTGAGCATTCAATTTTGTTTCACCGTACGGAACTTTAACTGCCGGGAAATAATTAAAAGCTTGTTTTAACTCATCTGAAATTTGAAAAGATTCAAAGCCTGCATTTAATTTTGCTTGAACCTCATCCGTTTGTCTTGAATTTGGGAAACTAAATCCAAGATCCAACTTTTGAACCATCGAATTGGGCGTGTTTGGTCCGATAAAATACCAAATTGGCAAACCAGAATTCCGAATAAAATCAAATTTTGAAGCATTAAAATTCACGCCTGGTTCGTGCCAAATTATCAAATCAACTTTTTGAAGATTTGGTTGCCATTTCTCCATTAATTGAATTTCAACTTCTACGTTTTCATCTTTTTCCAAGACAGATTTCAAAGCTGAAAGATCAGGATGTGGAGCACCAGACAAAATCAAAATCTTATTCCTAGCATCGAGCACCTCAATGTAAAAAGAGCGGTAATTGTTTTTAACAGTATACTCTCCTGTCAAAGGCAAAACCTCAACCGTATAATGCTGAAATCCAATCTCATTGGCTTCTAACTCAAAATTTAAGTGTTTGTGATCAAACTCACCACTTTCATAATGAATAACCTGACTTGCAACTAATTTATCTTTGTGAAAAATTGAAACTTTCGAACTAACCCTTCCTACTTTCAGTGCTTCTACATCAATTTCAACCGGAAACTTATTTTTCAAAAAAGCAATTTCGTTGTGCGTCACGTCGCTGATCAGCTGATCTTTTTTAGCCGTTGTATCACCAACACCCAAAGTAAATATAGGTGTCATTGCAATTTTCTGAGCAGGATAAATAGGACTTTCACCGTCGTTAAAATTTCCATCACTGATAAAAGTGATGCCACCGATGTTTCTATTGTAGTACCGATTGTAAACTTGTTCAAATCCTTGATCCAATTTAGATTTCGAATCTTTTAAATCAAAATCATTTGTTTGACGAAAAGATCCACCAACTGCATAACTCACAAACTCAAACTTGTCGGGATATTTTTCCTTTAATTCACTGTGGAACTTCTTGATTTGTTCTAAAACTTGGCTGCTATCACTAAAGTTTTTAAGCGAACTTGAGTTGTCAACCAAGGTAATAAATACCGGTTTTTCTTTCCTTAGCTTGGTAGATTCAATCATCAATCCAAGCAAAAGCAAGCCGATCAAGGTTAAACTAAGAAATCGCAGGATAAAAAGTAATTTTCTGATTGAAGAAGAAATTTCATTCAACCAACCTTTTTTCTGGTAAAAAACATAGGTTAAAGCGAAAGCAATTGCTCCAATCGGAATCAACCACCACCACGTTATATCTGCAATAAATCTCATTAACCGTACGAAAATAAGAATAATTCCGTTAAAAACGATGCATATAAACGAAGGTAAGCGTTATTTTTCTACTGACTTCGGAGAAGATTTTCCAAACCAAGATTTAAACATGGAAACGTAGCCTCCTTTCTTCTGAACGTAAATGATTACTTGCGTTTGTAAGTACATCAAAATAAACATTCCAACAATAAATACCAAAACAATTGGAACGCTAAATCTTGTTTGATATCCGATGATTGGTTTCACAATTTGGTAGATGATAATCAAGTGACCTACATACAACCACAAAGTATTTCGGCTCATTTGCTTCACAAAAGTCGGCATGTCTTTAAAGTACAAACTCAGAAATGCCATCACTGAACCAACACACATCACGATACCAAATCGATGGTAAATTAAATTTGGACTGTCGTGCCAGAAATAGCTTTTACCATATAAGTAAATTTCAAATGCATTTCCAATTCTTGAAATTAATAAAAACCCAATGCCAATTGCAGCCAATTTAAATCCAATTCTCAAATCAAACTTTGGTTTTTTGACTTCACTAGATAACCATAATCCTAACAAAGCACCAGCAAAAATATAAGCCAACCAAGGTGTTAAAGGAAACATGGATTTGGTGCCAAAATCATTTAAGTACGGCGCGACAAAAATCGGCAAATGACTGTAATCAACGTTGTGAAGTAAAGGGAATAAAATAATGATTGAAATCATTAAAATAAAACTCAAAGCACCAAAAATCCAGCGTCGGTGTTTCGCAATCGAATAGATGATCATGATTGTTAAAAGTCCGATGGCAATGATATGCAGTACATCGACCCTCAAAGATCGTTGCTTCTCTTCGATCGTCAATAAATTAGATATGATTAGAAAAGGAATACTAATTATTACGGCGTAGAAAAAAGATGAAAACAAACGCTTTTTACGATCTTCGTTGGTAAAAAAATCTTTGTTGAACAGTCGTTCTCTGAATTTCAAGTGATTTAACGCATCTTGCTTAAATAGTTTTTTCATTAACCCTTGTTGCGCATCTTCTTTTTCACTTGTCAAGCTGTTGAATAAATACAAAGCTGCAGCAATTGCAAAAATGGTTAAAAATGTTTGTCCAACTCCCACACTCAAGAACTGATCTAAACCTTCTTTGGTAAATATTTTTCCGATTACGTAAAGCGGGAAATTCAATAAATATCCCCAAAACAACAAGGTAACAATTCGTTTCGCTCCCGCTTTTATTCGTGGATTTGATCCGTCGGGACGTTCCTGAGAAAGCATTAGAAAAGTAAAAACAGTTCCAGAAACCAACATGAAAAATGGTGCGGTATATCCACGAAGACTTGTCCATAAATTGATTCCTGGTGATTTCCCATCTCGAATCGCTAAATCCAAAAAATCGTAGGTTGTATGTCCTTGAATCATCATAAACAACGCTAAAACGCGCATAAAGTCTAGGAATAATATTCTTTTTGGTTTTTCAATCATAGTACACAAAAATAGTTGAAAAAATGAATCAATTAGAGTTTACGGTTATTTCTTTGATAAAGTTGTGGTTTGAGGTGTTGAAGTTTGTTTTTGAGAGGGTCGATTGTGTAATGAAGGATGCCTTTTTTACGGAGAATTAGTAGTGTCAATGGGCTAAGGGTTTATAACGGTTAGCAACGCTTAATTAACAGTCGCAAAAAAGATTAATTTTTAATCAAAAGTTTGTTTATTCAATTTAACTTCCTTATCTTTAATTATAACCACAAATTCAAAACGAATGAAAAACCTGAAACCCAGCAAGAATAATCGCACGTGTATAGTATGCGAAAAATTCATTTACGGTCGTTCCGATAAGGTTTTCTGCGATATCAAATGTAAAAATAGATACCATTCTGAACTTTCAAAAAGTCAAAAAACAATTGCACGAGAAACGTTCAAAATATTAGCTAAAAACTGGACGATATTAGCTACTCTATTGGGAGATGGTGCAGATGAATTACACATTAACAAAGTAGAATTAGCACGACATGGCTTTGACTTTACAACAGTTTCAGGTGTTGAAATTACTGCAACAAAAACAAGTTTTAGTGTTTTTGAATATGTATGGATATACAAACCTAACAATGAAATAAAAATCACCTTAAACAAAAAGCAAGAACCAATTTCTCCCTTCATCTTTAAAAGATGGACAAACCGTTATTCTCCGACTATTTTTCCTCCTGTATTAACAGATGTTTTTCAAAACAATCAACAGCGAAATTCCAGTTAACGAAAATGCTAAAAAACTAAGGGAGAACTTCAGCAGAAACAGCTAGCTTCAATGTTCTACTAGACTCAAGCGTTTTTAGAACAACAGATTTCAAAACATTACCTGCTTCTCTCTGAGGATTAAAATATACTTTTAAATCCATTGTTTCCCCAGCATTGAGTGTCATTTTCGAAAAAACTAAACGGACACAATCACATGAGATTTCGGGAGTTTGAAAGTTTACAAGTTGATTACTTGTATTGGTGATCTTAAAAGTAGTCGATACTGCAATGTCAGCTCCTATTTTCCCAAAATCTTGAATCAAAACATCTGAACTAATTACATTCAAAGAGTCAGCTGAAACAATACTGATACTCTGGATTTCAATTTTACGCTCCAATGAAGCAGCTCGAGAATAAACAGAATTTTTCTGATCGTTTGGATTATCACTAATTAATTTATTGGAAGTATATTCTCCAAATGGAATTTCTTTGATGCTGATTTTTGCTCCATTCGCTGAATTCCCGTTTAAATAGGGTTTAAACTCTCCCTGATTAAAAGCCTCTAAATAATTAACCAAAGACGCAATTCTTCTTTTGGTTAAATTGACATTGTAATCCGTTTTTGCTAAAGGACTGGCAAACCCTTTTATCGTTAATTCAAGGGAAATTCCTTTCTTTAATTCCTCCAACATCAAATCTCTGAAAAGCTCTAAATCCTTAACTCCTTGTTCAACATACTCAATGAAAAAACTTTCTATATCTTCCTGAGCGTCCATTGACTTACTTCCATTTAGACCAGAAGAATATTCTTTTTTATATTGCGGTATTAAAGCAACATAATCTTTATAATTATCTAGGTAATTGATTTTTGTTGTTGTTGCGGTCGTTTTTGGATCGGGCCAATCGTTGTGAAAATAAAGTGTAACGGGTAAGCGCTTATTCAACTCAACCAAAGTCTCTTTCAAAGTTAGAGGAGTTTCACGAACGGGAATATACAATGAAAAAATATCACTACAACAAGTTGGATTTTTACTAAACAAAACTCCTAAACGATTACTCGTAACATAATTTGTATCTTGATAGGTGAAAAAATAAGTATCATTTGCAGAACTATTTATAGGAATACCGAGGTTGGCTGGCCCCGCAAATGCACCGTTAATCAATTCCGTGTAAAAAACATCAAAACCACCAAAACCATTGTGCCAAGTGGAAGAAAAATAAAGACGCTGCATTTTATCATCCCAAAAAGGACTGATTTCATTGTCGGGTGAATTGACAGATTTAAGTGCTTGAACTTTACCAAATTGTTGTCCATTTTTAATAAAACTGTAATAAATATCCATTCCTCCTTTTCCGGTTTCACGGTCTGAAGAAAAGAACAAAACTTCTTGTCCGTCGATGAAAGCAATGGCAGGCATCGTTGTATTTGCATTGACTTCATTGATTATTTCACCCAATGTATCGATGCTATTCCAATTCCCGTCAAGGTAATTGGCAACCACGATCTTACATTTGTAATTATAACCAGCATCCTGACATAAACTAAAATAAAAACGCAAGCCATCTTTGGAAAAAGTTCCATTTCCAGAATTCATGTTTTCAATCGCTAATGCTTTTATCTTTTCGCTCTTTTCAAATTTACTAGATTTTACCGATGAACTATAAAGTCTTGTTTTATAATCCTTCGAATACACTTCCTCATTACCATGCACAGAGTCTCCTCGCAAAGAAGAAAAGATTAATTTTCCGTCGTAAATCACATGTCCAAACTCCGAATTTGGCGTATTAACAGTCTCAGGTAATTGCTGTAAAACATGCTGGCTGGTATCTTTTATAGCTGACTTTGCCCAGAGACAAGATTCAAATTCACGTTTTGATTTTTGATATAAATATCCTTTTTTGTCTTTCGTATATTTCTTTTTTGCAAGCTTAAATGTTTCAATTGCTTCGTCGTATTTACCATTTTGCTTTTGCATCAAACCCAATTGCAACAAACTCGCCGGATAAATCTTTGTATCTTCTCTATTATAAACTTTTTTGTAATAATATTCTGCTTTTCGATAATCTTTGTACGCGCGATTTGTTTCCGCATACTCCCATAAAATCTCAATGGTGTTTGAGTCGATTTGCATTGCTTTTTCATAATACTGCAAGGCATAAATATAGTCTCCTTTTTGATATTGCTCTTTGGCAAATTTCAAATAATTAGAAAGGTCTTTCTGAGTATTTCCTAGAAAACAAAGACCAATAAACAAGATGATTAAATATAATCTGGACATATTCTATGAATCTGTGATTTGGGTTTAAACCTAGTAAGAATGTATCGGATACTAACTTCTACTCCTCCGCGCGCTTTACTTGCTGGAACTAATTTTGAAAAATTCAAATCATAACTCACTCCTGTGTACCAATTTTGATAATCGACACCAACACTGAGATATCCTGCATCTTTATTTCTGAAAAAAGCGCCAAAATAGATCGCTCTATATTCTCCCAATCTGTCAATCAGAATATACCGAGCAGTAGAGCCAAGAACAATTTCTTTGTATTTACCTTGAAAATTCATTTGAAATGAAGGTAAAATATCCCAATCAAAATCAACTTTAAATTGACCTTTTGCAAATAGATTTAACCGAGGATCTCTCAGAACTTTTGTGCCGTAAAACCCTTGATTTGGTCTGTTCACATTGAAGACAGCGACACCGGCACTAATTCGTTTTCGATCATTTTGAAACCACTCATAAACTACTCCAGTACCGATAGAAATGTTCGTTTTTCGATCATTTTGAAAGCTTTCATTGGTCGATAAAGATTCATCAAATTGAATGCCATCAAACTGAGCGTCAAATGAAAATTTACTCATGTTAACTTGGCGGTAATTCATTCCAAGCTGAAATCCTGCTCGCAAGGTGTGCGTAGAATCTGGCGAAATTTTAAATTGATAGGATGGAGCTGCTTGAACTTCTATGGTTTTAAAAGCTCCATCACCCGCTTGATCACTGAAAACCATCAAACCCAATCCAAATTTAGGATTCTCTGAAAAACGAGTGTCTGCAGAAATTGAAATCGTGCTAAAAGGCTTGGTTACACTTCTCCACTGATCTCTATAATTGGCATAAAATCGATAATCGCCTTTAAACTTACCACTGTTTCCGGGATTTTGAAAGATGGGATTATCGTTGTATTGCGACCAATGAATATCTTGAGCAATCGACTGAAAAGCCAAAGGTAATAGCATCAAAATAAATCCAAGTATCTTCAATTTCGAACTTTTAGAAGGTTGAATATACCTTTTTTTTTGAACTTAATTCAATTTGATTTTAGAAATCACATCCCTTTCCTTCAAATATGAAAAATCAAAATCCTTATTTTGTCATCCAAGGTAATGTTTTGCTGTACAAATAAATAAACAAAAACGAAATTACTCCGAAGAACCCAAAGTAAAATCCTGGAATCTCACTTACCGGAACACTTGCGTAGATTCCAAACAAAGCAATCAGGTTGTAAATAATGTAAAAGTGAAAACCTAACTTCACTCCTCTCAACATGTTTAAAACACCAAATAATCCAATGCTATAACCTACGATGTTTATCATTCGATCCATCATAAAATTAGCATTCGTATAGGTAATCATATTCAAAATCTTCAAGGTCGTATCACCCCAATATGGTTGACCCATTTCATACAATTGATTTACTTGTCCCATGTTGGAGTTGACCATTTCTTGTACTTGATCAGCTGATAATGGTCCTGCTAATAAACCTAAAAGGTTTGAAAAAAGTCCGTTGGCAATGACCATTAAACTTAAAACAACCAACACCGTTAAAAGTGTTGGTCTCTTTTTTTCTTCTTCTATTTCCTGATATTCTTGCGGATATTCGCTCATATTTTTCCTGTTACAAAATTCTTACTAGCTGAAATTAGCGGTTGTAAATAACAATCTTCTTTTACAAACGGAACTACTTTTCGATATTCAGTCAATAGCGTTTCTAGTGGCTCACTTGTTTTCAAAGGTCTTCTAAATTCAATTGCTTGTGCAGCGTTCATCAATTCAATTCCTTGAATGGTATGTAAATTATCTAATATTCGGAAAAGTTTTGTTCCCGAATTTGCACCCATGCTCACATGATCTTCCTGTCCATTTGATGAGTCAATCGTATCAACACTTGCTGGCATACACATTTGCTTGTTCTGACTTACGATCGATGCACATGTATATTGCGGAATCATAAATCCAGAATTCAATCCCGGTTTAGCAACTAAAAACGCTGGCAAACCTCTTGTTCCTGAAATCAATTTGTAAACTCTTCTTTCTGAGATACTTCCCATTTCTGCCATCGCAATTGCCAAGAAATCCATGGTAATGGCCAAAGGTTGTCCGTGGAAATTTCCAGCTGACACGATTAAATCTTCATCTGGGAAAATGGTAGGATTGTCGGTTACGGCATTGATCTCATTCTCTATGATTTGAGCAGCATATTCGATTGCGTCGTAAGAAGCTCCATGCACTTGAGGAATACATCTAAAAGAATATGGATCTTGAACATGCGCTTTTACTCTCGAAATGATTTGACTTCCATCTAAATGATCTCTAAATATTTCAGCCGTTTTAATTTGGCCTTTCTGCTTTCTAATTGCATGAACAGACACACCAAAAGGTTCAACTCGTCCATCATATCCTTCTAAAGAAAGTGCAGCAATTTTATTGAATTGTATCCATAATTTACGAGATGTGGCAACGGCATAAGAACCATAACTACTCATAAATTGCGTTCCATTCAACAAGGCCAATCCTTCTTTAGATTGTAATTGAATCGGTGTTAGTTTGAATTGTTTGCAAATTTCTTCTCCAGAAACTTTTTCATTATTCACATAAGCTTCACCCATTCCAATCAACGGTAAACTCAAATGCGCTAAAGGCGCTAAATCTCCTGATGCACCTAAACTTCCTTGCTGATATAAAACTGGTAGAATGTTGTTGTTAAAGAAGAAAATCAATCGCTCAACTGTTTCTAATTGTACTCCTGAATGTCCGTGAGATAAACCCAAAACTTTCAATAGCAACATCCGTTTAACCAAGTGTTGTGGCACTTCTTCACCAGCTCCACAAGCGTGAGAAATCACTAAATTAGTCTGCAGTTGTCCCAAATCGTCTGCTGGAATAACCGTATCACATAAAGAACCGAATCCCGTATTGATACCATAAATGGTACGTTCTCCCGATGCCATTGCATCGTTTAAATATGCTCTACAACGAATGATTTGCTTTTTGCTTTCTTCAGAAAGCTCCAGCCTTACATCTTCTTGAAGTAAACTTTCAAGCTTTTCTAAAGACACCCAATC
The DNA here is from genome assembly GCA_028689775.1 of Crocinitomicaceae bacterium. Taxonomy (GTDB): domain Bacteria; phylum Bacteroidota; class Bacteroidia; order Flavobacteriales_D; family Crocinitomicaceae; genus JAQVCM01. Next base: position 133,929 of record JAQVCM010000004.1, read on the forward strand.
ACTTGTAATTATATGTGTTTTCATAAATTTATTCTTATTTTTTTAGATGGAAAATCAACTCTTCCAAACTCATTTCTTCTTGATCTCCAGTTTCCATGTTTTTCAACTGAATTAAACTTTCCGACATTTCTGTTTCTCCTACAATTGCAACATGTTGTACGTGAATATCATTCGCATATTTCATTTGCTTTTGCATTTTTGCTGCAGTTGGATAAATTTCGCAATCAATTCCATTTTGACGAATTTCTTTTGCCAAACGCATGCAGTGTTTCTGCTCTTTCTCTCCAAAATTGACAAACATCAACGTCATACCTTTGTCTGTGTCTTTTGGGAATAAATCCAATTCTTTCAACACATCGTAAATTCGATCAGCTCCAAATGAGATCCCAACTCCTGAAATATTTGGCATTCCAAATAAACCTGTCAAATCATCGTAGCGACCACCGCCACAAATGCTTCCCATTTTTACATCATTTGCTTTCACTTCGAAAATTGCGCCTGTATAATAGTTTAATCCTCTTGCTAAAGTAACGTCAAATTTTAATTCCGCACGTACGAGACCTAATTCATCAACCTGATCTAAAACGTATTGTAATTCTTCGATTCCTTTGATTCCAATTTCACTTGCTTGAAGGAATCGTGTTAATTCAGCTAAGTTTTCTTTATTCGAACCCGTCAAATTAAACAACGGTTTGATCTTTTCAATTGCTTGTTCAGAAACCCCTTTTTCTTTCAATTCTTTCTCCACACCTTCTTGACCAATCTTATCCAATTTGTCAATTGCCACCGTGATGTCAATCAACTTATCTTGCTCTCCAGAAACTTCTGCAATTCCAGATAGAATCTTTCTATTGTTGATTAAAATGGTAAAACTCGGAACATTTAAATTCGTTAAAACTTCATCAAAAATCTGTACAAAATCAACTTCATAATGCAAAGAATCACTTCCTACTACATCTGCATCACATTGTGTAAACTCTTGGTATCTTCCGTGTTGTGGTCTGTCGGCTCTCCAAACAGCTTGAATTTGGTATCTTTTGAATGGAAACGAAATCTCATGTTGGTGCTGTACTACAAATCGAGCAAAAGGAACTGTCAAGTCATAACGAAGTGCTTTCTCGGCTAAAGAATTTGCAAAACGCGGTAAATTCTCAACTTTCAACGCTTCTAAATCTGCTTTTTTTAATTTATCACCTGAATTTAAAACTCTGAAAATCAAACGATCTCCTTCTTCTCCATATTTACCCAATAAGGTAGAGGATAATTCAAAAGAAGGTGTTTCGATTGGAGCAAATCCATACTTTTTAAAAACATCTTTGATGGTGTCGTAAATATACGTACGTTTTGCTACATCTTGTGGTAGAAAATCTCTTGTACCTTTTGGTATAGATGGTTTTTGAGCCATTTTTTATTTTTCTTGTAAAGATAAGGTTTGCATTCGGAATTTGAAGTTATCTACCCCTGAAATAATTGAAATGTCGCTCGAATCAGAACGATTGAATACTGATTTGAACAAACGACTAATACTGATGCAAGTGAGTTTGAAACGCTGAATACACCTCTGATGTTTTAATCAAACTGATAAACGACTTGCAACAAAAAATGCCCTTCTGTAATACAAAAGGGCATCTATTAAATATTTTCTATACTGTTATTTCGTTCTTAACGATCTGCCAATTTGCAAAGTTGCATTCTGACGAATTCCATTGAGCTTACAAAGTTGTGCAATGGTCATGTTGTTACGTGCAGCAATCTTAGACAAAGTATCTCCAGATCTCACTCTGTAATATTTTTTGGATGCTACACTTTTTCTTGCAACAGCAGCAACATCGCTCGTGTGATCATGTGTTTCGTAATAATCTGATGGCTTCGCTCCTGGTCTGAACAATCCTTTATGCACAAATAAGTTAGGATCTTTCACTTGGCTTGAAGCAAAATCAATCATTTCCTCTGGATTGATTGGCGCATCATAAAAACGCACTTCGAAATGTAAATGCGGACCAAATGAACGTCCTGTATTTCCTCCGATTCCAATTACATCACCCGCCTGAACGTCTTGATTTGGATCAACTAACAATCTGCTCATGTGTGCATAAAAAGTTTCTAACCCATTCTCATGTCGGATAACCACTAAATTACCGTAACCACCGTTGTTGTATTTAGAATAACGAACTTTACCTGACCAAGCCGCTCGAATCGTATCTGTTACGTTGAAAGCAATGTCAATTCCATTGTGGTAACGACCCTTTCTGTAACCGTATCTTGAGGTGATAATTCCTGTATTTGGCGAAACAAATTTATTGGATAAATCTCCATCAACGCACAACCAAATGGTATCTTGTAGTTTGGATAAATCGTTTGAACGGTTGGAAGTAAAGCAAATTTCATTGTCCCAAGTTTGAACGAAATTCAATCCGGATTCATTTGCGATGTAATTGTGAACATTCTCATTTAAAATACCGTCAAAATGTGAATCATCTAAAACAGCTTCATCTAAATCTGTTTCTACTAACATTTTCCAAGACCTATCTGCGAAAATTAGCATTTTCCCGCTTGGTGTTACTACGGTATCAACAACTTGTTGAGCAAAAGAAAATACTGGTAATGAAGAGATTAAAAGAATAAAAAGGTATTTCATAAACTAATTTTGTTTGTCTTATCTCAGGGTGTGAAACTCTAATCAAAGGTTTAAAAAATGTGCACTCAATTTGAAATTAATTACGCCTAAATTTTAACAGTTGCGAATATAAATAAAAATTGTTAAATATTAACGAACATCCATGATAAAAATATCATAAAAAATATTTTCACCCGGTTTCACCAAATCGACAAGTCCTTTATTGCCATAAGCTTCTGCTGCTGGAATCACGATCCATAGTTTATCGGACTTTTTAGCTTTCAACAATCCTAACTTTAAACCTCTGACGATTCCATTGTCAGAAAATCGCATTTCAAACGGTTTGGCTCTGCGGTAACTGATGTCGTATTTTGGATGTGACGGAGAACTAACCATGTAATGAAAATCGACCGTACTCTCTTCGTTTGCAATTTTTTCCTCCGTCTCATTCTCTTCTAAAAGCCACACTTTTGTTCCGTCAATCACGCGAGTTGGATTTACTTTTTTCAAAATTCGTGCGTGAATGATATTCGTTGCATTTGGAGGAATTAAATTTTTGATTCCTGCTTTTCCCCGCGCTAAATCTCCTGGTAAAATGATCTCAACAAAATCTCCTACTTTCAGTTTTCTAAATGCAATGTCCCAGCCCGAAGTTTGAAGTCCAAATCCGACTAAAAAAGGTAAAAAATCTCGCTTTAGCAATTGATTTCCATCTACTAATGTCCCATCTTCCAAACGAACATCGTAATTGATTTGAACCACATCTCCATCCTTCAAAAAATCGCCTTTGCCGTGTTCAAACCATTTGATTTTCAAACCATTTTCTGCTTCAAACAAATCGACTTGGTTCGTTGGTACCAATGCTTGAACTGGATCTTCTCCTTGCACTACTTTTTCTTTTACGTCTTTGTTTTCAAGCTTTCCAGTCTCTTTTTTGACACCTTCTGTGTTGCAAGAAAACAATCCAAAGATCAATAGAAAAATGATGCTATTTTGCTTCATAAATTATCTTTTTATTTTCAATGATATTAATTCTAGGTCAACAACGATTGTCGTTAATGGTGGAATTTTATCAAAATCGCCCGCTAAACCGTGTCCTAAATGACTTGGAATTATCAATTTGGCTTTGTCTCCAACCCGCATTTTTTTGATACCTTCCTGAACACCGGTTTCTATGTCACTTTTATCAATCTTAAAAGATTCTACTTCTTCCCCTTTGGTTTCATAACAAGTTTCACCCGTTAGAAGCGTAATTTTAAAACGAACTTTGGCGGTCATTCCGCTTTCTGCAAAAGGACCATTGCCTTTTTGATAAATGTAATATCGTAATCCAGAACCAGTTTCTTCGACTTTCCACGATTTTCGCTGATCCAAATACATGCGGATATTCATGTCCTCTTCAAAAGCCAACTCTTTTCCAAAATTAGATGATTGCTCCTGCGTCCAATTGACTTTCACTTCTTCTTTTTTGGATTGACAAGAAACGACCATCAGTATTAAAAGTAAATAAAAACACCTTGTTCCCTTCATATTAATCTGCTTGAATGTATTGACCAACTACTTTTTTAAATAATTCAATTGCTTCTTCTATCGTACCGTCAAACTTTCCACCTGCTGCATTTGCGTGTCCTCCGCCTTGAAAATAATCGGAAGTCATTACATTCACTGCATTTTCTTTTCCTTTGGAACGGAAAGAAATTTTGATATATCCATCTCCTTCGTTGAAAAACGCTGCTGCTTTTACACCTTGAATGGAAAGTGCAACATTCACCAATCCTTCCGTGTCGCCTTTGATGTAATTCAAACGATCCAGTTCTGCTCTGGTTAACGAAATGATGGCAACTTTATTATTGTGAATCAATTCTAACTTCTCTGAAGTAGCATATCCATGTAGTTTAAGTCGATCCAATGTATTGGTGTCAAATACATTCTGATGAACTTCGTAATGCTTGACTCCAACTTCTAACAATTGCGCTAATATAGTATGTGTGCGCGGATGAACAGATGGAAACCTGAAAGAACCTGTATCGGTCATAATTCCTAAATAGATTGCTGTTCCCATTGGAATCGTCAACAAATCTGTCCGTTTTGAATCTTCTAAAACTCTAAAAATCAATTCGCACGTTGAGCCGACAGTTGGGTCAGAATAGGTAATGTCTGTAAATTCAGCAGGATTCAAATGGTGATCGATTAATACTTTTTTAGCAGTCGAATTCACCAATAATTCTCCCATTTCATCACCAATTCGTTTCGGCTCATTGTAATCTAAGCACATGATCAAATCAGCTTTTCCGAATTGACTAATTATTTCTTCTTGATTGGATTCATAATTTAGAATCGATTCCGTTTTATCTAACCACAACAAGAAATCTGGTGCAGGATCAGGATGACAAATGACTGCTGATTTTCCAAGCACTTCACACAGGTTTAACATTGCTATGCTGCTACCGATTGAATCTCCGTCTGGTGATTTATGAGAAGTGATTACGATGTGCTTTGCTTCTTGAATTGCTTCGATGATTTGACTGCTGATATGCATGCGCTATGATTGGTATTTTGAATTTATATTTTGGACAGAATTGACCACAAAGGTAAGAAGCTTTTTAGCGAGTATTGGGAAAAACTTCTATTTAATGCAAACAATCACGTGTTTGAAAAACGATTGTAAAAGTCATTAAATGAAAAATCGGAAAAACCAATTCGATTTTTCCGATTTTATAAACGTATTTAATTTTTATACTGCGATCTCAAAAGTCGCTAATGGAGCCATTCTTCCTTTGTTTAAAGTCAAGGTTTTTTCGTTTACAGATATATTATCTGCTTCCATCATCATTTTCTTAAACTCTTCTTCAAGCTCATCTGGACAAGCCATCATGGTAGAAATTCCTGGCGTAGTTTCCAATCTCAAACCATTTTTGATTTTATAACCAAAAGTCAATTGATTACAACCCGCTTTTGCTTCAACACGCCCTTCTGCAGCATGAAAAACAAGGTAATGAGATTCAGAATCTCCTTTTACTTTCTTTCCATAAAGCTCAACCAATTTCCATTTTTGATTTTCAACTTGTTGATTCCCATTTTTATTTAAGATGTACGCATTTTCAGAATCTCCAGTAACAACATTTCCTTTGTTGTCCAACATTCTGATTTTATTTTCTTCTACTTTAAACATGTTAGAAGCAAACTCTTTCGGCATATTTTCCAAAAGGATGTTGTTGCCTTTCCACGTAAATTTCCCTGTCGTCACTTTTGCTTCCTCTTCTTTATCGAATTTAGATTGTGTTAATACAAACGTATTCTCAGCAGTTAAATTCAATTCTGTTTCCATTCCATCACATGCTTCACAAGGTAAACTTCCAGAATAACTTCCTTTCCAGTCCAATGCATTTTCTGACGTGTGAACATCAGGAAGAATAGATTCCTTATTCGTTTTGGAAGTATTACAGGACGCTATGGTGATTGCTAAAAGTGCTATCCCAAAAATTGTTTTGATTTTCATATCGTTGTTTTTTATCTGGATTATAATTGACATTACAAGCGAGCTTTTTGCTATGCGCTCATAAGATTTGTTCAAATGTAATGCCAAAACCTAGATAAATGTCTTTATTTTAACAACCTTTCTGTTTCCTGAATAATTTCAGCTGCTAATTCTTTGGAAACTTGCACCAACGGTCTACGCATTACTTGACTCATTAAATTTCTTTTTTCCAAAGCCACTTTTACACCGCCAGGATTTCCTTCTTGGAAGAACATTTTCGTTACGGGAATCAAGTCGTAATGAATTTCACGAGCAATATCATAATTACCTTCCAAAGCTGCATTCACCATTTTAGAAAACTTTTCTGGAAAAGCTTGACCAACGACGGAAATCACTCCTGCACCACCCAAAGTAATCATTGGAAATGTCAAGGCATCATCGCCTGAAAGCAAACCAAAACTAAGTGGTTTCAAACGGATGATTTCCATGATTTGATCTAAATTTCCAGAAGCTTCTTTCATCGCAACGATGTTTGGGATCTCTGCTAATCTCAAGGTTGTTTCCGCGCTTACGTTTGAACCTGTTCTTCCCGGTACATTATACAAGATGATTGGCAAAGTCGTTGCTTCAGCAATGTATTTATAGTGCTGATAAATTCCTTCTTGTGTTGGTTTATTGTAATAAGGTGAAACGGATAAAATTCCATCCACTCCTTTTGGAACTTGACGAATTGCTTCTGCAACATTCACCGTGTCATTTCCACCAACACCATAAACGATCGGCAATCTTCCGTTGTTTACAGCAATTACGGTTTCTAAAACTTGTGTTTTCTCCGCTTGACTCAAGGTTGGAGATTCGCCTGTTGTGCCTTGAACAACTAAAAAGTCAACTCCACCTTCAATTTGAAGTTGAACTAATTTTTTCAATCCTTCAAAATCGATTGAAAAATCTGCATTAAATGGCGTTACTAACGCCACTCCTGTTCCTTTAAATATGTTCATTTTGCTAATTTTCGTACTTTTTATTTTACAAAAATAGATAAAATATAGACAGCTTTGAACAATAGTATATCGCAATACACCGATATACCGATATCTTTTGAAATGAAAAAAAGCTGCCTGATAATCAGACAGCTTTCTCTAAACCTTTCGGTTAAAATTATTTAATCAATTTCATTTCTTTGATCAAGTTGTCAGCACCATAGCACTTGTCAACTAACCAAAGTACGTAGCGAATATCTACAGAAATTGTTCTTTGAATGTTTGGTTCGAAGTAGATGTCTCCTGACATTGCTTCCCAGTTTCCATCAAAAGCAAGACCGATTAATTCTCCATTTCCGTTGATTACTGGAGAACCAGAGTTACCACCAGTAATGTCATTGTTAGACAAGAAGTTTACGTTCAATTGACCTTTGTTGTTGGCATATTGACCGTAATCTTTTTTCGTCCACAATTCTTTCAATTTCGCATCAACAACGAATTCTGGATTTGTTGGATCTTCTTTTTCCATCAATTCATCGATTGTAGAAATGTAGTCGTATTTCTTACCTTCCAAGGTGTTGTATGGTAAAACGTTTCCGTATGTCAAACGCATGGTTGAGTTTGCGTTCGGATAGAAATTTTTCTTCGGCTCCATCAATCTCAACGCTTGAACGAACAAACGGTTAGATTGTACAATCTTCGTATTTGCGTCCTTTACTTCTTCCACAGACATGGCGTTTGTATACGCTAAATCCATATCTCTCACCAAAATGAAAAGTGGATCTGATGTCAAGGTTTTAGAAGATGGATTTTTAGCAAATGCTTCATATCTTTCTTTCGAAGAGAAAATAGAAAATGATCTCACACGACTCATAAACGCAGGTACTGATTCTGCTGTCAAGTTACGTGTAATCCCAACTCTTTGTTCCATCGGAATGTCGTTCAAGTACATTTTCAACAACGCTTCAACTGTTTCCAATTCGATGTCTAATGATTTCGTTAAGAACAAAGCTTCAGCTTCTCCCATTGCGTAATCTCTAATTTGAGCCGCGCGCTCAGCATTTCCGTCCGCCTCAACTTCTTCTGCAACTTGCATGTAATAAACAACTGAAATAACATCTACTTGACGTAAAAATTCACTTTGGTAAACTTTTAAATTAATCAATGGATCCAACGTTTTGTATGCTTGTTTGTAGTCTGCTAAAACAGAGCTGTATTCTGGTTTCCCTTTGCTGAATTTCGTAAAGTCTTCTTCTATTTTACGTTTTTTATCAGCTACTTTATTGTTCGTCAATTGTGTTGACTGACCGATAAAGTATTTCCAGTAGTTAGCAACTTGTGCATGTTTAGATGAATAGTTCAAACGAACCTGAACATCTTTGTCCATGTACTTTTTCATTACTTCTAATTTCTTCGCACGAACTTCAACAATTTTCGGTTGTTCCAAAGAAACTGCTTGCTCAACTCCAAAAGAAGTCAAATATCTGTTTGTTCTTCCTGGGAATCCCATGATCATTGCATAGTCATTTGCTTTCACTCCTTTCAAAGAAATTGGCAAACTGTGTTTAGGTGCAAATGGAACGTTTGCTTCATTATAGTCTGCTGGTTTATTATCAGCTCCTGCATAAATTCTAAACATCGAGAAATCTCCCGTATGTCGTGGCCACATCCAGTTGTCTGTATCTCCACCAAATTTCCCTACGGATTGAGGAGGCGTACCTGTCAAACGGATATCTTTAAATGTTTCATTTACAAATAAGTAAAACTCATTTCCTTCAAAGAAATCACGAACGAAAGCGGTATAATGCGTTCCTTCAGTTGCTTGTGCTGTCAATGTTTTAGAAAGTTCAGCAATTTTAGCAGCTCTTTCTTTCAACGTCATACTTGCAGTCAACTCTTTGTTAATTGTTTTAGAAACATCTTCAATTCGAATTACGAATGTTGCTGTCAATCCTGGAATTGCAATTTCTTCTTTGAAATTTTTAGCCCAAAATCCATTGTCCAAATAATTTTTTTCTGTTGAGGAAACTTCTGCAATTGCATCGTATCCACAGTGGTGGTTGGTTAATACCAATCCTTGATTTGAGATTACTTCTCCAGTACAAAATCCACCGAAAGAAATAATCGCATCTTTCATGGATGATTTATTAATGGAATAAAGCTGATCAGCAGTCAATTTTAAACCGTGTTTTTTCATATCGGCATAATTTCTTCCCAACATGAATGGCAACCACATTCCTTCGTCTGCCTTGGCTACAACTGATGTAAACATCAAGCCAATCAACGCTAAAACTTTAAATTTTCTCATTTTTAATTTGGTTTTTTAAAGAATCCTTTCGGATTGAATTATTATAAGCGTCGTAAATTTAATGATAAATTTTAGAATCAATCTACTCAAGGTTTTAATTTCTATCAACAATCCCAAACAATTGGTGCTTTTCCATGTTGAAGAAGGTATTGATTGCTTTGACTAAAAGGCTTACTTCCTTGAAAGGACACAAAATCCTTCCCTGATTTGGTAACGCCCAACGGAGAAGGATGAGAACTTTTGATAATCAAGTTTTCTTCCCCATTCAAATTCGCTGCTTTTGCATGCGCATATCTTCCCCACAATAAATAAACGGCATGCGTTTTCTTTTCATTCAAAATCTGAATAATTGCATCGGTAAATCGTTCCCAACCTTTCTTTGCATGACTATTAGTTACACCTTCTCGAAGGGTCAATATAGAATTGAGGAGCAACACACCTTGATTCGCCCAATGGGATAAATCACCAGAAACAGGCGCAGGTATTCCTAAATCTGCTGTCAATTCTTTAAAAATATTCACCAAACTTTTGGGAAGAGGTCGCACATGTTCATCAATTGAAAAACACAAACCGTGCGCATGGCCTTTGGTTGGATAAGGATCTTGACCCAAAATCACTACGTTTACCGCTTCAAAAGGACAAGCATTCAAAGCACGAAAAACCTCCGTTTCTTTCGGGAAAATTTGATCAGGATGCAATGCCCTTTCTTCCTGCACATAGCGCATCAATTCAATAAAATAGGGTTGATTCATTTCCGTTTTGAGAAGTTCTCCCCAAGTTCCTTTGATTGGATTTTCCATGGAACAAATTTAAGAGCAATAATTTGGAAACCAATTTCGTTTAAAAGATATTTAAATGCCATTTTAATTCCTTGAAAGGATTTGATGGAATACATAATTTCCGATTATATTTGTAACATGAATGCAAGGAACCTTTTTTTAATGATACCGATTACTTTTTTATTTGCATGTACAAATCAAGAAGTTGAAACTGAAACCGAAGAGCCAACAAAAGTGGTTGTAAACGAGAAAAATTTGAGTTTTGAAGAAAGAGCAGAGCGACACATTACGGGTTCACTCTCTATTCCAGCAACCGAAAAAATAAGTATTCAATATTATAAAGCACATTTGAATGCAGATAATAACGAAGATGCCATCATCGTTGTAAATCGTTTGGAATTTGCCAAAGCTGAGGTAAATAAATTACCAAATGCGGCATACATCAGTAAACTGGGTTACATGGGAAATTACAATTATTTCGTTTTATACGATGGAGCAAAAGACAAATTTTCAGTTCCAATTGCAACACCTTCAAGTGCTTTGACTCCTTTAAAAGTGAAATTTGAAAACATTTACTCCGATATTTATTCCAATTTGACCATCGAATACCGCATGCGGAACTCTGCATTTAAGAATTTTTACTTCTTAGAAAACGGAATTCTTCAGAAAGTATTTCAAACAAAAATCTACGATTACATTGGAACAGATAAACCAGAAGCATTTTTTATAGAATATACCAAAGGAAGTATCAGTGCACCAAAAGACATGTTGGTGTATGAAGGTGTTATCAAAGATTATTCAGCTGACATCAAGGACATTTACGATTACAATCCAATCATTGAAAAAAAGAAAAATGCAAAGTTGGTGCTGACGTGGTTTTACAATCCAGCAATTGCGGCGTATATGACACCGGAAACGAAACCTAGGGATTAAGCTATTCAGCGATAATTTATTGACTGTCAATATTTTTTTTTCGAAAATGTAAGGATGAGATTTTTAAACCATTCTTATTCTCTAAAGTAGAAAGAGAGGCGGACTGTGCTCCTTATATTCTCACTGAAAATTGAAATGAAAACACATCAGAAAAAGACATATAAAAACATTGACTTTACAGGGAAAACGTTACGAAATACGGAGTTTTATCAATGTATTTTTGACGGTTGTAATTTCACTGATAGCGACCTTACGGGAAATAGTTTTGAAGATTGTAATTTTGAAAATTGCAATTTCTCGATGTCTAAAATCAGAAATACTGGCTTTAGAAATGCCATCTTTCGGGAATGCAAACTAATAGGTCTTGATTTTAGTGCTTGTAATCCATTTTTATTCTCTTTTACATTTTACAGCTGCAACCTCGAATTTTGCACTTTTTTTGGCGGAAAATTACAGAAAACAAACTTCGACAAATGTTCGTTGAGAGACACCGATTTTTCTGAAGCAAATCTGAGTAGTGCCGTTTTTTCTGAATGTGATTTAAGTGGTGTTATCTTCTACAATACGATTCTAGAAAAAGCTGATTTTCGAACTGCTAAAAACTACGCCATCGATCCGGAAGTCAATAAAATAAAGAATGCTCGGTTTTCTGGATTTAACTTGGAAGGTTTGCTCAACAAGTACCAATTGAAAATTGAATACGAACACTAAATAAGCATTATCAAGCAGAAATTATTGCTTTTTAAAACACAACGATTCTTAGTGTGTAATTTTTCCAGCCAATAAATAAATCACGGCCATTCTGATCGCAACTCCATTTTCAACTTGATCCAAGATGATTGATTGTTTGCTATCTGCCACGTCAGAAGTAATCTCTACACCACGATTGATTGGCCCTGGATGCATCACAATAATTTCTTTATCCAATGAATCTAAGATCTCTTTGTTCAAGCCAAACTGCATGCTATATTCACGCAAAGAAGGGAAAAATTTGATGTCTTGTCTTTCCAACTGAATGCGCAACATGTTTGCAACGTCACACCATTCCAATGCTTTTCTAAGGTTGTGCTCTACTTTCACTCCCAATTCGTGAATGAATTTAGGAATCAACGTCGTTGGCCCGCAAACCATGACTTCAGCACCTAACTTTTGCAGGCAATAAATATTTGAAAGGGCAACGCGAGAATGCAAAATATCGCCAATGATGACAACTTTTTTACCGGCAACATCACCATATTTTTCGCGGATGGAAAATGCATCCAACAAAGCTTGTGTTGGGTGTTCGTGTGTTCCGTCTCCAGCATTGACAATTTTTGCTTTCACTTTTTTAGAAAGGAATAAAGCGGCTCCCGGATTTGGGTGACGCATCACCACCATGTCTACTTTCATCGCCAAGATGTTGTTGACGGTATCCACCAACGTTTCTCCTTTGGTAACCGAGCTGCTTGAAGCGCTGAAATTGATGACATCAGCAGAAAGTCTTTTTTGTGCCAACTCAAAGGATAATCTCGTTCTGGTAGAGTTTTCAAAAAACAAATTGGCAATGGTAATATCTCGAAGCGAAGGAACTTTTTTAATAGGTCTGTTGATCACTTCTTTAAAACTATCAGCCGTTTGAAAAATCAATTGAATGTCTTTTTCAGTAAGGTCTTTTATCCCTGTTAAATGTTCAACGCTTAAATTATCCATTGTGATCTGGTGTGTATAAAACTACTTTGTCTTCTCCTTCTATTTCTTTCCATTCTACCGAAACACGTTCAGAAGCAATGGTGTCAATTATTTTGCCAACGTAATCAGCCTGAATCGGTAAATCTCGTTTAAATCTTCGATCGATAAACGTAACCAATTCAACACTTTTGGGTCTACCAAAAGCCATCAAGGCATCAATTCCTGAGCGTATTGTTCGTCCAGTAAATAGAACATCATCTACCAAAACCACTTTTTTATTTTCAATGATAAAATCGATGTTGGTAGCACTTGGTATAATTGGGTTCTCTCTTCGTCTAAAATCATCCCGGAAAAAGGTGATATCCAGGTTTCCGCAAACAACGGGTGCTCCTAGGATTTCTTCCAATCGAGATTTCAAACGATTCAACAAATGAATCCCGCGAGGCTGAAGTCCAATCAATACCGTATTTGAAAAATCGTTGTGATTTTCGATGAGTTGATAACAAAGTCTATTGAGCGTTAACTCGATGCGCTTTTCGTTTAGAATGACTTGTTTTTCCATCGGTAGCAAAGATAATTAAAATTTTAATTTTCTGGTTGCACTTCCAATTCTCTTTCCCAATGATCGTTTAAAAGAGCTTGAATTTTTCGTGCAGTCACGTTAAAATAGCGTTTGGTTCTGTATCCGCCAACCCAAGAAATTCCTCGAATTGCATTGGTTAAGAAAATTTCATCCGCCGCTAATAAATTTTGAGGTAAAATAGCACATTCATACACTTTGATACCGTGTTTAACGGCCAAGTTGATGATTTGCATGCGCATTGTTCCAGCTAAACAACCTTCGTCGAGTCCTGGCGTATATAAAACTCCGTTGCTGACAACAAATAAGTTTGAATTTGAACTCTCAATGATGATTCCTTTTTCGTTGCTGATCAACAAATCGTCCAATTGTTTTTCTTTTGCTGAAATCGCAGTCATCACATAAAGTAAACCATTCTTAGTCTTATAATTGGCTAGAAAATTGTTTTGCTTTTTCATGTCGATGGAAATATCAATTTCCAAACCTTTCGAGTTCAATTCAAAATAATTAGCTTCATACGGATAAACTTCTATAAAGTAGGAAACTTCATTGGTTTCCGGAAAATAAGTTCCGCCAGAAGATCGATCTATGGAAACACGACACTTTCCTCCTTCTTTGATCTCGGATTTATCAATTAATTCTTGAATTTTTTCCTCAAAAAATAAAGGTGTATAATAAACAGGCAAACGCATTCTCAACGCTTTTGCGCCTTCTTGAATTCGATTGAAATGATTGGAAATGTTGATGGGTTTTCCATTCATAATGCGAATACTCTCGAAAAGTCCATCACCGTACAAATACGATCTGTTTCCTGCTGAAATGGTTGCGCCATTGTTTGGTAAAATGACTCCATTGCTATTTACGTACGTTTCTGCCATTTACTTTCAAAAATTGAATTAAGTTGCGTTTTCCAAGGTCAATATTAACAATTATAAATGTATATTCATTCCAATTTTTCATAAGAAAAAGGAATTTTAGTATAGATTATCGCTTTTTTTGCTTGAAATTGATTCAATATTTCCTTTTTACTCAAAGTTCAAGCTTTCAATCGCTTTGAAATTTGTAGAACCAATTTATTTTGCGCGTAAAATAACGAATCTCTGATCAATAAATTTTCAAATGAGATCGAAGATTTCTCGATGCAAAAAAGTATCGTCGAAAAGACAGGAATAAAGAGTAGTTAGTGTTTTTTTTCCACTGAACCTTTCTTTCCGAAAAATTTCAATAGAAATTTGAGGAAACTTTGTAAAGTGAAAATTTAAATCAATTAAAATACTGACTATCAATACTTCTTACTTATTTGTTCGGTTTTTATGAAACAAGATTGCCGTAAAATATGTACTTTTACATGATATCTTTTACTTCACTTCAATTCGTTTATATCATCAACGTATGCGCATCTTAAAACTTTTTATTTTCTCCACTTTTCTATTATTTTGTTTGACTGTCATTGGAGGTGGATTTTATGCCATTTACAAAACCACTTATCTGCAGAAAAATGGAATTCATGTAACTGGAACTGTGGTCGGAATTAAAATTTCGGATGCACGAAGCAACAGCGAACAAATGCGTGAAAACAAAGTTGATTATACCTATTATCCGATCTTTAAATATCCAACTCAAACGGATAGTATTTCGTCACTTTCGATGAATGGTGGAAACGAAATCAAATGGAAAGTTGGAGATACTACTTCCTTGATTTATCATCCAAAAAAGCACGCGATCTTTGTCGAAGCAGATTCTATTTCAACAGGATATTGGACTGGAATAATCACTTCTCTTTTTGGAGGAGCATTGCTCGCTTTGGTTATTTACCTTCGAAATCGTTTCAGCGAAAAAAGTCGCATCAAGGAATTTGAAGGAGAGTTTAAAAAGGATGAACCCGCTTAAAATATTTGCGCAAAAAATTCTTTTCCTTTGTCGATGTTGATAATCAAGATATAAACAATTCCAAAGAGCGCTCCACCTATGTGCGCATCGTGCGCAATGTTACTTCTTCCTTTTCTAAATGCATAGTATTCAATTGCTAAATATAAAGGTCCAAAAATGTAGGCTTTGATTGGGAAAAGTGCCATGATGTACAAACTTTCATTCGGCGACCACAATACAAACGCAAAAATCACTGCAGAAACAGATCCCGAAGCTCCTAAAGATTGGTAGTTTGGATTGTCCTGATTTCTAGAATATGGCCACATCGTTGCAAATAATCCACCGATGAAAAACAACACCAAAAAGTGAATGCTTCCGGCTTCCATTCCGTATGTCATTTTTAACATCATTTCCATGTAACTTCCAAAGAAATAAAATGAAAACATGTTGAAAAATAAGTGACCCCAATCTGCATGAATCATCAAATGTGAAATAAATCGACTGTATTGATTGTGGTGTTTCACATCATACGGAGAAAAAGTCATTTTATTGATCATCGACTGTGAACTGAATCCTTGGACAGAAACTAGTACAATTACAGCCATGATGATGTAAGTAATTATGGGCATTTAAATGGGGATTTTTAACATTTACTATCCGGTAAAATTAACTAATTTCACAACGATATGAAAGCTTTTATTACATCCATTCTCTTAATATTACTTGCCGTTTCTTGTGGATCTCCACGAATTGAAGAATCTTTGTCAAACAAATTAATCAGCACCGAGAAAAAAATTGAATACATCCTCAGTCCAGAATTTGACATCGACCTCGGCTTCAATGCCGAAGGAAAAGAGTTACTTCTGAATTTTTATCGAGACAGAGGATTTAAATCGCTTTGGATCGAAAAAGATTCTTTGAGTGAAAAAGGAAAAACATTACAGCATTATCTTAAAAACCCAATTTTATTTGGCATGTCTAAAAAACGACAAGGTGCTATAAAATGGTCGAAGGAATATGCTACTGAAAATGAAGTGATCATCACGTATCTATTAGCGAGCATGCATCCTGATTTAAAGCACGGCATCCTCGACTCTTCCAGAACTCAATTCAAACCGACTCAATTTGTTTCTCTTGAGTCATTAGATACCCTGCTCGATTTCACAGCGGATGCAAAAGAAATAGCGCACAAAATCATCAAATGGGGACCAACGGATACCACGTATCAAAAGCTAGCATTCGGACTTTTTGACTATGCAGCTACTCATAATTTAAGCGCGAAAAAAGTGGAAATGCCTTCTCAAAAGGAAGATTCTATCCAATCTTTTGAAATGGCGAGACAGATTTTAATCGAAAAACACTATTTGTCAGAAGCTGATAGTTTGGCGCGAACCAGCATAGCTCTTAAAAAATTTCAAGCAGACAATGGAAATAAAAATGACGGAATCATTGGACAAAGTACCATCGATGCGTTAACCGAAACGGATTTACATAAATGTCAGCGCGCTGCATTGGCAATGGAAAAATGGCGCTGGAAAAATGCATTTCCGAATCGATTTATCTGGGTAAATATTCCGGAGTACACGTTGCGATTTTACGACCAAGATACCTTGCGCAGCGAAAACAAAGTCATCGTTGGTCGATATGCGAATCAAACGCCAGAGTTCAACGCAAAATTAAACTCCATCGTGGTTTATCCCTATTGGAATGTTCCTTATTCGATCACCAGCAAAGAAATGTTGCCAGAAGCCAAAAAGAATCCGAATTATTTTGAACGGAATCATTTGAAACTCTTCAAAAAAGAGGAAGAAATAGATCCAAACTCGGTCAATTGGAGTAAAATAAAAGATGAAACTTTTCCGTACAAAGTGCGCCAAGAACCAGGTTTTCACAATTCTCTGGGTATTTTAAAGTTAGAATTCAGTAACAATTACTCCGTTTACATTCACGACACGCCAAGTAAAAGCTTATTCAACACCATCGAAAGAAATTATTCGCATGGCTGTGTACGATGTCAAAACGTCGTTGATTTAGCAAAAACCATCTTAATTGCTGATGAAAACAAACACCTTCCAGATTCCTTAGATACTTTACTTTTTCGTGCTACTAATTACACAATTTCGTTGAAAAAGCGTATTCCAATCTACTTGGATTACATCACGGTCATGCCGAAATATCCAAATAAATTACTTTTCTTAAAAGATGTTTATTTGAAAGATGAAAAATACATATCGATTCTATTTTCTTGAATTTTTGTTGCGTAAATCACTTTCATTCTCAAATTTTAGTACCTTTAAATTCTATTCAAATACGGATGCTAATCTTTAAATCTATGAACATCCCTCAAAAACAATTGTATGAATTATAAAAATCTATTTGTTTACACTTTAATGAGTACCGCCATGCTTTCATCATGCAAAGAGAAACCATCACTCGACAGTAAATCGACAGAAGTACAAGTAACAACAGCGAGCAACTTCGTAGATCGATTTGCAGACATTCAAGTACTTCGCTACGATGTAGAAGGATTTGATAAACTGAGCTTGGATCAAAAGAAATTAATTTATTTCCTTACGGAAGCTGGTTTATCAGGAAGAGACATTCTTTATGACCAAAACAATGCATTCAACTTGGAGATCAGAAAAGCGTTGGAAGACATTGTTTCGAACTACAGTGGCGACGCAAAAGATGAAAACTACCAGAAGTTTATGACCTACGCAAAACAAGTTTGGTTTGCAAACGGGATTCATCACCATTACGGAATGGACAAAATTATGCCCGCTTTCCCTCAATCGTATTTTGAAAAACTAGTCAAAGAATCCAACGGAAGCATCAGTTCTGAAGCTTTAGTAGCGATGTTCAGCACCACGAAATATATGAAACGCAAAGTAAAAGATGCAAGTGTGGACATGGTTGTTGCTTCAGCAAATAATTTTTACGGTCCAGGCGTAACACAGAAAATGGTAGAAGATTTCTACGCTGCACGCATCGATAAAAACGATCATACTCCAATTGAACATGGATTAAACTCTACCTTAATTTTAAAAGACGGAAAATTGTACGAAGACGTTTGGAAATTAGGTGGCAGATATGGCAGAGCTATTGACAACATCATCTATTGGTTGGGAAAGGCAGTTACAGTTGCTGAAAATGACCAACAAAAAGAAGCGTTCGTCAAATTGATCGAATACTTCAAAACAGGTGATTTGAAAACATGGGATGACTATAATATCTTGTGGGCTAAATCAACGAAAGGGGATATTGACTACATTTTAGGATTTATCGAAATCTACGGAGATGCACTTGGAAAAAGAGCAACTTTTGAAAGCGTTGTTCAGATGACTGATTTCGAAGCTTCCAAACAAATGAAAGTTTTGGCTGAAAATGCGCAATGGTTTGAAGATAATTCTCCTTTAAATCCGGAGCATAAAAAGAAAAATGTAAAAGGTGTTACCTATAAAGTTGTTCAAGCAGTGAGTGAATCAGGAGATTGTTCTCCGGCAACGCCAATTGGAATCAACTTACCAAACAACGAATGGATTCGCGAACAACATGGTTCTAAATCTGTCAGTTTAGGAAACATCATTGATGCATACGAAAAAGCAGGTGGTTCGGGAATGTTGCAAGAATTTGCCTACGACCAAGCCGAAATTGACCGTGGAAAAGCACACGGAGCTTTGGCAGGAAAACTTCACACTGCATTGCACGAAGTAATTGGTCACGCATCTGGACAAATCAATAAAGGCGTTGGAACAACTTCTGAAACTTTAAAAAACTTCGCAAGTACGTTGGAAGAAGCACGTGCAGATTTAGTTGGATTGTACTTCATCATGGACCAAAAAATGATTGACATCGGTTTGGTTCCGAGTTTTGAAGTTGGTAAAGCTGAATACGATGGATACATTCGCAACGGTTTGATGACCCAATTGCAACGTTTGGATCTTGGCAAACAAGTCGAAGAAGAGCACATGCAAAACCGTCAATTGGTTGCTGCTTGGGTTTTTGAAAAAGGCGCGAAAAATAAAGTAGTCGAGCGATTTAACAAAAACGGTAAAACGTACTACAAAATCAATGACTACAATAAATTACGTTCTTTATTCGGAGATTTATTAAGAGAAATTCAACGCATTAAATCCGAAGGTGATTACGCTGCTGGAAAAAGTTTGGTTGAAATTTACGGAATGAAAGTAGATCAAAAAATCCATAAAGAAGTTTTGTCTCGCGTTAAACCGCTTAACATTGCTCCTTATAGTGGATTCGTGAATCCGATTTATAGCATTGTTACCAATAGCAAAGACGAAATCATCGATGTGAAAATGGAAAATAAACAAACATTTGTAGAACAGATGCTTTTCTACGGAAACAAATATGGTTTCTTGCAAAAATAATCTGATTTTAAATAGTCGAATTTTAAGAAGAGGTTGTCTAATTTTTAGACAGCCTTTTTTTGTTCCTGTAGAATGAACTTTCGAAGAAAAATCTTCACAAAAAAATTGTTACATTTGCGCACACAAAAAAGTGCTTTACTTTTTTGTAAGAGAACCCAAAAAATGACTTCAAAAACTCTTTTTAATTGGTTCATTTAGAAACTTATTATTCAATTTTAATAGATTATGAAAAATACGCCGTTATTTGATAAACACGTAGCTCTTGGAGCGAAAATGGTTCCTTTTGCAGGTTACAACATGCCTGTTCAGTATGAAGGAGTGAATGCTGAACACGATGCTGTCCGAAATGCAGTTGGTGTGTTTGACGTTTCACACATGGGTGAATTTTTATTGACAGGTGAAAACGCTTTGGCATTAATCCAAAAAGTGGGGACAAACGATGCTTCAACCATTGAAATTGGTCGTGCGCAATATACGTGTATGCCAAATGGAAAAGGTGGAATTGTAGATGATTTAATCGTTTACAGAATGAAAGAAAATCAATATTTATTGGTTGTGAATGCATCTAACATCGATAAAGATTGGGCGTGGATTTCTGCTCACAATGACCTAGGTGTTGAAATGAAAAATCTTTCTGACGATTACGCTTTGTTAGCCATTCAAGGACCAAAAGCAATTGAAGCGATGCAAGCATTAACATCCGTAAACCTATCTGAAATCAAACCATTTAGTTTTGTTGTTGGACCATTTGCGGGTGCGGAACACGTGATCATCTCTGCAACTGGTTACACAGGAAGCGGAGGTTTTGAAATCTATTGCAAAAATAACGAAGTGCTAGAAATCTGGAATAAAGTTTTTGAAGCAGGAGATTCTTTCGGCATTAAGCCAATTGGTTTGGCTGCGAGAGACACTTTGCGTTTGGAAATGGGATTCTGTTTGTACGGAAACGACATCGACGAAACAACTTCTCCACTTGAAGCTGGTTTAGGTTGGGTAACAAAATTCACTAAAGATTTTGTGGACGCTGATTTCTTGAAGAAACAAAAAGAAGCTGGTGTTACTAAAAAATTGATTGCATTTGAAATGGTTGACCGTGGAATTCCGCGTCACGATTACAGAATTTTGAACGAAAATGGAGATGTAATTGGACGCGTTACTTCTGGAACACAATCTCCATCTCTTAAAATTGCAATCGGAATGGGTTACGTTGATACTGCTTTGGCAACAGCTAATACCGAAATCTTCATTGAAATTAGAGAAAAAGGTGTAAAAGCGAAAATCGTTAAATTGCCTTTCTACAAGAAATAAGAATTTAAATAAATTCAAAAAAGGTTGTGTTTCTTAGGAAGTACAACCTTTTTTTATGTCTGAAATATTTTAAAACCACAGTCCTAAAAATTCAATTTATTGTTTTTCAATTCCGTTAAAACAATCTTTAAAAATTGGATTATATCTTCGATGGTATAAATCCAATTCTCAAATGCTATGTGAAATTCAAATACGATTTCAGGATGAGCTTCTTGTTTTTGATAAAAAATATTTGGAGAAAAATTTTGAGTTTTCATCATTGTATCAAAAACCGTCAAGGCATTATTCTCAAGAAAATATTTGAACGTTTTACTTTTGCATTTTACTTTAAACCTACTTTTCCTGCGAAAGAATAAATTTTCAAATGGGCTTATACTTTCGATTTCAAAGTCAACAAGAGGAGTAGCATTAGGAATTGATGATACTATTTTCACAGAATCACTTAAACCAATTTCAATCAGGATTTCAATGACTGAATCATCGTATTGAAATTGAAGCTTGTGAGCTGATTGAAGTCGTTTTGAACCATCGGGAAAAGCAACTTGAAGCTGTTCACAGCTATAATTGCCATTTTCAGTAGTTGCTATATTTTGTAAGTAGGTTTCGATCATTCAAGGTAAAATTATTGCAATCAAATATACTGTTCCAAAATAGATTGCATCCGCAAATTATTTTTCGATTGCAATATTACTACTTTCTCATCTCCGTGAATCGTTCGAAACTTGACATATAATTTAGATGAAAACCTTCCTTTTTTAAACTCAGTTTGCATGATATTTCCCAATGGAATACGATGTAACATGTCATTTTCATGGGCAATGTGTGCGAAGAATAAATTCGTTTTAAAAATTAGTTCTTGATCAGTTATGATGATATGCAACATCTTGGTTGTTCCAGCTCTTCTTGTTTGTGTTTGTCTCACGACGTGACCAGAAGCGTTCTTCTCTGAATAGACGATCTTATTGAAATCAATATCTACGAATTGCTTCAAAACCTTCTTTCCACGCGTAATCAAAAAGGTAAAAAGTAGAATTGCCAGGCCAAGCCAGATATAGAACAAATATTTGCCTAAAAATTCTCCGAAATATTCCATTTAAATAAGTCCTATTTTGATTTATTTGATAAAGGTACCAAAACCAGCGACTCTCTTGGACCAATAGTCTGTTGTTTCGATGTTGGTAATGACGATTCCTTTACTGGTACTTGAATGAATCATGGTCAAAGGTTCTCCTTTTCCAGAAACAATAATCCCAACGTGATTCACGCCAGATCCGCTGTCAAAAAACACCAAATCACCTTGTTGCACATTTTTCTTTTTCAATTTCTTAGAATCACTGAATTGCTCTGAAGCTCTTCTTGGCAGTTCTTGCTCATTCATTTTCATCACATACGAAACAAAACCACTGCAATCAAAACCTTTTGGATCATTTCCAGCATAGCGATAAGGTACGCCAATTTGTTTTTTTGCATTTTTCAAGATCAATTCACGTTGATTCCGAATTTCTTTGTTCTCAGCTTCATCCAATTCTGCAACTACATCCGATGCTTTCACTTCTTTGCCATGATCTACATCTGGAACTCTATCAAACAAACCTTTCATAGCAGCAGTAGCCAAATCAAATTGTTTTTGGTTTCCAGCACGTTGTAAATCATCCAACCAAGAACCCAAATCTAGTTTCAATGCGGAAACTTCATACATGTGTGAATTTATAATTTTCATACCGTCTTGCGATGAAAAAACTTCTACCAACAAACTCCGAGCTTCCTGCAAAAGGTGTGGTCTTCTTTTTAAATAGCGCTCATTTTGAACCAATTGAAACAAAGCCAGTCCTTTGTAATATTTCGGAAGCAGCGAGTAATCGTAATCTGGTTGGTCTAATAAATGATTTGCTTGACGTAAAACGGATTTATAATGTCCTTGTGTGTAATACATTTCCATTCGGTCAAATTCCTTTACTTGCGTAAAAGATTGAAAACTAAGTAGAAAAAGCGCTACCATTAAAAGCCAAAAACGTTGTGTCATAATTTAGTATCTTACTTTACAAAGTAACGCAAAATCAAGGCGTTTATAATACCAAACCGACAAAATCGGTGAACAATTAAATGTTTATTAAAATCATTTAGATGTTTCGACTTATCTTTGTGCCATGCAAATATCTGGAAAAAGATCAGCTTCAACACTTAAACATTTTTTACTCGGTCAATACTTTTACGATGGTATAAAAATTACGTTTGGTGTATTATTGCCTTCCATCATCTGTTACCAATTGGGTTATCTACAAACTGGAATCACCATTTCTTTGGGAGCATTGATTATTAGTATCACGGACAATCCAGGGCCAGCAACACACAAACGAAATGCGATGATGATTACCAATGTTGGCGTTTTTGTTATGGCAGTTCTCATCGGTTTTACGAATAATTTTCCCATTCTACTCGGAATCGAAATTGCCTTTTTCTTCTTCTTTTTTTCCATGTTTAATGTATACGGAGTACGTGCCTCTTCCGTTGGAATCGCCATTTTACTAGTCATCATTCTGGGAATTGATCAGCACCTGAAACCTTTAGATACCTTTTTACATGCAGTTTATCTCTTGATCGGAGGTGTTTGGTACATGTTGTTTAGCATGCTCTTGGCACAAATGGCACCTTTCCGCGCAGCACAACAAACGCTTGGAAAATGCATGCAAGAAGTAGCGAAATTCATTTTATTAAAAGCAAATTTTTACGATAAAAAAACGGACATCGAAGCGAACAATGCGAAAATTATTGCGCAGCAAATTGCAGTCAATCTCAGTTTGGAAGAAGTGAGAGAAATCTTATTTAAAACCAGAGAAATTCTTAAAGACTCGAGTGCAACCGGTAAAAAAATGATCTTGTCATTCATTGATTTAGTGGATTTATATGAACATGCTACAGAAAGTCACTTGAAATACGATGACATTCAACATAAATATGGAGAATATAAAATCCTGATTAACATCAAAAACACGATTGTAAACGTTGCCAATGAAATTTCGTACATTGGGACGTGCATACACAACAACGAAGTACCAACCAAATTTCCGCTTTCAAACCAACTTCTCGTTGGCATCAAATCTCAGATTGACGCGCTGGAAATGAAAGAAGTGAATACCGTAACTTTGAAAAAAGCATTGGTCAATTTGAGAAATATTGTACAACGTTTGGAACAAATTTACGAATACCAACGCGCCAAAGTTTCCATCGAATCTGAACGTAGAAACGAATTGAAACGCTTCACCACGACACAAGATTTTGACATTCAGATTTTATTGAAAAACCTTTCTTTTAAATCTGAAATTTTCAGGCATGCCATTCGCGTTTCAGTTGTTTGTTTGTTGGCATTCATTTTTGCACGTCTTTTTTACACAGGTCAATATAGTTACTGGATACTTTTAACCATCTTAGTAATCCTAAAACCTGCTTTTAGCTTGTCTAAAAAACGAAATTATGAACGCACCATCGGAACAGTGATTGGTGGCTTGATTGGAATTGTGGTGTTGCATTTTGTTCACGACCAAACGATGAAGTTTGTCATTCTGCTGGTTTTCATGTTGCTCTCCTACTCTTTTATGCGCTTACAATACATTGTCAGTGTACTCTTTATGACGCCATTTATTGTCATTGCCTTTAGTTTCTTAGGACAATCTGATGACTTGATGTTGGTTAAAGAACGAATCATCGACACATTCTTAGGTGCTGGAGCGGCAACCTTGGCGAGTTATTTCATACTTCCATCTTGGGAATCTAAGAAAATCAGAAAAACAATGTCTGAAATGGTCCTTAAAAACTTGAATTATTTCCTCAAGACCTTTGAAAGAACCAACGAAGAATACAACACCCAAGTAGCACAAAGATTGTCTAGAAAAGAACTGTATGTCGCCAGTTCCAACTTAGCTTCCGCTTTTGAGCGCATGATGAATGAACCTAAACGCAAACGTCAAAATGCCAATGATGTCAATAAATTCATTTTACTAAACAATCTTTTCTCCGCCAATGTTGCTGCCATTTCCCAACTGATACACGAAGGAGAAACGATGGGCGAACAACAAATTCGAGAATTTCGAAAGGTCGTCAATGGAATGAAAGAAAACTACGCGTGCCTGAATCCCGAGCCATTGGAAATAGAATATACCGTTCCAAGTCTTGGCAACAATTCAATTGAATTACAAGAAAGCTTGGTATCACTCGTTCAACACGTTGGAGAAATTAAAAAGATTTGTTCTCATCATTTAGAATCTTAAATGGATCTAAAAAGCGTACTTTAAAGAGCTGCCGGATTTCCCCATTCTTGGTGAAATTGGGTTAAAAACAAAATCATAAAATCGTGTCTTTCTTGCGCTAATTCTCGTGCGGTTTGCGTGTGCATTCGGTCTTTCAACAAAAGTAATTTTTCGTGAAAGTGATTAATGGTATGACTTTTAGAATTGGCATATTCTTCAAACGAATCGTGTAATTCAGCATTCACTTCTGGCGAATACATGGGTCTACCTCTGCTTCCACCGTAGGCAAAAGCGCGAGCAATTCCGATAGCACCAATGGCATCCAAGCGATCCGCATCTTGAACAATTTTCGACTCCAGACTTGAATTTTGATCAGAAACACCTGCACCTTTGAAAGAAATTTCATCAACCAAAGGAGCAACTAATTCGATGAGGTCTTTATGAACACCTATTTTGTGCATGATAATAGCGGCTTCAATGCCACCTTGATTGAGTTTTCCACCGTTTAACTTGTGATCAGAAACATCGTGTAAAATTGCTAGCAAACTCACCACCTCCGAATTACCTCCTTCTTTTTCTTGAATTTTCATCGAATTCGAGTGAACACGCTCGATGTGGTGCCAATCGTGACCAGAAAAATCATTCTGAAACTTACTTCTAATCTCTAAAATAATCTGTATGAAGTTATTAACATTCATCGCTTAAAAAAAACAGGTTTAAATAGGTTCTATGTTCAAAATTAAAGTAATTTAGCTAGGAATCAATTAAATTATCTAATTATGAAAAAAATTATTTTTACAGTCGGAGTACTATTAGCATCATACGGTGCAAGTGCACAAGGTTTTTATGGTGACTTTAATGTTGGTTATGGATTAGGACTTCCTAATTATGTAATGGGAACAACGAGAACGGTTACACTTTCCCCAACCCTTGTAACTACTGATGTCAAGGATGAAAACATTTACGGATCTATTGGACAAGGGTTTAACCTTGCATTGACACCAGGATATATGATCAATGAACACATCGGAATAGAATTGGGATTCAACTACTTTATGGGTGCTCAAAAAACAATTCAAGAAACCAAAACAAACAATGCAAGTATACACAGTACACGAAAAGCACAATCGAATCAATTGAGACTTATCCCTTCCGTGGTTGTTTCTTCAGGAGGAGATAAAATCAGTGTCTATGCGAAAGGAGGTTTAGTTCTACCTGTTATGGGAGTTACAAACATCGAGATTGATGGTAGTGAATTAGTAATGACTGGTGGTGGATTAATGACTAAAACAACGCATGTTGAATCTGAATTTAAAGGAAAAGTTTCTTTAGGATTTAGAGGTACTTTAGGAGTTGATTACTTAATAAACGATAGACTAAGCATGTTTGGTGAACTTCAACAAACAAACTTGTTTATCAAACAAGATAAAAACACAATCGTTGCATACAAAGTGAATGGCGTAGATGTATTAGGAACATTTACAGGTGATCAAAAAGAAACAATTTACGTTGACGAGATCAATAGTCAATCTAAACCAAATGAAGCATTGGCTGGAAAAACAAACTTCAACCAATTCGGAATTAACGTCGGAGTTAAATACAGATTCTAATCCAATCTGATCCAAGTTATTGAAGGAGAAATCGAAAGGTTTCTCCTTTTTTTTATGTCAAATAAATAAGGATTTACAGCAGTTTATCAGCTATAAAAATACCGTTAAAAAAGGTTAAATACCCGTTAACAAACGATTCATCATCGATTTGGCACCAAAACCTAAGTATATTTGCAGGACAATAAAAACGAATAATTATGAAAAAAATTATCTTTACAGCAGCAGCCGTAATTGCCTTAGCAGGTAGTTCATTTGCTCAAAAAGCAACCTTAGACAATCCTTGGTCATTAGAAGGAGGAATTAACTTTTCAGGAGCTAATGGAATTAATTGGCAAGCTCCAACGATTCGCGCTCGTTATTTCGTAAACGAAAACATTGCAGCGCGCGTACAATTAGGTTTAGGTGATGGTGCTGGTACACCGATGTCAAAAACGGAAAGAGTAAACGAATTTAACAATGGAACTGGTGGTGTTGGTGAAATTGTAACTAAAAACAATACTTGGAATGCTCAACTTGGTGGTGAATATCACTTAGCTGGAACAGATCGTTTGTCTCCTTTCTTCTCTTTAGGAATTAACTTTGGAGGTGGAAATGTTACCATTACAGAAGAAAATGTGAACTTTGGTGCTTTTAGCTCGGGATGGACTTCAGAAGAAAAAATCAAAACAAACATGTTTGGTGTAGCAGTTGGTGCTGGAATCGACTTTTATGTGGTTGAAAACCTATACATCGGTTTGGAATTAGGTCTTAATTTTAACAGACAAAACTTCAAAGATGAAGAATATGTTAAAACTAGTCCAGGTGGAGTTTCTGTAAAAACAATTACTGCAGGAAAAACACAAACCGTTTTGGAAACAACAGCATTGAACACAGGTTTGCGTCTAGGTTGGAGATTCTAATCTAAAAAATACAAGTGTAGAAAAGGAGAAATCAAAAGGTTTCTCCTTTTTTTTGGTAATTACTGAAAAATGAGTTACTTTTGCACCTTAATTAATTATTATTAACTGGAGTTTCGTACTCCAACTTATAAAAAAAGTATGGCAACAAGAATTAGACTGCAAAGACACGGGAAAAAATCAAAAGCATTTTTTCATTTAGTTGTCGCAGATTCAAGATCAAAAAGAGATGGTAAATTCATCGAAAAATTAGGGACTTACAACCCAAACACAAATCCAGCAACTGTTGAATTGAACTTCGAATCTACTTTGAAGTGGGTACAAACTGGAGCTGAAATGTCTGACACTGCAAGAGCATTGTTGTCTTACAAAGGAATCTTGTACAAAAACCACTTGATCAATGGTGTTAAAAAAGGAGCTTTGACAGCTGAAGACGTTGAAACTAAATTTGCTGCATGGTTGGCTGAAAAAGACAACAAAATCAATGCTAAAAAAGACGGTTTAACAACAAACGCTGCTGCAACAAGAGCTGCTGCATTGAAAGCTGAGGCTGAAGTGAATGCTGCGAAAGCTAAAGCAATTGAAATCAAAAATACGCCAGAGGTAGTTGAAGAAGAAGTTACGGAAGCACCAACTGAAGAAACAACTGAAGAAGAAACTCCAGCTGCTGAAGCAACTGAAGGTACTGACGAACCACAAGCTTAAGATTTCTTAAGAAACATATTTGAATGAAAAAAGCAGATTGCTATCATTTAGGATATATAGCGAAACTTCACGGATTTAAAGGTGAAGTTTCGTTTTTTTTAGACGTGACAGATTCTTCCGAATATGCGTCTTTAAAATCGGTATTCGTTGACATCAACGGCCAATTGACTCCTTTCTTTATCGAATCCATTGTATTAAAACCAAAAAGTTTTGCAGCAGTAAAATTAGTTGGTGTAAGTTCTGAGAACGAAGCAAAATCATTGGTTCGCAAAAACGTCTACCTTCCACTTTCAACCTTACCCGCTTTATCAGGAACTGAATTTTACGATCACGAGGTGGTCGACTTTCAAGTCGTTGATGTGAATTTTGGTCCTGTTGGAACCTTGGTACAAGTGATCGATTTAGCAGTAAACCCATTGCTTCAAGTCAACGCTCCGAGTGGAAAAGAAGTATTGATTCCTTTTGTGAAAGGATTGGTTCAAAAAGTAGATCGCGAAAATAAAGTATTGACAATCTCATCTCCCGAAGGTCTGATTGCCTTGTATTTAGATTAGCAAATCAGATTCTGTTTGAATCCTTGTCCATTTTCTTTCTTTACACGTCAATCTGCAGGAGAACATGTCTATCTTTAAATTTAAACAGTTCAACATTGATCAAACCAATTCGGCCATGAAAATTGGAACCGATGCGATGATTTTTGGTGCTTTAATTGAAACAACTGATAAAAAGAACGGACTAGACATTGGAACTGGAACTGGAGTTTTAAGTTTGATGGTTGCTCAAAACAATCCATCCCTTCAAATCAAAGCCATTGAAATTGAAGAAAATGCCTTCTTGGAAGCCAAAACTAATTTTGAAAAAAGTCCGTTTCAAAATCAACTTCAAGCAATTTATAGCGACATCAAGGAGTTTCATTCCGAAAATCAATTTGATTTAATTTTCACCAATCCTCCTTATTTTGCAAATTCTTCGAAATCAGTTTCAGGTGAACGAAATTTAGCCAGACATACAGATGCGCTTTCTTGGAAAGAACTCGCTTTAAAAGTATCTGAACTTCTATCAGACGACGGTGATTTTTGGGTCATACTTCCCTTGGAAGGAATGCAGTTGCTTCGAGAACAGCTGCAAGAACTAAACTTCTTCTTAAACCAAGAAATCATTCTTTTTGGAAAAGAAAATCAAGCCATGAGAAACGTCTATAGTTTCTCTAAAACCCAAAAACAAACTACAAAACGAGAAATTATCATTCGACAAGCTGACAATCAGTACACCGACGCTTACAAAAAACTGACAATCGAATATCATTTCAATACCTTGTAAAACAAAAAATCTCATCTTAGTTTCCTAAAATGAGATCTCTTGTTTTTTGAATTTTGAATTTCTAAACTTTCCCTTAAAAAGGTTTGGACTTGATGGTCTCTTGTGCAATCTTTTTAAGCACTGGATTTTGTTTGGCTTCCTCAAACTTAGCAGAAATCACGTTCCAATCTAAAACAGACCAAATAGAATCTAAATATTCACCTCTTTTGTTTTGGTATTTCAGGTAATATGCGTGTTCCCAAACATCAATTCCCATGATTGGAATACCGCGAACTTCAGAACCAAGCATGATTGGATTGTCCTGATTTGGAGTAGATGTAACCACTAATTTTCCACCTGGTGTTAAAACCAACCAAGCCCAACCCGAACCAAAACGAGAAGCAGCAGCTTTATTCATTTGCGCTTTCAACTCTTTCATTCCTTTAAAATCAGCATCGATTGACGCTTGAAGGGATTTAGATGGTTCTGTGTTTAGTTTTGGTGAAAGAATATCGAAAAATAAATTGTGATTATAAACTCCTCCACCATTATTTCGAATGGCAACAGGCAATTTTTCTCCCAATAACAACAACTCTTCAAGTTTCAAAGCAGCAAAATCTTTGTTTTCTTTCAATGCTTCATTCAGGTTATTGACATAGCCTTGGTGATGTTTTGAATGATGAATCTCCATGGTTTGCGCGTCGATGTATGGCGCCAGCGCATTGTATTCATAATTTAATTTCTTCAAAACATAAGGTGCTTGTGCATTCACTTCGTGACTTAAAACGATCGCCAAGGATGCAATTAATATGGAAATGTATTTCATTTTTATTTGATTTTATTTGATTGAACTCAAATATAACAAAAAAGGATTTGCTTCACGAGCAACAAGCTAATTTTTATAGTTTGTTTAACGTTAGATCAGATGCGTTTGTTTAATTTTTTTTAGCTGTAACAATGGATCTCTGGTGAAAATAGATCTAAACGCAAAAAGATGCCTTCTGTTCAGAAAACATCTTTTTTCAATCAATTCAGGTTTGTTGTAATCTATTATTTCAGTGAAAAGTTAATCGGCATCACGAAATAACTGTCCACTTTTTGTCCGTCTTTAATCGCCGGTTTCCATTTCGGCATTTTTTTAATCACTCGAATTGCTTCTTGATCGCATTCAACACAGTCTGGTACAGCACGAACAATTTTAACATCTGAAATTTCTCCTTGTTTGTTGATGATGAATTGTAAATGACATTTACCTTGAATTCCATATTGTCTTGCAATTTCAGGATAATTCAAATTAGAGGTTAAATAAGTAATCATCTTCTCTCTTCCGCCGGGATATTCAGCTGAAATATCTGGGTCTCTCGTAGGAATTTGAAGTTCTTTCTGCCCTCCAGTTCCGGTTCCAACTTCAGTTCCACCACCAGCTGGATTCGTAAAGCCAGTCGAACCAGTTCCTTTTTCATCCGTTGGACCTTGAATTTTATCAGTATCTAATAAATCAACTTTTTTTCCTTTCGTTGGATCATCGGTCACCACATAAACTGGCGTCTTCACCATGTCTATTTTAGTTTTCTTAAGAAATCTATCATCGATATAAGCTACATCAATTTTAATAGTTGGAGGATTCATTGTAAGTGTTTCATCATCGGGTAAAAAACGCTTCAAATCAATAGCAATTGGATCGCTTTTGAAGAAAAGATAGGAACCATACGTAGTAGAAATAGCGAGCACAATTCCCAAAAGAATCAAGGTCATTTCTCGGTTATAATCCCGACGAATGGTGTACGCACCATACGCTTTATTTCGTTTCTCAAAAACAATGTCGTTTCGAGAAGCGGAAGTACTTTGTTGCCAATTTTTGACTGAGTAATAATCGTATAAAGAAATAGCCAATGCTATCGCCACGAGACTGAATAGAACATCCATGATATCAATTTTTAATTCGTTAATACTGTACTAAAATGTAAAAAGAGTAGAAAATGAGATGCAGCGTTTTAATTCTCATTTTCAATAAAAAATTTTGATTGAGAAATAATGCATTCTTTCTCAGTCATCTATCCGGATAGGGTAATCGATTATACCAAACTTAAAAAAATATCACATTCATTTTGAAAAATAAACCTCTAACGTTATTTCTACTGATTGAAATGTAGGAATTGGATGAATTGATGTAAGAGATCGCGAAAAAAAGTACTCAAAAAAAGATTTTTACGGATTCAAAGCTTGTTTTTGACCTGATGAGACTGAATAACAAAGTCAATTTCCATTCAAATACGTACCTTTGTGGAAATTATTCTTTGCATCAATGAAATACAAAACAAATCGCGTCCCTGGTAAAGCTACCAAAAAAGACCTTAAATTTACAGTAAAAGAAAATACGACTTTACTGGAATTCTTAATGCTTTCATTTGCAGGTAAAAGCAGAAACGCGATTAAATCTTTGTTGGGCGGAAGTTTAATTTTAGTAGATGGAAAATTGATTTCTCAATTTAATCATCCCTTGAAAGTTGGTCAAGTGATGACTGTTTTAGCAGAAAAAGTGGCACCTGAAAGACCGATGATTGGATTGAAAATCATTCATGAAGATGAGTTGATGATTATTGTAAACAAACATTCTGGTTTACTCACAAACAGTTCATCGAAAGAACGAGTGAAAACTGCTTACGCAATGATCAACAGTTACGTTCAAAAAACAAGTGCTACAAGCCGCGTATTTGTTGTGAATAAACTGGATCGTGAAACCTCAGGAATTATCATTTTCGCAAAAGATGAAAAAACACAGAAGTTTTTAATCGAAGATTGGGAGAAATCAATCCCCGAACAGGTTTATGTTGCTTTGGTTGAAGGAGAAGTTCGCAAAGAGAAAGATTCCTTGACTTCGTACATGAAACAAAGTAAAGCGTTGATCGTTCACTCAAGTCAAAACGAGACTTATGGAGAAAAGGCAATTACCAATTACGAAGTTTTTAGACGTAAGAAAGGTTCCACACTTTTAAAAATCAACATCGAAACGAAGGTGAAAAATCAAATCCGAGTTCACATGCAGGAAATGAAACATCCAATTGTTGGTGATAAAAAATACGGAGCTAAAACCAACGCGATTGGAAGAATGGCGCTGCATTTAAAAACCGTTCAGATTACGCATCCGGCGACGAAAAAGAAAATTACGTTTGACACCGAGATTCCGAATAAGTTTTAATTTTGATCCAAAAAAGGTGAAATCGCTGCTGTAACCATCACAGCAACAATCATAATCATAAAAATGACTACAAATATATTGAGCAGATAATTACCTGCAACCAATGCATATTCATTCTCATATTCTGATTTAACAATCGCTTTTACCTTTTTCAGATTTCGATACTTAATGAACAAGATCAACCAGCCCAAAGGATTTAAAATTAGATAGGCAAAAAGAATTTCCACGCTGAAAGTTTAGGTTAAACAAGATTTAATGATGGTTTAAACATCGTTTAAAAGCACATAAATTTCGGTTATTTTAAATAAGCTTTCAAGCCAATCGCATCTGTTCTAATTTCGCTTCTCCAATCCTTTCCTAACTTTTCGTCCAAGTATTTGAAAACTTCTTGGTTATATGCGGATTCATTATCACCCGCAAACCGAACGCAACCTTGACTGAAAAACGAAATACCATATTTTTCCTCAAAAGCTGCATCTCCTGGAAGTTCGGAAGCTGCTACAAATCCGCCAGGTAGAATGATTTTTATCATCCCGTTTTTAATATCCTTGAGTGCTTTTTCAGAATTGCAAACTGGATAATACATCTCTTTTTGATTTGTACTGTCTAAAACTTGTTTTTGCGCAGAGGCGCCATTTGCAAGGACTATGAAAAGTAGAATTTGAATTGTTTTTGTCATAATCTTAAGTTCTATTTAAACGTATAACCAACACTTACGCCTGGCCATGGAAAAACAGGATAGCCAATTCCAACCACATCACTCAAGGTAGAAATACTAAATCTCGAAAATCCAAGATGATTTGAATTACTGACTGTCAACAAGTCAATCATAGCAGTTGCGCTGGCTCTAAAAAACAAACCTCCTTGAGGTCTTTGGAAACGGTAACTTATCTTTGGAGAAGCATATAAATAAAGAAATTGATCGTTATAGCTCGCATACGAATTAACGTACATTGCAGTCAGTCCAACACCTAATTCTAAATGATGGCTCTTTTTACCTAAAATCCAATTGTATGAAACTGGAATTCCAAGATATGTTCCATCTCCAAACTCAACAACATCTGGAACAAATACAAAACCTGCAGTAACCGAATTCATAAAGGTTTTATCTGTATTAAAAATTCGATCGTAATTCAAAGACCAAGCAAAACCTTGTCCAAAAGCTTCTGCATAAATCGTATTTTTTTCGATGTCGTCTGGTCTGGATTTAGCTTGTCCAAAAAGAGTCGTAAAAGAGAAAATCAGCAAAGAAGAAATAACAAGAACTCTCATAGGAATTGATTTAGAATGAATACTGTAGAGTGACAAACTTAAGTTTTAAGATCGATTTAAAAATAACGTTTTACCATAGTCCTTATTTCACTGAACAAAATTACTAATCCATCCAACAATCAGAATTTCATTACTAAAAAGATGCAAGTTTGCTCCTTCTTGATTTTCAGCAATTAGCAAGTCATTTACATTCAATTTAAATTCTTGCTCATTAATTTTTACGCTTGTTTCTTCAAGCGTAAAAATGAAAACAACACTAGATTCCAAATCGTCATTCAAGGTTTTTACTTCCAAATTAAATGGTCGTCCCTCCTTTTGAATCATCAAATTAAAATCAGTTCCCAAGGAAAAAGATTGTATCTGATCTGCGGAGTCAAATGCAAAGATCTCATTCTTTGAATATGCTTCAGCAACGTCATTTCGCTTGATTTTCAAATCATTGCCCAACATCACAAGATAACGCTTATATCCTTGAAAGTTTGTAAAATTGGATGGAGTTTTTTCAATGCTTGCACTGCTGATTCTGAAATCAAAATCTCGCGCGGCATAAGTAGAATCAGCAGGTGAGATTACGTATTCGTAAGTCTTTCCTCCGTCCCAGATACTGGGTGTGATGTCGTTTTTCGAGATGATTTTAATGTTCATTAGCGTATCATTATCCATTCTAACTTAGACGTTAAATTTATGGGCGCACTTCCTTCTTTATATTCCGCATAAACACCAATTCTATCTTCATCCGTAGTTTTAAAAACCAACTGAAAATCATTTTTCTGATCGTAAATTTCTTCCCACTCCATCAGTTCATTGATTTGAACTTTGACGTTCGGATAAAGCGAAGAAACTTCCTGCACTTTCATTCCAACACGAACGCTAGAGACTGTCTGAAAGTTTTCATTCATTACGATTATTGCCAGGATTGAATCTGTTTCTAATGCA
Source organism: Crocinitomicaceae bacterium (assembly GCA_028689775.1). Classification (GTDB taxonomy): domain Bacteria; phylum Bacteroidota; class Bacteroidia; order Flavobacteriales_D; family Crocinitomicaceae; genus JAQVCM01. Next base: position 168,998 of record JAQVCM010000004.1, read on the forward strand.
GGAATTAATGCAAATACCGGTTCATCTTTATAAAAATAAACTTGAGCAACGCCTCCACCATCATATCCAAATTGATAGGCATCCGTTTCTCTCTTTTTAAGACTTTTTAATTGTTTTTCGTAGTCCCGAATGGATGTGCCTACCTTGATATTTCCCGCTCTCCCTTTTGAAATTGGGTAATCCAAAAAACTAAAAGCTGTTTTCTTTGCTGCTTCTAGCTCAAGGTACTTCAAGTAATTTTCAAAATCTTCTTTGGTTAAGGTAGCGCGATGGTATTCCAAATCCAAGTTTTCAATTAAAATTGGATCCGTCGGATCTTCTTCATGCAATTCATACGCTTGAATGTATTGGGGATGATTGCGAAACTGAGTTTTAACAAGCGACAAACTTGAAATACTAAAAATAACAAATCCTAAAGCGGTAAATAACAAGACACGTAATGAAATTTCACGGTTGTATTTGCTTTTGGTTTTAAAGTATTTATACACATTGAAAATCAAAAACATTGTCAACAAAATCAATCCTGTTCTCAGATGAACGTCTCCTCCTGGCCAAAATTGGAGTTTAAATAATATTCCTGTACATACAACCCCGAAAGCAATTCCAAGTCCTACACCGGCAAAAACTTTCGTTTGAGGAAGTGTATCGTAGGTGTCCGGATTCACCATCTGCTTAAAATCAAGTTTATTGAAATAAGCAAAACCGAAAAGAATATAATAAATGGCCAAAAAGGACATCGATAAAACCAATAAAACTCCGCCTCCAGGAATCAGAAAGAATTCAAATATTACTGCAATCCAAGCGTTTACGGACAAAACCCTAACGGTTGTATTCATTGTCAACGAGTTTTATTGGTTTTAAATTATAAGTTGAAAGTCTCTTGAAAACCTTATTTTTGACTTTCCATTACTCTATTCTTCACGTATTTATCCAACCACTGATCTTGTTCCCAAAGTAGGTGTAAAATACTTTCTTTTGCTTTGTAACCGTGACTTTCTTTTGGTAAAATCACCAATCGAACTGTTGCTCCTAAACCTTTCAAGGCATTGAAGTAACGCTCACTTTGCATTGGATAGGTTCCCGCATTGTTGTCATCTTCTCCGTGAACCAATAACAGTGGCGTTTTCATTTTATCTGCTTGCTGGAAGGGCGACATCGTGTTGTAAACTTCTGGTGCTTCCCAGTAATTTCGCTCTTCACTTTGGAAACCAAAAGGTGTTAAGGTTCTGTTGTAAGCGCCACTTCGTGCGATTCCTGCTGCAAATAAATCAGAATGTGAAAGTAAGTTCGCAACCATAAATGCGCCGTAACTGTGTCCACCAACTGCAATTCTATTTCGATCGATATATCCCAATCCATCCACGTAATCAATCGCAGCTTTTGCATTTGCAACCAATTGTTTTACATACGTATCATTTGGTTGTTCGTCTCCTTCACCAACGATTGGGAAAGATGCGTCATCCAAAACGACATACCCTTTTGTTACCCAATAAACCATCGAACCGTAATACGGAAATGTAAATGCATTCGGGTTTTGTGTACTCTGTGCAGCGCTTGATTTATCTTTGTATTCAGCTGGATATGCCCAAATAATCATCGGCATTTTCTCTTTCTTTTTCACGTCATAACCAAGTGGCAAATACAAGGTTCCAGAAAGCGCCAATCCATCGTCACGTTTATAATTAATCACTTCTTTGTGAACATTTTGAATGCTGATAAATGGATTTTCGAAATGCGTGATTTGAGTCAATTTATTTCCTTTCAAATTTCTGAAAAAGTAATTTGGATATTCTGTTGGAGACTCAATTCGCACCAACAATTCATTTTTCAGGTGATCATACGAACGTAAATCTTCTACTTTATCGGTGTACTTCGATTGATAAATTCTTTTCTTTTTTAAATCTTTTAAATTGATTTGATCCAAGAAAGGAAATTGTCCTTTTGCGGTGTGACCTTCGCCTAACAAGAACGCATTTTCATTAGAAATCGACAAAACATTTTTACCAAAATTATTTCTTTCAGTAACGAAACTTCCTGGATCGCTGTATTTATCTTGGTAACTTCTATCTGATAAAATTTTAGCCTCTTGCGATGCATCAGAAGGATTGAATAAATACGTTTTAGTATTTCTCGTATTCCACCAAGAATCATAGGCAATTGCGAGGGTATTATTTGCCCATTGAATGTAGCTCACACGGTTAATCGTTTTCAAAATACTTTTGTCATTTCCTTTGAACGGATATTCCATTTCAAAAACCTCATCTCTAAATGGAACAACCGTCTCAGGATCTCCGCCATCTAAAGCGGTTACGTACACCAATGTTGAAGGTTTATCGCTTCGCCAAGAAAAATTTCTTTTCCCAGTTCGTACCGCCATAAAACCTTGTGGTAAATCTTCGATTAAGGGCACTTCTAATACCGTTTCAACTTGCTTACCATCTTTGGTGAAAACAGTTGTTTTGGAAGGGAAACGTTGATACGTTACCAAGTAAGAAAATGGTTTTTCAATCGTTTCAATCAATACATAATTTCCATCTGGTGAAAAGTTAACACTTGTATAAATCGCACTTGAAAGCCATTTTTCCATCTTTCCATTCAAAGAAACTTTGTAGATTTCTGATTGCGCCAATTGCTCAAAATTATGCTCGTCGTTTTTGTTTTTCAACAAATCTTGATACGTTCTATTTTGAGCTTTCTTGCCGTCGTTTACCGAAATCGTTGGTCCAGAAGGAACAGCCGTTTTGGTATTAATCAATTCTTCTCTTTTTTCAGAAACAATTTTAACCAACAAAGCTTGTCCGTCAGCAAACCAATTGATAACATCACCAACGTTTGCATTTGCTTTATCACTTACGATTTTGCTTGCTGTTGCAGAAGCGATATCCAAGATCCAAATCTCAACACCTTTGGAAGTGGTATTTGTCAACGCAATTTTCTTTTGATCAGGTGACCAACTGAAATTCGTTAATTTTGGATTGCTTGGCAAACCTTTCACCTCAACGATGGTTGCATTTTTTGTTTTAAGATTTTTAATCTGAAGTTTATTGAAATACGTTACACGACTTCCAATATTCGTTTTTGGATCAATTCTTAAACCGCCCAAGCGTAATTCTTCTTGCGAAAGATCTTCAATGGATTCATACGAATCTCTCGACAACAAAACCATGTAATTCTTGGCTTCGTCAATCAAAACGCTTGGCGCTCTTGGAACATCTACGAGGTCCATAATCGCTTTCGGCGGCTTTTGATATCCTGCATTTTCTTGTGCGTGAATTGGAGCCATGGCTAAAGTAAGGATTAAAAAAACGAGTTTTTTCATATTTGTTTTTTGTTTATTGATGATTTTGTTTCAGCTTTTGAGTCTGAACTAGCTTCAAAAACTAATCGATGATTTATAGTCTAAAATAATTTTAGCTAAAATTAAGCTTTATTTTGGGATGGACAAAAGAACAGAAATATTATCACTCAAAACCAAACAACTTCAACAACCATCTTTTGTTGATTTTAAATTTACCGCTCGCAGAATTCTTTCTTTCCGTCAATTGCTGCAGATTAGCTGGCTTTAGCTTTTTCAATTTTCGAGTTTCGTTGATTTGATTTTTAAACTTTTCTAGGAAAGTCGGAGGATCTTGTACAATCCATTCAATCAATTTGTTGACGACTTCTCTCCTTTCAAAATGCCAGTCGTATTCACACGCAGCTTCGCTCAGTTGTTTCAATGGTGGAAGCGCTTTCTCGTAGTTTTCAGTAAGTGCATACAAAATCGCAAGGTCGTATGCGTAATAGCTTTTATCTTTCTCCTTCTCAAGAATTTCGATTGCTGACCAAATATCTTTAAAATTTCGTTCAAGTAGCTGAAAGCGCTTAATTGCCTTGTCACATAATACTTCTACCACTTTTATGAACTGATCTTCATCCGTAAATTCAATGAAGTCACTGACTCTATTTACGTAAGAATAGGCAAAGTTTTCTCTCGGATAAAAATGAAAATCCAGTCCAACATTCAGATAGGAACCTTTTGACCAAGCAGAAGGTTGAAATTCAATCACGAATGTTAACCATTCTTTGTCGCAATGAAATGAGCGCGATTTCCCTTTTTGGATAAATCCATACAGTTTCAACCGATCATTGGCTATTGATTTAAGAAGTTTGTTAAAGTCTATTTCTGGTTCCATTGGATTTGTATCGGTCGACTTTAAAGGTACGAATTAATCATTTTCAATTTTTGAAATGCAAAATTTAATTCGTTCAACATAATCCCGTGCCTTTTCGTATTTACTTAAAGTCTCTAGATCTTTAAAATACCTTTCTTGGATTTTCGATTTCTTGAAATCAGTTGCTATTTCATCTATGAGTTTGTTGACATCTATACTTTTTAAATTACCCGATTCGGCGATAAAATTTGATGCACCAATCATAAAATCACGGAGTGCGTATTGGTAATTTTCTCTAAACAAATACGATAAACCTCTATTGTAATAAGCGTCTTCATCATGAGAATCTTGACTTATCAGATTTGTATATAATTCAATCGCTTGACTAAAACACCTTTTTCGATTGAGTTTAGCTCCCAATTCGTAAGTGTTAGTCGTTCTCACTTCTTCACAATTATTTGATTCGACAACCTGAATATCTTTCATGTAATATGTATATCCAAAAATTCCTTTAATCACTTTTACATCTACGCTATCAAAATCAAAACATTTATTTACCGCTACTTCCGTTTTAATTGTTCCATACGCTGTTTCAAAACCGTTGAAGTATTGATTCTTTCCAACGATTATCACAACGCCAGTATGTTTCATGCGAATAAGATCTGAACGGAGAGGCAGTTTGTTAATTCCGAAAAACAAGAAAACAATGAATGAAATTCCAAATATGACGATACCAACAGTGTATTTCTGAAGTTTCCAAATGAAAACAATACTCAAAATAAAAATCACAATCAGAACAATTAATAATATATCGGCTATGTCACTTCCATTTTCTGTTCGATAAATTATTTTCTCTGTCAAAGAATAATAAAGAAGAAACGCAAGAACGACCAACAACACGTTGATTGAAAAGATTGTAATTAATTTCTTTGTTTTCAGCATATAGATTATCCAGTAGAAGTTGAAATGAATACGAATTTAAGTTTTAAAAATCAATTCGCATTTTGTTGGTATTCCTCGAGCACTTTTAAAGTGAAGATTCCGACAGGCAAGAAAAACAAACTGATTACTCGTAAAAAACCATTCTTTTTCCCTTTCAGTTCGTGTGTTGTATTGAAGATAAACAGCATCGTAAGCGTACTATAAAATACAGCGACAACTGTTAAACCGATTCCAATTGTTGCTATCAAAAAAGCCATGATGGAAGCATCCAAAAAGTGGAAATATCCAGCGATTGATAAAAGTACTATTCCGATTATACTATACAAGGAAATCTGTCGCACGGACTTAAGCTCTGACAAAGCATAACTTGGGATCTTGATGGAATAACTGACTATCAAACAACAAATCCATTGAATAGTGATGTAGGCAAATAAAATTTCTGGCATGCGTTCGTATTCGTTAACGTGACGTGTCGGAATGAACCTTCAATCGTGATTGATATTCCGCTTCTATGAATTTTTGTTTGTCTTTTTTGTCCAGAAGACCTTTTTGTAAAAGTCCATTAAACCATGTAGAGAAAATCTTGGCGCCTTTGTAATTCAAGTGTTCTAAATCTGCAAATTCGGAATCTTGCAGTCGAAACTTTGAAAAATCAAGGTATTCAATGTCAGAAAAATTCTCTTTTCGAATCTTTTGATAAGTGGATTCAAAATCATAATCCTCGTATCGATCGTGTAAAGGACTGCGAATTAAGTAAACTTTCTTACCTTTCTGTTGACAGGATGCAATTATCTTTTTCAAATCTTGAATGCTTCGAGTTGAAAATTTTAAGTTTTGACGGAATTGTTTGAGTTCTTCCACAGTTGGCAAAGGAAGTTGTACAAGTGAATCTGTTTTGTCTCTGTCCAAATATCTAAAACCGCCAAGCGAATAGTTAAATTGCCGTTTGATGGCGCGATTTATATTTGAACTGGAAGATAGAAACAGTACATTGATGAATCCCGAAGTATTATTGGAAGCGAGAAAGGATCTATCTTTCTGACTCATAAATGGAGAATAAATGGTGTACTGTGCTTCCAAAAACATGTCGTCATACGCCCAGTCGTCCATTTTACTGGTGATGTTATTATTGGCAAACTCAATGAATACCGTTTCTACTCCGGGATTATCTTTCAGGATTTCTTTCAGCTTGAATGATGCATAAAAATACGGTTCACCAGAATTCGAAACATTCTGAAGATCTTCAATTAAAGAGTCGTTAAAAGCACACTCTGGATGCGAATGACCGACAATCAAATGCTTGGTATTTTCTTTTAACTCAAAAACAGCATTTTTTCGTAAAACAGATTCACTGATTAAAACTGGAACTATAAAAAAGAGTGCCAGAATGACTAAAAAAACGGTGGTCAATTTTATAAATCTCTTCATATCTTAAAATTGAAAATAGATGAATTCTTGTTGTTTTCCGTGTGAAAACAAGATGAATAGACCGATAACCACATAAATTCCCCACCTGTAAATGCGTTTGTCGATTTGAAAAACATCCGCCAGCGCATGTTGTCTTTCTCTACTGATCCATTCTAACGTAAAGAAAATCAAAATCATAAGAAGCAGTCCGATTGGCAAATATTCAGGTGCTGAAAAAAGTGAGGAAGAGAAAATCGTTGAGATATAACTTCCGGCGTGACTTAAACTTTCTGCTCTAAAAAATATCCAAGCGAAAACAGTTAAACCGAATGTCAATGTCATTTTTGAAAACTCCTTGAAACGAGGCAATTTTCTGTCTTTTGCAATCCCGTCTAGATTTACTCGGTTGCTATCCGTAAGCAATAAAGGAAGGAAATAAAAAGCGTTCAAAGCTCCCCAAACAACAAAAGTCCAATTTGCTCCGTGCCAAAATCCACTGACGAGAAAGATGATAAACGTATTTCGGATTTTCATCCACGTTCCTCCCCGACTTCCTCCCAAAGGAATATACAGATAATCTCTAAACCACGTTGACAATGAAATGTGCCAACGTCTCCAGAATTCAGCAATGTCGCGCGAGAAATACGGATAATTGAAATTTCGCATCAAATCAAATCCAAAAAGTCTGGATGTTCCGATCGCAATATCTGAATAACCTGAAAAATCGCCATAAATCTGAATGGTGAAAAAGACTGCACCTAAAACCAAGGTACTTCCAGATAAATCGGCAGAATTATTGAAGATCATGTTGGCGTATTCTGCACAACTATCTGCAATGATTACTTTTTTGAATAATCCCCACAAAATTTGACGCATTCCGTCAACCGCCATTCCATAATCAAACTTTCGCTTCTTGTAAAACTGTGGCAACAAGTGCGTCGCTCTTTCAATTGGTCCGGCAACAAGTTGAGGAAAGAAACAAACAAATGCCGTAAATGCAATGAAATCTTTCGTTGGTTCCAACTTTCTTCGATAAACATCAATGGAATAACTTAAGGTTTGAAAGGTGTAAAAACTAATTCCAACCGGTAAAATGATGCTCAACGAACTGGCTCTAATCTCTGTTCCAAAAAATGAAAATGCACTCACAAAATTGTCAATGAAGAAATTGTAATATTTGAAGAATCCAAGAAATCCGAGATTTACGAGGATACTTGTCCACAGCAACAATTTTCGTTTCGTTTGATTTTCTTGACTTAATAAACCTCTTCCGATAAAGTAATCGACCAAAGTGCTGAATAAAATCAAGGATAAAAATCGCCAATCCCACCAACCGTAAAAGAAATAACTTGCAACAACGATTAAGAGATTTTGGAATTTCAAACTTTTATTTGTCAAATACCAATAGAGTATAAAGACAATCGGCAGGAATATCGCAAAATCAACGGAGTTAAAAAGCATTTATGTTTTGTTAGTAATGATAGAAGTTCTTGCTACCCCATCCAGGTTGAGATAGCAGAACTAATTCAATTTTCCTCAAAAATAAAAATTAAAGTCAAGTAATACACGTTAATTGAAAGCTAATTGCATTCCAGTGTCTCTCGGTCCTTTTAGAACGAATTATTTCCCCAAAGTATATCTCACTCCTAAAGAAACGCTAGGACCATAATGGTACATTTTATTTATTCAAATTATGATACGTTCACACAATAATATAAGTTTCTTAAGTCAGGTTAATCAATCATTTTGTGACAACCTATTTCTTGCTCGTTCTATAGATTGCTGTAATTTGCTTTCCAATAATTTTATTTCTGGAAGATGAGTGAGATATTCAGCGATTTTTATATTACTTTTTTCGAGTTGCATTAATTCAACATGCTCTTCATTCTTATTTGCACAAAGTATTAATCCCAATGGTTTATTCTCGTTTACAATCATTTCATATTTCTCCAACCAAGCCAAATACAATTCCATTTGTCCTTTGTCGGAAGCTTGAAATTTACCTAGTTTAAGATCTATAACTATTAATCGTTGTAATCTTCTATGATAAAATAATAAGTCGATATAATAATCTTCATTATCTATCGTAATTCTTTTTTGACGTGCTAAAAATGCAAAGTCAGAACCTAGTTCGATTATGAAATTTTGTAATTCCATTAGAATAGCTGACTCTAAATCCTTCTCAGAATAGCTATTATGCAAACCTAAAAAGTCCAAAAAATAAGGGTCTTTAAAAACTAAATCTGGAGTAAGTTGCTGCGTGTCTTTTAATTTGTTCAACTCGTTTTGAATGGTTTCATTTGGTTTCTTACTGATAGCAGTTCGCTCATATAACATTGCATCAATACGCTCTTGCAATGTTCTTGTGCTCCATTTTTCCATTTTACACATTTCAGCATAAAATGAACGTTTGAGATTATCATTGATGTAAATTAAAGTTTTTAAATGTGTCCAACTCAATTTTGCACTCAGTGCGTGCAAAATCTTTTCATCTTCATAAATTTCCGAAATACGAACGCAATTTCTCAGCTGTCTTTCACTCCATCCTCTGCCATACGATTTCGTTAATTGACTTGCAAGAATTGAAATAACTTGCTTGCCATATTCTGCTCGTTTTTCTTGTAAAACATCTTGATTAATGCGCTTACCAAGATTCCATTACATTTGCAGTCACAGACACTTCATTTTTGCCTTGCTCTACAATGTTTCTTATTTCATTAAACAATGCTTTATTTGATGCCGATTTAATCATTGCTTGATTGCATATTTTAAAAATTACATATAAAGCTAATAAAATTCCTATCATCAAACACAAAAACTTTATCTCATTCTCCAGGTTAAATCCTCAAGAACAAGATAAAGCTTTCCTATCTTTAGAATCGATTAAATCTTCTTACATCTTCTCCGGAACATCAATTCCCAACAAAGACATTCCACTATTGATCACTTTTCCAACGTTGATGCAAATAATCAAACGCAAGTTTTTATTGGCAAGATTCTCTTCGATGTGAATTGGAACAGACTGATAAAAGTGATTAAAAGCTTTCACCAATTCATAAACGAAATTTGCAATTAAAGCCGGTGAAAGTTCTTTGGCTGCTTCTTGAATTACAGCTGGATATTGAGATAATAACTTGATAATTTCTTTTTCCTCAGCTCCTAGATTTGCTCCTTCAAAAGAACCGATGGATTCTGCTCTGGTAACCAACGAATGAATTCGCGCGTGTGCGTATTGGATGAATGGCCCGGTGTTTCCGGTTAATTCGATAGACTCTTCTGGGTTGAACATCATTCTTTTTTTCGGATCTACTTTTAACAAATAGTATTTCAATCCGCCCAAGCCAATTAGTTTGAACAAGCTTTCTTTTTCAGCTTCGCTCATTCCTTCCAAATGTCCACGTTCGTTGGTCATTTCCTTAGCTTTCTCAACTACTTCGTCGATCAAATCATCTGCATCCACAACGGTTCCTTCCCGGGATTTCATTTTACCTGAAGGCAAATCAACCATTCCATAAGATAAGTGGTAACAGCTTTCAGCCCAAGAATAACCCATTTTTTTCAAAATCAAGAACAATACCTTGAAGTGATAATCTTGTTCATTTCCAACGGTGTAAACCATTCCTTCCATGTCTGGAAATTCTTTGAAACGCTCGATCGCAGTTCCGAGATCTTGGGTCATGTAAACGGATGTTCCGTCGCCACGAAGTAATAATTTCTCGTCTAATCCTTCAGCAGTCAAGTCAATCCAAACAGAATTATCCTCTTTCTTAAAAAGAACTCCACTCTTCAATCCTTCTTCGACCACATTTTTACCCAACAAATAGGTATCTGACTCATAATACAAGGTGTCAAAATCAACTTGCATTTTCTCGTATGTCACGCCGAAACCATCGTACACCCAAGAGTTCATCATTTTCCACAATTCAATGGTTTGCGGATCACGCGCTTCCCATTGTACGAGCATCTGCTTCACGTCTTTCATTAAAGCCGTTTCGTTTTTTGCAAGTTCTTTTATTTTATCGTCGAGTGTTGCGATTGCTTTCTCGTCTTTATCTTCTTTGGCTGCAGTGAATTTTTTATATTCCGCAACAGCATTTTCAGAAAAACCATCAAATGCTTGCTTATCCCATTTTGCGATTACTTCTTTTGCTTCAACGTTTAAGTTTTTATCAAATTCAACGTAGTATTTTCCAACCAGCTTATCGCCTTTCAAGCCTGTATTTGTTGGAGTTTCACGTTCACCTTGTGCGTTTACTGGAGAAAAACGTTCCCAAGCCAACATGCTTTTGCAAATGTGAATTCCACGGTCGTTGATGATTTGCGTTTTCACCACTTTATGTCCGTTTGCTTTGTAAATCTCCGCAACGGCATAACCTAAGAAATTGTTTCTCAAGTGACCTAAGTGCAATGGTTTATTGGTATTTGGCGAAGAATATTCCACCATAATCGTCGCTTTCGAATTCGCTGTTTCAAAACCAAATCGTTCATCCTGATTAATTTCTGAAAGTTCCTTTAACCAATAAGAAGGAGCAATTACGATGTTCAAAAATCCTTGGACAACATTGAAACTTTCAATTTCAGCAATTTTATCTTTCAGCAATTCTCCAATTTTGTTCGCTGCATCAATTGGAGAAGATTTCATCAACTTTGAAAACGGAAAAACCACCAAGGTGATGTCGCCTTCAAACTCTTTCCTTGTCAATTGAAATTGAATCATTTTCTCATCAATCGCACACTGAAATGTCGATTCAAAATTCGCTAATAAAATAGCCTTAATCTGTTGTTCCATTAATTATAATCTTATTTCGTTTTTTCAAACTGTTCTACTACTTCATTCAGAATGCCAAAGGTAACTTCGGCCATTTCATTCTTTTTGTCATCCAAGCAAGGATTCACTTCTACGATTTCAAAACAAACGATTTTTTCGCTTTTCATCAATCCTAAAATCAAGTTTTGTGCTTCTGCTGGCGTCAATCCGTTTTTAACAGGCGTTCCCGTTCCGTATGAAGTGATGTCTGGATCCATTGAATCCACATCAAAAGAAATGTATAAAATATCGCAAGCGGATAATTGTGCATTGATCGCATTTAAAATACGTTCAACTCCATCTTTACGAACCGTTTCTACTTTATGATTGGTGATGTTCAAGCGTTCAATCAACGCATCTTCTTGATGTTCCGTATCTCTTACACCTACAAAAATCAAATCCGAAGGCAACACTTTCGGTGCAACACCGTGCATGTTCTTCAGTTCATTCCACAAATCGCTGGTTTCTGCATCGACATCGTTGGATTTACAAGGCAAATTATCCTCGTTAATCACCGTTGATAAAGGCATTCCGTGCATGTTCCCAGAAGGAGTTGTGTACGGCGAATGTAAATCGCCATGGGCATCGATCCAAACAACACCCAACCGTTTGTTCGGATATGCTTTCTTAATTCCTGCAATTGTTCCACCAGCCGAACCGTGATCCGCAGCCAAAACAAGTGGAAATTCTCCTGCTTGGATGGTTTTGTAAACGGATTCAGAAATCGTTTCGTAAACTTTCACCAAACCCTTGATGTTTTTGGCAAACGGATGCTTGTCAGAATGGTCTAACAAATGATTTTGATCAGAAATGATCTCCATTTCACGGATTCCAAACAAGGTACTTTTGGCTTTTCTCGCCGCCGTCATGATTGCATAAGGTCCTAAAGATGAACCTCTAGTTCCTGCTGTAATTTCAGAAGGATTGACGATAAATTTGATTTTATTGCGCATAAAAATGATTGTGCAACAAAGTTACTGAAAGTTATTTTAATTGTTAATGATTCAAGTTTTAATTGTTAATGCGAGTATGGACTAGTATGGGCGAATACAATTCGTCCTTACTAGTCCATACTTCCACGATGTATCTTATTTTTCATTATTTTAGCACCATGAAGTATTTTATTTTCATCTTATTGATTGCTTGTCTCACGTATGTAAACGCACAAACAAACAAGCCTTTTCAAGGTACGTTTCATTATCGGATTGACTTTCAACCTCATCCAGATAGTGTTGCCATTCCCTATTCCAAAATGACGGTTTACACCAATGACACCATTGTTCGTGTGGATTCTGAAACGGCTCACTTGGGTGAACAAAATTTGATTACGCATTTGGAACTTCAGAAATATTATTTGTTATTGGAATTTGATTCTAGAAAATTTGCAATTCAAGGATATTTACCAAAAGATTCACTTGCATCAGCATACACCTTCAAGAAAAAGATGGGTAGAAAGAAAATCGCTGGAATCAAAGCAAAAAAGGTTTTGGTAAGCGCTTCGTTTTTCCCAACACCAATCACGATGTGGTACGCTCCAAGTATTTCACCTAAATATTTATCCGTTTTAAAAGGTATTAAAGGTTTGCCTTTGGATTATTATGTTCAGATGGAAGACGGATATTTACATTATGTCTTGGAAAGTGCCGATTTATCGCCTGTCAAAAAAGATATTTTTGGAATTGGCTCAGATTATCAGAAAGTTACCTTTGATCAATTCATCGAACAAACAGCTGGAAATGTTGAATAGGAAAAGTTTTTTTAATAAAACGGATGAACAATGAACTGTTTAAAGATGGTTTAATCTGTTGGGCTTAAACTTAAAATGATTTTTATCTTTGTAAAATAGTCTTTCGAAATGGCAAAAGAAAACGCATTCATCCCCAAAGAGGATATCAATAAAGAAGAAATAAAAAAGGAAAAAACAGAACCAAAAGCTCCGAAAAAAGCTGAAAAAACTCCAAAAGAGGGTTCTAAAAATACGCCTATAGATACCTTAATCAATAGATTAGATAAAAAACGCACCAAAACAATTTTAGGCGCGATTTTAATCTTGTTCTCATTTTATTTTTTCTTAGCTTGTTTTTCATACATTTTTACGTGGACTGCTGATCAGGATCGCGTTCTAAACAAATCGCTGTTTGATTTCTTGATGGAAACCAATGAAGAACCTGTTTCCAATTGGTTTGGGAAAATGGGTGCTTGGGTTTCACATTTGTTCATTTACCGCTGGTTTGGAATTTCGTCGTTCGTTTTCCCCTTTCTTTTATTCATCGTTGGCTTTAAATGGATGTTGGCCATTCAACTTTTCCCGCTAAAAAGAACCATTTTTGTTTCGTTAGTCTTGATGATTTGGTCTGCAATTTTCTTCGGGTTTTTTGCTTCTGCCGTTAATTACATTGGCGGTTCCTTCGGATATCACATCAACAATTGGCTCTATTTCACCTTTGGGAAATTCGGTGCTTTCTTGTTTATTTTCTTAATGCTCTACATTGTTTTGGTTGCTTTATTCAACCCGGATTTTAAAGCCTTGTGGAATAAATACATCGCGCGAAATGTGAAGCAAGAAGACGAGGAAGAAATAGTTCCAACCGAAGCTGCTGAAGCTGGAAATTCGTTCACAGACATTCGCATCATCAACCCGATTAAAGATCAAGAAATCATTGAGGAACAAATTGTAAAACCTGTTCACTTCGATGAAGAAGATGAAGACGAAGATGATTTGGCAGACAGTGATTTTGAAGTAACGATGAAACCTGCAAAATCAGCAAAAACATCGCCTGATACTGATTTTGAAATCGAAGTTCCGCAAGAAGAGCCGATGGTGACAAAGAAAGATGATGAATTTGTAATCGATGTGCCTGAAAGTGAGCAGATGTTGTCTGATGACGAAACAGACCGGTTGAAAGAAGAGTTTGGCGAATACGATCCAACTTTGGATTTATCAGGCTACGTTTTGCCATCGATTGATTTATTAAGAGATTGGGGAGGAAACGGAAGCGTGAACATCAACAAACAAGAATTGGAAGACAACAAAAACAAAATTGTTGAAACACTATCTCATTATAAAATTGACATTGCCAAAATCAAGGCTACAGTTGGTCCAACGGTGACCTTATATGAAATCATACCAGCGCCAGGTGTTCGTATTTCAAAGATTAAAAACTTGGAAGACGACATCGCTTTGAGTTTATCTGCGCTCGGAATTCGGATCATCGCGCCGATTCCAGGAAAAGGAACGATTGGGATTGAGGTTCCGAATAGCAACCCAGAAATGGTTTCGATGCGTTCGTTGATCGCGTCTGAGAAATTCCAGAATTCTGATTACGAATTACCTGTTGTGATGGGGAAAACCATTACCAACGAAACCTATACGTTTGACTTGACAAAAATGCCTCACTTGTTGGTGGCAGGGGCAACTGGACAAGGAAAGTCTGTTGGTTTGAATGCGATTTTGATTTCCATTTTATACAAAAAACACCCTTCACAAGTCAAATTCATCTTGATTGACCCGAAGAAAGTGGAGTTGACTTTGTACAATAGAATCGAACGACACTTTTTGGCGAAATTACCGGGCGAGGAAGAAGCGATTATCACCGATACTTCGAAAGTTGTCAATACCTTGAATTCACTTTGTATCGAAATGGATACACGTTATGGCTTACTAAAAGATGCACAAGTTCGAACCATCAAGGAATACAACGCCAAATTCATTGCTCGTCGTTTAAATCCTGAAAAAGGTCACCGATATTTACCATACATCGTGGTATTGATTGATGAGTTTGCGGATTTAATTATGACTGCTGGAAAAGAAATCGAAATGCCGATTGCACGTATTGCACAATTAGCTCGTGCGATTGGAATTCACTTAATTGTTGCCACACAAAGACCTTCTGTAAACGTAATTACTGGTATGATTAAAGCCAACTTCCCAGCTCGTATCGCTTTTCGAGTTCAATCTAAAATTGACTCCAGAACGATTTTAGATACTTCTGGCGCTGATCAATTAATTGGACGTGGAGATATGTTGATTTCAACTGGTTCTGATATTATTCGTTTGCAATGTGGATTCGTTGACACACCAGAAGTCGATGCAATCTGTGCATTTATTGGTGATCAAAGAGCATATCCTGAAGCGATGTTACTTCCGGAATATTCAGGAGAATCAGCAGCTGCTGGAGATGGAGATTTTGACGCTACAGATATCGATCCAATGTTTGCGGATGCAGCAAGAATCATCGTTGGAAGTCAACAAGGTTCTGCGAGTTTATTGCAACGCAAGTTGAAATTAGGATACAACCGTGCAGGGAGAATCGTTGATCAAATGGAAGGTTTTGGAATTATCGGACCTTTCCAAGGAAGTAAAGCCAGAGATGTTTTGTACCAAGATTTGGAGCAATTAGAAGAGTTTTTAAGAGTAAAAGGAATTGAATAAAATCCTAAATCGTTTATTTTGATTGTCCCTTTAAACCTTCCCAAAGCCAAACTCAAACTTTCGCGTAAGAATGAACTGCTTTATGTTTGGTGTGTTTCACGAAAGAAAACCTTGCTTTTAACGCCAGAAGAATGGGTTCGTCAACACGTGATTCATTACTTGGTAGAACATAAAAATGTTCCGCTTGGACTCATTATTTCTGAACAAGGAATTCAAATCAACGACTTATTTAGACGCTGTGATGTTGTGGTTTATGGAAGAGATCAGAAAGCCAAATTGGTGATCGAGTGCAAAGCCACAGATGTTGCATTAAACAAACAGGTTTTGCATCAAATCGCGCATTATAATGCCAAACTTGAAGTAGATTATTTATGGATTACAAACGGCATCAAACACGTTTTCTATCACATCAATCGCAAAGATACAAGCTTGAATATTTTGGAGGAGTTACCAGATTTTGAGGTTTTGAATGGGAAGCATTAGGTGTCTCTTATTACCTCTTATTCAACTCACTACTTCTCATTTCCCAACTTACCGAATTATTCTTGCATTGAAAAACTCGTTCGTTCAAACAACAAGCGCCAGCGTGTGAAAATGTCGTAATGGTTTTGTTTTTTAAATCTATCTTGGATGGAAAGAAGCGCATTGTATCAGACAAAAATTCATTGAGGAGGAATTTATTGTTTTCTGATTGAATGTAAAAATTGTATTCTGAACCACCATTTCCTCCTGAATTTCGAATCACAGCCAAATCTTCTAATCCGTCAAAATTTAAGTCACACACGATTACGTCTCCAAAATAGTTGTCTTGAATTTCAAAATCAAGGTTGAAGGAACTTGTATATGAAACTGCATTCAGACAGTTTTTCATAACTTCATCGAAATAGTAGTCCGAAAAAACACGTAGACTATCCACCACATTAGTGCTCTTTTTATCGATAATCTTTACTTGTAAAGAACAAGAATCAAACATCGAAGAAGTTTTTCAATATCGCCTAAAATCGACAGAAAAATTAAATTTATTAGACAACTGATGATACTCGCAACGCGTATTTTTCACCGAATAAGAAGCTACAAATCCATTGGATGAACGTGTATTTTGAAGGTCTTTAGATTTAGAAATACACGAAGAAAAAACAAAAATCAATACATAAAATGCTAGTCTCATTTAAGTTTGGAGTTAATCAACCCTAAGACAACTTAAAATCGGAAGTTCTATGGAATTTAAGATCTGGATAATCTTGTTCTGCGCGATCCAATAAGTACGGCGTTTCAGCAAGGAAAACCCAATTGTCATCTTTGTCTTTCGCCATGTTCCCCGTTTTCGCATTCAAGAAGGATTTCAATTGCACCTCATTTTCTGTGGTGATCCAGCAAGCAATGTGGTAATTTCTTGGTACGAAACGACAATTTGCGCCGTATTCATTCACCAAACGGTGAACAATTACCTCAAACTGCAATTGACCAACCGTACCAACAATCTTTCTGTTTCCCGGTTGTTGGATAAACATTTGCGCAACACCTTCGTCGGTTAATTGACGAATACCTTTTTCTAATTGTTTTGATTTTGAAGGATCTAAATTTTCTAATTCTTGGAAAATCTCTGGTGAGAAAGATGGAATTCCTTTAAACATAAACTTTTCACCTTCGTTCAAGGTATCTCCAATTTTGAAGTTACCCGTGTCATACAAACCAATTACATCACCTGGAAACGCTTCATCGATCACACTTTTATCTTGTGCCATGAAGGAAGTTGGATTCGGAAATTTGAATTTCTTTCCCAAACGAACGTGGTTGTAAAACGTATTTCTTTCAAACTTTCCAGAAACGATTCTCAAAAATGCAATTCGATCGCGGTGTTTTGGATCCAAGTTGGCGTGAATTTTAAAAACAAATCCTGAGAATTTCGGATCGCTTGGTTCAATTCTTCTTAAATCTGTTTCTCTTCCTCTTGGAGAAGGAGAAATTTTGATAAAAGTATCCAACAATTCCTGAATACCAAAGTTGTTTACCGCCGAACCGAAGAAAACTGGCGCAACATCACCAGCAAGGTAATCCGCTTTATCGAATGGATTGTAAACGCCATCAATCATTTCAACGTCTTCACGCAGTTCGTTGGCAACGGCATCTCCCAACAATTCATTCAATTGTGGATCTGCTAAATCAGAAATTGAAACAATCTCTTTGGATATTTTTGTTTTATTCGCTTGGAATAAGTTGATGTTGTGGTCGTATAAATTGTAAACTCCTTTGAAACGATCTCCCATTCCAATTGGCCACGTCAATGGTCGAACTTTTAGATCTAATTTATCTTCCAATTCATCCAGTAAAGTAAAAGCATCCTTTCCTTCACGGTCCATTTTGTTTACAAAGATAATTACAGGAGTTTTACGCATGCGACAAACTTCCATCAATTTTTCAGTTTGCATCTCCACCCCGTTTGCACAGTCAATTACCAAGATTACACTGTCTACAGCAGTCAAGGTTCTGTAGGTGTCCTCGGCAAAATCCTTGTGTCCAGGAGTATCCAAGATGTTTACTTGTTTACCACCGTATTCAAACGCCATTACCGAAGTAGCAACCGAAATTCCACGTTGTTTTTCAATTTCCATGAAATCCGACGTAGCCGCTTTTTTGATTTTACTATTTTTTACTGCACCAGCTGTCTGAATTGCACCACCAAAAAGTAGCAACTTTTCTGTCAAAGTCGTTTTCCCAGCATCTGGGTGAGCTATAATTCCAAAAGTTCTACGTTTTTCTATTGATTCTTGATGCTTCATGAAGAGATGTTCTAAAAATAAAATTGCGTGCAAAGTTACGAAATTCAACTGGATATGGAAGTATGATGTTTGGGGAAGTTTTGTTGTGGTTTTTTTTGGGGAGCGTGTTATTTTAACCACTGAGTTCACGGAGGAAGGCATACTTGTGCAGAGAGGAGCCGAAGTAGAGGGAACGGAGCTGGGTGGAGAACGATAATTTAAATTGAGTTTCAATTCAAAAAAAAGCCTCTCCTGACCGAAATCGAGAGAGGCTTTCTTGGGCAAGGTGTGTAATCTATTCTAAAATCAATTTTTGGGTCGAAATTCCATTGTTTTCACTTAGCAACTGAACGTAATAGAGTCCTTTTGGTAAATGAGAAATTTGAATATCTGTTGAAGTTGAAGTCGCATTGAAACTCATCACTTCTTGTCCGTTGATGTTGAAGATTTTACCGCCAATCAAAGAAGTTGATTCAAGGGTAATGAAATCAGTTGCTGGATTTGGGTAAATCAACGTGCTGTTTGCTGTTAAATCAGCTAATCCTGCTGTTGAGCAACTAACAACTACAACTTGATTTTGTTGCGTAACATTTCCTGCAGCATCCGTGTAGAGCCAAACAAGTGTGTATGTTCCCGCTGTTGCATAGGTCAACGGACTTGTTGTAGTTCCTGTCAAAGCAAGATCGCAATTATCTGTCGCCGTTGGGAAATTTGTAATTGCTACATTGCACGCAATTTCTATGCTGGGTAAAGTCTGTACAGCAGCAACTGGAACAGAAACGTCGTGAACTTCTACTGCTTGCGTTTGCGTGACAGTGGTACCGTTATTTTCATAGGTCCAAGTTACTACATAATCACCTTGTACACTGTAAACAATAGGATCTGTTGTAGTCGCAGTAATCGTTCCACCATTTGCTGTTGGTGCGGTAAGTGTTACTGAGCATTGACCTGTTGCGGTTGGCAAAGTTGCTAAATCTGGTGTTGGGGATTCGAACGTTTGCAAATAACATCTGTTTGGACTTGCAGCACCAGCAATCGAGCCAGAACCAATAACAGTAAAGGTCGTTCCATCAACCACTTCATAAGGAGCTGGGGCAACAAACGCATCTGCAGAACAAATCACAAAATCACCTGTATTTTTATCCACATCAAAAGATCTTCCATAACCAAAAGACCAAGATCCACCAATCATAGTACTGGTATAAACTGGTGTCAATGGCAAAGTTGAAAGCGTTTGCGTATCGTAGATAAACAGTTGTTTGTTTGCCAATTTCCAGAAATACAGTTTTTGATTGTACGTTCTTAACAAACTCACGCCAGAAGTTCCCGTTACGACCGGAGTTCCGAGTGCATCGCCATTTAACACATCAATTGAAATCAACGTTCCTGTTCCGCTCAGTGCCCAAAGCTTTCCTCCTATTTCGTCGAAAACAATACCGGCAATCGTTCCAATCCCTGGTGTTATTACGCCTGAAACAGCATTGGTTACTGTATCAATTTTCACAATTTTAGCAGCAATTTGCACGTAAATCGTTCCGTTACCATATACCATGTTTTGCGTATTTCCGGAGAAATCATTGTTTGCATCAGCAACTGGTGTCATGGTATTATTAATCATGTCAACCAATTGAAATGATCTTGGATTTGTCATGTGCACGTACCCTTTTGTAGCACTTGCCATTGCCAACGTTTGTGGCGCGTTTGAAGTCGGAAAAGTATGAAGTGCGGTCAAATCTGGGTAGGAAGTAATAATTACACGTCCTACTCCGGATGGTTTTTCAATCATCAAGGCTTTGTTTCCGCAATAACCGAAATCTTGCAAAACATTTAGTCCGGCAGTGTTGTTGGTAGCTTGATAAACTCCAGCTATTGTTGTTGCAGGACTAACGGTTGTGTTAATTCTAAAAACATCCGCGTTGGTTGATCCAAAGTTTCCTTCGGCAGCTACGTCCAGTTTAAAGGTTTTTTGACTGAAACCAATCCATGAGATCAGTAAAAATGATAGGGTAATAATTTGTTGTTTCATTTTATAAATGATTAAAATAAATAAAATGGAAAAACAATAGATTGGTCAAGTAGAGGCCTCTACCTGGACATTCTACTTTTTCTCCGAAAGCGAATTGTTTACTCCTAGGCAGGTCTCCTGACTCAGTCCTTCAATCAGCCTTCCCACCAGCCCGGGGCTGACAGTGACATATTTGATTGAATATAGACTTTTACAGTTGCGGGAACAGTCTCTGATTTACACAGAGTTCCCTTTTAATTCACAAAGTGAAACCAAAAAGCAGTGCAAAAGTACGTATTTAATGTTGATTTTGGGTGAAAAAATTGCTCGCTGTTATGAATCGAGATTTTAATTTATAAAAACTAACAAGCAGTTGCTAAAAAAATCGAGATTTTAGGAATTATTTCTTTCGTTTGGTATTTCGATTACTAGACCCAAAAAAAAGTAAAATAAAAAAGACAAAAGCGATGGATGCAGGAATCACAATGCCATCTTGAAGGTATTCATATCCTTTTACATCTTGTCCAATTACATACATGAGGATAGCTGCGGTAGATGTAAATAGAAAAATGACCAGAAATAAAATTCTATTCATTCAGTTGTTTATTAATTATTTGCATCTAAAGTAGTTAATTCTTGAAATATAGGACAAAAAAAAGTCGTTAAATTTTACTTTAACGACTCTGGGAGACTGATGGGTCTCGAACCCACGACCTCCGGCACCACAAACCAGCGCTCTAACCAACTGAGCTACAATCTCCATTTTCGAGTGCAAATATAGTAATAATCTAGATATTGCAACACATATTCAAAAAAAATTTATAATTTAGGATAAATATTTAATAAGCAAACAGCGTTATGAGTACCAAAAACCTAGCAATTAGTGAATTTGAAAAAAGAGTCTTGGATGAAAGTTATTCCAAAATCTTCAAATGTCTATCCATGTTAGACGATACATCCATTTGGTTTTCACCAAACAAAAATATTCCTTCCATAGGAAACATCATTCTTCACTTGAGTGGAAATTGCAGACAATGGATTCTTTCTGGCTTAGGTGGACAAGTTGATAATCGAAACCGAGATGAGGAATTTAAACCACATGCCAACATCCGAAAATCAGATTTGATCTTCTTAATGGAAAATGTGAAAACCAACATTCGATATGTTTTAAAAGACTTGGAAGAAAGTCAGATGGAAAAAATTCATACCATTCAAGGGTTTAAATTGACAGGATTTTCTGTTTTGATGCACGTGATGGAACATTTTTCTTATCACACAGGACAAATTACCACCTTGACAAAAATCATCACCAATAAAAGTACCGGATATTACGACCAATTTGATCTTTCCAATAATTAACTTGAAAATCGATCTTGGTGGAGTTGAAAGTATTCAGATTGTTGAAAAGTAGGCACTAAATGCTTTCTTTACTTTATTATTCCGATTATCTTTGCAAAAACACGTTTCCATGTTAAAAATAGGGGTTATTGGCGCAGGTCATTTAGGCAAAATTCACATTAAACTGATTTTAGAATTATCTACTCGTTTTGAGTTGGTTGGTTTTTTTGACCCAAGCAATCACAACGCAGAAGAAGTTTGTGAGAAATTTAAGATTAAAAGATTTACCAACCTTTCTGAATTAATCGATCTGGTTGATTGTGTTGACATTGTTACCCCGACATTCGCGCATTATGAAGTTGCCAAAGCAGCCATCATTAAAAGCAAACATGCATTCATCGAAAAACCAATCACGCAAACGATTGAAGAAGGACTTTCTTTGATGAAATTAGCAACCGAAGCTGGTGTAAAAGTACAGGTTGGACATGTTGAACGATTCAATCCTGCATTTAGAAAAGCGATACCGCATTTTAACAATCCACTTTTTATTGAAACGCATCGTTTGGCGCAGTTCAATCCGCGAGGAACAGATGTACCAGTGGTTTTGGATTTAATGATTCACGACATTGACATCATTTTAAGTGTTGTGAAATCGGGCATTAAGCAGATCTCAGCTTCTGGAGTTTCCGTAGTTTCAGATTCACACGACATCACCAATGCACGTATTGAATTTGACAACGGTTGTGTGGCAAACTTAACTGCTTCTCGAATTTCGATGAAGAACATGCGAAAATCTCGCTTCTTTCAGAAAGATGCCTACATCGCGGTTGATTTTCTAGAGAAAAAAATGGAAGTATTGCAAATGGAAGACATTGAAGGAGAAGCAGATCCTTTTGACATCGTGTTGGAACTTGGTGATAACAAAGGAAAAAAGAAAATACTTTTTGACAAACCGGACATTGAAGATGTAAATGCCATTCAAGAAGAATTGAAAGCCTTTTATCAATGCATTGTCGATGACACCACGCCAGTTGTGTCTATTGAAGACGGTTTCCGGGCGCTAGAAGTAGCCAATCAGATTTTGGAAAAAATAAATGGCTCAAACAGTATTTTATAAGACAATATCAGAACTAATTTCTCGTTCTAAAATAAAATTAAAGATTGAAAACAAAAATCACATTACTTATCGGAATTGCACTTGTTATATTAACCTCTTGCGTTAAGAATAACCCAAAACCCGCTTGGATTAAAATTGAAAAATGGCAATTAGAAGCCAATCCTTTATTGAGTGGTTCGGAAGGTGACTTGATTCATAACTTTTCAGAAGCTTGGGTTTACGTTGACAATAAAGTTGTTGGTGTTTTCGAACTGCCGATCAAATTGCCGATTTTACTCGAAGGCGCAAAAGAAATCGTGATTTTCCCTGCCATCAAAAACAATGGAATTGCAAAATCAAAAAAAATATATCCGTTTGTAGAATCATACCGAGCAACCATTAATTTGGTAGCAGGTCAAACAGTACTTTTAAATCCAACTACACGTTACTCTTCCATCTCTAACTTCTCATTTGTTGAAGATTTTGAGTCTGCTTCAATCAAATTCGTAACAGATCCAAATTCAAATGCAAGCATCAGCCAAGTTCCGCACACCGATCCAGGAAGAACTGGATATTGTGGACACATTGCATTGACACAATCCGATTCGCTTTGGACAGGAACTACAAACGATGGAATGGTGTTGCCAAAACAAGGTGCAGAAGTATATTTAGAAATCGAATATAAAAACACCAACGATATTTTAACGGGTGTACTTGCCATTACAATCCCAAGTTCGATTGTAACACATCCATACATTCGTTTGAACAAACAAACAAATCCCGTTTGGAAAAAAACATACATTGATCTGAAGGAAATCGTTTCTTATTCTCCGTCAACCGATTATTTCGAGCAATTTCTTCAAATATTGCTCAACAAGGGAATGGTTTCATCCGATGTATACATCGATAACATTAAAGTGATTCATTTTTAATGGAAATATCAAAAAAGTCTTTTCTTCTCCTCCTACTCGACTATTTATCGGGTGCAATTGCCTGGGCTTTATTCTATTTTTTTAGAAAAGTTTACATTGAAAAAGTTTCAGTAGAAATTGACGAAATGTTCTATTTAGGCGCTTTGTTTATCCCGTTTTTTTGGATTTCACTTTACTACTTGCAAGGAACTTATTTCGATATCAAGCGCTTGTTTCGAATGAAGATTTTAAACTTAACCTTCATTGCATCCGTTATCGGAACAATCATCTTGTTTTTTGTTTTTCTATTGGATGATGCCATTACGATTTACAACTTATATTACCAATCCTTGTTGGCATTATTTGTCATTCACTTCCTCGTTACCTTCATTCCAAGAATCATTTTTACCAGTATTTTAGTAAAGAATGTGCATGCAGGAAAAATAGGTTTCAACACCATCATCATCGGTGGAAGTGAAAAAGCTGTTGGAATTTACAGTGAAATCAAAATGCTCCACAAAGGAATTGGTGCCAATTTTATAGGTTTCGTAAAAATCAATGGAAGCGATACACAATTAGAAAATGAACTAACGCTCTTAGGTCACGTAGATAATTTGGAGCGACTGCTGGAAGAACATCAGGTTGAATCCATCATCATTGCCATCGAAAGCTCAGATCACCAACGCTTGAATCAATTTGTATCTCGCATTCACGGCAAAGGAATCAAAATTCATTTGTTGCCAGATATGTTCGACATCACTTCAGGTTCTGTGAAGATGAATAACATTTTTGGCGTTCTTTTGGTTGAACTCAATTTAGAAGCGATGCCATTTTGGCAAATGAAAGTCAAACGTTTGTTAGACATCCTGATTTCAGTTGTTGCCATTATCCTTTTGATTCCTGTCTATCTGATTCTTGCAGTCTTCGTAAAATCCTCCTCAAAAGGTCCAATTTTCTTCACGCAAGAACGTGTTGGCTTGAACGGGAAGCCTTTCAATATCATCAAGTTTAGAACCATGTATGTCGATGCAGAACTTCAAGGTCCGCAACTCTCAAGCACACACGATCCAAGAATTACCAAATCTGGTAAAATCATGCGAAAAATGCGCCTGGATGAATTTCCTCAGTTTTTTAACGTCGTGAAAGGAGATATGAGTTTGGTTGGCCCAAGACCTGAAAGACAACATTACATTTCCTTAATCGTTGAACGCGAACCGCAATTCACCCAATTAAACTCTGTTAGACCCGGAATTACGTCTTGGGGACAAGTTAAATACGGTTACGCTGAGAATGTGGATCAAATGGTGCAACGCATGAAGTACGATTTGCTATACTTGAAGAACATGTCGTTGGCATTGGATTTTAAGATCATGCTGTATACCATTTTGATCGTACTGAAAGCAAAAGGCAAGTAAATCGAGGACATCCATTCAACTATATTCCATGAATGGATTACTGCTTGTGGACCAAAAAGTGGAAGGTAATTCATCGCAGATAGACTTTTCAGCAGTTCGCACAGGAATCTATATTTTAAAAATCAATACAGATAAGGGAACCGTGACCAAGAAAGTTTCGAAATTATAAATTCGATCTAAAAACCTGAGTTCGATTATACCATCGAATTTATACCGCTGATTATAAGATTATAATAAACTATTCAAAATCCTCTTGTTTAAGAAGCAATGGGATTTTTTTGTTTAGGTGATCCGTTATCTTGTTTCAAATGCTTAGAACATGAGCCAATCGCCATCGTTTTTTATCGAATACTTCAAGCGAAAATACAATCTATCGTTTCAATGAAATATTTCTCAAAACGATTTTGGTTCCACTTGCGATACGCTTACCAATTCAACTCCAAACAAAAACAATTAAAATTTGACTGTTTAAAACTATCTCAACTTTGCTTCGGGCTTCATCGGAATATGGCGATATTTGAATTTGGTTGAATCGAATTTCTTCATTTGAAGAGGATTTTCGGTCAAACCATTTAAAATCAAACAGATGAAAAGATCAACACTTTATTTAACAGTGCTTCTTGGCTTGCTTTCCGCTTGCGTACCTGCTAAGAAATACAACGATTTAGTAGAAAAGGAAAAACTTTGCTCGGAAGAATTATTGCAATTCAAGAATAACTCCATCGAAAATGAAGGTCGTGCAAAGGATATTCAGGCAAAATATGCGGTATTGAAAGATGAAGTTGCTGCTTTGCGAAAAGACACCAACAACATCGGAGATAAATACAGAATGTTACAAGCTCAATACGATAAAATCGTGATTCAAAGCATGGCCTACGAAAAACGATTGGATCAAGAACGTAAAACAGGTTCACAAACTACCATTGCGCTTCAAACTGATTTGGATGCATCCAACATGGAATTGCAACGTAAACAAGGTGTTTTAAATGACTTGGAGATTGAATTGAAAACCAAACAAAATTTATTAGAAGAACGTGAGAAACGCGTCAATGAATTGGAGGAAATGATTCAACGCAAAGACGAAGCAGTAAAAGCCTTGAAAGAAAAAGTTGGAAAAGCATTACTTGGTTTTGAAAACAAAGGATTAAGCGTTGTTGAGAAAAACGGAAAAGTGTACGTCAGCTTGGAAGCAAAATTACTTTTCAACTCTGGAAGTACATTTGTTGAGCCAGAAGGTAAAAAAGCACTAATCGAATTGGCGAAAGTACTTGAAAAAGAAACGGATTTAGAAATAATCGTTGAAGGTCATACCGATACGGACAAACTATCTTCCGCTTCTCACCCAAAATCCAACTGGGAACTTTCAGTTTTGAGAGCAACATCAGTCGTAGACATCATGATTTCAAATTCAAAAGTGAATCCAGCCTTGTTAATGGCTGCAGGTCGTTCCGAATTTCACCCAGTTGACCCGAAAGACAAAGCAAAAAACAGAAGAATCGAAGTAATTATTTCTCCGAATTTGAATGCATTGTTTGAATTGATTAGTAAATAATAGATCATTCTTTAATTGAAAAGACCAAGCGATAATTCGTTTGGTCTTTTTTATTTTGAATACTTCTCTCTCTTAATCATTTGAAAACAAACCTTGAATTCAACTAGATAACACCGCGTTTTAAAATAAATAAAAGTACTTTTTCACAGTTGTCCGATAAAAAACCAAAAGAACAACTGAAACCCATTGATAGTCAATAGTTCTGAGTGAAGATTTTTTTAAGTGTAAATTTGTCATTCAATAAAGATTCCTCAAATTTCTTTTGAAATTTTCCAAAAAGACAGGTTCAGTGGAAAGGAATTGTTGCTTTTTAATATTACGCAGAAAAATTCAATTCATTATTCTTGAAAAGAATTTCATTGGCAAACGATCTCTTATCACCAAAAAAAGCCTTGTAGAAATCAATCCACAAGGCTTTTTATTACTATTTACTTTGAACTATTTTGTTAGAATAAATTCAATTAACTCATTAAAAGTTGCGCTCGGACGCATCACTTGGTTGATGTTTGCTTCTGGAGCATTGTAATAACCTCCAATTGGTGCTGGTTTTCCTTGCACTTCATTCAATTCTCCAACTACCTTATCTTCGTTTTCAGTTAATTTGGAAGCTATCAACGTAAATTTAGATTGCAACCCAGGATCAGTCGTTTGTTTTGCTAATTCTTGTGCCCAATACATGGCCAAGTAGAAATGACTTCCACGGTTGTCTAATTCATGTACGTCGCGTGATGGAGATTTCCCTGACATCAACAAGGTTACCGTTGCATTGTCTAAGGCATTTGCCAATACTTTCGCTTTTGGATTGTCAGTTACTTCAGCATAATGCTCTAAAGAAACTGCCAACGCTAAGAATTCACCCAAAGAATCCCATCTCAAGTGGTTTTCTTCAACGAGTTGCTCCACGTGTTTTGGTGCAGATCCACCAGCTCCTGTTTCGAAAAGTCCACCACCATTCATCAAAGGAACAATGGATAACATTTTCGCACTGGTTCCTAATTCTAAAATTGGGAATAAATCCGTTAAGTAATCACGCAATACGTTTCCTGTTACTGAAATTGTATCTTCACCAGCTTTCGTACGTTTCAATGAATACATGGTAGCATCAAATGGCGACATGATTTGAATGTCCAATCCAGTTGTATCTGCTTCCGCTAAATATGTTTTTACCTTTTTAATTAACTCGCGATCGTGTGCACGATTTTCATCCAACCAGAAAACTGCTGGAAGTCCACTTGCTTTTGCGCGGTTGATTGCCAATTTAACCCAATCCTTAATCGGTTCGTCTTTGGCTTGACACATTCTCCAAATATCACCTTCTTCAACCTTGTGCTCAAGAAGCGTATTTTCATTTTCATCAATTACGCGAACGATTCCATTTGCATGCATTTCAAACGTTTTATCGTGAGAACCATATTCTTCTGCTTTTTGTGCCATCAAACCAATGTTTGAAACACTTCCCATGGTTGTTGGGTCAAAAGCTCCGTTTTCTTTACAAAAATCGATTGTTGCTTGAAAAACAGATGCATACGAACTGTCTGGAATAACTGCTTTCGTATCTTGCGCTTTTCCGTCTTTATTCCACATTTGTCCTGAAGTACGAATCATTGCTGGCATGGAAGCATCCACAATCACATCACTTGGAATGTGCAGGTTTGTAATTCCTTTATCAGAATTTACCATTGCGATTGCAGGACCATTTTCCATTGCAAGATCTAAATCCTGGATGATCGCCGCTTTTTCATCAGCTGGTAAATCTTCGATACGTGCGTAGATGTCTGACAAACCGTTTGTAACATCTACTCCAATTTTATCAAAAGTTGCAGCGTATTTTTCAAAAACAACCTTGAAGTATTCACGAACTGCGTGACCAAAAATAATTGGGTCAGAAACTTTCATCATCGTTGCTTTCATGTGCAAGGAGAACAAAATCCCTTTCGCTTTCGCGTCTTGAATTTGTTCATCTAAGAAAGAAATCAATGCTTTTTTACGCATGACAGTAGCATCAATCACTTCTCCTTTTTTGATTCCAAAATTACTTTTCAAAATCGTTTTCGTTCCATTTGCATCTAATTCAATGCGAATGTTCGTGGCGTCGTTTAAAGTGACTGATTTCTCATTGGACATAAAGTCACCAGACGTCATCGTTGCAACGTGTGTTTTGGAATCTTTACTCCAGGCACCCATTCGATGTGGGTTTTGTTTTGCATATTCTTTTACTGCTCTTGGCGCACGTCTGTCTGAGTTACCTTCACGTAAAACAGGATTTACTGCACTTCCTTTTGCGGTATCGTATTTTGCTTTGATTGCTTTTTCTTCGTCGGATTTAGCATCCTCTGGGTAATCTGGCAACGGGTATCCTTGTGACTGTAATTCGCTAATTGCTTTTTTAATTTGCGTTACAGAAGCAGAAACGTTTGGCAATTTAATGATGTTCGCCTCAGGCTTTTTTACCAATTCGCCCAACTCCGCTAAATCATCAGCTACTTGTTGTTCTTTCGATAATAACTCTGGAAATTTAGAAAGGATTCTTCCCGCTAAGGAAATGTCTCTTGTTTCAAATTCAATTCCTGCCTGACCTCCAAATGCACGGATTACCGGCAATAAAGAGTGCGTTGCCAACATTGGAGCTTCATCCGTCAGCGTGTAGATAATGTTTGATTTAATGGGTGCCATACCTCGGTTTTATTTTATGAGCAAATGCTCGATTTTCGTATTTTTTCTGCATGGCAAAGATAACAATATTTTATTTGTAGGGGCGCATCTCCGTCGGCGTATTATTATATACTCGAATAAACAATACGCCCCTATAAATAGTTTTTTATTTGTCGTGTCCTCCAGGCTGGCAGCATTCTGGAAGCTTGCTTTGTCCTTCTGGATTTGCTTTCATGTCGTCGATGTCATATCCGATGTTGGATACAACCGTCTTCACTTCTTCCAAACTAATTTTAGCTGGTTTAAATTTAACGGTCAGTATCTTCGTTCTGTTATCTAATTCAGAATAAATAACTCCTTTCGTGTAATTCAACTTTTCTTCAATTCGTTCTTTGCAATCACCACATTGAGCTGTTGTTTGTAAGGAAACCTCCATGGTTTTAGGTTGTTTTTGTGCGGATGCAAAATTCATCGCAACAAAAGTAAATGCTATTAAAAGTACTGTTTTCATAATGGATTGTTTTAAAAATGATTATTTTGTAATTAATTGTTTTGTAATTGATTAATGTGATTTATGTTTGATTTTGAAACGGACTCCTGCATACACATTCACACCGTGTAAAGGCGCCCAAACACGTGTTGCGTCAAAATACGATCCAAACGGATTCTCAGCATCGATGATGGCATCTTTCTGCATGTAGTTGGTCAAGTTTTCTCCACCAACATAAAAATCCCATCTCCCATAAACGTGTGTTATTTGCGCATTTAACATGGGATATACTTTGGATTCATTATTTGTAGATACAGCTCCTGGAGCATACTCAACTGCGTGCAAACGACTTTTACCAAATACAGACAGAGTTGCATCGTATTCCCAACGTTTGTTTCTTGTTTTGTAAGCTAAATTGATAAATCCACGCTGTTTTGGAATCATCACTTGTTGTTGCATTTTTCCACCGTAATTTGATTTCACATCTAGATATTTATACGCGATGCGAACATCAAAATTAATTAAAATAGGCAACGTCAATTCTACTTGAAAACTATTGGAATACGATTTCCCTGTTAAGTTTAATAAGTAAAGATTGTTGAAGTCTTGATCACGATCTACTACGAGTTGGTTTTCAAACAAGGTATGATAATAGTCAAAGCTGATGTTTGCTTTGCGTTTGAAAAACTTGAAATCTTGTACCAATGATCCGCCCATGTTCCAAGAAACTTCTGCTTGAATACTTGGGTCGATCACCCAATTTCGCGAAGTTGCCAATAAAGAGATGTTGTCGATAATCACGTTTGGCGCTCTAAATCCTCGTCCTGCTGTGAATCTAAAATCCAAATATTCATTGACTGTAAATTTCCCGTGCAAGCGAGGTGATGCTTGAAAACCATATAAGTTATGATAATCTCCTCTCAAACCAAGAACTCCTGTAAATCGAGTCCCTGTATAGGTGTACTCACCAAAAGCTCCCGGGACGTATTCGATTCTTGGAATCAACATCGTGTCTAACTTTTGATTCATATCAACATAGACAAAACTCAAACCAGTTCTGATTTTATGATTGGTGTTGCCAATGATTCCATCAAAAATAGCATTGATATAGCCTCGTTTCTCATCACCTTTAAACTGACGATTTCCGAAAAGCGCATCTGTTTCTTGGTATTTTAGATTGTATACAATACCGATGGATTGATATGGTTTATTGGCAAAAAGGAAACCTGTTTTGGCAAATACATCAATGTGCTTGCTTTCGATATTCACACCATATTTACCGGAATTATTTCTTGGCTGATATCCTAATTGTCCACCAACTTTATTTTCATAATAGGAATTGACTCCCAATTGAGCTTCCATCCGTTTCCCTTGATACGACCATCGATTTAAGAAAGACAAATTTTTCCCCAAAGGAATATCTCTAAAACCATCTTTATTTTGATCGATCTCACCAAACATTCCAGATGCATGTGCAAAATATCCTGTGTGCCACTTCTTCCCTACTGCATGTCCGCCATGTAAGTTGATTTCTCCACGACCAAAGATACTTCCGTATGCATTTACATACAATTTCTCCATCGATTCTGGCTTCCGTAATTCCAAGTTCACCAGTCCAGCCATGGATTCGTAACCATTCACGACATTTCCTGTTCCTTTCGTTATTTGAATAGACTCAACCCAAGTTCCAGGCAGAGAACCCAATCCGAAAGCACTTTCCAAACCACGCATGTACGGAATGTTTTCCAGCTGAATTTGCGTATAAACACCATCCAAGCCCATCATTTGAATTTTCTTCGCACCCGAAACGGCATCTGTGATATTCACATCAACCGAAGCATTGGTTTCAAAAGATTCAGATAAATTACAGCAAGCAGCTTTTCGCAGTTCGCCTTCACCAATCATTTCAACGTGTAAAACTTGAAGTTTTAAAATTCCGTGACTTTGTCTTTTAGCTTCAACGACGAATTCCTCCATCATTCCATCGGAATATAGATCGATTTCATACAAAGCAAAACGATCTTTTTTGTCGACGATTAACGTGTCATTTCTAAAACCAAAAACAGAGAATACCAAGGTATCAGGAAGTTTTTTTCCTAAAATGATTTCAAAAGTACCATCTTCTTCTGTAAAAACACTCGTTTGTTGATTTTGCAAAGATTTTACGCGAACGCCGAATAGCGCTTCTTTTACATCGTTGGCAGATTTGCCGTAAACGACTCCTTTCAATTGTCCAAACCCTTGCAGAAAGAACATTGAAAAACAAATAATTAAAATGTATTTCATAAATATATAGAATTGATTTGAAACTCAATAAATTGAATGACAAATTTTCTATATCGTAAAGATTTGATTTTGGATCAGTAAATCTTTGCCCGACTTGGGTATGGGCTGTCTGAAATTGAAATATTGAAAATCAGGTTCAAAACTCGAAGTCAATACCGCAAATACAATGATTGGTTTGAAAACAGATACAGAAACAAACTGATTTGGATTCAGCTCTTTTTGAAAGATTTCAGAAGCAATTTTAAAAGATGTCACTTGATCTGAACAGCAATCTTCGTTCAACTGTTCTTCAGATTTTGAAACTTCTTTTTTAATTACACAACAACTTTCTACTGCTTCTTCTTTGTTGCAATGATCGTCTTTTGGAACAATGAAACTATAATCAACTCCATCAATTTTACAATAATGGGCAAATACATTCACACCAACAGTTCCGAAAAAGATAACTGATGCAAAAAATAGAATGAGTACTTGTCTGAAAAATTTCATCGACGTAAAATTACAAAAATGAATCAGATATAAATCAATCTTATCCATTAATTAACAAACTACGTTATATTTTAAAATACTTTTCTAAAATATCTTTCGCTCCCGCACCAAATTGATCGTTGCTCCACATTTGATCCGGCATGTTGTTTTTGACCATCACAAATGTCGGAAAAATATAGTTTGCGATTGCAGCAACTGAATCAGCATTCGACGCCAACTGAACATCAAAACTAGATCCGATGTGTCTTTTGAAAGGTTTTAATTCTTTCGAACTACTATCACAAACCACCATTCTGATGCGCATGTTTGGGTTTCGCTTTTTCATTCGTTTCAACATGGGAATTGATTCGTGGCAAAACGGACAACCTGGTTTTACGATCACCAATAAATCGGTATGAATAAAATCTGGATAAAGAATTTGTTTGTCGATTTGTTTCGCTTTTTTCGCAAAATCACCTTGGTAAATCGGATTGAATGCAAATCCAATGGAGAAAGGTAAAACTAAAATCAACCAAAGCAAAACCTGCTTCATTTTGTTCTGGATCATCACATTTTTTCGGAACCACAACGCAAGCATCATTCCGGCAATGATGAGTATTAAATACGGCGCTAACTTTGAAAAACTCCAAGACACAGAAGTTCCAATTAAGTAATGTTCCAATCCTCTAAACTGGAAAACTGTTAGGATAACTAATAAGATGTAAAGAATAAATCGAATCCATTTCATAAAACAAAGAAAACAAAAAAAGAGAGACCAAAGCCTCTCTTTCATTTAATACTATTTCAATTTGCAGGTTTTAGTAATACCCATTGAAGTTCCAGAACCGTTTTCACAGGCCTTTTTGGCATCTACTAAAGTTCTATTTTTAATATCACTGGAAGTTACTATTGTTGGATTTTCACCCGTTTTACATTCACAGACATAATCTTTCTTGCAGGAAGCTAAGGAAATCATTCCTATTGCCGCGATTGCGATTCCTTTTAACATTGTAATTATTTTAAATTATTATTTTCTGTTTCAAACAGTTTGAATGAAACCTAAGTTTTTCAAAGATTAAAAATCAAATGAAATTTAATCACCAATCAATCTTACATGTTTTGGTTACTCCAAAAGAAGTTCCAGACTTTGCTTCACATTCTTTTTTAGCATCTTTCAATGTTTTGTTTTCAATTTTATCCGTTGTGATAATTGCTGTTTCATTACCAGTTCTACACTCACACGTATAATCTTTTTTACACGATGCTAATGAAATCATTCCTAAGGCTGCTATTGCGATTACTTTAAACATAATATTTGGTTTTAAGGGGTTTAATTTTATGACTCAAAAATAAGCTGTCTTGTTCGAAGCGTTCCTATAAATTAACTTTTGTTTGATGCTTTTGTGCTTTGTTAAGAAAATCTTAATTTATATCTTTGTCCAAGATTAATCACCTTCAAGCGCAAGCAATTCAACAAAAAAACCCAATAAGTTGAATTATTTTCCAAATCCTTTGTAATTAAAATCTTTAAGTTGTATCTTTGCACCCCCAAATTAGGGGAATTGTCTTATTTAATTAATAATAATTGTGGATACATTAAGTTACAAAACGAAGTCTGCCAATACAGAAACCTCTGGAAAGAAGTGGTTATTGGTAGATGCCGAAGGCCATACAGTTGGTCGTTTGGCGAGTGAGGTGGCGAAATTGATTCGTGGAAAACACAAACCAAATTTCACCCCACACGCAGACTGCGGCGATAACGTCATTGTTATCAATGCTGAGAAAATATCATTTTCTGGTGATAAATTAGTGAACAAAGAATACGTTCGTCACACTGGATTCCCAGGTGGTAGAAGAGTTCTTACTGCTGAGCAGATGTTGGAAAAACATCCTGAGCGTTTGATCGAAAAAGCCGTTAAAGGAATGTTACCAAAAAACACATTAGGTCGTGGTTTATTCAGAAACCTAAAAGTGTATGTTGGTTCAGAGCACAAACAAGAGGCACAAAAGCCTGAAGTGATCACTTTTGAATCCAAAAAATAAGTTATGGAAATAATTAACACATTAGGAAGAAGAAAAACTTCCGTTGCCAGAGTTTACATGAAAAAAGGTACTGGTAAAGTTATCGTAAATAAAAAAGAATATACTGAATTCTTTCCTGTAGCGATGTTACAGTCTAAAATTCAACATCCTTTCAGATTAACAGATACTGTTGATCAATATGATGTAACAGTAAATGTTATGGGTGGTGGAATTAACGGACAAGCAGAAGCTATTCGTTTAGGAATCTCTAGAGCTCTTGTAAAAATCTCTGAAGATATGAAACCAGTTCTTAAAGCTGAAGGTTTAATGACGCGTGACCCAAGAATGGTTGAACGTAAAAAACCAGGACAACCGAAAGCTCGTAAGAAATTTCAATTCTCCAAACGTTAAAAAATTATTTTGGCGGTTGTTTAGTATCCAAGCAGATGAGCAAATGCTTCTAGCTCCCTCGTTTAGCTGATTACTAAAGGAACGTAAACAATTAAAAAAAAACTAACATGTCAAAAATAGGTTTTCAAGAATTATTAGACGCTGGTGTTCACTTCGGACACCAAAAAAGAAAGTGGAATCCAGCAATGGCGCCATACATCTTTGATGAGAAGAAAGGTATTCACATTATCGATCTAAATAAGACAATCGCTCATCTTGATCAAGCGTGCGCTGCGATGACACAAATTGCAAAGTCTGGTAAAAAAATATTATTTGTAGCTACAAAAAAACAAGCGAAGGAATTAGTTGCTGAGCGCGTTAAAGCTGTAAATATGCCATACGTTACTGAACGTTGGTCTGGTGGAATGTTAACAAACTTCCAAACAACTCGTAAGTCTATTCGTAAGATGGCGACTATCGACAAAATGCAAACAGATGGTACTTGGGAAACACTTTCTAAAAGAGAGCGTCTTTTCAAAACTCGTCAACGTGATAAACTGGAAAAAACTTTTGGTTCTATCGCTGACATGACGCGTCAACCAGCTGCAATTTTCTTGGTAGATATCTTAAAAGAAAACATTGCAATGCACGAAGCAAAAAGATTGAACATTCCAATCTTTGCAATGGTAGATACCAACTCAAACCCAAAATTCATCGATTTCCCAATTCCTGCGAATGACGATGCAACTAAATCAATTGCGATCATCATGGATGCTATCTGTGACGCTATCAAACTTGGTTTGGAAGATCGTAAGAGCATGAAAGACAAAGCTGACAAAGCAGATAAAACTGCTGAAGCTGCTGAGGCTAAATCAACTGAAGCTCCTGCAGCAAAAGCGGAAGAAGTAGTTGCTGAAGCTCCAGCGAAAGAAGAAACGAAAGAAGATTAATTATAAACATTAAAAATTTTACTATCATGGCAATTACAGCTGCAGAAGTAAATAAATTGCGTCTACAAACAGGCGCTGGAATGATGGATTGTAAAAACGCTTTGGTTGAATCCAATGGTGATTTTGAAACAGCAATCGACATTCTAAGAAAAAAAGGTCAGAAAATTGCTGCTAAACGTGGCGATAACGAAGCGAAAGAAGGATTGATTTTCTCTCAAGCTTCTGAAGACGGCAAATCAGGTGTTATCTTGACATTAAACTGTGAAACAGATTTCGTTGCGATGAATGACAATTTCAGAGGTTTCATGCAGTCATTAGTTGACATCGCATTGAAAAATATGCCAAACACAATCGAAGAATTAGTTGCTCTTCCTTACGACGAAAAACTAACAATTGCTGAGAAAATTACTGAGCACGTTGGAGTTGTTGGAGAGAAATTAGATCTTTCTGGTTATGCTAAAATCGCTGCTGAACAAGTTGCTGCTTACAACCACCCAGGTAACCAAATTGCTACCTTAGTTGGTTTAAACAAACACTCTGAAGAAGCTGCTGATGCAGGAAAACAAGTTGCAATGCAAGTTGCTGCTATGAATCCATTGGCATTAAACAAAGAAGGAATCGATGAAAACACGATTTCTAGAGAATTAGAAATTGGGAAAGAATTAGCGATCCAAGAAGGGAAACCTGCTGAAATGGCTGAGAAAATTTCTCACGGTAGATTAAACAAATTCTTCCAAGAAAACACGTTGTTAAGCCAACCTTTCGTTCGCGACAATAAAGTTTCTGTAGAGGAATTCTTGAATTCTACTGAAAAAGGATTAACAGTAACTTCTTTCTTCCGTTTCGCGTTGAAATAAGCAAAAATAGATTTTTTTGAGAAGGCTGAACATTTATTTGTTTGGCCTTTTTTTTTGGGGATACGTGTTGTTTTTTTACCACAAAGAACACTGAGGAAGGCGCAGAGGGCACGGAGTTGTGGAGGCGTTTTAGGTAAATC
Organism: Crocinitomicaceae bacterium; assembly: GCA_028689775.1. Lineage (GTDB taxonomy): Bacteria > Bacteroidota > Bacteroidia > Flavobacteriales_D > Crocinitomicaceae > JAQVCM01. The sequence goes on from JAQVCM010000004.1 coordinate 206,071, forward strand.
GCGGAGAAGAAAATTCGCCGTAGGTTTAGGCATTTAAAGTCTGCCGTTGATTACTCGTTTTACGCCGTCTTTGAGTAGGCATTCATTGAAGTTGTTGAGCAGGGAGTGTTCAATGAACTGTGTCAACCAGCTATTTAATTCTATCACCAAAGTAGTGATTTAAATCATTTCTAATAGCAGCCCAAGCAAATATTTGTCCATCCCATTTTGTATGAGCATTCTGTATT
>JAQVCM010000005.1 GCA_028689775.1 Crocinitomicaceae bacterium
AATGGACAAGCAAATAGTTCAATTATAATGATATTTTCAATTGGAATGCAGTTTTTTTCAATTGGAATGGGTTTTAACCCATTCATTGCAAATGAACAGATATGAATGGCTTTAGCCGAAACTTAGGATAATAATATAAAAAATTGACTTATAAAGAGAATTACAGTCAATATTATTCTATATGCTTTTTTAATTCTTGGTTCGATTATTTTGAAAGTATAATCCATTTTTGTTGTTTAAATTTTAAAAGAAGCTAAAATATGATTTTTGGCAGATGTCGCTTTACGTTGTGTTACTTAAATACTCTTCCGCCGTGACAATTGGAAGTGTAGCGTTTTTAAAGTCTTTTTAGTTATAATTATTGAGCAGTTAGCTTGTAAAGTAGTAAAATATTGAACAGCATCTTTAAAATCTTTGAAATTAGAATTCAACGCTTTATCGATTGTTTCTTCATTCAGCTTATTTGTATTTTTGTTCTAAATAATCAGCACGATCGTTTTTAAAATCATAATTAGCTGGAATTTTGATTCCTGAAGAAAGACTTTTTATAAGTGGAGAAATTTGCATGTCATCGCTACTTTTGCCTGAAGTCACTAAATTAAGGTAATTTTCTATAATTCGAGACAAGCTTAATTTTTTTTCAGATGCATAAAGTTTAGCTTTTTCAATTGCCTCTTGGTCAAGCTTTAATGTGAGTTTGTGTCCATAACTTAAAACGTTTATACGTATAAATATATGAAATTAGAACGTAACAATTGCGAGTTTCGATTTTTTTACGATTTCTGCCAACGCACCGGTCCTTTGCTCGGTATCCTTCAGTAGAAACTTAAAATTAACCACAACACATCATAGGACTATTACGCAAAATTTATCTCTAGCCCTTCGGGCAAGACGAAAACTGAGTTATTGGTGTCAGTTTCTTTATTGAATTAGATTAGTTTTTCCAAGAGTCTAAGTCCTGCACGAATAACTTCGCTAACATTTTATACCTTCCGACCGAAACTTGGCTACTAACGAATTGGTCAAAATATTTTCCGAGCGATACTGAGGTGTTTTATATTTCAAAATCTTTTTTGTAAAGTCACCAAAAATTGGTAAATATAAAAATCACAATTGAGATTAAGAATTTATATTTATACAAGGTTTTTATGAAATTGTCACCAAGGTTTTGCAGCTACCCGCGGGTCGGCGCCATGCGTTTTTTATGGTATCGCTATTCATATTATATGAGTTGAATGTATTGTTTTTCCAAAGTTACATTGAAGTGAATATCAGCTTCTAATGCTTTGAAAACTTTTAAAATGGTGTCAATCGTTGCACTATTTGTATGACTTTCCAATTTAGAAATTTGTGATTTTTGCACGCCGACAAGACTTCCAAGTTGTTCTTGTGTCAAGTTGCGTTCTAAGCGTGCGGTTTTTATCATTCTTCCCAATACATCCATGCGAAGTTCATATTCATATTCGTCCCGTTCTTCTGTTCCAAGTTTTCCGAGATATTTGTCTTTCATTTCGATAAGTGAGTATGATTTTGTTTCTTTAGTTGCCATTTCTATTTAGTTAATTTGTTTTCAAAATATTTTGCCCTAATGTTTACAGCTCTCTCAATTTCTTTTTTTGGAACTTTATCTACTTTCTTTACAAATCCATGAGTTGCTAAAACTAATGTTTCTTGCCCATTTTCCTTGTCCCAAAAAGCAAGAAGTCTAATTTGTTTTCCGGAATACTTCACTCTAATTCCCAAATGTCATTTTGTAACTTTTTAAACAACTTTGGATCATTCGTTTGTTCAGCAATGTCAAGGTTGTAGAAAATTTTCTTAATCGTTTTAATATCAAGCTCAGAAATGAATTTTTCGGCTTCTTCTAAAAATCTTGTTTGAAAGTACTGCACATTTGATTTTTTATGTAAAGATATGAAGAGTTTCCATATTTGGCAACTCTTGTTAGTTTGTTTTTTCAAGTATGGAATTCCATCGTGTACCTTAAGGTTGGCTAAACCCAATTAGCGAGCGCTATTACTTCGTGGTGGATTATATCCACTATATCTTTTTTATTTAATTCAAAATTAACAACAAATCCATTGTTAAACATTTATCATTCTTTTCCAACATTGCAAATTTTGATAATTTCATAGCCGTCGTTGATTTACAAGTGTAAATATATAAAATCCAAAACCAGATCCATTATATCCAGCGGATTTTTTATCGATTCCTTTTTATGGATGGTTATGTGTGTGAAATATTGGTGGCATGGAAAATCATAAATTAAAAGAACTATTCAAAGAAATTAGATTCTAGCGTTAACTTTAAGTTTTGATTGAAATTCGCAATATTCAACCTAAAATCCCGAGTTAACTCTTGCAAACCTTATTTTTCTTGTTAAATTTGAATTTGTAAATAAATGCTATGATTCCAAGACTGTTGCAAGAAAGGGTGAAAAGTCATCTTTTGAATAATAAAATATTGATTCTGATGGGATCAAAAGGAGTTGGTAAAAAGAAATTGATTCTGGATTCAATTGACGATCTTTCAGAAGTCTTGATCTTGGATGCGAACATCAAAAAAGTAAAAAAAGAGTTGGCATTTACCAACGAGAAAGAATTGATTGAGAAAATTGGAGGTAAACACTTTGTGCTCATTGAAGACGCACAATACCTGACCGACTTACAGCAAATCATTGAAACCATTTTGTTTGGTGACGAAAATCTAACACTCATTCTCACGTGCTCGTTCGAACCCTTGCTCGATGAAATTTTGAGAGAGGCACTGCACATGCAAGGCTTGATTTTAAATTTATATCCACCATTATTTCAAGAAATTGCCAATCAAATTGGAATCGTTGAGTTCGACAAAACTCTTCCGAAGCGCTTGGTTTATGGAAATTATACGGAAGTGATTTCAGACGATGAAAACAAAGAAGAATTCTTGATGAATCTGATTGAGAAAGCAATTTTCACGAACTTTTCACCCAAGGAGCGAATCAACAAAGGAGATAAGTTGTTGAAAATGCTTCAAATTTTAGCCTTTGAAGTCGGTGAACCAATTTCGTATAACGACGTTGGGTTCCGTTGTGGACTTGACAATGAAACCGTTGAGCGGTACATCGACTTGTTGCAAAAAGCGTTTATTTTGATCAAAATACCAACCTACTACAACGGTCATAAATATGAATTAAAGAAAGCGCACACGGTTTATTTTTATGATAACGGTATTCGAAATGCGATCATTCGTAACTTTAACGAAATCGATTTACGAAATGACCTGGATGTACTTTGGAAAAACTGGTTGATCTCTGAAAGAATAAAATGGAACATACAGAATGACAACAATTTGACATATTACTTTTGGAGAACGAATACCAAACAACACATGGATTTCATCGAAGTGAAAGACGATAAAGTCAGTGCCTATAAATCCATTTGGGACAAACGTAAAAAACCTAAATTTCCGCTGAGTTTCAAAACCGCATACCCACAAGCAACAACACACGCATTGAATCGTTCCACGTATTGGGGCTTTTTATCAAAAAAATAAAACGACAAAATGGAAAAACTTAAAAACTTCATCAACGGACAATTCATCGAACCAATCAACGGTCAATACCTTGATAATTATGAGCCAGCAACCGGAAAGGTATATTCCTTAATTCCTGATTCAGATGAAAAAGACATCGAATTGGCGATTCAAGCAGCAGAAAAAGCATTTCCGATTTGGTCTAAAATGAGCATTGAAGATCGAAGCGAAATCATGCTGAAAATTGCAAAAGGAATCGAAGATCGTATGGATGATTTTGTGAAAGCTGAATCGAGAGACAATGGAAAACCTGAAAAACTAGCATTGCAAGTCGACATTCCACGAGCAGTATCTAACTTTCATTTTTTCGCAACTGGAATTTTACATTTTGCGTCCGAATCGCATGCAATGGAGGGCATTGGTGTAAATTACACGACGCGGAAACCGATTGGAATCGTTGGCTGCATTTCTCCGTGGAATTTACCGTTGTATTTATTTACATGGAAAATCGCTCCTGCACTAGCTGCAGGGAATTGCGTCATTGCCAAACCTTCTGAAGTGACACCTTATACCGCTTATTTATTGGGACAAGTGATCAAAGAATCTGGAATGCCTGATGGTGTTTTGAACATCGTTCACGGATACGGCCACCGCGCTGGCGATGCCATTGTGAAACATCCTTTGGTAAAAGCAATTTCGTTTACAGGAGGAACCAAAACCGGAGAATACATTGCGCAAACAGCAGCGCCGATGTTTAAGAAATTGTCCCTAGAATTGGGTGGGAAAAATCCAAACATCATCTTTGACGATTGTGATTTTGATAAAATGTTGGCAACAACCGTACAATCTTCTTTTGCAAATCAAGGTCAAATTTGTTTGTGTGGTTCACGAATCTTTGTTCAACGCGGTATTTATGAAAAATTTAAAACGGCTTTTGTTGAACGTGTGAATGCGCTAAAAGTTTCTTTTCCAAGCGACCCGACGGCAAAAATGGGTGCTTTGGTTTCTAAGCCACACCTCGAGAAAGTGATTTCGTATATTGAATTAGCAAAATCTGAAGGTGGAAAAGTCATCGCTGGTGGAAAGCAAGTTCACTTGGATGCACCATACAACGAAGGCTATTACTTACAAGCAACTGTTATTGAAGGCTTGTCGTACGCTTGCAGAACCAACCAAGAGGAGATTTTTGGACCAGTTGTTACCCTCACACCTTTCGATACCGAAGAAGAAGTTTTGATGATGGCCAATTCTACAAAGTATGGTTTGAGTGCAACGCTGTGGACCAATAACCTACAACGTGCTCACCGCATGGCGAATGAGATTGATGCTGGAATTGTATGGATCAATTCGTGGTTAGTCAGAGATTTACGAACGCCTTTTGGAGGAATTAAAGCTTCGGGAGTCGGAAGAGAAGGTGGCTGGGATGCGCTTCGATTCTTTACAGAGGCAAAAAATGTGTTTATTAAGTATTAATTTTACAGAATAATAAACGGTATTTCTCGTTAATAAGCATGTTTTTTAGATAAAATGGGCAGAGAGAACCAGTGCTTAAACCGTTTGTTAATCAGTGTTTTGAATGTTTAACTGTGTTATTTAACACATAAATGTCTTAATTAAACCAAAAGGGCATTATCTTTGCCGAAACTTCAATGCATAGAATAGTTAATGTGCATTTAAATTATGTTTGAATATGGAATTTATAAAATTCAACAAGCGAGACGCTTTCTCCAAGGAACTCGCACTAGAAGTGAACGAATACTTAAAAGCCAACAACAAGAATAAATTCGGTAGTTGGAAAATATTTTTGAAGGTACCTTTGATGTTTAGTATCTATTTGGTTCCTTATTTTCTAATGATTTTTGGTGTGATCGAAAACCAGTGGATGATGTTACTTGCAGCAGCAATTATGGGATTTGGTATGTCTGGAATTGGATTAGCAATTATGCACGATGCCAACCACGGTTCTTTCTCACGATATGACTGGGTGAACAAATTAATGAGTTATTCCATGGAAGTATTAGGCGGAAACAGCTTAAACTGGAAAATTCAACACAACGTGTTGCATCATAGTTTTACAAATGTGCACGATTTAGACGAAGACATCAAACCTGCTCCATTGTTGAGATTCTCACCAAATGAACCATTCAAGAAAATACACAGATTCCAAATGTATTATGCGTGGTTCTTTTACAGTTTGATGACACTCTCATGGATGACCAACAAAGATTTCATGCAGTTGATTCGTTACAAAAAGAAAGATTTGTTGAAATCTCAGAACATTACGTATCGTAAAGCAATGACCCAGTTGATTATCAACAAAACGCTATACTATATCGGTATTGCTGTGATCCCAATGTTGGTATTGGATATTAATTTCTTCCAATGGTTACTTGGATTCTATGTGATGCACTTTGTAAGTGGTTCGATGTTGGCTTTTATTTTCCAACCAGCACACGTAATTGAGGAAACAACTTTTATCAAACCGGATACATACAAAGACGAAAATCCTGAAGAAAGTTGGGCGGTTCACCAAATGAAAACAACAGCTAACTTTGAAAACTGGAATCCAATTTTCACATGGTATGTTGGAGGATTGAATTATCAGATCGAACATCATTTGTTCCCAGACATTTCTCACATCCATTATCCGAAGATTTCTAAAATCGTTAGAAAAGTAGCGAAGAAACACGATGTTCCGTACCGCTACCATAAAATGTGGTTTGGTGCGATTGCATCTCACTTGAAAATGTTAAATAAATTAGGGAAACCAACGGTTTAAATACAAGATTCAAAAAAGCGTCATTTACTCAGTAGATGACGCTTTTTTTATTTAATAACATTTTTGTTAAATTTTGTGTAAATAACTTGGATTTTTTGGTTCTGTGATTAGAGAACCAAAAAAACTATATACCTTTGCGCCATGATTTCAAAAATGCTTTGTTCAGATGATAGTATAGCAATCACTCGAGACCAATTGATGTTGGTGGAAAAGTTGGGTGTTTTATATGAGCATTCTGGTATGCAACCAGCAGCAGCACGCGTGGCTTCATTGCTTGTAATCGCAGATCAAACCGAGTTGACGTTTGATCAGATTCGCGCAACGATGAGGTTAAGTAAGAGTGCAACCAGCAATGCAATCAATACGTTGTTAAATACAAAAAGAATTATTTACATCACCAAACCAGGAGATCGCAAACGGTATTTTACGAGTGACGTAAGAGAATGGAAGGCAGGTTTCTTGGATAAGTTTGGAGAAATGATGCACATTGTTGAGGTGTACAATGAAGTGTTAAAGCAACGCACAAAAGAAACGCCAGAGTTTAATAAAGACCTGGAAGAGATGATTAGTTTGATGAGTTTCATTTTTGATGAGATTCCAAAACTTTTCAAAAAATGGGATAATCAAAATCAAATCTAAAATAGAATGAGTCAAACAAGTAGAATAGCGATTGTTGTGCTCTCCATGTTGTCAATAGCATTTAAAGGCTATTCACAAGATGGAAAACAACCTTTCACGCTTAAAAGTAGTATTGAGTATAGCTTGAAAAACAATCCGACCAGCACGATCTATAACAATCAAGCTGAGATTTCAAGATTTAACAACCGACTAGCGTTAGCGAGTTATTTGCCAAAAATTAATGGAAATGCAACGGTAGATTACAATGCGAAATTGCCGACAACCATTATGCCGGCTGGTGTTTTTGGAAATCCGGAAGAAATTCGTTTGAGTTTGGGGAACAAACACCAAAATGGTGCTTCTGTTCAATTGGATCAAAAGGTTTTTGACATGTCTTCCGCCTATTCTTTAACAGCGATGAAAAAGAATTTAGAATTGGCTCAATTGCAAATTTTGAAGAACAACGAAGGTTTGATTTATCAAACAGCAACTGCTTATTACCAGGTTTTAATCATTGGTCAACAGCAAAAACTATTGCAGGAAAATGAAAAACAATATGCTGATTTGTTGAAGATTTTGAAATTACAATACGATAAAGGGGTAATCAAAAAAATGGATTACGACCGAACACGGGTAGCTTACAACAACATCACAGCTCAATTGGTTTTGTTGGAGACCAATAAGAAACTAGCCTTGAATCAATTGAAAGTTTCCATCGGCATGCCGATGAGTGAAAACATCACCATTGAAGAAGGAGTAGAAGTAGAAATGGACGTTGCTCCACCAGCTGCAACGACAGCAGATGTTTCTAAAAGATTGGATTTTTTAATTCAAGATCAAAACATCATGTTGAAAGAAATTCACGTGAAAACACTGAAAGTTGCAGGTTTACCTTCGCTAACTGCTTATGCAAGATACGGTGCCAATGCGTACGGAAATGATTTCGGACAATCCTTTGATAGATGGTTTGACTATTCAGCAGTTGGAGTGAAATTAACCGTTCCGATTTTTAATGGAATGAGTGTTTATAGCAACTATAGAATTGGTCAATTGGATTTGATCAACATGAAAGAGACGGCAAAATTAAATGTTCAGAACTTCTTGTTGGAATCTGAAAATGCAAACACGCAATTGTTTAGTTCGTATACGAGTTTGATTACCAACAAAGAAAACATGCAACTGGCAAAAGAAGTACACGAAGCAAGTAACCTGGAATACAAAGAGGGAACTTCATCCTTGACAGATTTATTGAATTCTGATTATTCATACAAAGAAGCGCAAAGTAATTACATCAACTCGTTGTTGAATTACTTGACCAGTAAAATGCAGTATGAAAAATCAAAAGGTACATTAACAGATTACGTAAATCAACTTAAATAGCTAAGTACAATTTAAATTGTTTAGCACTATTCTTTAAATTTTTAATAAAATCCATGAAAACAAAAATTATTTCAATCGTCGTTATCATCATCTTGATTGCGCTTGTAGCGTTCAAATTGACAAGTAACAAAAAAGTGATTAACGAAAATAATAAAACAATCGATCGTTCAGAGATTCCGGTTGCTGTTACCATTTATAACGTTAAAAAGATGCCCATTTCAGGGAATGTAACGCGTCCTTCTTTGTTGGAGCCAAAAGACGAAGCTTCTGTGGCTGTTGGAGTTGGCGGAAAACTAGAGTCTTTGAGAGTAGAATTAGGTTCTAAAGTTTCTAAAGGACAAATCATAGGAACTGTTGATACCAAAGTAATGAAAGTAAATGTACGTTCTTTAGAATTGACTGTTAGCAAGTTGAAAAGAGATTACGATCGCAACAGTGAGCTTTTAAAAGGGAATGCAATCAGTGAAAATGCAGTGACCGATTCGAAGTTTTCTTATGAAACGAAACAATTGGAATTGGCGCAATTGAAACAACAAATCGCAGATGCAAACATCATTGCACCAATTAGTGGTGTTGTCGTTGTTAAAAACTTGGTTCCAGGAGAGTTTGTTAGTCCCGGTGTTGAAGTGGTTAAAATTGCGGATGTGAACACGATTAAAACAAATGTGTATGTAAACGAAAGTGAAGTGTACCAATTGAAAATGAATCAAAGTGTGAATTTGACAGCAAGTGTTTTCCCTGGGAAAAAGATTACAGGCGTTATTTCGTACATCAGTCCACGTGCGGATGACAATCACAACTACAAAGTGGAAGTAATGGTCTCTAAAAAAGAAGTTCCAGAATTAAAAGCAGGTACGTATGTGAATGTTTCTTTCAACACACAAAAAGAAACGGAAGTACTTCAAATACCAAAAAGATCTTTGGTGGAAGGAACTAAAAATCCGTATGTATACATCATTGAAAATCAAAAAGCAATCGTTCGAAAAATAGTAATTGGCCGTGAATCTGGTGAAAATATCGAGGTGATCAGTGGCTTGAAAGAAGGCGATGTAATTGTGTCTGACGGTCAAATTAACTTGATATCAGGAAGTAACGTTGAAGTTAAAAATATTAAAAAATAAAAAATGGCATCAATTACAGAAGTCGCGATTAAACGACCTTTACTGATTGTCGTAATTTTCTTTACGCTGATCTTGTTTGGGTTCTTAAGTTATAAATCTCTTAACTACAACCTTTTCCCGAAATTTGACATTCCAGTTATCATGGTTCAAACCGTGTATCCTGGTGCTTCTTCAGATGAGGTGGAATCGAGTGTCACTAAACTCTTAGAAGATGCAGTTTCTTCCATTGAAGGTGTTGAAACCATCTCCGCTTCCTCCATGGAAAGCGTTTCGATGATCACCGTTGAATTGACCTCAGGCACAGATGCCATCATGGCACAGCTGGATGCAGAACGGAAAATCAATCAGATAAAGTCGAGGTTGCCAAAAGATGCGAAGGATCCAATCGTTTCTCGTTTTAGTTTGGATGACTTACCAATCATTTCGTTAAGTATGACTTCGGACATGCCTTCTACGGAGATGTACGATTTGGTGAATTTACAAGTCAAACCGAGATTAACGAATGTTCCTGGAGTTGCTCAAATCAACATCATCGGTGGAACTGAACGTGAAATTGAAGTGAAATTAGACAACGACAAGTTGTATGCGTTCAATTTGTCTTCTGCTCAAGTAATGCAAACCATTGCAAGCAGTGGAGTTTCTTATCCTGCGGGTAGTATTAAGTCGACAGAAAATCGTTTCTCACTGCGTTTGGATGCAAAATTCCAAAATGTGGATGAATTGAGATCGCTCATCTTACGTCAGGATGCAGATGGTAGTAGAATTTTATTGAAAGATGTTGCTTCGGTGACGGATGCACAAGCGGAATCTACCACCTTGAATAGAATTAATGGAAGACCAGCAATTGGGATTCAGATTTTGAAACAAACGGATGCAAACGCGGTTGGTGTTGCAGATGGTGTGAAAACAAGATTGAAAGAAATTAAAGAAACATTCAAGTCCAAAAACTTCAATTATGAAATCGCTTCCGATCAATCTGTATTTACTTTGGCTTCTGCGGATGCGGTAATGCATGACTTGTATTTGGCGATTATCATTGTGGGTTTAACGATGCTTATTTTCTTGCATAGTTTACGCAGTTCACTTTTCATCTTGATCGCGATTCCTTCAGCAATGATCCCAACTTTTATGTTGATGTGGTATTTCGGTTTTACCTTAAACTTGATGACTTTGATGGCATTGTCCATGGTTGTTGGTATTCTGGTGGATGATAGTATTGTGGTACTTGAAAACATTTATCGTCACCTTGAAATGGGTAAAACGAGAAAAGTCGCTGCTTTGGAAGGTCGAAATGAAATTGGATTTACCGCCTTGGCGATTACGCTGGTAGATGTCGTGGTGTTTATTCCTTTGGCAATTTCTGGAGGTCTAATCGGAAACATCTTGAAAGAATTTTCATTGGTAATTGTATTCTCTACCCTGATGAGTTTATTGGTTTCCTTTACCTTAACGCCTCTATTAGCTTCGCGCTTTGGTCGAGTTGAGGTGTTGAAGAAAGGAACACTTTGGGGTAATTTAATGCTTGGTTTTGAAGGAGGAATCAACAAAATCAGAGAAATTTATGTAGATGTATTGGGCTGGGCGCTATCTCACAAAAGATACATCATCATTGGTGTTATTGTACTTTTTGCTGGTGCGATTGCCTTATTTCCAGCTGGATTTATCGGAGCTACTTTCATGCAAACAGCAGATAGAGGAGAATTGTCGATTCAAATTGACTTAGCACCTGAAAATACATTGGAGGAAACGAATCAAATTGTTGCCCGTATTGAAAAAATTATTTTAGCAACTCCAGAAGTTGAAAAAGTATTCTCAAACGTAGGTACGCAAACAGGTCAGGTTTCATCAGACGCATCTGCAAATAGCAACTTGGCAGAGATTACAATTACCTTAAACAACAAGAGTGATCGTTCTTTTACCATTGATGAATTTGGTCAGAAAATGCGTGATACCATTTCGAAAATACCAGGCGTTGTTCTAAACATTCAACCGGTCGGAATGATGGGTGGAAGTGAAACACCAATTACGATTGCGGTCAAAGGAACGAACGTGGATAGTGTGTGGGCTGCAGCTTCTATTCTGAATGAGGTTGTTGTGAAAACGCCAGGTACCGATTTCGTTCATTATAGTACGAAAAGTCCAAAAACGGATGTTTCCATTAACATCGATAGAGAGAAAATGGCTTCGATGGGCGTTACCATCATGGATGTTGGAAATTCAGTTCAGTTGGCTTTCCAAGGAAATGACGACACCAAGTTCAAAGACAATGGTGAGGAATATGGCATCAACATGATGTTGAATAAATCGGACAAACAAAACATTGAAAGCGTTCGTAATCTGTCAATTACAAACAGCCGTGGTGCGGTTGTTCGTTTGGAAGATTTTGCGGAAGTAAAAGAAGTTTTAGGTCAATCAGTGCTACAACGTACGGACAGAATGAGTTCCATTAAAGTGAACTCTGCGGCTGTTGGTCGTCCAGCGGGTACAATTGTTGCCGATATCAAAAAGAATCTTGAAAAAGTACGCGTTCCTGAAGGTGTTGAGTTTGATTATTTAGGTCAAGCAAAAAACCAGCAAGATGCATTCGGAAGTTTGGGAATGGCAATGGGCGTAGGTTTCTTATTGGTTTACCTAATTATGGTTGCGCTTTATGAAAGTGCGGTCTATCCATTCGTTGTATTGTTCTCGATTCCTGTTGCCTTCATCGGATCTTTCTTAGCCTTGGCGTTGTCCATGAATTCACTTTCTATCTTTGCGATTTTAGGGATGATCATGTTGCTGGGACTCGTCTCGAAGAATGCCATTTTGATTGTCGATTTTACAAATCAGCAACGAGCACTCGGCAACGGCGTTAGAGAATCGCTGATTGAAGCAGGTAAGGAACGTATTCGTCCGATCTTGATGACAACGCTTGCGATGGTATTTGGTATGTTGCCAATTGCACTTGCATCAGGCGATGGAGCTGAAGTTAAAAACGGAATGGCTTGGGTGATTGTTGGTGGATTAACCAGTTCGATGTTGATTACATTGGTGTTGGTTCCTGCTGTTTACATGATCATCGAAGGATGGAGATTAAAAGTGAATAGTCTTTTTGCTGGAAAAAAAGCAAAAGAAATAGAAGCTTAGAAATAGATATAATTTAGAAGAAAGGATGAATGCGCAAAACCACGTGCATTCATCCTTTTTTGTTTTCTGATAATGCCTATATTTACACCATGGTTTTTGTAGACATTCTCATTATTATTCCCCTGATTTATGCCGCTTGGAAGGGTTTTAAACACGGGATAATCATTGAGGTTTTTACCTTATTAGCCCTTTTTGTCGGCATTTATGCCGGCATTCATTTCTCTGATTTTGCAGCCAAATGGTTGCGCGATTCTTTTTCTTGGGAATCGGATTATTTGCCAGTTGTTGCTTTTACAATTACCTTTCTTGCCGTTGGAGCAATGGTCTATTTTGCTGGCAAAATGATCGAACAAGCAGCGAAAGTAACTAATTTAACGCCTGCTAATAAGTTTTTCGGCATTGTGTTCGCCATTCTGAAAATGATGTATTTCATCAGTGTGTTTCTCGTTTTGATGGAGTCTTACGACGATAAAGGGCATTTCATTCCGCAAACCATGAAGGAAGAATCTTTGCTCTATACTCCAGTTTCTAAAGTTTCTACAACGCTAACTCCTGCCTTACAACAAAGCACGATTTTCCTTAAAAATAAACTCTATTCTGATAGTACTTCGCTGACAGATAATCAAGCAATTCGTGCGAAAGAGTTGGCAGACAGTTTAGGGATTGAAGTCAAAGACGGCGTAGAATTATTTCGTATTTATCAGCAGTACGAGGTCGAAAAGAAGTCAGAATGAGTAAAGATCAAAGCGCTCTACGAATCGCCATTGTTGGTTCAGGTCCTGCCGCGTTGATGGCTGGAAGTCAGTGTGTTTTAAAAGGCTATTCTGTTTCGTTTTACGAGAAAAAGAAAACGGCTGGAAGAAAGTTTTTAGTAGCGGGACAAGGTGGTTTTAACGTGTCAAATGCAGTTGAATTAGAAACATTTATTTCGCGTTACGATGCAGTTCAAGTTCAACAAATGATTCGTCAATTTACTCCTAATAATTTAGTTGATTGGTTGCGTGCAATCGGTATTCCAACCTATGTTGGTTCTTCTGGTAAAATCTTTCCGCAGCAAGGAATCAAACCAATTGAAGTTTTAAATGCGTGGATGAATTGGTTAATTGCGCACGGAGCTATTTTTAACTTCGAACACGAGCTGCTTGATTTTGAAGATGGAAGAATTTTAATGAAATCAAACACTGCGGAAGAATGGCTGAATTTTGATCGTATTATCTTGGCCTTGGGTGGTGCTTCTTGGAAAGTTACTGGTTCAGATGCAAGTTGGGTTGCTTTGTTTCAATCGAAAGGAATCGATTTCAAAGAATTCGTTTCCAGTAATGCGGGAATGAATATTTCTTTTAGAAATAAGTTGTCAGAAATTGAAGGAACGCCTATTAAAAATGTCTTGATTAAACACGGTTCTCTTTCAAAATTAGGAGAAATTACCTTGACAAATTACGGATTAGAAGGCAGCCCAATCTATTATTTAAATCCTTCTTACAGAACCAATAATCAGTTGCCACTTCAAGTGGATTTTAAGCCAAATACAACAATTAAAAAGATAGTTGAAATATTGCAAATTTCTAAAACAAACTCGGAAGGATTGAAGGTTTTGAAATTATCGAAAGGTGCCATTTGGATCTTGAAGAGCGAATTATCGAAAGCGGAATTTCTAAACGTAGAAATCTTGGCTGAACGAATCAAAAATTTGGAAATTAAAATAGATTCACTTCGTCCAATCGATGAAGCAATTTCTTCTGCTGGAGGAGTTTGCTGGTCTGCGTTAAACGGCAGCTTGAAGTTAAAAAAGTTTCCTAGTATTTCCCTTTGCGGAGAAATGTTAGATTGGGACGCTCCAACGGGCGGCTATCTTTTACAAGGCTGTTTTGCGACTGGATTTGTAGTTGGAAATGAGATCGCTTAATGAATTAAGATCTTCTCTATTAAAATCCCTTTACTCGTTTGAATTTTAACAAAGTACAATCCTGTTAATTTTTCGGTTTGAATGGTAGCTTGCAGTTCGTTTATCCTTTTTGCAAAAACAATTTTTCCTGATAAATCGGAGATCGTTACCCATTCAATCAAGGTTCCATTTTTAGAATTGATTTGTATGAATTCGTTCGCAGGATTCGGAAAAATATCCAATTCAGATTTCAGACTTTTGTTTATTTTATTGGTAGATAGCACATCTCTTGGATCAATTCCATCTAAAGTCATCGGGTTAATTCCAGCTGAATCTAACCAATCTTTCAACCTTGTTTCAGGAGTTGTTCCTTGATCCCAAGCAATTCCGAATCGACCATAAACATCGTATTGTCCATTTGGTAAGTTTACATTACAACCAGAATTTCCGCCAGCAAGTACTCCAACAATTCGTTTATTCTGATCAAATAAGGGCGAACCAGAAGAGCCAGGTTGTGTTGCACCAACTTCCCAGTTTTCTACTCTCCAAAATTCAACTGCTGGATTGCCATTAAAACTAGCCGTCTGTTTTGTAAGTGGATCTGTATTTCTTGATATTTTTTTGATATCGCTATTTGGATGGTGTATTCCAGTTGCTTGGGTCACTGTTAGCGCATCCGATCTATCCCAGCCGCTGTAGTAAACTCCCCAAGCTGAGTCAGGCTTTGTATTCAGTTCAACTAGGATAAAATCAGAACCTGAATTGGAGGCTTTCAATACACTTCCATTAATAGTCA
The DNA here is from genome assembly GCA_028689775.1 of Crocinitomicaceae bacterium. Taxonomy (GTDB): domain Bacteria; phylum Bacteroidota; class Bacteroidia; order Flavobacteriales_D; family Crocinitomicaceae; genus JAQVCM01. Next base: position 15,219 of record JAQVCM010000005.1, read on the forward strand.
TATCGGTTGGACCATCGTTAGCCGTTGAATTGGTCGTTGCACAAATCGTAAACGCAGCTTCTCGTTCCCAACGGAAACGGTAAACAGAACTACCTACTAAAGCAGTTCCACAATGATTGGCAGTCAAATAATATGGAATAACTCTTCCTGATGTATTATTTACCAATGCGCCAGAACAAGCATTGCCACCACTAATGACCAAAGCAACTGAATTCCGTTGGTTTTCCCAACCAGTTCCAATCGGACAATTTACATCTACATTACAGTTCGCTGCATGACCCAAGGCTTTTCCAATGATTTGTTCAAAGTCTCTATATCCGCTTACAACCATCGAAAGATGTAGTAAGGATTCATTAACTGCGTTGTTAGGTACAACTATTTCAATAATTACTTTGTTGTCGTAAACAATATCTGTTCCTAATTGTTTTGAAGCATTGTTATTCAGACTTGTATAAGATCCTATAAATTCATTTTTATGGTACGAAACCAAATTCATTCTGGTGCCATTTTTCAATTCAAATTGGTCAAAAATCAAATTTACTGAAAGCGCATTTGGACAAAAGATCCCAAGCTGATACAGTGCATCTCCATTTGGTAAAATCTGCTTTTCTGCTTGACTGAAAACATCTATGGAAGTCAGTTGTTCAACTCCAAAACGGTAAACTTTATTAAAAGCGTTTGCCTCGTCATCAGCAATTTCTTTGGCAACGTCTATCGCAGTTTGCTCGATGAACACATTCGTTTTTAGGTTGTTGTTGCGAATTATTTCGGGAAGACCTAGTTCTTTAGTTTGTGAGAAAGCATTCCCAAAAGAAATTAAAAGAACAAAGAAAAAAAATAGCTGCTTCATAAAGTCCATTATTTCGGTTTTAAAACATAAATGTACGTTTTTTACAAATAACATTTAAAATTATCAAGTGAATGGTTTCATTTATTGATTTAATGAATTGTTTTCTCAGCAGTCAATTGTGATTTGGAATAATTTAATTAAATTTCAAGTCTAAACATGCAAACAAGATGATGAAAAGCCTCAGAATACGTTCCTTTGAAGAGTATAAGGAAAAGTACGCCTTAAGTGTTGAAAATCCAGAAACGTTCTGGGGAGAAATTGCAGAGAATTTTACCTGGAAAGAGAAATGGGATCAAGTATTGGATTGGAATTTCGACGAACCAAAAATCAACTGGTTTGAAGGTGCTAAGCTCAACATTACGGAGAATGTGTTGGACAGACACCTTGAAAAAAGAGGAAATAAATTAGCCTTGATTTGGGAACCAAACGATCCTAAACAACGATTTATAAGATATACGTACCGAGAATTACACGAATTGGTTTGTCAATTTGCAAATGTCTTGAAAAAGAAAGGCGTTGTAAAAGGCGATCGTGTTTGCATTTACTTGCCGATGATTCCAGAATTAACCATCGCCATGTTGGCTTGTGCTCGTATTGGTGCGGTTCACTCTGTGATTTTTGCTGGATTTTCCGCCAACGCCATTGCAGATCGGGTCAACGATGCACAAGCGAAACTCGTAATTACGGCAGATGGTTTGAATCGCGGCGCGAAACAAATCCCATTGAAAAGGGTAGTCGATGAAGCATTGGAATCTTGTCCTTCCGTAAAAGAGGTAATTGTTTATGATTCCTTGGCTTGGATGCCAAACATGGTTGCGAATCGAGATTCTTGGTGGCACGAATTGGTTGATAATGAATCCAAAGTTTGCGAAGCGGAAGTAATGGATGCCGAAGACATGCTGTTTATTTTATATACTTCCGGTTCAACCGGTAACCCGAAAGGCGTGGTTCATACCTGTGGCGGATATATGGTTTATACGGCGTATACGTTTCAAAATGTCTATCAATGTGATGAGTCCGATGTGTATTGGAGTTCGGCTGATATTGGCTGGATTACAGGTCATTCCTATACGGTTTACGGTCCATTGTTGACAGGTGCAACCGTTTTGATGTTTGAAGGCGTACCAACGTTCCCAGATCCAGGACGTTTTTGGCAAGTGATTGACAAGCACAGTGTCAATCAATTCTTAACTGCTCCAACAGCATTGCGTTCTTTGATGGCGCACGGCGAAGATCATGTTTTGTCGTATAGTTTAGATTCTTTAAAATTACTTGGAACTGTTGGTGAACCGATCAACGACGAAGCTTGGAAATGGTATCACCTGCACGTTGGAAAGGAAAAATGTGCAATCGTAGACAATTGGTGGCAAACAGAAACCGGTGGAATCATGATTTCAGGTTTGGGCAATATTTCGCCTATGAAACCTACGTATGCAGGATTCCCACTTCCGGGAGTTCAACCCGTTTTGTTAAATCAAGAAGGAGAAGAAATTCAAGAAGCTGATGTAGAAGGATATTTGTGCATGAAATTCCCATGGCCTGGCATGTTGCGAACAACTTATGGAGATCACGAACGCTGCAAAGCAACCTATTTTTCTCAGTATAAAGGCTATTATTTCTCTGGCGATGGAGCCAAAAGAGATAAAAACGGAATGTATCGAATCATCGGCAGAATCGATGACGTGATCAATGTTTCTGGTCACCGTTTTGGAACTGCAGAAATTGAAAATGCAATCAATACCAATTCGAAAGTAATCGAATCGGCTGTTGTAGGTTTTCCACATCCTGTAAAAGGGCAATCTATTTATGCTTTTGTAGTTTGCGAGAAACTTCCCGAAGATCCAATTCAAGCGCGCGGAGCGATTGTAGAATCTGTTGTTTCTCAGATTGGTAAAATTGCACTTCCAGAGAAAATTCAGTTTGTAACTGGTTTGCCGAAAACAAGATCGGGAAAAATCATGCGTCGCATCTTACGTAAAATAGCAGAAGGAGATATTTCGAATTTGGGTGATACTTCCACTTTATTGGATCCGTTAATTGTAGATGAAATTGTTGAATCAGCACTTTAAATAGATGGATTTAGTCGCTTCTTTATCAAACCAAGACTTTGTTTTAAAAACACAACGACAAATCTCGAAGGATTTTAATCAACATGGATTTGAATTTGAGCCTCAATTTGACACGCAGTGCTATGAAATTGGGAACTTACGGGTGGCTGTTCAAGAAATGCTATTGGAGGTTATGGAGAAACAACCTAGTAAGTGGATGCCGTTAATGTACACCATAGATATACCAGAAAAACAGTACCTTAAGTTTGTTTCTGACCGAACAGTTGACTGGATTATAGATTTTACTTTTCTGGTTATCAAGAGAGAAGCGCAGAAGGTTTTTTTTAGGGAAAGTTTTAAATAAGCATGAGCATTCAAATTGACCATTATTTTAATTATTTCAATTCTTGAAGTTTCTGCATGTAAATTTGATTAAAATCTTAAAGCAACAACAATCATTGCCACAGCTATTACGAGGTTTAATTTTTCTTGCTTGTACATGACCGTGGAATGTTTTACGATAATTTTATAACCTATCCACCAAAATGGCAGATTTGTAAAGCTGGACCAATGCCATAGATCTGGAACAAAGTAATAAAAGAAATAATCATCAAATAGGAAATAGGCCAAAAAGTTGAATAATAACTCTAAAACGAGTAAATAACCTGCTTCTATAATAAAAACTAAAAATAAATTTCTTTTTTTATTTATAGGTGAATTATGAAAGAAGTAGATATAAACAGCAGCTAATCCCCACATAATCGGACCATAAGAAGAGGTTATTCCATTGTGAATAGGCAACGTTTTATAAATCCAAATTGGAGACTTAAAAATTAAATCGATCATGTTATATAAAAATAGCTCTCCAAACATTCCAAACCAAGAACCAAATAAGAAATATCCGATCGCCATTCGTAGATCTAGTTTTTTTTCATTCTTTTTATTATGATTGAAGAACCAAATTACCAATGGAATAATTTGACAAAGTGTAAAGAAGGTTAGTTTTAGTGCCATTTTATTAATCGCGGTTAGATTTAAAAGTGAGCAAAAGTAGTGTAAAAATTCTTTTTTGACCAAATAAAATCGCGGTCGTGCGATAAAAAGATTGAAGATATTTCCTACAGAACGCTTCAGGATTTATGTTTTTGTTTCGATTCTGAAAGGAGGTAACCTAATAAGTGGAGTTTTTAAAATACTCAAAAATATGTTTTTGAGATTTTGAGAATTTTGTCAGATTTCCTCTTCTCAGAATACTATAGCATCTCAATTTTAATGAAAGTTTCGGAAAAATGAGAAAGTCGTACGTCAAATAAATACCAGATAATATGGTAAATTATGAGAGAAGGTTAAACTTAAAGTATGAAAAAACAGAAAGATTGACATATTTAAAAAAGAATCTGGGAAATACTCCTTTAAAATCTTTAAAAGTCTTAATTTCGCAGTTCCATTAATGCGCACAAATAAACATGGATAAAGTAACATACGTTGGGAATGCAGACGTAACTGCAATCGATTATTTGTATAAGTCATACCAGAATGACCCACAAAGCGTGGACATCGGTTGGCAAAAGTTTTTCGAAGGGTTTGAATTTGCTCAAACTGACTTCGATAACCACGGAGAAATTCCTGAGAATCTGCAAAAAGAATTCAAGGTCATTAATTTAATTAATGCCTACAGAAGTCGAGGACATCTTTTTACAAGAACAAATCCAGTTCGGGAGAGTAGGGTTTTTACACCAAACTTAAGTATCGAAAATTTTGGCTTGGAAGAATCGGATTTAAACACCGTTTTTCAATCAGGTAGCGATATTGGTATTGGAGCTGCAACCTTGAAAGACATTGTAGATCAACTTAGAAAGATATACTGCCAAACAGTTGGTGTAGAATATGCTTACATCCGAGATCCAAAGAAATTTAATTGGATTAAGGAAAAAGTTGAAGCTAAAGATATACCAGCTCTAAGTAAGGAGAAAAAAATAGAAATTTTAACGAAATTAGACCAAGCATCCAGTTTTGAGTCTTTTTTAGGAAAAAAATACGTTGGTCAAAAACGATTTTCAATTGAAGGTGGTGAAGCATTAATCCCAGCGATTGATGCCTTGATTCACAAAGGATCTGAATTGGGGATCGAATATTTCGTGATGGGAATGTCGCACAGAGGTCGCTTGAATACCTTGGCAAACATCTTTGAAAAAAGTCCACAAGATATTTTCTGCGAGTTTGAAGGAAAAGAATTTGATGGTGCAGACGATTTTGACGGTGACGTTAAATATCACCAAGGATTTACTTCTTCTGTAACCGCGAAAAATGGTAAAAAAGTAGGACTTACTTTGGCACCAAATCCTTCTCATTTAGAGTCTGTAGATCCAGTTGTTCAAGGAATCGCAAGAGCAAAAATTGATTTGCACTTGAAGGACGAGAATAAAATGTGTTCGGTGATGATCCACGGAGATGCTGCACTTGCAGGACAAGGCGTTGTTTACGAGGTGGTTCAAATGGCACAACTAGATGGATACCGTGTTGGAGGAACAATTCACATCGTGGTAAACAACCAAGTTGGGTTTACGACGGATTACAAAGACGGTCGTTCTTCAACGTACTGTACAGATGTTGCTAAAACCACTTTATGTCCTGTTTTCCACGTAAATGGAGATGATGTTGAAGCGGTAGTTCGTGTGATTGAGTTCGCAATGGAATACAAGCAAAAATTCAACAGTGATGTATTCGTTGATTTATTATGCTACAGAAAATACGGTCACAACGAAGGTGATGAGCCGAAATTCACGCAACCAAAACTGTATAATGCCATTGCAAAACATCCAAATCCAAAGGATATTTACTTGAAGCAATTGATGGCTGAAGGAACAATTACTGCCGATGAAGCAAAAGCGATTCAAACGAAATACACGGATTTCTTAGAGAAAGAATACGATACTTCGAAGGAAAATGAAAAAGCAGTTGTTTGGAATTTCTTAAAAGAAACGTGGAAAGATTTCCGCAAAAGTACTCCTGCTGATTTCGAATCTTCTCCTAAAACAGGCGTTGACAAGAAAACTTTATTAGAATTAGGACGTAGATTATCTACGCTTCCTGAAGGAAAAAAATACTTTAGAAAAATTGCAAAAATATTTGAAGATCGTGCAAACGCGATTGAAAATAGCAATTTGGATTGGGGTTCTGCCGAAATGCTTGCGTATGCAACTTTATTAATGGAAGGACATCCAGTTCGTTTCTCCGGACAAGATGTTGAAAGAGGAACTTTCTCGCACCGTCATGCGGTTGTTACAACGGAAGATGACGAAGAAGAAGTAATCACTTTGAACAACCTTTCTGACAAACAAGCACCGTTTACGATTTACAATTCCTTGCTTTCTGAATATGCAGTTCTTGGATTTGAATACGGATATTCGATTGCTGTACCGAATGGTTTGACAATTTGGGAAGCACAATTTGGAGATTTCTTCAACGGTGCGCAAATTGTAGTGGATCAATACATCACCGCTGGTGAGGATAAATGGGATACACAATCTGGTTTGGTGATGTTGTTGCCTCACGGATATGAAGGCCAAGGAGCTGAACACTCAAGTGGTAGAATGGAGCGTTTCTTACAGCAATGTGCCGATGAAAACATTCAGATTGTCAATACATCTACGCCTGCAAATCACTTCCACTTGTTGAGAAGACAGATGAACAGACCGTTCCGTAAACCATTGGTTGTTTTCTCTCCAAAATTATTGTTGCGTTACCCAGCTGCAGTTTCTACTTTAGATGAAATGGCAACCGGAAGTTTCCAAGAGGTGATTGACGATGTAAACGCAAACGTTAAGGAAGTTGATACAGTTGTATTTTGTAGCGGTAAATTCTTCTACGAAATTTCTGAAAAAGCTACCGAAATGGGCGTTACAAACATGGCTTTTGTTCGTGTTGAACAATTGTACCCTTTGCCAAAAAATCAAATCATGGAGGTGATTGCAAAATATAGCAATGCCAAAAACATTTTGTGGGCACAAGAAGAACCAGAAAACATGGGAGCTTGGAGATACATGGCGATGCAATTGAGAGAAATTAATTTGATCGGAATTAGCAGAAGAGCGGCCGCTGCGGCAGCTGAAGGTTCTTCTTCGCTACACAAAAGAAGATTGAAAGGCTTGTTGGATAATTTGTTCCAATATGCAAAAGTGACTGTTAAATAAGAATTTAGAACATTATAAAAAATTAGAGTATGTCCGTTTTAGAAATGAAAGTACCAAGTCCTGGAGAATCTATTTCAGAAGTAGAAATTGCAACTTGGTTAGTTGCTGATGGTGACTACGTAGAAAAAGATCAAGCCATTGCTGAAGTTGATTCTGACAAAGCAACCTTAGAACTTCCTGCGGAAGAAGCTGGTATTATTACTTTGAAAGCCGAAGAAGGTGAAGTAGTTAAAGTAGGTCAAGTTGTTTGCTTAATCGATACTGCTGCTGCGAAACCTGAAGGACATACAAGTTCTGAAACGAAAGTAGAAGAAGTTGTTGCTGAAAAACCAGCTCCAGCTGCTGAAAAACCAGCGCCAGTTGCAGAGAAATCAGCTCCAAATCCTGGTCCAACAAACGAAAGCGCTACATACGCAAGCGGAACTCCTTCTGTTGCTGCTGCTAAAATAATGGCTGAAAATAACGTGGACGCATCGAAAGTTCCTGCAACAGGAAAAGACGGTCGCATCACGAAACAAGATGTTTTGGCGGCGATGTCAGCAGGTTTTCCTGCGGATTCAGTGCAAGGTTGGGGCGGAACGCGCGAAACAACGCGTGAGAGAATGCCCATGATGAGACGTAAAATTGCGGAAAGATTAGTTGCTGTGAAGCAAGAAACTGCGATGCTAACGACTTTCAATGAATTGGATATGAAACCAATTATGGACATGCGTACCAAATACAAAGATAGTTTCTCTAAATTCCACGAAGTGAACCTTGGATTTATGTCCTTATTCACCAAAGCAGTTACAGAAGCATTGCACTTATTCCCAGCGGTTAATGCTCAAATTGATGGAAATGAAGTTATTTTCCATGATTATGCAGACATCGGAATCGCTGTATCTTCTCCAAAAGGATTGATGGTACCTGTAGTTCGCAATGCGGAACAAATGACTTTGGCTGAAATCGAAAGAGAGATCAAACGTTTGGCAATCAAAGCAAGAGATGGTAAAATTACCCCAGATGATATGACAGGTGGAACATTCACAATCACAAACGGAGGTGTTTTTGGTTCGATGATGTCAACACCAATTATCAATCCACCGCAATCTGCTATTTTGGGAATGCACAACATCGTCGAAAGACCTGTTGCCATTAACGGAAAGGTGGAGATTAGACCAATGATGTACTTAGCACTTTCTTATGATCACCGAATCATCGATGGGAAAGAATCTGTAAGCTTCTTGGTGAAAGTAAAGGAAATGTTAGAGAATCCAGAAAGAATGATTTTTGGAGGAAAAGATCCATTGCAAGTATTATTGGGTTTATAGTTTAAGTAGAGAAGGGTGTACAAGTTTTCATATTTGTACACCCTTTTTTTATGTTTCAGCGTTATTTAAATTACCCATAACGCATTTTGTTCTGTGGTTTTGGTATAAAAAAGGTTAAAAGATTGGTGCTTTTTTATGTGAATTGGATAAATTTGGATTTAGAAATTGATTATAAATTTACCTTTTTAGTCATGGAAAAATACAAAGCAAAAATATATCCCAATCAAGCATCACCTAGGTTATTCAAGAATAAATTCCTTGAATTTTTGACTAAAACGAACCCTTTGGTAATTGATTTGATGTACATCGTTTTAGGATCTTTCTTTATCTATTCCTTTTATCAGAACTACTCTAAGAATGTCTATGAAATAGTAGCGATTTTTTTTGTTGGTCTGTTTTCCTGGACTTTCTTCGAATACATGATGCACCGCTTTTTATACCACGATCATAAAGATGCATCCTATAACCACAAATTCAATTATTTGTTTCACGGAATTCACCACGAATATCCAAGTGATAAATCTAGAACTGTTTTACCTGTTATTCCATCCTTAGCTTTTGCAACTATCTTTTTCGCAATTTTCTATTTGATAATGAGGGAATATGCGTTGGTTTTCAGCGCGGGCTTTTTGATTGGGTACATCAGTTACATGACCATTCACTATTGCGTTCACAAATATCCTGCGCCCAAACGCTTTTCATTTTGGTGGACTTTCCATAACATCCATCATTATCAACAACACGATCGTGCGTTTGGCGTTACCAATCCTTTTTGGGACATGCTGTTTGGTACAATGCCTGAAAAGAACCGCAAAACGATTGAGATTCACCTCGCTGATTGACATGCTGGTCAAGTATCAGCTTATAGTTTTTGATGTCAAATCCTTATTTCAATTCTACTTCCATTATTTCTCTCCAAAATTGCGTGATGGTATTCCCTTCACAAGCGATCATTTGTGGAACTAAACTTGCGCTTGAGAAACCAGGCGTTGTGTTTACCTCAATCACGTGTGGCACACCGTCTACCATCATAAAATCAACACGTGCTATTGATTTTAATCTGAGCAATTGATACACTTTGACCGTCAAATCTTGAACTTTCTTGGTGTGTTCAGCAGAGATTCTGGCTGGTGTAATTTCTTCAGATTCTCCCAAGTACTTTGCTTCGTAATCAAAGAAATCATTTTTGGTAACAATTTCCGTCAATGGCAAAGCGTGAATTCCATTCTTAGCTCGGTATGCACCGCAAGTAACTTCGGTACCTTTCAAAAAAGATTCAACCACGACTGTTTTTCCCTCTTCAAACGCTTTCTGGATCGCAGGAATGAGGTCTTTTTCTTCTTTCACTTTTGAAATACCATAGCTAGAACCAGAATCAGCAGGTTTTACAAAGCAAGGAAGTTTCAAAGAGTCGATTATTTCTTTTGCAGTATATTCATCTGGATGGAGTAGCAAGATCGATTTTGCTACTGGAACATCAAATCCTCTTAAAAACTGATTGCAAAACCATTTGTCAAATGAAATTTCAGAAGCCAACGCACCAGAATTAATACACGGAATATTTTTCATTTCTAAAAAAGCTTGCAGTTTTCCGTTTTCACCTGGGTCACCGTGAATATAAATAATCGCAGCATCTATTTGAATCGCTGTTCCTTCAAATTGGAATGACATCTCCCACGGATTGACCTCTATGCGTTGATTTTGATAAATTGCAGTCCAATTATCGCGGGTTAATTCAATGATAAAAGCATCATATTCAGCTGGAAAATGAGCTAAAATGGTATTCGCACTCTTGATTGAAATGTCAAATTCAGAAGAATAACCACCACAGATAATTGCAATTTTTTTCATTTTTTTCAAAATTTAAGAATGGATTAGCGTAAAGCAGCTCCCTTGATAGTGCGAAGATATACCTCAAAGTGAATCAAAAGATTTATTTATACAAAAGTTTTCAGCACTAAATATTGGATAAACCGATGTGATTTAGATTCATTCTAAAGTTGCGAAAGGATAAAATACACTATTTTTGAGGCAATTATACAAATATTGAATATAAACCTGATACATATCAGGTTTTTGGCTAATCTCCATCATTCTTTGTTTGTGACAATATTATGACATTTGTACCATGGGAATGATATACATAATGCTTATCGTAAGTTTAGTAATCGCAGTCTTTTTTCTGGTGACCTTTTTCTGGGCAACAAAATCTGGACAGTTTGATGAAGACTATGCGCCTTCCGTTAGAATTCTTTTTGACGATGACAAAAATTTAAATGCAAATCAGAATACAAATAAAAACACAAAACAAGAGTTAGATGGAACTACAGAAGTTTAGTTACGACAACAAGATCGTAAAATATTTTGCCTATGCCACCATGATCTGGGGTATTATTGGAATGTTAGTCGGACTTACCGCGGCATTGCAATTGGCATATCCAGAGTTTTTCAATGACTATCTAGGCTTTAGCTGGTTGTCATTTGGACGTATCAGACCTTTACACACCAATGCAGTGATTTTCGCATTCGTAGGAAATGGTATTTTTACGGGAGTTTATTATTCTCTTCAACGCTTACTTAAAGCAAGAATGTGGAGTGATAAATTAAGTTACATCAACTTTTGGGGTTGGCAGTTTATCATTGTTTGTGCAGTTGTTACACTTCCAATGGGAATTACTTCTTCCAAAGAATACGCAGAGTTAGAGTGGTGGATTGATATTTTAATCGCTGGTATCTGGGTAGTTTGGGGATGGAACATGTTTGCTACAATCATGCACAGAAGAGTTTCTCACCTCTATGTTGCAATCTGGTTCTACATTGGAACTTTTGTTACGGTAGCGATTTTGCATATTTTCAATTCATTTGCGATTCCAGTATCTTTCATGAAAAGTTACTCGTGGTACGCAGGTGTTCAAGATGCCTTGGTTCAGTGGTGGTACGGACATAACGCGGTTGCGTTTTTCTTGACAACTCCATACTTAGGTTTGATGTATTATTTTGTGCCAAAAGCGGCGAATCGTCCAGTATATTCTTACAGATTATCAATCATCCACTTCTGGGCATTGATTTTCATGTACATCTGGGCTGGTCCACACCACTTATTATACACTGCTCTTCCAGACTGGGCTCAAAGTTTAGGAGTTGTTTTCTCCATCATGTTGATCGCTCCATCTTGGGGAGGTATGTTGAATGGATTGTTGACACTTCGTGGAGCTTGGGATAGAGTTCGTGATGATGTTACCTTGAAATTCATGGTGGTTGCTTTAACCGCTTATGGTATGGCTACTTTTGAAGGTCCATTGTTGTCTTTGAAATCTGTAAATATTATTTCTCACTTCACAGACTGGACTGTAGCTCACGTTCACGTAGGAGGTTTAGGATGGAATGGAATGTTGACATTCGGTATGTTGTACTGGTTGTTCCCTAAAATGTTCCGTGTGAAATTGTGGTCTAAGAAAATGGCAAACCAACACTTCTGGATTGCTACTTTAGGAATTATCTTATACGCCGTTCCAATTTACATTGCAGGATTTATGCAAGGATTGATGTGGCAAGATTTCAACGCAGATGGAACTTTGGTTAATGGTGATTTCTTGAAAATCGTTGACCAAATGAAACCATACTATGTCTTAAGATCATTAGGTGGTTTACTATACTTGACAGGTGCAGTGATGATGTTCATCAACTTATACAAAACTGCTAAGTCAGGTGACTTCCTTGCAAATGAAGAAGCAGAAGCTCCAGCATTACCAAAATCATTGAGTGAAAAAGGTGAAAAATGGCATAGAAAACTAGAGCGTAAGCCAATCAAATTCATGATCTGGAGTATTATTGTTGTTGCAATTGGTGGTTTAGTTGAGATTGTTCCAACGATTATCGTGAAGAGCAACGTTCCAACCATTGCAAGTGTGAAACCGTACACTCCACTTGAGTTAGAAGGTAGAGATTTATACGTGAAAGAAGGTTGTTATAACTGTCACTCTCAAATGATTCGTCCATTGCGTTTTGAAACGGCTCGATATGGTGAATACTCAAAAGCTGGTGAATTCGTTTACGATCACCCGTTCCAATGGGGTTCTAAACGTACTGGTCCAGATTTAGCTCGTGAAGGTGGACTGAGAAGTAACTACTGGCATTACCAACACATGATTAGTCCGAAAGATGTATCTCCAGGATCTATCATGCCAGCATACACCTGGATGAAAACAAACGATTTGGACATTAGCTACTTGCCAAAGAAAATTAGAGCAATGCAAACTTTAGGAGTTCCATATCCTGAAGGTTACGACAAAATTGCTTTAGCTGATTTGGAAAAACAATCTGCTTCCATTGCATTGGATATCATCAACAACCTTCCAAAAGAGGTTCAGGCAAACATGCGAAAAGAAGACGAAGTTGCGAAATTGCAGAAAAAGGAAGTCATTGCGATTATCGCTTATTTGCAAAGATTAGGGGTTGATATTAAAGGAACACCTGAAGACGAACGTCCAAATCATTAATTAGAAGAAGATGTTAAGATTTATAAAACACAGTTTAACAAGTATCGTGGGAGTAGAAATATTCCCACTGATTTCCTTGATCATCTTCTCCCTCTTTTTTGCAGGCGTGATTTTTATGGTGATTAGAATGAGCAAGAAAGAAGTAGCAGACATGAGTGATCTTCCCTTAGAAGATACGTATCAAGCTGATAAAAATCAAATCATCGAGTGATATTTAAATACGATAGAAAATGAAAGTTTTTTTCAAAATTATACCAATTATAGCCGTTTTTGTATTCGGAATGCAGAAATCACAGGCTCAAGATGGCGAAGGTCTTTTTAAGGCGAAGTGTAATGTTTGTCACGCAGTGGATAAAAATTCTACAGGCCCAATTTTAAAAGGCGTTAAACAAAGATGGAACGATGCTGGCGAAGGCGAGTTTCTTTACGACTGGGTTCACAATGCACCGGCATTAGTCGCGTCTGGAAAAAGTAAAGAGGCAATTACTGCTGCTAACTTTAGTCCAACCATGATGCCGCCACAAGATGTAACGAATGAAGAGATTGATGCAATCTTGGATTACGTAGATTCTTATGAGAAACCAGCTCCGCCAGCTGCTGCTGGTGCAGTTTCTGCAGACGGTGTTGCAACCGACAACATTAAGATTGTTCCTAATTACAGAGATAACCTGAATTTATTTTCATGGTTGTTCGGAACGACATTGGTTCTTTTGATGGCAATCATTTTGTTAGCTGGTTCAATTACTTCTTTCTTGAAATCTGATTTCTTCATTGATAAATTGGCTGCTAAGAAAAAAGAAAGTGATTCTTCAAACAGTACGCCACTGCTTATCTTAGCTGTTATTTTTGGGGCAATTTCGATGTCAAACTCAACATACGCCATGAGCATGAGTACTGCTGCTGAAAAAGCTTTGGACATGCCGTGGTTAAAGATTGAATCGACTGACTTGTACATGATGGTTGTAATCAACTTGGTTTTAGTTGGTGTTTTATTATACTTGAGAAGTACTTTCAAAAGTTTCGTAGACATGGTAAAACCAGCGTCTGAGAAAGTAGAAATTCCAGCTTCTGCCAAACCAGCTAGAAAAGCAATGCGTAAGCTGAACACCATTTTAACAGACGTTGTTCCAGTTGAAGAAGAAGCGAAAATTTTGATGGACCACGAGTACGATGGCATTCAAGAATTAGACAACAACCTTCCACCATGGTGGGTGTGGGGATTCTGGGCAACGATTATTTTTGCTTTCGTTTACATGTTCCACTACCACATCTTCAATACTGGAGATTTACAAGTAGCAGAATACAACAAAGAAATGGTAAAATCGAAAGCTGAAATCGATGCGTATTTGTCTAAAATGGCCATGAATGTGGATGAAACAAATGCAACTGTTTTAGAAGATGAGAAATCTTTAGCTTCTGGTAAAGCATTGTACACTGCAAATTGCGTAATGTGTCACAACCCGAACGGAGAAGGTAACATCGGACCAAACTTAACAGATGAATATTGGATTTATAGTCCAGATGTGAAAGATGTTTTCAAAACCATTAAACTTGGAGCTGCGAATGGTATGCCTGAACATGCTTCCAAACTAAACCCAATACAAATACAAGAAGTATCTTCATACGTTCTTTCCATGCCTTATGCGGCAGGAAAAGAACCTCAAGGAGATAAACACGCAAAATAACATACGACACAAGAGAGGCCAATTGGCTTCTCTTGTTTTTTTATACAGTACCATACACCTTTAAACTTTAACAAAATGATAGAAGACGAAGAAGATTCTTTCAGAGATCGAATATCAACAGTCAACGAAGAAGGTAAACGAGTTTGGATTTACCCTAAAAAACCAAAAGGTTGGTTTTACCAACAACGAAAAAAAGTAAGTTATCTCTTACTGATCATGTTATTCTCTTTTCCTCACATTAAAATTAATGGTGAGCAATTGCTTTTGTTTAACATCATCGATCGAAAATTTATTCTATTTGGCAAAGTATTTTGGCCACAAGACATGTTCCTCTTTGCCCTGGCAATTATCATCGGTCTTGTTTTCATTATCCTTTTTACAGTCATCTTCGGTCGCTTGTTTTGTGGATGGATTTGTCCTCAGACCATCTTTATGGAGATGGTTTTCCGAAGAATTGAATATTGGATTGAAGGAGATTTTACACATCAACGAAAACTAGACAAAGCACCGTGGAACGGAGATAAAATTTTTAAAAGAATTGCCAAACACACTATTTTTTGGTTGATTTCTTTTTTAATTGCGAATACATTTTTAGCATACATCATCGGTTCTGATGCGCTTTGGGCAATTCAAACAGATCCATTCGGCACACACATCAGTGGATTGATTTCCTTAATTATTTTCACAACGGTTTTCTACTTGGTTTTTGCGCGATTAAGAGAACAAGTTTGTACAACAATTTGCCCGTACGGTCGTTTGCAAGGTGTGCTTTTGGATAAAGATTCCATGGTTGTTGCCTATGACCACAAAAGAGGTGAGAGCAGAGCGAAGTTTAAAAAAGGTGAAGACCGAGAAGCGGAAGGAAAAGGAGATTGTGTAGATTGTTATCAATGTGTTCACGTATGTCCAACAGGAATTGATATCCGAAACGGAACGCAATTGGAATGCATCAACTGCACCGCATGTATCGATGCTTGTGATTCAATCATGGAAGGTGTTGGTCTCGAAAAAGGTTTGATTCGTTTTGTTTCTGAAAACGGAATTGAAAATAGAACGCGTTTCCAATGGACGAAGCGCGTAAAATCATATACCATTCTTCTTGCTGGAATGATTGTTGTTTTATTGATCTTGTTGATTACTAGAAAAGATTTTGAAACGACGATTATTCGTCAAAGAGGTACAACGTATCAAATGACCAACGACGGAATGGTGAGTAATATCTTTGAAGTCAATTTGTTGAATAAAACACGGAAAGGTTTTGACATTCAACTTGAATTGGAAGGAGTGGAAGGTCAGATTTTAACTGCGGTAGATACGATTCATTTGAAAGCGGAAGCTCAGTTAAATGAAAGATTTATTATTAAATTGCCTTTAAAATCCATGGAAGATGGAACTAAAAAGTTGAACATCATCGTTCTTGGAAACGGCAAAGAAATTCAAAGAGTATCGACTAAATTTATTGGTCCATCTTTATAAAAATCATAAAATATGAATTGGGGAAAAAGTTTGGTACTGGTTATGGTACTATTTATTACGTTCATCATGGTGATGGTTGTCAAAATGATTTCGACGTCACCAGATTTAGTAAGTGACGATTATTATCAAAAAGAAATCGATTACGAGCAAGAGATTGTAGCTGTTAAAAACATGCGTCGCTTGAATGCAAGTACGAGGATTGAAACCGTGGATGGATTTTTAGTTTTTCACTTGCCTTTAGATATTCCGTTTACAAAAATGGAAATCGATTTAATTAGACCAAATAATCAAAAACTAGATAAATCTTTTGTTGTAACGGATACAAAAGTATTCATGGTTCCGTTTTCTGAATTGGAAAAAGGAAAATACAGCATTGAAATGACTTTTAAAGTGGACAGTATTCCGTGCATGCAAAAAGATACCATCACGATTTAAGTGGATTTTAAATCCCTTTTAAACACGCATTAAATGCTCGTTTTAAATACACATTAAATTCCTAGTTAAAATGGGAACAATAATTCTTGCAGGTTTAATTCTTGGAATCACTTCCAACCTTCATTGTGTTGGAATGTGTGGACCAATTGCGATGGCGATTCCCGTAAATCGATCCTCCAATTGGACAATTTTGGGTGGCGTTTTGCAATACAATTTCGGTCGTGTTCTAACCTACATGTTGTTAGGATTAATTGTTGGTAGCATTGGTATTTCGGTGAATACCTTGGGTATTTTACAATGGATTAGTATTTTAGCTGGAGTTTTCTTAATCGTTTACGCTTGGAGAAAATACTTTACCTTTCGATTTGCGGCTAAACTTCCCCAATTGGGAATTCAGCAAATGATCAGTAAAAATATTGGACGCATTTTGAAATCAGACTTACCGTTAAAGCCTTTATTTCTAGGGATGTTAAATGGTTTTCTTCCCTGCGGAATGGTTTACATCGCCTTGATGAATGCTATTTTGGGCGGACATCCGTACACAAGTGCCTTGGCAATGATGGCTTTCGGTATTGGTACGCTTCCTTCGATGATTGCGGTAGGATTAGTTGCCAATCGAATTACCAACGACATGCGTCGAAAAATGAACAAAGTGGTTCCGTACATGTTAACTGTTGTTGGATTACTAATCGTTTTAAGAGGAATGAACTTGGATATTCCGTTTATCAGCCCAAAGGTAGTTGAGCACTATGTTGAAGGTGCTGATAAACCGGTGGTGGAAATGAAATGTTGTGCGCCAGATGAAGGGTGTGAGAATTAGAACATGCAACGAGATACACTGAGTCTGCGAAGTGATATTCTTTTTTCAAAAACAATCTTTAAGAATCGACAAAATTAACTGCATCGCATAAGCTCAATAAAAAGATTCCTCCAGAATCGAAACCGAAAAAGTTTCGCTCCTGTTCGGAATGACGATTAGCGCAGTATATAGCAAATACTCAAAAGCTAAGCTTTTGAGTATTTGACACCATTATACAAAACCATCTCCTTCCGTATCTAAATCTTGCAACCGAAAGATTTCCCCAGATAATCTCCACGATATCCTAAATCTGGGCATCAGCATTATCCGGTTTCGATTTTTCATCGAAATCACGCAGCCTGCGAAGTGAAGGACAATGCGTAGCCCCTTGCAACAAGGTCCTTTTGGTTACTTTTTGACCTTGGAAAAAGTAACAAAATCATTCTCGAAGCGATAATCGTTTTTCAAAAGCAATCTTAAAGCAACAAATAAAATTAATGCATCGCATTCGCTCAATAAAAAGATTCCTCCAGAATCTAAACTGAAAAAGTTTCGTTCCTGTTCGGAATGACGATTAGCGCAGTATATAACATATACTCAAAAGCTAAGCTTTTGAGTATATGACACCATCATAAAAAACCATCTCCTTCCGAATCTAAATCTTGCAACCGCAAGATTTCCCCAGATAATCTCCACGATATCCTAAATCTGGGCATCAGCATTATCCGGTTTCGATTTTTCATCGAAATCACGCAGCCTGCGAAGTGAAGGACAATGCGTAGCCCCTTGCAACAAGGTCCTTTTGGTTACTTTTTGACCTCGGAAAAAGTAACAAAATCATTCTCGAAGCGATAATCGTTCTTTCAAAAACAATCTTTTAGAAAAGACAAAATTAACTGCATCGCATTCGCTCAATAAAAAGATTCCTCCAGAATCGAAACCGAAAAAGTTTCGTTCCTGTTCGGAATGACGATTAGCGCTGTATATAACAAATACTCAAAAGCTTAGCTTTTGAGTATTTGACACCATCATAAAAAACTATCTCCTTCCGAATCCATATACGAATAAATAATCTTTAAGTATTCAACAATAATCGCAGTCGAAGCTAAATCTTGCAACCGCAAGATTTCCCCAGAAGATCTCAGCGATATCCTAAATCTGGGCATTAGCATTATCCGGTTTCGATTTTTCATCGAAATCACGCAGCTAGCGAAGTGAAGGGGAATGCGTAGCCCCTTGCAACAAGGTCCTTTTGGTTACTTTTTGACCTCGGAAAAAGTAACAAAATCATTTTCGAAGCGATAATCGTTTTTCAAAAACAATCTTAAAGCAACAAATAAAATTAATGCATCGTATACGCTCAATAAAAAGATTCCTCCAGAATCGAAACCGAAAAAGTTTCGGGTCATTTCAAATATCTGAGGAATTCAGAAAATCATTGCCGTTAAGATTTAGCGTTGAAAGCGTTTTATTCAATTTAATTCGCTTATTTTGTTAAAATGAAATTAAATTTCCATTCATGACAAAAACAATTCTCTCATCATTAGCAATTATTAGTGCAATGTCAGTTTCCTTTTCTCAACAAATTAAATATCCTGTTTCTAAAAAAGGACCAGTTGTAGATACTTATTTCGGACAAAACGTGCCAGATCCATACCGTTGGTTGGAGGATGACCGTTCGGCGGAAACGGCTCAATGGGTTACCGATCAAAATAAAGTGACGTTTGCCTACTTAGACCAAATCTCTTTCCGTGATCAATTGAAAAAGCGCATGGAGAAAATCTGGAATTACGAACGTATTTCAGCGCCATTTGTGGAAGGAAATTATACGTATTTCTATAAAAATGACGGTTTACAAAACCAATCTGTTCTTTACAGAAAAGACAAAAGTGGAAAAGAAGAAATCTTTTTAGACCCAAATACATTCTCAAAAGATGGTTCAACTTCGTTGGGCGAGGTTAGTTTCTCTAAAGATGGTTCAAAAGTGGCGTACTCTATTTCAGAAGGTGGAAGTGACTGGAGAAAGGTAATTATTTTAGATGCTGCTTCTAAGAAAATGACGGAAGACACTTTGATTGATATTAAATTCAGTGGTTTGGCTTGGTTTAAAAATGAAGGTTTTTACTATTCTAGTTATGACAAACCAGAAGGAAGTGAGTTGTCTGCAAAAACAGATCAACACAAATTATATTACCACAAGTTAGGAACTTCTCAAAAAACGGATGAAGTAATTTTTGGAGACAAAGAAAAAAGAAGATATGTTGGCGGTTCGGTCACCGAAGATCAAGCCTATTTAATTATCTCAGCAGCTAATTCTACATCTGGTAATGAGTTGTATATTAAAAGTTTAAATTCAAAAGGCAGTAAAATTGTTACCATAGTTGATAATTACAAGAGCGACAGTTACGTATTGGAAAACGAAGGAAGCAAATTGTACCTTGTTACCAACTTAAAAGCGCCAAACAAAAAGATTGTTACGGTTGATGCTGCGAATCCAACTCCAGAAAATTGGAAAGAGTTTATTGCTGAAACAAAGTACGTTCTTTCTCCTTCGAAAGGTTCAGGTTACTTTTTTGCAAACTACATGAAAGATGCAGTTTCTCAAATTGTTCAGTTCGATTACACAGGAAAGAAAGTAAGAGAAGTTACACTTCCAGGCATTGGAACAGCTGGTGGATTTAGTTCTAAGAAAAAAGAAAAAACAATCTATTACGTTTTTACAAATTATGTGACACCAGGAACGATCTATGCTTTTGAGCCAGTTAGTGGGAAGTCAACAGTTTACCAAAAACCAAATGTAGATTTCAAAAGTGATGATTTTGAATCAAAGCAAGTTTTCTACACCTCAAAAGATGGTACGAAAGTTCCAATGATTATCACGCACAAAAAAGGAATGGTTTTAGACGGAACAAATCCAACCATTCTATACGGTTATGGCGGATTCAACATCAGTTTAACACCTGCTTTTAGCATTGCCAATGCGGTATGGTTGGAGCAAGGCGGTGTTTATGCAGTTGCCAACTTAAGAGGTGGTGGTGAATATGGTAAAACATGGCATGATGCAGGAACGAAACTTCAAAAGCAAAATGTATTTGATGACTTCATCGCTGCAGCAGAATATTTGATTGCGGACAAATATACTTCATCCGATTACCTTGCAATTCGTGGTGGTTCAAACGGTGGATTATTAGTTGGAGCTGTAATGACACAACGACCAGACTTAATCAAAGTAGCTTTGCCTGCGGTTGGTGTATTAGACATGTTGCGTTACCACACGTTTACCGCTGGAGCAGGATGGGCGTATGATTACGGTACAGCAGAAGACGATGCGAAAATGTTTGAATATTTAAAAGCTTATTCTCCGGTTCATAACGTGAAAAAAGGTGTTCAATATCCTGCAACGATGATTACAACTGGAGACCACGATGACCGTGTTGTTCCAGCACACAGTTTCAAATTTGCTGCTGAATTGCAAGATAAACAAACTGGACCAAACCCTGTTTTGATTCGAATTGATGTAAATGCAGGTCACGGAGCTGGTAAATCAGTTGCTCAAACAATTCAAGAAAATGTAGACATTCAGTCGTTCATCCTATTCAACATGGGAAGAAAGTAGAAAGTTTATGAATACTTTAAATCATTCGATTTAGTAAAAAAGGTTCTGTTGTACAACAGAACCTTTTTTCGTTTAATTTTGGACTTACAATAAAAAAGCAAACAACTCCTTTCCACGCAGGTTCTATTTGAGGAAAAATCCCAAAAGAAATTTGGTGAATTTTTTTTGGATAAAAATGGTAGTATTTAAAATAATTACTATCTTAGAATTCAAAATTTAAAAATAACCCAATAATTTAAGTCATTATTTTGAGTCAAAAAAAGTTGCTTTTAAAGCAATCTAGTTAAAAATTGTACCTTTGCAACGTAATTAATAAGAATGTTAGACAAATCTCATAAAAATGCCAATTGCGCAACATGCGAAGTCAGAAGTAATTCTCTGTTTTCTAGTTTTTGCGATGATGATTTAGTTGAGTTAAATGAAAGTAAGACCTGTTCTTATTACAAAAAGAATCAACCACTTTTTATAGAAGGTAATTTACCGCGAGGTGTATTTTGCATGCACCAAGGAAAGGTGAAGATTTTTACACGCGGTGATAGTGGAAAAGAACAAATCATTCACATTGCCAAAGAAGGCGAAGTGATTGGTTTTAGAGCCATGTTTAGCGGTGATCCATACAAACTATCTGCTTCTACCTTGGAGGAAAGTAACATTTGCTTCATTACCAAAGAGAATTTCTTAGACATGATCGATTCCAATGCGACGCTTCGTAAAGGAATTATGAAAGAACTTTCGAAAGAACTGGGTGAGCGTGCGGTATTTATTACCAACATGTCACAGAAATCAGTTCGTGAACGTTTGGCGTATTCTCTGCTGATTCTTGGAGATATTTACAAACCGGATTTGATTAATCTGTCGAGAGAAGATTTGGCGAATTTTGTTGGTACAGCAACAGAAACCTTGATTCGTTTATTGAAAGATTTCAAAGACAAAGGTTTGATCGAGATTCACGCTCGTAAATTGGAAGTATTAGACCAAAACAAGCTGATTCACTTAGCAGGAAAATAATTTTCTTTCTTAAAGATTTCTACCAAACTGCATCTGGATAATGCGTTGGTAAAAATTGCATTTCAGCTAAGATTTTCCCTAAGTACTCCGTGTGATTTCCAGATTTTCCTTGACCAACAATGAATTCCCCTTCAGGGATTTCCAATTGTGCGATGAAGAATATTTCGCGAACTTTCTGTCTCCACATTTTTTCAACTACTTTTAAGTCAACACCTTCACCACGTTCCTTCATGATAAGGTCTGCTTCGCTTTCGGTGAATAATTCAAACTTAAATTTCCATAAATTACGAATGGCAATTTTTGTTCGCTCACTTGCTTCCGCCGTTCCGTCACCTAAGCGAATCATCCATTCAGAACTTCTTCTCAAGTGATAGGTTACTTCTTTTAAGGATTTGATGGCAACTGCTGCTAAAAATTCATCTTTACTTTTGGTCAATTCTGTCAAGAAGTAAACGTGAAATGCATCCATTAAAAATTGACGAACCAAAATGTATGCGAAATCTTTGTTGGGTTGCTCAACCAAGTTTGCATTGAAGTATTGATGTTCTGCTCTGCGATAAACCAAATCGTCGCCTGTTCTGCCTTTATCTTCTAATAGTGCTGCTTGTTCGTAAATAGATTCCGCCATTCCGATTAAATCCAAAGCAACGTTTGTGTTGGCAATGTCCTCTTCCAAGTATGGACCACGACTAACAACCTCTCCTAGTCGGTGACTTAAGATCAATGCATTGTCTGCAATTTGCAAGTAATATTTTAACTTAAAATCCATAATTGTTGTGATTACATGTTTTTTACGCCTTCTGGTAAATTGTAAAACGTTGGATGACGGTAGATCTTTTTATCGATTGGTTCAAAAAAGTATTCCGCTTCATTAATGGTTACGGCAACGATTTCCTCAGATGAAACCACCCAAAGTCCTGTTCCTTCGCCACGTCTTGTGTATAAATCTCTTGCATTTTGAACGGCTAATTCTTTGTCAAAAGCATGTACACTTCCAACGTGCTTAAAAGCCATTCCTGGTTTTGTTTGAAGAAAAACTTCCCACAATTGACCTTGATTATCTTCCTTGTTCATCTTTCTTTGCTATTAGTTTGTGTGGTGCTTTAAATCGGCTGCTATTGCTGTCTTACGAACCCATTCTCCGTCTTCGTGCGCTTTGATGTGGTGTTCGATGCGTTGTTTGTTGCAAGGTCCGTTTCCATTGACAACTGTCCAGAACTCTTCCCAATTGATTGCTGTATGTTCGTATATTCCGCTTGCCTCGTCAATTAGTTTAACATCTGGAACTTTCAATCCTAAAAGTTCTGCTTGTGGAATTGATTTGTTGACAAATTTCGCTCTCAAGTGGTCGTTGGATTCTCGTTTGATCTTCCATTTCATAGATTTGCTGGAGTGTGCTGAATCCGCATCGTGCGGACCAAACATCATCAACGCTGGATACCACCATCTGTTGAGTGCATCTTGCGCCATGCGTTTTTGATCTTCCGTTCCTTGCATCATGCGCCACATGATTTCATATCCTTGACGTTGGTGAAATGATTCTTCTTTGCAAATACGAACCATGGCACGGGCATAAGGTCCGTAAGAAGTTCGTTGCAAGGAAACTTGATTGGTAATCGCTGCTCCGTCAACCAACCAACCAATAGCGCCCATGTCTGCCCAATTCAAAGAAGGATAATTGAACACCGATGCATACTTCGCTTTTCCAGCATGCAGAGCTGCGATCATTTGCTCGCGACTAATTCCGAGAGTTTCTGCAGCACTGTATAAATACAATCCGTGACCAGCTTCGTCTTGAATTTTGGCCATCAATATTTTTTTGCTTCGCAAAGAAGGAGCACGGTTCAACCAATTTCCTTCTGGCTGCATGCCAATTATTTCGGAATGTGCGTGTTGAGAAATTTGGCGAATTAATTGGTTTCGATATTCTTCGGGCATCCAATCTCTGGGCTCGATTTTAATATCTGAAGCAATTTTCAAATCAAATTCGGCTAATAATTGATCTTCTGACAGTTCCTTTGTTAACATCATGTTGGTTGATTATATCTTTAATAAATTCGTTCTACAATTTATAAAGATGTTCTAATGGCAAAATAACAGAATTTGTAGCGCTAAATAAATGATTTTACACACTAGAAAAGATGATTAAAATCATATATTAAAATAAGTGTTGTCCGATAAAAACTTAAAGCGCAAATGAAACTCATTGATAGTCAATAGATCTTAGTGAATTCTTTTTTTGAGGGCAATAATTGTCGAACAAAAGATTCCTCAAATTTCTTTTGAAATTCTACGTCCCGCCAGTCACTTCGATGATGCTTGTACATCGAGAAATCTTTGATCTTAGTTTAGATTCTTTTTATCGGACAATGGTAATTGAAATTAAAGCGAGTTTTTGTAGTGCTTTTTTAACATCTTTAACTTGTTTATAAATCACTGTAATTGAATCGTTTAGAAACTTAAGCCGCAGGTGATGTTAGCAACTTGAAAAAAAGTAAAAAAAATAGAGGACTAATTTGTCCCTTATTTAGAATCATTCTATATCTTTGCACTTCTGATGCATCAAATTAATCAAATAAAAGATAAAAAGACCTAAATATCTTAAAATGAAAAAAAGCAGTTTAACAATTTTACTCATGACTTTTTTACCATCGATTTTGATGGCGCAAGGAAGTACTGATTTAAGTACAGAAAACTGGATGACCAGTCCAGGAATTATCGGAACATTTATATTAATTGCAATTGTTGTTTTAATTGCGGTTTTCATCTTGTCTGTTCGTGTTTCGACGTATGTAGAATCCATGAAAAAGAAACAATTTGAGAAGAAAAACCTTGAATTTAGCGAAGAATTAATCCGAATGGATGAAAGCGAAATCGATTCCATCCTTGAAAAGCGAAAAGCTGCAAAAGCATATAAGCTTTCAGGAAATGAATTGGGAAGCGACGTGCTGGCGCAAGATGATAAAGGCATGATCAACCGCGTAACGCACGAACCAAATAATCCACTTGTGGATCAAAAAAAAAAGTCACCACTAAGCCTTGAAACACCAGAGAAGCTGAAGAAAGTTGTGATTTATTACATCGGAGCTTCTGTGTTTTGGTTGGTTTTTGGAACTTTAGTTGGTCAATATGCGGGAATGAAATTCGTTTGGCCAGAAATGGATCACCTTTCATTTCTTGGTTTTGGTCGACTTCGTCCAGTACATACCAACACTGTTTTTTGGGGTTGGGCTTCCTTAGCAATGCTCGGACTCGGTTACTTTGTCATCACGCGAACTTCTAACAATACCCTCTTTAGTTACAAGTTAGCTTGGCGCGCGTGGCGGTTGATTAATCTTTCTGTTTTACTCGGAAATATTTTTCTGATGGCTGGAATCAATAATGGAGGAGGCGAATACCGCGAATACATTTGGCCAATCGCCGTTTTGTTTATGCTGGGCTTGATCATCACGTTCTTTAATTTTTATAAAACAGTTGCGACTCGAAAAATCTCAGAAATTTACATTTCTAATTGGTACATATTAGCAGGTTTACTTTGGACAATTACCTTATCCGTAATCGGCTATCTTCCAAATTATCAAGATGGTTTGGGTGAAACAGTCATTCAAGGATATTACATGCACCAAGGTGTTGGAATGTGGTTTATGACCTACACGCTGGGATTGGTTTATTACTACCTTCCGTCTTCGCTCAACAAACCAATTTATTCGTATTCACTCGGCGTTTTGGCTTTTTGGACACAAATGTTGTTTTATACCTTAATAGGAACGCACCACTTTGTATTCAGTCCATTGCCTTGGTGGTTGCAAACGGTTGCGATTGTCTTTAGCATGGGAATGTTTATTCCTGTTGTGGCTGGTTCAACGAATTTTTTGATGACGATGCGCGGAAGTTGGAGACAAATCTCAAGCAGTTATGTGCTGCCATTTTTCCTAGTTGGAGTGATTTTTTACTTCGTAGGTTCAACGCAAGGAAGTTTACAAGCCTTTAGATTTACCAATTTCGTTTGGCACTTTACAGACTTCAACGTTGCGCATTCGCACATGACCATGTACGGAATCATTTGTTTCTTGCTTTGGGCTTGTATTTATGCCATTCTCCCCAAGATTACAGGAAGAGAACCGAAACAGTTCTTTGTAGGAATTCACTTTTGGTTCGCTTTTATCGGAATGTTCGCATACATGCTTTCCATGATGGCTGGCGGAACTTTAAAAGGTTTGAGCTGGATTGAAGGAAATCCGTTTATCGAATCTGTTATTCTGATGAAAAAATTCTGGGTTTGGAGAGCAATTGGAGGTTCCATGATGTTTATCTCACACTTGATTTTTGCCTATAATTTCTATGTGATGACTCGAAAACAGCCTGAGTTAGAAATGCAAGTAGCTGCTTCAATCCAAACTGATAAAACGATATAACATGTTTAATTTTCATAAAAACCATCGAAATTTAGTCATTGTATCGCTGACGGTGTATGTGTTCTTAAGCATCATCATCGCGATCATACCGGCTTATAAATTACAAACGGTTCAACCCTTGCCAAATCAAAATCCACTTTCTGTGAAAGAGCAAGCAGGATTGAAAGTATATGTTGCGGAGAATTGTGCTGCATGTCATACGCAACAAGTACGCAACATCGACATGGATAAAATGTGGGGAGATCGACCTTCCATGCCTTCCGATTATTTTTACAGTAAAAAACGCTTGGATGTTTGGAAACAATCGCCTTCTATTTTAGGAAGTGAACGTACCGGTCCAGATTTAACCAATGTGGGTAAACGACAAGCTGGAGTGGAATGGCATTTACTGCATTTATACAATCCACGAATCGTGGTGAAAGAATCGATTATGCCTGGATATCCTTGGTTGTTCGTCGAAAAAGATTCTACTCAAATTAGCAAAAACGATGTAGTCGTTCCAGTTCCTAAAAAA
Source organism: Crocinitomicaceae bacterium (assembly GCA_028689775.1). Lineage (GTDB taxonomy): Bacteria > Bacteroidota > Bacteroidia > Flavobacteriales_D > Crocinitomicaceae > JAQVCM01. Next base: position 42,067 of record JAQVCM010000005.1, read on the forward strand.
TTCCTTTCAAATCCGAGCAAGAAAATTGTTGCTGGAAAGAAAGCTTTGGAGTTGGCAGCGTATCTACAGTCCTTGAAGCAAACAGATTTACCGGAGGCGGCAAGACCTGCATTTATTCCTGCTTCCAAAGTGAAAACGATTACGGCAACTGGCGGTCAAGGAGCTTTGCCTGACGGGAAAGCATTGTATGCGCAACATTGTGCTGCTTGTCACCAACCAGATGGAACTGGTTTGGTTGGAGCGTTTCCACCACTTGTTGGTAGTCCGATTGTGAACAATACCGACATTGATTTGTATGTAAAAATCATCTTGCAAGGTTATGATGCTCGATCGGATTTTGGTGTGATGCCAGGCTTTGCAGAACAATTGACGGATGAGGAAATCACGGCAATTATGAATCACGAACGTTCCAGTTGGGGAAACAAGGCAGAGCCCGTGAAATTGGAGAAAGTGAAGTCGATTCGAGAGTTTGTAATGCAATTAAATCAATAGATTATGACAAAGAAATTGATATTTTTAGTAACTTTAATGATGTCGGTATTTCCATCGATGGCGTGTGAAGTATGTCAAGTGAATCAGCCTAAGATGTTGAAAAACATTACACACGGAACAGGTCCGCAGGGAAATACGGATATGATTATTATTTGGTCAGCAGCTGTGATTGTGACCATAACTTTGATATACAGCATCAAGTATTTGGTCAATCCAAAGGAGAATAAGGAAGGACACATTAAGAACAGTGTGATTAATCATTTTCAAAACGATTAAAGATGGAAGACAAAAGAATGATAAAAGTTTTTTTTGGATGACGACATCCAACCTTTTGCTGAGTTTCCAGCACCTGTTAAATTTATTTTGGACACGACTAAAATTCCAGATGGAAAACACATCTTAAGAGTTGTGGCAAAATCTTCTAACAACGTGGAAGGAATAAAGACAATTCCCTTTGAGGTACGAAATGGTCCAGCAATTTACGTGCTTGGAATCAAAGAAAACGAAGTGGTAGACACCCAAATTCCAATTACCATCAATGCGTATGGTAGTGAGCGAAGTGACGTTTTTGTCATCGAAGGTTCTGAAACACCGCAAGCAATTCCAGCATGGGTTTGGGCGATGGTGATTGCCTTCGTTGGATTTGGATTGTTTTACATCATCATGTATTGGGATCAAGATTTGTACAAATCGTTTGTGTAAATCGAAAGAATAGAAAGTAAAAAGGAAGACCATGAATACAAAAGACATGACAAAAGCGCAAGGTCACTGGATCTTAGCGAAAATGGGAAAAAAGGTATTAAGACCTGGCGGAAAAGAATTGACATTAAAAATGATTGATTCCCTGCACATTAATTCCAATGATCATGTCACGGAATTTGCGCCTGGTTTAGGTTATACGGCGTCATTGGCTTTGAAAAACAATCCAAAAACATATTGTGGTGTTGAATTAGACCTTCAAGCAGTCAAGAAATTACGCAAAATAATAAACGGCGATAATCGGAAGATTGTCAATACCAACGCCAACGATTCAAAATTGGGAACAGATTCGCAAGATAAAGTCTACGGCGAGGCCATGCTAACGATGCACACTGATTTTCGAAAATCTGAAATCATTGAAGAAGCGCATCGCATTTTAAAGAAAGGAGGTTTGTATGCCATTCACGAAATCGGTTTGTTGCCAGAAGAAATAAGCGAGAACTTGAAAGCGGAGATCACGAGAGAATTGGCCTTGTCCATTCGCGTAAATGCACGTCCGCTCACCAAGCAAGAATGGTCTAAAATGTTAGAAGACAAAGGATTTGTCGTGAAAACGATTCATACCAATCCAATGAGTTTGTTGGAAACCAAAAGAATCATAGACGATGAAGGGTTTTTTAGAACCTTGAAAATCGCATGGAATATATTAATAAACCCAAAAGCAAGAAAACGCATCATGGCCATGCGGAAAACATTCAGGGCCTATGCACAACACATGAACGCCATTGTTATCGTGGCAGAGAAAGCGTAAATAAATAATTTAATAACATAAAAATCAAAATTATGAGTATCACAGAAAAAGGAATTATCGGAGAAATCGTAGCACAAGATTACCGTGCAGCTGAAGTTTTTAAAAACCATTCAATCGATTTCTGTTGCCAAGGAAATAGAACCATCGAAGAAGCATGTGCAAAACACAACATTGAAACTTCTGCGTTTGTAACAGAGTTGAATGAAAAATTGAATACACAAGCTGCGACTGGTGAACCAGATTACAAAACGTGGCCAGCTGATTTATTAGCAGATTATGTGGAGAAAAAACACCATCGGTACGTAGAGGAAAAAACGCCAGTATTGAAACAATACTTGGATAAAATAGCGTCAGTTCACGGTGGTCGCCATCCAGAATTATTAGAAATTAAAGATCATTTCTATGCATCAGCTGGAGAATTAGCGAAGCACATGAAAAAAGAAGAGTTGATTTTGTTCCCATTTGTTCGTAAAATGGTCGCTTCAAACGGAAGAGAAATCGCAGAACCACACTTCGGATCTGTGTCAAATCCAATCCAAGCAATGATGGCGGAACACGAAGTAGAAGGTGAGCGTTTTAGAGAAATTGTTAAATTGTCCAACAACTACACACCACCAGCAGATGCTTGTAATACCTATAAGGTAACATTTGCACTCTTGAAAGAATTTGAAGAGGATCTACATTTACATATTCACTTGGAAAACAATATTTTATTTCCACAAGCGGTTGCAATGGAAAAAAAACTAATGCAAAAACAGGCATAGATTAAACCTCAAGTATCGGGTACATTTTTTATTCACTTTTAAAATGTACCCGATTATTGTAAAAAAATCATCTCTTGTAAGTTGCAAAGTATTTATATTCTAGCGAACTTTGTACCGAATATAAAAATACACTTTCGTGAGAAAAATTTTTGTTTTAACCAGCATATCTACTATATTGATACTGGGATTATTAGGTTGGTATGTGTCAACTGGATTTTGGTGGGCTCTTGGAGTTTTGATGATTTTGATTATTCTTGGAATCAAAGACATGACACAGAAGAAGCACTCTTTGATGAGAACTTTTCCAGTTGTCGGTCGATTACGATGGGTAATGGAAGCGATTCGTCCAAAAATGTATCAGTATTTTATTGAAAGCGACACAGATGGAACACCAATTAATCGAATTGATAGAAATACAATCTACCAACGTGCTAAAAAGCAGTTAAACACCATTCCTTTTGGAACACAAATGGACGTTTATGCAGAAGGCTATGAATGGATGACGCACAGTATTGCACCAAAAGATTTTCACAATTTAGATCACAATCCGCGTATTACGGTTGGAAATAAAGATTGTAAGCAACCTTATAGTTGTAGCATCTTAAACGTTTCTGCAATGAGTTTCGGTTCATTAAGTACCGCTGCGATTGAATCTTTAAACGGAGGTGCAAAAATAGGAGGGTTTGCTCACAATACAGGAGAAGGAGGAATTAGTTCCTACCACTTGAAACATGGAGGAGATTTAATTTGGCAAATTGGAACCGGGTATTTCGGCGCTCGTGGAGCGGATGGAAAATTTAGTTTTGATGTTTTCAAATTAAACGCATTACGTCCAGAGGTGAAAATGATTGAAATAAAACTTTCTCAAGGTGCTAAACCTGGTCACGGAGGAATCTTGCCTGCGAAGAAAAACACACCAGAGATTGCTGCAATCCGTCACGTTGAACCATATACAACGGTATATTCACCGCCTTTCCACTCTGCTTTTAGCACGCCGTACGAAATGATTGAATTCATTGGTAAAGTTCGTGAAACTTCAGGAGGTAAACCAGTTGGATTTAAATTGTGTATCGGTCACAAAAGCGAATTCATTGGGATTTGTAGAGCGATGGTGGAATTGGATATTTACCCTGATTTCATTACTGTTGACGGTGGTGAAGGAGGAACGGGAGCTGCTCCACAAGAGTTTAGTAACTATGTTGGTGCTCCATTCGTTGATTCTGTTGCTTTTGTTCACAACATGTTGGAAGGATTCGGTATCCGTGAGCACATCAAAATTTTAGGTTCAGGAAAAATATTAAGTGGTTTCCACATGGTGAGAGCCATGGCTTTGGGTGCTGATGTTTGCATGAGTGCTCGTGCAATGATGATGGCAATTGGTTGTATTCAAGCCTTGGTTTGTAACACCAACACGTGTCCGACGGGTATTGCAACGCAAGATCCACAATTGGTAGCTGGTTTGGTTGTTTCTAACAAGAAAATCAGAGTTGCAAATTACCACGAAGAAACCGTAAAAGCATTTGTTGAATTACTTGGTGCTGCAGGAATTGATAGCAACAGTAGATTAACAAGAGATCATATTTACAGAAGAATCTCGATGAACGAAGCGAAAACATTCGAAGAAATTTTCCCAAGTTTAGAAAGAGGTTGTATGTTACGTGGAGAAATTCCATTAAAATACCAAGAAGATTACAGAAGATCTGACATGCACAAATGGTCATAAGATCAAGCAGATATTAAAGTGAAAGTCCACCAATTTGGTGGACTTTTTTTTGTTTTTGCTGTGCTTGCTTCGATCAAAATTATTTTCCTAGAAATTTAGATGGTCGTACTTTCTTTTTAGTTTGGATCAAGAGTGTCCGATATATAGATTTTAAATGAAGATCGTAGATTTCGATGCAAAAGCATCATCGAAGTGACAGGCGGGACGTATTATTTCAAAAGAAATTTGAGGAACCTTTTGTTTGACAGTTAAAGCTCCAAAAGGAAATTTCTCTACGGTCTATTGACTATCAATGGATTTCAATTGTTCTACACGTTTTTATCGGACAACAGTGATTAGGAATATACTTTGGCTGATTTCTATGTCAAGTTGGTAGTTGGCTTCTATTTTCAAAATAAAACGCACAAAAAAAGGGATGCACTTTAATTTACATCCCTTTCAATAAGCTGCGATTGCTTGTCTTTTAAAATTCAACGACCACTTTCACCGGTTTTATTTTCGAATGTTTCCCTGAAAGCAGAACGAAATACGTTCCGCTTTGAATGTCGATTTTATTTATCTTCAGTTGGTTAACTCCCGTTTTAATCGTCGCGATTTGAGAATGAATCACTTTTCCGGTAATATCTGTCAAAAGTAATTCAGCACCTTGATGTGCTTCTTTACTTGTTATTTCAACGGTAAACGAACCGTTATTTGGATTTGGATAAACAACCATGCTATTGCTTATATTTCCTTCACAGGAAGTACTGATTGGTCCAAAAACTTCTTGCTCGCCATTGAAATCAAGTTGTCTCAAACGGTAATACGTAATGCCATTCCACGCATTATGATCTACTTGCTGATAATCGATATTTGTATTCGAATTTCCTGCAGCTGCTTGCTCTGCAAATGCGATCCATTCCAGTCCATCTCTACTTTTTTCAAGGATGAATTTATCAGAATTTTGTTCGGATGCGGTTGACCAGTTTAAGATCACGTTTTGATCGCAGCTTGCTGAGAAGTTGGTTAATTTAACGGGTAGTGGAGAATTATTGATGTTTTTATGTAAGAAAAACTCTGAAAATTGTCCAATGTTGAAATCGACAAATGAAGTTGCGGCAATTGAATTTGGAGTCACACCGTTTGAAGCGCTCATCACGGCACGGATTGTACTCGCACAATCAGCGCTGTTTGCAATTCCATTTTCGGTTGCACCCGTAATTTTTGTCAACATCAAGTTTGAAGCGGTTGCTGGTGAAGTGTTACCACCATCCATTGGATTTGCAGTTGTTGTATTTTGTGCTGTTGTGTTTAAGGCTGCTAATTCACTATTTGTAAAAGGCAAACGTACCGACACATTTGTTGGGAAATTTGCACCTGTAGGATATGCCGTAGAGGTCATAACCCAAGTTCTTCCTAAGTATGCAGTTTGGAAAGATGGATTTGTGGGTTGAGCACAAGCACTCATAACTCCTGGAGTCGCTACATAACTGTTCATCGTTACATTTCCCAAATCATTTCCATTTGGGTTGATAGAAGCTACCAAATTCTTGTTGGCATCTATGAAGTCGATCCAAGTACTTCCCTTGGTTGCACAAGTTCTACTGGATGTGCTGGCTAATGCTGTGGGTGTATTAGCGGTGATGCTTACAGCAAGATTGGCTAATCCAGACCCTTCAAATGTTTGAATTTCAACTTTTGAATTGGCATCCAAGTTTGCAGTGAAAGTTCTGGTATTACCACAATGAAAAGTTGAACTATTTGAGTTATTACCACCACCACCACTCCAATTACTACACGACCAAATGTTAACTCCATCAATGATAACCCGTGTTTCGTCATCCCAATTCGTCATCGTAAATGTATAGTTGCCGCACGGAAACCCTTTTCTTTTATGCACAAATGTAAACGCATCATCTGTCGTGGTACAACCTGACCAAAGATTTCCGTTATCTATCGTTGTACCGGCAACACTTGGTGATTTACCATTACTCCAATAATTTTGAGTATTTACACCAAAATTGGTGGTTGATAGAACTGGTTGAATGTATCGACCTCTATAGTTGTTATTAGATAATGTGGTACTGTTGCCGTTGTATCCGTATACATTCCAAGCATTTTCGCCAAACACAGCAGGATCTCCAGATGGAGAAGTAATATTTACTTTAACACTACTCGTAATTGAACAACCGCTCGGGATCGTACTTGTTACTAACGTGTACGTGGTTGTTGTTATTGGACTCACCGTAGGGTTATAAATGGTGGCATTGTTGATTGGTGTTCCAGTCCATGCATACGTATAGTTCCCCGCAACGTAACCTGTTATTTGGATTGGGGAAGCAGAACATCCAGCTGTTACTTCTTTAACTGGAATGGGGCCTGTTGTAACGGTATATCCAAAAGAAACTTGCGCTACTCCACCTTTTTCATAGTACTCAAGCACTAAGTTGGTTGATCCATTAAGAAGGACGGGTTGAAAAGTATATGTTTTATAGGATTGGTCAGTCCATCCATTTCCAGCTGTAGGTGTTAGCCAATTTGAACCTCCATCTATACTTAGGCGTACACCATCGTCTCCACCGATTGTAAAAACATACGAGCCACAACTAAAGCTTTTTGTCATGCGAAATCTGACTGCAAAGTTATCTGCTGCAGTTGCACAATCTGGTTTTCCAGTTCCCCAATTTCTATTGAAAGTTTCAGTTTCCGTATAATGGCCCTTGTAATTTGCTAAAGCAAATGGGTTAGTTACCGGGTTTCCACTTCCATTATGGTCGTACACATGTGCTATCCACGAGCCTGTACCTGAGGCAGCTTGTGAACCTGTAGGATTAATACAAGTCTGAGCGAAAAGTGAGTGAGATAGAATAAATGCGAAAAATAGGTTTAATAGGTTTGTAAAGTTCTTCATTTTTAATACTTGTTTTTCAATTGTATGTGTTTAGAAAACAGTGGAGTTTGGTTGACAAACTTCCTACTACTCTAAATTGAAGAACAAAATTATCTTTAAATTTTAATTTATATGAATGTTTATTTGTTTTATTTTGAACGTCTTTCTAATCAACTGAAAATGGGTTATTTAATATGTTGTTCTTTTAGGTGCAGGTGAATTGCTTGTATAATTCTAAGATCAAAAAAAGGGATACAATCACTGCATCCCTTTTAACTTTAAGAACTGAATAGATTCAATTCTATTTTTTTTCACCTAGAATCCAACCAATATTCGTACTGGTTTAAGTTCTCCATTTACACCTTTGAGAGTCGCCAAGTAAGTTCCTTTTTGCAGATTTATGTGATTGAATAAAAGTTGGTTTTTTCCTAAATCGATGTTTACTCTTTGAGAATGAATCACTTTTCCGGTAATATCTGTCAAAAGTAATTCAGCACCTTGATGTGCTTCTTTACTTGTTATTTCAACGGTAAACGAACCATTATTCGGATTTGGATAAACAACCATGCTATTGCTTATATTTCCTTCACAGGAAGTACTGATTGGTCCAAAAACTTCTTGTTCTCCGTTGAAATCTAGTTGTCTCAAACGGTAATAAGTAATTCCATTCCACGTGTTGTTGTCTACTTGTTGATAATCGACATTTGTATTCGAATTTCCTGCAGCTGCTTGCTCTGCAAATGCGATCCATTCCAGTCCATCTCTACTTTTTTCAAGGATGAATTTATCAGAATTTTGTTCGGATGCAGTTGACCAGTTTAGGGTTACGTTTTGATCGCAGCTTGCTGAGAAGTTGGTAAGCGTTACGGGTAGAGGAGAACTAGAACCTCCGTGTAACCAAAACTCTGAGGTTTTAGGCGAAATTGAATATTCAGCGAATTTTCCATTTGCATCAAATAATGCGTTGAATGACGTTACAGCTCCATTTCCAGTTTGTGTATGAACTGTTGTTCCTCCATTTCCTGGCGTTACAGGGAAATTGGTGCAGTTATCGTTGAATGTATTGTTGACGTTATTTGGTCCACTGTATTTACTCATGTTAACGCTTGCAAGTGACGCTAAATTATCATTTGGATTTTGATTCGAGTTTGCAATCGTTTGTAAAGTGGTAAATTCAGCATTGTCAAAAGGCAATCTCACACTGATGTTGTTTACAGGTGTAAATTCTGGTGTAATAACCCAATGTCTTTTCATTGTTGCCGAAATATACAATGGATTCGTCGGATCATCACAAGCTGGAACGGAAACGTGGTTGTCTTCTAAATACGAGGTAATTGAAACATTTCCGAGGTTTTGACCATTGGAATTAATAGATGCTAATAACCTTCCGCTCGCATAAAAGTGGATGAAGTTATTTTCCTTTACTTGACATGTAGCGTTAACGTTATTTGCTGACAATTGCGTGCCAATTGTCGGTAACGTTATTGCCGTTGAACCTGAAACAGTTCCTGTACAACCACTTGCGTCAGCGATCGAATTTATTGTATAAGTCGCACTAACGTTGGGGTTAACTACGCTATTCCAGGTGTCATTTCCAGTTCCTGTTAAGGTCATCGTTGTCGCATCAGCTGAGTTGCGAATCACCATGGTCCAAGCTCCAGTTGCTGTAACTGTTCCATTTAAAGACAAACTATTTCCATGGCACAACGCGGTATTTGCTGTCGTGATTTTTGCACTTGGTTTTGCTTGAACAGCAATTGTTGCTTCTAAAGTTCGCACGTTACAACCGTATCCCAACTCTAGCTTATAAGTACCGGCTTGGGAAGTTGTGATTCCGTTGATGGTTAAAGTTTTTCCCGTTCCAACAGTTGTGGTTCCTTTTTTCCATGTATAGCTTGGTTCAAGCGATATGATATTCACGTTTGGTGAATCGGCAAATTGTCCTCGCTTTATTGTTGACCATGTAGTACCAGAATCATAGCTTATCAGCACGTCATAATGCTTATATCGACTTTCTCTAATTCCTTCATTCAAATGTCCTGAGTAGCCACCATTTAAGACTTTTATACCTGAAAGTACTTGAGGAGAAGTGAATTCAATCCATTCGGGAGTATAGAATTTATTAAATGTTGCATAGTTTTGCCAGTTAGTATTTGGTAAGGTAGCTCCCCAATATAGCGGAGCTGTCCCAAATCGTTCAGAGGGAGTTAGCCATTGCGTATTTTCATCGCTATCAAAAGCCTTTGCTATTTTAAAAGTTGGATCTCCGCCAGTAATCGGATTGTCGGAGTATGTGGCTGAAGATCCATCAACTCCAGTTAATGCTACCGCACTGTCGCTTCCATATATCCCTTTTATTTCTTTGATTGCATGCCAGTATTCCCCATAAGCAGATTTCAAAACTAAACGATATTGCACCGCTGTATCTGGCGATGATGCAACAAGTGTAACATTATTGCCTTCACATACTGTTTGATTGGCAGGACTTATTGTAACATTTGTTGGCGTATTACCAACAGTCAATCGTACTGGAGTGGAAGTTGCTGTGCACGTACCTTGTGTGATCACACAACTGAAATAATAATTGTGTAAATTAGCACTAGCGGTCACATTCAAAGCGCTCTCTTGCGTATGACTAAAACCCGTTGTAGAAGCGCCTAAACTTGTCCAAGATCCAGAAGATGTTGTTGAATATCCCCACTGATAATTTGGACTTGCCAATTCTGTCTCTGCGATAAAGGATGCAGTATCATTTAAACAAGCTGATGTAGAAACCGGTTTTTTTGTGATTGAAATAGATGAAACTACTGTGATGGTACCAGTCGCAGAACTTCCACAGCCTAATAAAGGAATAGTGTAACTATAAGTTCCTGCTGCTGACGGTGTACCGCTAATGGTTATTTTATTCGATGACCAGCTTGCCGTAACTCCCGCAGGTAAACCAGTTGGAGTTCCAATTCCTGTTACCTCAGTTGTCTCCCGAATAATCGGAATCATTACTGTACTGACACACGTTGGCGATGCATTAATTGCGGCTGTTACTGTACATGTTTGTGCATAATTTAAATTGGAGAATGACAAAAGAATTCCGATTAATAATACTTTTTGGAATCGTTTAGTTGGTATTTGTTTATTCTTATGAATCATATTTTTACTGTTGATGAGCAAAGCTGTTGAGTTTTCGTTGAAGGAGCTGTTTTGTTCAATAAATTGAAGAGTTTTTCACTAATTCAAAATTATTTAGTTAGTTGAATTTTTAGCAAAGATAAGCCTTCTACAAGGATTAGATAAAATTTCGCTATTTTTTAACAAATTGATTTTTAGTTTCTTGTAAATTTTAAGTAGTATTAGTTCTACTCAACCAACTGGTTTTTATGTCGCTGAACGTATTGATTATTATTTATTCGTAATGTATATATCAACAGAAAGTGTCCGACAAAAATATTTTAAATGGAGATTGAAGTTTTCACGTTTGAAAGGATCATTTATAAATCAGTTTCAAACGAAGGGAATCTTTTTTAATGACAAATTTTGAGTTTTATAGAACAAGCGTGATTTATTTACTAAAACTCGATACCGTTTTGTTGTTTTTAACTACCCAATCCGCTATTTTTCAAAAACTATGCAACGCTTATTACCCCAGTTCATTATCTTTGCAAACTAAACTTAATGGCATTTCCATGACGCGTGAGGAACTTATTAGTGAAATTAAAGCAAAACAATCTTTTTTGTGTGTTGGACTCGATTCCGACATGGAGAAGATTCCAGCTCATTTATTAGAAACTGAAGATCCGATCTTTGAGTTCAATAAAGCAATCATTGATGCAACGAAAGATTTTTGTGTTGCATACAAACCCAACATCGCTTTTTACGAATGTTTGGGCGTGAAAGGTTGGGGATCTTTGCGAAAAACATTGGAGTATATTCCAAAGAATATTTTCACCATTGCGGATGCAAAACGAGGAGACATTGGCAATACGTCTCGCTACTACGCCAAAACATTTTTTGAATTAATGGATTTTGATGCGGTAACGATTGCTCCTTACATGGGTGAAGATAGTATTACGCCGTTTTTAGAATTTAAAGATAAATGGGTCATCGTTTTGGCATTGACTTCTAACCGTGGAGCATTGGATTTCCAGTTTGTAACGGACATGAAAGGCGAAGAACTTTATAAAAAAGTACTTAAAAAATCTGCTTCTTGGGGAAAACCAGATAACATGATGTTTGTGGTTGGCGCAACAAGAGCTGAAGGTATTGGTGAAGTTCGTAAAATTGTACCGAACAATTTTTTCTTAGTTCCAGGTGTTGGAGCACAAGGAGGAAGTTTGGAAGATGTTTCTAATTACGGTTGGAATGAAGATTGTGGTTTGTTGGTCAATTCATCTCGTCAGATTATTTATGCTTCTTCAGATCTAGATTTTGCTGAAAAAGCGGGTGAAGAGGCACAAAAACTTCAACAAGAAATGAAGGCTATTTTGAAAGCAAAAGCATTTATTTAAGAAGATTTAATTTCTATTTAATTCGTTAATTAATCCCTCGTAATGGAACAAGATATCAGAAGGCAATTGGCAGAAATAGTTCAGTTTTATAACCTGAAAGGATGGTCGCCAGCAACTTCAACCAATTATTCTTTTCGAAAAAGTGCCGATATTCCAGCGTTTTTTGTTTCCCGTTCAGGCATTGATAAGTCTCAGTTTGGACCGAATGATTTTCTGGAAGTGGATTTAGAAGGCAATCCGACCTTTTATTTCAAAGGCAATCGTCCTTCTGCGGAGACCTTGATTCACAGTGTTATTTATAAATTGTTTCCTGCGACGACGATTGTTTTACACAGTCATTCCGTAAATTCAGTTTTGATTTCTGAGTTCTTTGACAAAGAAATTACCTTTGAAGGTTATGAAATTCAGAAAGCTTTTGCTGGACAAACGACGCATGCAAATAAACTACATTTTCCAATTTTGGACAACGACCAAGACATGCTTGCATTTTCGCAGTTGATGTTGCAACACGAAGCTGAACTAAAAAATCACGCGTTTTTAATTCGTAAACACGGTTTTTATGCGTGGGGCGATACCTTATTGGATGCCAAAAAGCATTTGGAAGCTTTGGAATATTTAATGGAGATCGCTGTTCAAAAATTGAAGATGGGAAGTAATCACGAACAAAAATAAATCTCAAAATGGCTATTTTATCAATTCCAGACAAACAAATTGTAATCAAAGATGTAGCTCAAATTCGTACGTTCATGAATCAACGAGGAATTTTCTTTGACCAGTGGCAATGTGCTGTTGAATTTCAAGACAGTGCAACGCAAGAAGAGATTTTAGAAGCATATTCAACCGATTTAAAGCCATTTATGGCGCAAGGCGGATATCAAACTGCTGATGTTATTTCGATCAATTCATTGACAGAAAACTACGAAGCAATCCGTAACAAATTTTTAGCAGAACACATTCACAGCGAAGATGAAATTCGCTTCTTTGTGGACGGTGAAGGCTTATTTTGGTTCAATTTAGAAAATGAAGAACCCGTTTTTAACCTGCTTTGCGAAAAAGGAGATTTAATTTCCGTCCCAGCAGGAACAAAACATTGGTTTGACGCTGGAGAAAACGATCCATTCGTAAAAGCAATCCGCATTTTCATTGACATGACCGGTTGGATTCCAGAATACACAGATTCGGGGATTGAGAAAAGGTATTCGAGGGATTGAAACATTCAAGGATTCAAAGATTCAAGAATTCAAGAATTCAAAGATTCAAAGATTCAAGAATTCAAAGATTTAAATATTCAAATATTCAAGTTTCACAATTCATCAAAATCTTTGAATAAGCCATTGATTTATCAATTGCGCAAATCCTTGAATCTTCGAATAACTAGATTGCGATCAACAATTCAAGCTTCACATTTCATCAAAATCTTTGAATACCCCATTGATTCATCAATTGCGTAAAACCTTGAATCTTTGAATAACTAGATTGCGATCAACAATTCAAGCTTCACAATTCATCAAAATCTTTGAATAAGCCATTGATTCATCAATTGCGTAAATCCTTGAATCTTTGAATAACTGCATTGCGATCAACAACTCAAGTTTCACAATTCATCAAAATCTTTGAATACCCCATTGATTTATCAATTGCGCAAATCCTTGAATTTTTGAATAACTTCAGCTGAATAAACTGATTTTAAGGAACAATAATTGTTTTCTCACTCGTTGATCTTGCAGAGAAATAGCCTAAACATTTGTTTCCAAAGTTAGAGTCTGGATTTGCAGGTGAAGCAATACTACCTGTGTTTGCTCCAATTGAGAATAAGTATTTATATGCTGCTTTATCGATGCGATGCAACACGACATTGACCGTATCTGTACTTTCAATGAAATCAAATAAAGGCTGTTGGTTGACCTGCCCTTCAAAGTTTTTATCATCTCTGACTGTAATTCCAGATGATTTTTCTCCGTTTATAAAAACATCAAAAAGATAGAAATTCTCCACATTCAATTCATCTTGAAATTTAGGGACAATTGTTTTAAAAGCTTGAGCGCCAAATGGAATTTCAACGATTTCTAAACTGTCCAAGGTACAAATTGTTGGCATCGAACTCTCAGCAGTAAAAACTTCGCCATCGATCGTTATCGTAACGGTATATTTTCTACCGGAAACTCCTAAAAATCCAGTTGTTTCGTAGATCCCTGGTGCTATCAGCGTAAAGTTTGCAGTGTTGCCGATGTTATCTGTCACCACAACCAATGCATTATCAACGGTTGGAAAGGCAGTGTTTTGGTCGAAATTTAATGTTTTTGTAATTTTCAATTGATGGGATGTTTCCCCTTCGGTAATGAAACCTTCAATCACGAATTTTTGTTCGGTTTCCTTTAAATCCAACTGAATTACTTTTTGACAAGAGAACATGGTTGCTACTAACAGAGTCAAACTTAAAAAAGAGATTAATTTGCGCATCGTTATTTGAATTTAAAATTATAGGTAACTGCTGGAACCAATTTAAACAAAGTTGTTTGTACAGCTTCTGTTTTATTTGGATCGTCCTTACTTTGACGGAATGTAATTTGATATGCATTGGACCTTCCATAAGCGTTGTAGATGGAAAAATTCCAGCTACTTTCAAATTTCTCTGTGCTTTTTCGAATCCATGTCAAACCTAAATCCAATCGGTGATAATTTGGCATTCTTTCCGCATTTCGTTCTGTATACGAAAATTGCGTTTCACCGTTTACCTCGTATTTACCAGTTGGAAAAGTAACTGCATTACCAGTATAGAAAACGAACAAAGCAGAAACATTTAGCTTTGGTGTAATGTCATACATGGCTACGACAGATAAATCGTGTGTACGGTCTTGCTTTGCCAAATACCAATTGTTGTTGCTGATGCCGTCTACCTTTCGTTCTGTTTTAGAAAGTGTGTAAGAAACCCAGCCGGTGAATTTACCCGTTTTCTTTCTCAAGATTAATTCCAAGCCATACGCTCTTCCGATTCCGTAAAGCAACTCGCCTTCCAACAACTCATTGGCTTGAGAGTTTGCCCCATTTCGGTAATCAACCTGATTTTGCATCGTTTTGTAATACGTTTCAACGTTGAATTCGTATGCATTTTCCTTGAAGTTTTTAAACCACCCAACTGAAACTTGATCTGCTAGTTCTGGTTTTGTATTCAAGGTTGAAGGCAATAAAACATCGGTTGGCGACGCGGATGTTGCATTCGAAATCAAGTGAATGTTTTGCACGTTTCGCGCATACGCTGCTTTGAAAGATGCGCTTTTACTATAGGCATAACTCAAAGATGCACGCGGTTCTACATTCCAATAGGTTTTAAGAATTTCGTTTTTCTTGTAAATGTTACTTGCGCTTAGATTTCCTTCGTTATCGAAAGAATAGGTTTCATCGCCACTTCCCATGACGGAGAAAGCGGTCATTCGAACACCGTAATTGATATTGATGTTTTCTGTCCAAGCCCAGTCGTTGGAAACAAACACAGCATTTTCTAAGGATGGCGTTTTAGCCAGTTTTTTGCTTGTCAAGCCAATGGTTGATTTGGCATCGATTTGACCAGGCGTAACGTTGTGATGGATAAAATTAGCACCGAATTTTATCTTATTTCTTGTATTTACAAAGTACTGAAACTCTTGCTTCAAATTCAAATCTTGAATCTTGGATAAAATTGCAAAATCAACATCGCCACTTTTTATCTTGATTTGATAATCATAGGAACTGTAAATAAAGGAAGTATTAGAGAAAAGCTTGTCATTCACAATGCGATTCCAACGAATAGTTCCCGTTGCATTTCCCCAATCCAAACCAAAGGTATTTCCTAGTCCTAACTTATCTCTTCCAAAATAACCAGAAACGAATATTCGATCTTTTTTACTGATTCTATAATTGGCTTTCATGTTCAAATCATAGAAAAATAATTTTGTATCCTTGAAGTCTTTGGTGGCCAACAAAAATACGTCAGCGTAGGTTCTTCTTCCAGAAATTAGAAAAGAGCCCTTATTTTTCACGATAGGACCTTCTATGTTCAATTTAGAAGAGATTAATCCAATTCCACCACTTACATTATAGCGTTTGTTATTTCCCTCGTTCATCTTGATGTCTAATACGGATGAAAGCCTTCCGCCGTAATTGGCTGGTTGATTTCCTTTGTACAGAACAGCATCTTTGATTGCATCTGAATTGAAAGTCGAGAAAAAACCAAGTAGGTGAGAAGCATTGTAAACCGGTGCTTCATCCAATAAAATCAAGTTTTGATCTGCTGCTCCTCCACGGACGTAAAATCCTGAACTTCCTTCACCCGCACTTTTTACTCCCGGAAGTAACTGCATGCTTTTGATGATGTCTTTTTCACCTAGTAAAACTGGGATTTTTGCCAATTGCTTTGGATCCAAACGCTCAACACCCATAATCGCTTCTTTCACGTTGGCATCTTGACGAATCGCTGAGATGTTCACTTCGTCGAGTTCTTCAACAGGAATCACCATTTGAAAAGTGATTTGTGTATTTTCTTTTAAGTCAATACTTTTTTCCTGTGTTTCAAATCCAAAAGCGGTGATAACGAGCGTGTATTTGCCTTCAGGAAGTGTCAAAGAATAAAAACCATATTCGTTTGAACTAGCTCCAATTGCTTGATCTTTTACTTTGATTCGGGCGCTTATGATCTCTTCACCTCGCGACGCATCAAGTACACTTCCACTAATTGTGAATTTATTTTGAGCGTGTAGGTTTGCAAAAAGAAATACAAAAAAACTGAGTGTTAGAATTCTTTTCATTTGATTTTAAAAGTCGTAATGATTTTATTATGAGTATAAAACGGTTCGCTTTATAAAATGTTGTTTCACATTTTAATTGTTTTCACCGCGCATTCTTTCTGCATTTTCTGCCATTTTCAGCGCATCAATCATTTCGTGAATTTCACCATTCATGAAAGCACTTAAATTGTAGATTGTTTTATTGATTCGGTGATCTGTAATTCTTCCTTGCGGATAATTGTACGTTCTGATTTTTGCAGATCGATCTCCAGTTGAAACCAGTGTTTTTCTAACCGCAGCACGTTCTTCGTGCAAACGATCTAATTCTTTTTGGTACAACCTGGAACGCAAAACAGAAATCGCTTTTTCTAAGTTTTTATGCTGAGAACGACCATCTTGACATTCAACAACAGTTCCTGTTGGTAAGTGCGTCAATCGAATGGCTGATTCTGTTTTATTTACGTGCTGACCACCAGCTCCTGATGCTCTAAATGTATCGCGTTTCACATCTGTCATGTTCAATTCAAAATCCACTTCTTCCGCCTCTGGCAAAACTGCGATTGTAATTGCTGAGGTATGAACTCTTCCTTGAGATTCTGTTTCTGGAACCCGTTGAACGCGGTGAACACCAGATTCAAATTTCAACATTCCGTAAATTCCTGATCCTTGAACTTCAATGGATATCTCTTTGATGCCGCTGCTTCCTTCGTTTGAGTTGATCACGTCATAAGACCAACCCATTTCTTTGAAGAACAAGGTGTACATTCTGAAACAATCTTCTACGAATATACATGCTTCATCACCTCCAGTTCCTGCACGGAATTCCATGATGGCATTTTTATCATCTTCAGGATCTTTTGGAATCAATAAAACTTTGATTTTTTCTTCGAAATCTGGTTTTTGGTTCGTCAATTCGTCGATTTCCATTTTAGCCATTTCTCGCATGTCAGGATCTTCTTCGGTTGCCAACATCGCTTTGGCATTTGCTAAATTGTCCAATACGTTTTTATACCCAACGTAAACCGTTACGATTTCTTCAAGATCTTTGTATTCTTTGTTCAATTTGACGTATCGAGGCATGTCAGAAATGATGTCTGGATCGACGATCAAGTTTCCTACTTCAATAAATCGGTATTGTATTCCTTCTAATTTTTTTAATATACTGTCCATTCTTTTGGATTAGATGTTTGTTTTTAGCCTCAATTTCAAACACCCAAGCTGCTGAAATTAAGATCAGAGCGAAGTGAATTAATAAATGAAAGTACCGTGTTCAGATTCAATCGTCAATTTCTTGCCATCAAATTCTTCAACACGACCTACAATTTGTGCATCAACTCCAAATGATTTTGAAATTTCAATAATTCCAGCTGCAATTTCTTCTGGAACATATACTTCCATTCGGTGTCCCATGTTGAATACTTTGTACATTTCTTTCCAGTCTGTATTCGATTCTTCTTGAATCGCTTTAAACAAAGGTGGAATTGCAAATAAGTTGTCTTTGATGACGTGTACATTTTCAACGAAGTGTAAAACTTTCGTTTGTGCTCCACCGCTACAGTGAACCATTCCGTGAATTTGCGAACGGTATTGATCCAATACTTTTTTGATAATTGGTGCGTAGGTTCTCGTTGGAGACAATACCAATTTACCAGCATCAATCGGACTTCCTTCAACAGGATCTGTCAAATTGTAAGTGCCAGAGTAAACTAATTCTGCAGGTACTTCTGAATCAAAACTTTCTGGGTATTTAGTTGCCAATGAATTGTTGAAAACATCGTGTCGTGCTGATGTCAATCCATTGCTTCCCATTCCTCCGTTGTATTGTGTTTCATAAGTTGCTTGACCAAAGGATGCCATTCCAACAATCACATCACCACCTTGGATTTTATGATTGGAGATCACATCACTTCTTTTCATTCGACAAACAACGGTTGAATCAACAATCATCGTACGAACTAAGTCGCCAACGTCTGCTGTTTCACCACCAGTTGATATAATTCCGATTCCTTGAGCTCTTAAATCCGTTAATAATTCTTCTGTACCATTAATGATCGCAGAGATTACTTCCCCTGGAATTTTATTTTTGTTTCTTCCGATGGTTGATGAAAGCAAGATTTTATCTGTCGCACCAACACACAAAAGATCGTCGATGTTCATGATTAAAGCATCTTGTGCAATTCCTTTCCAAACAGATAGATCACCTGTTTCTTTCCAATACATATACGCCAAAGCTGATTTTGTACCAGCGCCATCGGCATGCATGACAATGCAATAATCTTCATCATCAGCTAAGTAATCAGGAACAATTTTACAAAATGCTTGTGGGAATAATCCTTTATCTACATTTTTAATGGCGTTGTGCACATCTTCTTTTCCTGCTGAAACTCCTCTTAGATTGTATCTGATGTCTGACATGATGATTTTATAAAAAAACAAAATTAGTAAAAATTCACGCGATAAGCTGTGTTTTTGATTTTCAAATTCGATAACAAAAAAAAGACCGTCAATATTTTGACGGTCTTTTAAGTATCTAGATTCTTTTTAGTTTTTTGGAACTGGTAAGAATTTTTTGTATTTCTCTGGCGCAGGTGCTGCAGTTTCAGGATCAAAATCCATTGAAATTACACGTGCATCTGTTCTACGATTCAACTGATGTAATCTTTCGAATTCTGTAGGATTTGATTTCTTGAATTGATTGATGTACGCTTCTGTTAAAGTAATGGTTTTACCACCTACTTCAATTTCAGCTGGTTTATCTTCTCCACGTCCAATTGGAACGATTCTTCTTGGGTCAATTCCTTTTTCTTCAACTAAGTATCGGTAACATTCTTTTGCACGATTGTCTGATAACACTCTATTCAAGTTTCCAGAACCACGTGAATCCGTATGAGAGTTTAATTCTAAAATCATATCCGGGAAATCCTCCAACAATTGGTAAACATAATTCAATGAGTCTTTAGAATTGATGGTAGAATCAACCAATAAAGTCCATTCTGCTAATGGGTAACGTACTTCAGGAAGTCTAAACGTTCTTTCCGGAACCATCACCATGTCAACTACGAAACTTTGTCCGTAATTTAATCCAGATGTGGTGATTTTTTCAGCTTTTGTATGGTCTTTGTAACCTTTCAATGAACCTAACTTGATCGTATACGTATCATCTTCGCCAATGAAACGAGAGCCATCTGTTTTCTTATCCCAGAATACACGACCGTCTTCTGCTGTTGTTCCTTCCCATTTTTGACCTTCAGAATTTTCAACCGTTACTTTAACACCGCCAATTCTTTTAGATTTGTTACCAACTTCACCAACTACAACTGCTAAGTCAAATAAGTTTGGTGGTAATTCGTATTTCCAGATATCTGCTTTGAATTCAGTTTTACTTTTTCTTTCTGATGTAAAGTAACCTGTTCTTGGTGTATGTTCAACAATTGCATAATCGTTATACTCAGAGTTGATAGGCATTCCAAGATTTTTTGGATTTTCCCATTTGTTTTCATCTCCAACTTTAGTTGCACGGTAAATGTCTAATCCACCTAAACCAAGCAAACCATCTGTTGCATAAAATAAATCTCCGTTTTCAGCAAATGTTGGAAACAATTCATTTCCTGGTGTGTTGATACCAGCACCCATGTTGATTGGAGTAGCCCAACTGTCAGATCTTCTATCGTACGTCGTGTACCAAAGATCACGGCCACCAAATCCTCCAGCCATGTCTGAAGCGAAGATCAAGAATCTTCCATCAGCTGATACGCAAGGATGTCCAACAGAGATAGAATCGTTGTTTTTCAAAATCAATTTAGTTGGTTTTCCCCAGCTTTTTCCCGATAAATCAGAAACCCAGATGTCACAACCTAAATTTTGTTTTTTAACGCTCGGACATCTTGTAAAGAACATTTTCTTTCCACGACCATCAAAGCAAACGGTTCCTTCATTGTCTTCTGTATTTATTTCCTCACCTACAATTGGCTTTGGAGCCATCCAGTTTCCTTTTTTGTCTAATTCAGCAACCCAAAGGTCCATGTAGTTTTCTCCACTTCTTGGATCAATACCACCTTTGTCAGATTTAGAGACGCTATACACCATTTGGGAGTTTTTTCTGTCTCCAAACATCGGGGCCATATCAATTCCTTTGCTGTTTAACTTGTCTTCGTTTGTAACAATGTGACGCGTTTTTGAAGCAACAAAATCATCTTGTTTTTCACAAGATTTGATTCCAATTTCTCCTCGACTGTCTGTAGGTACTAATGCTTTGTATAGCTCATAGTTTTCTTTCGCTTTCTTCAAGTTTCTCATCATAAGATACATGTCGGCATTGTAGAGATAAACCAATGGCTCTACTTCTTGAAACTTCAGTAAAATTGCTTTCTCGTACCACTCGACCGCTAATTTTGGATTTTCTGTTTGTCTATAACATTCACCAGTTTTGTAAGCCATGTCACCTTTAAGCTTCATTGCTCCAGCACCTTTACGAACTATTTTAGTATACGCAAAGGCACATTTTTCAGCAGCTTCTGAATATCGTTCTTCGCGATATTTTTCGTTTGCTTCTTTGACATGATTTTTTTGAGCTTGTGCGAGCCACGAAAAGCCTACAAAAAAGATTGACAAGAGTAGTTTAAATTTCATATATCTTTATTTATTATCATAAATCAACCCCGAATTAAGCTATAATTTTTCTCTTTACCAATATTCTTGACTCAATTATTAAATATTTATTTTAAAAAGAACATTGATTTTCTTGAAATTTATTTGTAAAATCGTGATAGTTAGTAATTTGATTGTTATTAACAACGCTCGAGATGATTTTGTTAAAAATTTATTCTATTTGCATATTTTGGGTGTATTTTTCCCATTTTGCTATTATTTCTTGAAATCCTGTCGCTAGTTCTGAATTAAATTGCATCCACTCTTTGGTGATCGGATGGGTGAAACCTAAAGTTTTAGCATGCAAGGCTTGTCCAGGTACTAAGTTGAAACAATTTTCTATGAATTGCTTGTATTTGGTGTGCGTTGTACCTCTTAAGATGGTGTCACCACCGTATTCGATGTCATGGAACAAAGGATGTCCAATGTGCTTCATGTGAACCCGAATTTGATGTGTTCTTCCCGTTTCAAGTTGACATTCAACTAAAGTGACCATTCCAAATCGTTGCAATACTTTGTAATGTGTAACTGCGTGTTTTCCTTGATCTCCTTCTGGAAAAACGGCCATCATTTTTCTGTTCTTCAAGGACCGTCCGATGTTGCCTTCTACAACACCTTCTTCTTCTTTCACATCTCCCCAAACCAAGGCGTGGTATCTTCGTTCAGTTGTGCGATCAAAAAATTGCTTGGATAAGTCTGTTAAAACTTGTTCCGTTTTAGCAATCACCATGATGCCGGTTGTGTGTTTATCCAAACGGTGAACCAAACCTGGTCTTCCATAATAGTTTTCGGTTTTTGTAGGAAGATTATCAAAGTGATAAATCATCGCATTCACCAATGTTCCGGTGTAATTTCCGTAAGCTGGGTGAACGACCATATTTGCAGGTTTATTCACAATCGCCAAGTATTCATCTTCGTATACGATGTCAATCGGAATGTTTTCCGCAATCAATTCAATTTCTCGAACTGGATAAGGTAAAACTACTGAAATCTCATCGCCCGGTTTAACTTTGTAGTTTTGCTTTACAGCTACTTTGTTGGCTAAGATTGTTCCGCTTTTGGCAGCGTTTTGAATTTTATTTCTGGATGTGTTTGGCAAACGATCCAAAAGGAATTTATCGATTCTAACAACTTCCTGACCGGGATCTGCTTTTATAAAATGATGTTCAAATAATTCTTCATCATCATTTTCTAATTCCTCTATTTCTTCTGACATTTAATTCTTTGAATGAGTTTCAATTGATATAATTGTAAGCGCAAAATTAAACATTTTTTCTTGGAAAAAGGCTGTGTTTTTTTATGAGAACCTGCATTTATACGACTTCGCTCGTCCTTTTGAAGGAGTTTTCGACTGCGGAATCTTTTTTCTCGAGTTCTTTCTCAACAACAAAAAAGATTCCTCCAGAACCGAAACTAAAAAAATGCGACAAACCCTTCAATTGGAATGCGGCTTTAGCCCATTCAAATGAAAAACTGGAAAGAGAATCTGGCTTTAGCCAAAAAATTTACCAGCTTCAATTGCAATCCATAAATCCTCAACAACAAAAAAGATTCGTCCAGAACCGAAACAGAAAAAGTTCCGTTCCTGTTCGGAAGGACGTGTTCATACACGTGTTTTTCAAATACTCAAAAGCCTAGCTTTTGAGTATTTGCATTTAGCCGACAGCGCTCGTCATTCCGAAGGAGTTTGCGACTGAAATATAGTGTGTTTTACAAACATTGGAGGAATCTTTTTTCTTTTCACCATTTGATTTTTTTGTGTCTTGTCCTTTTAGATTATAAACACGATTTTCGTTCTTATTTCCCAACTGTTTCAATCACTTTCTATATAATATCTATTTTTTGTTGCACCAATACCATAAATTAGGTATTTTTGTACCAAAATTTAGTTTTATTTAGATTAAGTCTAAATAAAGACATCAGTTTTTAATTGTTTAAATTGTTTTAAATTATGATAACAGTTACAGATTCAGCTAAAAAACAAGCACTTCGCTTGATGGAAGATGATAACAAAGAAGGTTATTTCATTCGTGTTGGTGTTGAAGGTGGTGGTTGCTCCGGTTTGATGTACCAACTTACTTTTGACAACGAAGATAAAGAAGGAGATAGAGAGTTTTTCGACAACGACATTAGAGTGGTTGTTGATAAGAAAAGCTATTTATACCTAATTGGAACCATTTTAGATTTTTCAGGAGGTTTAAATGGTAAGGGTTTTATTTTTAAAAATCCGAATGCGGATAGAACTTGTGGATGTGGCGAAAGCTTCGCTGTATAAAGGACGTGTATTATAGATACGTGTTTAAAATTTTAAATTCAAAATGAATTATACCGAAAACGAATTAGCAAAAGACCTAGAAAATCAGGAGTACAAATTTGGTTTTGTTACTGATATTCAGTCTGACCAGGCCCCAAAAGGTTTGGATGAAAGTATTATACGGTTCATTTCAGCTAAAAAAGAAGAACCAGAGTGGATGCTTGATTATAGATTAAAAGCATTTAAAGTTTGGCAAGAGATGACGGAGCCGGAATGGGCACACGTTCGCTATGAAAAGCCCGATTTTCAAGACATCATCTACTATTCGGCGCCAAAGCAAACCAAGAAGTACGAAAGTTGGGATGATGTGGATCCAGAAATGAAAGAAACCATGAAAAAATTGGGGATTTCTATGGAAGAACAAAAAAGATTGACGGGTACAAACGTTGCAATGGATTTCGTAATGGATTCTGTTTCTGTAGCTACTTCTTTCAAAGCAAAATTACTTGAATTGGGAATTATCTTTTGCGCTTTTTCGGATGCAGTTAGAGATTACCCAGAATTGGTTCAAAAATACATGGGAACAGTTGTTCCAACAGGCGATAACTTTTATGCTGCTTTGAACAGCGCTGTTTTTACAGATGGTTCATTCTGCTATATTCCGAAAGGAGTTCGTTGTCCAATGGAACTTTCAACGTATTTTAGAATTAACGAAGGTGGAACGGGTCAATTTGAAAGAACACTTGTTGTTGCTGACGAAGGTGCATACGTTTCATACCTAGAAGGTTGTACTGCTCCAAGTAGAGATGAAAATCAATTGCACGCGGCTGTTGTTGAGTTGATTGCGTTAGACGGTGCGGAAATTAAATATTCAACCGTTCAAAACTGGTATCCTGGAGATAAAGATGGTAAAGGTGGTGTTTTCAACTTCGTAACGAAGCGTGGAGTTTGTCACAAAGGATCTAAAATTTCTTGGACACAAGTTGAAACTGGTTCTGCAGTGACGTGGAAGTATCCTTCTTGTATCTTGAAAGGCGACAATTCAGTTGGTGAGTTTTACTCAGTTGCTGTTACCAATCACCACCAGCAAGCGGATACGGGAACGAAAATGATCCATTTAGGTAAAAACACCAAGAGTACGATTATCTCAAAAGGTGTTTCTGCTGGAAAATCAAGTAATTCATATCGAGGTTTGGTTCAGATTCATAAGAATGCAGACAACGCAAGAAACTTCTCGCAATGTGATTCACTTTTGATGACGGATGAATGTGGTGCACACACATTTCCATACATCGAATGTAAAAATCCTTCCGCAAAAATTGAGCACGAAGCAACCACTTCTAAAATTGGTGAAGACCAAATCTTTTACTGTAACCAACGAGGTATCGATACCGAAAAAGCAATTAGTTTGATTGTCAATGGATATTGTAAAGAAGTGTTGAACCAATTGCCAATGGAGTTTGCGGTTGAAGCACAGAAATTATTAGCGATTAGTTTAGAAGGATCCGTCGGGTAAAAGGGATTGGCAAATTTCAGATGGGATTAGCAAATTTCAGATAGCAAATTGCAAATGAAAAAAAATTAAAGTAGAATTAAAACACGATTGTAAATTTAGGATGGCACTCTCAACCTGCCAATCTGTAATCTGCAATTTGTAATTTATAAAAAGATGATAACAATAAAAAACTTACACGCCTCAATCGATGGCAAGGAGATATTAAAAGGATTAAACTTAACCGTTAATCCAGGTGAAGTTCACGCAATCATGGGACCAAACGGTGCTGGGAAAAGTACCTTGGCCTCGGTTTTAGCGGGTAGAGAAGAATACGAAGTAACGGAAGGATCAGTTGATTTTGAAGGAAAAGATTTGTTGGACATGTCTGTTGAAAATAGAGCTCGTGAGGGTGTTTTCTTGGCGTTCCAATATCCGGTTGAAATTCCAGGTGTTTCAAACATCAACTTTTTACGTACTGCTTTGAATGAAATCAAGGAGTATAAAAAAGAGCCAACTTTGACGGCGAAAGAATTCATGGCTTTGGTGAAAGAAAAATCAAAAATCGTTGAATTGGATCCTAAATTGGCTTCTCGTGCAGTAAACGAAGGTTTCTCTGGAGGTGAGAAAAAAAGAAATGAAATTTTCCAAATGGCGATGTTAGATCCGAAAT
Source organism: Crocinitomicaceae bacterium (assembly GCA_028689775.1). Taxonomy (GTDB): domain Bacteria; phylum Bacteroidota; class Bacteroidia; order Flavobacteriales_D; family Crocinitomicaceae; genus JAQVCM01. The sequence continues at coordinate 67,753 of JAQVCM010000005.1, forward strand.
TGGCAATCTTAGATGAAACGGATTCTGGTTTGGACATCGACGCATTGAGAATCGTTGCAAATGGGGTTAATACCTTGAAGTCTGACAAGAATGCAGTGATTATGATTACGCACTACCAACGTTTGTTGGACTACATCGTTCCAGATTTCGTTCACGTTTTATACGATGGAAAAATTGTGAAAACTGGTCCGAAAGAATTGGCATTGGAATTAGAAGAAAAAGGATACGATTGGATCAAAGAAGAGATCGAACATTAAAAGCATCAAATCATGAATAATGAAATTACAATGGATTCAGTTTTCGAAGTCAAAGACTTGAGATTGGATCAAAACAAGAAATTTCATGTTTTAGCGAAGGATAAAAGAGAAGAGGCTTTAGAAATAATGAATCGTCTCAATTTTCCAACGACTCGAAATGAAGCATGGAAATATACACGTGTTGCGAAAATTAAGAATTCGAAATTTTCAATCAGTGATCAAGAAACAATTGACTCCGTTTCACACAAATTGATTCCAGGATTGGACGGTTCACTTTTGGTTTTCGTAAACGGATTTTATAAAGCAGAATTGTCAAACATCGTCCCAGAAACTGGACTTTCTATTTCTCCAATGAGTGATTTAGATACAAGTTCTTGGACGAAACAACACCTTGGAACAGTAATCACCGATGAAAAGGAGGAATTTTTCTCAGCGATGAATACAGCTTATGCGTCGGACGGTGTTGCAATTAAGATTGATAAAAACACATCTGTAAAAGATGGAATTCAGGTTCTATTCATTTCTACAGGTGAAAATGTTTTTGCAGCAACAAGAAACGTAATCGTATGTGAAGATTTTTCACAGGCACATTTAACGATTGAGTTCTTTAGCGAAAACGCAAACAACTGTTTCCACAACACGGCAACAGAAATCATCGTTGGAAAAAATGCAAAAATTACCATCGATAAAATTCAAAACGAAAATCCTTCGGCGTTGAGTGTGTCAACAGAACGCGTTCGTCAGCATCAAGATTCTACATTCTACATCAATACGATCACTTTAGATGGTGGTTTGATTCGCAATAACTTGACAATCGATGTCGCAGGAAACAATTGCGAAACAAACATGGCAGGTGTTTACATCTTGAGCGGAAAACAGCACGTGGATAACAATACAATTGTGGATCACCAAGTAGCAAATTGTAATTCGAACGAACTTTACAAAGGGGTGATGTCGGATGATTCAACTGCTGTTTTTAGTGGAAAGGTATTTGTTCGTAAAGACGCTCAAAAAATCAACGCTTTTCAATCAAACGGAAACGTTTTAATTGGAAACAATGCATCGGTTAACTCCAAACCAGCTTTGGAAATTTATGCAGATGACGTAAAATGTTCTCACGGTTCTACAACCGGTCAACTAGACGAAGAAGCGATTTTCTACTTGCGTGCTCGTGGAATGTCAGAAACTTCTGCTCGTGCATTGATGGTCTCTGCCTTCATCATGGAAGCATTGGAAAAAGTTGAAAATGAAAGCGTTCGTGCCTATATTGATCATGTTTTATTAGAAAAATTTGGCTGGGAATTTTAATTCTCGTTCAATGACATATAAGAATGCTGTTCTCCTAAGAGCGGCATTTTTTTTGCCACAGAAATTCTTATTGGGTTTAGCCACGGACTATCAACGATACTGCTGTGCGGTCATGGATTATCTGCGATGCTGCCTTTGGCGGTAAAGTTGAAGTGTATTCCCGAATTTCACTGATTAATATTTCTTTTTCAGTGTAATTTAAAACGTCGTTTATGTCAAAATTAAAATCCGTGACCACGGCAGTAGCTACGAAGTAAATCCGTGGCAAAAAAAAACACGCATGTTCTTCAAAAAACTTCAGTGTCAAAGTTAAAATACCATTTAACACCCTAATTATACGCCAAGAAACGATAAAAATAGCTTTCTTTGCACTTTATAAATAAAACACATCAAAAATCACGCAATTTCATGGAAGAAGAACGTCTCGACAAAATTATTATGCAACGCGAATTATTCACTACTCGTGCTCGTTGTGAGCAAGTTATTGAAGAGTTTGGCGTGTTGGTGAATGGAAAATTGGTTTTCAAACCAGGTAAGAAATTCCCAGTTGATGCGGAAATTGAATTAATCGCGGAAGAGATTCCATGGGTTTCTCGCGGTGCGTTGAAATTGATTCGAGCGATTGAAAATTGGGACATTGACTTTAAAGGAAAAGTGGTTTTAGACATCGGTGCTTCTACCGGCGGATTTACAGAAGTTGCTTTGGATCGCGGTGCAACCAAAGTATTTTCAGTTGATGTGGGCAAAGACCAGTTGCACGAGAGTTTGAGAAACAATCCAAACGTGATTAGTTTTGAAAAAACACACGTGAGAGAATTAACACACAACCAAATTACAGATCCAATTGATATCTGTGTGATTGATGTTTCTTTCATTTCCATTCAAAAGGTTTTTCCATTCATTCAAGGTTTCTTGAAAGCTGGAGCTTCGGTAATCGCATTGATCAAACCTCAATTTGAAGTTGGAAAAGAAAACATCGGTAAAAACGGAATCGTGAAAAACAAAGGATTGTATCCAACCGTTTTATACAATGTAAGAATGAACGCGACTGAAAGCAATTTCACATACGTAGGTCACACTGATTCACCGATTTTAGGTGGAGACGGAAACAAAGAGTTTTTGATGTATTTGACCAAAAACTAATTATTTATACCCCAGGAAGCGCTTTTAGGTTTGAATCCTTTTTTTAACTTTGCTTCTCTATTTAAGAATATACTGAACTCATTCAGAAACAAACGTTCAAGATGAAAAAAATACAAATGGTCGACTTGAAGTCGCAATATAGTCACATCAAATCAGCAGTTGATAGTGCAATTTTAAGTGTTATTGAAAAAGCAGAATTTATCAATGGTCCTGAAGTGGTTTCTTTCCAAGCAGAATTGGAGAATTACTTGGGTGCAAAACACGTTATTCCTTGTGCAAACGGGACAGATGCTTTGCAAATTGCGATGATGGCGTTGGATTTAAAACCAGGCGATGAGGTAATTACACCTTCTTTTACATACATTGCTACAACGGAAGTAATTGCACTTTTAGGCTTGGTTCCAGTGTTTGTAGATGTTGATCCAAAAACATTCTGCATCGATCCATCAAAAATTGAAGCAGCGATTACCTCAAAAACGAAAGTAATTGTACCAGTGCATTTATACGGACATTCGGCTGATATGGATCCAATCATGGAAATTGCGAACAAGCATAATCTGGTTGTTATTGAAGACAATGCTCAAGCGATTGGTTGTGAATATACACACCAAGATGGAAGTGTTTCTAAAACAGGAACGATTGGACACATTGGTTGTACGTCGTTTTTCCCATCTAAAAACTTAGGTTGCTACGGCGATGGTGGTGCAATTTGTACCAACGATTCTAAATTAGCTGATTACATAAAGAAAATTGCAAATCACGGTCAATCGGTAAAATATTACCACGATGTAGTTGGTTGCAACTCGCGTTTGGACTCCATTCAAGCAGCGATTTTGAGAATTAAATTACCAAGATTGGATGCGTATTGCGATGCAAGAAGAAAAGCAGCTGATTTCTACGATAGTTTCTTCGCTGATGTAGAAGGTGTTTCCACTCCGCACAGAGATAAAAATTCAAAACACGTTTTCCACCAATATACCTTGACCTTAGAAGGAATTGACCGCGATTCTTTGAATGCATTTTTGGCTACCAAAGACATTCCATCGATGATTTACTATCCAGTTCCGGCTCACAAACAAAAAATGTTTGAATCTTTTGGTTGTGAAAATCAAGAGTTGCCTATTACAGATTGGTTAACAAGTCGCGTGTTGTCTTTGCCAATGCATACAGAATTAGAAGAAGATCAATTGAATTATATCTGTTCAGCAGTAGTTGAATTTATCAATCAATAAGAAATGAGTAAAATTGCAGTAATTGGTACTGGCTACGTAGGTTTAGTTACCGGAACATGTTTCGCTGAAACGGGTAATCAAGTGATTTGTGTAGACATCAACGAGGATAAGATCAATAAATTAAGACAAGGAATTGTTCCAATTTACGAACCTCATTTGGATGTTCTTTTCGAACGGAATATCAATGCAAAAAGACTAACTTTTTCGACTTCCCTAGCGGAAGGAATTAAAGATGCTGAAATTATTTTCCTTGCCCTGCCAACTCCGCCGGGAGAAGATGGTTCTGCAGATTTATCCTATATTCTAGGTGTTGCTGAAGAATTAGGGAAGATCATAACAGAATACAAAGTAATCGTAGACAAAAGTACGGTTCCAGTTGGTACAGCTGAAAAAGTGCACGCTGCGATTGCAAAAAACGCAACAGTTCCGTTTGCAGTTGTTTCAAACCCTGAGTTTTTACGCGAAGGTTTTGCGGTTGATGATTTCATGAAGCCAGACCGCGTGGTGATTGGTTCTTCCGATGAAAGAGCAATTAAAACGATGGAAAGTTTATACAAACCATTTGTTCGTCAGGGAAATCCAATCATTTTCATGGATGAGAAATCCGCTGAATTGACGAAATATGCTGCCAATGCGTTCTTAGCGACAAAAATTACCTTCATGAATGAAGTGGCGAATTTTTGTGAGTTGGTTGGTGCAGATGTAGACAAAGTTCGGATTGGAATTGGTTCAGATGATCGCATCGGAAAACGTTTCTTATTTCCAGGAATTGGTTACGGAGGTTCTTGCTTCCCGAAAGACGTTCAAGCTTTGGTGAAATCTGGTTCAGAAAACAATTTCAACTTTGAAATTTTGGAAGCGGTGATGAGAGTCAACGAAAACCAAAAAACAGTTTTGTTTCCAAAAATGAAGAATTTCTTCCGCAACGATTTAAAAGGAAAGAAAATTGCCATTTGGGGATTGGCTTTCAAACCAGATACAGATGATATCCGTGAAGCACCAGCGCTTTACATGATTGAAGAATTAACCAAAGCAGGTGCTGCGGTAACGGCTTTCGATCCCGAAGCAATGGAGAATGTTCGTGGCGTAATCGGAGACAAAATAACATACACAAACAACGAATACGAAGCGTTAGAAAATGCAGATGCATTGCTGATCTGCACAGAATGGGGAATTTTCAGAAACCCAGATTTCGACAGAGTTGGAAGTTTATTAAAAGACAAAGTTATTTTTGACGGAAGAAATCTTTTTGATTTAGAAGAAATGAACGAATTAGGATATTACTATTCGAGTATCGGAAGAAAAAACATTTCAAAATAATTAGAGGTAGTCAATCTGAAATCTGACTTCTGAAATTATTTTAACTTAGTACGAGATTATGGAAAATAGAAAACGCGTTTTAATTACCGGTGCAGCTGGTTTTTTAGGGTCACATTTGTGTGATCGCTTTATCAAAGAAGGATTTCATGTCATTGGAATGGATAATTTGATAACCGGTCGTTTGAAAAACATTGAACATTTGTTTCCTTTGGAGCAGTTTGAGTTTTACAACAACGATGTTTCCAAGTTCATTCACGTTCCAGGACAATTGGATTATATCCTACATTTCGCATCGCCAGCCAGTCCGATTGATTATTTAAAAATTCCAATTCAAACTTTGAAAGTGGGTTCTTTGGGTATTCACAATTGCTTGGGATTGGCGAAAGCGAAAAATGCGCGTGTATTAATCGCTTCAACTTCTGAGGTTTATGGAGATCCAACGGTTCACCCGCAAACGGAAGAATATTGGGGAAATGTAAATCCAGTAGGACCGCGAGGAGTTTACGATGAAGCGAAACGTTTTCAAGAAGCGATGACGATGGCGTATCATACCTATCACGGTTTAGAAACTCGAATTGTTCGTATTTTCAACACTTACGGACCAAGAATGCGACTGAATGACGGTCGTGTTTTACCTGCTTTTATTGGTCAAGCATTGCGAGGAGAAGATTTAACGATTTTCGGAGACGGTTCTCAAACGCGTTCATTTTGCTATGTCGATGACTTGGTAGAAGGAATTTACCGTTTGTTGCTTTCAGATTATGCGATGCCAGTAAACATCGGAAATCCAGATGAGATTTCGATCGGTGATTTTGCGGAAGAAATTATTAAATTAACGGGAACGGATCAAAAAGTGGTTTACCACGATTTGCCGGTGAACGATCCAAAGCAACGTCAGCCAGATATCACCAAAGCGATTGAATTGCTAGATTGGCAACCAACAATCGACCGTGCTGAAGGCTTGAAAAGAACGTATGCATATTTCAAATCTTTGACTACTGAAGAGTTGAATCAGAAGGAACACAAAGATTTTGATCATTATATTGTAAAATAAGTATGGACTATTTCGCACACGAAACTGCAATTGTTGATGACGGTTGCAACATTGGAAAAGGAACAAAAATCTGGCATTTTTCGCACATCATGTCAAATTGTACCTTAGGAGAAAATTGCAACATCGGACAAAACGTAGTGGTTTCTCCCGAAGTGATATTAGGAAAGAATGTCAAAGTTCAAAATAACGTGTCCATTTACAGTGGAGTTATTTGTGAAGATGATGTTTTCTTAGGACCTTCAATGGTTTTTACCAATGTGATTAATCCGCGAAGTGCAGTAAATCGCCGCGGAGAATATTCTAAAACGACCGTTAAAAGAGGTGCTTCTATTGGCGCAAACGCAACGATTGTTTGTGGTCACGATATTGGTGAATTTGCCTTTATTGGTGCTGGTGCAGTTGTTACGAAACACGTTCCTGCTTACGCATTGGTTGTTGGAAACCCTGCGAGACAAATGGGTTGGATGAGCGAATTTGGACACCGTTTGGAGTTTGATGCAGACGGCGTGGCGATTTGTAAAGAAAGCGGAGAAAAATATAAATTAACGAACCAAACGGTTCACAAAATATAAGAGATGAATACGGATCAAAAAGTAAAATTTGCTGTTATCGGCGCTGGACATATTGGAAAACGTCATGCAGAAATGATTACCCGTGAAGCGGATGCTGAATTGGTTGCGTTGGTTGATATTCGCTCTGCTGAAGAATGTGATGCTACTCATTTTAATGTTCCTTTTTTCAAGACAGTTGAAGAATTGCTTGCATCAGGTTTAGATTTTGACGTTGTGAATGTGTGTACTCCAAATGGTTTACATGCCGATCAAAGTATTGCTGCTTTAGAAGCTAAAAAACACGTGGTTTGTGAAAAACCAATGGGACTTTCCAAAGACAATTGCGAAAAAGTGATTTTCAAATCATTGCAAATGTCAAAGCAAGTATTTTGTGTGATGCAAAATCGATATTCTCCTCCTTCTGAATGGATTAAGTCTATCATTACAGACGGAATACTTGGTGATATTTTTATGGTTCAGTTAAATTGTTACTGGAACCGCGACGATCGTTATTATAAAAAAGGAGGTTGGAAAGGAACTAAAGATTTGGATGGAGGAACCTTGTTCACGCAATTTTCTCATTTTATCGATATCATGTATTGGTTATTTGGAGACATCGATAACATCCAAGGAAAATTTGCTGATTTTACGCACAAAGATTCAACTGCGTTTGAAGATTCTGGTTTTGTTAGTTTCGATTTCATCAATGGAGGTATGGGTTCTATCAATTATTCGACAGCCGTAGTGGAGCAGAATTTAGAATCTTCCATGACCATTATCGGAAGCAAAGGAAGCGTAAAAATTGGCGGTCAATACATGAACGAAGTAGAAGTTTGCAACATTCCTGGTTATGAAATGCCACAACTAGCAGAGACAAATCCGGGGAATGATTACGGAGCTTACAAAGGTTCGGCAGCAAATCACCACTACGTGATTGAAAACGTAATTGATACTTTGAAAGGAAGAACGACCTCAACAACCAACGCATTGGAAGGTTTGAAAGTAGTTGAAATCATAGAAAGAATCTATAAAGTTAGAAATTCGCAAATGAATTTGTAGGATTACAAACCCACAATCATTAGCAAGGAAGGCTTAAAAATACAATGTTTGCCACAAGCGAATGCGAGCGTCTTGTTTGTTCAGTGCTTATAAAAGTCAGGTGATTGTCGATGTAAATCAGTAATCAGTCAAATGGTACTTTTGATTGTTTTCCATGTTTTTTACTGCTTTAACACGCCTCCGAAAAGTGAAAGTAATTAAACGTGATTATTGTATCTTTGTGAAGCATGAAGCCCGAAGAAATAAAATTAAAATTGCAACTCTTGCCAGATAAACCTGGGATTTATCAGTATTATGATAAAGAAGGCGTGATTATTTATGTCGGAAAAGCAAAAAATCTCAAGAAAAGAGTTTCTCAATATTTCGCAAAGAACTTAGATTCTACCAAAACAAGACTCTTAGTTCGTCAGATTGTTGACATCCAATATTTGGTCGTAGATTCGGAATTGGATGCGTTGCTTTTAGAGAATAACCTCATTAAAAAGTACCAGCCAAAATACAACATTCAACTCAAGGATGACAAGACGTATCCATGGATTTGTGTCAAGAAAGAACCTTTTCCAAGAGTGTTTACTACCAGACAAGTATTTCGGGATGGATCTAAATATTACGGACCGTATGCGAATGTAAAAATGATGTGGACCTTGTTGCAATTGCTGAAGGATTTGTATCCAATTCGAACGTGCTCTTTAGATTTATCAACCAAAAAAATCAAGGAAAAAAAATACAAAGTCTGTCTCGAATACCACATTGGAAATTGCAAAGCACCCTGTGTTGGATTAGAAAGTGAGGAAGATTACAAGGTTTATTTAGATCAAATTGAGACGATCTTGAAAGGAAATATTTCTTCGGTTTTAACGCATTTACGTAAAATAATGTTAGATTTTGCGGAAACGTATCAGTTTGAAGAAGCCAACAACGTGAAGGAAAAAATTCAAATGTTGGAGAAATACCGTTCAAAATCGACAGTTGTCTCACCAAGTATTCACGAAGTAGATGTGATTACGATGGTGGAAGATGAGAAAATGGCTTATGTGAATTATTTTGTCATTGTAAATGGAGCCATTGTTCACGGTTTTACATCTGAGATTAAGAAAAAATTGGACGAAACTGATTCGGAAATCATTGCTTTTGTTTTGTTAGAAATGCGCGATCGCTACGACAGCGTTTCCAAAGAAGTATTGATTGAAAAGGAATTGGATTTACAAATTGAAGGACTAACATTTTCCGTTCCACAGCGTGGAGATAAAAAACAATTGGTTGATCTTTCCTTGCGAAATGCTAAATTTTTTCGACTTGAGAAACTGAAACAAGAAAGCATTAAAAATCCTGAATCGAGTAAAGATCGCATCTTAAATCAAATGAAAAAGGATTTAAGAATGACAGAGCTACCGGTTCATATTGATTGCTTTGACAACTCCAATACCCAAGGAACGAATCCTGTTTCGGCGTGCGTCGTTTTTAGAAATGCAAAACCAAGCGTCAAAGATTACCGACATTACATTCCGAAAACGGTGGTTGGTCCTGATGATTTTGCAACGATGGAAGAAGTGGTTTTTCGCAGGTATAGAAGGTTGCTTGAAGAGGATAAACCCTTGCCACAATTAATAGTTGTCGATGGTGGAAAAGGACAATTGACTGCGGCAATGAAAGCACTCAGAAAGTTAGATTTACACGATAAAATTCCGATGATTGGTATTGCGGAACGCCTGGAAGAAATCTTTTTCCCGGGAGATCCGATCCCACTTTATTTGGATAAACGCTCTGAAACCTTGAAGGTAATTCAACACATTCGAAACGAAGCACACCGATTCGGCATCACGCATCACCGAGATCGTAGAAGTAAAAATGCCTTTGTTTCTGAATTGTCAACCGTTCCAGGTATCGGTCCAGTGACGTACGAACAATTGATGAAAACGTTCAAAACACTCAGTAAAATTAAAGCCGCGACGCTTGAAAGTTTGAGTTCTGTAATCGGCCCAGCAAAAGGGAAATTAGTTTACGATTATTTTCATCCAAGGAAAGAGTGATTTAAACGTATCACATTTTAAAAGGTAATTACTTCATCAAGACAATGCAAAACGAAGAAATTGCGATTCGGAAATTGAGTATTTTACATTAATTCATCAATCGCCTTTGCTAATTCTCGGTCTTTATCTGTGATGGTATTTCCTTTGTCGTGCGTTGTAAGCGTAAAATTCACTTGATTGTATACATTGCTCCATTCTGGATGATGATTTATCTTTTCAGCTATCAAAGCAACTTTGGTCATAAATGAAAAAGCTTCGATGAAGTTTTTAAACTTGAAACTTCTTGTAAGTGCATTGTTTTCTTCTTTCCAGTTCATATTTTGTTGTTTTAAATTCCTTTTAAATTAATCAAATTTACAAAGCGGTTAAGCCAAAAATCATTAAACGAAAAACACATGTATAAAAAAACCTGTCAAATTTGATTCTGACAGGTTTTTAATTCTAACTTAAAATCTTAGACCATTGCGGCTTCGTCTTCTAATTCTTTGTCCAAATGTTGTTGAACTACTTCAATTGCATTGGTAATCACATCGCTCAAAGCAGTGATGAATGTTCCTTCATCTGCAATGGTTATGGCGTGTTTAATCGCATCTACTTCCAATGTAATTATTTCATATGTTGTTTCTTTATCAACCGATGCTATTCCTTTTAAAATGAGGTCGATTATTTCTTGTTCTGTTCTTCCTCTCAAGTGTTTTTCTTGCCGAATGATGATGTGGTTAAACATTCTGGCTGCAATTGTTGCGCATTCAATGATATCCTCATCTCTTCGGTCGCCTACGCCAGCAATTATTCCAATTTTGTTGGTTGCTTCAACGCTTTCAAGGTATTCTTCAACGCCACGATATCCAGAAGGATTGTGGGCAAAGTCAATCATGACTTTGAATTTGTTGAATTCAAAAATGTTCATTCTACCTGGCGTTTGTGCTGCTCCCGGGATAAAAGTGGTCAAGGATAATTTGATGTCATCGAGCTTAAAGCCATATAGATAACCTGCAAGCGTTGCCGCCAAGGTATTGGCAATCATAAATTTCGCTTTTCCATTTAGGGTTAATGGAACGTGTGTTACTTTTTCAACACGCATTTTCCAATCTCCTTTTTTAATGGTGATAAACCCATTTTCATAAATCGCGGCAACTCCACCTTGTTTGCAGTGATTTACAACGACTGGATTTTCCTCATCCATGCTAAAGAAAGCAACTTTACAGCTTAGCGTTTTTGCAATTTCCACACAATGTTCGTCTTCCGCATTCAATACTGCCCATCCTTTTTTGCGAACACTTTCAACGACCACAGATTTAACGCGGGCTAAATCTTTGAGATCGTGAATGTCACTTAATCCCAAATGATCTTCTTGAATGTTGGTAATAATTCCAATATCACACTTGCTAAAACCAAGGCCTGAACGTAAAATTCCACCTCGAGCCGTTTCCAAAACCGCAAATTCAACCGTTGGATCTTTCAAAATAAACTCAGCACTGATTGGACCTGTCGTGTCTCCTTTTTCCAACATGTGATTTTGAACATAAATCCCGTCGGAAGTTGTGAACCCAACTTTGTAGCCAATGTTTTTTACAATGTGCGCCAATAAACGCGTAGTGGTTGTTTTTCCATTCGTTCCAGTAACGGCAAAAATCGGGATTCGAGATGGTTTTCCTGGAGGATACAACATGTCAATCACCGGGGCAGCAACGTTTCTTGGTAAACCTTCAGAAGGAGCCAAGTGCATTCTAAATCCGGGAGCAGCATTTACTTCCAGTACAACGCCGCCATTCTCTCGAAGAGATTGCGTGAGGTTATTCGCCATGATGTCAATACCACAAACATCCAATCCAATTACGCGAGCGATGCGCTCCGCTAAAAAGATGTTATCTGGGTGAATCATTTCCGTTACATCGATGGAAGTTCCACCAGTACTTAAATTGGCAGTTGACTTCAAGTAAACAATTTCATCTTCTGCTGGAATTGTATCTAAAGTATAGCCTAATACCTCTAATAAATCCATGGTATCTCGGTCAACTGTAATTTCTGTCAACACGTTTTCGTGCCCATATCCTCTTCTTGGATCTTCGTTGGTGAGGTCGATCAATTCTTGAATGGTATTGTTGCCGTCACCTACAATGTGCGCCGGAACTCGCTGTGCTGCAGCCACCATTTTGTTGTCGATCACGAGAATTCTAAAATCAAATCCAGTAATGAATTTCTCAACAATCACACGGCGTGAATATTTTTTCGCAAACCCTAAGCCTTCTACGGCATCTTCCCAATTCAATACATTGATCGAAGCACCTTTTCCATGGTTTCCGTCTAAAGGTTTGATGACAATAGGATAACCAATTTTCTTGATTGTATTTTCTAAATCTTCTTCGTCCACACAAATGTCACCATCAGCAACAGGAATTGAAGAAGCAAGCAACATTTTTTTTGTTTCTTCTTTGTCGCAAGCAATGTCCACGGCAATGTTACTGGTCTTACACGTAATGGTTGCTTGAAAACGCATCTGATTAACACCATATCCCAATTGTACCAAAGAATTTGTTCCAAGTCTTATCCACGGAATTCCTCTCGAAACGGCTTCTTCAACGATACTTCCTGTACTTGGACCAAGTCTCACTTTTTCACGAATTTCGCGCATTTCCATGATGTCTGCTTCTACGTCGTAATCGGTTCCGTCGATCAGTGCTTGCGCAATTCTGACCGCAGATTCAGCAGCAAAAATCCCTACTTTTTCTTCAACGTAGCTGAAAACAACGTTGTAAATTCCTGCAGTTTTAGTTTCTCTGGTACGTCCATAACCCGTATCCATTCCTGCTAATGTCTGGATTTCCAGTGCAATGTGCTCAACCACATGGCCCATCCAAGTTCCTTTATCCACACGAAAGAAAAAACCTCCTCGTTCACCTTCAGAACATCTGTGTTCAACCATGGTAGGAAACATGGTTTCGAGACGTTTGCCAAAACCAGGTATTTTATTAGTAGGAAGTTGCTCTAAATCCTCTAAATCGAGTCGCATCTGAATTAGTTTTTTGCGTTGTACGCTCCAAATGTTTGGCCCACGAAGAGCTTGAATTCCCAGTATTTTCATAGATAATAAGTTTTAGATTTGATTATACTTCTCGTACAACATGAGAAAGATATATAATTATTTTTAAAGTAGCTTACAAGTCTGAAAATTTAATTTTAGGAATTTCAAAAAACCTATAATTCGCTCAAATGTTAATGAATCTTAATAATAAATCAACTTCTATGGGTGTTATCTGATTTATTTAAAATAAATTTGGCACCTATGACTCCAAAAGGAAAATTAATAATAGTCGGTGGTGCCATCGACAAAGGTAGTTTTACCGAATCAAAATTTGATAAGCAAGTTCAAAACAACTTAAATTTCTTCGAAACAGGAATTTTAAAACGCATTATCAACGAATCTAAACTCAAAGAAGATTCTCAAATTGAAATCGTGACAACAGCTTCGAAAGTTCCATTGGAAGTGGGAGCGGAATACGTGAAAGCTTTTGAATATTTAGGAGCAAAGCATGTAAACGTACTTCACATTGAAAAACGAGAACAAGCTTTGAGTGATGAAACATTTGAACGCATTAAAAATGCGGACGTAGTGATGTTTACCGGTGGAGATCAATTGCGTTTGACTTCTATTTTAGGTGGAACACCCATGCACGATTTGATGCTGAGTAAATATGAAAATGAAGATTTTATTTACGCTGGAACTTCTGCTGGTGCAGCTGCTGCATCTAAAAGTATGATCTATCAAGGTTCAAGCGGTGAGGCTTTGCTGAAAGGCGAAATTAAAATCACCAGTGGTTTGGGGTTGATTGACGATGTAATTATCGATACACATTTTGTACAACGTGGTAGAATTGGCCGCTTGTTTCAAGCAGTTGTTGGGAATCCTAAAACACTTGGAATTGGTTTGGGGGAAGATACCGGATTGTTAATCACCGAAGGAGTAAAGATGGAAGCATTGGGATCTGGATTGGTTATTTTAGTGGACGGTCGAAAAATCTCGGATACCAATTTAACACAAGTAGAACTTGGAAAACCAATTTCAATCAAGAATTTAGTTGTGCATGTGATGAGTAAACGAGATCTATATGACTTGCAAGAACACGACATGTTGATTTATGGTTCGTAGTTTCTTGTTGTAAATCAATTCTTTAATCGTAGTTATTTATTAAAAAACACCAGTATGAAGCTAATCATTCATGGCGGATTCTTCAGTGAATCTTCCACCAACTCAACTACGAAACTTGCAAAGCAAGAATCATTGAAAAACATTTTGACGCAATGTTATGCATATCTTCAAAATCATACTGCGCTTGAAACGGTTGTTTTAGCAGTGGAAATGTTGGAAAATGATCCGCTTTTTAATGCAGGTATTGGTTCTCAAATTCAAAATGATGGAAAAATTCGAATGAGTGCTTCTATCATGGACGGGGAAACAAAGAAATTCAGTGGTGTGATAAACATCGAGGATGTTGAAAATCCAATTCGCATTGCTGAAAAATTATTGGAATTTGATGACCGTGTTTTAGGTGCTGAAGGTGCTTTGAATTTCGCACGTGAACATCATTTTCCAAAATTCAATCCGGAAATTCCGCAGCGACGAGAAGAATACGAAGCAAAGGTGGCTGCTCTTGGTTTGGGAACGGTTGGCTGTGTAGCTTTGGATCAAAATGGAAAAATTGCTGCAGCAACTTCCACAGGTGGAAAAGGTTTTGAAATTCCAGGAAGAATATCGGATTCTGCAACCATTGCTGGTAATTTTGCCAATGAATTTTGTGGTGTAAGTTGCACTGGTGTTGGTGAAGACATCGTCAGTGGCGCTGTAGCAGCAAAAATCGCAATTCGGGTTTCGGATGGATTTGAAATTGACAAAGCATTCGCCAAAACCTTCGAGGAATTAAAACCTTTTGACGGATTTGCCGGTGCAATTGCAATTGATAAGCAGGGAAATATTTTTCATCAAGATTCTCATCCTTCCATGTTTTACGGAAGTTTTGATGGGAAAGAATTTGATGTTTTTGATTGAAATAAATCAATCAATTTTTTCAGATTGTGAATACGCAATACATTTTGTATTCACAATCTGAAAAAAATGTACTAGGCTAAACTAACAATTCCTAAAACTACTAGAAGAGCGAAAATAACTCCTCCGATATACGTAAAGTTTAGAAGTAAAGTAATCCAGAAATTAAGTGTGATACCACCATCTGTTATGTAAACCGGAATTAAGTTTATAAATGGAAATAAACACAAGATGATTAGAACCAGTAAGGCTACGCCTCCAGCACTGTTGGCACTTATTGCTTTTTCAGCAGTTTTGATTTTTGCCTTTTTTTCTACGTGTTGTTTTGCAACTACAGGTTGATTCTCTACCGTACTTTTCGCTTGAATTAAGCTTCTTTTTGGAGAATTGGTGCTTTGAAATGCAATCGCTTCGTCAGTGGATGCAAGGTCAGAACTGTAATTCGTCTCCGTTTCAGTTGTAGCAGTGATTCCCGTTGTAACTTGCTCTTGCTTTTCAATTTTTGGCAAGTTCGTTTCGTCCGTTTTTACTTCTGCAAAAGCAAGCTCTTCATCTGCTTTTAAAACTTTATCAACCGTTTTTTCAACTTTCATATTTTTATGAAGCTGTACGTGATAGCCAGGATTGTGAAGTCGTTTCTGTACGGTACAGGATGAGCTAATAAGCACAATCGACAATGCGATAAATAGGTAATTTGTAATGTTTTTCATATTCATTTGGATAAAAGTGAATTTAAAAGTAAGTTTAAATCCATAAACTGGCTCTATAAAATGATTTCAGAGTTCTAAAATTTAGCTTTTTTTCACAACTGGACAGTTTGCTTCAAGAAATAAAGCACATTATTGTAAAAATGACGGATTGAGAATTCAACCTTAGATTTCAAAACTACATCCAAACTCTTCATTAAATCGTACATACAATAAACTCACAACATGCGATTTTTAATCTTTTTGGTTGGAATTTTATTTTATTTGACGTCTTCCGCGCAACGAATCGATTCGCATGGTCTTCTTTTTGAAATTCCAGATACGACGTTTTTCCGATTTCAATATGACAATGATTTGTTTCAAGAACATGACCTTTATATATACACAAGGAGTTTGTCTGGAACTTGTTAATCCTGTTTTCCGCAAAAATCCCATTCATAAAATCTTGCTTTCATCTCCTCATTCTTCCGCTGAGAAATATGGAATTCGAATAGAAACTGCTGCGTTTACACCGACTAGCATTTTATCGGACAGCATTCCATACACCGATCGACCTTATGCCGCAACGATGACCTTGAATTTCTATCAAATGACTTATTTTAATGCTTTAAAAATGAAATTGAGTTCAGGTGTACAAGTTGGCATTCTTGGTCCGGCGGCTTTTGGGAAAGAAATTCAAACTGGAATACATCGGGTCACAAACAATTCACTTCCATCGGGTTGGCAACGTCAAATTCAAAATGACTTGATTCTTAATTATGCAGTTCATCTGGATAAACAACTCGTGCGTTATCGTTCTTTAATTGCCCTGAATGGCGTGGGAGAAGTGAATATTGGAACATCTCAAACCAATTTTTCAGTTGGATTAGATTTAAGTTTCGGACACAAAAACAACTTGTTTGAAGGAGAATTAAACAAGTTTCAATATTACTTGTATGCACAAAGTAAGTTGAAAGCTGTTGGATATGATGCCAGTTTGATGGGCGGATTATTCAATCGTTCAAGTGTTTATACGATTCCCTATTCTGAGATTAATAAATTAGTTGGAGAACAACACCTTGGAATCGTTTTCCAATTTCCTCACGTTTATTTTGGAGCTGATTATGGTTTTATCACGCCAGAATTTTCAGGAGGAAAATCACACGCTTGGGGCGGAATCCGCTTGGGATTTTATTAAATCGATGATTACTCTTGAATTGATTTGTTGAACTGGATGTTGAACGTCTTCCAGTAATTTAAAACTTGAGCTGTTGATTGCATCGGCTGCCCATTGCGTTTCTTCTCGCGTTACCATTTTGTCCAATTCGCCCAAGCACAACGTAACTGGAATCGATATTTTATTCAAGTTTTCGGATGTCAACAGCGGTTTATTTCCTAATTGCAACATCAGTTCAACTGTCTGATTCATCATCAATTCCCAAATCGTTGGAGCTTGAATATTCTCAAGATAGCTCGCGAATGCAGGAACTTTTTCTTTAATTTTCTCCGCGTTAAGCATTTGGACTTCTTTTTCAGCACTTTCAACTGACCAATTCAGTTTCGTTCCCAAGGTGATGATGGATTGAAATAAGCTTGGATGCAATGTTTGCAGATAGAGTGCAACATATCCGCCCATGGAATATCCGAAAACAAGTGCATCTTGTAAATCGTTTTTCTCTACGAAATTCAATAAATTATCCGCAAATAATTCGATGGACATTGCATTGGTTGATTTCCCATTTCCATGACCATCAAAATCGATTAAATAGACTTCAAAATGATCTTTTAAACCTGCTTGAATGATTTCGAATTGCTTTGCGGAACCCAATGCTCCGTGAAGAAGAATGACTTTTTGTTTCATATTGATTTCATTTCCAGATTACTCTTTTTCGTTTCGTTTGTTTTTGGTAATAATCGCCGTCAAAATCAATAGAACTCCTGAAAAGCCACTTAAGAAATACGTGAGGAAAACTTCACCATTTATAAAAGCAAAAATACTGGCGAATATTCCCATGACGCCAACGAGAATGACAATCCAGAATGACAATTCAGTATTTTTCATGTTTACAATGTTTTGGTTTGGAACAAATATCGGAGTATTTTAGCAGGAAACCTGATGGAAATCAAAGAATTTCATTTTAAAGTAGCATTCAGTTAAAGTATTTACTTAATTTCTATAACAACAAAAAAAACGGTTTGAGTTTTCACCCAAACCGTTTAAAGTTAATCTAATCTAGTTTGATCTATGCTTGTTTGATAAATTGCACGTCAGCAACCAATTTCACTTTGTCAGAAACAACGATGCTCCCAGCTTCAGTAACCGCATTCCAAGTTAAATTAAAGTCTTTTCTGCTCACTTCCCCAGTAATTTCAAAACCTGCTTTTGTTTGTCCGTATGGGTCAACTGCAACGCCGTTGAATTCAGCGTTTAAAGTTACTTCTTTGGTCACGTCTCGGATGGTTAAATCTCCGACTAAATTTTCTCCATCAAAAGATTTAGAGACAAATTTAAGTTCTGGGTATTTCTCAGAATTGAAAAAATCATCTGATTGTAAATGTGCATCTCTGTCTTTGTTTTTCGTATCCAAAGAAGCCGTTTTTGCGCTAAATTCTACAACTGCATTGCTGAAGTTGTCTCCGTTGGTTTTTGCTGTAGCAGTAAAATCTCCGAAATGACCTGTAACTGTTGAGATCATCATGTGTTTTACTTTAAAAGCTACTTCTGAGTGTGCATTGTCGATTGACCAATTGGTGTTGTTTTCCATGATGTTATATTTTTAAGGGTTAATTTATAATTTACTATTTATTACTTTTCAATACGTCTTGTATGTCTGTTGATTTTTGAAACAAAGCATTTGCAAACGGACATAAAGGCAAAATTTTAATGTTTTTTTCTCTTGCCATTTCTACAATTTTGTAGAGTAATTGCTTTCCAACTGCCTTGCCTTTGAATGCAGGATCCACCTCGGTGTGATCGATGATGATGAAATCTTTTCCAGCAATTGAATACGTCATTTTACCAGCTGTAACCTCATTTTCGATGGCTATTGCGTATCCTTTTGTCAGATCTTCTATTAATTTAATTTTCACCTTTTTTGTTTTAAAGTTATAAAATTATTTCATCATTGGAACTTCCATTAACAGAATTTGAGCATCCTTATTTGCTTTTATTTCAATGGATGTTGTATTCCAAATTCCCATTCCATCTCTTCTTGAAAGTTTTTCGTTGTTGATCTCCGCTTCACCTTCTAAGATGAATGCGTAAACACCGTTTCCTTCTTTTTTAATCTGGTATGCTGTCGCAGTCTCTGTGCTGAATTTTCCGATGTGAAACCAAGCGTCTTGATTGATCCAAACGCCTTGATCGTCCTTGTTTGGAGATACAACTTGATAAAATTCATTCTCTTTTTCCAAATCTTTGATCGAAATCTGGTCGTATTTAGGCGTAACATTTTTCTCTTTCGGAAAGATCCAAATCTGTAGAAATTTTACTTCTTTATCTTTGTTTTTATTGTATTCTGAATGCGTAACACCAGTCCCAGCACTCATCGCTTGTACGTCGCCTTCTTTGATTACAGTGATGTTTCCCATGCTATCTTTGTGCTCTAAATCGCCTGTCAACGGAATGGAAACAATTTCCATGTTGTCGTGTGGATGTGTTCCAAATCCCATTCCTGCGGCTACGGTATCATCGTTTAAGACGCGTAGCACACCAAAATTCATTCTTTCTGGGTTGTGATAGTTTGCAAAACTGAAGGTGTGGTGTGAGTTTAACCAACCGTGATTTGCATGACCTCTTGTTGCTGCTTTGTGAATTACTGTATTCATAGTTTCTATATTTTTATTCGGTAAATGATTAAATCCTACTTGTTGCATCAATTTGTCGTAAGTAGATTTGTGACTTTCATCTTTATTTGCGTTTAAGACTTGTGGAGCAATTACACCAGCAACACCAGTCAAAATTGCACTTTTAATAAATTTCTTACGATCCATAATCCTTGCTTTTAAGTATAGTACAAAGGTCGGTAAGTTATCCTGATTGCGGAATATGAAAACTGGGGACAAACGTATGAAAATCCGATATACGTATAAAAACTAAGAGTTAGTCTCGTTTTTCTTGAAGCTAGAAGGAGAGATTTGGGTGTTCTTCTTGAAAAAAGCACTGAAATTCCCGGGTTCTGTAAATCCCAATTCGTATCCAATTTCTTTGTTGGATAAATCCGTAAAATAAAGTAATCTTTTTGCTTCCGTAATGATTCGTGTCTGAATGTAATCTTTGGCCGTTTTTCCAATTTTGGCTTTGACCGTTCGATTCAAATGATCGGGCGAGATGAAAAGTTCGCTGGCGTAAAACGTTGTGGAATGTTCCTTTTTATAATTGAGCTCAACCGCTTTTTTAAATGACCGAATCAGGTTGTCACCCGATGTATCAATGTCTGATTCAATGGGATTAATCGAACAAATGTTATTGCATTCAATCAGTAACAGTTTCAAGAACGAACCCATTGAAATGTTTTTCATGTTGGTATCGCCGTGGAATAAGCTGAAAATGTTGTCTGCAAAATTAGTTATCAATTCAAATTGTTTTTCCGCTGGTAACAAAGGAGGAGCTTGACCGTAATTTTGAAAAAGATTCAAACTATCAATAAAAGAAATGGGAATGCTGTTCTCAATCAAAAACTGATTGGAAAAAGTCATGGCATATCCAATGGATTTTTCTGTTTCAATAACTTGGTGCACTTGTCCCGGCGCGACAAAGAAAATCTGATTTTTCGCCAATTCATAGGTGGTAAAATCAATTTTGTGATAACCTTTTGCTTGTCGAATGATTAAAACCGTATAGTAATTATGCCGATGAGGTTCGTCCACCTGCCCGTTTCGCTTCACATAAATGTCTTCCATCTTGGAAATGCTAAAACTGGCACTTTCTTGTTCAGCATTTACTTTTTGATAGGTTTTGACTGAATTCATACTACTTACTTCAACAGGTTGCGAATTATTTGATTCATTGCGAAGTTTAAAGCTAATAAAAGAAAGTGAAATAGAATGAAGTTTGCTTCTTTGGGTCGAAATCATTTTCGATTTAACTAAAAATAGCTGCGGAAAATTACGCCTCTATGGTTGTTTTTAGAATGTCAATTGAATTTGTAGTTAATTGTTGTCCAAGATTTCAAATTCAAAATACCCCAAGTTACCAATACAAACGGCGCAGTAAGCGTGATGATTCCAGTCATTCCTAAACCGATATTCAAAATCGTGGAAGCAAGGATTGCCAACGTAATCCAGCCGAAATCTTGCCATCTTTTTCCACAAAGTGCAATGGCGCAAAGAATGGCGTTGTAACCCATTAATCCTGAATTGATACTGGTTAAATCGACTTGCAAAAACCATCCAAGTAAAGACCCTAAAATGGCAGCGTACAAAGCATAAATTGCCATCATTTTTTGATTGATTAGTATTCCTAAAAAGAAAAACAATCCTGTTATCGCGTGGTTTTGAAACATCACTTGACCAAAACTTTTTCCAGTTACTTGGAATAGCTTGAATGTTTCTTCAACGCTTGAGGCTGATGATAGAAGCGGAACATTCAACCCAAAAATAAAAATGGAAAGGACAAGCCAAGTGACAATTACAAAGGGTGCAGTGAACGGCGGTAGCATTTTTTTCAGTGTATTCATCAACCACGTGGAGAGAAAAGAGGCGATAATCAATCCGAAAAGTGCTAAAATAGTTGGCTCAAAAAAACAACAGACGGCAATGCCTGTTAACGTTCCATTGAAACCGTATAATCCATCTTCGATTTCTCTGTTCGAGTAACGTAAAAGCTTGGCAGAAAGTGTACTGATAACCGTTCCTAAAATCGCTCCCAAACCCAGTAACCAAGAATTATAGAAAATTCCAATTAAAAACAGAATTCCAGTGTAACTGTTGTTTTGAATCATTACCTGTCCGATTCCCCGTAAGATTGATGGTATGAATTTCATTTATAAAAACATGGTTTTCGAAAGCGTGATTTTTCAAATGTAGGTAAAAAACTTAATGCTTTTTATGTTGAACGACTGAATGTTTGTCGGATGAATGAAAACAGGCTGTTCGGTAATCTGAACAGCCTGTTTTATTTCTTTTAAGCTCCGCCTCCCAAAGATTTGTAGAGCAGTATTTGATTTTTGTTTTTCAGTTCTGCAATTTGCATCAATTCGATTTGCGCTCGCAAATAACCTTGTTGCGCGTTGATCACCTCGATGTAAGTTGCCCTTCCTGAAGTAAATAATTCCATTGAAGTTTCGACTGATTTTTCTAAAATTGAAACTTGCTCAGACTTCAAACTTTTCATATCATCCAAATTTTTCGATTTTTCCATCAATTCAAAAACTTCAGTGAATGCGTTAACAATCGTCTTTTCCAATTGAATGTAGGACTCTTTTTTAGTAGCATTTCTTTCCATCAATTGTGCCTTCAATTCTCTTCTGTTTAATAAGGGCGACACCAGATTGCCAATTAAACCATAAGCAAGAGAACCTGCATCGAATAAAAGCGTAGCTCGAAGCGCTTGGTAACCTAAATTTGCATTGATTTGCAAACTAGGATAAAATGCAGTCTTCGCCACAACCAATTCTGCATTGCTAACATCTAAATTTCGGAATGCTTGAACGATATCAGGTCGATTCATCAATAAATCGGATGGAATACCTAAAGCTAAATTTTGAGTGATTTCATCTTCGATGTTCCAAGTAGATCTAGGAATGTCTTGCGGATATCTGCCCAACAACATGTTTAGTTTATTTTCAGTCACAATGATTTGCTGCTGAATTTCGATCAGCATGGTTTTCGCGCCCAAGATTTGGGATTTCATCATTTCCACGGCAAGTTCATTGGCTTTTCCACTCGATTTTTTGACTTCAGAGACCAACAACGCGTGGTTTTGTAACTCTAAACTTTCTTTGATAATTTCAAGTTCTTTGTCGTAAAACATCAACGCGTAGTAATTTTGAGCAATTTCGGCGATGACATTGGTGGAAACCAATGTTCTACCTTGTTCAGAAGCCAAATACCGCGCGAAAGCAGCCTTTTTCTTGTTTTTGAGTTTTCCCCAAATATCGATTTCCCAACTGGAACTAAGCCCGGCGTAAAAATCTGGAATGGGATTGGGTAGTTGTTGTTTCGAATTCAAGTTAGGTGAAAATTGCGTGTCGTAATTTCCGATACCATCAACCGTATAATCACCAAATTTTCTCACACCAGCGCCCAAATTCAAATTTAAGTCTGGCAGTCGAATTCCTTTGGTGTATTGAACTCCAGCTCTGCTTTGCTGTAAGCGTTGATACGCAATTTGAATATCATAATTGGCAATCAACGCAGTATCGATTAAATCGCGGAGCAAAGCGTCGGTAAAGAAGTTTTTCCAATCTTGCAGTTGTGCAGTGGAAGCTGGACCTAACGAATCTTCGATTACAGTTTGTGAAACTGGTTCGTACGACGCTGGAACCTTGATTTTTTCATCCGCAGCGATTCGATGAAATTTGCAGGCACTGACAACAAAAACCAGCAAAGAGGTATATAAAATGTTTTTCATCATGACGTTCTTTTTTTAGCGATGGATGCGAAAATGAAATAAAGTCCAGGAATTACTAGTACTCCGAAAATGGTTCCGAACAACATTCCTCCTGCCGCAGCAGAACCAATTGTTTTATTACCAATTTCACCAGCTCCTGATGCTAGCATCAAAGGAATTAATCCAGCGGTGAATGCAAAGGAAGTCATCAAAATTGGTCGCAAACGTACTACAGCTCCTTCGATGGTGGCGTCGAAAACCGACATTCCTTCGCTTTGCTTTAAAATGGCAAATTCGACAATCAAAATGGCGTTTTTTCCGAGCAATCCAATGAGCATAATCATCGCTACTTGTGCGTAAATATTATTTTCCAAACCGAACAACTGAAGGAACAAGAAAGATCCAAAAATTCCGATTGGAAGGAAAAGTAAGACCGGTAATGGCAACAAGAAACTTTCGTATTGTGCAGCCAACAACAGATAAACAAACAGCAAACAAATCCCAAAAATGGCAAAAACTTGATTTCCCGATGCGATTTCTTCACGTGTCATCCCCGACCATTCGTAATCAAAGCCTTTTGGTAAAGTTTGTTCGGCGGTTTCCTGAATTGCGTTAATCGCATCTCCACTACTGTATCCGTCGGCAGCTTCACCGTTCAACATTGCAGAAGTGTACATGTTGTAACGTGTCAATTGCTCCGGCCCATAAACGCGCTCAATGCGTGTAAACGCTTCATACGGAACCATTTCGCCGTCTGCATTTTTGATTCGCAATTTCAGAACGTCTTCGGGTTGCGACCTATATTTCGGATCGGCTTGTAGCATTACTTTGTACATTTGTCCATACCGAATAAAATTAGTCGCATAAAAACTTCCGATTAGCGACTGAAGGTTTGTCAGTGCAGTTTCGGGCGTAATTTTCTTTTTGGCGGCATTGTCGGCGTCGATGTGAATCAAATATTGCGGAAAAGAAGGATTAAAACTCGAGAATACGCCCTTTATTTCCGGGCGTTTGTTAAGCGCTGCAATGAAATCTTTGCTCACCTTTGCTGTATTTTGCAAATCGTCATTCCCAGTTTTGTCAAGCAATCGCAATTCAAAACCATTGGCATTTCCAAATCCAGGAACGGCTGGTGGTGGGAAAAACTGAATCTCCGCATCCTTGATGTGTCTTGTTTTTTCGATTAGCAATTTGATGATCTCGTTGGCATTTTTATCGCGCTGATCCCAAGATTTCAAACTCACGGTACTCATTCCGAAGGAAGCACCAACACCTTCGGTCAACATGCTATACCCCGACAAACTTGAAATGGATTCCACTTCTATTAATTGTTGGGCTACGCGGTCGATTTCATCCATCACGTTTTCAGTCCGCTCCAAAGTTGAACCTACGGGTGTTTCCACATTTACATAAATTGTTCCTTGGTCTTCAGTCGGAATAAATCCAGTAGGCAATACTTTCCCAATTCCCCACGTACCGAGAACAAACAATATTAAAATTCCAACAGTAACTGTTCTTCTGTTTACAATTAAACCTAAGATGCGTTTGTAGCCGTTTGAAATTTTATCATATCGGCTGTTGAAAGCGTCGAAGAAACGGGTGATGATTGTTTTCTTTGCATTTGGATCAATGGGTTTCAACATGATGGCACACAAGGCAGGTGTTAAGGTCAAGGCATTTACACCAGAAATAACAATCGCAATCGCCATGGTTACCGAAAACTGTCTGTAGAAAACACCAACAGGTCCGTCGAGAAAAGCTACGGGAACAAATACTGCCGCCATCACCAAGGTGATAGCTAAAATAGCGCCTGTCATTTCCTTCATCGCTTCAATCGTAGCTGTTTTGGCGTCCAAATGTTTTTCATGCATTTTAGCGTGAACTGCCTCGACGACGACGATGGCATTGTCCACCACAATTCCGATTGCCAACACCAATGCAAACAAGGTTAGCATGTTGATGGAGAAACCAAATAATTGCATGAAGGCAAAAGTTCCAATCAAGGCAACAGGAACGGCAAGAATGGGAATAAGTGTTGAACGGAAATCTTGTAGGAAGATGAATACTACCAAAGCAACCAAAAGAAATGCTTCGATCAAGGTGACAATCACTTCGTTGATGGACGCATCGAGGAATTTTGAAACGTCGTAGCTAATGGTGTAGTCAATTCCCGGAGGAAAAGTTTCTTTCTTCATTTCAGCAAGCTTGTCTTTCACATTCTGAATCACTTCGCTGGCGTTAGATCCTGGACGTTGTTTCAAAACAATTGCAGCAGAAGGTGCGTTGTTTTCTTTTGAAATAACGTCGTATTCAACGGATCCAAATTCTACTTCTGCAACTTCTTTTAAACGAAGCATTTCGCCCGTGTCGGTGACTTTAATCACCACATTTTCATATTGTTCTTGTTCTGTCAGTTTACCAGTATAGCGCAATACATATTGCATCGATTGTGCAGATCTGCCCGAACTTTCTCCAATTTTTCCTGGAGCTGCTTCGAGGTTTTGCGCACGCAAAGCGTTGATAACATCTTCTGCCGACAATCCGTAAGCATCCAAGCGTTGTGGATTCAGCCAGATTCGCATGGCATATTCTCTGTTTCCAAGTATGTCTGCAAATCCTACACCTTCAATTCTACGGAGTTCTAAGAGTACGTTGATATCGGTGAAATTGTAGATGAATTTTTCATCCAAGGTTGGGTCATCGCTTTTTAAATTGATGTACATCAACATCGAGTTGATTTCTTTCTCAGTAGAAACACCTGCTTTGATTACTTCTTCAGGAAGTTCGTCCAACACGGTTGAAACCCTGTTTTGAACGTTGACAGCTGCTAAGTCGGGGTCGGTACCTGTTTCAAAATAGACTTGAATCACACTCGTTCCGTCATTTCCAGAAACAGAACTCATGTAGGTCATTCCAGGTACACCGTTGATGGCGCGTTCGAGTGGAGTAACAACTGCTTTTGCACTTACTTCAGCATTCGCACCGGTATATTTGGTGATAACCGAAACGGCTGGTGGTGCGATGTCAGGATATTGGGTGACAGGCAAGGTGAACATACTCAGCAAACCCAACAGTACAATAAATACGGATATAACCAGTGAAAGCACTGGTCGTTCAATGAATTTTTGTATCATAAAGAATTGATTTTAAGAGCTTAAATCTTCGCGAGTTGGCTAAAGATTGTCTTTGTTTTTACCGTTTTCGGTTTGATGGTCATGCCGTCTTGAACCAATTGGATTCCCTCGTAAATGATTTTGTCTGAATTTTTCAAACCTTTGGATACGATGAATAAATGCGGAAGTCGCGAACTAACTTCAATCTGGCGGGTTTGGACCGTGTTTTTTTATCCACAACATAAACAAACAAGCGATCTTGTACCTCGAATGTTGATTTTTGAGGAATTACTAATACATTCTTAAAATCTTGTTTAATCCGGATTTTCCCACTAGCTCCGTGTTTCAAAATGTTCTTTTTGTTTTCGAATCGCGCACGAATCGATAAATTACCTGTGCCTTCATCAAACTCACTTTCCATCGTTTCGATAATTCCAGGCTGCGAATATACTTCATTGTTGGCTAAAACCAATTGAACTTCTCGCTCCGGCGGACTTTTTGTTGTTAATTTTGACATTAAGTTTAAATATTCCCTTTCGGAAATGTCGAAATACGCAAACACCTCGTTGTTTTGAGATAGCGAGGTCATCAAAGTTCCCTCGTCGATTAAACTACCGATTTTTTGCGGAAGGCGGTTGATGATTCCAGTAAAAGGCGCGCGAATCTGTGTGTAAGACAACATTTGTCTGGCGTGCGTTTCTTCAGCAAGTGCTTCTTCGACTCTCGCTTTGGCAATTTGTAGTTTGTTTTTGGCAAATTCCAATTCTGTTTTGGCAACTACGTTTTTGGCAACTAAGTTTTGGATGTTTTGCAATTCTAGTTCAGCATTGTTGGCTTCCGCTTTCGCAACTTTTAGAAGTGCACTCGTTTTTGTTACTGCTTCCTTGTATGAAACATTGTTGATGCTAAAAAGCAATTGTCCTTCAGAAACGTAATCGCTTTCATCGACGTGAACTGCAGATAGATAACCGCCTATCATGGATCTGATTTCGATGTTTTTTACTGCGGAAATACCTGTTACATAATCAACGTGCGTGACCGTGTCTAAATAAACGGGACTGATTACTGGAAAGGTTTCTTTGGTGATTTTTTCATTATTGGATTCGCAGGAAGACAGCAATGCCATTGCAAAGCCTGCACATATTTTTAAATAAGGATGCATTTTTAAGAATTTAAATTAAATGATTATTTGAGATAAAATCATTTAAATTCTTGGAGGGCGCGTCGGAGTGTTTAGTTTGATATCCTTGTAATTTCTTCCGTAAGAGAAATTGTTTTTCAGATTATTTCCGACCTCTACACCTAATAAATTGCCAATGAATAATTTGGTGTAATAATTTTCGGAGTTGAATTCTTTGTCTTGCGCTAAACGATCATTCAAAATGTCCACCAGCTCTACTTGGGTTTGAACGAGATTATCAGAAAACAAATTAAAGGATTCAAATTTGGGCATAGCCATCAGCAAATACAGCAACAACATTGCTGGAATAATCATTTGCTTTATGTCCCAAGTGCTTCTTAACATGGCCACAAAATTAGTGTTTATTTCCTTTTTCTGCGGATATTAAACGGTATTAGCAAAAAAATAACTTAGCTCGTTTTTAAGTGATTTAGCTTTAAATACTTATCGGTACGAGGAAAAGCAAAATGAGATTTCTGTTCGGGATACTTACAAACAGAAATCTCAATTAGGTATTCAAAATTTACAAAATCTTATTGGATAATCTTCCACATCGACCCATTCTTAGTCGTCAGTTTTTCCAACTTTCCTTTCTCAGTCAGTCCGTTTAAAACTCCTTCGCTGTCTGCTCTCGGAGTTCCGGAAAGTTCAGCGTATTCTTTCGCCGTAAGGGTCGGGTAAATTGCGAAAAGATCTTCCCATTTTTTACTGTATTCACTCTTTTGGATGTTTGAATTCACCTTTAAAATAGCCATTTCGTAGAATGCATACGGTCTTGAACCGTAAACAACGTCTTTATTTCCAGCGTCATCTACCACATAAACTGTTGGAAATCCTCTCACGCCATATTCTCTAGCTACTTTTAAATCTTCCTCAAAACTTGTTTTTGCTTTTCCGTCAAAATCTTTCTTCAATTGATCGACATCCAATCCAACTGTTTTTGCTGCGGTAGCAATGTGTTCCCATTTGGCGATGTTTTTCTTTTTCAAGAATACCAATTCACGCAATTCACGCATGAATAAATGTGCTTTGTGCTCGTCTTGCATTTGCGCTGCCTTGAAAGCAGTGGACGGTGGATACGAAGAATTTAAAGGATCTTCCAACCAAACGTCACCGTCAATTGGCATGTCGTAATGGCGACTCGCTTCGTCCCAGTGACTTGCTACGTCTTTTGGCGAACTAATTCCACCGCTATTGTAATTCCAATCAGGCAAAAGTCCACCCATTCGGTATTCAATTTCGATGTGATCTCCGTATTCTAATTTCAATTTTCTCAATTGAGGCTCGATTCCCCAACAAGAAGAACAAATTGGATCTGTAAAATAAACAAGTTTTACTTTCTTTCCGCTTGCTTGGTTCACATTTGCCACTGTTTCATTGGTTTCACCAGTTGAGGCTTCACACATTCCTGTTTCAATGTCACACAATAATGGGTTGCTTTGAGTTGTTTCTTTTTTCATCTTTTTAGTGTTTGTTTGTCCTTGTGTGCAAGAGATGCTTAGCAAGGAAATGAATAATGCTATGAGTTTAATGTTTGTTACCATCCTGAATTTTAATTTTCGTTTCTCGTAATTTGATTTTATCAAACTCTTACAATTTAAACTGCTTGTAGTTGTTTTGATCTAGATATCCTTTTCTGTTATACAAATATACGGACATTAAACTGTATATTTGATACGCATTTCCTTTAGGGAAGCACTATCCTTTAGGAAACTACCTCAGGTAAATGTGGCTTTGAATTAGCGAAATTAAAATTGAATAAATGAAAAAGAAAGCAATTGTAAATGATACACCGGTTTGTCACGTCAGAATGCAAGCCATTAGCGATACGATGAGTATTTTATCTGGAAAATGGAAATTCCACATCATCGGAACTTTGATTGAAGGCAGTAAACTCGGTTTCATGGATTTGATGCGTGAAATTGATGGAATTGGAACCAAAATGCTCTCCAAAGAACTTCAAGATTTAGAAATGAATCACTTGATAAGCAGAAAAGTAATGGACACCAAACCGATAACCGTTGAATATTCAATCACAGAATATGGCGCAACTTTAGCACCTGTAATCAACGAACTTGCCAGTTGGGGAATTGCGTATCGAAATTCGGTTTATGAAGGGAAGTGATTTCCTAATCGCGGGTTGGATAAGGAATGAATTCGGTCTCATCGCCTTCGATTTTATCAAAAGTTTGATCCATCCATTTTTGTTTTGCTTCTTCAATTAATACTTTGTCTGAAGCAACAAAATTCCAATCGATGAAGCGTTCTTCAGGAAAAGCTTCGCCGCCAAAAATATAAATGGTGCTGTTTTCATGCATGGTGAATTCACACAGTGTGGAATCTCTGGCGACCAATAATTGTTTGGGTTCATATACATTTCCTTCACTTTCAATTGCGCCTTCCAAAATATACAAACCGGATTCGCCATAAAGTTGATTGCCAATATTTATCGTCTGTTTCGATTTACTCTTGATTTCGAGCATGTACAGTTTGCTAAAAACAGGAACTGGAGATTTTCTATCAAAAGCTTCACCGGCAATTAATTTGAATTGCAAATCTCCCTGGTTCCATGTTGGAATTTCACTTTCTTCAATGTGAGAAAAAGCGGGACTCATCTGTTCCAAGTCTTTTGGCAGCGCGACCCAAATTTGCAAACCATGCATGTATAATGGTGAATCACGCAAATATTCAGGAGTTCTTTCTGAGTGAACAATTCCTTTTCCGGCGGTCATCCAATTCACAGCTCCCGGTTTTATTTCTACTTCGTTGCCGAGTGTATCTCGGTGCATGATGCTTCCTTCAAATAAAAAAGTCAGCGTTGAAAGTCCAATGTGTGGATGAGGTAATACATCAAAGTTTTCGCGCTCATTTAATTTTACAGGACCCATGTGGTCGATGTAAATAAACGGACCAACCATTCTTTTTTGTCTGAATGGCAATAAACGACCAACCATAAATTTTCCAATGTTGGCTGCTCTTTCTTCGATGATGAGTTTGATGTTTGACATAAAATCTGAAATGTTTATAAATTGATATTGAGCTGTAAGATATCAAATATACTAAATGTTCCGAATTTATTTTGTGTGAATTTCAACCCGTTTTTCAAAAGTTTTCATGAAACTGGTCAAGAATTTTTTGGTAGAATCGTTTTTTATCGAATAGTTGGGACTTAGATTCTATTTTTATTTTCTTTTTTTCGATTCAAATCCACCCAGTTTTTAGCTCCCACATTAAAAAGTTCAGTGTCTTCGAGCATGTATTCCAAAATGGGTCTGCACCGATGTTTGCAAGCTGGATAAAAGGCTTTGTGTACTTTTTGTTGATCCAATTCTGAATTTCCCCACCAGAATTCGGTCAGAGCAATCGGCTTTAAATTGTGTTTGATTGCATGTTGCAATAACTTCGGCGCCGCACAATCTCCCGCTGCTGCTGGTGGATTTCCGTGCGAAGAGCCTTCAAAAACTTCGAGAAGATTGCGTTCTTCTCCAGAGAGATTCAGAAAATGATAACTTTCAAAAAGTCGTCTTTGCAAACCGATTGATTTTTGAGTTCTCTTTTCTTTCAGTAAAGCAATTTCTGCTGGATTATTAGAAGCGTTGATTTGATTTCCGATTACGGTCAATTCACTCATTCCGCTGTTGAACCAAAGGTCGCCGGCGGTTTCATCCAAAATAGTTGGCACAAATAAATCGCAAATATTATTATTTGGTAATTTACCTGATACAGTTCCTAAATAACCATGCGTTTTATCTTGTTTCTCAACCACCAGTACGCCAAACATTTTTCCTCGCCGAACTTCAAAATCGTGGTTCCATTTTTTAGATTCTTCCGCAATGAATTCTTGAAATTCCCGCGCTGCAAGCTTTGCGATTTCGGGTACATGTTTCCCAAAGGGATTGTTCAGTTCTGAATCGATATTAATGTCAGAAATATCCGTTTTAAATTGGAAGATGAGGTGCTCGTGCATGGATTATTCTCGGAAGTTTAAGATTTTCAAATTTAATCAAAATCCTTCGAATGATCTTGTATGTATTCGTTTCTTGAAATTTGGAGATTTGTTTTAGGTTTGAAATTCTATTAGTTGGCTATTTATTATGAGATAAAATTCATTTCCTTTTGCCCTGAGTCTGTCTTTCCGAAAAATTGCAAAAGAATATTTGTAGAATCTTTTTTGAAGGAATGACAAATTAGAATTTTATAACAACTGATGTTGTTGGCATAATCGTTTTAATCGTATTTTTGCAAGGTTAATTAACGTGATAATCCGCTGGATTTCTCAAGGTAGATTGGGAGCAAAATATCACCACAAAATTGATGTTATAGAATTGTGGAATGGAACAACAAAAAAGGATCAAAGCACACCAACTTGTCGTTAAAAAATTGAAATTACTGAATCGGTATTATAAAATAACGCAATTTTATTCCTTTCTAAAAAGCACAGCTATCAAAGCGCTGCTTGTTCTTGCGATTTTCGCTTTGGTCTTGTTTATATTGGATTACTTTTTCCTTGATTTTAATGCAATTCTCAATAATTTGGTTGCAGTTTATCCGGCAAAAGTGATTTTCTCTTTCTTTTTACTTTCTGAAACAATTTTAGGCATCATTCCTCCTGAGATTTTCATCGCTTGGGCTTCGAAATCGGCAACGCCTTGGTTGTTCCTTTTCATGTTGGCAACGATGTCTTATCTGGGCGGAATACTCGCCTATTTTATCGGAAATCGCTTATTTTTAATACCAGCTGTCAAAAACCAAATTGAAAATAAAATCGCTGTTCACATCGATAAACTTCGAAAATGGGGTGGCTTTTTTGTCGTAATCGGCGCGATGTTACCGATTCCTCATTCGATTGTCAGTTTAGCGTGTGGACTTATAAAATATAACTTCAAGTACTATCTGCTTTGGGCTTTATTCAGATATCTGCGATTTTTTCTATATGCTTTGGTGATTTTTCGGATATTCTAAAGCATTTCAATTTCAATCGTTTTCTGCTCTTTTCAACTTTCTTCCCCGCGGTTCATCTCCTTCGTGCAAGACGATTTCTGAATGTAAAAATTGAGCCGCATCAGCAGAATCTTTTACTTTGACAGCACTCCGTTCGATCATTTCGGTTTCAAAATCCGTTAAAACACTTTCTCTTATGCCTCTTTCTCGCCAAGCGGATGAAGGTTTACAGCCTTTGAAGATTCCTCTCGCCAAGGCCAATGCATCCAATAAAGCCTGGTTTGCACCTTGACCTTTGAACGGACTCATCGGATGCGCAGCATCACCGAGTAAGGTAACCATTCCTGCATTTGCGAATTGTTTAGGATTCAAAATTTCTCGATCATAAACGGGATAACCAGAAATAAGATGTTCAGCTGTTGCTTCGAGTATTTGTGGAATGGGATCGTGCCAAGGTGTTCTTTTACAGGCTTCATCTTTTAAGGCTTTCTTTCCTTTTGAGCTGAGTGTTTTTGCTTCTTCTTCCAACATTGGAAAACTCAATTGCCACATCACGGAATCTTTGTCAAAAGGCATGATGTAAATTCTTTCAACTCCGTTTGCAGTTTGAAATACGGTTGCAGCATCCAATAAAGAACTTTCAAGATCTTCCAATGCGGATAGGGCACAAATTCCTAAAATAACGATGCAATCCAAGTAGCGCAATGGAGTTACTTCTTCACCAAAGAGCAAGTTTCTAACGGAGCTTCGAATGCCATCTGCACCAACGATTAGTTCTGCTTTCTCAGTTTTTATTTTTCCATCAACTAAAAAAGTAAGTTCTGATTTGTTGCTTTCAGTAGGTTTAAAATCAATGAATTGATGTCCCCATTGAATGTTTTTTTCTCCTCCTAATTCTTCTAAAAGTACACGTCGCAGTGCTTGTCTTGCGATGTGAATGTTGGTTCTTTTGGATGTCGGTTTTTCTTCAGTTTTCAACCATTTTCTAATTCCCCATTCTCCAATTACTTTTCCTGTTGTGGTATGAACGAGATGTCTCGTTGAAGTGATGCCTTTTTCTAAGGAAAATATTCCAAGTCCTTCAATGGCTTTACTAGCTTGTTGCAAGGTAAGTCCATAACCTTGAGAACGATCGTCAAAACTCGCATCTCGTTCGTAAATGGTAAATGGAATCCCGCGGTGTAAACAAGCAACTGCCAACGCTATTCCGCCAATTCCTGCGCCAATAATTGCAAGATGAGGATAGTTTTCTATATCAGGAACTGGAAAAGTAGTTGAAGATACTAATCCAGAGCCTTTGCAGTCTTCACATACATACAGTTGACTTTTAGGACGATCTGGAAGTTCGCTTGCATGTACTGACTTTTCAAATTCTTCCAAATCCAATTGATACTGACGTCTGATCTTTTTTGGAAGTCGCCGGCCTTTTTTACCTCGTCCTTGACACGCTTCACAAGTATTCCAGCAATTTTTAGTATTATTTGTTTTTTCCACTTTTATTGATAGATCAATTATTTATCGGATTCTGCTTTTATAAAAATTGTTTTTGGTTTTTTACTTCAACAAACTTGCTCGGTACATTCTCAGTTCCTCCCAAGTAAACTCATCTCCGTATTTCTCCTTGATCGGGGTTACAGAACCTCCATCAAATCCGTCAAACGCGCTTTTTAGTTGATCAATTCTTTCGAAGGATAACAATTCTTTTAATTCTAGTTTTTCTTGTTGGATCAATTTGGCACAATGTGCTAAGATGGTCACTTCGTTCAACACACGTTGATTGGCAATTTCGGCAATGGAATATCCTTTTTGAATCAAGTCAAGTGTTTGATCAGTGGTTGATTTCTTACTCGATAACTTGGAAGTTGCTTTTTCTTTTTGGATCGGAATGACTTCTTCTACGTCAAAATCAACTGAAAACATAGTTGACGGATCTTTTCGAAACTCTTGCTTGATTTTTGCGAGTTTGGCAATTTTATAATGCTTAATCTCATCGTTGATGATGGCTTCTTTGGTGATATCAATGCCGTCCGCAACTGCTTTCATCAAGGTTTTGGCTTTCTTAATGTTTAAGATGGTGGTGATTTGAAGTTCATCCAGTTCCTCTAATTCTTCCAAATATGCTTTCGTTTGTTTTATCTTTTTAAGTTCTTCAATTTTTTTTAAGGTGCTGTAAACCAATCCATCCAAAGTCTTAAAAAAGTAGTTGTAAGCTGCGTCGACACGCGAAGAAATAAAGGCTACATCTACATCAGCTTGCTGAAACAAACGTTCCAATTGATTCGTGAATTTTTGGGAAGCATCCATTAAATTTTCGATGGAGGAAGCTTGATGTTTTGCCCACGATTTGTGTTTGAATTTCTCTGTTTTACTGCCGACCATCACATAGCCTGCTTCGTGAATGCGCCATTTCTCATTCAAGTTGTTCCAGTCAAAGCTTTTCTTTAGCACATCTAGCAGAAAGTATTTCGTATCAGCTTCTAAGTGTGTTTTTAGCTGTGTTTCGTCTGCTTTGTTGGAAGCGTATTCCATGACGTGGTGGTCGTTGGTAATTCCGTTCATTTGCAAAGGTGAAAGAAGAACCAAACCGGCTAAACTTCGCAAGCGCGATAAAGCGACATAAGCTTGTCCGGGAGCAAAGACCTTGGATACGTCTAATGCGGCTTTGTCAAAGGTTAATCCTTGACTTTTATGAACGGTAATCGCCCACGCTAATTTGATTGGATATTGAACATACGAACCTAAAACTGTTTCTTTGATTTCATTCGTATTTTCATCCAAGGTATATTTGATGTTTTCCCATTCATGGGTTTCCACTTCAATGGTCTTTTTTTCATCTGGGAAATAAACCAAAATCTCTCCTGCTGAAAGAGATTTCACTGTTCCCATTTTGCCATTGAAATAATTTTTATCAAGCGAAGAGTCGTTTTTCACAAACATAATCTGAGCACCCACTTTCAGTTCCAATTGTTCTTCCAAAGGAAAAAGATGTGGTGGAAAATCTCCGTTGATGGTTGCTGGAAAGAAATAACTTTTCGCTTTCAGATCATTGATGGCTTTGAGGTTGATTTCATTCGCTTTGTTGTTGTGCGTTGTCAGCGTAATGTAGCCAGTGTTGTTTTTCAAGTCAAAATCTGGTTTTACATACTGATTCAGAATGGTTAAATCTTCTTTGGTAATCTGATTGTTTCGTAAATGATTTAAAATTTGAATAAACTGTTCGTCCGATTGTCGGTAAATTTTCTCTAATTCAATATAAACCGGTGGATTTTCTTGAATTGCTTTCGAATGAAAAAAGAAAATTCCATGGTAATGTTTTCGCAATTCTGACCATTCTTCCTGTTTCACAACCGGAGGAAGTTGCAGTAAATCGCCAATATACAAAACCTGAACGCCACCAAAGGGTTGATTGATTTTTCGAACATTTCGCAAAGTCCAATCAATAGCATCCAATAAATCTGCACGCAACATGCTGACTTCATCAATGATCAACAATTCCATTCCCAACAACACATTTTTGCGCTGTTTGTTCATGTTGAAATTGCGCATCAAGCTATCTTTGTTCTCAAATTTAATACGCTCAAAGCTATTATTCACAGATCCAAATTCAGGAATAAAGGAAGCAAAAGGCAATTGAAACAAAGAATGTATCGTGACACCGCCCGCATTTAAAGCCGCAATTCCTGTTGGTGCCACAATGACCGCTTGTTTGTGTGTTGACGCAATGATTTTATGCAACAAAGTGGTTTTTCCCGTTCCTGCTTTGCCAGTTAAGAAAATTGAGCGTTTCGTTTGGTTGATGAAACGCAAGGTCATTTCAGCAGGATCTGTGTTTTGAGTCATTGAAAATGTGATTTGTATCTAAATATACATAAAAACAACCTTGCTTTTATCGTTTTTGGAAATTATTTTTGAAGAAAAATGAGTTTGTCTTTAAGTGAAAAAATCCTCCTCCTTTTCCGATAATTATCGGAGCCTCCTCCTTCCGATAGCTATCGGAAGGAGGAAACTTAATTTATATCAGCTTAAAAATTAGATTCGAGACTTGAAGAAACGGGAAGCTTTACGGTTAAAAACCTGAAGTGCAGGTTCGTCCGTCTATGATATCACAATATCATACCGATAAAGCAATCCTGCTAAATCTTGTCTTCTGAATTTTGCTTTCTTGATGAAGTTGTCATTCGGGTCGATTTGGAACTCTGAACAGCTTCTAAAATCTACGCCAGTTAAATTGGTTTTAACAAAAACTGCTCCTCTGAAAGTACACATGTTGAACTTGCATTTACTCAAATCAGTATTCGTAAAATTCGATTCAGTAAACTGACAATTTTCAAAACTGCTTTTATTCATTTTCTTATAATCAAAAATGGCATAATCCAAGGCGCAATCTGAAAAATGAACCTCAAAACCAAAGTCTTTCGTTTTTGAAAGGTCTATTCCCAAGGTTTTTGATTCCACAAATCCAACATTATCCATTTTACAATTGTTGAAATTGACATTACTCAAATTACAGTTTTCAAACAAGCAATCGGTAAAGTCTATGTTCGCTACATCGTCGAATTGACAGTTTTTAAAATGCATGTTCTCGATGCGATCAGAAGGTAAATTCTGTGCCGTATAATCGATGTTTTCAAGGATGTCGATGATGTGTATGTCTTTCATTTTAAATATTTTGAATTAAACAAAAAATGTGAGGCATCTTTTCAAACGCCTCACATTCCGTATAATTTAGTTGAAGACTAAGCTTCTACAAATGCATAACTTTCAACACTCGGACAAGAACAAATTAAGTTTCTATCACCAAATGCATTGTCAACTCTTCGAACCGGAACCCAGTATTTGAAATCTTTCAAGTATTCTGCTGGGTAAGCTGCTTCTTTTGGAGAATATGGGTAATTCCAATCTCTGTTGATGATGCAATCTGCGGTGTGCGGTGCATTTTTCAACAAGTTGTTTACTTTGTCGTATTTTCCTTGTTCGATATCAGCAATCTCTTTACGGATTGAGATCATTGCTTCAATGAAACGATCCAACTCCTCTTTGTCTTCACTTTCTGTTGGCTCAACCATCAAAGTTCCAGCTACCGGGAAAGAAACAGTTGGTGCGTGGAAACCGTAATCGATCAAACGTTTTGCGATGTCAGCAACTTCAACTTCCGTTGTTTTCTTAAAATCTCTACAATCCAAAATCAACTCGTGTGCTACCGTTCCGTTTGTACCTAAATACAACAATGGGTAATGATTTTTCAATCCTGCAGCAATGTAATTTGCATTTAAGATTGCATTTTCAGTTGCTTCGCGCAAACCTGTAGCGCCTAACATTTTGATGTATCCGTAAGAAATCAACAAAATCAAAGCACTTCCAAAAGGAGCGGAAGAGATTCCGTGAATTGCTTTTTCTCCTCCTGTTTTGATTAATTCGTTGGTTGGCAAGAAAGGCGCCAAGTGTTTTGCAACACCAATTGGTCCCATTCCTGGTCCGCCACCTCCGTGAGGAATCGCGAATGTTTTGTGTAAATTCAAGTGACAAACGTCAGCACCAATTTTTCCTGGATTTGTTAATCCAACTTGTGCGTTCATGTTTGCACCATCCATGTATACTTGTCCACCATTGTTGTGAACAATTTCAGTGATTTCGATAATTCCTTCCTCAAATACACCGTGTGTAGATGGATACGTAATCATCAATCCTCCTAAAGTATCTTTTAATTCTTCTGCTTTTGCTTTCAATGCTGGAATGTCAACGTTTCCATTTTCATCACAGCCAACTACAACTACTTCAAATCCAGCCATTACTGCAGAAGCAGGGTTTGTTCCGTGCGCTGAAGAAGGAATGATCATGTGTTTTCTCGCGAAATCATTTCTAGATTCGTGGTATGCTCTAATAACCATCAAACCTGCGTATTCACCTTGCGCTCCAGAGTTAGGTTGTAAAGAAACTGCGTGGAATCCAGTAGATTCACACAAGTCTTTTTCCAATTCTGTCAACATCGCGTGGTAACCTTGTGCCTGATCAATCGGGCAGAAAGGGTGCATGTTCGCAAATTGTGGGTTGGTGATTGGCATCAGTTCAGAGGCTGCGTTCAATTTCATGGTACAAGAACCCAACGCAATCATGCTGTGAACTAAAGAAATATCTTTGTTTTCAAGACGTTTCAAGTAACGCATCATTTTAGATTCTGAATGGTAACTGTTGAAAGTTGGGTGCGCTAAAATTGCATCCGTACGCATCAATTGTGAACTAATTTCAGTATTTTCAACGGTGATTTTTTCTGCTGATTTTCCATTTGCTTCTGCAAAAACAGCAGCTAATTTTTGAAGATCGCCTTCGGTAACCGTTTCACCAAAACTGATTGTCAATTGGGTGTCGTTTACGTAATTCATGTTGATCTCCGCTTTCAATGCCAAAGCTCGTAAGTTTTCCATGTTTACCGTTGCTGGAATTTGAACGAAAATCGTATCAAAGAAATCAGCATGTAAAATTTGGTAACCTAATTGATCAATCGCAGTTGCTGCCGTTGCCGCTTTTGCGTGAATTGTAGTTGCAATTTCTTTCAATCCAACTGGACCGTGGTAAACAGCATACATACTTGCCATTACCGCCAATAATGCTTGTGCTGTACAAATATTGGAAGTTGCTTTATCTCTTTTAATATGTTGTTCACGCGTTTGAAGCGCCATTCTCAAGGCAACATTGTCATCCGCATCTTTTGAAACACCGATAATTCGTCCTGGAATTGTTCTTTTGTATTCTTCTTTACAAGCAAAAAATGCTGCGTGTGGTCCACCGTAACCCATTGGAACACCAAAACGCTGGGAAGAACCGAAAACTACATCAGCGCCCATTGAACCTGGTGATTTCAGTAAAACCAAAGACATGATGTCTGCGCCAACTGCTACGCGAATATCGATTGATTTCATTTTGCTAATAAAATCTTCGATGTTATTGATGCGACCGTATGCATCTGGATATTGAATCAACGCACCAAAGAATGTTGTATCACCGTCAAATGTTTGTGGATTTGCAATAACCAATTCGATGTTTAAGTTTGCTGCTCTTCCTTTTAAAAGGTCGATTGTTTGCGGAAGTGCATTTTCAGAAACGAAAAATTTATTTTTACCTTCTTTGATCTCATTTCGAGAACGAGAATTGTAGAACATGATCATTGCTTCACAAGCAGCAGTTCCTTCATCCAAAAGAGACGCGTTGGTTAGTTCCATTCCTGTTAAATCCAAAATCATCGTTTGGAAATTCAACAAAGCTTCCAATCTTCCTTGAGAAATCTCAGCTTGGTAAGGCGTGTATGCCGTGTACCATCCTGGATTTTCCAACACATTTCGCAAAATGACAGAAGGTACGATTGTTTCGCTATATCCCAATCCAATGTAGGATTTGAATACTTTGTTTTGAGCTGCTAATTCATTGATATGTGTCAAATATTCCTGCTCTGTCATAGCCGCAGTGATATCTAATTCACCATCCAAGCGAATGTGCGCTGGAATTGTTTTGTTTATTAACTCTGAAATAGACGAGAATCCCGTCTTTGCTAACATCAATTGCTTTTCGTTATCGTTTGTACCGATATGTCTTTTTGAAAATGTGCTCATAATTGAAACAACTTAAATTTTAGAGTACAAAGATACAATTGATTTCAAAATTAAATTGGGAATAATTGTGATATTATTGTGAACGCCAAATTGTTTTTTGAATGTCGTAGGATGGATTTGAATTTCTTTCCTATTGAGGACTAAATAAATTGAGGCATAGACTACAATTCCGGTTCAAGTTCATGAAGAACTTGAGCAACGAAAAAATGACTACTTGTTGCTATTTGAGTACGGAATTCTGATTCAAAACAAAAAAACCGTCTCAGTTTCGAGACGGTTCAATTTGATTTCATTCCTTAAATTCAAGAGTGTGCATAGGACTACTTGAATTTCAAATTTTCTAAATCATTGATTTTGGCTTTTTGAGTCTTTACTTCTTCTTTCTTTTTTGTCTGAAGAACGATGTTGTCCTCGATTTGTTTCTGACTTTCGGAGATTTTCTTTTTATAACTTTCAATATCCTTCAGGTGTTTTTCTTTCGTTTTTTCCAACGTTTTTTCTTCTTTTTCAAGTGTAGAAAGTGCCTTTTGTTCTGCTTTTACATTGTCATTCACAGAAGCTTTAGCCGCTGTCATTGCAAATTTTTCCATGCGTTCTTTCATTTCTCCATATTGTGTTGGATGTTGACTACTTGTCATAAATGCACCGCCTAAATCCACTGCAACTGCAACTTTCACTTCATTGTCAACCGTGATGATCTTCACATAGGAATCAAATGTTTTCCGTTCAAACATACTTTTCACAGAAGATTGTAGCGTAGTAGATTCCGTTTTGGAAGTTTTCAGTTTTCCACCCCAATCTTTCATTTCAGATTTTAATTGTTTGGCAACAACATCCGCTTTTCCATAAGGAACCGTCACCACAATGCTGTTTTTAGATCCAACACTATATGGGATTGATTGTTCAGATGTTACAATTTGACTTTGTGCGAATGTACCAAAGCCAAAGGCTGTGATTGCAAGGATAAATAATTGTTTCATATTGGTTTTTTTTATTTGTATTAAAGTTACTCATAATTGTGAATCTCTTGGTCAAAAAATAAGGTTTTTTAACCTTTTTAAATGGAATTGAAATGTATTTGAAATCGATCTTGAAATGTTCTTGAATCAGAAATAAATCTTAATTTAGCACCATGCAATTTAAAGATGTTGTTGGACAAAATGAACTGAAATCTCAGTTAATGAAGGATGTTGATCATGATAAAATAAGTCATGCGCAACTTTTTTTAGGAAAGATGGGACATGGAAATCTTCCCATGGCATTGGCGTATGTTCAGTATATTTTTTGTCAGAACAAAATAGAAAATGACAGTTGTGGGTTTTGTCCATCTTGTCGTAAAGTGTCTGATTTACAACATCCAGATTTGCATTTTTCTTTTCCTGTGGTGCAGGCAATTGGTAAAAAAAGCGATTTATTTATCAAAGAATGGCGAGAACAAGTAAAAGAGAATCCGTATTTTGACCTAACAACTTGGACGGACAAAATAGATGACAAAGGTCGTAAGCCAATGATCTCTGTGGAAGAAAGTCAAGAGATTATCAAAAAACTGAGTCT
Organism: Crocinitomicaceae bacterium; assembly: GCA_028689775.1. Classification (GTDB taxonomy): domain Bacteria; phylum Bacteroidota; class Bacteroidia; order Flavobacteriales_D; family Crocinitomicaceae; genus JAQVCM01. Next base: position 109,381 of record JAQVCM010000005.1, read on the forward strand.
CAAATCTTTCGAAGGTGGTTATAAAGTTGTGATTGTTTGGATGGCAGAAGAAATGAATACCCTTGCATCCAATAAACTCTTGAAAATACTTGAAGAGCCACCAGCTCGAACGCTTTTCTTGATGTTGGCCGATGCGCAAGAAAACATGTTGCAAACCATTCTTTCTCGTACGCAATTGATAAAAGTGCCAAGAATCAGTAACAACAACATGATTCAACACCTTCAAAACAAGCATCGACTCGATGTTTCTGCTGCAACGAGCATGGCTTCTTTAGGCGAAGGAGATTTGATTGAAGTAGAGAATTTGTTGAGTTTATCGCACGATAAAGACAGCAACCGCGATTTGTTTATTCAACTCATGCGGGTTTGTTTCAAGAAAGATGTTTTGGCCATGATGGATTGGGCTGATCAGACAGGAAGCATTGGAAAGGAAAAACAAAAAATGTTTTTGCGTTATGCCTTGCACATGTTCCGCCAAAGTTTGCTAAAGAACTACGGAACAACGCAACTTTCGCGTACTTCTAAAGAAGAAGACGATTTTTTAAAGAATTTTGCCAAGTTTATTACCGGAAATAACATCAACGGTTTTGTAGAGACCTTTAACGATGCCCATTATCACATCGATCGAAATGCACACGCAAAGATTCTATTTACAGAGTTGACGTTCAAAGTGATGCGTTATATTCACTTCGCATAGGGGAAATCAACCTTATTTCAAGATAAATATCACTGTTTTCTTTAATCGTGCTTTTCACAAATAATTTGCGTCTCGTCATTTCAAGATACGTAGTCCTGTTTTCTTCGTAGAAGAAATTCCACGCAGTTTTTGTCAAGGAGCGTAGCTCTGTTTTCTTTCAACGTGCTTTTCACGAATAATTTGCGTCATCATTAAAAGGGACGTAGTCCTGTTTTCTTCGTAGAAGAAATTCCACGCAGTTTTTGTCAAGGAGCGTAGCTCTGCTTTCTTTCAACGTTTTTTCACGAATAATCTGCGTCATCATTAAAAGGGACGTAGTCCTGTTTTCTTCGTAGAAGAAATTCCACGCAGTTTTTTGTCAAGGAGCGTAGCTCTGTTTTCTTTCAACGTGTTTTCACGAATGATTTGTGTCATCATTACAAGGGACGTAGTCCTGTTTTTCTTCGTAGAAGAAATTCCACGCAGTTTTTGTCAAGGAGCGTAGCTCTGCTTTCTTTCAACGTGCTTTTTACGAATTTTCGTCATCAATTTACATTTGTTGGATACGCGAATAAATTACTTCTATTTGACTCAATCTCTAAATCTGTTCACAATCAACAATCCTTGAGACATTAAAAACGGAGTTTGGCTTGAGTTAAATTAAGTAGTAATCTTAATATTATACCAATGAGAGAAATGAAAAAAATATCTTAGAAAATTGGTTAAAGTAAACTAATTAGTTAACTTTGCATTTGTGGTAAGAGAAATCATTTTTTCGGAGACAATGTAATTGACTTTTATAAGTCACAAGATTCAAAAGTTCAATTAAAGATCGAATATGTTTTGGATCTGGTCCGCTTTGAAAGGCAAATACCAATCAAATTCTTCAAAAAGTTGGAGAGTACGAATGGAATTTATGAAGTCAGAGTTTTTACCTCACAGAAAAGCATTCGAATTCTATGCTTCCACGATGAAGCAACGTTGGTGATTTTGACGAACGCATTTATTAAGAAAACACAAAAGACTCCTAGAAATGAAATCAACCTTGCAGAGAAATTCAAAACGGAATATTTAAAACAAAAAGAAGATGAAAAACGTTAAAACATTTGATCAACTCCTTGACGAGAAATACGGAAAAAAAGGAAATGTTGAAAGAGATCAATTTGATGCCGACTCTCTCGCTTTTAGATTAGGTGCAATGTTGAAAGAAGCACGAGTTGAGGCAAACTTAACGCAAGAAGAACTTGCCGAAAAAACAGGAACGAAAAAAAGTTATATTTCTAGAATAGAGCGGGGTTTAAGCGATATCCAAATCTCTACTTATTACAAATTAATTGAACTTGGTTTAGGTAAACAACTAAACATTTCAATTGGATAAAAGATATATCCGATAGCACGATTCATTTACTATTTCCTTAGTTACAAGAATAAAAAATGAATGATCGAAAAGAAAAATATCTTTGATCGTAAATAAAGCGAATTAATGGTAGATCCTTATTTATAAATGTATTACCATGAGAAATGTTTGTTTGATTTTATTTCTGATACTTTGGTCGGCAGTTGGTTTTTGTCAAGCTAGGATATCATTTGATACAACACTTTTTGATTTTGGTGATATTCACCAAACATCTGGAGTTATTATAGGAAAGTTTCTTTTTACAAACACAGGAACTGAACCCTTAATTATTGATAAAGCGTATTCGACAGGTGGAATTCTTACTGTGACAGATTATCCAAAAGATACCATATCGATAAATGCAAGTGGTGTCATTTTTTTCATGTGTAGTGTTGAAGCTACTTCAACTGAAAGTTTATTCAACAAATCAATCACCGTAAGTTCTAATGCAACACCTTCAATGCACTTTTTATTAGTTAAAGGAAAAATTATGCCTCGTAAAAGTGAGCCATCCGAAGAGCAAGATATTCGAAACGGCATAGAAAAGAAAAAGTAAATTTTAAAAAACATTTCAATTCTCTGCTTTACAAAACCCGTTCAATGTTCACATCTCCAAATGCATACGGCAAATAAGCCAACGAAGGAATCTCTTTCGTAATGATCACTTTTCCAGATTTCCCCAAACTAATTGACCCGTGCGTTTCAGACAAATCCATCGCATAAGCTGCGTTGATTGTCAAAGCATTAATTGCTTCTTCGGGCGTCATTTTCATTTTGATACAGGCCAAACTCAAAACCACATTCAAGTTGCCCGTTGGAGTAGTTCCAGGATTGAAATCACTTGCCAAAGCCACTGGAAGACCAGCATCAATCATTTTCCGTGCATCGGCAAAAGGAATGCTGATGAAGTGGGAACAACTCGGCAACAAAGTCGCGATGCAATCAGAGTTTTTCAAAGCTTCAATGTCTTCATCCGAAATTTCTTCCAAGTGGTCAACAGATAATGCGCCCAATTCAATTGCTTTTTGAATTCCGCCCAGAATTGAGAATTGATTGACGTGCACTTTTGGTTTCATTCCGTATTTCTTTCCTGCGACCAAGATTTCTTCCATTTCCTCAACTGAAAAATAATTTCTTTCGCAGAATACATCGATGTAATCCGCCAGATTTTCTTTGGCAATTTGAGGAATCATTTCGTTGATAATCAAATTAATGTATCCTCTCTTGTTTTCTTTATATTCAGCCGGAAAAGCGTGTGCACCTAAGAAAGTTGCTTTTACAGGAATTCCTGCCACTTCTTTCAAGCGTTTAATCACACGCAACATTTTTAATTCTGCTTCAACGGTTAATCCATAACCAGATTTGATTTCAATGGCGCCAGTTCCATACGATTTTACCAATTCCAAGCGCTTCAAAGCATCTCTAAAAAGTTCATCTTCGGTTTTTTCATTCAATCGACGCGCAGAGTTTAAGATTCCACCACCGCGCAGAGCGATTTCCTCGTAGGATAATCCGTGAATTCGATCCACAAATTCTTCTTCTCGCGATTTAGCGAAAACCAAGTGCGTATGCGAATCGCAGAAAGCTGGAAGTACGTATTTTCCTTCCGCATCAATGATTTCAATTCCTCTCCAATCAACAATTCCGCCCCATTCTTCCATCGAGCCGTATTCAACAATGATTCCATCTTCAATGGCTAGAAATGCGTTTTCGATGATTGGTAAATCTTGCATTCCAGCACCTTTACGTACGTTTGGAATGTTTTCACCTGCTTGAACTAATCCTTTGATGTTTTTAATTAAAACCTTACCCATGCTTTCTGTTTAAAATTCACTGATAAAACAAAGGTATTGATTCTTGTCGACTGATGAAAGGATAATTTATTATCGACTAAAAATCAGCATTTTGAACTTTAGAATCGTTTTCAATTGCAATTGTGATGAATTACTATTGAAAATATTAAATACATTTGCAGAAGTAGATATGACAAAAAAATCAGATAAAATAGCGGTTATTGGTGGAGGTAGTTGGGCAACTGCCTTGGTCAAAATGCTTTGCAATAATTTGGAGAATGTAAATTGGTGGATGAGAAGTCAGGAATCCGTTGATTATATTCACAAGTATAAAAGAAATCCGAAGTATTTGCAATCGGTTGAGTTTGATTTGAATAAAATCACGGTTTCAACAGATTTAGATAAAATAATTGCGGATTCTGATATCATTATCATCGCTACACCATCTGCATTTTTGTTCAAGATTTTTGAAAACATTTCGCAAGATTTATTTGTAGATAAAGTTGTTTTTTCAGCTGTTAAAGGAATTATTCCAGAATACAATGCCATTCCAGCTCGCTTTATTCACAAAACTTTCGGCACGCCTTATTCAAAAATAGGAATCATTTGTGGTCCTTGTCACGCAGAAGAAGTTGCGCTTGAAAGACTTTCTTATTTAACGATTGCTTGTCAGGAAGATCACATTGCTGAAAATGTGGCTGAATTATTAGCTTGTCGTTACATCAAATGTACAACATCGGATGATCTTTTTGGAACCGAACTTTCTGCCATTCTCAAGAATGTCTATTCGATAGCTTCCGGTATTTGTGCTGGATTAGGATATGGAGACAATTTCCAAGCAGTTTTGATTTCAAACGCAATTCAAGAGATCGAGAATTTCATCGATGAGGTAAGTCCAATTCACAGAGATGTGAAATCAAGTGCTTACTTAGGTGATTTATTGGTAACTGCTTACTCCAAGTTTTCACGGAATCGTTCCTTTGGATTTATGATCGGGAAAGGATATTCTGTTAAAACCGCACAACTGGAGATGGACATGATTGCTGAAGGATATTACGCAGTGAAAAGTGTGGTTGAAATCAATAAAAAATTCCAAGTAGAAATGCCGATCGTTGAAGCGGTTTACAACATCCTTTATGAGCGTATTTCTCCAGTAATTGAGATGCGTATTTTAGCAGATAAAATGACCTAATTGTTGCTTTAAACCTGTTTTCTTGCTTTCGTAAACTTATTTTAAATAACGTTTTCATTGACGGCTGTTTTCTGTTCATAACTTCCGCATTTATTCCCAGCTGATTTTGGATTAAACGAAAAATTATCAAGCAAAACCCTATTTAGAATCGTTCTATTTAATCTCTTTTATATCATTTATTATTTTGATTTTAAGGAGCTTGTAGGTTTTTAAACAATCGGTCATTACAAACTGTTTTCCCGTTTATCACATTCTTTTGTATTTTGATTTGCACCTCTGTTAATAAGTATTAATTTTGCTAGTAAATTTATCATTCATTTTATGTCAAATACTCAGGATTATTTGCCAATTGTGTTGCAAGCGATTGTAGCAATAGGATTTGTAATTTTCGTTTTAATTGTAGCGCCTCGCTTGGGTCCGAAGTTACACTCCAAGACCAAAGATGCGAATTGGGAATGTGGAATTGAATCGGAAGGAAACGCTCGTTTTCCAGTGTCCATTCGGTACTTTTTAACCGCCATTTTGTTTGTGTTGTTTGATGTAGAAATCATCTTTTTCTATCCGTATGCCGTTAATTTTCAGAAACTTCATTTGGATGGATTGTATGCAGTATTGATATTCGTAGCCCTGTTTATGACAGGATTTATATATGTATTTAAAAAAGGAGCATTCGAATGGGAAAAATAACTTCCGATGGAGACGTTGAAGCAATCAACTACGACGGTTTTCAGTTAACGAAATTAGATAAAGTAATAGGCGCCGCACGATCAAACTCGATGTGGCCTTTGCCGTTTGCAACTTCTTGCTGTGGAATCGAATTCATGGCAACGATGGGAAGTAACTACGACGTTGCGCGATTTGGAATGGAAAGAATGTCGTTCTCTCCTCGTCAGGCAGATTTATTGATTGTAGCTGGAACAATTTCCAAAAAATTGGGGCCAATTTTACGACAGGTTTACGAACAAATGGCGGAACCGAAATGGGTTCTTTCTGTTGGAGCTTGCGCCAATACAGGTGGAATTTTTGACACCTACAGTGTACTTCAAGGTATTGACCGTATCATTCCTGTTGATGTTTACGTGCCAGGATGTCCACCTCGTCCAGAGCAAATCTTGGACGGAATCATGAACATCCACGAATTGGTAAAAAATGAATCGTTGAGAAGACGTTACTCAGATCAATACAAGGATTTGATGAGTAATTATAACATTGAATCTAATGAAAGCGATGAACAATAATGAAATCAATAATGTTTTTGCTCTCGAGAGATTAAAAGCAGAATTTACAGATAAGATTCTTACTTCTGATGAGCCCTTTGGTTTACTAACGATTGAAGTTCCTGCAGCAGCTGCGCACGAAATCGTTCAATGGTTGAAAGAAGATCAAGTTTTAAGAGTTGATTTTTTAACCAACATTGCAGGTGTTCATTATCCGACAGCTGAAAACCGTGAATTTGCAGTGGTGTATCAATTGCACAGCTTGGTTCACAATTTACGCATTCGTGTGAAAGCGTTTGTTCCCTTGAGCAATCCTTCCATTTTGTCGTTGACAGATATTTATTCAGGAGCGAATTGGATGGAAAGAGAAACTTTTGATTTTTATGGTATTCAGTTTATCAATCACCCAAACCTTATGCGTATCTTAAACGAGGAGGACATGGATTATCACCCGATGCGAAAAGAATACCAGTTGGAAGATGCAACACGTATGGATAAGGATAACCGCTTCTTTGGAAGAGAGTAATTAAGAAATTATGAGCGAATTCAAACAAAATACGAAACCTGCTGTTTCTTTATCTCAAGAAACAATTGACGGTGATATTGCAACCTTGAACTTAGGTCCAACGCACCCAGCAACGCACGGTATTTTTCAAAATATTTTGCAGGTTGATGGAGAAAAAATTCTTTCTTCTGAGCAAACAGTTGGGTACATTCACCGTGCTTTTGAAAAAATTGCAGAAAGAAGACCATATTATCAAATCACAACCTTAACGGATCGACTGAATTATTGTTCATCTCCAATCAATAACATTGGTTATGTATTGGCAGTTGAGAAATTACTTCAGTTGGAGGTTCCAAAACGGGTTGATTACATGCGTGTAATCATGATGGAATTGGCACGTATTGCGGATCACTTGATTTGTAACTCTGTAACTGGAGTAGATACAGGTGCTTTGACCGGATTTACGTGGGTTTTCATTCAACGAGAAAAGATTTACGAACTGTATGAAGAGGTTTGTGGTGCTCGTTTAACAACCAACATGGGACGTATTGGAGGTTTTGAAAGAGATTTTACGCCAGCGTTTCACACAAAATTACAGGCATTCTTAAAAGATTTCCCAAAAGTATTCAATCAATTTGATGGATTACTTTCTAGAAATAGAATCTTCATGGACCGTACAATTGGTACAGGTGCAATTTCTGCTGAAAGAGCATTGAATTATTCTTTCACAGGACCAAACCTTCGTGCAACGGGTGTGGATTATGACGTTCGCGTGATGAACCCATATTGTTCGTACGAAGATTTCGATTTTGATGTTCCAGTTGGAACGGATGGAGATACGTACGACCGTTTTCAAGTTCGTCAGGAAGAAATCAGACAGAGTTTGAGAATCATTCAACAAGCATACGATAATTTACCAGAAGGACCATATCACGCAGACGTTCCAGAGTTTTACTTGCCTCCAAAAGAAGCAGTTTACAACGAAATGGAAGCATTGATTTACCACTTCAAAATTGTAATGGGAGAAACTCCTGTTCCAGTTGGAGAGGTTTACTCAAGTGTAGAAGGTGGAAATGGAGAATTAGGTTTTTACTTAATTAGCCACGGAGATCGTTCTCCTTACCGTTTACAATTCAGAAGACCAAGTTTCATTTATTACCAAGCGTATCCTGAAATGATTACCGGTCAAACTATTAGTGATGCCGTATTGACATTGAGTAGTATGAACATAATCGCTGGCGAACTAGACGCATAAATTATGATAAAGACAGTTATTACACAGCAAGATAGACCTGTTTTGAGCCCTGAGAAAATGGCCGAAATTCAAGGTGTTATTCAGCAGTTCCCTGAAGGGAAATCAAAAAGTGCCATTCTTCGTATTTTACACATCGTAGAACGAGAAGCTGGTGGTTGGTTGAGTCCAGATACCATGGACATGGTTGCTGAAATATTAAGTATTGAACCAATTGAGGTTTATGAGGTTGCGACATTCTACACGATGTTCAACTTAAATCCAGTTGGTAAATATGTGCTAGAAGTTTGTCAAACCGGACCATGTATGTTGGTTGGTAGCGATCAAACCATTGAATATATTGAGAAAACATTAGACATCAAAGTGGGTGAAACTACCGCTGATGGAATGTTTACCCTTAAAACAAGTGAGTGCCTAGGTGCTTGCGGTTATGGTCCTTTGTTGAAATGCGGTATTCATTACCACGAGCATTTAACGAACGATAGTATTGATACACTTCTTACCGCTTGTCGCAACGGTGAGGTAGAAAAATATTAAGATACGAAATGGGCAGAAAATTACTTTTAGAACACATAGATGTTCCAGGAATTGAAACTTTTGATGTTTGGAGAAAACACGGAGGTTATCTTTCTGTAGAAAAAGCGCTTAAAAATATGTCTCCGGACGATGTCGTGAATGAAGTTAAAAATTCAGGACTAAGAGGTAGAGGTGGTGCAGGTTTCCCGACGGGAATGAAGTGGTCATTTCTTGCCAAACCAGAAGGAGTTCCAAGATATTTATTATGCAATGCGGATGAGAGTGAACCAGGTACTTTCAAAGACCGATATTTGATGGAAAAACTTCCTCACTTGTTGATTGAAGGGATGATTGTTTCAAGTTATGCATTAGGTGCAAACTTATCCTACATCTACATTCGCGGTGAGTACATGTGGATTTTAGAGATTCTTGAAAAAGCAATCGCTGAAGCGTACGCAAAAGGATTCTTAGGTAAAAACATTTTAGGTTCAGGTTTTGACCTAGATTTACGTGTTGCACCAGGAGGTGGAGCGTATATCTGCGGTGAAGAAACTGCTTTGATCGAATCTTTGGAAGGAAAAAGAGGAAATCCAAGAATGAAACCACCATTTCCAGCCGTTAAAGGTTTATGGGGTTGTCCTACGGTTGTAAATAACGTAGAAAGTTTAGCGACTGTTGTTCCGATTATCAACATGGGAGCGGATGAATACGTGAAAATTGGTACGGAAAAAAGTGCAGGTACGAAATTAATTTCTGCTTGTGGAAACTTAGTTCGTCCAGGTGTTTACGAAATCGAAATGGGAATTTCTGTTGAAGAATTCATTTACGGAGACGAATGGTGTAGAGGTATTGCAAACAACAAGCAAATCAAAGCATTGATTCCTGGAGGTTCATCTGTTCCGATTTTACCAGCACATTTGATTACCAAATTGGCAACAGGCGAAGATCGTTTGATGTCCTACGAAAGTTTGTCAGAAGGTGGTTTTGCTACCGGATCGATGTTAGGTTCTGGCGGATTTATCGTTTTCGATGAAGATCAATCGGTTGTTCGCAACACGTGGAATTTTGCTCGTTTCTATGCACACGAATCTTGTGGACAATGTTCACCTTGTAGAGAAGGAACAGGTTGGATGCAACGCGTTTTACACAGAATCGTAAACGGTCAAGGAAACATGCGCGACATTGATTTGTTGGCAGATATCAATAAAAAAATTGAAGGAAATACTATTTGTCCTTTAGGAGACGCTGCTGCGTGGCCAGTTGCTGCTGCAATTCGTCATTTCCGCGAAGAGTTTGAATGGTATGTAAATCATCCAGAAGAGGCTCTGAAAAGAAACTACGGGATGTTGAAAAATACACCAACAACTGTTTAATCGTTGTTTTAGAAGATTTTAATATTATTTAAAAAATTGATAATGGTCAAAGTAACCATAGATGGCATTGAAATAGAAGTGGAAGAAGGGACTACCATCCTGAACGCTGCTCGTATGATTGGAGGCAACGTTGTTCCTCCTGCCATGTGCTATTATAGTAGCTTGGAAGGTTCTGGTGGTAATTGCCGTACTTGCCTTGTTGAGATTGCAGAAGGTTCTACAAGAGATCCTCGTCCAATGCCGAAATTGATGGTTTCTTGTTCTACGCAAGTTCAAGACGGAATGGTTGTTAAAAACAAAACCAGTCAACGCGTGCACGAAAACAGAGGAGCTGTAACTGAATTTTTATTGATCAATCACCCATTGGATTGTCCAGTTTGTGACCAAGCGGGTGAATGTCATTTACAAGATCTTTCTTTTGATCACGGAGGCGCAGGTTCTCGTTTCGAAGAAGAAAAAAGAACTTTTGAACCAATTGATATCGGTAATAAAATCAAGTTGCACATGAATCGTTGCATCTTGTGTTACCGTTGCGTGAAAGTTGCTGAACAATTGACAGAGAAACGTGTTCATGGTGTTCTTCACCGTGGTGAACATGCTGAAATCAGTACCTACATTCAAAAAGCAGTTGAAAGTGATTTCTCCGGAAACATGATTGACGTTTGTCCAGTTGGAGCATTGACAGATCGTACTTTCCGTTTCAAAAGCCGTGTTTGGTTTTTGAAGCCAATGAATGCGACTCGCGAATGTAAAAAATGCCCTGGTCACGCAACAGTATGGATGTTTGGTGAAGAAATTTACCGCGTTACAGGAAGAAAAGATGCGTACGGTGAAATCGAAAGATTGGATGGTAAAACAGCTTGGATTTGTGACGATTGTAGGTTCGAGACAAAAGATCCAAAACAATGGAACATCGAAGGTCCACGTAAAATCAACCGTCACTCGGTGATTTCTCAGAACCATTATGAGATTCCAAATCCTCTAAAAACGAACGTTAAAAAAAGTCTTAAATAATGGATATTAGTTTACTCATTGAAAAATCAACTATTGTAGTTGTATTGTTCTTAATCACCTTGGGAATTGCAGCGTATCAAACGTTGATGGAACGTAAAGTTGCCGCTTGGATGCAAGACCGAGTAGGACCAGACAGAGCAGGACCATTCGGAATCCTTCAGCCGTTGGCAGATGGAGGAAAAATGTTCTTTAAAGAAGATTTTATTCCTAAAAATGCGGAAAGAGGCTTGTTCATCTTGGCACCAGGATTAGCGATGTTCACGGCAGCAATGACCGGAGCTGTTATTCCGTGGGGACCGCCAGTTGAAATGGTTGGTAGAACCATCGCGTTGCAAGTTGCGGATATCAACATCGGTATTTTATATGTCATTGGATTTGCTTCCATTGGAGTATATGGAATTATGATTGGTGGTTGGGCATCGAATAACAAATTCTCTTTGTTCTCAGCTATTCGTACTTCGTCGCAAATGATTTCTTACGAATTAGCGATGGGTATTGTGATTATTACCATCGTATTGATGTCAGGAAGTTTAAGTGTTGCAACCATTGTTGAACAACAACACGGATTCTGGGCAGACGGTTACTTTACATGGAACGTGTTTAAACAACCTTTGGCTTTTATCATTTTCTTAGTAACCTCTTTGGCGGAATGTAACAGAGCACCGTTTGACATGGCGGAATGTGAAAACGAATTAATTGGAGGTTACCATACAGAGTACAGTTCCATGAAATTAGGTTTCTTCCTTTTTGCTGAATACGTAAACTTGTTTATCTCTGCAGCGATTATTGCAGCATTGTTCTTCGGAGGATACAACTTCCCAGGAATGGATAACTTCAGTGGAATTACCTTGAGTATCTTGGGAACTTTAGTATTCTTCGCAAAAACCGTATTCTTCATTTTCGTATTCATGTGGATTCGTTGGACATTGCCACGTTTCAGATACGATCAATTGATGCACTTAGGATGGAAAAAATTAATTCCATTGGCGATGATTAACTTGGTGATTACCGCAGTGGTTATTGCTTTTACTTCTGGATGGTTCAGTGAAGATAAAAAAGCAGCTGCAACAGTTGAAGTTGAACAAAAACAACCAACCGCAGTTTTGAATAATGCATCAGATTCTAGAGCTAGTGGAAGTTTTAGAGTTAATTTGAATCACTAAAAATCAGACTTACACATAAGAATATGGAAAGTTTAACGAATAGAAAGAAGGTTGTCTCAGACAAACAGATGACTTTTTTAGAAAGTTTATACCTACCAGTCGTTTTGGCTGGAATGGCGATGACTTTCAGACACATGTTTAATAAAAGCGCAACCATTCGATATCCAGAGCAACAACGTGCTTTTGCTCCTGTTTACCGTGGGATGCACGTTTTGAAACGAGACGAACAAGGAAGAGAAAACTGTACGGCTTGTGGTTTGTGCGCAGTGGCTTGTCCTGCTGAAGCAATTACCATGGTTGCTGGAGAACGTTTGCCAGGAGAAGAGCACTTGTACCGCGAAGAGAAATATGCAGTAACTTACGAAATCAACATGATTCGCTGTATTTTCTGTGGTTTATGCGAGGAAGCTTGTCCGAAAGAAGCAGTTTTCTTAACGGATCGCATTGTACCAACTTCATTCGATAGAGAAGATTTTGTTTACGGTAAAAACCGTTTGGTTGAATCGATCGATAATCGAATTGACATTACAAAAAGACAACACACTGGTAAAAGAGGAAAGAAATGAGTGGAATAGAAATTTTAGCAATTGTTTTAGGCGGTTTAACCGTTGGCTCAGCTTTGATGGTTGTAGCCAGTCCTCACCCGGTAAGAAGTGTTTTGTTTTTGATCTTGACATTTTTCTTAATCACGGGTAATTATGTTTTGATGAATGCACAGTTCTTGGCGATTGTAAACATCATCGTTTACACCGGAGCTGTTATGGTTTTGTTCTTATTTGTGTTGATGTTCTTGAACTTAAGCAAAGACAACGAACCGAGATCATCCATGAAAATGAAAGTTGCTGCAACCGTTGCAGGTGGAGCTTTGATGATTGTTATTATCGCAGCTTTAAAAGATGTAATCATGCTTCCGATTGACTTACCTGTTGACAATCAGCAAGGTTTAGTTGAAAACTTAGGAATGTTATTATTTACAAAATACGTTTTGCCTTTTGAGGTTTCATCCATCTTGTTTATCTCTGCGATGGTAGGTGCTGTATTGTTGGCAAAAAGAGAAAAACAAATAATTGATTAAGAATGATATTAGGAACTATTTTTGAATCAGGCATATCGGTACAATTTTACATTGTGCTTTCAACGATTTTGTTTGCCATCGGTGTAATCGGTGTGATCGTTAGAAGAAATGCCATCATCGTTTTGATGAGTATTGAATTAATGTTGAACTCGGTCAACTTATTGTTGGTTGCTTTCTCTACCTATTTCGGCCAAGGTGATGCACAAATATTTGTGTTCTTCATCATGGTGGTTGCCGCTGCAGAAGCAACGATTGGACTTTCCATTTTGGTGCTTTTATACAGAAACAACCGATCTGTAGATATTGAATTGTTTAACAAATTAAAAGGATAACAAAATGTCGATATCACAACTTCTACCCCTTATTTTATTGCTGCCGCTGATTGGTGGGGCAATTAACGGAATTTTTGGTAAAAATATGCCGAAAGTTTTGGTTGGATCGATAGCTACATTGGCTACTTCTCTTTCTTTCGTTTTCGCTTTGATGATTTTCTTTCAAATCGACGAAGCGGTCCGAGTAAACTTATTTACCATTCTTTCGCTTCCAAGTATTGAATTAAACGCAAGTTTCTTAGCGGATAATCTGTCTATTTGGATGACTTTGATTGTAACTGGTGTTGGTGCTTTGATTCACCTTTTCTCCATGGGTTACATGAAAAATGATCCAGGATATTACAAGTTCTTCACCTACTTAAACCTGTTTATCTTCTCCATGTTGCTTCTGATTTTAGGAAGTAATTACTTCATTCTTTTCTTTGGATGGGAAGGTGTAGGAGTTTGTTCCTACTTGTTGATTGGTTTCTGGTATGCAGATGCTGAGAAAGGGATGTTAAATAGTATGGCTGCTCGGAAAGCATTTGTCATGAACCGCATTGGTGACTTGGCCTTGTTGATCGGAATGTTTATGATTTTGAATCAATACGGAACATTAGAATATTTGGAGTTAGCAAACATGGTGACTGTTGGTCAGATTGTTACTTCTCCAGAAATGATGTTGGGAATTACAATTTGTTTATTCATCGGTGCAACAGGTAAAAGTGCTCAAATTCCACTTTTCACGTGGTTGCCAGATGCGATGGCGGGTCCAACTCCCGTTTCTGCATTGATTCACGCTGCGACGATGGTAACAGCTGGTATCTTCTTAGTCGTTCGTTCAAATTTCTTGTTTGAATTAGCGCCTTTTACCCAAGATGCAATGTTGTACATCGGTTTGATTACTTCGATTGTTGCAGCTTTCATCGCGATGCGCCAAAACGACATTAAGAAAGTATTGGCTTATTCAACAGTTTCTCAATTGGGATTATTATTTGTTGCCTTGGGTATGGGTGCATACACCGTAGCTATTTTCCACGTTACGACGCACGCATTCTTTAAAGCTCTTTTATTCCTTGGTTCTGGAAGTGTCATTCACGCCGTATCAGAAGAACAAGACATCCGCAAAATGGGAGGTTTGAAAAACAAGATTCCTGTTACGCACATTACGTTCTTAATTGGTACATTGGCAATTACAGGATTCCCGTTGCTTTCAGGATTCTATTCCAAAGATGAGATTTTAGCAGTTGCTTTCGGACAAAATACAACTTTGTATATCTTGGTTTTAATCAGTGTGATCATGACTGCGATGTACATGTTTAGATTGTACTTCGTAACGTTCCACGGAACATACAGAGGTTCGAAAGAAACGGAAAGTCACATTCACGAAGGACCAGCAAGTATGACGCTTCCTTTGGTTGTTTTGGCTGTGCTTTCAGTGATCGGTGGTGTTTTGAACCTACCGGGAATTTGGTTTAAAAATCAAGCACATTGGTTGTCTCATTATTTGGAACGCAATACTGCAGGACTAGAAAAAATTGTTACGGATCATCTTGCAGACTCTACCGTAATGGTGCTGATGGCTGTTGCAGTTTTGGTGACTTTAGCAATTCTAGCGGTTTCTTATTCGGTTTACGTGAAGAAAAATTCCATTCCAGTTGAAGATTCAGAACTTTCTGGATGGGAAAAAGTTTCAGCAAATAAACTTTACATTGACGAAATCTACAACTTCTTGTTTGTTAAACCAATTGTATGGATGTCTGAAAAAGGATATAGCTTCTTTGAATTGTATTTCTTAAACGGAATTGTATTGACGATTACCAAAGGCATTGCTGCCGGTGGTGAACGCGTTAAGAAATGGCAATCTGGATATGCCAATTGGTATGTTCTCTGGATGGTTTCCGGAATAGTTGGATTGATTGTATATTACCTTGTGAAAATTTAAAAGCTTTGGAACTACTTATAATACCTCTTTTATTTGCGCTTATCGCGCTATTCGTCCCAAAACAATTCTTGCGTTATTACGCATTGATTGGTGGACTAGTTTCTACAGCAGTTGCTGTTGGTCACGTTGTTACCTATGTTCCAGCTGATTTATATGTTTCTGTATTTGATCCAAATTGGGCATCTACTTTCGGTCTAACTTACAAAATGGGTTACGACGGAATTAGTTTAATCATGATAGTCTTAACCAACTTGGTGACCTTCTTGATTTTGCTCAGTAACTTCAATGGAACATTGGCTTCCAACAGAATGTTTACTTCCATGGTTTTCTTCATGCAAGTTGGACTTTTGGGTGTTTTCCTTTCCATGGACGGATTACTGTTCTACGTTTTCTGGGAAATTTCATTGATTCCAGTATTCTTAATCTTTTTATGGTTCGGTGCTCCGGGACGCAAAGCGGATTTAATCAAGTTCTTCATCTATACCTTTGTTGGTTCCTTGGCAATGCTTTTTGCCTTGATGATGTTGAAAGTCGGTGGCTCTGGATTTGAAGGTGCAGCGAGTTTCTCTTGGGAAGACCTGATGAAAGTTCAGTTAGGAACTACTTCCGCATTGTGGGTTATGGGTGGATTCTTCTTGGCATTCGCCGTAAAAATTCCGCTTTTCCCTTTCCACGGATGGCAGCCAGAAACCTATGTGAAATCGCCAATGGCAGGAACGATGCTTTTATCAGCCCTGATGTTGAAAATGGCACTTTACGGA
Organism: Crocinitomicaceae bacterium; assembly: GCA_028689775.1. Taxonomy (GTDB): domain Bacteria; phylum Bacteroidota; class Bacteroidia; order Flavobacteriales_D; family Crocinitomicaceae; genus JAQVCM01. The sequence goes on from JAQVCM010000005.1 coordinate 125,570, forward strand.
ATGATGCGTTGGATGTTGCCAATGGCTCCTGAAGCAATTGAAAGTTATACGATGCCAGTTGTTGTTTTAGGAACAATCGGTGTAATTTACGCTGCAATCTTGGCGATTCGTCAGAAAAACATCAAAAGAACATTCGCTTTCGCTTCCATTTCGCACGTTGGTTTAATCGCTGCAGGAATTGTGGTGATGAGTTACGATGCCATGACTGGTGCAGTGATTCAAATGGTCAACCACAGTTTGGTTGCGGTTGGATTGTTCTTAGCTGCTGAAGTAATTGATCGTCGTTTAGGAACCAATGAATATGAAAATCTAGGAGGAATCGCTAAACAAGCGCCTCGCTTCGCATTCTGGTTCGGTGCCATTGTTTTCGCAGGAATTTCAATTCCGCTGACTAGTGGTTTCATCGGTGAGTTCTTGTTGATTCGTGGAGTTTACTTCTACGACATGACGTGGGGAATCTTAATCGGTACAACGCTTATCTTGGCGTGTGTTTACACATTCAGAGCGTACCAATTGAGTATGAACGGACCTTCCAAAAACTTTAATTTTCCAGACTTAACCTGGAATGAGACTGCAGTATTCTTCGTTCTGATGGTACTAATCGTTTTCATTGGTGTTTATCCTCAAATGATCGTTGAGGTCATTGAACCAAGTTTAAAAACACTGCTTGATAATATTCATTCTTCACAAAATATAGCTCACTAAAATGACAGCTCTCATTATCTTATTTATTACCGCTTTACTTTCGCTTTTTATTGCGTTTACAAAGAAACCTTGGATGGTTTTGACGGTTGCATCTGCTGGATTAATTGCAAGTGCTACGGCATTGATATGTGAAAGTAAGTGTGCCAACATGCTTCAATTTGAAGGACTAGAATTTACGAGTTTTGCTATTTTCTACGGCGTTATCGCAATGATTTTTGCCTTCTTGATTCTTTTAACAGCCTATTCTTCTTTCAAAGAAACACCAGAACATACAGGAGATTACATCGGATTGTTGTTGTTTTCTTTATGTGGTGCATTGATTATGTTTGCGTTTACAGACATGTTCATGTTCTTCTTAGGACTTGAAATTTTGTCTATTCCAGTTTATGTAATGGCAGGAAGTAGGAAATCAGATTTGCGTTCTTCGGAAGCTTCTTTGAAATATTTCTTAACTGGTGCCTTCTCTACTGGAGTGGTACTTTTCGGTATTGCGTGGGTTTACGGAGGAACAGGTTCTTTCAAATTAGCTGAAATCAACACGGCAATCATGGCGCAAGAAACTGCTTCACCATTGGTATACGTTGGTATGCTGATGATTATGGCTTCATTTTTATTTAAAATCGGAGCAACGCCCTTTCACTTTTGGTCGCCTGACGTGTATGACGGTAGTCCAGTTGTTGTAACAGGATTCATGGCGACGATCGTGAAATTAGCAGGATTTGGTGCGTTTCTTAAAATGTTCTCCATGGCTTTCGGTTCGTTACACGATTTCTGGGCACCTGCTTTAGGATTCATTGCAGTGATTACGATGTTTGTAGGGAATTTATCTGCGATCAAACAAATTCGTTTCAAGCGTCTATTAGCGTATTCTAGTATTGCACACGTTGGTTATGCTTTGTTGACATTGGTAATTCAAAGCCCAGATAGTCCATTCAATTTAATGGCTTATTTGTTTGCTTATGGATTCTCGATCATCGCATTGGTAACGGTTTCATTGATTTTAAACGACGAAGAAGATCAAATTTCTTCGTTCAAAGGTTTAGCGAGAAGAAATCCTTATGTTGGTTTTGTAGCAGTTGTAGCTTTGCTTTCAATGGCTGGTATTCCACCATTGATGGGATTCTTTGGAAAGTATTTGGTTTTTGCTGAAGCGATTGGAGAACAGCCTTGGTTGGTTGCAATTGCCTTATTGAATTCTGGAATTGGAGTTTATTACTATTTAAGAATCGTAATTTTAACCGTACAGAAACCAGAAGAAGGTAGTCCAGTTGTTTCAAAACACAAGGTTCCTGCGTTGCAGTGGTTCGTTTTGGCAGTTTGTGCAGCGGCAATCTTATTTGGTGGAAACATGTTGATTTTTTAATTCAAGACACTTGGAGATTTCTGTTTTAAAGTGTCTTTAGTTACGAATTAACAGCGTTTTGTTTTGAAAAAGTTAACGATTTCTGCCGTTTAATTGTTGTTTATATCTCGTAACTTTACAAGACTTAAATGAACACGTTTAAACGCAGCGTCAATAACAATTTAAAACAAAACAGATGGGACTTTTTTCAAGAAAACCAAAAGAAGAAAAAGAATCGAACGGAATGCCGTGGATTGAACTAAAATCAGTTCAACAATTTCACGACATATACAATACGCCTTCAGATAAATTGAAAGTGTTTTTCAAACACAGCACACGTTGCAGCATCTCATCGATGGCACTCCGTAATTTTCAAGCTGAATGGAATATCAATAACGATTGTGCAGATTTGTACTTTCTCGATTTAATTGCTTTCAGAGATATTTCCAATGAAATTGCTGCTGTAACTGGTGTTGCACATCAATCTCCGCAAGCGATTGTGTTGAAAGATAAACAAGTCAAATACCACGAATCACACAGCCACATTGATGCTGTTGAAATCCAAAAACTTTAATAAAATAACCATGAATTTGAATTTTTTAGTTCGAGTAGCTTTTCTTTTGTCTCTTGTTTTCATTGTACAAAGTTGTAAAAATGACCCAGTTGATTCTGATAAAATACCAGTATCATTTGCATTTTCTGACAACTTATCAACGGTATATGGACAATCCGTTCCACTAAAAATTCAAGTTCTTGAAAAAGACATTTCGAAATTAGAACTGGTATTTGAAGACAGTGTCTTTCAAACTTGGACTAATCCACAGTCAGATGTAGAATTTACAATCAACTTGACTGGTTTTGGTGTGGGTGCGAAATCCATTAAATTGGTTGCGCAATTAGCAGATGGCACAGAACACGTAGACCAACGAATTGTTCGTATTCTATCGGATATTTCTCCGGAAAGCAAAACTGCAAAAATTGTAAATACCTATCCTCATAACAGTACAAGCTTTACACAAGGATTAGAATTCTACAACAACATACTTTATGAAAGTACAGGTGATCCAAACAGAACGGCTGCAACGATGGTGGCGCAAGTGGAATTGGAAACTGGTAAAATCATCAATAAAAACGGTTTAGATGCTTCGTTCTTTGGTGAAGGAATTACGATTATGGATGGTATTTTATATCAATTGACTTGGACACAGCAAAAGTGTTTTATGTATGATTCAAAAACCTTAGAAATTAAATCCAAAGAATTCACTTATACCGGCGAAGGTTGGGGATTAGCGAATGACGGCAAGAATTTAATCATGTCAGACGGAACAGAACGTCTCGTTTTTAGAGATCCAAAAAACTTTCAGGTTGTGAAAACAATCGAAGTGTATGACAACGTTGGTCCAAGATCCAAATTGAACGAATTAGAATACATCGACGGAAAACTGTATGCCAACGTTTGGATGTTGGACATCATTCTTGAAATCGATCCAGAAACAGGAAAGGTTTTGGCTGAAATTGATGCAACTTCAGCTGCCGCTTTGGGAAGAAGTGGTGGAGATGTTTTGAACGGAATTGCGCACAATCCAAGCAATAAAAAGACTTATTTAACTGGTAAATATTGGTCTAAGTTGTTTGAAGTTGTTATTGAGTAACATCAATTTTCTTTGTAATTATTATGGAAGGAATTGCGAAGTATCGATATGGGTTCAACTCGATGGAAAAGGATGATGAAATCAAAGGACGAGGAAACTCGTATGATTTTGGGGCTAGGATGCACGATCCGAGACTTGGAAGGTTTTTAAGTCGAGACCCATTATTTGCTATTTACTTAGATTGGTCACCTTATGTATTTGCTGGAAACAATCCTATTGTTTTTATTGATGATAATGGTGAGGGACCTCGTTATCCTGAAATTGCAGACGTTTTTGAAGCCCAGTTAAAAAAACAGAGTAAATATGTATCTTATATAAGAATAAATACCAGTACAAGAGTTGAATTTAAAATCACCGCAAAAGTATTAGGCAAAGAACTTTATACTACATATAAGTTAAATACAAAAACAAGTGATTATGATTCTCATTCTGATTTGATGTCTTGGGGAACGTCTTTTTATGAAGCTAGTATTGCAACAAGTAACAGTTGGACGAGACGTGTATATTATCAAATTCAATCGGCTGATGCGTGGGCTTCCGAATCCCCTTGGCATGGACTAATTGCTACCGCTAGCTTTATAGGAACAATTGCAACAGGTGGAGCATTAGCAACATTGGCAAAAACGCCACTTGCAAATTGGGGTATGATTGAATTTGGAACATTAATTTCAGGGATATTTGCAGTTGATGATTTAAGTCCTTATCTCATCGGAGAAAACAAAACCGCATTAGAATCATTAGGAATAAATAAAGATGGTTTAAAATTGACAAAAAATGCTAAAACCGCATTTGATGGAGTTAAAAATTTAAAGAATTTACTTGAGTTAAAAAAAGCGGATAATATAGGAAAAACTTGAAAAAACTTTAGAAGGAATTATTTCGGCTTTAGAGAATACTCAAAATGTTTTAGAGTGGTTTCAAGAAAATGAGAGTAAAAACAAGGAGGAAACTGTGAAAAATGGAGTTGAAAAAACAAAAGGTAATTAATAAAGACTTAGTAGTCTATTGTTTGAATAACTTTATGTTATCATTATGTATCGCTTTTATTGTTTTACCATATATAATCCTTCCTGAAAGTTTCGTTTTTTTTACCTTTTTCAATGTTTTTTTATTTTATTTCTTAAAAAATAGTTTTAAGGTTTATGTTTTCAGTGAGAATGGATTAAGTTTAAAATATAGATTTTTTAAAAAAATAATTATCAATATAAATTATGACGAATTAGATGAAATAACGTTCAATTATATAATATCACCACACTCTAGCCATAGTATTGCATTTACTTTAAAAAGAAAAAGCAAACAAATATTACCGACAATTAGTATGCAAAATTGGAACGAAGTAGAAAATTTAATTACCTTTTTTAAGAATAAAGATGTAAAATTAATTATTAATAAATAGGGTAATGTAGTAAACGGTCACTTTTCATATTTTAAGTATTTAAGTCATTGATAACAAACAATATTAATCCCAAGTATTTTCTTAGTACTTGGGATTTTTAATTTCACAGCGTTGCAATATTTTTCTGAAAGAAGTCTTTAAATTTCTTTTTGGTGAGCATGGTATCAATTATTTTGAAAACGGTTTGTTTGTCGTCATCGTCTAATTGGTTAATGAGATTTAATTTTTCAAGATCTGGTTTATCTTCAAGAGTCACTTCTTCAGGGATAATGTTGTCGTAATTTGTACTCAACCCAGTGGATTTAAAATATAGTAGCGCACGAAATTATGCAGGAGATCAAACCTTTTTGGAAATAGATTTGATGGGAAGCTAAAAGTTTTTATCTTGGCATCCGAAAAGGATCTAAATGAGCGTAGGCACGAGCAAGATGCTCGCGCCAGCTTTGGGGGAAATTCAATCAGAAGACCCAACTATTCTTATACCTTAAAAATCGATATGAAAAAGCCTATCATTATACTTTCACTTGTATTATTACTAATCTCGGTTTTTCTACTGATAATTACAATCTATCAGTTCTGGTATCCGTTAGACATTCTGGACAATTGGTCGCACAAGCACTATCACAATGTCGATGAAATCTTCAATCTTTTATCCTTGGGGTTTATTTCCACATCCTTTCTTTCTCTAGGCACCTATTATTGGGGGAGCTACTCGTCTTCATTAAGGTATAAAAATGAAAACCTTATTTTAATAAGGTTATATACTATGATCTGTGTTCTAGTTGGCTTTTTTTTATACTGGATATCACACATGGAAGTAGGTTTCGGATAATAGACCTAATTCATCAGAATAATACTTAACATCAAAAATCTTATATATGGCAGATGTAATCTACCCTAGACTTTCCCAAGCTAGTGCGAGCGTCTCGCTCGTTCCCCAAGCTAGTGCGGGCGTATCGCTCGTTCTGCGATTATTTTAAAAGTTAGCGATTTTTAGACATAGATTACTTTTTTTCTTATCTTCAATTAACAATGAGTAGAAAATAGATATTTGCTAATCCTGAAAACGCTTATTTTCTAAGCTTCGCAACCGTTAATTGCGTGGATGTTTTTACGCGAGAAATTTATTTAGGCATCCTTGCCGAATAACTAACATATTGCCGAAAGAATTAACTTGTGTTGAACCTGCTGTCTTGCTTCAATATTCTCATTTTTTACCCACCGATTCTAAATCATTTTTTATCTTTGGAGGATGAAAATATTGGTCGTTCGTTTTAGTTCAATTGGGGACATTGTTTTAACTTCGCCAGTTGTGCGTTGCCTAAAGCAACAGATTCCCAATGCGACGATTCATTTTCTGACCAAAAAATCGTATAGACCACTTGTGGACAACAATCCATACATCGATCAAGTTTATGCCATCGACAAATCAATTGACGAATGTTTGCCTCGTTTAAAGAATGAGAAATACGATTTTGTGGTTGATTTACACAACAACCTTCGAACATTTAGTTTAAAGAATAAACTTCGAGTTCCAGCTGCTGCTTTCCCGAAACTTCACAAAGAAAAATGGCTTTTGGTGAACTTCAAAAAAGAAATGAAGGACAAGCGTCACATTGTGGATCGCTATTTTGAAGCGGTAAAATCGCTGAAAGTTGTCAATGATTTGTTGCCTTGCGACTTTTTCATTTCACAAGCGGACGAAGTCGATGTTTTGAGATACGATTTAAAACCAACCCAATACATTGCTTTCGCCGTCGGCGCTCAATTTGCAACCAAACGCATGCCGGTTGAGAAAATGAAAGAAATACTTTCTCAAATTGATGTTCCTGTTGTACTTTTAGGCGGCCCAACTGACCAAGAAGTAGGCAAAGAGTTGTCGAAGTTCTCAAACGTGATCGATTTAACCGGAAAACTGTCCATTGGTCAATCGGCAAGTGTGGTGAAGCAGTCTGCCGTTTTGTTGACACACGATACCGGATTGATGCACATCGCTTCAGCATTTCAAATTCCAATCGTTAGCGTTTGGGGAAATACCGTTCCTGCATTCGGAATGTATCCATATTATCCTTCAGATTCATCCAAATTTAGTGTCCACGAGGTGAATGGTTTGGCTTGCAGACCTTGTTCGAAGATTGGATTTCAAGCCTGTCCCAAAAAGCATTTCAACTGTATGCAGCTTCAGGATACCAAAAAAATTGCACTCGATTTAATGAGCCGGTTCAACTCCAAAGTTTAGTTTCATCTTTTCTTGCTTTTTATTCTTTTTTTTCGTTTATTTGATAGGAGTTTACGTGATTCTCAATTCAAGATATGTAAATATCACGTTGATATTTGAAAACTGAATTGGAACGAAATGAATTTTATTGTTAAAATCAGATAATAAAACATTTTGTTTAAGTATATTTGTAAAAAGTTAAACAAAATGGATTCTTTATCAATTTCTCAGTTGGCACAATTTTCAGGTATCAAAGCCCATACGATTCGTATTTGGGAACAACGTTACCAAGCTTTGTCGCCAGATCGAACGGAAGGGAATACGCGTACCTACACAAATTCTGACTTGAAGAGGTTGTTAAACATCGTTAGTTTGATGGATACGGGTTATAAAATTTCTGAAATTTCCTCCAAGTCGGATCCTGAGTTGAATGTACTGATCAGAGCCATTTATGAACAAGGTAAAAATAAAGATCCGCATCAATACGTTTCGCAACTGATTGCTGCGGGGATGCAATTTGAAGAGGAAGGATTTAAGAAGATATTGGATTACTGCTTTGAACAATATGGAATTTTCAAAACCTATGTAGAAGTTATTTCTGTTTTACTCAATCGGGTAGGTTTGATGTGGTCGATTGACATGTTGCCTCCTGCACAAGAGCACTTCATGACGAATTTAATTCGTCAGAAAATTCTAACTTCAATTGATTCCTTGCCGAGTCCTGCCGAGGATGCAAAAAAGTGGTTGCTTTTTTTACCAGAAGATGAATTTCATGAGACTGGATTGATGCTTGCCAATTACGTTTTAAAATTCAAAGGGTTCAAAGTGGTTTATATTGGCGCAAGTGTTCCTTTAGATACTTTAAAATCGGCGCAAGAAGCACTTCATGCGGATTTCATTCTTTTCTTTTTCATACGCTTTATGCTAGCTGAAAATGCACAGGCTTATGTTTCAACCATCAGTTCTATTTTTTCAGATGCTACAGTATATCTAAGTGGAAACCCGAAATTAATTCACCAATTGAAATTGGAGGAAAATACGCAATGGCTAGCGGATGTCGATAGTTTGCTGCAAATTGAAAATAAAATATAATCGAAAATAAGATGGCAAAAATTGCAATTGTTGGATCTGGATTCTCAGGCTTAAGCGCCGCTTGCTACTTGTCTAAAGCTGGACACGAAGTGCATGTTTTTGAGAAAAACGCAGAAATTGGTGGTCGTGCAAGACAAATGAAAACCGATAATGGCTATGTTTTTGACATGGGTCCAAGTTGGTATTGGATGCCAGATGTTTTTGAACGATTTTTTGGCGATTTCGGGCACGAAGTATCCGATTTCTACCAATTAAAATTATTAAATCCATCGTTTGATATCGTATTCAAAGATCAAGATGTGATGCATGTTCCTGCTGATTACAAAGAGTTGTGCGACATGTTTGAAAGCATTGAACCTGGAAGTGCCGTAAAACTTCAGAAGTTCATGGATGATGCAAAGTTTAAATACGATGTTGGAATGAAAAAACTGGTTTACAAACCCGGTCTTTCGCTTACCGAATTCATTGATAAAGAATTAATTACAGGTGTTTTTAAATTAGAGGTTTTTTCTTCTTTTGCAAAACATGTTCGAAAATATTTCAAACATCCAAAACTGTTGGCTTTGATGGATTTTCCAGTATTGTTTTTGGGCGCCATGCCAAATGACACGCCAGCGATGTATAGTTTGATGAATTATGCAGGTTTGAAATTGGGAACTTGGTATCCAGAAGGTGGTTTTGGAATGATCATTCAAGGAATGGCAAAACTAGCTAAAAATCAAGGAACTAAAATTCATTTGAATGCAGCTGTCGAGCAAATTTTAAATGAAAACAAAAAGGCTAAAGGTGTTTTGGTAAACGGAAAAGAACAACTTTTCGATTCCGTGATTGCTGCTGCAGATTACCATCACGTTGAAAATAGTTTGCTAAAGCCAGAAGATCGCAATTACACCGAAAAGTATTGGGATAAAAAAAACATTTGCTCCTTCCAGTTTAATATTTTACCTTGGTGTTAAGAAACGAATCCCAAACATTGAGCACCATACCTTGTTTTTTGAAGAAGATTTGGATCAGCATTCACGTGAGATATATAAAGACCCGCAATGGCCAAGTAAACCCTTGTTTTATGTATGCTGTCCGTCTCAATCTGATGATACAGTTGCACCTGCAGGTCATGAGAATTTATTCTTGTTGATGCCAATTGCAACAGACTTAAACGATACCGAGGAAAGTAGAGAACAATACTTTCAGGTGATGATGAAAAGATTGGAAAAACATGTTGGTGTTGACATTATGAATCACATCGACTACAAGAAAAGCTATTGTGTAGCTGATTTTAAGGCAGACTATAATTCATACAAAGGCAATGCGTATGGATTGGCAAATACCTTGATGCAAACAGCGAACTTAAAACCAAAAATCAAAAATAATCAAATCAAAAACCTCTATTACGCAGGTCAGTTAACAGTTCCTGGACCAGGAGTTCCTCCATCCATTATATCTGGGAAACTAGCTGCTGAACAAGTAATAAATCAAATACAAAAAGACCTATGAAAAAGATATTTGATGACATTTCTGTCGAAATGAGTAAGTTGACAACTCGACGATACAGTACGAGTTTTTCACTTGGAATTTATTTTCTAAGTCCGATCTTGAGAGACTCCATTTATTCCATTTATGGCTTCGTAAGAGTTGCAGATGAAATAGTGGATAGTTTTAACGACTATGATCGTAAAAAACTGTTGGCACGATTTCGAGTAGATACTTTTTTGGCAATTGAAGAAGGTGTTTCTACCAATCCCATCCTTAATTCTTTTCAACAAGTTGTGAAAAATTACAACGTTGATTTGAACTTAATTGATACTTTTTTGAAGAGTATGGAAATGGATTTGGAACAAGTGGAATATACGCGTGAAAAATACAATGAATACATTTTAGGTTCTGCCGAAGTGGTAGGATTGATGTGTTTACACGTTTTTTGCCAAAGTGATGCTGAATTGTTTGCAAAAACAAAACCGTATGCGATGAAACTAGGTGCTGCTTTTCAAAAAGTAAATTTCCTACGCGATTTAAAAGATGATTTTGAGATTTTGGGAAGAAATTATTTTCCAACCATCAATTTTAATGATTTTAATTTAGAGGATAAAAAACAAATCGAAGACGAAATTGAAGCGGATTTTAAAGAGGCTTTAATCGGAATTAAAATGCTTCCAAATTCATCTCGAGGTGGCGTTTATTTAGCGTATGTTTACTATGTTTCTTTGTTTAAGAAAATTAAAAAACTTCCAGCTTCTCGAATTTTAGAAGAACGAGTTCGAATCAACAATACACAAAAATTTGGATTGATGTTGAACAGCATGGTTCAGCATAAAATGAATAGAATTTAACTGTTTTAAAAAATAGAAAATCATGATTCTTTACAATGTTTTAATCGTCCTTGCAGCTTTCATTGGAATGGAAATGGTTGCTTGGTTGGCTCATAAATACATCATGCACGGCTTTCTTTGGTATTTACACAAAGATCACCACAAGAAAGAAGACGAAGGTTTTTTGGAGCACAATGATTTTTTCTTTATCATTTTTGCAATTCCTGGCATTGCTTCTTTGTTTATAGGATTACAGAATGATTTCAATTTCTTTTTCTGGATCGGACTTGGAATCACCTTGTATGGAATGGCGTATTTCTTTGTGCATGATATTTTTATCCACCAGCGATTTAAGATTTTCAGAAATTCAGACCATGTGTATTTTCAAGCCATTCGTAGAGCGCACAAAATGCACCACAAGCATCTCCAAAAAGAACAAGGTGAATGCTTTGGGATGTTATGGGTTCCGATCAAATACTTTAAAAATGCACGGAAAAGTAAAAGAGCATTAAAAGCCTAAAGGATAACGCTTCGAGAATAGTTATTAAATCAAATTTAAAGCTAGAAAGATGAAAAAAGTATTGCCAATTGTCAATGGATTTGCATTCATTTCCATGATCGTGATGAATTATTTGTCGAATACCGGTGTTTTTAATGGCAATACCATGAAGACGGTTTCGGATCGATATTTTAATTTTTTCACGCCGGCAGGCTATGCTTTTTCAATTTGGGGTATCATTTACTTGGGTTTGTTTGGTTTTGTCTTTTACAGCGGAAGACAACTTTTTAACCCGAAAAACGAAGAACCGATGCTTTTTAAAATTGGTTGGTGGTTTACTTTTACCTGTGTATTAAATTCTTTTTGGGTGGTCGCTTGGTTGTATGAATTTACAGCAGTTTCAGTACTGCTGATGATTTTTATGCTGTTGTCACTCATCAAAATAATGCAAATTATTCTGCTAAATCTAGATTATCATTCTTTCAAAAATCGCTTGTTCATTTTGTTTCCATTTGCGTTGTATTTAGGTTGGATATCCGTTGCTTTAATCGCCAATGTTGCTGGTTTTCTAACCAAAATGAATTGGAATGGATTTGGAATTTCGGATGAATATTGGACGATTGCACTGATCGTTATTGCAGGAATTGTCAATGTTTTGGTACTTTGGAAATGGAATCTAAGAACCTTTGTTGCAGTTGGGATCTGGGCTTTGCTCGCCATTGCTGTTTCCAACATTTCCAATCAGGGACCAGAATCCATTGTGTACTCGTGTTACGGAGTGGCAATTGTACTTGTTGTGCTGACTTTTGCTAGTTTTCTGAGAAAACAAACTACATCTTTTTAAATACATAATTGCTCTTTAGTATAATGAAAGAAGAAATTACCATTTGCTGGCTTCGGCGAGATTTAAGATTGACAGACAATACAGCCTTGTATCACGCTTTGCAAAGTGGAAATAAAGTCGTTTTGCTTTTTATTTTTGACAAAGACATTTTGAACCGCTTGGAAGATAAAGCAGATAAACGAGTTGCTTTTATTCACGAAACTTTGCTGGAAATCAACCAGGAAGTTCAAGCACATCAAGCTGCTATTCGGGTAATGCACGATTCTCCGTTGGAAGCATTTGAAAAACTGCAAAACGAATTTGAAATCAAAGCAATTTATTCCAATCGCGATTACGAAGTGAGTGCGATGAAACGGGATGAAATTATTGAAAATTTTGCCATTTCTAAAAACATTGCATTCCACACTTTCAAAGACCAAGTGATTTTTGAAAAGTCGGAAGTGATGAAAAAAGATGGAACGCCATACACCGTTTTCACGCCGTATTCTAAAATTTGGAAATTACAATTTCACAGCGATGAACTCGTTTTTTATCCGTCTGAAAATTTGCTTTCAAATCTTTATACTGGAACTGTAGTTCCGATTCCAAGCTTAACTGAAATTGGTTTTGAGGAGATTAAAAGTGGTGTTTCCAAACCGGAATTAGACCAAAATCTCATCCGAGAATATCAAGAAAAAAGAGACATTCCAGGAGTTGAAGGAACGACCAGAATGGGAATTCATTTGAGGTTTGGAACCGTTAGTGTTCGAAAACTAGCGCAAGTGGCAGTAAAAACGAGTGAAACGTGGTTGAACGAATTGATCTGGCGTGAGTTTTTTATGATGATTTTATTTCATTATCCAAAAGTGGAACATCAAGCTTTCAGAATGAAATACGATGGCATCCAATGGAGAAATAACGAAGCGGAATTTAAAGCCTGGTGCGAGGGAAAAACGGGTTATCCAATTGTGGATGCAGGAATGCGACAATTGAACGAAACAGGTTGGATGCATAACCGCGTGCGAATGGTCGTTGCAAGCTTCTTGACGAAACACTTACTCATCGATTGGCGTTGGGGCGAAGCTTATTTTGCTCAAAAACTGTTGGACTACGATTTGTCGGCAAACAATGGAAACTGGCAATGGGCAGCAGGTTGTGGTTGCGATGCAGCACCCTATTTTAGAGTATTTAATCCAACACTTCAGACCCTTAAATTTGATCCGAAGTTAATTTATATTAAAAGATGGATACCAGAATACGACGAATTATACTTGTATCCGATTGTAGATCACGACTTTGCTCGAAAAAGAGCGATTGCAGCTTATAAAGAAGTAATGTAATAATTCTGTAAGTTCGAGTATTGCAATTTAGAATACAGCATTGTCTCACTTAAATTTGATCGTCATGAAGAACAAAATCAGCTCACTTTTTATACTTTCTTTTCTACTTCTTTGGATCTTTCCATCGTGTGTTTCGATCCCTAAAAATGTGAAACCAGTAAAAGCTTTTGATGCCAATAAATATTTAGGAAAATGGTATGAAATTGCGCGATTGGACATGCGATTTGAACGCAATTTAAACAACGTTACTGCGACCTATTCCTTGAATCAAAATGGTACGATCAAAGTAGATAACCGAGGATACGATTACGTAGATGAAAAATGGAAGCAAAGCGTTGGAAAAGCAAAATTCATAGAAGGAAAAGATTTGGGTAGTTTGAAAGTTTCCTTTTTTGGACCTTTTTATGCTGGTTACCATGTGGTTGCTTTGGATGATCAATATCAATACGCGTTGGTTGCAGGTTCTAATCAAAAATATTTATGGATTTTATCACGCACCAAAGAGATTCCTGAAAATGTAAAACTGGATTATTTGAAAATTGCTCAAAAAATGGGTTATAATACAGATGCTTTGATTTGGGTTGAACACAACCAGTAGAAATTAAAAAAAATTGAAAAATGAGTAAAAACATTTTAATCACAGGAGGAACAGGTTTGTTAGGGAAAATCTTGACCAAAGAGTTACAAAGTCAAGGACATCAAGTTTCTATTTTATCTCGAAATCCTAAAAAAGTAAAAGGCGCTAAAGCCTTTTACTGGGACGTTGATAAACAAGAAATTGACGAAACTTGCTTGAATGGAATCGATACCATTGTTCACCTCGCTGGGGAAGGAATTGCAGATAAAAAATGGACGGAAAAACGAAAACAAGAAATCATCGATAGTCGAGTAGATTCCATTCAGCTTTTGTATCATTTGATTGCAAAGCAAGAAACATCCGTAAAGTCAATTGTATCAGCCTCTGCAGTTGGTTTTTACGGAGATCGAGAAGATGAATTATTGACCGAAGAAAGTCCCAAAGGAACAGGGTTTTTAAGTGATTCCTGCAAATTCTGGGAAGATGCTGTTGAAAAAGGCAGTGAACTTGGATTACGTATCGTCAAACTCAGAATCGGACTTTTATTAACACCAAAAGGTGGAGTATTAGAGCCGTTTAAATTGATGGTAAAGACATTCTCCGCGATGAAGTTTGGAGACGGTAAACAATGGTTTCCGTGGGTTCATGCAGATGATCTAGTTGGAATGTTTTCTTGGGCAGTCAATCACCCTGAAATAGAAGGTGTATTTAATGCAACTGCGCCAAGTCCAGTAACAAATACAGAGTTCACCAAAACCTTGTCAAAAGTAATGAAACGACCATTTTGGCCAATTCAAATCCCTGTTTTTGCGCTAAAAATTGCCTTGGGTGAACGAAAAGAATTACTTCTAATGAGTAACCGAACCGATTCTCAAAAAATTCAGAAAGCAGGCTATCAGTTTAAATACACAAACCTGAAAAAAGCATTGGAAGATGTGATTTCAAAAGGTTAATTGAAGCAAAAAAGATTTCTAGAGAATCGAAACAGAAAAATTGCAAGATTCCTTTCAATTGGAATGCGGCTTTAGCCCATTCAATTTAAAAATTGGAAAAATAATCCGGCTTTAGCCAAAACATTTACCCTTTCAATTTCCTCTAAATCAGTTTATTCTTTTTTAAATGCTTCCGAACAGGAATCTGAATAGTTCCAAACAATTCGTGTCTTGCAATCGAATCAATTGAAAAACCATATTGAATTCCTTGGTGAACCCATTGTCCTTTGTTTTCATTTGAAATGCTGCTTTTTGGGAGGTGATCTGTGGAATGAAGAAAGAGATAATCCTTGGTTTGTCTGATTTTTAAGGGCGGAGAGGTCAGAAGGTAAAATTTCTTATCTACTTTTCGCATGATTCCTTTCGCGAATAATTGATTTAAAAATTCTTTCTGATTTTCATTCCACGACATCAAAAAGGAGAACCCTGGAACTTCCATTTCACGGGTGTTTTCTACTTCTGTCACGTTGAAATTGTCATCGAGAACGGATTCAACAAAGGTTTCATTCACTTTTACAATTCCACCTTGGTGAAAGGAAATATCTCCTTCCCAAGCATTGAAAAAAGCATCTGTCGGAAAACTAATTTTCCGTCCAAGCTCCGCCAAAAACTGATACAATGGATCTGATTTATCATTTCTCATCTTTTCAACATCCAAGTGAATGTTGATTAAGCGTTCCATTTTTTGATCGCTTTCGAACGATAATCCAGGATCTTTATACGATATTCCCAAGGGTTTCGTATTGCGAATGTAGGTTCTTAAATAAACGGAACTCGAGTCGCTATCGTGTGCAAATAATGCAGTTTCAATGCCTAATTTCTTTAGTTTCTTCGAATTCGAATAAACGACTAAGTTTTCACCACGGAATGTTTTCTCGCTCTCAAATGCTTTCCAAGCGCCTTTGCTGTCGTCTTTCTCCGCAAATTTTACGTGGTACAAACGTTTCGGGAATTGATTTCCCTTGTAGATGAACAACCACTTTTTGTCAAAAGCGATGTACGTTTTTTCTGACTTGATGACATGTACTTTGTGTTGACCTACAATGGTATCTTTTAAGTCGATGTTTTTTCGAATGCGTTCAATTCCAGGTCTAACTTTGGTGCTATCGGTCACTTCAATCAAAGCGCCCCATTCTGATTCGTCGTTTACAAAAAAGTAAATTGGTTTTTGAAGGTTGAGACCATAACCTTTTGCTTGCGCCAATAGAAATTCAGGTGCTGCGAAATCGCGAATCGACACTTTGTTGAAAAACATCATCGTTGCTGATTCTTTCGCAACGCCTAAGATGTTTAAACGCCCAATGAACTCACCGTTGGGCATTCTATCCAACATAGAAGGTTCTGGTTTTTTCTTTTCAAACAGCGGTTTGTAATAGAAAAAACCAACCATTAAAGAAATCAAGAAAACAATAAATAAAATCTTGCGAGCCATCCGAATTTAAAATCTTATTTCGTCAAAACGTAAATCGAATTCACTAAGTCTAATAGGTATTTTCCTGAGTTATCAAACGATCCGTCAAAATCATACGTCAATTTAAACTTGGTGTTGGATATGGTTGTCTTAGAAGAAGTTAATTCTAAAACGCCTGTTTTCCCTTTCATGGCATCCAAGATTTTGTTTTGCTTAGACGTAAACATTTCTCTCGGAAGTTTTTCTAAAGCACCGCTCCAGTCAAAATATCCGTAAACGAATTTACTGTCTTTCGCTTTCTTAGCTACTTTTCCACTGATTGCTTTTGCACCGTATCCATTGCTGTGATTTTTCGCTAAATCTTCGTCGTTGGTCACCATAAACAAACCGTTTTTGTTGATGATGTATGCAGAAATTGAGTTTAAAAATGCATCTTCAATTTCCCAATAATTGCCGTTATTTTTAAATCTTGAAGTCATTCTTCCAAAATGTTTCAACACTTTTTCTGGAATATCTGGGCGACTGGTAGAGAATCCAATGGTGAAAATTGGCATGTCTTCTTCGCTTTCTACTTCTTTTTCCTCGTAGTCAAAGGTTTCTTCGTCATACAAAAACTCGATGCGTTTTGTTTTTACTTTTTTATAACCATTGAATGTACCGAACATACTTCCTTTGTATGTTTTGAAGATTTCTTCGGTGTTTACAAATTCGTTGATTAACTCTGCGACCAATACGTTGGATGAAATACGTGGATCTTTTTCGTCTTTTAAAATTGGAATCACGATGTCGAATGCTTTTTTGTAGCCTTCATTCAAGTCAATGTTATACGTGAAAAATCCGGTGTTGTCTTTGTGGATGTATTTCAATACGTTTTTATCAAACTTGGTGCTGTTTAGTTTTTGGTAAATGGATCCCAATTCTTTGCCATAATTGGCAACAAAATCAATGTCAATGGAATGTTCATTGAGGTTGATATCACCGAGTAAAACATTTCCAGAATAGATGTTTTTGAAATCATCAAATAGCTCAGGAAACATCGCTTTGAATCCCCAAAGTCCTTTGGAATTGTGTAAATTTCTAGAATTATCCAGGTAAAAAACACCGTCTGATGGTCTTTGTAATTGGGTCGCAAATTTGACATCTTGGTTTTTCAAATGAATGTTGTCTTTGAAAATCTCCAAGGTGATTTTTCTCAAATAAACTTCTTGCAATGAAAAGGTGATGCTGTCACGCATTTCCCAATAGTTTTTACTCAGCAAATCATTGGAATCTAGATCACCTTCAATGCTATCTTCTTCGATAATCTCTTCTTCATCAGCACCAATCGCGATTTCGTAAGTTGAATCTACCGCTTCTACGGCATCTTCTGCTTCGGAATAATACGAATCTTCATCATCATAATCTTCTTCAATGGATTGATTGTCCCAGAAATAACCCAATCCGCGGGCAAGCCAGATAGAGTCAGCAATTGCAGCAACTTGATCGATGTTTGGATCTACTCGAATTACAATTCCTGATGTACCACGAATGATCAAGTAATTGGAATAACTTCTGTAAAACTCAACACCTTCTAATTGGGTGTTTTCAATTTTATCAAAGTCATCAAAAACGGTAAACAATTGTTTTTTATCGTTGATTCCAAAGGTGAAACCAGATAACTCATACTGTTCGTTCTGACCAAAAAAAGCATTTAGTTTTTGATTGAAATCCAATCCTAAATCTTTGATTGTTTTATCGTTGGTAGATCCGTTGAAAAGTTCTGATTGAACCTCTGCCATGAATTCGTATTTCACCAAATCATCCATCGACACTTTTTTCAAGAGCGAAACGTTGTTGATGCTAAAAACACTCACTGCATCTCGTGGAATGATATCTTCGGATACTTGTCCAAATACAAGTGTGCAGGTGAAAAAGGCAAAAAGGTTTAAAAAATATTTCATATTTAGATAATTTCTAGGGTATGTTACAAGTTAGGTTTTTCCAATTGAATCACCTAATTTTTAACTTGTTTTTTGATTGGACTCAGGTAAATGGTGTTCTTTAAAATTTCCGTGTTTTGTGTTAATAAATACGGATTGGTTCGAATCATTACGGCCAAACGATTGGCTGAAATTTTTGCATTTGCATTGCTTTGTTTTTCAATTGGTCGATCGAAACGGGTGATGGAAATGAAACTTCCATTTTTCAATAATTCCACTTCGTCGCTTTTCATTTTTGCAGTGAGGTCGTTGGATAATGCGGGTAACGATCGCGAAAACTCATCGTCTTTCCAGCTCAACCAAACGTATTCATCATCTACTAAGTTTTTATTTTCACTGGCTACGATTTCTTTGACTGCTTTTTGTAAGTTTTGAACACTTTCAAAGTCACATTGAAATTTGAAAATAAAATCGGTGAAGTTGGTCTCAAACACGACGTTGGAAATTCCTTCCTTGTTTTCTAGTTTCTTTTTGTATTCTTCAATCTTCTTTTCAATGTCTGAAATAGAAGGAACTTTTTTTCCGTTTAAACTGTCTAATGCTAAATACGAGTTCGCTTTTATCTTGCTCGAACTCAAATTGATGGTGTATTTTGCTGTTCCACTTCCATCGTTGTTTATAGATAGATCATCTACAATCTCAATACAAGAAGATAAGGTCATTAAAATCAGTGCGTAAAACAGAATTTTCATGCTTGAAAGTTAAAGTGCAAAACTACGAAAATAAACGAGATTCGGAGTTACATTTATTTCAACTTTCTTGCCAAATATCATCGCCCGATTATCGGAAATATGTCCTGCTGGAAAATTGAAAACAATTGGAATTTTTCGATATTGAAAATGGGATAAAATAAGTTCTTCTACTGTTTGACCAAAAGGAACCTGCGTATCTTTCATGTCGGTCATTCCACCCACAATCAAGCCTTTTATTTTGTCTAATATTCCCGCTTTTGCCAAGGTGTAAAACATGCGGTCGAGGTGATACAATTGTTCTGCCAAATCTTCGATGAAAAGAATGCTATCCGTATAATCAGGTTGGGCATCGGTTCCAATCAATCCGTGAATAATCGAAAGGTTTCCGCCCAATAGGATTCCTTCTGCTTGACCCAATTTATTTGCAGGTGAACTTTCAATTTCATATTCCAAATTTCTCCCTTCTAAAGCGGCCAACATCGAATTCAAAGCTGCTGCTGTATTTTCCCCAAAATTCAAGGGCATCGTTGCGTGGATGCTCGGCAGATTGAAACATTGGATGTGCTGATGAAAAACCGTAATGTCTGAAAAGCCAACGATCCATTTTGGTTCACGTAAAAAAGCGGCCCAATTCAAACGGTCTAAGATTCGAACACTTCCATATCCTCCTCGAGCACAAATGATTGCCTTTACCTTTGGATGGTCGATCGCTTGTTGAAAATCAGCTGTTCGTTCTTCATCTGTTCCTGAAAAATAATTGAATTCTCCGGTGCAATGCGCTCCGATTTCAACCAGATATCCTTTGGATTCGAAAAATGCTGCCGCGTTTAAAACGAGTTCTTTCTCAATCGATTTTGCTGGTGCAACCATGGCAATTAAATCTCCTGGCTGAAGAAATGGGATGGGTGTATTCATGCTTCAAAATTAAGGAATTGTTTGGAAAGTTCGCGGTTTTCAATTTGGAAGTAGGTAGATTCTTCAATCGCTTAGTTCTTCGGAAAAACAGGCTTCTGTTCCTAGTCTTAAAATCTTGTAAGCCGCGCTTTTGAAAATTTGCTAAACACAATACAAAACGGTTTCTGGCGGAATGTTTTATTGAGCGAATGCAATCGATTGCCCTGATTGACAATGCGTATTCATGAATTAACCAACTCCGATGTTGATTCACTTTCGCAGAGAGAAGTGATCGGGTGTATTTGTGATCTAGATTGCCGTTGTCATCCCCAGAGGATTTTCTTTTGCACTTATTTTATTTCTTTCTCAACCACCTCGGCAAAATGATCGCGCCAATAAAAAGATAGGGGAAATACGAAATCAATCTCCATAAAAGGGCTAATCCTGCAAGCAACAAGGCGGAATGTGTAAAATCAGACATCAATTCACCGAACGCATATTCTGCCACGCCACTTCCACCGGGTGTTGGACTGACAATCATCAGCAACCACAAAACCAATTGTTTTGCGAAAATAAATACGTGATCGTGCAAACGAAGGGTTAGGAAAGCTGCTAGAATTGCATTGATAACCATGTATCTGGATGTCCAAGATAAAAGGGTTGCCAAGAAGCTGGTGAACCAAAACCTCCAATTTTCTTTTTTTAATTCTTTGGAAGTGATGACAATTTCTTCACCTGTTTTCAATGCTTTTGATCGCCATTTATTTAAAAACGGGATTCTGAAAATGAAACCTAAAAAACGTCCAACCAACTGTGGATACCAGAAAACACTCACAAAAAGAATTAATCCGATTAAGGTAAACAAACTATACGCAATCCAAAATGCAAATTCTACGCCTTGATGTGTGACAGAATCTGCTGGAAAAAGAAGTGTTGGAGAGATGAAAAGAAACACCAAGGGAACGAGGATGATGTAAAATAAATTGTCCATCATCGTGGTGATTACAACAATGGCGGTTGACCGTCCAAGTTCAATCTTTTCTTTGTTCAAAATAAACATGGCAACTGCTGAACCACCAACTACGCCGGGCGATAAAGCGGAAGCAAATTCCCACAACATGATGGTATGAAAACTCGATTTCCACGAAAGTCGTTTTTGAGTCAATATTCGAATGCGCCACATGTACGCCAAATCTCGTCCAACCATGAAGAGCAAGGCCATTAATATCCAGAAAAAGGAATGACTCGTCCAAGTGATGTCGCGTAGGATGTCGCTGACGGTTTGTTGTCGGTAATTGCCGTTTGTGGAAAGTGTGAATTCTTTCGGGTTGGAACTGTCCACGTGTTGATCGCGATTGATGTCAGACCAAATGTGAGTTCCCATTCCGGTTTCTACTTCAATAAACTGCGTTTGATTTAAGCTTCTGTAAACCATCCAACCGGCAATTCCTAAACCAAGGACAATTGCCAAAACAATTTTCCAAGAACTAAAAGCTGATTTTAGTTGGTTCTCATTTTCCATCCGCTGAATTGTCAGGAATTAAAATCACTTCCATTTCCCAATTGGCTCTCACTTTCACCGGTTTGGAGAAGAAAATTACTTCTTCTGGTTGAATTCCTTTCTCAAAATCTCCTGCATCCCAACGGTTATTTTGATTCACATCTAAAATCGCTCGGAAGGTATATTCTCCTGGATCTAAGTTTTCAATTGGTAAAATGTCTTGATTTTTAAAGCGGTGAATTACTTGCTTGTTTTTTACCATTTCAATGATGGCATAAGCTGGCTGATTTTCAACGGAAACTGTTAAAATTCCGTACTCAGAACCGCTTCTCGTTTTGATGTTGATTGTTGAACTTAAGAAATCTCCATTCTTGCCAAATACCAAAGATCCTTTTAATAAATTCACATTCATTTCTTGTAATTTTGTAGGATCAAAAGAAATCTCTAATTGATTGTTTTTTAGTTGTTTAATTTCGTGTGCTACCTGTAAAGTATCTTTTGTAATCACCTGAATGTATGCCGTATCTATTTTTGCAATCTCATCCGTAAATCGAATTTGAAGATTCTCACCTGCGGGCAATTTTCCATTGATTAAATTGGTTTCAAAATCTGGTTTTTTAATTCGATCTCGCTCCGAAATACGCAAGTTCAGGGTGTCGGTTTGTTCGTTGGTAACCACCACCAAATCTACTTTGGTGAATTGCTCAAAATCAAAATAAAGCGCAACAGAATCAGCGGCATAACGGTGATTAACTTCTTTTATCTCTCGATTGTCCAAGTAATAAGTCGCACTGTCCAAACTTTTATTGGAAGAGATCTTTATCAAACTTGGACCTTGGATAAATGCCTGAACTCTTCGGGAACTCTCAGGTGTATAAATCCGCATCGGAATACTGTCGGTTATCGTTGAGTCGAGTTGCAGCGCTTTATTCTGAAAAGCAACCCGTTCTGCAGGTGACCATTTAGAATCCCGATTTTTATCCTCAAAAGCATGGACTTGATAGGTGCCTGGTTTTAAGTATGAGAAATTAAATTTTCCAGTTTCGTCGGTGCGCGAGAAGTAGGCTGGACGTTTGTATATACTGCTATCACTTTGATCGTAAAGTCCAACAAAAATATCTTTTACAGGTTTGTATGTCCAAGCATCCGCCACAAATCCAGTATAACTTAAGGAGTCAATAAAATCACCTGTTGAGAAAACGTATTTCATCAACGAATCATTTCCTTCACTGATGTCTTTGACCGTTCCGTTGAAATAAATGGCATAAGTTGTTGCAGGTTTTAAATCTCCCTTGAGTTCAACCAGCATTGTTTTTTTTAAAACAGTTGCAGTTACTTTTACATCGTTGGGAATGATAGAAATGGTTTCTGTCGGTTTGTCAAGTCGAATGAATTCATCAAATTTAAACTCGATGGTTTTTTGATTGAAATTAAGTGTTCCATTTTCAGGTTGTAAACCATTTTCGACCACACGCGGAGGCGTTTCGTCCTTTGGTCCACCAGAAATGGAGCCAACTTGAGCGCAAGAGGCGATGATAAAAATTAGACTTAGAATTAAAATAAATCGCTGGCCCATTGGCATATTTCGGTTAGGTATTCAACGTCTGTGGCATCAAAATCATTTAATTCAGAACTATCGACATCTAAAATTGCAACTACAATTCCATTTTTAGAAATGGGAATCACTACTTCACTTTTGGATAAGGAACTGCAAGCGATGTGACCCGGAAATAAATCCACATCTGGAACCAATTGCGTTTCATTTTTCGCCCAAGCTGTTCCGCAAACTCCGCGTCCGTGGGCAATTCGAGTACACGCAACAGGTCCTTGGAAAGGTCCGAGAACCAATTCTTTTCCATCCACGATGTAAAATCCAATCCAGAAAAAGTCGAAAGTTTCTTTCAAAGCCGCACAGATGTTTCCCAAATTAGCCACTTGATTGCTTTCGCCCGTGATCAAACCTTTAATTTGAGGCAATAAACCTTCGTAAAGTTCATTTTTGGTATTTCCCGTAATGATTAAATCTTCCGCCATGTTGTTTTAAATGATGAACAAAGATAAGTTTTATTGGAGAGAAGAACGGTTAATGTTTGTCAAAATTTATATCAGAGCATCTGAAAGTTAAAAAGGTTCTTTAATGAATATGCTCTCTTTCCGAATACAACTAAAATTAGATTGCCATCATAACATTAGGTGGCCATTTACCGCACTACCAATTAATAACTTTTTCACTTTTTACGATACAGCAACAATAGATCAGTGGGGGTGAACTCATCATCTTTCAACTCTTGATATGTTAAATGAAAATAAGTATTTCGTTTGATTTTTGAGATGTCAAATGTTATCGTAACAGTGTTATCATTATTTTTTAACCTTGTTATTGGTTTAAGGCGTGCTTTTTCATATTCAATTCTTAAATCAAAGTCCTTTAAATTGCCATTAAAAGTAAATGTAATTTTATCTTTTCGCTGATTTATCTTGTTGGGGAAAAATTTAACATTATCAATCATTCTGCGAAATTCACTATATAAACCTACTTGCCGAACAAATTGTAATTTTGATTTTTTTGTTAGTAACCACTTCTTTTTTTTTGGATAATGCGTAAAGGAAAGCAATTCAGGAGAAGGATTAAAGTAGAAATCACCTCTATCTCGTTCAATTATTTTACTTGAATTTACTTCTACAGTTTTCGCTAATCCCCAAGTTGCATCAACAATTGCTTTTTCATTATTTAGTTCAATTATATTCCACGCATGAGACGTTCCTTTAAAAAAAACTGAAATATTTTCCATACGAGTTGCATCACGTATATAGCCGACAACAACTTCGCATTTTAAATTCGAAATATCACACATTTCTTTGTATAAATTAGCAATTGTTGAACAATTTCCTTTTCTTACTCTTAACAAGCTTTTAGGATTAACACTAGAATAGGTGTAAGAAAAGGTTTCTGTGATATACACAAAAAACGCACGGTACTTTTCCTCGTTACTGGTTAAGTCTTTCGTTAAATCTAAAACTAAGTCTTCAGTTTTTCGGTACTTCTTTTTTACTAAAGAAAGTGCAATTGAATCAGCTTTTGCATAGTCTTGAGAAAACAAATCAACAAAAGCAAACAAGCCAATTATAAAAAACAACATCACTATTTTAATCATCTCCTATATCTTCGTTGCATTTACAAGGTTACCCAAAGTAGGTGCGAGCATCGTGCTCGTACCTACGATTATTTAAATTCTTATCAAGAGCCAAGTTAAAAACTTTTAGCTTCGCATCAAATATATTTCCAAAACGGTTTGATCTCCCGTAAAATCTCGTGTGCTACTATGCAGCAATTCGCTTGCCGAGCACATTAGATTCGGAGATAAGTTTTTTTGATTAGATTTATGAGCATAAATGTAATTCAACATTCAACCTTGCTGAAATCTGGAGCAGAAATCTTGTTGAAAAAATGGAGTACCAGCAGTTTTAAACTGAAGTAAGTTTTGATGAATGCATGGCGTCTGATTACAAGGGTTTCGCAGGTGCAAAAAAAAGACAAGGTAAAGGCAGTGTTACAGTTAAATGAATAGAGAATAAAGATGAAAAAACAAGCAAATAAATTCTGGTTAAATCATAAAAGCAGCTACTTAACTGTTGTGTTTTTATTATCTTTCACCACGCTTGTAGCTCAGAAAGATTCTATCATGGATCAGAAACTAAATACAAGTTTATACAAAGAAGCGTTCTATACCATTAATGATGGCAGTTTAAGCTCATACGAGAAGGAAAGGTATCAAAAAGGTGATCGGTATCATTTATATTCGAAATATATTTCGAGTGAACAAAACCTTGAATTATATGCATATTACAAACGTGAAGTTCATCGAACTTATAATTATTTTATTGTAGAAACTTTACCTGATAAAACGAACTACTATTTTCTAAAAGGTTTTTTTTCAGATGCTATTTTAGAGGATTTGAATCGGGTTATGAGAAAGTTTTCCATTACCACAAGACAAAAAATAGCTTGTAGTCTTTTAGATTTTTACTTTCAATACGATGAATATAAATGGACACCTATTTTTATCAGAACAATTGAAAAAACAGAAAGAAAGAAAATATGGCACAAAAGGTAAGTTGGAATAGCTATAAATTTACAGCGCATGATTTCTAGCTCTCGAATGCACAGCCATCTCGCCAGGTTTGATGCTTGACCGAATTTTGAAATTTAGGATATAAACTTTTTCTTGTTTAGAAGGGTTTTAAATAAGCAAATTGGTATCTTTGCAGATAGATATGGAAACAACGGCAAAAAGAAAATTCAACGTCAGAGAAATCAGAGAAGATTTTCCGGCCTTGAGACAATTGATATACGGTAAAAGTTTGATTTATTTCGACAATGGTGCGACTTCCCAAAAGCCTCAATTTGTTTTAGATGCAATCAATAAATATTACAGCAAAGACAATGCAAACATCCACCGTGGTGTACATTTATTGAGTCAACGAGCGACCACTGAATACGAAGATGCTCGTAAAACCATCGCACAATACATCAACGCAAAAACTTCCGATGAGGTGATTTTCACCAAAGGAACAACGGATGCAATTAACTTGGTTGCATTTTCTTTTGGCGAGTTGTTAACTGCTGGCGATGAGATTGTTATTTCCGCAATGGAACACCATTCCAACATTGTTCCTTGGCAAATGCTATGCGAGCGCAAAGGGTTGACACTTCGTGTGATTCCAATCAACAAGCATGGCGAAATTATTCAGGAAGAATACGAGAAAATCTTATCCAAAAAAACAAAGTTGGTTGCCATTACGCAAATATCCAATACTTTAGGAACCATTAATCCAGTCAAGGAAATGATTGCCAAAGCACATGCGGTTGGCGCAAAATTCTTAGTGGATGGCGCGCAAAGTATCCAGCACATGCAAATTGACGTGCGCGACTTGGATTGCGATTTCTTTGTTTTCTCAGGACACAAAGTTTTTGGTCCAACCGGAATTGGCGTTTTATACGGAAAAGAAGCTTTGTTGGATAAAATGCCGCCGTATCAAGGTGGTGGAGATATGATTCAGAAAGTGACCTTTGATCGAACTACGTACAACGAACTTCCTTATAAATTTGAAGCAGGAACGCCGCACATCGCTGGTGCAATTTGCTTAGGAAAAGCATTTGAATATTTGAATCAGTTTGATTTAGAGGCAATCAAAGCGTATGAAAATGAATTGTTGGATTACGCCCAAGATTTGTTGTTGACTTTTGAAGATATGATTCTGGTGGGTGATTCTAAGAAAAAAACAAGTGTAGTTTCTTTCAATGTGGAAGGAGTTCACCCGTTTGACATGGGAACGTTGTTGGATAAACAAGGAATCGCGGTACGCACAGGACATCACTGCACGCAACCCTTGATGGATTTTTTCAAAATTCCAGGAACGGTTCGCGCGTCCTTTGCATTTTACAACACGAAAGAAGAAATCGATGTTTTTATCGCTGCGGTAGAGCGAAGTATCAACATGTTGAAATAGCGCATCATGACATTAGACGAAAGACAAAAAGAAATTATTGATGATTTTGCCATCTACGACGACTGGATGGACAAATACGAATACATCATTGAATTAGGAAAAGATTTACCCCAAATTGCAGCAGACAAGAAAACCAATGACCGATTAATCGAAGGATGTCAGTCGAAAGTTTGGTTGGATTTTGCGTATGAAGACGGTAAAATGAAATACAGCGCAGATTCGGATGCCATCATTACGAAAGGAATTATTGGACTTTTGATTCGCGTTTTAAACGATGCTTCACCAGAAGAAATTGTTAAATCTGAAATGTATTTCATCGATGAAATTGGATTGCGTGAGCATTTGTCTCCAACCCGTTCAAACGGATTGTTGAGCATGGTAAAACGCATGAAAATGACGGCACTTCAAGCACTTTCAAAAGCTTAAGTCCAAAAGAAAATAGATCTAAAAACGACAAATCAGAAAGTATGATTGATTTAGAAAACCAAGTAGTAGAAGTACTCAAAACCATTTACGACCCCGAAATACCGGTGGATGTATTCGAATTGGGATTGATCTACGAAGTAAACATAGATGACGATAAAAATGTAACGATTTACATGACGTTGACATCGCCAAATTGCCCAGTTGCGGAATCCATGCCGCAAGAGGTAGAAGATAAAGTGGGTGAACTAGCAGAAGTTGCGAGTTCAAAAGTTCACGTTGTATTTGATCCACCATGGGACAAAGACATGATGAGCGAAGAAGCAAAATTGGAGTTAGGTTTCCTTTAAACTTTCGGATACTACATCCAAAAAACAGATTATCAAGTATTTATTAAATTACCAAAATGAACCAAGAAGGCTCCTAGTCTTCTTTTGTTCTTTTTTTAAATAAGGTTCAATGAGAAGAATTGTTATCACTGGATTGGGCGCGTTGACGCCAATCGGAAATGATATTTCCACATTCTGGGAAAATGCAAAAGCAGGTGTTAGCGGTGCGGCACCAATCACGAAATTCGATACTTCGAAATTCAAAACAACGTTTGCTTGTGAAGTTAAAGGATATGAAGAAAAAGAACACTTTGATGTCAAAGAAGCGAGAAGATACGACCGCTTTTCTCAATACGCTTTGGTTTCTGTTGCAGAAGCAGTGAAAGATGCCAACATCGATTTTGAAACGCTAAACAAAGACCGAATTGGTGTGATTTGGGGTTCTGGAAACGGCGGAATTCAAACCTTTGAAGATCAAATGATGGAATATTGCGAAGGCGATAAAACTCCGAGATTTACGCCATTCTTCATTCCACGGATTTTAGTAGACATCGCTTCTGGAATTATTTCCATCAAATACGGATTGCGAGGTGTAAACTTTTGCCCTGTTTCTGCTTGTGCAACTTCCAATACCGCGTTGATTGAAGCTTTCAATTACATCCGCTGGAACAAAGCAGATGTAATTATTTCTGGAGGTTCGGAAGCGGCAATCACCCAATCTGCAATTGGAGGATTCTCTTCTGCAAAAGCATTGTCTACACAAAATGATTCTCCACAAACTGCTTCTCGTCCGTTTGACGTAGACCGCGATGGATTCGTTATGGGCGAAGGTGCGGGAGCATTGATCTTAGAAGAATACGAGCACGCTGTAAAACGCGGAGCAAAAATATACGCCGAAGTTGTAGGTGGCGGAATGGCGGCTGATGCATACCATTTAACCGGAACACATCCAGAAGGTGATGGTGCAGTTTTAGGAATGACATTGGCCATGGAAGAAGCGGGAGTTGAGGCAAGCGACATCGATTACATCAACATGCACGCTACTTCAACAGCGCAAGGTGATACCAGCGAAATGATTGCCGTTCAGCGAATTTTTGGTGAACGCAAAACCTTAAGCGTTTCCGGAACAAAATCCATGACTGGACATTTATTAGGCGCAGCCGGAGCAATCGAAGCCATTTTGTGTGTAAAAGCACTGCAAGATGATTTGATTCCACCAACAATCAACACGGTTAACATTGATCCTCAATACAAAGATTTATACGATTTCCCACTGAATAAAGCCAAATCCAAAAAAGTGAAATATGCCATGAGCAACACGTTTGGTTTTGGTGGGCACATTGCGTCGGTGATTATGAAGAAATGGGAAAAGTAATTCAATAAGAATTTTTCAGATTTTCAATAAATAATAGTTGACTCCTCTCGATTTTTAATTGGGAGGAGTTTTTTGTTTTCTAATTTTTTAGTTACAATACATCCTTCTAAAAAACTCCGTGCTCCTCCGTGCATTCTCTGTTAACTCTGTGGTTAAAACTCCACACATTTCCCTATCTTTACACTTCAAAAATTAAACAACAAAAAAATGGAATACGACTTTCGTGAAATTGAACGTAAATGGAGAAAATTTTGGGCTGATAATCAGGTTTTTAAAGTAGAAGACAACCTGGCTAAACCAAAGTATTACGTCTTAGATATGTTCCCTTATCCTTCCGGTGCGGGACTTCACGTTGGACATCCATTAGGTTATATTGCTTCTGATATTTATGCGCGATACAAGCGTTTGAAAGGTTTTAATGTTTTGCATCCGATGGGATACGATTCATTTGGTTTGCCTGCGGAGCAATATGCCATTCAAACGGGTCAACATCCAGAAGAAACAACGAAAGAAAACATCCTTCGCTACCGCGATCAAATGGATCAAGTTGGATTTTCATTCGATTGGTCTCGTGAAGTTCGTACTTCCAATCCAGATTATTACAAATGGACGCAATGGATTTTTTCACAGCTTTTTGATTGTTACTACGATGAAAATCAAAACAAAGCGGTTCGCATTAATCAGTTGATTGCGGAGTTTAATAGAGCAGGAAATGTAAACGTAAAAGCAACGCACGATTGCGACCGTGTTTTCTCTGCACAAGAATGGTCGGGTTTTAATGCAACCCAAAAAGAAGCAATTCTTCAACAATATCGTTTGGCTTTCTTAGCTGACTCATGGGTAAATTGGTGTCCTGCGTTGGGAACTGTTTTGGCCAACGATGAGGTAATCAACGGACTTTCTGAACGAGGTAGTCATCCAGTTGAACAAAAATTGATGCGTCAATGGTCGATGCGAATCAAAGCATATGCTGAAAGATTATTGAACGGTTTGGAAAAATTAGATTGGACAGATTCCATCAAAGATCAGCAGCGCAATTGGATTGGAAAATCGCAAGGTTGTTCAGTTATTTTTGAAACGGAAGACCAACAAAATTCAATCGAAGTTTTCACCACGCGACCAGATACCATTTTTGGCGTTTCATTTTTGGTTTTGGCACCAGAACATCCCTTGGTAAAAAGCTTGACAACTGCTGAATTCAGCGAAAAGGCAGAAGAATACATCCGAGTTTCATCGTTAAAAACAGAGCGTGATCGTCAGGCAAATGTGAAAAACATTTCTGGACAATTCATCGGAAGTTACGCCGTTCATCCGTTTACGGGAGAAAAAGTAGAATTGTGGATTGGCGATTATGTTTTGGCTTCTTATGGAACAGGCGCGGTAATGGCAGTTCCTTGTGGCGACCAACGCGATTGGGATTTTGCAAGACATTTCAACATCGAAATCAAGAATATTTTTGAAAGCGTAGACATTTCAGAAGGCGCTCACACCGAGAAAGAAGGTAAGATTGCTGCCTCTGATTTCTTAACTGGAATGACTGTTTCGGACGCAATGAATGCTGCGATTCAGAAAATTGAAGAAAAACAAATTGGAAAAGGAAAAACGAATTTCCGTTTGAGAGATGCTGTTTTTTCCAGACAAAGATATTGGGGAGAACCTTTCCCGGTTTATTACAAAGAGGGTTTGCCGCACATCATCGACGCAAAATATTTGCCGATTGAATTGCCAGAAGTAGAGAAATACCTTCCAACAGAAGATGGAAAACCACCTTTAGGAAACGCACAAGTTTGGGCTTGGGACACGGTTGACAATCAGGTGGTGGACAACATCAACATCGATAATCAAACCGTTTTTCCATTGGAATTGAACACAATGCCAGGTTGGGCAGGAAGTTCTTGGTACTTTTTGCGTTACATGGATCCACACAATCACGCTGAATTTGTCAGCAAAGAAAAAGTAGATTACTGGAAAAATGTTGATTTATACATCGGTGGTTCTGAGCACGCAACCGGACACTTGTTATACGCTCGTTTCTGGACCAAATTCTTGTACGATTTAGAGTATATTTCTTTCGATGAACCATTCCAAAAGATGATCAATCAAGGGATGATTTTGGGGAGAAGTAGTTTTGTTTATCGTCTTCCAAACGGAAAATATGTTTCTTACAACCAAATTAACGGACAAGATGTGGTTCCAATTCACGTGGATATTTCCATGGTTGACAACGACAAACTAGACATCGAAGCATTTAAAAATTGGAGATCAGATTATGCAAATGCTGAATTCATTTTGGAAGAAGATGGTTCGTACATCTGTGGTCACGAAGTGGAAAAAATGTCCAAATCGAAATTCAACGTACAAACACCAGATGAATTAATCGAGAAGTTTGGTGCGGATACCTTGCGGATGTACGAGATGTTCTTAGGACCATTGGAGCAATCCAAACCATGGGATACCAAAGGAATTGGAGGCGTTCACAACTTCTTGCGCAAACTGTGGAGGTTGTTTCACGACCAAGAAGGAAATTTGATGATTTTAGACGATGCGCCAAGTGCTGAATCGCTGAAAACATTGCATAAAACCATTCAAAAAATCACGACAGATTTAGAGAAATTCTCTTTCAATACAGGCGTTTCTAATTTCATGATTTGTGTCAACGAACTGACCGAACAAAAATGTCATCACCGTTTGGTCTTGAGAGATTTGCTTTTGTTACTTTCTCCTTATGCACCGCATATTACAGAAGAATTGTGGGAGAAAATGGGCTATGAATCAGGAAGCATCAACTTTACGGCTTTCCCAACCTTCAACCCAGAATATTTGGTAGAATCAGCATTTTCATATCCAGTTTCATTCAACGGCAAAGTTCGCTTTACGGTTGAACTACCAGCGGATATGTCGAAAGAAGATATTGAAAAACACATATTAGGCTTGGAGCAAACTCAGAAACAATTGGATGGCAATCAACCGAAGAAGATGATTGTTGTTCCTGGGAGGATTGTGAATGTGGTTGTGTAATCGTTAACGATATAAAATCTTTAAATCCTCGGTTAGAAATTATCGGGGATTTTAAGTTATAACCGCTGGATAACTATTAAACTTGGTTAAATACTAATAGTCTCTATAATATGATTCTGATAATTTACTTTATCTCTTTTCTCCAAGATTTTCTAACCTCTTCCTTAATTATATGAGAGATCTCTTTTCTGTATCCTTTAAAGTCACCTCTTGAAATTTCAGCCATATCTCCATTTACATCACATTGAGCGTTTATTTCAAAGTGGCTTAGATTGACCATCGTTGGACGATGATTAATTTCAATCTCCAATGAAAAATCCTTTGCAACAGCACCTTGATTCTTAGAGAACGGGAAAGTTCTTTTGATACCGTTTAAGTCACATATTTTTATAAAATAGTAACCTTTTTCCGTTTCCGTGGAATATAATATTTCAGAACAATTCGGAACATCTTCATCAATTTCATTCCACTCTTTAAATGAAAGATTTTTATGGACACCTAAAATATTTATTAATACATCTTCAGCTATTGTGTCAACAGAATTAACTACACTAATTTCATTTACTAAATTCGTGGAGCAATTTATTAACTCTTTTACATTTATAGTAATATCTGTGAGCTCACCATCTTCATCATACATCAATTTCTTTTCAATATCAGTTCTTCTACAAATAAAACAATTTTTTGTAAATTTAAAGCTTTTTGATTTATTAAGCGAAGGAAGTAATCTGTCTGGATACAAATCTATATTAGTATTGAATTTCAAGAAATCTAGTATCTTCTGTTATATCAGAAAAGTCTCTAGTGGTTGAATTTATTCCTTGATTTAAAAAAGTTTTGATTAAATGTCTGGTTGTAAATAAATCTCCACTATTCATTTCAGCAAGTTCATCATTGTTATATATAGAATATACAATAAAAGGTTTATTGTCTTCACTGAAGACTTCAAAGCTTAAATTTGCATTATCTTTTCCTGAAAGATAGAAAGTAAAACTTTCGTGTTGAGAAATTGAAACTTTCATCCGTGGAAATCCAAAAGAAATTACATCATCAATTACATTTTTAAATAATATTCGAAGATCTTCAGTAGATTTAATATAATTAGAATACCTTTCTAACTGTGAAGAAAAAGATAATGCTAATTTATCAGATTTAGAGGTATCTTTTACAAGTTTCACCATTGAGTTTTTAGCACGTGTAGAAAAATTAATCTTAGTAACCAAATATATATCATTAGCAAGAGAAACTCCTTTATTGCTATCTATATACTCAGTTGTAGTAACTGGTATTGTACTAGTGTCAATAATTGGTATGTCAGTAAAAATAAGCATATTAAAAAACTTTTTTAATGAATAAGTCAATTTTATTTTGATTTTGATTCCATTCAGATTTAAAATCTAATTCTATATCACCTAAAACAGAGTTATGTAAATCGTAATGAAAATTAAAGTTTAACGATACAGTATTTGTTGATAGATGTTTTATAGTTATGTTACAATTTAGATATCTAAATTTCTTCTCAACACATTTTATATCTGCATCGTTTTTGTTAATCTTAAACCACTCATCAAAATCATAATCAGTCAATTGTACTTCAAAGTTTACACCTATAGCTGATCCTTTTACATGTTCCAAAGATTTACAGTATTTCTGCCCCATAATATAAGGTCGATCTGAAAACTTTGATACAATATTTAAACGACCAGAATCAAGTTGTATTGTATCATCATTTAGTAATATTATTTGACTAAATTGAGGTGTTATAATCAGACTGTCTTGTTTTATTTCTTGCAAATCGGATATTATTCCACTTTTAAGTAAGAATGACTCACTTAATACAGATGGATTATGTGTATTTGCAATCACAACAAATGAATTCGAATTTATTTCTTTTTTCATTTCTATATATACGGTAAAAACAGTAAAATGTTGCTTTTAATGGAACAAAGATATTAAAGAAATATTAAGTACCAACTATTAAGCAATAAAGTATGTTAAGTTTACAGTTATAATTTATTAGCGAGATGATCTTTAATATTTTTAATGTGTTTTTAATTTCTACTTACACTCCCCACTAAACCCATTAATTGACGTCTCAACAAACCCAGTAATCTTTGATATTTTCTTATCGCCAATTTTTCTTTAATCTAAAATATTTGGTTATCGTCCAAAATCAACGCTAAACTGATCTATCTTTTCTTTTCAAAGCTAAACCAAAAGCGCATTAGCTGTTCAATCTGTTGGAAGTAGCTTAGTGGTGGTTTGTTGAAAGGGGTTTTACTCATTTTTGAATAAAAAAAAAGCTTGTCCTAAGCGCCCTGATCTAACGGGAAGGGGGACAAGCATGTTAATGCAAACATACATATAAATTACATGTTATTTAAGAAATGGGCTGTTATTTTTACACGGTTCTCCGATTAAAAATAACATAACCAAAGAAGACATTGGGAAACATTACAATCTGGAAATAAAAATATAAGGGTTTCAACGAAAATATTATTCCCCCAACATTTTTTAAAAAAATTTATCTTGATTTCTATTATCTCAAAAAATCCAATAGTGGATTCAATTAATTACCTCAACATCCGAATCCGTCTCGGCTTATCCGAATTTCTTTTCGTGATGTAATACTTGATTGCAGCATTCAACAATACCACGCCAATGATCAACACCGAACCAAAGTAAAAACTACTTCCCAGTTCTTTGTTTTCTTGCAAGATTACGATTGCGAGAATGATCGTGTAAACAGGTTCTAGGTTAATACTCAAGGAAACCGTAAAAGCACCCAGTTTTTTAACGACATCAATTGTCAGCAAGAATGCAACGGATGTACAAATCACACCCAAAAACATCAACCACAAAAAGTCTGACGTAGTCATAATGAAAAATTCTGGGGAGAATCTTCCTTGAAAAAGTAAAACGATTGTCAGAAATAGAACTCCCATTCCCATTTCGTGCAACGTTATTGCCGATGATGCGACGCCATCTCTGGCAAGTCGTGCGTTGAAAACAGAAAAACAAGCTGCCAGAAAAGCAGAGGAAAGCCCGTACGCCAATGCTTCGTAATCTTGCGCGCTAAAATTATCGGAGACGATGTAAATTCCATAAATCACGATGGTTCCAAGTGCAAATTCAATCCAAGAGAATTTTCTTTTCATCACCAAAGGCTCTAGCCACGTAACGTGCAGTGTGGTTGTAGACAAACATAAAACGCCAAGCGAAGCGGTTGATAATTGGATTGACTTATAGAAGGTTAGCCAGTGGAGCGTTACGATGACACCAACTCCCAAGGTTGCAAATAATTGCTTTTTAGAAGGAATTCGCATCGGCATTTTCAAGATCCAAAGTCCAAGCAGGAGTGAAGTGAATGCAATTAAGATCCTAAACCATACAATGCTGAAGAAATCCAGTTGAATCAGCTTTCCTAAGATGCCTGTAAAACCCCATACAAAAATGATGATGTGGAGTAAAATGTGATATTTGTACTTGGAAAACATCCGCAAAATTAATGCTAAAAATTCAAATATAGAACGATGGAAAATAAAAAAAGGCGACTCAAGATTGAGTCGCCTTTTTATCAATTTTATATCCGATTAATTCTTCACAAACTTTCTGGTAGCTTGAATACCTTCAGCTTGTAAAATTACGTGATACATGCCATTTGAAAGCGATGAAAGATCTACTTGGATTGTTTTTGAACCTTGGTTTTTCAATTCTAGAATTAATTTTCCAGTAACATCTTTTATTTGCACCAAGTCCAAATTTGTTTTCAATTCGTTGAAATCAATTGTCAATTGATCCGTCGCAGGATTTGGATAAATCTGCACGGCTTGCAACATTTCATTTTCTTCAATTCCAGCGGTTGAAACTGGTTTGATCATCACCGAATAATCTTCTACTTCACCGTCAGCAGTTGTTCCACAAGGAGAAATGTTTCCTTCATCTGGTTGGTAAGAAATTCTCACGCGCATTCTTAATTTTCCCAATGTTGCTGTAGTTGGAACGGTGAATGTGAATTGATTGGTCCATCCAGTCGCAACTTTAACATATCCAACTCGCTCTCCTGTTCCAGTGAAATTGAGGTCGTTGTTCCAGTCAATATAAACGGCAATTTCATCATTTGTATAAGCACTTCCAACGGTTCCCGCTGCTTGCGGTGTAACGGTTATGGTGTAGCTTTGACCTCTTGTTAAATCAGTTGATAAACTGGTGTAATCTCCATAGTTGGTACAGCCTGTTGTGTTATTGATGGTTCCTAATAGTACGTTGTAAATGGACTCATAACTGCAATTTGTTGAAGTTGCTGCGCAATAACCTGTCGGTGCTGGAGGCGGTGTTGTACCATCGCACGGGTCAAAAGAACCATCTAAAACTTTAATTCCTGAGTTTCCAGCGTCAAGGAATGTTTTTAACTTGATGTTTCCACTTGCGGAATTCTGATCCCAGTGATAGGACATTTTTCCATAGTAATCTGGACTGCTCGTTGCATTACAATACGAACTTCCACCTGTCAATGTTCCAATAATGCGAGAATTTCCATTGTTGTAATTGAAGATTGGCGAGCCAGATGAACCACCTTCTGTAACACCGTGACCACTTGGAGTCGCTGACCATTGAACCCTCCAGTGTGAACTCAGTCCGTTTGAATTCCATCCAGAAGTAACTAAGTTACTGGTATATGTAGAGATTTTTTTAATGTCTCCAGCTGGATGGTGAATACTAACGCCATTATTCACAACGGTATTGTTGGCATCCCAACCATTCCAATACGCTTGTATGGCAGTTGATTTTAACTTGGTAACGGTTGTAGCCTCGTTGCTTGTAGATCCAAGTTGAACCAGTAAAAAGTCAGAACCTGAATTTCCACCGCCATCATTGGAAGTTGCTTTTTTTACACATCCAGTAATGGTTGTTGAACTGCCGCCCAATGTACCTGTTGAAGTTGGGTTTGTACAAGCTGTTGCTTCGTATTTAAAGTAAAATTTCCATTGGTTAAAATCATTGGTAGAAGAAGTAACACCACAGTGAAGTGCTGTTAAAAAGTATGGTTTACAATCTAATGCAGCGTTATTTACCAACGCGCCAGAGCACCATCCTTGATTAAATCCGTCTTTGACTAAGATTCTTGCAACGCCATTTCGTTCGTCTGCCCACTGACTTCCCTCGCTGCAATTTACATTCACCTGACAAGGATCCGATTCATTTATTTTAGCCGCTATTGAATTACCGGTACTGCGATATCCATACATAACTTCCGTTAATTGTATTTCAGAAGGTTTGGTGTTTTTTGGCTCGCGAATTTGTAAAATCAGTTCGTCTCCAAAACAAAGCGCGATGTTTTGCATGCCATGCTCTTGAACATCAGAAACGCGCAAAGGTTCGTGTACTAATTTTCCGTTCAGGTCAAAAACAGATACAACAGTATTTCCGTAAATGATAAATTTATCAAACAAAAAACTAAGTGCTTCTGCACCAGTAGCTTTTACTTTCAATTGCCAAACGCGCTCGCCAGAAGGAAGCGTTTTCCATATTCCTGCATTTTCTGGTGTTGTAAAGGTGGTCATTGAAACTCCAATTCGGTATAATTCTCCGTTTTTGTCGCGTTGAAGGTCTTCTGCGAAAACGTGTTGTAAGTTTGGAGGTGTAAGGATTAGGGTTTTTACCTGCTGCTCGATTTCTAGTTTTTCCTTTTGAGGAATCACCGTCATTTGAGCGCTAGCATTCCACGAGAATGTTGTGGAGAGAATTAAAAAACCTAAATGGAGAATTGCTTTTTTCATTTTAAGAGTAGTTTAATTTGTTTTTAATCCGTGTTGAATAAAGCTAAAATTCTTCATTTTTAAGGATTAAATCAATTATTGATTTTTCATAGTTTTTTTAGAGGATCTTTTTCTAACAAGAACAAATTTATCATTAGATTTATATTTTTCCTTATAAAACAGGAAATATATTTTTTAAAATCAGAATAATATCCGAAGAATGAAGAAAATTTGCGTGGTAGAAGACGAAGAAAGTTTATCTGAAATCATCAAGATGAATTTGGAAATAGAAGGCTATTCGGTGGAAACAATTTCCCATGGAACAGAGGCTTTTCTAAGGTCACCAGAAATGGATGAATTTGATTTGGTGATTCTAGATGTCATGCTGCCCGAAGTGAGCGGATTGACCATTTGTCGAGAAATTAGAAAATACTCTAAAGTTCCTGTTTTATTTCTTTCTGCAAAAGGAACAACACAAGATCGAATCGCTGGTTTGCGCCTTGGTGCGAATGATTATTTGCCAAAACCATTTGATTTGGAAGAACTTCTGTTGCGGGTGCAAGTATTAATCGATGGCTTTGAAGAGTTGAATAACGAACCGCTACAAGTCATCAACATTGGAGAATTTGAAATTAACTTCGCAACGTTTCAGGTTGAAAACAAAGCGTCTGGAAAAATAACTGATCTCAGTAAAAGGGAAACAGATTTATTAAAACTGTTTTACGATAAGAAAGGTTTGGTAGTTTCAAGAGAAGAGATTTTGGATACACTTTGGAGAAATGATCAATTTCCGACGGCAAGAACGATCGACAATTACATTTTGACATTCCGGAAATTGTTTGAAAATGATCCCAAGGATCCACAATATTTTCACAGTATTCGCGGTGTTGGCTATAAATTCACAATAGATCATTAATTTTACAGTCAATGACTGAATATAACAAACAAAGAAGATACGATAAAGCCTATTTACGAATGGCGTCAACGTGGGCAGAATTATCCCATTGCGTTCGTAAAAAGGTTGGTGCAATCATCGTCAAAGACGGAATGATCATTTCGGATGGTTTTAATGGAACACCAGCAGGTTTTGACAATTGTTGCGAGAATGACATTGGAGACACGCATTGGTTTGTGCTCCATGCAGAAGCAAATGCAATTTTAAAAGTGGCTAAATCGACTCACAACTGCATGGGTGCAACCTTGTATTTAACGCTTTCACCATGCAAAGATTGCTGTAAATTAGTATTACAAGCAGGAATCAAACGGGTCGTTTATATCAATCACTACAAAGATACAACGGGCATTGACTTTTTAATTAACTCAGGTCTTCAAGTAGACCACATTTCAGATCCACACGATGGAGAATAAATCAAATAAATATTTAATTCCATTGGCATTGGCAATTTGCTTGGCAAGTGGTGTTTGGATTGGTGCCAAGTTTTTATCCAACGAATCGAGTGCTCCAAATGCGCAGCGATATGGAAAAATGAAGGACATCATTGAAATCTTGAACAACAAATACGTCGATTCTTTGGATGGTGACAAAGTATTTGAACAAGCGATTTCAGACATGTTGCACAAGTTGGATCCGCATAGCGCATACATTTCTGCAGATGATTTGAAAGCTGCGACCGAACAAATTGAAGGTCATTTTGGTGGAGTTGGTGTTCGTTTTTCAGTAATCAGAGATACGGTTTGTGTATCCAGCGTGATTCCAAATTCTCCTTCTGAACGGGTTGGAATTAAAGCCGGAGATCGCATCATAAAAGTGGGTGAAA
Source organism: Crocinitomicaceae bacterium (assembly GCA_028689775.1). GTDB lineage: Bacteria > Bacteroidota > Bacteroidia > Flavobacteriales_D > Crocinitomicaceae > JAQVCM01. The sequence goes on from JAQVCM010000005.1 coordinate 165,185, forward strand.
AAAACATTGCTGGTGTGAAAATCAAAAACGACGAAATCATGAAGTTGCTGAAAGGCATGCAAGGTACGCCCGTTGAGGTAGTGGTTTATCGTGGAAAAGAAAAATTAAAGAAAAAGATTGTTCGCAACACCATTCCAATTGAATCGATTGTTTGCGCAGCAATGTTAAGTCCTAACGTGGGCTACATCAAACTGGATCAATTCTCCGTAGAATCAGGAAGAGAATTTAAACTTGCTGCGATGCGTCTTCAAAGTCAAGGAATGACAAAAATGATTTTTGATTTGAGAAACAACGGTGGTGGCGTTCTTCAATCTGCAGTTCAAATTGTAGATGAGTTTTTGCCAGCAGGAGCTGTAATTGTGACTACCGAAGGAAGAAATGTTCGCAAAGAAGTATACAAGGCAACAGCAAAAGGAATGTTGATCAACACCGAAGTGGTTGTCTTGGTAAACGAACGTTCTGCGTCAGCCAGTGAAATTGTTGCAGGTGCGTTGCAAGATAACGACCGCGCAACCATCGTTGGACGTCGTTCTTTCGGAAAAGGATTGGTTCAGCAAGATATTGTCTTGAAGGATGGAAGTGACTTGAGATTGGTTGTTGCACGGTATTATACGCCAACTGGTCGTTGCATTCAAAAGCCATATTCAGAAGGATACGATGAATATTATGAAGAACAATTCGAGCACAAAGAATTGTATGAACCAGATAGTACGCTTTTGGTTGATTCCTTGAAATACAAAACTCCAAAAGGTAAAATCGTTTATGGCGGTGGTGGAATTATGCCTGATGTGTTTATTCCATTGGATACAGTTGGTTCTAGTTGGTATTTCACACAATTGAGATACAGTCCAGCGTTCCAGAATTTCTCGTTTGACTTTGTTGCTGATAAACGCAATCAATGGAAAGATCGTGTTGATTTCAAGAAAAACTTTCAAGTAACCGATGCGATTCTAAATCAGTTTATTGACTATGCGCAGAAAAATCAAAAGGTTCCGAAAGATGTTGTAGATTTGAACACGAGTAAAACAATCATTAAGAATGCTTTGAAAGGCGAAATTGCAAGACAATTGTGGACAGAACACGGATACTATTACGTAACCAGTGATGCCGACAAAGAAGTGCAAAGAGCTTTGAAAATATTGAAATGAGAATTGCAAGTTCAGGTGAATAAATGACCTTATTGATATGATGAATAACAAAGAGATTCCAGATTTTAGATTCACGCCAACAATCGATAAAGTTGGTGTCGAAGAGCGTGTTGCGCGTATTCAGACTAAAAGCATCAAAGGCGAATCGAAAGTTCAAGGAATGAAAATGATTTTGAACATGATTGACCTAACCACTTTGGAAGGAAAAGATACGCCTGGTAAAGTGAAACAAATGTGTTATAAAGCACAACATTTACACAGTCAATATCCAGATTGTCCAACCGTTGCGGCTGTTTGTGTTTATCCTTCGATGGTCAAAATTGCCAAAGATGCGTTGGGAAATTCAAACATCAAAGTGGCTTCTGTTTCCACAGCGTTTCCGAGCGGTCAAGCGCCAATGGAAGTGAAGTTGATGGATACGAGATTTGCAGTTGAGCAAGGTGCGGACGAGGTTGACATGGTGATTTCCAGGGGGAAATTTTTAGCTGGAGATTACAACTTTGTGTACGATGAAATTGCCGCAATCAAAGATGCTTGTGGACCGGCAAGACTGAAAGTGATTTTAGAAACGGGAGAATTGGTAACGCTGGACAACGTACGTAAGGCAAGTGAAATTGCAATGCACGCTGGAGCAGATTTTATCAAAACATCCACCGGAAAAATTCAGCCTGCTGCAACGATGCAAGTTACGTACGTGATGTTGATGGCCATCAAGGATTTTCACGCACGAACAGGAAAAATGATTGGAATGAAACCAGCTGGTGGAATTTCCACTTCAAAATTGGCCTTACATTATTTGTGGATGGTCAAAGAAACCTTAGGAGATGAATGGTTGTCAAACGAATGGTTCCGTTTTGGAGCGAGTAGTTTGGCAAACGATGTATTGATGCAACTCATGAAATCCAAAGAAGGAGTATATCAATCATCTGATTATTTCTCCATTGATTAACGCTTTGTAAAACAGAAAGACATGTCAAAAGATTCAAAAAAACCACTTTCTACTTGGAATTTAAATCCAGCACCAGAAAGTACGGAACATATAAAATTAAAAGAGCAATACGAACTATTCATCAACGGTGAATGGCAAAAACCAACTGCTGGTCTTTATTTTGATACAGTAAATCCTGCTTCGCAAGAAAAATTGGCCAACATTGCACATGCAAATGATGCGGATGTGGACAAAGCGGTGAAAGCTGCTCGCGAAGCATATACCAACGTTTGGTCTAAAATGTCGGGCAAGGAACGTGGTAAATATTTATTCCGCATAGCGAGATTAATTCAAGAAAAAGCAAGAGAATTTGCGGTAATTGAAACCTTGGATGGTGGAAAACCAATCCGAGAATCGAGAGATATTGACATTCCGCTAGCGGCCAATCATTTTTTCTATTACGCTGGTTGGGCGGATAAATTAGAGTTTGCTTTTCCAAATAAAAAAGTAGAGTCCATTGGCGTTGCGGCACAAATTATTCCGTGGAATTTCCCTTTATTAATGGCTGCTTGGAAAATTGCTCCTGCTTTAGCTGCTGGAAATACGGTAGTTCTAAAACCTGCTGAAACCACTTCGTTGACGGCTCTTAAATTGGCTGAAATCATTGAAGAAAGCGGTTTGCCAGCTGGTGTAGTGAACATCATTACTGGTTTTGGCGATACAGGAAGTGCTTTGGTAAATCATCCTGATGTAGATAAAATTGCTTTTACAGGTTCGACGAATGTTGGAAAAATGATTCAGAAATCAACTGCTGAAACCGATAAACGTTTGACTTTAGAATTGGGTGGAAAATCTGCGAATATTATTTTCGAAGATGCTGCAATTGATCAAGCTGTTGAAGGAATCGTAAACGGAATTTTCTTCAACCAAGGACACGTTTGTTGTGCTGGTTCCCGCTTGTTTGTTCAAGAAGGAGTTGCTGCTGAGGTGATTCAGAAGTTGAAAGACCGAATTGACACGCTTGTCGTTGGCGATCCAATGGATAAAAACACGGACATCGGAGCCATTAACTCTCAAAAACAATGGGAGAGCATTTCCAAATACTTGGAATTAGGTGTGAACGAAGGAAATGAAATGTACCAAGGAAAATGCGCTATTCCTGAGAAAGGATTGTATTTTCCACCAACAATTTTCATCGATGTTGCACAATCAAGTCGCTTGGTTCAAGAAGAAATTTTTGGTCCAGTTCTGACAATCCAAACGTTTAGAACGGTTGATGAGGTCATTCAAAAAGCCAACAATACGCCTTACGGTTTGGCCGCAGGAGTGTGGACAGACAAAGGATCCAAAATTTTTAATGTGACCTCAAAGCTTCGTTCAGGAGTTGTTTGGGCAAATACGTATAATAAATTCGATCCGACTTCTCCCTTTGGAGGATACAAAGAAAGTGGATTTGGAAGAGAGGGCGGATTGCACGGTTTAGCTTCTTATTTAAAATAGGTTAACGGATTTTCTCTCCTCAAAATTCTCATTAAAAAATTGATATTATGGCTCGTTTAGAAATATTGAAAACATACAAAATATATATTGGAGGACAGTTTCCTCGCACGGAATCAGGTCGTTTTTACACACCTCTTGATTCAAAAGGAAATCCGCTTGCGAACGTTTGCTTGTCTTCCCGAAAAGATTTTAGAAATGCCGTTGTTGCAGCTCGAAAAGCATTTGGTTCTTGGTCAGAAAGAGCAGCTTTCAACCGCGGACAGATCATCTATCGCATAGCTGAAATGTTGGAAGGCAGAAGAGCACAGTTTGAAGAAGAAATTATCAAACAAGGAAAATCTGCCAAAGAAGCGAAGCAAGAAGTAGATTTAAGCATCGACAGATTGGTTTATTACACCGGTTGGTGCGATAAATACCAGCAAGTTTTTAGTGCGGTCAATCCAGTGGCGAGTTCTCACTTTAACTTTTCAGTACTTGAACCAACGGGAGTTGTAGCGGTTATTGCACCACAAGATTCTTCCCTAATTGGTTTGGTTTCTACCATTATTCCTATCATCACAGGTGGAAACACAGTAGTCGTTTTGGCTTCTGAAAAATTGCCTTTGTGCGCAATTACTTTTGCTGAAGTTTTGAATTCGTCGGATGTTCCAGCAGGAATTATCAACATTTTGACAGGACAAGAATCTGAACTACTTTCTCACATGGGTTCTCACAAAGATGTGAATGCGATTTTGTACGCAAGCGACCACAAGGAAAACTATTTCAAATTGAAGAAATTAGCATCAGAAAGTGTGAAAAGAGTGTATCGTACGGAATTAAATTTCATGGATGAATCTGCAGAAAACCCATTTTTAATTACAGATTTTCAAGAAGTCAAAACTACTTGGCATCCGATTGAAAACATTGGTGGTTCTTCTTCTAATTATTAATTTTTTTTATTTACAATTAAGTTTCTAGTTTAAAGCAACCCTTTCTTTTGTTGTACGTTTCTATTTAGCTTACTAAAACTAAAATCAAAGAGATGAAACGAATTATTACCGCCTTTGCTTTTTTGATGGCTATGACTTTTTCGTCATATTCATTGTCTCAGAATGTTGTTTATCAATCAGATAGATACGATGTGTGCGTTTGGAACGCACAAACACAAAGCAACGATTTGTGTCAAGAAGTTGTAAGCAACGTACAAATTGAAATCAATCGACCAGAAAGAGAACTATCCATAACAACCGATGGAAACATTGCTGTTTATGAAATCGATGAAGAACAAACCGTCAGCAATCCAACAATGGAATTTGAATTGACCTCTGCGGATGGAACTTCTTGGAAAATGATGATTCACATGCTGGACAATACAATTAGGATGTATTCAGTCGATGATCCATCTGTAGCAGCGATCAAGTATTTCTACAATTAAAACTACTTCTATGAAAATTACGAATCTAACCAAATTGCTACTTTTCCTTGCTTTTTTCATAGGAAACAAACAAATTGTATTTTCACAATTACCAGATTGTAACAGTTTTTATATTCACTCTGGTGGTTCTATTAATACGATTAATTCAACAACTTACGCTTCCTCAATCAACTCCATTAATATGCCTTCCGGTTCATCTGGCTTGGCGGTTAGTAATAACTTAAATGCCGCGACTCCAGCAACTACTTTTTACACAGTAATCAACGGGATTTATTGGTATTACAATGGAACTACGTGGGTTTCTACAGGGCATTCGACTGGTTCTACCGCAGCGGTTAATCCTGGAGGAGCAGGTCCTTATATTTATAACTTGGTTGGCGGAAGTGGAACCTTGTATCGGTATGATGGAACAGGAAATTCGACTTTATTTTTGACTTTAAGTGGCTTCAGTGGTCCTTATGATGTAATTGGTGACCAATATGGAAACGTTTATGTCTTGTTCAATGCATCAGGAAACCAAAACTTAGTGATGTACAATGCTCTTGGTCAAGTTGTTTGTACGTATGCGCTCCTTAATTTACCCGTAGCTGGAGCTGGAGGTGGATACGCTATCGTAAATGGAACGCTTTATGCGAATGTGGGTTCAACCAATTATGTAGGTACAATTACCGGAACCAGTATCACTTTTGTTACCGCAAACTTTAATACTTCTGGAGCATCCGATTTTGCAAATTGTCCGTTTCCCTTGGTTGCACTTAACCTAACACCTTCTTCGATAACTTACGATGTTTGTCTAGGAGTTCCATTCACGATTACAGGAACTACCTCCGTTGCCAATCCAACATGGTCTTGGACAGGCCCAGGAATTGTCTCTGGTGGAAATACAGCAACAATTACAGTGAATCAACCGGGCACTTATATAGCAAATGTAACTTCAACCGTTGGATGTAGTGGTAACGCTACCAATCAATATACGGTTGTTGCTTCAGGAACTTCTCCACCATTGATTACGCAACCAACACCAAAATGTGTTAATGATACTGCTTTTCAATTGGCAGTTACTGGCGTTGGTGGGACGTACTCTTCGAGTTGCGGACCGTGTTTAAGTTCAACTGGTGTTTTTGATCCTGCTGTAGCAGGTATTGGTTCACATACAGTGACGTATGCAACTACCGGTGCTTGTGCGGGTGCGGATACCAAAACAATTGTGGTAAATGGTTTACCGACAGTTTCAGCAGGAATTGATCAAACGATTTGCATCGGAACATCAGCTGACTTAAGTGCAGCAGGAGCTGACACTTACGTGTGGAGTTCGGGTGTTACAACAGCAAATACTACCGTAACGCCAACAAGTACAACTACCTACACGCTTATAGGAACAGACGTAAATGGCTGTGTCAATACGGATGCTGTCATCGTAACATTAGAGCCTTTGCCAATTGTCAACGCGGGCATTGATATTCAAATTTGTGATGGTGCAACAGTTACTCTAACTGCAACTGGAGCCGCTACTCATCTGTGGAACAATGGCGTGGTAAATGGCGTTTCTTTTCAACCAAACACGACGCAAACCTATACAGTTACTGGAACAAGTACTTTTGGATGTGTTAATACGGACGCAGTACAAGTTACTGTCAACCCAAATTCTACGGTATCATTTACTGGAACGGATTTGAGAGGTTGTGACCAAGTTAATCCTTCTTTTAATGCAGTTGTATCAGAGCCTAACAATACTTTTTTATGGGAGTTTGGTGATGGACAGACATCGACTGATGGTATATTTACATCGCATGTTTACAATAATTTTGGCTGTTATAATGTGAAATTAACGGTAACGACTGACAAAGGATGTGTTACTTCTTTCCAAATTCCGAGTTATGTTTGTATGTATTCTAGTCCAGTGGCAAACTTCATGTTCTCTGAAACAGACTTGATTAGTTACACGACGACAACTAATTTGTTGAATCTTTCAACCAATGCCGTTACCTATCAATGGGATTTTGGAGATGGTTCGCCTGAATCAAATGAATTCTCGCCAGAGCACACCTTTCCTGGTCCAGAGGCTGGTGGATACATTGTGATTTTGGTAGCTACGTCAGCGGATGGTTGTACAGATACAATTAGAAAATCAATTTCTGTTGATGAAGAGTTGATTTACTACATTCCGAATGCATTTACGCCAGATGGAAATGAATACAACGATACGTTTAAACCGGTATTCAGTGTGGGAATTGATCCAAATGATTTTTCAATGTATATCTACAATCGTTGGGGACAAGTGATCTTTGAAACACGTGACATTAAAAGCGGTTGGGATGGTACATACAACGGTGAAATCGTTCAAGATGGTTTGTATAGCTATTCTATTCAGTTTAAAGTTGCAAGAAAAGATGACAAACGAACCATTCAAGGACACTTTTCAAAAATACAATAACCTCGTTTAAATCAAATAATTTACCGCGCTAAGAGCGGTATTTTAAACTCCATTTGCAAACAGATTCGTTTGCAAATGGAGTTTTTTTATTGGATCTAACTTTAAAAACCTGAGTTCGATTATCCCATCGAATTTATACCGCTGATTATAAGATTATAATAAACTATTCGAAATCCTCTTTGTTCAGCTTTCCAATGAATGGCATCCTACTCCGTCATTTTAAATAAAAATAGTCCACTATTTTTATTTAAAATTCCTCATATTATACTCATTCATTGAAATATAAATCTCAATTTTATAATCGAACTCAGGTTAAAAATCTAAAAAAGCTTGTAATCCAAAAACATTATGATATATTTGACTGACTGCTAGTGTTTAAGTTTTACCAAACCTGCCTACATGATTTCAAAACAGATGCCTTTTTTGTGGTTGTTTTTTCCGATCGCCCTGGGGATATTTACGGCAGAATATTTGGAAATAAACATTCAAGTGAGTTGGATGTTTTTTGTCGTATTCTTTGTCCTTTTTGCTGGTTTACATTTTACGCATGTTTCAAAAGAAAATCGCCTTTATAAGATCAAACAAGCCTTGCCTTTTTTAATCTTCTTTCAAGTTGGTCAGCTTTTATATCAAAATATAAGTCCTGACAATCAATCCATTTCCATCGAGAATGTTTTTTTGCCGGGTGATAAAATCATTGGGTCAATTGGAACGATTGCAAAAACAAGTGGCACCTTTACAAAATGTGAAATCAAGGTAAGTCGCGTCATTCAGCACAAAGATACCTTGTTGGTAAGTGGTCGGGTTTTGGTTTTTATAGAAGATACGGCTGCAGTTCTGAGACGAAAAGATGTGCTTGTTTTTCAGTCTGACTTAGAGGAAATTGAAAATAAAAACAATCCTGGCGAATTTGACAGTCATCAATTTTGGAAACATAAATCAATCAATCGACTTGCTTTTGTTGGAGCCAATCAGTTCCGAAAAATTGGAATTGAACACCGAAATCCAATGGATGTCTTTGTGGATTGGCGAGAAATATTTTCTGCAATTATCGATCAGTATTTGAAACCGGGGGATGAAAACGCTGTTGCCAAAGGGCTTATTTTAGGTGATCGAACTTCCATCGACAGTGAAGTATCTCGAAAATTTGGAAACACAGGAGCAATGCACGTTTTGGCTGTGTCTGGTTTGCACGTGGCCATCTTGGTTCAAATTCTAACCTTTGTTTTAGCCCTTTTTAAAAAATGGATTTCAAAAAAGCGAGCTTTGCTATTTGCATTGATTATCGTCTGGATTTATGCAGCAATGACCGGTTTTTCTCCTTCAGTAGCCCGATCTGCTTTGATGTTTTCATTTTTGGCGGGTAGTACACTTTTGGAAAAGAGCTACTTTCCGCTCAACTCTTTGGCTTTATCTGCTATTCTTTTATTGGTTTGGAATCCACATTATTTATACGACATCGGTTTCCAACTTTCGTATTTAGCGATGACGGGGATTTTTCTTTTTTATCAGCCACTGAGCAAATTGTTTTATGCCAAGTGGAAATGGGTTCGAACAGCTTGGGAAGGAACGATGGTTGGAATTGCAGCTCAGATTATGACGCTGCCTTTAACCTTGTTTTATTTTCATCAATTCCCAAATTACTTCGTATTGACCAATTTGGGATTGATGATTTTTTCTTTTTTGGTACTTGCATTTGGAATTGCACTTTTTGCAGTTGCTTGGATTCCTTTCTTGCCAAAAATAATTGCTTTCTTGCTCACTTTTTCATTGACCGTCATGCTTGGTATTATTCATTTTGTGGATTCGCTTCCAGGTTCTGTGTCAATGGCATTTGTATTGCAACCGTGGCAAGTGTTATTGTTGTTTATTCTGATTCTTTCGGTATTTGGCGTTTTGAAAAAGAGAAGCATCATCGGATTGAGAATAACGCTTTTCTTGGCGGTAATTTGGGTAGTTTTATTAGTCGGAAATCGATTTGACAGCATGAATAAAACTCAAATCTGTTTTGTGAACGACACCAATCCAACTTTTATTATTCAGCACAAGCAACAAGCATTTTGTTTTTATGCAAATGCGAAAACAGACAAGAAAGTAAAATATGTTTCTCAAGCTTTCCAGAAAATGTTTGATGGTAAGATGCATTACTTCGAAATTTCGCAGCAGCAAGAAATGAATTTAAGATTTGATGAAAACCACATCTCAATCAATAAGCAAGAGAACGGATATGACATACGATTGAACGGTAAAAAATATTTCTATGCGTTGCGAGATGGATATTATCAACCCAAATCAACAGTCGTTGCTGCGCCTTGGATTGAAAAGAAGTCAACTACATATTCTTTAGCGAAAGGAGCTGTTTCTTTCGATTATTAAGGCAGTAATTCAACAGATTACTAATAACCTGAGTTCGATTATCCCATCGAATTTATATCGCTGATTATAAGATTATAATAAACTATTCAAAATCCTCTTTGTTTAGCTTTCCAATGAATGGCATCCTACTTCGTCATTTTAAATAAAAATAGTCCACTATTTTTTATTTAATATTCCTCGTATTATACGCATTCATTGAAATATAAATCTCAATTTTACGATCGAACTTAGGTTAATACAAATAATGTATAAAATAATGAAGAGACAATGCAATGACAGCATACGCAACGATCAACAAAACGATGCCATTGATTTTTGGGGAACCTTTATCTGAGATCATTTTAAAAAGAATCCAGACCACAAAAAATGCAATTACACCTGGTAAAATATAATAAATCAAACCACTCATCACATCAAAATTAGTTTATAAATTAACCTTCTCAAATCCAATTTGTGAAAAGAATGCATCGAACTGAAGTATATACTTTTCAGTTACATAGCTGTCTGTTCCTATCGGTTTTGCAAATTGATATTCAACGCTGTAAAAACTGATTTCACCAGATTCTTTTGAATGCTGTTCAACCTTGACAAACACTTCACTTTTATAGTCGATGTTTCCTTTATGAACCGCCAGTTTGGTTAGAGCTTCCAAGGTTTTTTGCTTATCCAAAGACTGGTTTTTACGCGCAATTTTCATCAACCGCAAGGTGTGAATTAAAAACGCATCCTCTTGCGCACCACTTCTATTTGTCAATTCGTTTTTATATGAATCGTAGAATGCTTTTTCTTGCTGTGTTGGATAGTTGTTGTTGGTTAAAAAGGCACTTTCAGTAATGTAGTAATTGTAAAATGTTACCAAATCTTTGGGAATTACATAGGATGAGGTAAATTTTACTTTTCGAAGCTCATTTTTTGCATTTAGAGAAAAGTTACCAGATAGAACTTCAGCTGTTGAATCGCCTTCTAAACTAAAAACATGTTGTTCCATGTATAAAACCTCATTGGTGTCGTTTTGACAAATCAAGCGTTGCATGGCAATGTTCTCGTCTATTTCTTTGGTTCTTTTTCCTTGTCTTTCCAAATTGTATTTTAATTCAAACAACGAGTCTAAGGAAATATAGGAAGCTGGTTTTACAGTAACCATTTCTCCAAATCCAATGGATTTGTATTGTTTGTTTTGAGCAGCAAATTCTCTTTGAATTTCGCTTTCAATCACTAATTTTCTTTCGTCTCGCTTGCTTTCGGGAGATACTTGTGGCGTGTATTTAAGTCCGCAACTTACCAGTGAAGAAACAAGTGTAGCGATGATTATAAAACGAATGTGAATTGAACTAGCCATGTATGAAGTCGATTTTAAGAGCATAACGTGAATATCAAAGATACTAAAAAGTGCGAATCTTTAACGGTTCTGTTATCAAATATTTGTTAACGTCCTAGGTAGCTTTTCAAGCGGAAATAAGTCTTTGGATTTTGAGAAAAAAGAAATAAAATACCTGTGTTTTGTTCAAATCCCGTAATTTTGCGCCAGCTTATTTTCGATTATTTTTTTGTTTAACGACTAATTTAAAAAACTTCGAAGTATAAATGCTAAATTTGCAGTATTAATTACATAAAATTACAAGTATGATTTTAGGAGTTGTAGGTCCTTGGCAAATAATTTTGGTTCTAGGAATTGTTGTATTGCTTTTTGGTGGTAAGAAAATTCCAGAATTGATGAAAGGCCTTGGTAAAGGAATCAAAGAATTTAAAGATGCATCTAAAGAAGATGGCTCTAAGGAGAAGGACGAAATTAAAGAATAAAAAGTATCGCATTCATGTATCTTAATTTTTCTGAAGTAAAAGCAGCAATCAGTTCTGGCAAGTCGGTTGAAGATGTTCTGGAGGTTTACCTTCGTAGAATTGAAGCTCAAAAAGAGTTAAATGCTTTTTTAGAGGTTTTCGAATCTTCTGCACGTCAACAAGCCAAATTAGTTGATGAAAAAATAAAAGCTGGTACAGCAGGTAGACTTGCTGGTTTAATCGTTGGTATCAAAGACAACATTTGTTATCGAGGACATAAAGTTTCAGCTGCTTCAAAAATTTTACAAGGTTTTGAATCACTTTATACAGCGACTGCGCTTCAGCGTTTATTGGATGAAGATGCAGTTGTTATTGGACGTTTAAATTGTGATGAATTTGCAATGGGAAGTTCGAATGAAAATTCAGCTTTTGGTCCAGTGAAAAATCCATTAAACACACAGAAAGTTCCTGGTGGATCATCAGGTGGTTCAGCTGCTGCAGTTGCTGCTCAGTTGTGTACCGTTGCGCTTGGTAGTGATACCGGCGGATCCATTCGTCAACCTGCCTCTTTTACAGGTACGTATGGTGTGAAGCCGACGTATGGTAGAATTAGCCGTTACGGTTTGATTGCATACGCTTCGTCCTTCGACCAAATTGGAGTTTTAGCAAATTCCTTGGAAGATACGGCGTTGTTGACGGAGATTATGGCAGGCGCTGATGAATTTGATAGCACTTCGTCTTCGAAAGAAGTAGGAAGCTACGCTTTGAAGGCAACTGCTGAAAAGAAAAAAATAGCATACATTCAAGAGACACTAGAAAACGAAGGAATTGACGCGGAAGTGAAAACTCGTTTATTGGATGTCATCAACAAGTTGAAAGCCGAAGGACATGCGGTTGAACCGGTTTCTTTTCCATATTTGGATTACATGGTTCCAACGTATTACGTGTTGACAACTGCGGAAGCTTCTTCTAATTTATCCCGTTTTGATGGTGTTCACTTTGGATACCGCGCTCCAAACGCTCAAGGTGTTGAGAATACGTATAAACTGTCTCGTTCTGAAGGATTTGGTCCGGAAGTGAAACGAAGAATCATGGCGGGAACATTTGTTCTTTCCCATGAGTTTTATGACGCATATTACACCAAAGGACAGAAAGTACGACGCGTTCTTCAAAATAAAACAAAAGAAATTTTTGAACAATACGATTTCGTTTTAACGCCAACAACACCAGCTACGGCATTTGATTTGAATGCAGTTTCTGATCCAATTCAAATGTATTTACAAGATATTTATACAGTTCACGCAAACTTAACTGGAAATCCTGCAATCTCTTTGCCTTTGGGAAAAACATCAGAAAGAATGCCTTTTGGGATTCAACTGATGTCAGCTCCTTTTAAGGAAGAAGAGTTGTTTAATTTTTCAGCACACTTGGAAACAATTGCTTCCAACGCAAATGACGCATAAATTTAGGATTGATGCTTAAAAGCACATTAAAAAATTATCTACACATGAAGTATTGGTTCATTCTCGTTTTTAGTACAGTTTTTATACTGACTTCTTTCTCTCAAACCAGAAAACCAAAACTTACGCCAAAAGATAGCTTAAGCAGCGAAGCATTTGTGAAGATGATTGATGAAACACTCAACGCTTTTTATGCAGATTACGCCAATCAATCTGATTTTGATTCCATCATCAATGCATTGGAATACGAGCCGAATTCACTTCCTGAGTTTTCAGATGAAATCATCTGTCAACGTCTTCAAGCAATCAACGAAACGAGTACCTTTAAATTAGCTTGTAACCCAACGAGTTTATCTGTTATCCGATTTTTCGCTAAAAACAGACGTAATTTTGCGAAAATCGTCTTGGGAAGATCCGCGCTTTACTTCGACATGTATGAAGCATATCTAGATAAATACGACCTTCCAAAAGAATTAAAATACCTTTCTGTGATTGAAAGTGGTTTGAGACCGCAAGTAAAATCTCGCGCTGGTGCGCTTGGATTATGGCAATTTATGTACGGAACGGGAAAAATGTATGGTCTGAAAGATAATTCTTACATGGACGAGCGCATGGATCCATTCAAATCTACAGATGCTGCTTGTCGCTATTTGAAGAAATTGCACGGTACGTATAATGATTGGAACTTGGCTTTGGCCGCTTACAATGCCGGACCGGGAAACGTGAACAAAGCAATTCGCCGTTCGGGTGGAAAATTGACTTACTGGGAAATTAGACCATTTTTGCCGAAAGAGACGCAAGGATATGTTCCCAATTTCATTGCAGCGACGTATTTATTGACTTATCACGCAGAACACAACATCAAGCCTGCGCCAGCAAAAGTGCATTTTTATCAATTAGATACAATCTGTTTATCACAAGGAGTGCACATGTCAACCATTTCTCAATTGGTAGACTGGGATGTTGAAGACATTAAAACTTTAAATCCGGTTTTCAAATCGACTTACATTCCAACTTCTATTCCAGCGCATTGTATTGTTGGACCTTTGATGAAAATTGGTAAATTGGTGAGTTTGAACGATTCATTATATGCCTTGGAGGATTTTAATTACAACCTGAATAAACCAGTTGCTCCGACATTGAAAGACTCTGATTCAGTAGATCAAACGCAAGCGAATGGCGAAGCTGCTGGAGAAACAACGGGAACAACGGTTGTAACCAAATATGTTTACCACAAGGTTCGAAAAGGAGAAACTTTATTCAAAATAGCTTCTCGATACGGAACCACAACCGGAGAGATTTCTCGCCTGAACGGTTTGAAAAAAGGATACATTACAGTTGGTAAATCGTTGAAAATACCACAAAAGGTAACAGTTCCAGCGAAGACTGAAACTCCGCAAGTGAAAACAACACAAGGATCTAATTCGGAAGACATTTCAACTTCAATGGTAAAAAGCACGGTTGCTTATGATTCAGCAGTTTCAATTTACCACACGGTTGAGCGCAACGAAAGTTTGAAAGTGATTGCTGAAAAATACAAAGTATCGGTGGAAGAGATTCGCCAATGGAATGGCTTGAAAGACAATTGGATCAACATTGGTCAACGCATTAAAATTTACACCGTGATTAGCTTGGCGAAAGAAGTCATAGTTCCGGATGTTAAAACTGCTCCAAAAGTGGTTGAAACACCAAAACCTGCGAAACCAAAACCAGAAGCTGTCAAATATCATACGGTAAAAAGAGGTGAGTTTTTTGGGAAAATCGCTTCTCAAAATGGCCTTTCAATTGCACAGCTTCAGAAGTTAAATCCAGGTGTGAGACCAGATAGAATCTCAGAAGGACAGAAAATACGTATCAAATAGAAATGCAGAAGTTTGAAAACATCATTTTTGATTTAGGCGGTGTAATCCTCAATTTGGATTATAGCAAAACTACGCAAGCATTCAAAGACTTGGGATTAACCAATTTTGAAGAAATGTATTCTCAAGCTGCTCAAACTGGATTATTCGATCGTTTTGAAAAAGGGCTTTGTTCACCATCTTACTTCGTCAATGCTTTATTGGATTATATGCCTGCGGGAACAACACCAAATCAAATTGTTGCTGCTTGGAATGCGATGATTTTAGAATTTCCTATCGAAAATTTAGAGCTTCTTTTATCCTTAAAACAAAAGTACCGCATCTTTTTGTTGAGCAATACCAATGAAATTCACATCCAAAAGTTGCATCGTACATTAAGTCAAACGGTGTCAGAAGATACCTTAGTTCCGTATTTTGAAAGAGTATATTATTCTTCAGATCTTAATCTTCGGAAACCCGAATTAGAAATCTTTGAAAAAGTGTGTAATGATAACGGATTAGAGCGTTCTAAAACCGTTTTTATCGACGACACCTTGCAACATCTTGAAGGAGCAAAAAAAGCAGGATTACAAACCATTCATTTTCAAAAAGGAGCTCGCCATTTGAAAGAATTTTTTGATGAAATTCTTCCTTAAATTTCATTTTCTTTGTCTATTTTACGTTTTAATTTATGCTTTAATCTACACAGATTAAAAGAGCTCATAGTTAAACAATTCAACTTGTTTAGTAACAAATGTAACAGATTAATGTGTTTGTTTGGTTCTGATTATCAGCAAGTAAAGTCGATGAGTAGCAAGTCTAACTTATTTTCAAAATTATAACGTTTCATTAACTTAGAAGTACTATTTTTGTTTTGAAAGCTTGGTTTAAGACCTTAGCTTTGCGTCAATCTCACACAATCGAATTATGAAGCAACAACTTTCAAAAGTGATATTTTTTCTGGTAATCTTGCTTGCATTATTAGGAATCATCAATAGTCCTGTCGCATTGATTTTGGGTTTTGCCTTCGCTTCTACATTTGAAAATCCATATCAGAAAGCGACTCAAAAGGGAATTAGTTACTTGCTGAAAATTGCCGTTGTTGGTTTAGGATTTGGAATGGAATTATTTGAAACCATTAAAACCAGTAAAGAAGGATTTACCTTGACTTTTCTTTCGATTGTACTCACAATCACTTTAGGAATGATCTTAATTAAACTCTTGAAAATAGAGCGAAAATTAGGACATTTAATTAGTTCTGGAACTGCCATTTGTGGTGGAAGCGCCATCGCAGCGGTTGCGCCAGTGATTAAAGCAGATGCAAAAACAATTAGCATCGCTTTGGGAGTTGTATTTTTCTTAAATTCAGTGGCTTTATTCATTTTTCCACATTTGGGACATTTCTTTGAGATGACTCAAAATCAATTCGGTTTATGGAGTGCCATTGCAATTCACGATACGAGTTCGGTTGTTGGTGCGGCTTTAGAATATGGAGACGAAGCCTTGAAAACCGCAACAACGGTTAAGTTAGCCAGAACCTTGTGGATTATTCCACTCTCGATTTTCTCGATGTTGCTTTTTAAAGTGAAAGGTGAAAAAATTAAAATTCCTTATTTTATCTTGATCTTTATTGCGGTAATTATCTTGAATAGTTTTATTCATCTACCCACTTTCATCACTGAAAACATCGTCATGATTTCAAAGCGACTTCTTGTTTTAACCTTGTTTTTAGTTGGTACAACGATTTCATTTAAAGATTTAAAATCCATCGGAATCAAACCAATTTTGTTTGCAATTATCCTGTGGGTTTCCATTTCTATCTTTTCGTTGGTGTATATTCTTGCCTAAAAGGATGTTTTGCTGGTCTGAAATTTTCTTCAAACAGAATCACGCTTCAAAATTTATATCTATTTTTGGCGGCTAATTGTTGGACTGCGTAATTTATTTACTGCAAGTACGTTACAGTTTCAAGCTTGTTAAAATCGTTTTGCATGAAATTTTTTAAAAAGAAGATAATTCGGATTCCTTATTTAATCCTTTTGTACGCCTTTGCCATCTATGGTTTTTTCCTGACAGGAACCTATTTTGCGATGAAGTTCAAACTGACCAATCACAAGGGAAGCATTGATAAAAACAACCGCTATTTTCAAGACATGAGCGACAAATACAATCAGTCGTTTAAGATTGATAGCGCCTCGATGTTGAAATACAAATACGAAGTATTGAATCGAATCATTTTGTTGAACGATTTTTATCCAACCAATGCGCAATACATTCAAAGCGTTTACGAGACCAATAAAGATGAAAAAATAGCACTTCAAATGTTGGATGCCATTGATTTGCAGTTGAAGGATAACCAAAAATATCAGCAGGCGAAAAAGAAATTAGCGCAACAAGAAACCAATCGAGAAACAACGGCTTTGAGTGCTTTCCAATGGATGAACATTGCAGAATGGCAAGATTTTAAAATTGCAGTTACCAAGGATAAAAAATACATTGATTCGGTTGCGAAAGTGACGGGCGTAGAGGGAAGATTGATCGTCGCTTGTTTGGTTGGCGAGCAAATTCGCTTGTTCAATTCCAGTCGAGAATCTTACAAAAGATACATCGGGCCGTTGAAAGTTTTGGCTTTAGAGTCTAATTTGTCTTACGGTGTAACTGGAATCAAAGAAAGTACAGCGATTAGAATTGAAAATCATTTAAAAGACCCAAATTCAATTTATTACTTAGGTGATGAATATGCTCATTTACTGGATTATGATTCCTTAACTTCGTATCACAACAATGTAAATGATACCATGAGCATTCGCTTGAAACGTTTGGTTCAATTTAAAAATCATTATTATTCTTATTTATATACGGCTGTTTTCTTAAAGCAAATGCGAACGCAATGGCTCAAAGCGGGTCATCCAATTGATGATCGTCCAGAGATTTTAGCCTCTTTGTTTAACCTTGGTTTTCAACGATCAATTCCGAAGAAAAACCCAAGTGTTGGAGGTTCTAATTACATGATTTACGATCGAGAATACACCTTCGGTTCGGTAGCGTACGAGTTTTATTACTCCGGAGAATTAGCTGATGTTTTTCCGTATGAAAAGAAACGTTTTGACTGGAAAGAAAGCTAAATCGTCGTAAATCGTTTTTAGAATTTGTTTTTGCAATTGCGTTGCAGGTTAAAAACATCTGTTTACATACAAGCTTCTTATCTTGATTTAACTATCTTTGTCACGCATAAAAAACACGAAGTAGTAAATGAAAGTTATTGATCATCTAAACGACGCCAAGTCAACTTTATTTTCATTTGAAATATTGCCTCCTCTGAAAGGGAAAAGCATTCAGTCAATCTACGACGGAATAGATCCTTTGATGGAGTTTAAGCCCAAGTACATCAACGTTACGTATCACAGAGAAGAATATGTTTACAAAGAGCGTGACGAAGGTTTGCTCAAGAAAATATCCATTCGCAAGCGACCGGGAACGGTTGGAATTTGTGCTGCCATCATGAATAAATACAACGTAGATGCGATTCCACATTTAATCTGTGGCGGATTTAGCAAAGAGGAAACTGAAAATGCATTGATTGATTTGCAATTTTTAGGCATCGACAACGTTTTGGCTTTGCGAGGTGATCCCATCAAAACTGAAAATTCGTTTAAACCACATCCAGATGGTCATCGTTATGCAAGAGAATTGATTGACCAAATTGTAGAAATGAATCACGGGAAATATTTGTCAGAAGATTATAATTTGGAACCAACCAATTTTTGCATTGGAGTTGCGGGTTATCCTGAAAAACATTTTGAAGCGATGAATTTATCTACGGATTTAAAATACCTGAAAGAAAAAGTAGATGCAGGCGCTTCTTACATTGTAACGCAAATGTTTTTTGACAATCAAAAATACTTTGACTTCGTTCAAAGCTGTCGCGAAATGGGAATCACCGTTCCGATTATTCCGGGATTGAAGCCATTGAAAACATTGCAACATGCAACTTTTCTCCCAAAATTTTTCAACATCGATTTACCAGAAACCTTGGCAAACGAAGTTTTAAAATGCAAAACCAACGATGCAATTCGTGATCTTGGAATTGAATGGGGAATTCAACAAGCAAAAGATTTGAAAGCAGCTGGAGTTCCAGGTCTGCATTTTTATACCATGTCAGATTCATCTTCTGTGAAGGCGATTGCATCTGAAATATTTTAATTTTAAAACCCGAAAAGATGCGTTTTTTATCCGTTTTAATTCTGTTTATTTCCATCAATGGATTTGCACAAACAACTGACCTTAAACTTCAAAATGCAATTGTTGTTGCACAATTAGACAAGGCAGAAGATCGCTTTACCATGGAAATTAACCTGACAGAAATGCTTGCGAGTAACGGTGTAAAAGCCATTGCTTCCTTGAATATTTTGAAAGAAGGTTCGTCAGTTGCTTTATTAGCCAACGATTCCATTCAAGCAGTTTTGAAAGAAAAAGGATTTGATACCTATGTATTGGTGTCTGTTCGTGGTTACGACCGCAAATTTAAGCCAGCTAAAAATCACCTAAACTTAAAAGAGGAATTGGTTAGTGGACACATGTTTCCGTTTTACCGCGACGAAGTTTCTTCCATCAGTTTTGAATTTCTTTTTTATAGAAATGGAGAAGTTGTTGGGTATGACTTGATAAAAGTTGCTGGAATCAACAAGAGAGAAGCTGCAATTAAGAAGTTTAGGAAAAAAACTGCAAAAAGAATTGTTTCCAACTGGAAATGATTTTAAATTTTTAAAGATAGAATTATGTTGCATTCAATGACAGGTTACGGAAAAGCTACCGGGACTTTTGAAGGAAAAAAAGTAAGCATCGAAATCAAGGCGCTGAATAGCAAAAGTATGGATTTGTACATTCGAATTGCAAGTTCCTACAGAGAAAAAGAATTGGAAATGCGCCAGAAAATCACGTCGATGTTGGACCGTGGAAAAGTGGAAGCAAACGTGGTGATTGAAAGTACAGGTGCTTCAAAATCAGTTGAAATCAACAAGGATTTGGCGACAGCTTATTTCAATGACCTGAAAAAAACCAACGAGATTGTCAATCAGTCCGATATCGATTACATGGCTTTGATTTTAAAAATGCCAGATATTTTCATCCAATCCAAAGAGGAAATTACTGCTGAAGAAGCTGCTTTTTTGAATGATTTGATGGAAGAAGCTTGCAACCATTTGAATGTTTTTAGACGTCAAGAAGGTGTAGCTTTGGAGAAAGAATTTACGGAGCGTATCAACGAGATTAAAAACTTGCTAAGTCGAGTTCCAGAATATGAAAACCTGCGCATTGACACCATTCGTGACCGCATGAAAAAAGGTTTGGAAGAAATTCAGGCAGTTAATTACGACGAGAATCGTTTTCAACAAGAGTTGATTTATTACATCGAAAAATTAGATGTTTCAGAAGAAAAAATGAGACTTTCCAATCACTTAGATTACTTTTTAGAAACGATGGTTTTACCAGCTGCTGGAAAAAAACTAGGATTCATCACGCAAGAGATTGGTCGTGAAATCAATACCTTGGGCAGTAAAAGTTATCACGTTGAACTACAAAAAATTGTAGTGGAAATGAAAGATAGTTTAGAGAAAATTAAAGAACAAGTGCTCAACACCTTGTAAATAAATATTGAAT
This sequence comes from Crocinitomicaceae bacterium, assembly GCA_028689775.1. GTDB lineage: Bacteria > Bacteroidota > Bacteroidia > Flavobacteriales_D > Crocinitomicaceae > JAQVCM01. Next base: position 185,720 of record JAQVCM010000005.1, read on the forward strand.
GAGTAATTTGAGTAAAACGGGTAAATGCATCATTTTTTCAGCACCTTCTGGAGCTGGTAAAACGACCATTGTTCACCATTTATTAGAGGTTGATTCACGTTTAGAGTTTTCAATTTCAGCGTGTAGTCGTGAGCCACGAGAAGGAGAAGTGGATGGCAAAGATTATTATTTCTTAGGCATCGATGGATTTAAAAAAGCGGTTGAAGAAGGTGCTTTTATTGAATGGGAAGAGGTTTACAAAGACAACTTCTACGGAACGATGGCCAGTGAAATGGAACGCATTTGGGCAAAAGGTAAATCGGTTATTTTTGATGTGGATGTCGTTGGAGGTTTGAACATCAAGAAACGTTTTGGAGATCAAGCTTTAGCCATCTTTGTACAACCACCAAACGAAGGAGAATTAGAAAATCGCTTGCGATACAGAAGTACAGAAACAGAAGAAAAAATTCAGATGCGCATGGCGAAAGCCAAACAAGAATTAGCAGAAAGTGTTCATTTCGATAAAGTACTGTTGAATGAGAGATTGGAAATTGCGTTTTCAGAAGCCAGAGAATTGGTGTCAAACTTTTTAGCTGAATAATATGAAAGTAGGGCTTTATTTTGGTACATTCAATCCCATACATGTGGGACATTTGGTGATTGCAAATTACATGGCAGATTATACCGATTTGGACCAAGTTTGGCTCATGGTAACACCTCAAAATCCGCTCAAGGAGAAATCATCCCTTTTAGCGGACTACCACCGTTTGGCCTTGGTTCGAGTAGCAATTGAAGACAATGAAAATTTGCGTGTTAGTGACATCGAATTCAAGTTGCCGAAACCAAATTATACCGCGACAACTTTGGCCTACCTGAAAGAAAAGTATCCCAACAACGAGTTTTCGCTCATCATGGGAGAAGATAATTTGCGTACGTTTCACAAATGGTATAATCACAAACAAATTTTAGACAACCACCAACTCTTTGTTTATCCGAGAGTTCTGACACTTCAAGAAGAAGAAGAAGTACAAGATATTGGCAACCGATTCGAAAATTTACTGGATCAAAATCCAAACGTTCATTTTTGCCAAGACGCTCCGGTGATGAAAGTTTCTTCCTCTTTTGTTAGAAATGCAATCAAAGACGGAAAGGATGTGCGGTATTTGTTAACAGAACCTGTAGAGAAGTACATTCAAGAAATGAACTTTTATAAATAGAAAAGGCTTAAAAGGACAATAAAATAATGCTTTGCAAGTTATTTATTGCATTGCAAATAGTAGGAATATAATTACATAATAATAGCATACTTCATGAAAAATGAAACGATAGAAAAAGGGCAGTCAGAGATTAATTTAATCCTTTTTATTTGGTCAAAAAGAAAAGTATTGGCGTTGGTGACGGGAATTGTAGCGGTCGTTTCGCTGGTTGTATCTTTCTTGCTGACACCGATGTTTTTGTCTACTGCAATTGTGTTTCCAACTGCAACGAGTACCGTTTCTTTCTCTGAACAACGAAATGCAAAAGCTTCTTCGATGGATTTTGGAGTAGAAGAGCAATCAGAACAAATGATTCAAATTTTACAATCTTCTCGAATTCGAGACATCATTGTGAGTCGTTATAATTTATTTGACCACTACGACATCAAACAAACGGATCCAAACAAATACTATAAATTAGGAAAAGAATACGGCAATCATATTACGTTTACGCGAACGCGATACGGATCAATCCAGATTGATGTGTTGGATAAAGACAAAGAATTGGCTGCTGAAATTGCCAACAAAATTGTTGATTTAATTGATACAGTTAAAAATGACATGATCAAAGATCGAACGATTCCTGCATTTGAAATCAACATCAGAAAGAAAAAAATGATTGAGGAATCAGTCAAACAAATCAGTACTGAATTGGATTCTCTTTCTGCTTTAGGAGTTGTAACTTCTGAAGGAAGAGCGAATTTATTTGCAGCTTTCAATGCGGCTAAAAGTGCAGAAGATAAAGCATTCTTTAAAAATAAGATTGATGTAAACATGAAATACGGAGCAGAATATGATGGATTGACCATGCTTCGCGATGAGAAAATTGTGAAATTATCTGACTTTGAAGTGGCTTACGAACAAGCGGAATCGGATGCATATTCAGATTTCAACCACAAGTTTGTTGTCGAAAATGCAGTTGTTGCTGACAAGAAAGCAAAACCTAAAAAGGCAATTATCGTTCTGGTAGCTACGTTCTCTTCTTTCATCTTTATGATTTTCTTACTCTTGTTGTCCGCGAAAATTAGAGAACTTAAAAAAATAGCTTAGTGGAAACGTTTCGCATCAATCGTTCGTTGATTCTAGCAGGGATTTTATTTGCATTCCTATCTGTTTTTCTAATTTGGGAAGAGCAAATGCTGTTATTTGGAATTCCTGTTGCTTTGCTGGCGATCTATTTTGCGATTTTTAATACGGATAAACTCTTTTTATCACTTTTCTTTTTCACACCATTATCGTTTAACATCGAGCAGTTTACAGATGGATTTGGTTTGTTTATTCCAACCGAACCTTTGCTGTTTGGATTGATGTTGTTTTTATTGATGCAGCAAATTCGAAAACCAGTTTTCCCTAATTTTCTCTGGAGAAACGAGTTGGTTTGGGCAGTTGGTCTCTATTTAATCTGGATTTTTGTAACTGCCATAACCAGTGAATTGCCGTTGGTTTCATTCAAGTTTCTCTTGGTTAAATTTTGGTTCATCATTCCTGTTTTGTTTTACGGTTCATCGGTTTTTCTTAAAAAAGCAAACATTCGATCCTTTATTTGGCTCTTCATTGTCGGGATGATTATTGCCATGATTTATACAATCGCTGTGCATGCTTCTTATAATTTTGGAGAGAAAGAAAGTCACTGGGTGATGTGGCCATTCTTTAAAGATCATACGATTTATGGCGCAATGGTTGCTTTTGTAATTCCGCTTTTGATTGGATTGTATTTTTCAAAAAAACACGGTTTGTTGGTGCAACTGATTCTCATCGCTTTCATCGTGATTAATTTCATCGCACTTTATTTTTCTTACACACGAGCAGCTTGGTTAAGCGTCATTGCAGCAGTTTTTGTTTGGGGATTCATCCATTTTAAAATCAAATTCAGTTGGTTGCTTTCAATCGCAGCTTTCATTGGTGTTTTTGTGTTTTTCTCTTGGACTTCCATCGAACAAAGCATGGCGAAAAACAAGAACGAACATACGACTGAAAATTTTGAAAAAAGAATTCAGAGTGCGGCGAATGTTACGACAGATGCTTCGAACTTGGAACGAATCAATCGTTGGACCTGCGCCATTGACATGTTCAAAGAAAGACCTTTGACAGGATTTGGACCTGGAACGTACGCTTTTGAATACGCACGATTTCAAAGACCTGAAAACTTAACGATTATCTCAACCACCAATGGCGATGCCGGAAATGCGCACAGCGAATATTTGGGAGCAATGGCAGAAATGGGAATTTTTGGTTTGATCTCGATTTTGGCTTTGGTTTACGCTCTTTTCTACAAAGGAATTAAGCTCTATCACGCCTGGCCGAAAGAAGATAAAGAGTTCAGGATTTTGATTTTAGCAATGATTTTGGCCTTGGTCACCTATTTCGTTCACGGTACACTCAATAATTACTTAGATACAGACAAAGCCTCTGTTCCGATTTGGGCAATTTGCGCTTCATTTATCGCCTTAGATTATCGTTTGAAAAACACGAAAGAGTCTGATAGTCAAAGTGCCGTGTTGGATTGATCTGCGAAAATGATTTGATGGAGATGATCTCAACTGATCGCGCTAGATTTTGATCAAGGTTTTATTCTAATTTTTAACGCTTATATTTGTAATACTAAAATTTCACCATGCGTATATTATCCCTATTTATAACTTTATACTTATTCGCTAGTTGCGGAGGTAAAACCATTGAAAACAAAGGAACAACACAAAACTTAGACAGTTTAGTTCAGGTTTATCCTGATAGTTTGCCACTTTTAGTTGAATACAGCGATATTCTTTTAAAAGAGTTGAGAACAACCGAGTCTTTGCCACTTGCTGCCAAAGCTTTTCGAATGGATTCTACCAATTTACACATTCGCTATTTGTATGCATCTTCCCTGGTAAATCGGGTAGAACGGACGATCGCTGATGTTGAAATAGCGCAAAAACATTTGCTTTACATCGTTAAAAAAGAACCTGCAAACAAAGAAGCGTTGATGGATTTGGCAACGACGTATACCATTCAATCAGAGTTTGATAAGTCTTTCAAAACCTTGAACGAGATTTTGAGAATTGATAAAAAATACCGCGATGCTTATTCCATGAAAGGGATGAATTACCGTGCGCTTGGAAATTATAAACTAGCGAAATCCTCTTTTGAAACGGCGGTGCAACAAGATCCTGAGTTTTTCATGGGATATTTACAATTGGGTTGGTTGTACTCAGAAACCGAAGATTATAAAAATGCCTTGGAGTATTTCAAAACGGCTACGATATTGGAGCCAACTTCAACAGATGCATTGTACGGTTTGGCTTATTCTTTACAAGTAATGGAGAAATATCCGGAAGCAATGGCAGAATACCGTCATTTGGTTGAGGTAGACAATAATTACTATTTGGCATTTTTCAACCAAGGATACATCAAACAATTTCACCAAAATCAACCTGATAGTGCACTTTTCTTCTACAAAGCTGCAATTCAGTTACAGCCAGATTTTGTAAAAGCACACCACAACATGGGCGTTACCTATTTGAGTCAAGGTGATAAAACGGAGGCGTATTATGCATTCAAAAAGGCATTAAAAATTAACCCAGAATATGAGCTTTCGCAAAAAGCAATTTTGAAATGCAAATAAAACCAATTCATTTCAAGATCTTTCAACTTCTTGCGGAGATTGCCATTCCTCTTTTAGGATATTTCTTTTGGGGTTGGGGATTTTATTTCATTTTGCTTTTCTTTTTGTTGGACTATCTTGTGTTTTTGACCTTCTCTTTTGTCAAACATCGAAAGATTATTCAATTCAGAGAATCACCGTATTTTTTCCCGACTAAACAAGTGCTTTCGACGATTTTAATCTTGACGTTTACCTTGATTTTTACGTTCATTGCCTTGCCGATGATTGCTCCTTTTGATTTTGAAAAGCAAACTTGGGAATTTTTGGCTTACAAGGAAATGGGTTTGCCGCAAGGATTATTACTTCTTCCTTTGGTTATTTACGGTGGCTATGCACAATACAAAATGCAGTTTTTGATGAATCGAAAATTTACATACGTTTCCGCAACTGAAAATTGGAAAATACATCATTTCTTTCTTTGGATGGCTTTTTTAGCTGCGATTTTGTTTCTGATTGTTTCTTCATTTATTGTATTTCCAGAATTTGTTTACATCAGTTTATTGCTGCTTGGAATTGCAGGATTCAAATGGTTTTTCTAAGATCCAACAGCTTCGTTCGAAGAAACTGTCCCGATAGAACCGCTTAGCTGTTAAAAAAGGTTAAGCATCGCTCCGTTACTTTTGATTTGTACTATTTTAGAGTAAAATTTAAAAGTGAAAAGAATTCGAATTAATTTAATCATCAGCTCTGTTGCGCTTGCCGTGTTGGCTTTGTTGATGATTCAATTCTTTCAAATCACTCAGTTGTACGACAAAAAATCAAATCAACTTCACGACAGTACCTTGGCTTTGGTTGAAAGAACAACCTTAATTTATGACAAAGCCAATAATTTAAACCGTTACCTGAGTCTCAGTCAAAAAGATTTTGGTCAAGAATATAAAGAAATCTTAAAGGAAGAATTTAAAAAACTTCTATCTTTAAAAGATTCAGTTGAAATTCAAGATACCAGTATTGTTACCGCAGGAAAAAAAGAAAAATATTTAATCGTAAAAGGTCATTCGCTCGATTCTGCTACCGGAATTTATACAGAGCAGCGTGTTTTGGCAAGAGATATACAAGGTGCAAATCAAGTCTTTAACCCGGCATCTAATTTATTTCCAAACAACGTTTCGTTTGAAATGTCGCAGGAATTAGACAACCGGATGATTGATCAGATTTTTATCAAATCAAAATACATTAGTTCTTTGATGTTACAAATGTTTCGAGAAAACACGTATGATTCTCCAAATGAAAAAATAAACCTCGTGTTGTTAGATTCCATTTTGACCAGCGAGATGAAACGTTTTAATTTGCCAAATAACTTTCGGTTTTCACTTTTGAATGAAGAATTAAAACCCATAGAATACGAAACAAAAGCAAGTAATTATAGCGTTGCTATTGATACCAACGATTTAATTTACACCAATCTATTTCCTGGAAATATTTTGGATGACAACATTTACTTGACGGTGGATTTCGACTCTAAAACCAAGTTTCTAATCAAAGAAATTGCTAGTGTCTTGATCATTAGTATGGGTTTGGTGGTGATCATTTTCCTAACCCTTGCTTTTATGTTGAAAACCATCGTGAAACAAAAAGCGTTAAGTGAATTGAAAAATGATTTCATTTCCAACATTACTCACGAGTTTAAAACGCCGATTTCAACCATCTCTTTAGCGTGTCAGGCTTTAACAGATGCGGATATGTCCCGTGGAAGCACAGATGAATCTTTGCCATTTGTGAAAATGATTCAAGCTGAAAATAATCGTTTGAGTACTTTGGTAGAGTCCGTTTTACAAATCTCGTTGATGGATCGAGGTGAAATGGTTTTGGATATGGAGAAAAACAATCTTTCTGAGATTGTCAAAGAAATCAGCCAGCTTGTCGAAAAACAAATTGTAAATTTGAATGGCACATTAAGTTTAGAAGTACCAACCGAAGATATTTACGTAGTTTGTGATCAAATTCACACCACACAAATGATTTTAAATATTGTAGATAACGCGATTAAATATTGCAAGGATTCGCCAGATGTTTCAATTGTTTTGAAAAAAGATAACGGCAGAGTCACTTTAAGCGTTATTGACTTGGGAATTGGGATTGCTAAAGAGCATCTTCCCAAAATGTTTGATAAATTGTATCGGGTTCCAACTGGAAATGTGCACAATGTAAAAGGATTTGGTTTGGGATTGAATTATGTCGATTCAATCGTGAAAGCACATGGGTGGCAATTAAAAGTAAAAAGTAATTTAAATATAGGATCAGAATTTACCTTAATAATGAAATAAGATGAATAGAAAAATAAACATACTGCTAGCAGAAGATGATGACAACTTAGGATTGTTATTGCATTCTTTTTTAAGAACAAAAGGGTACCATGTTGAATTGGTGAGAAACGGGAAAGTTGCTTTCGAGCGATTCAATTCTTCGGCTTTTGATTTCTGTATTTTTGATGTCATGATGCCAGAAATGGATGGTTTTACCTTGGCAAAAGAAATTAGAGAGTTGGATAAAAAAGTTCCAATCCTTTTCTTAACAGCAAAATCCATGAAGGATAATAAACTGGAAGGTTTTGCTGCCGGAGGTGATGACTACATGACCAAACCGTTCTCCATGGATGAGTTACTGGCTCGTATTGAAGCAATTCTTCGTCGCACGGATGTTAACACAGAAGAAGCTGAATTTTATGAAATTGGGAAAATCAAATACGATCCGATTTCAAGATTGTTGTTCACCAGCCAGCCAGATCCAATTAAGTTGACAACTAAAGAAAATCAGTTGTTGCATTTGTTGTGTAAAAATCAAAATGAAATTTTGGATAGACAAGCAACTTTGAGAGCTGTTTGGGGCGATGACAACTATTTCAACGGGAGAAGTATGGATGTTTACATCGCAAAATTGCGAAAATTATTGAAAGAAGATGAAAACATTGAAATCATGAACGTTCACGGGAAAGGTTTCCAAATGTTGGTTCGATAATTCCACTTCTTATTTCATTTTTGAGTTGATTTCTTTTTGAATTCAATCTCTCATATCCATTGGATGGGAATCTATTTCTGATTAAATTCCCATCCATTGGAAATTTGAATTATTTAATTGCGTTGATCGCAGCTTCATAATTTGGTTCTTGACCAATTTCTGGAACCAATTCAGAATAGATTACTTGTTGATTTTCGTCCAAAACAACAACCGCTCTTGCGTGTAAGTCTGCAAGTGGACCGTCAGTCATTTCTAAACCGTAATCTTTTCCAAATTTACCTGTAGAGAAATCAGATAGCATTTCTACATTGTCAATTCCTTCCGCACCACAAAAACGTTTTTGAGCAAAAGGTAAATCTCTAGAAATACATAAAACTTTGGTATTGTCTAGTTTTACCGCATCTTCGTTGAAATGGCGAACAGATGCCGCACAAACTCCTGTGTCAATACTCGGGAAAATGTTCAAAATTACTTTTGAACCAGCGTAATCCGCTAATTTTGTTTTACTTAAATCACTTTTGGTCATTTGAAAATCTGGCGCTTTGTTTCCTGCTGTTGGAATGTTTCCTGAAATGGAAATAGGATCTCCGTGTAAGGTTACTTTTGTCATTATATCTTTTATTTAAGGTTTATAATTTATTCCTTTAAAGGTACTTAAAAATGAATAAGATTCTCCAAATGGAAGGTTAAAATATCCTTAGTTTTTTTAATTTTCGATCCTTAGAATCCTTCCAACACAACTGAAAATCGTTACATTTGTGCTACAAAGAAAATTCAATGACGAAATCGAGATATACAGTAACGGCAGCTTTGCCTTATGCCAATGGTCCACTACATTTGGGACATGTTGCAGGTGTTTACTTACCAGCAGATATTTTTGTTCGTTTCCTAAGAATGAATCAACACGATGTTGCATTTATTTGCGGTAGCGACGAACACGGTGCAGCCATTACCTTACGTGCAAAGAAAGAGGGAATTACACCGCAAGAAATTGTGGATAAATACCACACGATTATTGGAGATTCGTTTCAGAAATTTGGAATTTCTTTTGATATTTTTCACCGTACTTCTACCGAATTACACCACAAAACCGCACAAGATTTTTTCCTGAAGTTGAATGAAAATGGAAAATTCGTTGAAGAAGTAACCGATCAATATTTTGATGAAGATTATCAACAGTTTTTAGCAGATCGATACATTACAGGTGAATGTCCGAAATGTAACCATGCTGGTGCTTACGGAGATCAATGTGAGAAATGTGGAAGTGATTTAAGTCCAACAGAACTAATCAATCCAATCTCAACATTGAGTGGAAAAACACCCATATTAAAATCAACTTCTCACTGGTTTTTACCAATGAATCGACACGAAGATTGGCTTCGTCCGTGGATTAAAGAAGGGGTTTTAGATGGAAAACAACAACACGATCCAAAAGCTTGGAGAAATCAGGTTATCGGTCAATCTTTATCTTGGATTGATGGTGGCTTGCATTCTCGCGCAATGACTAGAGATTTGGATTGGGGCGTGAAAGTTCCAATTGAAGGTGCAGATGGAAAAGTTTTATATGTTTGGCTGGATGCGCCAATTGGATACATTTCAGCGACCAAACAATGGGCAGCTGATGCCGGTAAAAAATGGGAAGATTATTGGACTGGTGACACCAAATTGGTTCACTTCATTGGAAAAGACAACATCGTTTTCCACGCGATTATTTTTCCAATCTTGTTGAAAGAACACGGCGGTTTGATTTTACCAGACAACGTTCCAGCATACGAATTCTTAAATCTGGAAGGAGATAAATTCTCAACTTCTAGAAATTGGGCAGTTTGGTTGCACGAATATTTGGAAAGATATCCGGATAAAGTAGATGAATTGAAATATACGTTGACATCCATCGCGCCAGAAAACAAAGACAGTGAGTTTACTTGGAAAGAATTTCAAGCAAGGGTAAACAATGAATTGGCTGCGATTCTCGGAAATTTTGTCAACCGAGTTTTGGTGTTGACGCAGAAATATTACGAAGGAAAAGTTCCTGCTTTAGGAGCATTGACAGAAGAAGATGAACGTGTTTTAACTGAAATGGCTGCGTATCCAGCAAAAATTTCAAAATTGGTTTACGCATATAAAATCCGCGAAGCACAATCCGAAGTGATGAATTTGGCGCGATTGGGTAACAAATACTTGGCTGAAAATGAGCCTTGGAAATTGATTAAAACCGATGCTGCTCGTGTGGAAACGATCATGCACATTGCACTTCAAATCACGGCTAATTTGAGCATGTTGCTCGAGCCATTCTTGCCAGCGACCGCAGAAAAACTGAGAACGTATTTAGGATTGGAGTTGGTGAAATGGGATGAAGCGGGAAGAACAGATATTTTGAAAGCTGGAAAAATCACTCAAAAACCAGAAATCCTTTTCCCACAAATTGAAGAGGTATTGGTGGAAGCAGAAGTGGAGCATTTGAAAGCAAGTCAAAAAGAAAACAATGCTGCCTCAGCGGATGTAAAGGAAATTGCTCCGCAAAAAGAGAATGCAACTTTCGACGATTTCACCAAAATGGATATCCGTTTGGGAAAAATCATCGCCGCTGAAAAAGTGAAAAAAGCAGATAAATTATTGCAATTGACAGTAGATACTGGAATTGATGTGAGAACAATCGTTTCTGGAATCGCAGCGCATTATGCTCCTGAAGAAGTAATTGGAAAAACAGTTTCTGTCTTGATAAACTTAGAACCTCGCAAAATTCGTGGCGTAGAATCTCAAGGAATGATTTTAATGGCTGAAAATGAAAAAGGCGAATTGTCTTTCGTAGTTCCAGAAAAAGAATTTGGAGCGGGAAGTGAAATTAGATAAGACTTTGAATCAAATTTGACGAATCAAATTTTTACCTTTTCTCTTGGCATAATTCTACCAAAATTCCATCCGTAGATTTGGGATGCAAAAAAGCGATAATTTTATTGTCAGCTCCGTCTTTTGGGGTTTGGTGAATGAGTTCAAAACCTTCCGCCTGTAAGCGTTTTATTTCTGATTGAATGTCTGAAACGTCAAAGGCGATGTGGTGAATTCCAGGTCCTTTTTTGGCAATAAATTTTGCAATTGGACTTTCGTCATTGGTCGCTTGAAGCAATTCAATTTTGGAATCTCCAATTTGGAAAAAAGCCGTTTTCACACCTTCGCTTTGAACTTCTTCCAGCTTGTAGCAAGCGCTTCCCAATAGTTTTTCGTAAATGATTGCAGATTCTTCAATGTTGCGAACGGCGATGCCTAAATGCTCAATTTTATTCATGAAATGGATGTTTAATTTTTGAAAAACTTTTCGGTTTTGTTGTCGTAATTGATATAGTATGCTCCTTTTAATAAATTGGTACAATCAACAGTTGTTCCCGTTCCTTTTTTGATGATGTTGCCATAAACATCAAAGATTTCATAGCGTGTCGAGGTCGGTTGATTTCCTTCCGTAAAAAGTATGTTGGATTTCACGATGGTTGAACCTTTGCTAATTGCTTTTTGATGTGAGGTGAATTTAGTTTCTACGGATGCACGTTTGTTTCCCGAATGATCGATCTGTACAACTCGAATGCTGTTTTGTCCGGAATGCGGTGTAATTTGAAATTCATATTTATTCTCAGTAACCGTTCCTTTTCCGCTTACTTCACCAACTTGAACCCATTTATTCCAACGAAATTGCTCTATAAAATAAGGCAGTTTTCCATTTTCATTCACACTTGTCCACGTTAATTTCCCTGTGGATGAAACGGAAATAGCACGAATGTCAAAAGTGCTTTCTGGCAATAAAACTTCAGGGTTGAGTATTTTTGGTGTACAACCTGCATTGTGCTCAATCACGATGAACAAAGGTTCACCAATTGCAATGTTGAAAAGTGAAAAGTCGATTTCAAAAGCATTGGCAGAATATCCGCTGGGTAATAAATCACCATTTACCGTTACTTTGGTGACACAGAATCCAAATCCTTCCTCATTTTCAGGGTTTTGAATGTATAGGTTTTTACCCAAATACGTGCCTTCAATCGATAAAGATGCATGTGTATAAAGCTGAAAAAGAGAACATAAAATCAAGGTGATTACTTTCATGAGCACATTTTTTTCTTTGCGTTTTCAATACAAGATTACTGAAAATTCTGAAGCAATCAAAAACAAATTTCCGCAGACGCATGTTCTTTTTTAAATTATGCCCCATGCAAGTAGATGAAGTTCTGTTTTTTTTGATTATTCTTGTATCTATATTTTAATACTATTTATGAAGGGATTCCAATTAATTTTGATGTTTTCTTTGTTGTTAACTGCGTGTGACGGTTTTGTGAAAAAGCAAGCAATTCATGAAGGTGGTACATTCAGGATGGCAATAGAAGCAAATGTTTCTACGACCATTCCGAGGTCAGTAATTGATTATTATTCTGAAATTGTGTTGAATCAAATGTATGAAGGATTGGTTTCTTTAGATCCAGAATCTCTTCAAGTTCGTCCACAAATTGCAGAATCTTATAAGATTTCGAGAGATGCATTGACTTACAGTTTTGTGCTTCGAAGAGATGTTTTATTTCATCCCAATCCTGTTTTTGTAACTGCTGAAGATCGCTTGTTGACAGGGCAAGACGTGTTGCATTCATTTGAACTCATTTGTAGCAAAGATCAGAAAGATGAATTGAGTCGCGGTTATGCATTTATTTTCAAAGATCGAGTTGTTGGTGCTGAGGAATTTTATGCAGGAAATGCCAAAACCATTGAAGGAATTACCTTGAAAGATGGAGTTTTGTCTATTGAATTGATTGAACCAGATCCAAATTTCTTGTTGCGATTAGCCAGTATCAATGCTTCCATCACTTCTAAAAAGATGTTTTTGGCTTCGAAAGAGAAAGAACTTGTTGGAACTGGACCTTTTAGATACAATACAGATGAAAACAAATCGAAGAATCTAATCTCCTTGGTACGAAATGAAGATTATTACATGACGGATAAAAGTGGACACGCACTGCCTTATTTAGATGCATTGAATTTCATCATCGAACCGTCAAAAGAAAAACAATTGGCGCTTTTTGAAGAGAATAAAACAGATTTTATTCTTTCAATTCCAGCCTCAGGAATTACCTCGATTTTGGAAGGAAGAATTCAGGATTTTAATAGTGTTCCACCAAAATTAGAATTGAGAAGTAATCCTTTGTTAATGACCAATTATTATTTCTTCAACATGCAAGAAAAACGCTTTCAGAACCCGAAAGTTCGACAAGCGTTTAATCATGCTATCAACCGAAGAGAAATGGTTGTAAGGGTATTATATAACCAAGTGCAAGACAATGGAATGTACGGAATTGTACCGCCACTTCGCAACATTGTTCGCAATTACGATTTTGATCAGGTTAAAAATTATGCATACACCTACGATTTAGAAAAAGCACAAAAATTATTGGCCGAAGCAGGATTTCCAGAAGGAAAAGGCTTTGGAGAAATTGTTTTCAAAACCAATTCAGGTGATATTCACTTGGCCATTGCACAAGAATTTGCAAAGCAGATTGAGAAAAATTTGGGAATCAAAGTTCGAATCGTAGAATCTACTTTTGAAGAGCAAAATCGCGCTGCAGATCATTTGGATGGTGATATTTTTAGAACAGCTTGGTATGCAGATTACAACAGTCCAGAAAGTTTCTTGCAAAACTTCTACGGCAAGGTCGTTCCAGCGGATACACAACAAGCATCGCCGATCAACCAAGCTCGCTATGTAAATGTTCATTTTGACAACTATTACGAAAGAGCACTCCGGGAAAGTAAAATTTCCAATCAAATGAAATATTTTAGTTTGGCAGAAATTGAATTACTGAAAGATCCGCCGATGATGGTTCTTTGGTATGCTGAAGACAATCAAGTTTTATATTCCAACGTTCGAAATTTAAAAGAAAATCCTTTAAATCAGTTCATATTCAGAGAGGTATATCTCAAAGATATGACCAAAGAAGAATACAAACACTAGTACAATCTATTTATGAAATTTATAGCTACACTCATTTTATGTCTAATTGCTTCCATTAGCTTTGGACAAATTACACAAACCGTTCGCGGTAAGGTCGTTGACAATGAAAGTAACTTTCCACTTTTGGGAGTTAAAGTTCAGATTTTTACGGAAGACACGACGCTGATCTTGAGAACCAGAACGGATGAAAATGGTCAGTTTGAAATCAAAAATGTTCCCATTGGAAAACACGAATTGGTTGCTGATTTCATCTCTTATGAGGTAAAAGTGATTGTCGTTACCGTTGATTCAGGAAAAGAATCCATTGTTCAATTGGCTTTGGCTGAGAAGTTTGAAAATGCATCCGATGAAATTACCGTAAACGCAAAAAGAGCCAATCAAACGATAAATGAACTTTCGATGATTTCTTCGCAGCAATTTAGTGTGGAAGAAACGAATCGTTATCCCGGTTCCCGTTCAGATCCTGCTCGCATGGCTTCCAATTTTGCAGGTGTACAAGGAGCTGATGATTCTCGAAACGACATCATCGTTCGTGGAAATTCACCTTTGGGCGTAGTTTGGAGAGTAGAAGGTGTGGACATTCCAAATCCATCACACTTCGCTACTTCTGGAAGTTCGGGCGGACCAGTTTCAGCTTTGAACAATAAGATTTTGGCCAATTCAGATTTCTTCATGAGTGCTTTCCCTGCGGAATATGGAAATAGTATTTCAGGAATTTTTGACTTGAAATTGAGAAATGGAAATGAGAAAAACCACGAAATGAGCGGTCAATTCGGATTCTTAGGAACTGAATTGATGGCAGAAGGACCTTTGAGCAAAAGAGGAAAGTCGAGTTATTTGGCAATGGCTCGTTATTCAACTTTGTCGATGTTTAAAAGTTTGGGAATTCAAATTGGTACAGATGCAGTTCCAACATACGCCGATGCTGCTTTTAAATTCAATTGGGAATTGAAAAAAGGAGGTTCACTTTCTTGGTTCGGAATTGGTGGTACGAGTGATATCAAAATCATGATTTCAGACATGAAAGAGTATTCTGCTGAAGTGTATGGTGAAGGCGATCGCGACCAATACTTTGGAACAACGATGGGCGTAACAGGATTGGTTTACAAAAAATCACTAAGCGAAAAAACATTTTTGGCTTCGACTTTAGCGTTGAGTTATGAAAAACAACGTTCACACCACGATTACTTAGTTCGATCTTTAGACACCACGATTGTGGATGGTCAACCGAAATACAACATCAGCGTAGATTCCATTTACCCGATGATGGGCTATGCGTTCCAAACTACGAGATTAACAGGATTTGTATCTTTAAATCACAAGTTCAACAACCGTCATTTAATCAAAGGTGGAATTAGCTTGGAAGGACAAAAAATGAACATGTTGGATTCTGCATTGTCCTTGGATGAAACACGTTTCGATATCCGTTGGGATTACAAAGGAACTGCTGCTTTGATTCAACCTTTCGTTCAGTGGAAATGGAGAATGCGTGAAAACATGGACTTAACTGCAGGTGTTCACGCGCAATATTACTCCATGAGTAACAGCTTCAGTGGCGTTGAACCACGTGTTGGTTGGAAATGGAAATTGAATAAATCTCAATCGCTTTCTGCTGGAGCAGGATTACACAGTCAAACACAGCCAGTTTATACGTATTTGTATCACAAGTACGATGGTTCTGGAAACAAATATTACGAAAATAAAAACATGGGACTTTCCAAAAGTTTCCATTCCGCATTGGCTTATGAAAAGTATTTCAAAGGAAACTTACAAGTAAAATCCGAGGTGTATTACCAAAGTTTATATCAAATTCCAGTAGAAGTTCAAGCATCTTCTTTCTCGATGATTAACCAAGGAAGTGGATTCCAACGTTTCTTTCCAGATAGTTTAAAAAATACGGGAACAGGAACCAACTACGGAATTGAGTTAACCGTTCAAAAATTCTTCAACAAATCATTCTTCTTCTTGATTACCGCTTCTTTGTATGATTCTAAATACAAAGGAAGCGATGGTGTGGAGAGAAATACTTCCTACAATGGAAGATTCACCACCAATTTATTGGCTGGAAAAGAATTCAAACTGAATGAGAAACAAGTCCTTTCCGCAGGATTAAAAGTAACCTATGCTGGAGGAAAAAGATATGGGTATGTTGACCGCGCTGCATCTGAATTGCAACGAGAAGTTATTTTCTCTGATTCACTTTTCAACGACCGTCAATTCAAAGAATACTTTCGCGTAGATTTAAAAGTAAGTTGGAAATACAACGCCAAGAGAATTACGCACGAAATTGGATTGGATTTGGTGAATGTATTCAACACAAAGAATTTACTCGGACTAGCATACGCTCCAGACTTGGCTGATCCATCCAAAGAACCAATTGCCTTTAAAAATCAATTAGGCTTCTTGCCGCTGTTTTATTATAAGATTGATTTTAGGGTGAATAGGAGAGAGTAGTGAAACTTTTTGGTGTCTGGAAATAGGTGAGGAGTATCATTCGTAATAAGCTGTTAAAAAACAATAAATTAACTATTGAAAAATAGTTAGGAAAATACGAATACATCTGATCATGAAGACACATTTTGACATAGAAAAAATCGTAGAAAAAGGAATTATAACCAATGAATTGAATTATGATAGAGCTTTGATTGCAGATCGAAAATTGCGTATTCTAGCAAAGGATAATCTTTATTTTAAAGTTTTCAGGAAAAAGCCTTTTCGGTTGAATACAAGGCTCTTATGTGGGTTATCAAAGATAGTCAAGTAACGATTTGGTTACGGTGCTTATTGCTTTGCTTTTCAACACGTTTCCGTTAGCTCACAGCAAATATACAAAATTTATTATTCTCAAAACCATACAAAGGATTTTAATATCCGATTATTACACTTGGTAAAACAGGACAAGAAAAAAGGGCTTTTATTAAACCCTTTTTACGCTGTACAGATATAGCAAACCCTACCTACCGTCCTGCTCGTCCATTTTTTTGATAAGGCTTTCTTTAAGGCTGTCAAGGAATTTAGTTCTGTTCATTTTTCGGGATTTGAGTTCTAAAAACGTGTGATAGAAATCTCCCAAATCAACATTAAAAGTGCTTTCAAAGACTTTGACGATAGGTTTAATATCTGCATTGGCGTTATTGAATATGCCTTGTGAATGTAGTGCATAAATCAATTCGGTTAAAGCGGTCTTGCTACCTGTCCAATGCAGGGTTGTCGGTTTGTCGCTTGTGGCTGTTTTTGATAGTTGGTCTTCGAGGTAGTCCTGTATCAAATCATTGGCAATAATCTTTGCTACTTTGTAATCGTGGGAAGTGGAAAAACTGTGGTCGGTTTCAAAATAGAATGTGTCCAAACTCAATTGAACATTGTGCTTGCCACGAACAAAATAGGTGTGGTCAAGATAAGTGCTGTCGGTTCTGTAATAGCTGTAAAACGCCATATTGTTATCAAAAAACCTTTTGAGCTTTGATAATTCTTTATTGAAATATTCTTCCAAAACTTCTTTTCCGCCATAAGGTCTTTTGGCTTCAATCTTATACACAGCATTGTAATAAATGAGCTTTGCAACGATGGTAGGTTTCTGATGTTTGAAAAAACGGATTTCTTCGTCTTCATCGCTGAACCCTGTTTTTAGCACATATTCCTTTAATTCGGATAGGCATTCTACAATAAGAAGTATAACAGCTTCTATCCGTTGTATGGAGCAATCAGCTTCAACCTCCAATTCGTTGACTGTTGTTTTTAACCTATGTAATGTTTCGTTGTAAAATTTATTCATTCGATTATTTTGAAATGTTTAAGCGCACTATGAGTAGTGAATTGCCAACAGCGCTGTTCCCTCATCAAAAACATCTGTCATTTCAACGATGATGATGATGTTGGTGTTGATGGTGCTGAAAATTGCCTATATAATGATGATATATATGACGGACAACAGCAAAAATTAGGAATATCAATATGGCAGAAAGGAAAATCAGCATTGTCCAATTAAGTATTCTATGACGCAATCTTTCTACCCTTTTTACAGGCTTACTTGATTGAGAAATATGCCGATTGGGGATATATTTCTTTTTTCGTTTTTTCTTTTTCCTTTTCAAAACTCATAAATTGAAGGGGTTTAAAATTTCATTCGCTGTATTCTTACCGCATTCAAAATAGCCAATAACGCCACGCCAACATCCGCAAAAACAGCTTCCCACATTGTCGCCAATCCACCTGCTCCAAGTACGAGTACAATCGCTTTGACACCGAAAGCCAAACCGATATTTTGCCAAACGATTTTCTTTGTCTGTTTACCGATGTTGATTGCCATAGGTATTTTACTTGGCTTATCGTCCTGTATGACCACATCTGCGGTTTCGATAGTGGCATCGCTTCCCAAACCACCCATTGCGATACCGACGTCGCTCAATGCCACAACAGGAGCATCGTTTACACCATCGCCCACAAAAGCAACGCTTTCGCCTTTGGCTTTGATTTCTTTAACCCTGTTTACTTTGTCTTCGGGCAATAAATCTCCAAAAGCATTGTCTATCCCTAACTGCTCCGCCACATATTTTACAACGGTACTTTTATCTCCGCTAAGCATCGTTGCATTAACATTGAGCTTATGCAGTAGGGTTATGGTTTCCTGTGCATCTTCTTTGATACTGTCGGCAATCGTGATGTAACCGACAAATTTGCTGTCGTAAGCAACGGCGATAGTTGTATAAACGATGCTGTTCGGGTCTAAGTCGTATGGTATGCCGAACTTATCCATCAGTTTGAAATTCCCGACCAATAAATCCTTACCGTTTACCGTTGATTTCAAACCGTGTCCGGCGATTTCCTCCGTATTTTCCAATCGAATTTCATTATTCGGTCTCCCCACGTATTCGTGAATAGCGGTTGCTACGGGGTGTGTGCTATGGCTTTCCAAAATGTTGACTAATTCCAGAATTTCAGCTTTATCAAATTCGGGATTGAAGTTGATATCCTGAACCTTAAAAACGCCCTCTGTCATTGTACCTGTCTTATCCATCACTACGTTTTGGATATCGGAAAGAGCATCTAAAAAGTTACTCCCTTTAAACAGTATTCCGTTTTTGCTTGCAGCACCAATACCACCGAAATAACCTAACGGAATGGAAATAACCAACGCACAAGGACAAGAAATAACCAGAAATACCAAAGCCCTGTACAGCCAATCTCTAAACTCATAATTTTCTACAAAGAAATAAGGCAGTAGGCAAATAGCTATGGCTAACAGCACTACAATAGGCGTATAGATTTTTGCAAATTTCCGGATAAATAATTCCGTTGGTGCTTTTTGTGTAGTGGCATTTTGTACCAATTCCAAAATCTTGCTCAACTTACTGTCGGTGTATGCGGTCGTAACTTTTACCTGCGATACGGTGTTGAGATTTATCATCCCTGCCAAAACGGTTTCGCCTTTGTTTTTTGTATCTGGTTTGCTTTCGCCTGTTAAAGCCGATGTATTGAAAGATGCCGTTTCGGACAACAGTTCTCCGTCTAAGCCTAATTTTTCTCCCGGTTTAAGCTGTATAATTTCGCCAACGGCAACAGTTTCTGCCTTTACGGTTTGCGGTTCATTGTTTTTTAAAACGGTTACTTCATCGGGTCTTTGGTCAAGCAAAGATTTGATGTTTGATTTTGCCCTCGAAACAGCCATTGTCTGAAAAACTTCGCCAACGGCATAGAACAACATTACCGCAACGCCCTCGGGATATTCGCCAATGGCAAATGCCCCGATAGTTGCAATGCCCATCAAAAAGAACTCCGAGAAAATCTCGCCTTTGCGAATACTCTCAACGGCTTCTTTGAGTACGGGCAGTCCAACAGGAGCATAAGCCACCACGTACCAAATAATCCGTACCCAATCGGTAAACCACGTCTGCGGAAACCAATTATCCATTGCAATACCTGCAAGCAACAGCGCAAGGGAAATAATGGCGGGAAGAAACATCTTGAAAACATTGTCAGTATCTCCTGAATGCGAATGGTCGTGTCCGTCATCATCACTGTGGTCGTGATTATGCCCGTCATTTTTGTGATGCCCTTTTACCAATTCCTTAGCACCTGCTTTGGTGTAGATTTTTTCTTCCTGTGTGCAACAAGTCATTTTGCCTTGTGCATCGTAAGTATGCTTGTGATTTTTGTCTGTATTTATCATAGCCTTTAATTTTTTAGGTTCGTTACACTTTTTTATTTCTTATTCTTTC
>JAQVCM010000017.1 GCA_028689775.1 Crocinitomicaceae bacterium
AAAAAAAGGTGCTATTTAAAATAACACCTTTCATTTCTTTATATCAGTACTCCTTAATCACTCAAGCTCTACCAAATTTCATCGAGAATTTTAACGGTTCCTTTAAAGAGGGAAACGGTCTTGTTGTTTTGGTCACTAACGGTTACCTAGTAAATACCAATTGATTTTTCGCCGCTCCTCCACAGACAGGAACGTAATGAATAATCATCGGTAATCAAATCTCAATCATCTTTAAGCTTCCGTTAGCAATTCTCAATCTTTCATTTGCAATCGTTTGAAGTCTTACTTCTGCAATCTGTAATATTCGAGTTTACTCTCAAATAAACTTAAAGTCTACCCTTCTATTGTCGTGTTTACCTTCTGCTGTCTTATTATCGCTGACGGGCATTCTTTTTCCTTTGTAGTCCATTACCAATTTGAAGTCTTCGATATCACATTTTAAGAAAAAATCTTTAATAGCTTTCGCTCTTCTTTTGGATAGGTCATCGTTGTATTTGTCAGACCCGTCAGAATCCGTATGACCTGTAATTTTAATACGAAGATCAGAGTGACCATCAACTATGCGAGCCATCTCTTTTAAGTAATCGAAATCTGTTGGGTTCAATTCATCTTTATCATATTCAAAGTAGATTGGACGAAACTTAAAATTCTTTCTTTCCATATCTCTCATCTCTGGAGATTTTCTTCCTTTTTGTAGATCTTGTATAAAGAACTTGAACCATTCTTGAGATGTTATTTTTTTTTCTGATAAATCTTGTTTTGCGCTTGCGCGATACAATGTAACATTGCCTTGCGTGCCTCTGCAGGTTGAACTTGTATATCGGCCGACTAGATATCCCGTATTTTCATCATACTTCAACTGATAATCATATTTGCAATTAGCTTGATTGGAAGTTATTTTTTTTGAAATAGGATTCTTCTGCGAAATATCTTTGTCCAAATTACCACCAATCGAATAGTATATATAATTAGCAGTATTTGGAAATTCTTGTTTGCTAAAGCCTGAAATGGTATTGTCACTTTGAACGATTTCCATATATAGTATGCTAATCGCTTGGGAACCGTCTTGCTTCATCATTCCTTGCCATTGCCCGTTTATATTGGCTTGAGCTGAGAGTCCTGCTGAAAATAAGACTCCAAATAGAAGGATAATCAGCTTATGTGATCTGAAAAATATCAATTGTTATTTAATGTTTAAATTAAATGTAAATATACTGATTATAAACTTTTATGATTTAAATTTATGTGCTTCATTGTAGAAGTAACTTGTAAACCTTAAAATTCATTTTATGAAACCATTCTTTTTAATACTTTCCATCGCATTTAGCTTTTCAGCTTTCTCACAATCCATTTATGATTATAAGGTAGAAACACTATCTGGGGACACATTTGATTTTAGCAAACTCAAAGGAAAGAAAATTATGATCGTCAATACTGCTTCTAAATGTGGATATACACCACAATACGAGCAATTGGAGGCAATTTATAAGCAATATAAAGGCAAAGGCTTTGTAGTAATCGGATTTCCATCCAATGATTTTATGAAACAAGAACCTGGTTCAAACGATGAAATTGCTGCATTCTGTCAAAAAAATTATGGTGTATCCTTTCCCATGATGGACAAGGTGCGTGTTAAAGGAAAAGAAATGGCACCTATTTATGAGTTCCTAACTAAGAAATCACTAAATAAATTAGAAGATAACGAAGTTGGCTGGAATTTTCAAAAGTATTTAATTAATGAAAAAGGTCAATTAGTTCGCGTTGTAAAATCTGGTGTTTCTCCAAATGATTCTAGCATTATTAAATGGATCGAAGGGAAGTAATTCATTTCATTTTTTCGTGAATAATTTGTTGATAAATAAAGGTTGAATTGACTTCCTGGGCTGTTGATTACCGCTTTATTTTGCTATATTTGTTCGTTGTTCAAAAAAGACAATTTTCTTAAGAAAATACTATGAGTGAAGAGAAAAGAAAAGACGATTATTCAGCGGATAATATTCAGGTTTTAGAAGGATTAGAGGCGGTTAGAAAAAGACCGGCGATGTATATCGGAGACGTTGGTGTTAGAGGTTTACATCACTTGGTGTATGAAGTTGTTGACAACTCAATTGATGAGGCGCTTGCTGGTCATTGTGATACAATTAATGTGTTTATCAACGAGGATAACTCAATTAAGGTCGCAGATAACGGTCGTGGTATTCCAACAGGTCTTACTGCTAAAGAAAAGATATCAGCATTAGAAATTGTAATGACTGTTCTCCACGCAGGTGGTAAGTTCGACAAGGATACGTACAAAGTTTCTGGAGGACTTCACGGTGTAGGTGTATCGTGTGTGAATGCACTGTCTTCGCATTTGTCAGCAGTGGTACATAGAGAAGGCAAAATTTTCCAGCAAGAATATAGCATCGGGAAACCATTGTATTCAGTAAAAGAAATCGGTACGAGTGATAAAACAGGTACTGAGGTTACTTTTATGCCGGATAATACTATTTTCGATTATTCTGAATACAATTTTGATACGCTTGCAGCTCGTATGCGCGAGTTAGCGTTTTTGAATAAAGGAATTACAATTACACTAACCGACCTTAGAAACTTTGACGAAAAAGGAGAACCTATTTTCACGAAGTTCCATTCAGAAGGTGGTTTGAGTGAATTTGCTCAGTATTTAGATCGCAACCGTGAGGCACTTATTCCAGATGTTATTTCGTTCGAAGGTGAAAGAGATGGTATTCCAGTTGAAGTTGCTTTGACGTACAATACTTCCTACACGGAAAATATTCACGCATATGTGAACAACATCAATACGCATGAGGGTGGTACCCACTTGTCAGGTTTCAGAAGAGGTTTAACTAATACCTTGAAAAAATATGCTACGGATAGTGGTATGTTGGCAAGAGAGAAAATTGAAATTGACGGAGATGACTTCCGTGAAGGCTTAACAGCTGTTTTGTCTGTGAAAGTTCAGGAGCCACAGTTTGAAGGTCAAACAAAAACAAAACTTGGTAACAGAGAAGTAACAGCACCTGTATCTCAGTGTGTATCTGAAATGTTAGCAAACTACTTGGAAGAACATCCAAACGAAGCAAAGATCATTGTTGAGAAAGTTATTCTTGCAGCTAGAGCGCGTCACGCAGCGAAAAAAGCGCGTGAAATGGTTCAGCGTAAGAACGTTTTAACAGGTTCAGGTTTACCTGGAAAGTTAGCAGATTGTTCTGAAAAAGATCCTGCACTTTGTGAGATTTACTTTGTCGAGGGAGATTCGGCGGGTGGAACTGCGAAGCAAGGAAGAGATAGACACTTTCAAGCAATCATGCCTTTAAGAGGTAAGATTTTGAACGTGGAGAAAGCAATGCAACATAAGATTTTCGAAAATGAGGAAATCAAAAATATGTACACCGCTTTAGGTGTTCGAATTGGAACTGAAGAAGATTCAAAAGCACTGAATTTAGAGAAATTACGTTATCACAAAATCATCATCATGTGTGATGCCGACGTCGATGGGGCGCACATTGAAACGCTAATCTTAACGTTCTTCTTTAGATACATGAAAGAGTTGATTGAAAACGGATACATCTACATCGCAACTCCTCCGCTTTATCAAGTGAAGAAAGGTGGAAAATCTGCTTATGCTTGGGATGATAATCAAAGAGATCGTTTGATCACTGAGTTCAAAGGAGCTGGAGCTGATTCTTCCGTTGGAGTTCAACGATACAAAGGTCTTGGAGAAATGAATGCGGAACAATTATGGGAAACAACAATGAATCCTGAAATGAGAACACTTCGTCAAATTACAATTGACAATGCTGCTGAGAGTGATCAAGTTTTCTCCATGTTGATGGGTGATGAAGTTCCTCCAAGAAGAGAGTTTATTGAAAGAAATGCAAAATACGCGAAAATAGATAGTTGATTTATTTTCGTAAATCAGATTAAAAAGTCGATGCAGCAATGTATCGACTTTTTTCGTTTCAAACCTTTTATTTCAGGATAGTCTTGAAACAAAAAAAAGGGCTACCAATCAGTAGCCCTTTTCATTAGAATGCATTGATTTCTTATTTGTGATTCTCTAATTTAATTAGATTCAATGCCGAACCAGCTCTAAACCAGTCAATTTGTTGTTGGTTATAGGTGTGATTTAAAAGAATGTTTTCTTTCGTTCCATCAGCATGAACTACTTCCAAAGTTAATTGTTTGTCTGGAGCGAATGATTCCAAATCAATGAAGTTGAATGTGTCGTTTTCTAAAACTTTATCGTAATCTGACTCAGTTGCGAATGTCAATCCTAACATCCCTTGTTTTTTCAAGTTCGTTTCGTGAATTCTCGCAAATGATTTTACGATAATTGCACGAACACCTAAGTGCCTTGGTTCCATTGCAGCGTGTTCTCTGGAAGAACCTTCACCGTAATTATGGTCACCAACAACGATTGTAGGAACGCCGGCAGCTTTATAAGCTCTTTGTACCGCTGGTACTTCGCCTTTTGCTCCAGTTAGCTGGTTCACTACTTCGTTGGTTGCACCACCGAAAGAGTTAACCGCTCCAATCAACATGTTGTTTGAAATGTTATCCAAGTGTCCACGATATCTCAACCACGGTCCAGCCATGGAGATATGATCCGTTGTACATTTACCTTGTGCTTTAATCAAAAGTTTTGCGCCTAAGATATTTTTACCGTCCCAAACTGGGAAGTTTTCAAGTAATTGTAAACGGGAGGATGCAGGATCCACAATAATTTGAACCGAACTTCCATCCGCTGCTGGAGCTTGGAAACCTGGATCTTCAACATCAAATCCTTTTTTAGGAAGTTCATCTCCCGTTGGTGGATTGAATTTAAATTGTTCTCCTTTACTATTTGTTAATGTATCAGTCAACGGATTGAAACCTAAATCTCCTGCGATTGCAATTGCCGCAACCATTTCAGGTGAAGAAACAAATGCGTGTGTATTTGGATTACCATCTGCACGTTTTGAGAAGTTTCTGTTGAAAGAGTGAATGATTGTGTTTTTCTCTTGTTTGTCAGCACCATCACGATCCCATTGACCAATACAAGGTCCACAAGCGTTTGTGAATACTTTTGCACCTAACTTTTCAAAAATATCGATGAAACCATCACGTTGAATTGTGAAGCGTACTTGCTCAGAACCTGGATTGATACCGAATTCAGCTTTTGGCATAATTCCCATATCAACTGCTTGTTGCGCGATCGAAGCTGCACGAGAAATATCTTCGTATGAAGAATTTGTACAAGAGCCGATTAATCCCCATTCAACTTTCAATGGCCATTCATTTTTGATAGCTTCCTCTTTCATTTTAGAAATTGGATTTCCTCTATCTGGCGTGAAAGGTCCGTTGATGTATGGTTCAAGTTCCGACAAGTTGATGTGAATCACTTGGTCAAAATATGTTTCTGGATTTGCGTAAACTTCAGCATCTCCAGTTAGGTGTTCAGCGATTTGATCTGCAGCATCAACAACATCTTGTCTTCCAGTTGCAGCCAAATATCTTCTCATGGAATCATCGTAACCGAATGTAGAAGTAGTAGCGCCAATTTCAGCTCCCATGTTAGAGATTGTCCCTTTACCAGTACAGGAAAGAGAAATTGCTCCCTCACCAAAGTATTCAACAATTGCTCCTGTTCCACCTTTTACAGTAAGAATATCAGCAACTTTAAGAATGATGTCTTTCGCAGATGACCATCCGCTTAATTTACCAGTTAATTTAACTCCGATTAATTTTGGAAACTTTAATTCCCAAGGCATTCCTGCCATTACGTCAACGGCATCAGCACCACCAACTCCAATTGCAAGCATTCCCAATCCACCAGCATTCACAGTGTGTGAATCGGTTCCAATCATCATTCCTCCAGGAAATGCATAATTTTCAAGCATTACTTGGTGAATAATTCCTGCACCTGGCTTCCAGAATCCAATTCCGTATTTGTTTGAAATTGAAGAAAGGAAGTTAAAAACTTCGTTATTCTGGTTTAAAGATGTCTGTAAATCTGATGTTGCACCAATTTTAGCTTGAATCAAGTGATCACAGTGTACCGTTGAAGGAACTGCAACTTGCTTTTTACCAGCTTGCATGAATTGTAACAATGCCATTTGCGCCGTAGCATCCTGCATCGTCACTCTGTCTGGAGCGAAATCTACGTAGTCTTTACCACGCGTATATGCTGCATTTGCTTTACCATCCCACAAGTGAGCGTAAAGTATTTTTTCTGAAAGTGTTAAAGGTTTTCCGGTAGCTTTTCGTGCTGCCTCGATACGCTCAGGAAATTTAGCGTACACCTTTTTTATCATGTCTAAATCAAAAACCATAGAAATTATATGTTAAAATTATACCAATTCTTGCCGAATGCGAATTTAAGTATTTTTAATGCTTTTTTCATTACATTTATGATATATTACGTAATTAAATAGCAAATACACTCTTATTTTACGGTTCAATTGATTTTTTGACGAATTAATTTTCAATATACAACAATGCTAAACTTCCTTTCAAAACAATTTGTTACTTTTGAAATCTGTTTTTAAGTATGACTTTTGATCTCCTGTACGCTTTATTTTGGATTACACTTATCTTTTTAGGTTTAAGGTATTTACTTATTTTCAAAAATAACACAGAACTCAATAAGTTGACTGCTTATGGTTTCTTGCTTAAATCTGTTGGGATTGTATGCTTGATGCTTGTTTTTAATAGTTCATCAAAAAGTTCAAACCTATTTGTTGATTCTGTCTTGTACATGCAGGATACAAAATATCTAAACGACGTTTTTCATATCTCACCAATTCTGTATTTTAAATTCTTAACTGGAATTGGGGAGACAAATGATTTAATTGTGAAATATTTACCCGGAACTTTCCTTTGGGATGAGGGTCATGGATTATATAATGACTCTAAGAATGTGGTTCGAATTAACTCTCTGATTTATTTTATTTCAAGGGGTAATGTCTTTATTCACATTGTGTTTATGAGTTTAATTTCGACTTTAGGAATTCGGATGATTGTTGTTGCTTTTAAAAAGCATATGGCAAGACCACAAATCTTGTTTGCTATACTACTTTTCTTAATTCCAAGTTTATTTGTTGCCACGGGCGGAGTTTTAAAAGAACCTTTTGTGATATTTGGTATCGGTCTATTTTTGTTTGCATTTTCTATAGAAAACAGAAGGAAAAGTCGATTTTCCTTCCTAGTGCTCGCCTTGTTTTTCCTCATTTTCATCAAACCGTATATTCTGATAGCACTGTTGATTGCAGGTTTATTTATTCTATTTTCAAAATATATCTACACCAATAAACCGTATTCTAGTTTGCTGTTGTTTGTTTTATTTTCCTTCTTCATTTTTCTAACTATTAAACCAATTCGTGAAAACACATTGGCTTATGTGTCTAGAAAACAATTGGATATGGAACGAATTGCAGAGGGAGGAGTTTATGTCTTTGATAACGGTCAAAATCCTCGGATCCTGCACTTTAAGATCGAAGAATTAGGTAATCTTGAAATTAAAAACGACTCCATGCAAATCATCAAGCCTATTATTGCTGGTAAAAGCACCATGGATTTATGGGAAGATTTGCAAATTATCGAAATTCAACCTGGTCCAGAAAAGTGGAGAGTGTATGCGCATATTCCTGTGAAAGCAAATAGTTATTTCCACACAACTCCAATTAGAAATTCCTTGCCAACTTTTCTAAAAACGATTCCAGAAGCTTTCATAAATGGCTTGCTAAGACCTTTTCCATCTGACCTGAAAAGTTTGTATACCTATCCAGCCATGCTAGAGGTTTATTTTTGTATCGGTATATTTGTTTTCGCTCTCTTTAATCGCAGAAAAATATCGTTTTTTGAAAAAAGAGTAATCGGCGGTTTAATTATTTTCAGTGTCCTTTTACTTATTTTGATTGGTTTTACAACTCCTGTTGTTGGAGCTTTGGTGCGATATCGTATTCCGGCTTTTATGGCAATCTTAGTCATTAGTTTTATAATTTTAAAAATACCAGAAAAATGGAAAAATCGAATCCAGTAATATTTATTTCAGGAGCTACATCAGGAATTGGTGAAGCGACTGCAAAACTTTTTGCTGAAAATGGATATGATTTAGTTATCACTGGAAGAAGATCGGATAGATTGGAATCTCTGAAAGCAGATCTTATAAAGAATTTTCACATCCAAGTAATCGGATTGTGTTTCGATGTTCGAAATCAAAGCGAGGTCATCTCCAACATTGGTTTAATTCCGGTTGATTGGACGAACAGATTAACAATTGTTCTTAACAATGCTGGTCTTGCCCTGGGCAGAAATCCGATTGATGAAGGGCATACTGAAGACTGGGATCAGATGATCGATACCAACGTAAAAGGTCTTTTGTATGTGAGTAAAGCGTTGATTCCGTTCTTAAAATCAAATCAATCGGGACATATCATCAACATTGGTAGCATCGCAGGGAAAGAGGTTTATCCAGACGGCAATGTATATTGTGCCACCAAACATGCTGTTGATTCTCTTACACGTGCAATGAGAATCGACTTGGTTCCGCACAACATAAAAGTAACAAACATTGCACCTGGTGCTGTTGAAACTGAGTTTTCACTTGTTCGATTTAAAGGAGATCAAAGTCAGGCTGATGCTGCTTATGATGGGTATCAATCTTTAGTAGCGCAAGATATTGCTGAAACGATTTACTTTGTTTCAACGAGACCTGCCCATGTAAACATCAATGATTTGGTAATTATGCCAACAGCTCAAGCTTCTGCTACCGTATTCAATAAAAAATCATAAGAAATGAAAAAAATGATCTCCTTTTTATTAATCAGCC
Organism: Crocinitomicaceae bacterium; assembly: GCA_028689775.1. Lineage (GTDB taxonomy): Bacteria > Bacteroidota > Bacteroidia > Flavobacteriales_D > Crocinitomicaceae > JAQVCM01. Next base: position 8,816 of record JAQVCM010000017.1, read on the forward strand.
TTTTTGTAACTTCTTGTTTTAAAGGAAAAAATGCTGATTTAATCATTTTCAATGCGAAGATTCACACCATGGACGAAGGCGATCATGTTGTGCAGGCAATGGCTATAAAAGATGGTAAAATTTTGGAAGTTGGTCCGGATCGACAGATTATGAATAAATACGCAGCCGAAGAAAAAGTCGATGGTGAAGGAAAAGATATTTATCCTGGTTTTACAGATGCACACGGACATATTTTGAGTTTGGTAAAACAGCGCTTGAATGCAAATTTGGTTGGATCAGCTTCTTTGAATGAGGTTTTGGTTCGAATGGAAAAGTATGCAGCAAAAAGCAAAAGTGAATTCATTGTAGGGAAAGGATGGGATCAATCTTTATGGGGAGAAAAAGAATTACCAACGAATGAAAAACTGAATGAACTGTTTCCAGATAAAGCAGTAGCGATGTATCGAATTGATGGACATGCTGTTTTGGTAAATGATTTCTTTTTGGAGAAAGCAGGAATTACCACTGAAACAAAAGTTGCTGGTGGAATGATTATTCTTAAAGACGGGAAATGTACTGGACTTTTGGTTGATAATGCGATGGATAAAATTTCAAAGATGATTCCAGATTTTTCTGACAAGCAAAAAATGGAAATGATTATTGAAATTCAAGAAGAACTTTTTCAATATGGGATTACTGCAGTTCATGAAGCTGGAATCGATTTCAAAGACATTTCTCTTTTCAAGAAAATGATTGACGACGAATCTTTGCATTTGGAATTATACGCCATGTTGATGCCTACGCCTGAAAACTTGAAGTTTGTTGAGAAAAATGGGATTTACAAACATAAAAATCTCTCCATCCGAAGTTTTAAAGTTTTTGCCGATGGTGCTTTGGGCTCAAGAGGCGCTTGCTTAAAACATGCTTACAGCGACATGCCAGGTCATTTTGGAATGCTCACCACAACTTCGGAGGAAATTAATCGAATTGCAGATTTTTGCCACAAACACAAGTATCAAATGAATACCCATGCAATTGGAGATTCAACGAATCGAATCATTATAGATGTTTTAACGAGAGAAGCTGCAGTAAATCCTGGACATCGTTGGAGAATTGAACATGCACAAATTTTAGATTTGAAAGATATCCAAAGGTTGAAAGCTTCAGGAGCAATTCCATCCGTTCAACCTACACATGCTGTTAGTGACATGCGATGGGCTGAAGATCGGTTGGGAACTGAAAGAATGAAAGGGGCTTATGCCTATAAATCTCTAATTAATCAATGTGGTTTAATTGCGATCGGAACTGATTTTCCGATTGAACATTTTAATCCTTTTTTGACAATTCATGCAGCTGTGGAACGTAAAAACAGTGAAGACATTCCTGGAGGAGGTTTTGAACCAGCAGAGGCAATTTCCTTTAATGATTGCATTAAAGGAATGACATCTTGGGCTTCCATAGCGTCATTTGAAGAAACACGACTGGGATCTCTTGAAGCTGGTAAAGATGCAACTTTTGCAATTTTCGAATTACCCCTGAGAAGTTCCTCGATGTTTCAAGAAAACTTCTCGAAAATGACTTTTATAAAAGGAAAAAAGGTCTATTCTGCTGAATAGACCTTTTTTGAACAAATCAAAATACCAAACTTCACTTAAAAAACCATTAAAAGATGAATTTTGGCGTTTACTTATATACTTGTACTTAATTAGAAATAGAACGATTAATTACTCATTCAATTGTATTTCAGTTACAAAGTTTACATTTTTTTTCAGATTTTTTTCTGTTAAATGATTAAATGGCTTCAACGAATGATTAAATTAGTGTTCTTAGCGAACAACGTGTTAAATAAATTCTTTTCAATAGCTGTTTAACGTGTTTTAAAAGAGATTATTTAAGGTGAAAACTCTCATATTCAATCAGAAAAGCTGAAACAGTAGGACACTATTTTTAATGTACCGTTATTTTAAATGTAGTGTCACTAGCTTTTAGAGCCGGGTGTTCAAACGACTGAATCGTTGTTGGTGCCATTGTCAACTTTCCTTCGCTGGTTAAATACGCAGAGAAGAAAATTCTACTCTTTCCTTTAGGAATTCGCTCTAGGAAGATATCAACGACTGCATTTTTTAATTGAACATAATAACTAAATCCTTGTGTCCAATAGTAACCGCTTCTTTCTGCGCTCAATTCCATACCTGTTGCTTTCGGAATAATCAAATGCATGTATTCCGTTTCTGCTTGGTTGATGATGTTTATTTCAATTTGAATTTCACTTCCCAAAGGAAGACTTTCTCCTTCTTTTAACCTTCGGTATTCCCCTTTCTCTTTTAAGAAAATAATACGTTGAATTCGAAGCTCATCACTTGTAGATTTGAACATGTTTTCAATGTCATCTTCGTACGTGACAATGGCACCACCTGTTACGAGATCTTCTGGTTTACTTTCAAGCTGAATTTGATGTAAGTTTTCCAATTTTTCAAGCGGAACATTTCGCACTTTATCAGAAGACTGGGTAAAAGTGATTTCCTCCTTATTTCCGAGGCGAATAACAACAGTTCCTTGCATCAATTCTTCTTTTTTATGGCTGATTAGCAATGCATCCCAGTAATCTAAAGCACTTAGGTATGAGGTATTGTTCGTATAGGCTTGTTGCGCTCTTAAACCAATTCCGAAGTTTTTAATTTCCTCGTCATTCGGATCCATTTTTTCAAGGAAGCGGATAGTTGCTGCGATGGATTTTCCTTGATCATTTGCATGGAGTCCGTCAAAAATTCTGCCTCGTTTGTTTGTCATTTTAGAAATATCAAGTAGAGACGCTCTTATTTTTCGTGCTACCTCAATTCTTTCCCGTTTTAATGCCAATTGACCAATTAAACTGATCGAATAAACATCTTTTCCTTGCCAATTTGCGAAAAGTTCTTTTTCAAATTGATGCATCTCTTTCTCTGTAGCTTCATCAACAGAACCTTTGTTCATAAGCCATAAAATCTGTGCTTCAAAAGAAGGTCCAATCAAGGTCGACTTGTTCCAGTTTTTCTCGTAAAATCGATCGAGGTATTTACCTGTTTTTTCTTTGAAATCAAAATCTGAATGGATATGATGTTGCGTTAATCGATTCAGTGTGGTGAAAACATAATTAGTTATAAAGACACTAGAGCTTCCACCTTTATACCAAGGAAATCCGCCATCCGAATTTTGTGCTAGTTTCAATTCTTCAATTCTTTTTGAAATAAATTCCTGTTGGAAAGTCGTATCGGTCAACTGTTGCATAAACAGAATTAACGCTTCATTATTTCCATATCCTTTGAAGTCGCCGTATGGATTTTCAGTCAGCAAAAGTTTGGATTTATCTTGCTTGATTTTTACAACATGGTTTGCAAGCGTTTTCAATAATCCAGGTTGACTTTCAAGTAAATACTTGAACATAAGAGCAGCATACAATTGTGCGACTTGATAATTGGTCACCTGATAATCTTTGGTCATTACTTCCGCAAATTTCTTGAAAGCATTCCAAGTATTTTCTTCGTCTAGATAAACGAATGCTTCTTTTAGAATTGCACTTGCTGGAATTTGATCCAATTCCTCAAAAACAAAGTCTTGCGTTTTTGAATTCAATTTAAAAAGAGGCAAACTAGCTGCGTTTTCCATTCGGTTGTTCAATACCGTTAGATCGTCTGTGTAAATGTCGCTTCCTACATTGCTTAACAATTGGAATAAAAAAGTCAATTCACTCGGACTATTTTCGGGAACTATTAATTTCCAATCAATCGTTTTCATAGAGAACGGCGGAATGGTTACTTCTTGTGATAATTCTGTTTTGAACGTTTTGTTTAACAAGGCAGAATCCGCTTTTGCAGTCAAGAAGAAATCAACTTTGCCTACCAAAGTATCTTTGGTTTGATTATAAAGTGCGTTTTTAAAAACAACTTCGTCTCTTTCTCGAATAAAACGAGGTTTATTTACTTGAATGTTTACCGGTAAAGTTGCGTCTAAGTAGCTCTTAAATTCGCCGGTTTTTAATTTTTTAGTATGTCCAAATAAATAAAATGAATACTTGTTCAAATCGTCTTTTTGCTTGAATTTAACGGTGTAAATTCCTTTTGAATTCGAACGAATTTCAGGTTGGAAAAATACGGTTTCATCAAAGTTACTTCGTTTTCTCGGGATTTGATAATTTCTCAATTCATCTCTCCGAAAATCAGTGTTTTCAGGAATTCTATAGGCTACGAACATCACTTCTTCAACCTCATTTAAAGCGGATTTTGGCAAATCAGAATTTCCTCTGACTTTTATTCCATCGATATAATAATAAACCCCATCAGATCGGGAACCTCGCAAGGAAATGTCAAATATTTCATTGACACCTGAAACCGTTGATGCGATTCCAGCAGCAGATCGCACGGGAAGTTTTGCAATGTCTTCTCGGGTAATCGTTATACCAGTAGCTCCGCCGTCTCGCATGATCAAAGGAGAACTATAGACGGTTTGTTCTGCGTCGGTTCTGACGAGTTTCAAATTGATTTTTTTTCTGCGCTCGCTATATCCTTTTTCCGAATTGATATAGGACGAACCGGGCGTTTCAACCCGAAAAGAATGCGGATTTTGGATATAAGACCAACTGTCTTCGCGATAAATCACATCTTCGAGAAAATCAAAATAGGTGTTGTTGTGGTAATTAAAGAATTCACTTTTACACATGTATGCCAGTAATTCCACATTTTTTAATCGTTTTCCCTTTTTGTTTAATACTTCAAATGTATATGCATATTCTTCTCCAGGATGAAGGTTTGAATCCATTTCTAATGGGTTTATTTTTAGAATCTCATTTAGTTGTCTTTTTCGACTGAATCTAGTTGAATTTAGGAATCGTTTCGAATAGTCAACGATTGCGATTGATTCATATTTATGAAGTAGATTGGTGCCTTTCAAAGCTTCAATTTCTGCTTTGTTTAACCTTTGGGTTTTCACGATTAACTGATTCTTCTGGTAGAGTACTAAATAAGTTTTAGTGGTTTGAATTTGCGATTTTATGTTTCCCAGCGCATCGATTGTAAATGGTAAATAATCGTATTCTAATGCTTCTTTAATCTTGTACTCTTTGATGACAATTGTGTCTGCATTTTCATTCAGATAGAAGAATTCCAATTCGAATCTTTTGTCTTCAAAGACCTTCAAAAACTCTTTAATGTTAAGTGAGTCCAACAACAATCGGCGAATTTCTACTTTTTCGATGTTTTTGAACGTGAAATAGTTTGGTAAAAGTCGTTCATACTCTTCTTGCGTAAAATCAGTAAATCCAGCGGGAAAATTGAAAAAAGAGGAAGTTTTTCCAAATTGTTTTATTTTGTACTGAATGCCTTCAAATGGCAGAAGATGATTGTCATTGTTAACGGTTCTGATATGTAAAAAATCGGTTGTTGGATTTCTGTAAAATAGCATCTTGTACTTCGAAGATTGAATGCTAATTGTTTTAGAATCTTCGAGAACTTCTCCCGAACCTAAAATGGCTTTTAGGTTGAAGCGTTGATATCCATTTTTATCGCTGGTGTCAAGTAAGATGTCAAAAAAGAATGCTCCTTGTGAGTCCGTTTGAATGGTACTTATCACCTCGTTTTTCTTGTAAAGTGTAATCAAGGCATTTTGTATTCCGATGTTTGTGTTGGTTAATACGTTTCCTGTAATCCGAATAGAATCGCCCAATACATAGAGCTTTTCAATCTTATTGGTTGAAATTTTAGTGCGTTTTTCTTTGTATTCTTCTACTGAAAATTCAAATTGACTCCATTCATTTATTTCGATGGTGAACGTACCCAAAACAGCATTTTCTGGAAGCTTAAATTCTCCAGAGAGTGATCCCCATTGGTTTAACTTTAGTTCAGTTGTGTAAATTATTTTTTCGCTCGGATCTTTAACTTCGATTTTAAAAGGCTGGGTCTTAATCAGCTTGTATAAATTTTCATAATCATCTAATAAAAAAGCAATTGCTTTAAAATAGACGGTTTGACCAGGTTTGTATTTTGTTCGGTCGGTATGGATGATAAACTCTGTAAAATCGAATCTATCTTCCCCTGCGAAAGAGTATGCTATCTTTTCAAAGAGTGGTGTTTTTTCAAAGTCATCATAATTAGGGTAGCTTGAATTTCGATATCTTTCAATTTGAACTTTTCCATCTTGAACGAATTTTAAGGTATCTATATCAAAGTCTAATTTCGAAGATAAAATTCCGTTTTGATCTGTTTTTCCAAGATATTGATGGACGTTTTTTTTGATTTTCTTGCCATCTTTTCGCACTTCTTTAGTTCCAAAAGCATACACTTCAACACCTTCTGCTAAATTCAAAGCTTTGTCGCGCAATAATAAATGAATCACATCGTCGTAATCTTCCAGAACTTCGTGTGCTATGAATTTATCAAAGGTATGCGTCCTAAGTTGAAAGTTAAAACCTGAAAGTGAGTCCAGATTACGGGTTAAGGAATCGAAGAAGGTAGAATCATCTGTCCAAACAAAGATATAATTATCGTTTTCGGCTAATTTTTCTTGTAAAAAGTATTTTTCTGTAAAGCAAACTTCATTTTTGTCGAAGCGAAGAATGCGACTAGAAATTAATTTCATTTTGTCTTTCTCCAACCTTGTTTTTTTCGAAGAGTAACTGGTAAAAGCAATTTCGTAACTATAAATGTTATAATAAAGCGTGTCCACATTTCTAGCTTTTATGCTAAATGTGCTGGCTTGTGTGTTTAGTCCAGTTTCATTGAATTCAACAGAAAATTCAGGATTTATTAATTGATGGTAAATCACAGCTACATGCGAACCTTGTTTTGAATCGAAGCGTGCTGTGTATGCTGCCAGAAGTGGGATGAGATCTAATTTTAAATCACAGTTTTTTTCTAATCGATACTCTTTTGTCATGGAAAACAATTCAGAAAGTATCCATTCCGACTCAGGAACCGTTGCATAAAGACGATACAAGGAGTCTAAAGCATTCCATTTTTCTTGTTTAAGATTTCCGTAATTCCGGGCGTGAATGGCTGCTATATCTAATTGTATCAATTCATAATTGTGTTTGTATTTCTGATGATACTTATAAAGCAATTGATATGCATCCGAAAAGGATTCAATCCCATTTCCAAAGGCAAAGAACTGATCCAAATAGGTATAGTTTTTTGAATAAAGATGTGGATGCTGATATTTTATCAAAGAGACAAGACCCTTTTGAGCAATTTCAGCGATTGCATTTTGAATTCTTTTCAGATCAGCGAGCTCTTCAAGTTTAATTGTTTCACCTTTTAGTTTCCATTCCTTACTTTCAGCATACATGGAAAACAAAGATGTATTATCAAAACGATTCCGAATATAACTGCCGAGAACATAAGCGTATGCTGCATCCAATTGCGGGAGAATATCGTACATTCGGTGAAGTATGTTTTCTTTCTCTTGATTGGAATAACCCGCTTTGTTAAATGCGCGAAAGTAATTTAGCAAAGCATAATCAAAATCGAAAAAAGCTTTGTCTTGAGCCGTTTCATAAATCCTTTTTTCTAAAAGAACACAAGATGTGTGATACTTGCCTTCTTCCAATAGGGCATTTATCGTTTTTTTGAACGTGGTGTCAATTTGATATGGAGTCAAATTTTGTGCGTTACTAAAAGTGAAAATGAATAACAGCACCAATAGTAAAGTGGCTTTTTGGATTGCGGGAGTAGCGTAGCTTACGTTCATAACAACAAGTTTAGTAGATTTCTGACAGCAATTTAAATATATATTGGACAGCAAGAACTTGAAAATTACACAGTTTTACTCATTGGTGCTATCCGAAGGTTGAAGTGTATCGTTTGCTGATTCAGACAAGAAGATTACGATTACAGCTAAAATTTCTAATTTCAGGAACAATACCTTCACTCTAATTGAAGTGCTCCTGCTATTTTAGTCTGCCGAACAAGAGTGATTCGAGTGATAGCTTTCATTTTCAATACGCTTTCATTTTTCGAATAGACTGCATCTGAAGAGATGTAATTTAATTAACTGTCAAGGTTTTAAGTCTTTTATTTTCAAGTAAATTTCGGTTTATAAATAACATAATAAGTTCACTCACTTGTTTTTTGAACTTTAAAACTGTTATTTTGCAAATCTTTAGAGCTCAAATCATAATTAAAACCTTAAAAAACATGGCTAAGAATTTAGTAATCGTGGAGTCCCCTGCAAAGGCAAAAACCATTGAAGGATATCTCGGATCTGATTTTGTTGTAAAATCTAGCTATGGTCACGTAAGAGATTTGGCAAAAAAAGGAACTGCTATTGATGTTGAAAATAATTTCAAACCCAATTACGAAGTTTCACCAGATAAAAAAGCAATTGTTGCTGAATTAAAGAAACTTGCAAAGGAAGCCGAAGTGGTTTGGCTAGCAACGGATGAGGACCGCGAAGGAGAAGCAATTTCTTGGCACCTTTATGAAACTTTGAATCTGGAGAAAAAAGAAACAAAGAGAATTACCTTCAATGAGATCACAAAAGCAGCTATCTTAAAAGCTATTGATAAACCGAGACAAATCAATCAAGAGTTGGTAAATGCCCAGCAAGCAAGAAGGGTTTTGGATCGTTTGGTTGGTTTTGAACTTTCTCCCGTTTTATGGAAAAAAATTAAACCAAGTTTATCAGCAGGAAGAGTGCAATCAGTTGCCGTACGTTTAATTGTTGAAAGAGAAAAAGAAATATTAGCGCATAGTTCAGAGTCTTTTTTCAAGATTCAAGGACTTTTTGCAAAAGGAAAAGAAAAAATAAAAGCAGATGTTTCCAAGCAGATGGGAACAGCGTCAGAGGTGAAAGAGTTTTTGGAAGCGTGCAACAAAACCGACTTCGAAGTGTTAGATGTTCAGATGAAACCGGCTACAAAAGTTCCATCATCTCCATTTACAACCTCTACTTTACAGCAAGAAGCGAGTTTAAAATTAGGATTCTCAGTTTCACGCACCATGTCAGTTGCGCAGCGATTGTATGAAGCGGGAAGAATTACCTACATGAGAACAGATTCTGTGAACCTTTCTCAAACCGCCATTGATGGTGCAGCAGCAGAAATCAAAAGAGCGTATGGTGCAGAATATTCTAAGCCTACAAAATACCTGACCAAAAACGCAAATGCGCAAGAAGCCCACGAGGCAATTCGTCCAACTGAATTTGATGTGCATTCAATCACATCGAGTGAATCGGATGAAGTGAGGTTGTACGATTTGATTTGGAAAAGATCAATTGCATCTCAAATGAGTCACGCAAAACTAGAGCGTACTACCATCAAAATTGGATCTGCAAAACTATCTGAAGTTTTTACTGCCAAAGGAGAGGTGATCAAATTTGATGGTTTCTTAAAAGTGTATTTAGAGTCTTCCTTAGATGAAGATGAAGAGAATGAAACAACAGAAGGTTTATTGCCAGCAGTTACTGTGGGTGAAAACTTGATGAAAGATGTTATTCGTGCAACAGAAAGATTTTCTCGTGCTGCGCCAAGATATGTGGAAGCTTCTTTAGTTAAGAAATTAGAAGAATTAGGTATCGGTAGACCATCTACGTATGCACCAACTATTTCAACGATTCAGAAAAGAGGATATGTTGAGAAAAAAGAACGCGAAGGTGAAGAAAGAGCTTATCGTGTGCTTGTTTTAGAAGGAAGTAAAATTGCCGAAGAAACAAAAACCGAAATAACTGGAAAAGAAAAAAACAAACTTTCTCCTACGGATATTGGAATCGTTGTGACTGACTTTTTAGTAGAACATTTTGATCGCATCATGGATTATCATTTCACTGCAAAAGTGGAGGAAGAGTTTGATGAAATCGCAAAAGGGATGATCGAATGGACGCAGATGATACGTGAATTCTATACGCCATTTCATCAAAACGTAGAGCATACTTTAGAAACTTCTGAACGTGCTTCTGGCGAGAGAGATTTAGGTGTTCATCCAATTTCAGGAAAAAAAGTAATTGTAAGAATTGGAAGATTTGGTCCAATTGCGCAAGTAGGAGACGAAAAAGCGGATGGTGAAAAGCCACAATTTGCATCACTTCGTGGGGAGCAATCCATTACGACCATTACTTTGGAAGAGGTACTAGAACTTTTCAAACTACCACGTACGCTTGGAGAATATGAAGGATTGACTGTGAAAGCAAATATTGGACGTTTTGGTCCTTATGTGCAACATGGAAAGTCTTTTATATCCATAAAGGAAGATGATCCAATGGACATTTCTTTGGAAAGAGCTGAAGAATTGATTCTTCAAAAAAGGGCAGATGACTTGGCTAAGATTATCAAGTTATTCCCTGAAAATGAAGATTTTCAATTGCTAAATGGGCGTTGGGGACCTTATTTGAAGATTGGAAAAGATAATTTTAAATTGCCTAAAGATATCGTTGTTGAAGATTTAACGTTGGAACAATGTATTGAGATTTCTGAAAATCAACCGGTAGGTAGAAAAAAAGCACCTTCTAAAACTGCTGCTGCAAAAACGAAGGTAGTTGCTGCGAAGAAGCCTGCTGCGAAAAAGCCTGCTGCTAAAAAAGCGACTGCTACTAAAAAGCCTGCAATTAAGAAACCTGCGGTTAAGAAGGTTGCCAAGAAAGAATAAAAGAGAACAATTGAATACTTCAAACTTTATATCAAGCGCAAAATGAAGGATATTTCTATATATTTTCAGCCAGTTGAATATGTCAACTCAATGGAAGAGTCTCTTGGAAATAAAATCCAATATCACAAAGAGGGTGATTTTCCAAATTTAGATTCAAAGGGTGTTGCCATTTTTTACAGTCCAGAATATAGAAATTCCAACGTGTCTGTTGAAGCAAGCACGGAAGATTTATTTCGAAATGAATTAGGCGATTTGTTTGCGGGTCCTTCATGGGGATTTCAAATTTATGATTTAGGAAATCTATTGCCCGGTAACGATATCAAGGATACTTATTTCGCAATTGCTCAGGTTGTCGAGGAACTCGTTAAAAAAGAAATCATTCCAATTTTAATTGGTGGTTCTCAAGATTTAACGTTTGCAATCTATAAAGCATATCAAAAGCTAGAACAAACCGTAAACTTAGTCTCCATCGATTCTAAATTTGATTTAGGTTCACCAGATGATGCGCTTTCTCACGATGGGTTTCTAAGCCCTATTTTAATGCATAAGCCTTGTTATTTGTTTAATCACAGTGTTATTGGTGTTCAAATGCCATTCGTGAAGCAAAGTGAGTTGGATTTGTTTGAAAAACTATATTTTGACACCTGCAGATTGGGAGAGTTCAACAGTGACTTTACAATTGCTGAGCCTTTGTTGAGAAACGCTGATTGCATGAGCTTGGATTTACAGGCCATTCGCTCCTCAGACTTTCAGGGCGCTAATTACAGTTCTCCTAATGGGTTTTATGCCGATCAAATTTGCCAGATCGTTAAATATGCTGGAATCAGTGATAAATTAACATCTCTGGGTATTTTTAATTTGTTTCCAGACAAGCTTGCTCCAGCATCCAAAGGCTTGCTTGCTCAGATTATTTGGTACTTTTTGGATGGAATTTCACAAAGAAAGGGTGATTTTCCGATCGGAAGTAAAAAAGAATATTTAAAGTTTATTGTAGCGATGGAAAGCTCAGATGACGATTTAGTATTTTATAAAAGTAATAAATCAGAAAGATGGTGGATTGAAATTCCATATCCGCAAACGGGTAATTCAAAATATGCGCGACATTTGATGGTTCCGTGCAATCATTCTGATTATCAGCTAGCAATGTCTGGAGATGTTCCGGATATCTGGTGGAAGACCTATCAAAAGTTAATTTAAAGCATGTAGATATATGTTTTTTATATCAGCATAACGTTTTAAAATGAAATCAAAAGGTAGAAAGTTGTTCGGATTCAGAAATAATATTACCTTTGAATTTAGTTAACAAATAACTGTTGAAAACGAAAAATATTTACATTTTTTTCACAATTGTAAATAAAAATAATTATTTTAGTGCCGAATTAATAACCTTGACGAAGGTTGTTTATTATAAACTATGTGCAAACCAACTCTGTCTATGAAAAAAAGATTACTTGCATTATCCGCTTTTATTGCCTTTGCCACAGGAATTTCCTATGGTCAGCAGGATAAGTTATTGACTCATTTCATCTATGATAAGATGACCATCAATCCAGGTTCAACTGGATTGGATGAAGGGATTTGTGGTTCTATGATCTACCGCAACCAATGGGATAAGGTAAATGGTGCTCCTAATTCGACCATTTTTAATGTTGAGGCCAATATGAACCGATTTTTCCCAGGAGGAATTGGAATTTCATTTTACAACGATGCGATTGGTTTCGCACGGCAAAATAACGCCATTCTAAACTATTCTTATCCAATCGATATAGCCGGAAAAGGAACTTTGGGGATTGGAGTAGGTGTTGGAATTGTCAATTTTGGGATGAACCCAATCTGGTCACCTCCAACAGCTCAATTTGACAATACACTTCCAGGTAAATCATCCGGTACAAATGTAGATTTGAACGCTGGTCTATACTGGAAATCAAGTGATAATAAGTATTTCGCAGGACTTTCCTCGACACATTTATCTCAGTCCGATATCAAAGCTTTGAATTACTCAACTTACAGACACTATAATATCCTTGGTGGATATCGTTTCATGGATGTAGTTGGAGTTGATCGCGACATTGACGTTCAAGTATTGATGAGAACGGATTTGATTAAGTTTTCTGCAGATATCAATGTTCGATACATGCACGAGAATCTTTTTTACGGAGGTTTAACGTTCAGAACAAGTGATGCAATCGCTGTTATGTTAGGATTTACTCCAATGCCAAATTTCACAGTAGGATATTCTTACGATTTAACAATTAATAAACTTGCAAGCATTTCGAGAGGAACACACGAGTTGGCGGTGAAATATTGCTATTTTATACCTCCAAGACCGATAACAAAATCGAAACACCCAAGATGGTTATAAAATTTTTTTAAATATATTTGTAACCATTTTGTAAAGAATGCCGTTATATCAAAAATTACATTGATCCTGTATATTGTTAATGATATCCCGGAAAATTAAAAGAGGAAGAATGAAAAAACTTTTGTTAGTAGGTTTTATTGGATTAGTACTTGCATCGTGCAGTACCAGATCTGGACACTTAACCGGTGTACTTGGTAGAACGGTTTATCAACCTGAGATACCTTTGGGGATGGTTTACGTTCCTTCAGGATCATACACCATGGGTGAGAATGATGAAGATATACCATTCTTGCATCAAACACGTGCCAAAACAGTTTCTGTTCAGGCATTTTATATGGATCAAACTGAGATTACAAATAACGAATACCGTCAATTTGTATTTTGGGTAAGAGATTCCATTGCAAGAGAGAAAATTTATGCAGGCTTAGACGATGATGACGACGCAAGCAAATTCATCAATTATCAAGAAGAATATTTTGATGAAGATGGATTAGAAATGGTCGCTTTTGAAGCTAGTGATAGACAGATGAACAGAAATCCAAGTAACCCTAAAGTTTCGTTATTCTCATTAAACTGGGATAGAAAATTTAGTTACGACGATCCTGAAAACATTCCTTTGTTAGCGGATATGTATTATCCTCAACCTGAACGTTTCTTTAAAAGAAGAGAAATTGATACGCGTAAATTGAATTACCGTTATTACTGGATCGATCTTCGTGAAGCAGCTAGGAGAGGTCGTGTAGACATCATTCCTGATGGTTATGACAATCAAGGGAACATGATGAATAATGACCATAGAACACTTTCATCTCCAAAACACGTGTTTACGCAGGATGACCAAGGTCAAGATTTGGATATGGGGAACTTTAACAAGAAAGGTCAAAATAATGCAATTCGTGGACATGCGAATCGCGGGCGTTTTGTAATCGATGAAGAAATTAATGTTTATCCTGATACTTTGTGCTGGGTAAGAGATTTTACATACTCTTTCCACGACCCAATGACGAATATGTATTTCTGGCATCCAGCTTATGACAATTATCCTGTAGTTGGTGTAACTTGGGTTCAAGCAAAAGCATTTAGTATTTGGAGAACACAATTGTTGAATAGCTGGTTGATTGGAATGGGAGATTTATTTGTAAATGATTTCCGTTTACCAACTGAAGCAGAATGGGAACGTGCTGCTCGTGGTGACTTGGCTTTATCTCCATATCCTTGGGGAGGTCCTTATATTCGAAATGAATCAGGATGTTTCTTAGGGAATTTTAAACCAATGCGTGGACGTTATTTCGACGATGGTGGTTTTCACACCGTGAAAGCTTTCTCGTATAATCCAAACGGTTGGGGTCTATATTGTATGGCTGGAAACGTTGCAGAGTGGTGTGAAACTGCCTACGATGAATCCATGTATGAGTTTTCTCATGACTTAAATACAGACTACAGATACGACGCAATGGACTGGGATCCACCAAGTATGAAACGTAAAGTTACACGTGGAGGTTCTTGGAAAGACATAGGTTACTATTTACAAACATCTACAAGAACGTTTGAGTATCAAGATACTGCAAAATCTTATGTAGGTTTTAGAGATGTTATGACTCACTTAGGTCGAGGAGGAAAAGATTTCGCCAGTGAAGGCGGAGAAGAGATTCAAAGCGATATTCAACTTCGCTAAGAATAAACAAACAAATCAAACTATATTTATTAAAAAACCAAAAAAACTAGAACTATGAGTAGTGGTAATTTATTTGAAAGTCAAGGGTTTAAAAAATTCATGGCAAAATTGTACGGAATTGGTGCAGCAGTCGTAATTGTTGGAGCATTGTTTAAAATTATGCACTGGCCGGGAGCGGGTATCATGCTTACAATTGGATTAGGAACAGAGGCGGTAATTTTCTTATTCTCTGCATTTGAACCATTACACCAAGATCCAAACTGGGAATTAGTTTATCCAGAATTAGGATTGGGTCAACAACAAGAATTAGATCAAAGCCCAAAATCTAGAGGTAGAGCTGGTGGCGGTGGTTCTGGATCTGGAGTTACTGAACACTTGGACAAAATGTTGGAAGAAGCGAAAATCGATAGCGCTTTGTTAGAACGTTTAGGAGATGGAATGAGAGCTTTGGGTGAAAATGCATCCCAATTGAAAGGTGTAACTTCTGCTGCTGCTGCAACAGATTCTTATGTTTCTAGTTTACAAGCTGCATCTGATAAAGTTGCTACTTTGTCTGAATCTTACGAAAGAGCATCTGTTTCAATTTCTGGAATGACATCTACTGCGAAAGAAGGAGAATCTTTCGGAGAGCAAATGCAAAAAGTTTCTAAAAACTTAGCTGCTTTGAATAATGTTTATGAATTGCAATTGAAAGGATCTTCTGCTCATTTAGAGTCAACAGAAAAATTCCAATCACAAGTTACTGAAATGATGAAAAATCTTTCTGATTCAGCGCAAGACACGAAACTGTACAAAGAAAACATGGCGATGCTTTCTAAAAACTTGACTGACTTAAACAGTGTTTACGGAAATATGTTGAAAGCTATGACAATAACCAAAGGGTAATTGTTGAATAACAATCCAGATGGTTATTAATGTTAAAGACATTAATTATTAATATATATAAAAAGAATAATTAATCATGGCAGGCGGAAAAGAAACCCCTAGACAGAAGATGATTGGTATGATGTACTTAGTACTTACCGCACTTCTAGCTCTTAACGTATCCAAATCAATTTTGGATGCATTTGTGGCGATTGAGGATAATACTCAAAAGTCAAATATTATGAATCACGATCGCGGGCAAGGATTTATCATGGATTTGAGATCTGAGCTTGCTTCAACGAAAGACGATGCTGAAAATGCTGCTAAAAGAGAGAAGATTAAATTCTATCTCAAGCAAATGACAGAAGTGGATGTTGAAACTGCGAAAATGATTAAACACATCGATGACATCAAACTTGATATTTTGAAAAAAAGTGGTGAAGAGACAGACTTTACACCAGCAAATAAAAATAACAACGAGAAGATCATTTGGTCTAAGTACGATGCAAAGAACTATCCAGTTCTTCCAATTCGTATGAATTTAATGGCTGTTCAAGCAAAGGATCAATACGATGTTCCAATGCATGAGATCATTGGTGAGGATTTGAAAAACCCAACAGGATCAGGTAAAAAATTATGGGCTGATTTTAACGGGTACAGATCTAAATTGGTAGAGATTTTAGGAACTTATAAACTAGGTGATAAAAGCTTCTCTATCAAACCGATTAAAATCAATGATTTCAAAGACAACAAAGATTTGACGGATAAAGTTACCAAAATGGTAAAAAGTAGTAAAGCAAATCTTCAAGAAGATGAAAATGCTTTGATTCAAATCTACATGTCGTTGACGAAATTAGAAAAAGAAGAAGTAAATCAAATTAAAGGTGTTCATTGGATTGGTAAAACGTTTGATCACTCACCATTAGTTGCTGCAATTGCTTCTTTGTCATCTATGCAACAAGATATTTTGTCAGCGAGAGCTTCCGCTTTGGCACACTTAAAAGGTAAGATTTCTACAGGTGAATATAGTTTCAACAAAGTTATGGCTTTAGCGTACGGACCTGCAATTGCAAATGGTGGTGAAGATGTTGAATTGAAAGTTATGATGGCTGCATTTGACTCTGATAACCAACCGAAAGTTACAAGTAGTTCTGGTGAAATCACAGTTGACGGTGGGCAAGGTATTGTTAAAATCAAAACTTCAGGTAGCGGAGAAATGAAAATTTCAGGTACAGTTGCAATCAAGAAAAAATCTGGTGATACCAAGACAGAAGATTGGAGTCATACGATTAAAATTATGAAACCAGAAGGAACTGTAACGTTACCAGAAATGAACGTTCTTTATAGAGGTTACAGTAACATTGTTACAGGAGTTGCATCAGGTTATGATCAAACTATACTGGCTGGTACAAATGTAAGTTTAGCTAAAAGTGGTAATCAATGGATAGCTTCGCCTGGAGCTGGTAATTCAGCAAAGATTTCAGTATCAGGTAAAAACTCAGTTACTGGTAAGACAGCTAATTTAGGGTCATTTGATTTCCGAATTAAGAATTTACCTAAACCGTCCATCTTTGTAGGTACTACTGGTGATGGTGGTAAAATAAGTTCTAATCCAGGTGGTCTAAATGCGGGTTACCCTGAAGAGATTACTTTAAATGCCAAATTCTCTGTAATGAGTTGGGAGGCAACAGTCTCTGGTATTATGGGTAAAGCAACAGGAAATGGATCTTCTTTGGCAGGTGTTAATAAGATTTTAGGACAAGCTAAATCTGGTTCTACTGTTGCTATTGAGGCTCAAGTGAGATTTCCTAACGGTAAAGTCACCACAGTGTTTGGTAATTATAAATTAAATTAAGATTCGGAGTCAACTATCAAATTTAATTTTGAAATATAGAGGTTATGATAAAGTTAATTTTAAGTGCGGGATTTATAATAGCTGGTTTAACCAGTTATTCCCAAATCGATGTGAACGGTGGTCCGATCAACGTACCTACAGAAGGTGTGATTGATGGTGTTGTCATTGTAGAACATATTCCAACGAAGAGAATGATTCCTTACGAGCATGTAAGAGAAGCAGATATGATTTGGAGTAAACGTGTTTGGAGAGCAATCGATACGCGAGAAAAGATTAATCATACCCTTTATTTACCTTTTGATGAGTTCTCAACTGATGGATTGACATGGACTAGAAACTCTTCTCGTTGGAGCCTTTGGACGGTGATCAGAACTAATATTTTGAATGGCAATTTACAAGTCTATTATCCGATGAATCCTGAGCAGCAGTTAATTCTTGATGGAGACCAGTTTAAGTATTCAGCTCCATTACCTACACCTGGAGTTAAATTTGAAGAAGACGTTTTGTTTAGAAATGAAATGGTTGAGAGACAGGTGTTAGGAGTTACTGTAAGTGGTCCAAGAATGGAGATAGCTAGTAAAGTTCCTCCTTATGAAGATTCTATTATTGTTATGCCTGACGGAACACAAGTTGTTCAATTTGAACCTAGAAAGGTTAATTGGTACACTTCTAAAGAAATCATTCAATACCGTTTGAAAGAAGATTGGTTTTTTGACAAAGAGCGTTCCGTTTTAGATGTTCGTATTCTTGGTATTGCACCAGTAGTTTATAACAGAAATGAAACTGGACAAATTGAGAAAATGAGAGAAATCTTTTGGCTCTATTTTCCTCAATGTCGTTTCGCTTTCAATAACTATTTTGCTTATAACCCAAAGAATGATTCTCAATGGATGAGTTTTGATGATTTATTTTGGAAACGTCAATTCAATAGTACAATCATCAAACAAAGTAACACATTTGATCGTAAGATTGAAAGTTACAGAACTGGTGTTGATGCTTTGATGGAATCTGACAAGATCACGGAACAAATTAGAACATTAGAACATGATGTTTGGCATTTCTAAAATGCTATAGATTTTTAAAGCCCTTTCAAGCAATTGAAAGGGCTTTTTTTATTTTACGATGTTGGCTTTTGGCTGATACTATTAGAGATCTATTTGTAAATAGTTGCCACCAATTGGTTTCTGTATGATCTAATCCAGTTTAAAAGCTTTCTATAGGGATTAACGGACAGGTAGAATTTATGCGGCTAGTTTGCAATAAAAACTTCAAGGTCGGGTGATTCTCTCTTGTTGCAATGCTTAGACTTACAATAATGACTGCTTTATAAAAAAAGAGATTTTATAGTCGATTATTTGTTTGAAAAACTTCTGTAAAAGAACAAGAGCTTTGAACGGGCGTTCAAAGCTCTTGCTACACTAATCAACCTAACCTACTACTACTGCGACAAAGGTAGGTATTTTATTCCTTTCTATTTCATCTTCTCTTGTTAAAATATCCTTATATTTTTTTCAGCATTCCTATAATTATTCATTTTGAGTATCGTTCTTGAAACCCTTAAAATGGTGGTATTAGCGGATGAATAGCGGGATGGACGGTTTTTCCTTCTTTATTTGATAAATAGAGGATGATTAATTTTTAATAAGAATCCAACAATTATCTGTTTAATTGACTACATTTATATCAATAAAGAATACAATTTTAGGCTATGAGTTCGATATTGATAATTGATGATGAAGTAGATATTCTGAATATATTAAAGTATAACCTTGAAAAAGAAGGCTTTAATGTTGAGACTGCGATGAATGGTTTGCTAGGAATCGAGAAAGCGAAAGTAATGCATCCTGATTTGATTATTTTGGATGTGATGATGCCTAAGATGGACGGAATTCAAGTCTGTGAATATTTGCGTGCACTTCCTGGTTTTGAGAATACCTTGATCTGTTTTTTAACTGCTCGTGGAGAAGATTTTAGTCAGATTGCAGGTTTAGATGCTGGCGCGGATGATTACATTGCAAAACCCGTTAAACCGAGGTTGTTGGTAAGTCGAATTAATGCGCTACTAAGAAGGAAGTCTTCATTGGATTCATCATCCAATGAAGATCAAATTTCTGATTTGATAATTGATCGGGATAAATACATGGTTTTTAAAGAAGGTGAACCGATTCACTTGCCTAAAAAAGAATTTGAGCTATTGTCTTTATTGGCTTCAAAGCCAGATTATGTATTTGAACGCGATGTGATTTTAGATTCTGTTTGGGGATCTGAGATTATTGTCGGTGATCGTACAATTGATGTACATGTTCGCAAATTGCGCGAGAAAATTGGAAGTGATTATATCAAAACCATCAAAGGAGTTGGATATAAGTTTGTTTCAGAGGAATTGAAAAACTAAGTATCAAAACTAAAACTTGATCATTACTACCTCGTATAAATTGCTGACAGGAAGATTTCGTCGAGTTTTGAATCTTTTGACGAAGCTTTTTTTCTTCCTTTCGTTGTTCGACCAATTTATCATGATAAACACAAATCCATTTGCGTGATTTTGAGAATAATTGGAAATAATTTCGAAGAAATTAAATCAAAGTTGTATCTTCATCGCACGAATTTAATTTAGGGATCATCAAGAGGCTTTAATTCTTTTACGCAATTTCATATTTATTTAAGACGTTGTACCATTCTTATTCCTTTTCTTGGATTTTCCGTTTAATTCTGAGCATTCTGAATTTCAGATTTAATGCTAAATTATCATTATGTTAACAAATCGGATTCTCGTTTTGTCGAGGTGAAACATTTGTATTTTTGACACGTAAATTTATAGAAATGGCAAATATTTTAAAGTTTTTCCTACCAAAAGACAGAATTTTTTACACGCTTTTTGAAAAAGCTAGTGGTAACCTAGAGGCAATTGCAGTGAAATTGGTAGCTGTGGTGAATGAATCAGATTTCAATAAGCGTGCAGCGCTGATTTTGGAGATGGAAGATTTAGAGCATCAAAATGATGATTTAACACACCAAATTTTTGTTGAGTTAGGTAAAAACTTCATCACACCATTTGACCGTGAAGATATTCACAGTTTAGCAATGGCTTTGGATGATATTTGCGATCACATTTACGCTTCTGCTAAAAAAATCAATTTTTACAAAGTAGATCCTTTTGATTCAGGGATTCAAAAGATGGCGGATGTCATTTACTCAGCAGTTCTTGCTGTAAATAGTGCTGTTAGTGAATTGAGAAATTTGAAAAACACGCAGAAAATTGTAGAATGTGTTATTCGCATCAACAGTGCTGAAAATCAAGCTGACGATTTATTTGACATGAGTATTGAGCGCTTGTTTGAAACAGAGTTGGATATGAAACAATTGATTAAAAAGCGTGAGATTTACCAAATTATGGAAATCGCAACTGATAAATGCGAAGATGCAGGAAACGTAATTGAATCAATCGTTGTAAAATACGCTTAATTAATTCTGAACATGTGTTCATATTAATGAATTATAAATAACAATATTTATGTTTACTTTATTAATTACTGTAATTGTTATTGCTTTATTGTTTGACTTTGTGAATGGTTTCCATGATGCAGCAAACTCCATTGCGACGGTAGTTTCAACCAAAGTTCTAACACCATTGCAAGCCGTTATCTGGGCTGCTTCATTTAATGTATTGGCATTTTGGGTTTTTGACATGAGTGTAGGAAATACAGTTGCAAAAACGGTTGACAATAATGCGATTGATTTGTGGGTGATTCTTGCAGGATTATTAGCAGCTACTTTTTGGAATTTAATGACGTGGTGGTTGGGAATACCTTCCAGCTCTTCGCACACTTTAATTGGAGGTTTTGCTGGTGCTGCAGTAGCGCATGCAGGTTTTGGCGTTATTGCTTCTGCAGAAATCCTTAAGGTGGTTATGTTTATTTTCCTTGCTCCTTTTATTGGTGGATTCATTGCCTTTCTGATCGCAATAGTCACCATCACCAGGTCGTTCTACAAGAAAATATTTTGGACCTTGGTCCTTTCAGGTATTACGGTTTACTTGATGATGTACATGGTTGCTTACATGGACATGAAGCCGATCATGATGTACATCGTGATTGGAATGTTACTTCTGTTCATTTTAACGTATGCTTGGTACCAAATTGTACACGGTAAGCGGCAATCTGCTATGAAGGAGTCTAACATGTACAAGAAATTACAATTACTTTCTTCTGCTGCGTTCTCATTAGGACATGGTGGTGCCGATTCACAAAAAGTAATGGGTATTATCTGTGCAGCTTTAATTGTTTTTGGAAACTTAGATAGAGCTGGTGAGATTAAAGAACATGTTCCAGATTTCTTTAAAGTTTCTGAGGTGATGGAAATTGCTTATGAAAATGAAGATGGTCGTCACATGTTGGAAAAACCAGAGTATTTGGACGGATCTCACGTTCACGTTTATACGAAAGGGGATACCATTTATGAATTTGAAAGTCAAAAATGGGTATTGGCAAAAAATGTCATCAATCCTGAGTTTGCCAGTTTAATGAAACCTGATTTTATCAGACATTTTATAGATGGTAAATTACCAGACGGACAGCATATCAAAACCAAAGTTCTTTCTGAAACAATGCCGACTTGGATTGCTTTCTCTTGTTATCTAATGATTGGCTTAGGTACTTTGATGGGTGGATGGAAAATTGTGAAAACGATGGGAACTAAAATCACCAAAGTAACTCCTTTGGAAGGTGTTTGTGCCGAAACAGCAGGGGCATTGACTTTGTTTACGGTTTCTCAATTGGGTATTCCAGTTTCAACAACGCACACCATCACAGGTTCGATTATCGGTGTTGGAGCAACCAAGCGACTCAGTGCAGTAAGATGGGGAGTAACCATCAATTTATTGTGGGCTTGGGTTCTTACAATTCCTGTAAGTGCAGCGCTTGCAGCAATTTTTTACTATACAATTATGTTATTCAAATAAATTCAATATTTACAGATACTAAAAAGGCAACAATTGATTTTGTTGCCTTTTTTTGTGGAGTTTAAATTCCTTTAGTCAATCTTAAATTGACAATATTTGATATCAAATCCTTTTGCTGTAAACAGATTTTCGTAATGTGTTTTGATGTGCAAGATGTCTTTGGTTCTCGCATCTAAATCATCTGGTATTTCACCGTATAAATTCCATGTTTTTTCAAGGCAATTGTAACCGTGCTCTTCGATTTCTTCTAAGGTAGATTCAAAAAGTAAATCACTATCTGTTTTTAAATGAATGATTCCACCCGGTTTTAAAACTTGTCTGTATCGATCGATAAAACTTTTGGAAGTCAATCTCTTTCGTGGTTTTAGCGGTTGCGGATCTGAAAATGTCAACCAGATTTCGTCTACTTCAGCAGGAGCGAAATAGGTGGTGATGAAATCAATTTTTGAACGAAGAAATGCTACATTTTCAATGCCATTTTCGACAGCATCTTTTGCACCAACCCAGATTCGAGCGCCTTTGATGTCCATTCCAATGAAATTTTTGTTGGAAAAATGTTTTGCCAAACCGATTGCATATTCGCCTTTTCCACAACCCAATTCCAATACTATTGGGTTTTCGTTCTGAAAATAGTTTTTATTCCAATTTCCTTTTAATTCAAATTCTTCATTGTTCTCAAGAGATAAAGTCGGTTCAAACACGTTGGACCATTCTTTCATTTCTCTAAACCTGCGGAGTTTATTTTTTGCCATAATTCTTAGATGGCGCAAAGATAATAAGGAAAACTTTCGCAAAGTAGATTTTTACAATTTTATGCGTAAATACTCCCTTTCTGCAGACAGTGTGTTAGTAACGATTGCAACATATCAAAAGCTATTTTGCTTTTGATATGTTGCAATACACAAGCGTAAAAAGTCATTCCGAACAGGAGCGAAACTTTTTCAGTTTCGATTCTGGAGGAATCTTTTTTGGTTTAGGGCGAATTTATTTCTTGCAATTGAAACTGGTAAATTTTCGGCTAAAGCCAACTATGTGTTTGACATTCAAGTGTGAATGGGCTAAAGCCACATTCCAATTGAAAGGATTGTCGCAACTTTTTCAGTTTCGATTCTGGAGGAATCTTTTTTGGTTTAGGGCGAATTTATATATGGCAATAGAAGCTGGTAATTTTTTGGCTAAAGCCAACTATGTGTTTGACATTCAAGTGTGAATGGGCTAAAACCGCATTGTAATTGAAAATATTTTCGCAATTTTTCAGTTTCGATTCTGGAGGTATCTATTTAGCTTGAAGATAGATTTTCTTTGTGAAAATTCGAATGGACTAAAGCTCGATTCTAATTGAATGCCTACTTTTGTGTTATGAAATTAGCAGAAGTTCAGGGACAAAAAATATTGTTTTCAGCCTTAAATTGGGGAATGGGTCACGTTTCACGAAGTATTGGCTTGATTCGGGAATTGATAGCTCAAAAAAACCAAGTCATTGTGGCTTGCGACGAGAGTCAACGACCTGTTTTTGAAAGCTATTTCCCAGAGCTTCAATTTGTGAATCACAGGGCTTATCCTTTTAATTTTAGTGGAAGAGGAAGCTTTGCTTCTGATTTATTTGATAATCGAAAACAATTGCTTGCGCGTTTTGTGGAGGAACAAATAGAAGTAGAGAGTTACATTTCATCTTTTCAGATCGATCTCGTCATTTCGGATCATCGCTATGGTTTTTTTTCCAAAACGAAACCGTCTATTTTTGTAACGCATCAAATCAATTTACCTTTGAAATGGTTTCAGTTTTTGGCACAATCCTATCATCACGGTTTACTGCGAAATTTCTCTCAAATTTGGTGTATGGATGATGAAAACCAAAGTTTAGCTGGAAAGTTGAGTCAAAATACAATTAAAAAACCGGTGGAATACATTGGTTGGTTTTCTCGCTTTGAAGAACAAGAAATTCAGCAAGAAATCAGTTTGGAATCAAAGAAAATTCTTGCTGTCGGGAGTGGACCAAATCCGTATGCGCAACAGTTTTTAGAAGAAATTATCGAATTTGCGCGCGAATATGACGGCAAGGTAAAATGCATTATTCCGATGGAAGAAGAAGTAAAATCCATTCCTGAAAACTTAGAAATCATTGTTTCTGCGAATTGGAAAGAAATGGAATCCTACTTTAACCAATGTGATGTTTTGATTTCTCGAGCAGGATATTCCACCTTGATGGATTTGAAAAAACTCCATAAAATTGCAATTCTCGTTCCAACAAAAGGACAATTAGAACAGGTTTACTTGCGTGAATTTCATCAAGAATCCGCAGAGTGGAAATTTGTATCAAGCTTAAAAGAAATCGATTCGATCTAGTGAATTTTCACACCGCGACTTGTTACCATCATTTCATTTTCTGTTTTCGCAGAATCTAAGGTGAAAGCAAACGTACTTCCCATTCCAACGGTACTTCGAACAGTTAACGACTGATTGTGAGATTCAATGATGTGTTTTGCAATAGACAATCCTAAACCAGAACCGCCTTCGTTACGAGTTCGGCTTTTTTCAATTCGAAAGAAACGTTCAAACAAACGGTTTAAGTATTTGTGCTGAATTCCAGGCCCATTATCTGCAACCTCAACCAGAATTAAGTCATTCATTTGGAAGAAACGAATGTTTGTTGCGCCATTTTCATTTCCGTAGGTGATTGAGTTTTCAACCAAATTGGTCAATACTTGCGCGATCTTAGAACGATCCGCATACACTTCTAAATTTTTATCTTTCGGATACGTTAAGGTGATGTTTTTCTCAGTGGCTTTTATTTCCAACGAGTCGATTACTTCTTTGGACAAATCTCCGATTGAGAAATTTTTCATATCCAGTTTCAAGATGTTGGATTCCATTCTGGTTATGCCATCCAAATCTTCTAGTAACGTAACCATTCGATCGGTAGCAATGGAAGCTCTTTCTAGAAATTCACGGTTTACTTTTTCATCTTCTAGACCGCCATCCAATAAGGTCAAAATATAACCTTGAATAGAGAAAACGGGTGTTTTTAACTCATGTGCTAAATTCCCTAAAAATTCTCTTCGGTACTTTTCTTGCTCCTCTAATTTTTCGAAATCAACTTGACGTTTATCAGAATATACTCTCGTTGCTTCTTCTGCATCTTCAAAAACTTCGTCGTTCATTTTGTAACGTGGTTTTTGATCTTTTTTCGTTTTTCCTTTCCGGATACTTCTGTAAACTACTTTCAAACGGTCGTTGATAAAGCGTTCTACGAAAAAATAAAAAATGTAAAAAGAGGTCAATCCAATAAAAACGGGTAGGGCAATGATGACCCAAATTGGAATTGTCAAGACCAATAAATGCAAAGCAAAAGTAAAAATGAAAGTCGTTGCTACAACAATTGCACTTCCAAGTAAAATGATGTCAATGGGTTTGTTATTTTTCATATTTATTCGATGTGATTTTCAAATGATATACCATACAGCTTAATTAAAATGATCCATTACGCCTTCAGATTGTCATGAACTTATTTACTTTTGTTCATCTCTAAAGGTGTAACCAATTCCTTTAATCGTACGAATATACTCATTTCCTAGCTTTTCACGAAGCTTTCGGATGTGAACATCAATTGTTCGTACACCAACTACCACATCTTTTCCCCAAACATGATCTAAAATCTCATCTCGTGTGAACACTTTTCCGGGTTTAGTCAAGAGCAATTCCAGAAGTTCAAATTCCTTTTTTGGCAGCATCACTTCTTCCCCATTTTTACTTGCAATGAATTGACTTCTGTTGACGTGAATACCAAATTTTGGAATTTCCTCGGTATTGGAATTTCCCTTTTCGATTCTTCGCAAGAGCGCTTCCACTTTACTGATTAAAACGCGTGGACGAATGGGCTTGGTAATATAATCATCTGCTCCAGCGCTAAAGCCTGCCAGTTGTGTGTAATCATCCGATCGTGAAGTTAGAAAAGCGACGAGTGGCTGTGGAATAGAATGGTCGTTGCGAATGATGTGACAAGCTTCAATTCCATCCATTTTCGGCATCATGACATCCGCCAAGATTAGATGAGGTTTTATTTGTCGCGCAAGTGCAACACATTCTTCGCCATCATTTGCTGTATGAACTATAAATCCTTCTTTCTTGAGGTTGTAGCTTAAGAGCGTCAGGATGTCTGGTTCATCATCTGCCAGTAAAATGATAAACGGTTTTGTGTTTTCCGAATTGTTTTTTAAAGAACTAAAGTCTGAACTAATATCTGAACTTAAATGCATTGTTTCCATGCATCAAAGTTAGATTTCTAGTGTGTTGTGAACTTTACGAGAATTTTAAATTGACGTTAAAGTTTTATGTCTATTTTGTTACGCTTCCGGCGTCAACGATTTCAGTGATCGTTTCTTCTTCCCATTTCCTGTTTTCTTCATTTTATTAATCCAAATGAAAATTCCAGTTACGGGTAAACTGGTTGCAATCAAACAGCAGAAGAAATAAATGATTTTTGAGAACAAACCGTGCGTTTCGCCCATGTGGATCGCTTGGATTTGAGATGCGATTTTCTCTCCCGTTCGTTTGTTGTCGAAAACTTGTTTTTCAATCACTTTTCCGTTGTATGGATCTAAGACCAATAAATCAGTTGCTTCTTTGTTTAATCGTTCGCTGTTTTTCTTACGAATGGTGAACACGCCGTCTTCTCCTTTTGGAAATGCAACGGTCGTTTTTCCTTGGTAGTTTAATTCCGCTTGCGCTATTTCAAACACTTTATTCAGTGAAATTAAAGTAGTGTCGCCAGATGGAGTAGAGGCAAACGGCAATGGTTTTTTACCTCCAAATACTTCAGCTCCCAATACGTTTCCAAGTCCATCTTTATACCATTCAAACGACCAACTTAAACCGGTTAATGCCATGATTAAAATGATTGGAAAGGCATAAAAACCCAATACATTGTGCAAATCGTGATTCAAACGTTTCCAACTTGCTTTCCATTTGATGCGGTAACCAGCTTTGTAATTCTTCCACTTTTTCCATTTCTTCGGAATCCACAAAGCCAATCCTGAAATGCTTAAGATGACAAAGATTAAGGTAGAAACTCCAACAATTGGTCGTCCAACTTCGGTGTCGAATGTCAACCAACGGTGCATTTTAAAAACGGTCATAAAAAAACCTGAAGCTGGACCTTTTGCTGTCCCCAACAATTCCATGTTGTATGGATTCACATAATGTGTCAACCCACGTTTGTCTTCTTTTCCTTCGTGAATTTGAATTTCAACTGATTTCGTTGGATCAGAATCAAGGGTAATGCGACTTGCTTTACCTTTGGTTTTCATTTCCACGAAGTGAATCTGCTCTTCTAAACTGGATTTATAATCTTGGTTTTCGAATGCGACTTCGTATTTTGAAGGTTCAATCCATTCTTCAATTTCTTTCTTGAAAACATAGATCGTTCCAGTTGCACAAACCAAAAATAAGATGATGGCACTTGCCAAACCAAGCCACAAGTGAATTTGATTAATCCAAAAGCGAAGGGTGAATTTTTTAGAAGAAGTCGACATGTTGTAATTCTTTTTTAAGCAAAAAAACTGCTCTCAATTAATTGGAGAGCAGTTTTCTAATTCATATTATTTTCTAGAAACGGTATGTAGCTGAGAAAGCAAAGTTTCTTGGATTAATTCTGTTGATATAACTTGTTCTGTATGCGTCATAACCAACTGCATCAAAAATGTTGTTTGCTAAGAAACGAACATCAAAATTATTTAACGTTTCATTTTTAGCATATTTGAAGTCATAAGCAATTTGCGCGTTCACTAAAGAGTATGCTTTGTTGTCCCAAGGCTTCAAATTTGGTGTAATTCCGTGAAAACTTACGTTGCTTTGAGTCCAGTCGTTGTATGGACGAGCACCTAAGTAAAAGTAACTAGCACCAACAGACAATCCACGAAGTGTTTTGTTTTTGAAACCATAGTTTACGTATGCATTTGCAGTGTGCTTAGGCGTATTGTTTGGTGAAGATCCTGGAACGAAAGTCGTGTGTTCTTTGAATTGTGCATCGATGTAAGAATACCCAATGATTACTTCTAAGTTTGGCAAAATACGACCTACTAATTCCACTTCTAAACCTTTGCGTTCGTCATTTCCTCCTTGGAAGTAATAGGTTTGTAATTCAATTGCTCCTGTAACTGGGTTTTCAAGCGCCGCTTGGATGTTCATTCCTTTGTTGCTGATTACATAGTAAGTTGCATTGAATCTCAAACGATCTTTCAACCACGAAGATTTGATACCTCCTTCAATTTGGTTGATGGTTTCATTTCCAAGTGCATTTCCATTGATGTCTAAGTTTTGTGCTGTTCTTGGGTTTGTACTGTTGGTGTATGAACCAAATACGTTAACACCTTTCCAAACATTCACCATCGCTCCAGCAATAGGATTCAAGAATGAACTGGTCACTACCTGGTTTCCTTGTGGCGTTGAACTTTGAGCAGTCCCAAAACGAACACCACCAAATAATTTTACTTTTTTACCAATCTCCAATACTTCTTGCGCAGAAAGTCCAATGGTTCTATCCATCGAAATAGCTTCACTTGTTAGCGTGAAATCTGCTAATCCTGCTGGAAGGTTATTGGATACATTCGCCATCACGTTGATGGTATCCACAACAAATGAATTGTAGGATGAATTTGTCAAATGGGTTGTTTTGTAATCAATTCCTGTTTGGAAAGTATGTTTGAATATTCCTGTTTTAATTTTAACACCTACTAAGTCAAATTGAGTCACCGAACTTTTATCTCTACGAGCACTATTTCTAGCCAAACTTCTTTTGTATAAATTCACTTGCATTGCATTTACATCGATAGAATCTACTCGTGGAAGTGCTGAA
Source organism: Crocinitomicaceae bacterium (assembly GCA_028689775.1). Classification (GTDB taxonomy): domain Bacteria; phylum Bacteroidota; class Bacteroidia; order Flavobacteriales_D; family Crocinitomicaceae; genus JAQVCM01. Next base: position 37,971 of record JAQVCM010000017.1, read on the forward strand.
AGTGCTGAAACGATTGCGTCAGAGTTATAATCAGCATAATAAAAAGCACCTCTCACATATAAATTGTTTTTATCTGTGATGTATCTTTTGAAACGAGCTGTATAGGTTGTTGTTTTTTGAATGGCATTGTTACCAACGAATCCTAAAAAACGATCAGTTGGCATTTCATAAATCTGATTTTCTTTGTTACCGATCGAAAGATTCACGGTTCCAGGATCGAATGAACGGGTGTCATTCAAATGGTCCATTTCCAAAACAATTTCTGTTTTGTTATCAGGTCTCCATGCTAAAGATGGATTGATGTAAACTTTTTCTTGACCAATGTCCTGAATGTTATGGAAAGATCTGTTTTTCTCATAAGCTCCATTAATTCTGAATGCTACTTTTCCGTCTTTACCGATTACATTCTGAACATCAAACGTTGGTCTGAATTGATTGAAACTTCCAACACGCAATGAAACCGCACCTGAATTGGTGAATTTTGGTGTTTTTGTAACGATGTTGATAATTCCTCCTGGCGCTCCTAAATCTGACGCTGCACCCATTGAAATGGAGTTGGCACCCTTGATGATTTGAATGGATTCTACACCAGAGAAATCGGTTGAAAAACCTGCACCTCTAAAATCGGTTTGAATACGAACTCCATTTTTCAATACTGGAATACCTCTAAAACCTCTGGATGACATACTTTCGCGAACACCACCAAAAGTAGCGTAGGTATAAATACCAGCAACGTTTCTAGTTGCGTCTGCAATGGATAAACTTCCTTGTTGCTCGATCAATTTTTCAGAAATGATAGAAACACTTTGAATTTGTTCATTTGGTAACAAAGGCAAGCGAGAAATACCATCTAGTTTTTCTGGTTGCTTGTCTCTTTCTCCAAAAACTTCCAGTTGATCCATTATTTTTGATGGAGTACTTAAGCTTCTGTTGATGTTGGTTTGCTGATCTTTTAAATCGATCGTAACTATTTCTGGAAAATATCCTGCTGCGGAGAATTCAATTTGATGAGTTCCAAAAGGGATATTCATCAAAATGTAGTTTCCGTTCGCATCTGCATCAGCAGAGATGTTCAGATCAATAATCGTTATTCTGCTTTCAGGAGCAACTTTGTCATTCATGTTTGTGATTTTTCCGTAAATCATTCCTGTTTTGCCTTTTTGAGCAAATGCACTCGGAGCGATCACTAAAATAAACAGAACTGCAAGCAGTAAGATTTTGTTAGTGTTAAGTAAATAATTTTTCATCTTTTTCTTTATATTTATTTAGACTGAATATAGATAGCGGTGTTTTTTTGTGCAAAAATCCAGTTTTTATTCTGATTTTGAAGTACCCTTTTTGTGGTATTTTAGGATTTATTTAACGCTTTGTGATACTGCGCACTTTTAATTGCCTGACTCTCAAGGTTTATTAATAAGTTTCGAAATTTAAAAGATGAAAAATAATTTCAAATAAACAAATAACGCGTTCAAAATGTAACTTTGTATCTATGATTATAAAACGCGAAATAATTGAGACCAGCGATGGTTCCAAAACGATTCACTTGCCAGAGTGGAATGAAAACTATCATTCGCATCACGGCGCGTTGCAAGAAGCCAAACACGTGTTTTTAAAAAACGGGCTCGCTGATTATGCGCAACAGAAGAAAATTAATATTCTTGAAGTTGGTCTCGGAACTGCTTTGAATGCAATCTTAACGTGTCAGGAAGCAACACGTGCTAACCTTGAGATTCAGTACACTGCTTTGGAGGCATATCCAGTTTCTGAAGATGAATTGCTAGCCTTAAATTACGAATCTCTTTTAGATGATGAGGTGGCTAAAAGTCATTACCAAAATATACATGCTGCGGAATGGAATGAAAATCATATGATTTCGAAAAACTTTACCATTCATAAAATTCAGGCCAAATTAGAAGTTTGTAAATTTGAAGAAAATCAATTTGACATCATCTATTTTGATGCGTTCGGTCCAAGAGTTCAAGGAGAATTATGGAGTTTGGAGATTTTTCAAAAGTTGTTTGCTGCTCTGAAAATAAATGGATTGTTAGTAACGTATTGCGCCAAAGGACAAGTCAAACGGGATTTAAAATCAGCAGGCTTTGTAGTAGAATGCGTTCCTGGACCTCCAGGCAAAAGAGAAATGACAAAGGCTTTTAAAAGAGCTGTTCAAGTTTAAACGTCATTTAAAAATCAATTAAACATCCTTTAAATTCGGATTGAAAGATTTTTTCACCTCTACTGTTGACCGCTGAAGAATATTGAGATATTCAAGAAAAAATCGAAATGTAGGACGATAAGTTAGAACTAATACGTCTAACTAAAATGTCTTGTAGGACTAAAATTGCTCTGACTCAAAAATCCCGAAGGGATGACATTATTATCCGAGTGAATAAGGTCACCTGCTCCCGAAAAGTATCGGATTAATCTGCCACCTGCCACCTGTTTTCAATTCCTACCAATTTCTCAATTCCTAGCACCTCAAAATAATTTTAACTCTTCAATTTCCCTTGGTTGATTGTACTTATTTATTCTTAATTTTACGGTCGAACAAAATGGATTGGTTTTGCCTTTGAAGTGGTAAAAATCAATCAATATTGAATATTATAAAAAGACAGATACATTATGAACAATTGGTTTACAGTTAAAGTAAAATACACGAAACAACTTGAGAATGGTGACTTCAAAAGAGTAACAGAGCCTTATTTGTTAGCAGCAATGACTTTTACAGATGCAGAAGCACGCATCTACGAAGAGTTGGGAGCAGTTATCAGAGGTGAATTTAGTGTTACTACAATTTCTAGAACTGATTTTCACGATATTTTTCACTACGATGATAGTGATACTTGGTACAAGTGTAAAATTACCTACGAAGGTGCGACAGAAGATTCTGACAAGCCAAAGAAAGTAACTCAAAACTTTTTGATCACAGCTCATTCTGTGAAAGAAGCATACGAAAGAATGCAAGAAAGTTTGTCTACTTTGATGGTTGATTTCATGATTCCATCCATTACCGTATCTCCAATTGTCGATATTTTCCCATACAACGAAGAGTTGGATAAAGAAATTTCTCGTCGTCCGATGGAAGAAGATGAAACGGTTGAATCTGTTTCTGGAAGAAAGGTTTTCACAGCTCCAGGTTCTGATATCGATGAAGATGAGGAAGATGAAATGGAAGAAGGAGATAGCGATTTTGAGGATAATTATTCCGACGAAGATCCAGCATAATTTACCTTAAATAGCTTTGAAATGGATGATTTTTTAGATGCAATCCGCAACGATCACCACAATTTTGACAAAGGAAAGTTGTCAGATCACTTTGGCGACAATCCTTTGGAACTTTTCAAAAAATGGTACAAAGAAGCTTTTGAATCCACGCAAGCGGAACCAAACGCCATGTCTTTATCTACAGTTTCCGAAGCGGGTAAACCATCCTCAAGAATTCTGTATTTAAAAGAACTAGCGGAAGATGGTTTTGTGTTTTACACCAACTATCAAAGCGAAAAAGGAAAAAATTTGGAGTCAAACCCAAATGCTTGTCTTTTGTTTTTCTGGAATGTACTAGAACGAGAAGTTCGCATTGAAGGAAAAGCTACCAAAGTTTCTGCAGCCTTGAGCGACGAATATTTCGCATCGCGACCGCGTGGAAGTCAGCTTGGAGCGTGGGCATCGCACCAAAGTGATGTATTAGAAGATCGTTCTGAATTAGAAGCACGACTTGTAGAATTGGCTAAAAAATATCCAAACGAAGTTCCACGTCCTCCGCATTGGGGTGGCTATGTGATTGAAGCACAGAAATTGGAGTTTTGGCAAGGAAGACCTTCCCGTTTACACGACCGCATTGTATTTGAAAAGGAAAATGATTCTTGGGAAATTTACCGTAAAAACCCTTAACAGCTTATGATCGAGGTTGAACCAACCATTGTTACGTTAAGTAATGGAATACGCTTGGTATATTTACCAACGACTTCTCAAGTTTCGCACATGGGCGTTACCATTTTGGCGGGTTCTCGATACGAAGAAAGCAACGAAGAAGGTTTGGCGCATTTTCTCGAACATTGTATTTTTAAAGGGACAGAAAAAAGACGTTCCTTACATATTTTATCTCGATTGGATTCGGTTGGTGGTGAATTAAACGCCTTCACAACCAAAGAGGAAATCTGCGTATACGCTTCGTTTACAACCGAACACCTCAAAAGAGCTTCTGAATTGTTGGCGGATATTGTATTGCGTTCTAATTTCCCGTCCAAAGAAATTGAAAAGGAAAAAGACATCGTCTTGGACGAAATAAATTCCTATTTAGATTCTCCTGGAGATCGTATTTTTGATGATTTCGAGTCTTTGATTTTTAAAAATCATTCACTTGGAACGAATATACTTGGTACAAAAGATTCTGTTACTGCATTTGGCAAAGACGATTTATTAGCATATACCAAACGTTTTTTCTTTGCCGAAAACATGGTGGTTTCATTTGTTGGCGATGTTCCAATTCAGAAATTGATTCGTCGTTTAGAATCCGATTTCGGTTCATTACAACATTCCGCGAAAATGGTTCAACCCAAAGGATTCTCAGGTTACGAACCCTTTAAAATTCGCTCCAAAGAAGCCAATTTTCAATCGCATGTAATGGTTGGAAGCATTGCTCCAGGTTACGATAGCGAAGACCGAAGATCGATGACTTTGCTGACCAATATTTTGGGTGGACCAGCATTAAATTCCCGTTTGATTTTGTCCATTCGTGAGAAATACGGCTATTCCTACAACATCGAAGCGTCATTTTCTCCATTTGCTGATACAGGTTATTGGTCCATCTATTTTGGTACCGATCAAAAATACATTGACAAAACTTTAAAGCTGGTTTACAAGGAATTAAAGTTGATGCGCGAGCAAGCGCTAACCCAAACACAACTCAAAAAAGCCAAAGAACAATTGAGAGGACATTTGGCTTTGTCCTTCGACAGCAATTCAGGATTGATGCTTGGACTAGGTAAAAGTTTGTTGCTATTCAATCAAATCGATTCCGTTCAAGAAATTTACCAAGCCATTGAAGATTTAAAAAGCTCAGACTTACAGGAAGTTGCGAATAAATATTTTGATGAGAAAGGAATTTCGGAATTGATTTATGAGCAGGTAAATGAGTAAAGCGGATGCGGTTTTTACACTGTAAAAATCGCAACAATCCTTTCAATTGGAATGCGGCTTTAGCCAAAACAGATAACCATTTCAATTTCAATAGAGAGTTTCGTTCTTAATTCAAAAAAAATCCTTCAGAAACGAAACTGATAAAATTGTGTTCCTGTTCGCGATGACTTTTTGATGATGTAGATAGCAATCAATTTTAGTTCTCTAATGAATTACAAGCTGGCGTTTATTTAATTCAGGTTTTAGATAAAAATACAAGTTTCCAAACCTTGAAATTAGAAGTTAGAAATTAAGTTTTCTTTATCCATTTGTAGATATGCAGTGCGTATCTACAAATGGATTTAACCCTCGTTTTCTACTTGCTTTAATGACAGCGAATTATAACAGGTTTATCCTTTTGCGTACGTAATTTAACAACGCTCAAAAAAAATTCAAAAAATTTTATTGATATTGAAAAATAGTATTATTTTAGTCGTTTAATGAGCAGATTAAAAGCAATTTAACGAATCTGTATTTATAAAATGGAGTCAAGAAACCATTAAAAACAGGGCGGTTCTGAAAAGCCAAACGAGTAGGGAATCCAAACTAACTAATTAACTATTTACTATGAATGCAAGAAAATTATTAAACATCGCGGCATTTGGATTAATCATTACAGGATTAATTCTAAAAACCAATGAATTAGACGGAATGAGTGAAGTCTTTATTCTAGCTGCAATCACCATGATTTTATCACTCGGAATGTTTGCTGTGAAAGACAACAGAGAGGCTGGTTTAGGCAATGGATTGAACTTTTTATTGGTTGGGATTCTCATTCTACTGATAATTGGTACCGTTATGAAAATGCAACATTGGCCAGGTTCACCATTAATTTTAGTGCCTGCTTATGCGCTCTTGCCAATCGCATTAATTGTATTGATATTACAAAATGAAACGGTTAAAATTTCAAAACAACTTTTCATTTCTTTTGCGCTCTTTTTCATGTTTCTTTTAATTATAATGCCTAAAAATCCGTTCTTTTTAAATCAATTCCAAAGAGGACACGAGGTAACTGAAAGTTGTTCGGAAAAAGCTTGTTGTAAAAGCGAAAAAGCTTGTTGTTCCGAAAACGAAAGCCATCAAGAGCATTGAGAAATCTTTGATCTCAGTTTAAAATCTTTTTATTGGAAAATAGAAACATTAAATGCATCAGAACAGCCTCTATCAACGAGGCTGTTCTGTTTTTAAACCGTGGCTATAAAACTTGCATGAACTTGATATTTCGAACGATTGCAGAAAGCACAAGAAAGTTGAGTTTTCTTTAATTTCCTTGCAACCTCAGAAAAGTGAAATGATGAATGGTTTTTTATTTCTACTAAATTGGATTTAAACTTTCACCGTTTTCTCACTTAAATACCTCCAATAGCGTTTCGGAACGTGTTGTAAATGCAATTTCATGTTCTTGCGCGATTCAATGTTGGTGCTTTTGAAATAATTTGCCCACAATTCTTGGAAATCCATTTCTTCTTCTGAAAATATTTCTGGTGAAGTGCTTAAAATCCCAATTTTGTTTTGGTTAAAAGTAATTTGTATTCGTTCTGTTTTTTGCAGATCATAATAAATACCATAATCCCTTTTCAAATCATAAATCATCCATTTTTGATCTTGGTACCTGCTCTCAAAATGTTTTTTAATCAGCGGAACCACATCAAAGTCAGGTTCAATGCTTGCGAAATAGATGCCATCTTTGGTTAGGCGAAAACGTACAAATGCTTCCATTCGGTGCTTCTCTCGTCCAACAGATTTCCCGTATTGCGAAACTTTTAAAACAAAGGGGTTGGAATAATCTGTACTGCGACTTTGTTGAGAGTCCAAAATTATTTTGGCATATGCGAATAGGTCGTTTTCAATGTTGTCACGGTCGTTATGCGCTGCGTAAAAGAATTGATAAAAGTTTTTCCCGGCTTTCTTTTTAATTCCTTTTACCACCCGTTCGGCATTTTCAGAATTGGTTTCTACATGCATTGCTTTTTCAAACAAAGCAGGCTGATACACCGACTCTTTAAAAATCAATGGAGCCTTTATTTTCTGTGCGTAAATTTCATAAAACACCGAAAATAAACCTTCTAAAGTGCCGTCGTAAATCACGTTCATAGTTAAAAAAGCGAAAGTTGAGGTGATAATTGTTCGGTGTACTTACTCGTTCCGCTCACCAAAATTTTGTGTTTGATGTTGGTAGGCGATAGGTCAAAACTGTTTCCTATGCTCACATTCTTAATGAAATATTGTGCTCGATTCATTGCAATTCCAATTCGTGTAAGGTGGTTCTCATTTAAGCGTGAAAATCTCCGTGCATTCAATATCTTAAAAACAGATTTTGTTCCTACGCCAGGAATTCGCAACAACATTTCTTTTTCTGCAGTGTTGACATCAACCGGAAATAGGTGCATATTTCGCAAAGCCCAAGCTAATTTTGGGTCAATGTCTGTTTCTAAAAATGGAAAATCAGTATTCACAATTTCATTTGCTTGAAACCCATAAAAGCGCATCAACCAATCTGCCTGATACAAGCGATTTTCTCTTAAAATTGGAACGGCTGAGCCAATTTGCGGTAAACGTTCGTCGGTACTAATTGGAACATAGCCAGAATAATAAACCCGTTTCAATTTGAATTGATTGTAGAAGAAATCTGCTGTTTGAATTATTTGGTGATCCGTTTCTCCGCTCGCGCCAACAATCATTTGTGTTGATTGACCTCCTGGCGCATACTTCGGTGTGCTTTTGATGATCTTTTTCTCTGATTTATATTGGCTGATTTCGTTGCGAACTTTCGCCATTGGTTTGATAAAATCCGAATGCTTTTTTTCAGGTGCTAATAATTTTAATCCTTCTTTGGTCGGAATTTCGATGTTTACACTCAGACGGTCAGCGTACAAACCTGCTTCTCGCATTAATTCATCAGACGCACCAGGAATAGATTTCAAGTGAATGTAGCCGTTAAATCGCTCTTCCAAACGCAGTTTCTTAGCAACTTGAACCAATCTTTCCATTGTATAATCCGGATCTTTGAATATTCCAGAACTTAAAAATAAACCTTCAATGTAATTTCTTCGGTAGAAATTCATCGTCAAATCAACCACTTCTTGCACCTTGAATGCCACTCGTTTGATATCGTTGCTTTTGCGCGTCACGCAATAAGCGCAATCAAAAATACAATGATTGGTCAGCAAAATCTTTAGCAAAGAAACACATCGTCCGTCCTCTGTGTAGGTATGGCAAATTCCCATTCCTGAAGAATCGCCTAGTGTGTCAGATGAGTTCTTTCTCTTACTTCCGCTTGATGAACAAGAAACGTCGTATTTAGCAGCGTCTGCAAGTACATTTAATTTTTCTTTTATTCGATCGAAGTTCATCTTTTTTCTTCAAAAGTACAGATAAAAGATTATATTGTAATCACTTTAAAAGTTAAATTATAATCAGATGTTGAGCTGTTTTCAACATGCTTACTGAAGTAAAAGCATAAGCGCAACATCTAAATTTGAAATTGTTTATCGTATTTTATTTATAATGTCTAAATCACTACATTTGGACTGAACAATCAACGTCAAATGAATAAATTAAAACCCATTTACCGCAAGCAATATCAGCTTTTGCTCCTTTTTTTACTTTCATTAAGTTCGTCCGGAATGTCACAGTTTTATCCTGTTCCTGAAACAAATATAGACTTGAGATACATAGACACTAATTTGAAAACAATGACTGTTAAACCTTTTCAAATATCAGCTTTGATAACAGTTAAACGTGATTCAACTGGCTGCATACCGATAGCCGACAAATTAAAATTTATAATCCGCGGTACATGACAGAATTTAAAGACATGATTACATCCTATTTTGGGGAATTGACCGACGATGAATTCAACAAAATGATGTCTTATTTTCATTTGGAGAAAATTTCGAAAAATGAGTTTTTTACCGAAGAAGGAAAACATTGCAATCGTTTTAGTTTTCAGAAAACTGGAATTTTAAGGGTTTTCAAAATGGATGATGGCAAAGAGGTAACGCAATGGATTTCAACTCTTAATTATTTCATCACAGATGTTTCGAGCTTCTTTTTTGGCGAACCGAGCAGATGGTCGATTCAAGCTTTATCAGATTCAGAACTCTTAACCATTAGCAATGAGAACTACAAACAGTTGTGTGAGGCATTTCCCAAGTGGAACGAAATTGAAAAGCGTTTCTTAGCCAAATGTTTTGCGATGTTGGAAGATCGTGTTTATTCGCATTTGACGAAGTCAGCGGAAGAACGATATACCTTGTATTTCGAACAGAATAAAAGTTTATTCAATCAAGTTCCATTGCAATACCTAGCTTCGGTTTTAGGGATGTCGGCAGAAACATTCAGTAGAATCAGAAAGCGACAACTGGAGAATTCTTGACATTTGTCAAGTGAAATTGATTTTGATCTTCGGATCTTTGCAGCTATAAACTTGATGAAATGACCCAAGAAATGAAACAATCCTTAAAGCTGGAAGAACTCGGACAATTTGTACTTTCAATGATCTTATTCAATCAATTGGAATATGCTTGGTGGCTTTTTCCAGCGCTGATTCTTTTACCAGATTTGTCGATGATCGGTTATGCATTCAACACCAAAGTAGGAGCTTTTATTTACAATATATTCCATCATAAATTACTGGCAATTGGAATTTTTACAATTGGTTTTTGGCTTGGAAATTCAGTTGTCGAACTCACCGGAATTATCCTTTTCGGTCACGCAGCAATGGATCGAATTTTTGGTTACGGATTAAAATATCCAGATGATTTCAAGCATACCCATTTGGGTTGGATTGGGAAATAATCAATTTCCTTGCAATCTCAAAAACGAAATTACTTCCTCGTTAAATTCCATCGGTTGTTCCACATTTACCACGTGACCGCAGTTTTTAATGATGTGCAAACGGGAGGAAATGTGTTTTGAAATCACTTCTTTGATGGCCGGTAAAAACAAATGATCTTGTTCGCCCATCACATACAAAGTTGGGATTTTAATGTCATTCATTCTAAAAAACCGAAGTAATGGGTTGATTTCTGCGGTTAACTTATACCATTTCTTGAATTCCTTCTGACATAGCTTTTTCGCTTCCCCTACAAATAGAGAACGAGACTCTTTGTGATTCTTCTTAGGCATGATCACAAAGGCAAACAATTTATACAAGAACATGTACGGCACGACGGACTTGAAAAAATTTCCGAAACCCATCAAGAATTTGGATTTCACATTGAATTTCAAGATGGCACCGCCCATCACCATGCTTTGTACCATTTCTGGATTCCGCTCTGCTAAATCGCGAATTAAAATCGTTCCCAAAGAGATTCCAATAAAATGAGATTTCTCAATCTCCAAGTGTTTCAAAACTTCTAAAATGTCATTGGAAACAACCTCAAAAGTGTATTTTTGAGATTTGTTTTGCAAAAGATTTGATTTGCTTTCTCCGTGTCCACGAAGGTCAATTAATAAGATGTTGAATTCTTTTTTAAATGTACGAATTTGGCGAAACCAAATGTTACTACTGCCACCAGCACCATGAACAAATGTCACCCATTTAGTGGTGTTTTCATTTCGATATACCGCGTAATTCAACATGTTTTAAAGAAGAGATTTTATATGTAAACAAGAATTGATAAGCTATGCTTACCATAATTAATACAAAGATACTGCAAAGGAAGTTACCATGCATGCATTCTGATTTAAATCAATAAAACTTAATGAAAATTTAAGGATTTATTTCCTGTAAATACAGAATTGATTCCATTATTTTCATTCAAACCCTTGGAAGATTTGTATATTTCGGTTTTGTAACCTTTCGCAAATTCAAAGGTTATTGAAAAAATACTTTAGAAATAAATCAACTACCTACGTATGAAATTCACCTACTGCTTTCTCTTCTTATTTTCCTTGTTCAGTTTTGGTCAGAAAAATTATAAATCGATCCATTTGTCTGATTCTGGCGCAGTTTTAAATCCGGATTATTTAAAACAATTGGATGAGGTTTTCAAGGCCAAACGGGTCATAGGCTTGGGAGAATCGACACACGGAACCAGTGAGTTTACGCAAATCAGGCTCGATTTATTCAAGTATTTAGTTCAAAACCATCAGTATACCATTTTCTTTTTGGAAGCGGACTACAATGCCTGCAGTCGCGTAAATCGATACATTCATGGTGCAGATGACGATGGCAAAGAAGCACTTCTCGAAGTTCGATTGTGGCCTTGGTTGACACAAGAAATGTTGGATGTTGTAGAATGGATGCGTTTCTACAATTTAGAAAATCAGAATATCTTGTCGTTTGTAGGTTGCGACGAACAACTTATTTCAGATGATATACTTGAACTTCCACGTTATTTTTCAATGCATCCCAAGTTTGAAGGGTGTCTTTCAAAACTTCCGTCTCTCGATTTCAATATAAAAGACTCAACGCTTGTTCGGCAGAAGAAAACAGAATGGCAAGCGTTTGAAAGGTATTTTAATGAAGCGTTTCCTGAAGAAGAAAAATTACTGATTAACACGGTTACGCAGTGGTTTGAAGTCAAAACTTCCACTGGGATTACCGGAAATTTCAGAGATAGCTGCATGGCAATTAATATTTTGGATTATTTAGAGTCTAGGCCAAATGCAAAAGGGATTTACTTTGCGCATAATGGACACGTTGGTAAAATTGCAGTTCAGTATCATTCAAAAAAGCCGTATTTTAAAAGAGCAGGTTCTTATTTAGATGAAAAAATGAAAGATCAGTATTTTTCACTCGCGCTTGATTTTAATATTGGTAGTTTCAATGCAATCAATTACAGAGACGGTAAATTTGAAATGGAATATTTTAATTTTGAACGACGAGAAAAGAAATTGTTAGCACAGCGGGTGATGGGAAATGACAACTTGGTGAAATACATTGCTGTCGATTCCATTCCCAATAAAAAAATGGTAATTACATCCATCGGAGCTGTTTATGGACAAGGAAAAGAAGGACAGAAAATTTATCGATTTCGTGACTTTCAAAGGCATGTGCATGATGCTTATATCATTATTAATCGTGGAACGCCAACACATTTATTAACGATGACTTCGCGCGCTAATAACCTGAGTTCGATTATCCCATCGAATTTATATCGCTGATTATAAGTATCATAAACTATTCAAAATCCTTCTTCGTTCAGCTTTCCAATAAATGGCATCCTACTTCGTCATTTTAAATAAAAATAGTCCACTATTTTTTATTTAAAATTTCTCGTATTATACGCATTCATTGAAATATAAATTTCAATTTTACAATCGAACTCAGGTTAATAAACCGTAAATTTATTTCCCAAATTTAGGAATTTCAGTTACCCGAACATACGGATAATCCACTTTCTTTTGAAGTCCATAATAGGAATTCAAACCAACAACGCCCACGGAGTTCATGCTTTCTAAATCCAAATATCCATTTTCGTCCAAGGCATTTTCAGCTAAGCAAATGTGTTCGATTTTTCCAATTACTAAAATCGTATCATTGAGTTTGATGGGAATACTTTCTTCGTATTTCAATCCAATTTTCACCTGACTTTCTGCTACAAATGGCGCATTAAAATCGGAAATGAAATTGGATGTTAAGCCACATCTTTCAAATTCGGAAACTTCTTCTTCCAATTTTGCGGATGTGTAATGCGCTTTTTCAATGAAAGATTCGTGCACGTGATTGACGGTGAAACAAGCCGTTTCCAAAATGTTTTTATACGTTCCTTTCGGACCTTCGTCTTGCGGTCTGAGGATGAAACCCATGTATGCAGGCGAACTTCCAACACAACTCAAAATGTCCTTAAACAAGGAAATAGTACATGAATCGATGATCTCTAGCTTATTTTCCCAGTCATAAATTTTTCGGCTGTCCGAGATAATTGAGCCATATTCTTTAAGTAGCAAATAATAGATTTCTTGAAAAACTAAATGTGTTCTTCTTGAATTTGCATCGCTCAATGTGCTTTTATGCGGAATGTTTTTAAGCTGAAAATGGTTTGTTTTTCCTTTTAAACCTAGCATAGCACCCGCAACTTCTCGTAAAGAAGAACAATTAGCAAAGCATGAGAACAACATACTTATCAGATGATCTGACGTTGTAAACTTCTTAGTATAATAATCAGAATTATGAATTTTAACTGCGGATTTAACTAAATCCGATTTAATCAAAGAAATCAGCTGTCCGAAAACCGATTGTCCAAAAAAGTGAGTACTTTTATTCATGTAATTAATGTTGTGCAAAACTAAATTACAATAAAGCGGGAAATCCATCAAGGAAATCCCGCTTTTAAAAAACTTTTATCGGACAGTAGGATATTATTTATTAAATTACGGGAAGTTTCCAAACTTACATTATATTTGCAATTTAGCTATCTAAGTTAATTATTATATTATGAAGAAGGAAAAAGCTACACGTTCACTTATTTTTATTTTTTTTAAATGCTTTCTTTGTTTTCTATTGACCAATAACTCCTCCTATGGTCAAGAATTGAGGATTATTGAACAGTATGAGCAAGATAATATCTTGAATAGACTTAATAAAAAAAACGCTATAATTATTATCGATTCTTTATATGATTCTTATATAGAAGATATATTTTTTATTCGTAAAGATAGTGTCCTCCAAGCTGGTTCAAGCTATATAGAAACACTATACGAATGGGCACTTGAAAATAATTATAAAGCCAAAATCGCAAAAGAAAAAATAGAAGAAATAAATCGATTGAAATATCAGGATATAGAAAATCAGTACAACAAATTAGTAGAAGTCGCAAATAATATTAAAAGCAAAGATATAGAGTTCGCGTTATTTCTCTATAAAACCGCACTAAAAGTTAAATTAGAGGATGATTTTGTGAGGACGAAAATAATCGAAATAGAAACTATTATTCGACATAATAGTAAATAAATTGGTTAACTAACTACATAGCAATCGGATACAAACGGTTTTACAAAAAAAATTACAATACGAAAAAAAATACGCTGCAAAGTGCATTTGAAACGGGCAATTGCTGGATTTCTTTTCTTGGCGTGTTTTTGACTCACACCAGAATTCACCCTTTTTCGCCACAAATTGAAACTGGATCTTTTCAATTCGCCACGCATCAACTGGATGACCTCTTTTTCAGGAACTTCAAATTGCATCAAAATGGCTTCGAAAGGCGTTCGGTCTTCCCAAGCCATTTCAATGATTCGATTTAAATCTCGTTCGTCAAACTCTTTCTTCATAAACGCCGTACTTTTTCTCAATCGCTTTGGTTCTGTAAGCGAAAATTTCCTCTAATTTTTTGCGAATCATGATCTTGTTTGCAATTGCTCCCAAAAATCCGAAAGGTGGTTGATAGGTCACAATGTCACGCATCAAAACGCCACCCGTTTCACAAGGTTCAATCCAGTGTTGGTGATGCCACATCGAATACGGGCCGATTCTTTGTTCGTCCACGAAATAACGCATGTCATCTACGTGTGTAATTTCCGTTACCCAATCTGTTTTGATTCCGGCTACAGGACTCACTTTGTAACTAATAATCATTCCTTGATACATCTTTTCTGGCAAACCTTCTGATGTAATATCAAAACCCATGTATGGCGGTGTAATTTCTTTTAGATTTTTTGGAGATGAAATGAAATCCCAGACTTCTTCCATCGTTGCATTGACTTTTTGGGTTGATTTTTTTTGATAAAAGGCCATGGTGTTGTATTTTAGGAAATGAATTTTTTATATTGATTGATAACTACATTGGTCGCTTTCACTTGGTGCATCAAACTGTACAAACCAAAGAACGTACGGTTCATATAGATGAAGTGTTTGGATCCTCGATTGGCATCCATTTTTTTAACGGCATCATCTTTTGCAAAACCTTCTGCAAGCGAAGTGATTTGATCAAAGAACGTTGGATCCGCGAAATCGAAACTTTCTTGTTGGAACGGTTGTGTGAACAAACTCAACAATTGATGGAAAATTTCGGTGTAAAAAGCACGGTCTTCTTCTGGATCGCCTTCTCGTAGAATTTCCAGTTGGATCAATTCTTTTTCAAATTGTTCTTTGTTATTCAGAATTTCTGGTTTTGTTAGTTCAAAATACGGTGTATAGAAATCCAGTGGAAGTTCTTTCATGCAGCCAAAATCAATTGCAATCAATTCATTCTTAGGAGAAACCATAAAGTTTCCTGGGTGTGGATCTGCGTGTACTTTTCGCATCACGTGCAATTGATACATGTAGAAATCCCACAAAGTTTGACCTACTTTGTTGGCTTGTTCTGTATCGGTATTCTGTTCTGCAAAAGTGGAGATTTGAACGCCGTCCATCCAATCCATGGTCAAGATTTTATCGGTAGAATATTTTTCGTAATAACTTGGAATCAATAAGTTTGGAATGTTTTTACAGGCATCTTTTACCTCGTTGCTTTGACGTAACTCCAAATGATAATCCGTTTCTTCCAACAATTTTTGCTCCACTTCCTTGAAATAGCGATCGGTGTCTTTTGCTTTTAAGTTAAACATTTTCAAGGCAATCGGTTTCACCAAAGCCAAGTCGCTGCTGATGCTCTCTGCAATTCCTGGATACTGGATTTTTACAGCTAATTTTTTCCCGTCGCTTGTCGCTTGGTGCACTTGACCAATACTTGCTGCATTGATGGCTTCAAAGTTGAATTCATCAAAGAGTTCGTTGGCTGGTTTACCAAAATATCGTTTGAATGTTTTTTGGACCAAAGCAGCGGAGAGTGGAGGAACTGAAAACTGAGACAAAGAGAATTTTTCTACGTATGCTTGCGGTAAAAGTGATTTTTCCATGCTCATCATCTGAGCAACTTTCAAAGCACTTCCTTTTAGTTTTTTAAGTCCGTCGTAGATGTCTGTTGCGTTTGATTCATTCAATTTTGCTTTTGCATCCTTGTCAGAACCTACCAATTTCTCGCCGTAATATTTTAAATAATTCACGCCAACTTTTGCTCCAGTTTGTACGATTTTACTCGCACGTTGGATTTTTGAAGTTGGAATTCTATCAATCGTTTCCATCTGATTATTTTTTAAAACCGTGTTCTTTCCATAGGAATTTCCCAAGATCGATGATGCTTTCAAGCGGTTTGGTGTTGATCATCTCGAATCCTGCTTGTACGGACTTTTCAATCAACACATCTGTTTTTTCAAAGGCTGGAGAAGTGTCATTCATCCAAAATTTAATCAGCAAAATCAACTGACCAAAAATGGCTTCGGAGATGCTTTTTTCAATCATTTTGTTTGCTTTCTCCATTTTCAAATCAAGCTTTTCGATGTCCAAGGTGTGCACAAACTGAATGAACTCTTTTTTCAAGTCTTTCAATTTGTTCATGGTTTTCAGTTTACTTTCATCCTTGTTGTTCAAGATGTGGATCACAAAACTGCGGTTGGCAGTTAAGATTTCGAAAAATGTAAAGTAAAAGCTCAAGAGTTTGTGTTTTGCATCCCCTTCCAAGAAAGCTTCATCTTTTGCAAGAAGTGTCATCGTGTTTTCAAAAAACAAGGTGAAAATGTGTGCGTCAATGCTTCCAAACGAACTGAAATAAACATAAAATTCTGCTTCTTTCATTCCATTTTCTTTCGCAAATGCATAAACGCTTTTTGGTGCTTCGGAATTCATCAATACATAATCCATGTATTTATCCAAAATCACTTGTCGAGTATCAATTTCTTTTTTTGCCATTGTTTTAATTTTTTAGGCAATTTCCATTGGATTTTACCTGTGTGAATCTCATTATCGTTTCCTATAAAGTTAACCATTAAGCTTCAATCTTTCATCGGTTTTAACACTTGATTTACTGCTTTTAACATTCGGAAAATTATTAATTTACTTACATTTTTACAGATGACATTCCTCCATCAACGGCAAGAATTTGTCCGGTCATCCATTTGGATTTATCGGACAATAAAAAACAAGCCATTTCCGCAAGGTCTTCGGGTTCTCCGATTACTTTCAGCGGATGTCTTTGTGCGTTTGCCTCTTTTTTCTCATCTGAACTCAACAGTTTTGAAGCTAATTGGGTATCTGTTAATGAAGGAGCAATCGCATTGACTCTCATTTTTGGAGCTAATTCTGCCGCCAAAGATCTCGTCAATCCTTCAATCGCGCCCTTCGAAACTGCAACTTGCGTGTGGAAGTTAAATCCAGTTTGCACCGCAACGGTTGAAAAGAAAACAATGGAAGCATTTTCTGCTTTTTTTAGGCGAGGCAAGACGTGTTGTAAGGTTTCAATCGCGCCAACAACTTGTAAATCAAAATCACTTCTGAAATCTTGCGCTTTGATGCGTGCAAAAGGCAACAAGTTGATGCTTCCCGGACAATAAACAAAACCGTCGATTGATTCTGGTAAGAAATCAAAATTCAGCTCGCTTTTTCCAACTTCGTAGTGATGAAAAGTGGTGTTTTCTAATGTGTCACAATCTGCGTTGGTGTGATATGTTGCAAAAACACGATTGCCTTCTGATGACAATTGTCGAACGATTGCGTTTCCAATTCCGGATGAACCTCCAATGACTAAATAATTTTTCATAAAACCGCCTTGTTTAACTTCTTTCAAATAAACTTAAACAAATGTACATCTTAATTTGAATGGTGGATATTATTTAACAAAGAATTATTGATTTACCGATTTCCTCTCGAAGTTGAATAAATTATCCTTCAACCAAAAAGCTATTCCTCCAGAGTTGAACTGAAAAAGGTTTCGCTCCTGGAGGAATAGCTTTTGATATTTTGACATCTGCGCTTGCAATTGTCCTTCCAACAAAAGGTTTAATCTTGTAAAAAATGCGACAATCCTTTCAATTGGATTGCGGCTTCAGCCCATTCAACTGAAAAATGAAAGGCAATCTGGCTTTAGCCAAAAAATTACCATTTTCAATTGGCATCAATAAATTTTGCTTCAACCAAAAAAAGCTTCCTCCAGAATCGAACTGAAAAAGTTCTTCCGAAGTCCTATTTACTTTGTTGCTCGACCCCAATAATTATAACTTCCAGGTTTCCAGCCTGGAATGTGCATTTCATTCAGATTAGTCAATTTCAATCCGCTTGCTTCAATTAGTTTAGGAATGTTCCGATTCAAATTACAACCGCCAGAAAACTGTTTCCAGATTGGATTTAATGAATTTTGAATAAAACGAATGCGTTTTTCGGGTGCAATTCCATGTTCACTAAAAAGCAAGCTGCCGTAAGGCTTTAAAACTCGTTTCATTTCAAGCAAAGCTTTTTGTGCATTTGGGATGGTACAAAGTGCGTAGGTCATCACAATGGTGTCAAAGCTATTATCGTCAAAAGGCAATTCTTCCGCAGAAGCAAGAATGAACTCAAACTCAAAACGCAAGGTTTTCAAATCTACTTGACTTTTTTTCCAAGTAGCTAGAGATGGTTCGATTGCTGTTAATTTAGTGACTTTTTCTCCATCGTAAAACGGCAAATTCAATCCCGTTCCAACACCAATTTCCAACACGTTTCCTTTCGCTAGCGGAATAACTTTACCTCTTTGCTTTGAAAAAGAAGATCCGCCGCAAGCAATCTGAATTAAATTTGGAAGAACGTATTTATCGTAAATGCCCATTATGTATCTTTTAAATCATTCGTTGATATGGAATGAATCAAATTTAAATATTTTCTGCTTGTGCCGACTAATTATAAATAGCTTTATAACTTTACAAAAGTAAAACAGCGCACTTAATTCCATTTTCTATGAAAATCAGAAATAGTAAAAGCACCGATATTCCAGAAATCTTCGAACTCTACGATGCCGCAACAGCGTATCAGAAAACGGTCAACAACAAGAGCTGGAAAGGATTTGAAAGCGCGATGATTGAAAAAGAAATTGCGGAGAAAAGACATTTTGTAATTACGGAGGACGGTGTGGTAGCTTGTACCTTCTTAATCGCTTTTAACAACGTGACTTTATGGAACGACAATGGAAGCGATCAATCCATTTACATTCACCGAGTTGCTACCAACCCAAATTTCCGAGGACAGAATTATGTTCAGAAAATTGTGGACTGGGCAGTGAATTACGCTCAGGAAAATAAATTATCTTTTGTTCGCTTGGATACGCACAGTGGAAACGAAAGATTGAATGCACATTACATCAAATGTGGATTTACCTACAAAGGGATTTGCACCATTGAATGGACGGAGGATTTACCAGCGCATTATCAAGATGGACCTTTTAGTTTGTTTGAGATTGAAATGTGATTTAGTTAATCTAAGTAGAAAAATATGAATTTTAAATTGCTCTTAAAGCGGATGTCGGTTGCCATGTTTTTTCTTCTTTTTGGAAGTTTTAAGGGTATTGCACAAGATACTGAAAATCTTTTTCGAACTGAAAATGATACTACAATTCGGTACTACACGCAACTTTCTGTTGGATTAGTGGAGCCGATTTACCGAGATTTTGCAACTTCCCCCTTGTTTTATAACGGTCTTGGAATTAATTTGAATGCTGCTTCGATCAAACGTTCTGATTTCAGAGATCGGGTTTTTGATTTCGGATTGGGTTTTAACATGATGTCGGCAAAAGTTCCAAAAAGTGACTTTATCCAGTCTGGTGCAAGCGCCTTGTTTGGTCATTTGGGTTTTTACTATCATGAATTATGGAAAATAAAAGCGCTTTCAAACCAAAATTACAATTTAAAAGTTGGTGGTTCTTTTATTACTTCGCAACACGTTCGTTTCAATCAATCACTTGAAAATAATGCAGTTGGTTTGGAGAATCTTTCAAATTTAATGGCATCAGCACAAATAACAAGAGATGTTTCGCGACGTAAAACGAAGAAATTGAATTTATTTCTATTCAAACCAAGCTTGAAACCTGTGAAAAGAGATTTAAGACTTTTGGTCAATGTAGGCGTTCTTAATTTTAATTTTCGTCCCGGATATGCCTATTCTTACGACAGTGAAATCATCGGAACCGAAACCAATCCGGTTCAGTGGGCTTTTTCAAATTACAGTTGGTCATTAAACGGTTGGAGAGCACAAACGCACTTGGAATTCACGACGTATTTACCGAATGGAAACGCTCGAAGTATTGCCTATATCTGGGAAGCCGCGAATGCGCCCGGAAAACACGAAGCCTTTCAAATGGCAAGTCATCGCATTCAATTTGCCATTCAATTTCACACTAAAAAACGATAAGTTATGAGAATTATCCTTTTAATTTTAACTGTTTTTATTTTTTCATCTTGTGAAAAAGTACTCTTCAAGAAAGACTTGGGAACAAAAGATCCCTTGAAGAATTTCGATTATGTTTGGAATGAAATGGATCAGAAATACAGTTATTTTGAATTGAAAAACATCAACTGGAATCAAGTTCGAGATACGTATCGCCCGATGTTAAATTCGAATTCAAGCGAAGCGGAATTGTTTGCTGTGTTAGCAGCGATGTTCAACGAACTGCGCGATGATCATGCCAATTTGATTTCACCATTCAACATTTCAAGTTACAATGTGGCGTTGACAGGTGCTAAAAACTTTCGTGGACGAACAATTCAGGAATTTTACATGCCAACTCCGTGGAGAACAGGATCGCTTACGCACGATTTTTTGAGCAATGAAAAAGTTGGATACATTCGCTATGCTAGTTTTATGAACGATTTCACCGATGCACAAATGGATTTAGTTTTGGAACGGTACAAGAATACCGAAGGAATCATTCTTGATTTACGTGAAAACGGAGGTGGAAATATCTTTAACGTTCCAAAATTATTAGGAAGATTTGTGCAATCGAAGACACTTGTCGGTTTCAGCATCACTAGAAATGGACCAAAACACAGTGATTTTGGAGATAGAGAAAACTTTTACATTACGCCAAACGATGGTATCAAATACCTAAAACCAGTCATTGTTTTGATCGACAAAGGTTCTTTCAGTGCAACTACCTTTTTCGCGCTTGCAACCAAAGCTTTCCCAAGCATTACCTTGATGGGCGACGCAACAGGCGGTGGCGGTGGCTTGCCAAATGGCGGTCAGATGTTGAATGGTTGGACCTACCGTTTTAGCATTAGTCAATTGCTAGATTTGAACGGAAATAACTACGCAGAAGATGGTGTTCCAGCGGATATAAACGTCTCTTTTGATTGGTCGGATTTGACGAAAGACGAGATTTTGGATAAAGCGATTGATGAAATTATAAATTGAATTTGCCAGTCGATTCCCGACGGGATGACATTATTTTAAAAAATACAACTCACTGCTCCTCAAAATCCCGAAGGGATGACATTATTGTAAAAAACACAACTCACTGCTCCTTCAAATCCCGAAGGGATGACATTATTACCCGAACGTACAATTTCAGTCTTAATGCTTTGAAAAAGAATAGATCATAGTACGATAAATGATTATCTTTCCTCAGATATATATATTTATTATATTGCACTTAATAAAACAATCTCTTACGGACAATACAATTCTAAAACCACTCTATAAATCCCGAACGGATACATTATTACTACAAGATAAATTTCAAATATTATGGCAGGCACATACTCTCAAATTTACATTCACTATGTTTTCGCCGTGAAAGGTAGACAAAATCTATTGCAAAAAGCGTGGAGAGAAGAGGTTTTCAAATACATTTCTGGTTTAATAGCAGCGAAAGGACAGAAGTCTATTATTGTAAACGGTGTAGAAGATCACGTTCATATTTTTATAGGATTAAAACCATCGATGAACATATCTGATATGGTTCGAGACATTAAAAATAATTCGTCAAAATTCATTAATGAGAAAGGCTATATAAAAGAAAAATTTTCGTGGCAGGAAGGCTACGGTGCTTTTTCGTATGCACATTCTCAGATTGAGAATGTGTATCAATATATTTTAAATCAAGAAGAACATCATCGCAAGAAAACATTCAAGGAAGAATATTTGGAGTTTCTTACGAAATTCGGAGTAGAATATAATGAGAAATATTTATTTGATGAGTGAATAAATAATGTCACCCACTTCGGGGTTTTAAAAAAATAGCAACAACTTTTTTTATAATAATGTCAGTCCTTCGGACTTTTAAAGGGGATAGATAATAGAATCATAGTGGATTACATTACGAAAAAAAAATCACATTAATTTTTAAAAAAAAAGCAAATCACTACTAGGTCAAAAACCCAAGAGATAACATTATTACCCAAACGTTCACTTCAATCTTAATTCCCTGAAAGAAAATAGATTACATCAGTATAGCCGCCTGAATACCAACAGTTTATTCTTTACATTCCTTTAAAAAAAATAATCCCGAAGGGATGACATTATTGTAAAAAACACCACTCACTACTCCTTAAAATCCCGAAGGGATGACATTATAATGTGCGCGAATAATGTCACCCACTCCCGATACTTAGCGATAGGGACTTTCAAAAAAGGAAGTAATGAAGGAATATGAATTAGAACAATCTCGAAAAGATACCATTATTAAACGGCTTCGGGAAGTCAATGAAGATTTCTAAATCTAAACTAGAAGAATCTAAAATTCTGAATCAGAAAAATTTATAAATAATCCAGATGAGTGCTTGGCGAGCGTAAAATAATTGCTATTTTAGTACTTTACCAAACCATGCTTTAAATTATTATTTCGTTTTTGGTAAATTTGAAATTGTATAATCCGCTAAAATATACCCGATGCAAAATAAGAAATTGATATTTGGAATCGTTGCAGTCCTGCTTTTAATGAACTTAACTTCTTGCGCATCTTCAGGAGTTAGTCCAACACCATCCGGTTTTTTCTCTGGACTTATTCACGGCTTTGTGATCATTTTTGCGTTAATTGGGAAACTCTTTGGAATGGACGTTGGAATATACGCACAAAACAATACTGGATTCTTTTATTGGTTAGGATTTATCATCGGGATCGGTGGTTTTGGTGGTGGTGGTATTTTTGGAGGAAGAAGAAGAAGAGATTAAGAAATGGATCAATACGATTACATCATCGCAGGTTCTGGCTGTGCCGGATTGAGTCTTTTATATCGAATTCTGAAAGATCCAATCTTGAAGGATAAGAAAATTTTACTTTTGGATAAATCCGAAAAAAATAACAACGACCGCACCTGGTGTTATTGGGAAAAAGGCGCCGGACTTTTTGAAGAAGTGGTGATGCACGAATGGAAGACGCTCGCGTTTTTGTCTGATGATTTTACCAATCA
The DNA here is from genome assembly GCA_028689775.1 of Crocinitomicaceae bacterium. Classification (GTDB taxonomy): domain Bacteria; phylum Bacteroidota; class Bacteroidia; order Flavobacteriales_D; family Crocinitomicaceae; genus JAQVCM01. Next base: position 61,287 of record JAQVCM010000017.1, read on the forward strand.
ATTTGAATTGAAAGATTACCGTTACAAAATGATTCAAGGACTTGGTTTTTATGATTTTGTCTTGAAATTTGCCAGCGGTTTTGAGAACCTTACTTTTAAATATGAAAGTATTCTACAAATTCAAACAGAAGGAGATTTAGCACTTGTAAAAACGGATGAAGAACTTTACAAAGCAGCCTATGTATTTAATTCCACGAGCTTATTCCATCCTGAAATAAATACGGATAATTCTTTATTACAACATTTCCAAGGTTGGGTGATTGAAACTGAAAAACCGGTTTTTAATCCTGAAATTGGAACCTTGATGGATTTCAGATTGAGTCAAAAAAACGGTGCGACGTTTATGTACGTTTTACCAACTTCTACCACACAAGCGTTGGTCGAATACACCTTGTTTAGTCCAAAAGTATTGCAGAAAGAAGCATACGAAGCGGAATTGAAAAATTACATTCGAGAAACATTAAAAATCGAAAACTATCAAATTACGCATACAGAATACGGCGTTATTCCCATGTCTTTGGCGAAGTTTTCCAGAAATCCTAACGAACAAAAACGCATCATCAACATCGGAACCGCTGGCGGATATACGAAAGCGAGTAGTGGATATACCTTTCAATTTATCCAGAAAAACACCCAAGATATTGTTGCTAAATTACGCCTTGGCGAAGATCCAAATTCGGTGATGAATTTCCGCGAAAAAATGTTTGAGTGGTACGATCGAACTTTATTGGAGGTTCTTATTTCCAAACGCTTGGAAGGAAAAGTGGTTTTTGCAACCATGTTTAAGAAACTTTCTCCAGAAATGATTTTGAGATTTTTGGGGAATGAAAGTACCTTGTTGGAAGAATTTAAGATTATCAAAAGTTTACCAATTCCACCATTTTTGATCTCGGGAATCAAGCAATTGGGGAATAATTAAAAACTTAAAATTATGAAACAATTTCTAGCTAGTTTGTCACTTGTTTTCTTTTCAGCAATCGCTTTTGGACAAGATTTTAAAAGTCAATTTGATGCTGCTTTGCAAGATTCGGATACAAGCATGCAGAGACAAATTCTACAACAATGGGAAGTTCAAGATCCTCAAAATGCAGAATTGTTTACCAGTTATTTCAATTACTATTTCTACAAAGCTCGCATGGAAGTGGTTTCGCTCTCCAGTGAACAGCCGAATGCCGAAAGTTTAGAAATCAAAGATAGTACTGGAAATGTAGCAGGTTTTTTAGCGAGTAATGTCGTTTACGATCAAGCAACGTTGAAGCACGGATTTGATAAAATAGATGAAGGCATCCGATTGTATCCAAATCGATTGGACATGCGTTTTGGAAAAATTTACGGACTTGGGGTTGCTGAAGATTGGGAAAGTTTCACCAACGAAATTGTAAAAACCATTCAATATTCCGCAATCAATAAAAACGAATGGACTTGGACATTCAACGAAAAACGAGAGCATGGTGAAGAACTTTTGCTGAGTTCGGTTCAAAATTACCAACTGACGCTTTATGAAACCGAAAATGATGCTTTACTGCCATTCATGCGAACGATTGCGAACGAAATTCTAAAACTTTATCCAAAAAGCATCGAGAGTTTGTCCAATCTTTCCATCACTTATTTGCTGACGGATGACTTCGACAAAGCAATAGAAGTACTCTTGCGGGCAGAAAAAATAAGCCCAAAAGATGGAATTGTTTTAGGAAACATCGCGCAAGGATATAAACTGAAAGGAGATATCGGTATGGCCAAAAAGTACTACAAGAAAATGTTGAAGTTGGACGATGAAAATTCAGTCGCATTTGCGAAAAAGCAATTGGAGAAATTGGGGAAATAAGAAAAACATTTATAAGTATTTCTTGGATAGAAAGTTAACTTGATGAGATTTTAAAGTGCATTTGATTTTTCACAGGTTAAAAAGATCAGTCAATTTTTTTGAAATTTGACTGAAAGACAGGTTTGCTCGTAAGGAATTGTGTTTTAAGCGATGCTTTTGCAGCGAGAAATCTTTTATCGGACAATTGTACATTTCAAAACATTTCTTTTTATTCATTTTATGACCAAATTTTCTCCCAGTAAAACAACTCCGTTCCTAGTCATCAGTCTCCTGGGAATTGCAGCAATCTTAATTTCATCTTTCATCCTCATCACCGGAAATAGCGCTTCGCAAGCACTACAAGGATGGGTAAATCTACTGTGGATTCCTTTAATTGTATTACTTTTATTCATTGATCGACTTTTTGTCAAGAAATTTGGGACAAAAAAGGTCAATAAAATCCAGGTTTATTTGTTTGGTGTTATCATTTTACTTTTCATCCTTAATTGGTTAAGACTTTCAATCCAATAATAAAATATGAACGACGAAGAAAATATTTGTTTGGCTTGCGGTATCTGTTGCGACGGAACCTTGATCGGTTTTGTGGAAGTAGAAGCTGCCGAATTTTCAAGATTGAAAGGAGTTTTAGAAGTAGAGGAGTCCGATCAAATTGGCTTTTTTCTGCATCCGTGCGAGAAATTTTGCGAGAAATGCACGATCTACGACCAAAGACCCAAACAATGCGGACTTTTTGAATGCAAAGTTCTCAAATCCTACGAAAAAGGAGAAATGGATTTCAAATCAGCAACAACTATCATCGAATCGGTGATTGAGAAAAAAATTGGAATTCAGAATAAACTTCGAGCATTAGATCTGAAGTTGAAATCTGGTTCATTTTGTTTTAAAATGATGGAGGTTAAAAATTTGTTTGCAGCAGAAAATACCAAAATCGTACGCAAAGAAATGCACAAGGAGTTGATGTTTGACATTGAAGAACTCAATGGTTTGGTGATGAAATATTTTGGTGTTTCGTATTTTTGATGAGAATGAAATGTCAGTTTTGTCAATATAAATTCAATATAAATCCTGTTTTATCGCATTCATATTGGTGTTGAAAAATATCTTTATCAGGAATCCTGTAATGTTTCGGCTAAAGCCAATGATTGTTTAAATTTCAATAATCCTCCTGCTAAAGCAGGAGGCAATTGAAAGAGATCACCATTGAAAGAGATCACCATAAATTGTTTCAAATATTTTCATTAAAATCAGATTGCAAATTATCTCAATAGGAATGCGGCTTTAGCCCATTCATATTGGTGAGAAAAAAAATTGGCTTTAGCCGAACTGCTATATTTTTCGGCTAAAGCCAATGAGTGTTTAAATTTCAATCATCCTCCTGCTAAAGCAGGAGGCAATTGAAAGAGATCACCATTGAAAGAGATCACCATAAATTGTTTCAAATATTTTCATTAAAATCAGATTGCAAATTATCTCAATAGGAATGCGGCTTTAGCCCATTCATATTGGTGAGAAAAAAAATTGGCTTTAGCCGAACTGCTATATTTTTCGGCTAAAGCCAATGATTGTTTAAATTTCAATCATCCTCCTGCTAAAGCGGGAGGCAATTGAAAGAGATCACCATTGAAAGAGATCACTATGAAATGTTTTCAAATATTTGCATCGAAGATTTTAAATCGAATTTATCCTTTACACTTTTACTTACCATTTCAGATTTCTGCCTGATAATTGAATATATTTGTATTACAATCGAGTTTATGGGCAAAATAGAAATTAGAACGGTAAACGTCATTCAATATTTACAAGCTTTGCGCGAAGGAGGTTCGCTTCCGGGTCTCGTAAAGGCGGATGACGGATTTTTGTATGTCATTAAATTCAGGGGTTCTGGACAAGGAAAAAAGTCGCTTATTTCTGAATTAATCGGCGGAGAATTAGCTCGGGCAATTGGCTTGAATGTCCCTGAATTGGTATTTATGAACTTGGTCGATACCTTTAGTCAGACAGAACCGGATGAAGAAATTCAGGATTTGCTGAAATTCAGTGTTGGATTAAACTTGGGATTACACTATTTGTCGGGAAGCATCACCTTTGATCCTCTGGTTTCAAAAGCACCGCCGATGATTGCTTCTAAAGTTGTTGTTTTAGATAGTTTGATGAGCAACATCGATCGAACAGCGAAAAACGCAAATTTGCTATTTTGGCACAATGAGTTGTGGGTGATTGACAACGGTGCCAGTTTTTATTTTCACCATCAATGGGAAACGTGGGAAAATCACCTGCCAAGAACATTTCCGTTCATCAAAGACCACGTACTATTAAGGCAAGCAACAGTTTTAAAAGAAGCTTCTGAAGAAATTAAGAAGCATTTGACTGAAGAGAAAATTTCAGAAATTGTTTCCATTATTCCGGAAGAGTGGTTGGAGTATGAATCGGAAGTGATGACACCCAATGAAATAAGAGCTGCTTATAGTCAGTTTCTTCAAGCGAAAATCGCGATGCTAGATATACTCGTTAAAGAAGCTGAAGATGCAAGATAAACACACTTATAAATATGCAGTGATTCGCTTTTTACCACGGGTTGAAAGAGAAGAGTTTTTCAACGTTGGGGTTATTCTGTTTTGTAAACGCTTAAAATATTTGGATGTTAAATTTCACATTAATCCGGAAAAATTAAACGCTTTTTCTTCCGATATCGAAGCAGAAACAATTACTGAATATCTAAACTCCTGGAAAATCATTTGCGAAGGAAAATCAAATGGCGGTCCGATTGCAGAACTGGAAATATCCGAGAAATTTGGCTGGTTGGCAGCTTGCAGAAGCACCATCATTCAAAGTTCTGGAACCCACGCCGGACTTTGCACCGATCCACAAAAAACGATGGATGAGTTGTTTGAAATGTATGTGAAGTAGGATTGGGTTTATGGTGATCGGTGATGGGCGATGGGTGTTCGGTTATCCGAAGCGAGGCTTCCAATAATTATCGAATTATTTTACAATCTGCTACCGCCGCAAGCAGCAACGCAACCGATCTCTATCGGATTAATCTGCAATCCACCCACTCTAATAAATTTTGTCAGTTTAAAAAAAATAGTTTACATTTGGTAAAGAATTGATTCATAGGTTAGCGCCTCTTTGTAAATGAATCCGTTTAAACGTTCTAGTTTTCCTCGAAATTATTTAAATTGATTTTTTAAGGAAGAATAAACGTGTTGTGTACACTTTTAAAATCAACTACAATGAATACGAAACGACTACTTTCAAACTTTAAACTGTTGCTAATTTTTACCTTTATGGGTGCAAGTTTTGCGACCTTTGCTCTTGAACACTCTCAAAATAAATCGTATCTCGATCATCTTTCAGAAGTCAATAAAGAATGGTTGAAACACCAAGAATTTAGTCCTTCAGGAACAATTTCTTTTGCTTCTGATGTCGACAGAATTCAATTGCACCTCAATTTAGTGATTAAGTATCTCCAACTAAATCCCTCGGCTGCTTTAAATGCTAAACAGCTCTCAAATAGACAAATATTGCTTGAAAAACTTCAACAATATGCGGATAATAAAGTTTTTCCAATCAATAAATATCACGCGGTGAGACAGCCTTACTTTGTGGATGAAATTGGAACAAATTGCGCCGTTGGACAGCTGATTTATGATTCCGGTTTTAAAGACCTTGTGGCTAAAATCAGCAAGGAACACAATTATGATTACATCGCAGATATTCATACGGCAGGACTACAGGAATGGGCGAAGGAATTTGGCTTTACGATTGATGAATTGAAATGGATTCAGCCAGGTTATGTTCCAAATACAACTATTGATCAAGTATTGGGTGCGACCAATGGAGAAGTTGTTAAAATTGCAAATAATAACAGCGATGGAAGTTTGGTGATTGCAGGAAAGTTTACAGAATTGGATAGTTTGCCTTGCTTGAATATTGGAACTTATAAAAACAATCAACTCGCTTGTTTGGGAAGTGGAGTGGATGGAATTATCAAAGATGTGCTTGCAACTTCGGGCAAGATTTATGCTTTTGGAGAACTAAATCACAACAATCAAATTTATCCAGTAGCGGTATTTGAAAATTCAGTTTGGAGTTATTTAGAAATACCAACGCGAGAAAATGCAATGGCAACTGCTGCAAATGTGGGAGGAAGTAGTTGGCAATTTGAGCTTGCTATCAGTCACGCTTCTATTTCTGGATATCAGGAAATTTGGCATTATAAAACCAACAATACGTGGGTTAAAAAAGCGATGGTGAAAGGGGTGATTTTAGACATCATTCCAAGTAGTTACGGAAGGGTGCACGTTGGTCAATTTGATTCTGTCACGGTTTACGATGCGGCGACTGCAATTGACACAACACTTATTGTAAATAACGTTTTAATTTATGCAAATTATTCCAGCAATTGGTATGGAATTACGGGCAATGTCAGCAATAAAATCAATGTCGTTGCTGAAATTGGTGGTGCTTTGATTTTTGGTGGAACGTGTACAAATCAACCAGGAGATGATATTTGTATCAGCAGGTATTTCAATTCCATCATTCAACCAATTTACATGCACGCGATTGATCCGCAGACTTGGGGCTATTCAGTCAATACAATTGCAATGGGAGTCGGGAGTTCGTTTGTCTTTGGTGGAGATTTCAGACCAGGTCAATATTCAATGTCCCTTGGAAGAAATTTGGCAAATTATAATCTGGTAACCAATGACATTAATTTTCTTGCGAGATTCAATAATAAGGTAAATAGTTTGGCGTTTTTGGATGGTAAATTATACATTGGTGGTGAGTTTCAGTCAAACAATTTTGGTCAAAACAACGTTCAGTACTTGGCACGCGTTGAATCTTCGCTTGGAGTGAAAGAAACGGATGCTTCTGGAAATTTAAATGCATTTCCAAATCCATTTAATTCAACCTTAAACTTGAAAGGAATTGAAGATGGCGCAGCATACACGATTCTATTTATCGATGGACGCATTGCTAAAAAAGGTTCTGTTTTGAATGAGAAAATTGAGCAACTCGATTTTTTGCCGAAAGGAACGTATCTCTTGCAGTTAGAAACTGAAAAAGGTACTTTTGTAAAACAAGTATTCAAATAGATTTTCGGTTTTTGATGAAAGGAATGACGTATCTTCAAGCGATTTCTATTTCAAATTGTTGGAAATTGCATTCCGTTTCACCTTATAATATGTTGAACTTAAAATGATGACTGAATTAAATCCCATAGAATTAACGCTTTTAACAGGTTTGATTGAAAAATATCCAACATTCAAAGCACATCTTGATATATTGAAAGTTTCCAGTCGAAAAAGCACTGGAACTGGTTTATTGGTGACTTTCGAATATGAAAACTCCGAATTGGAATGGGATGAAACCAACGCTTTATTCAGCAACGAAGAAAACATCGAGATCAAGAAATTGAAAAAAGGATTGAATTACGTGATCGACATTACGATGGGAAAAATCGAAACACTCGAATTTTCAACCTATGACGAGAAATGGGATGGTGTCATTGGTGACTACAAGCTCGTTGATAAAATCAGTTATCCGGAAAAATGAACTTAAGTATTTTCAAATGAAATTGGATTTTTGACCACGGATATAAACCCGCTGTGAACAGATTATTTTCAGTACTTTTATGGGGGTGGTAAAACGGAGCAAGTTTACCCTATTTAGATCTCGTGTTCACTGAATTCATTTGGTTGAAATGCGCTTGATTTAAGTTTTTCTTCATCATAAATCGATTGAATGATTTGGCAATATTTTCTAGTTTTTTTGGGCGCACTCTTGTTTGATTTGATGCCTTTTCCATTTCCTCCAGCATTTACAATCATGTCTTTTTTTCAAATCATTTTTGAATTGAATGTCTGGATTGTTATTGTGGTTGGAGTCATTGGTTCTGTTTTGGGTCGCTATATTCTTCTTTTATATGCACCATTAATTTCTAAAAGATATTTAAAGGATTCTAAAAACAAAGATTTCGAATTCCTAGGGCAAAAAATGAACGAGAACAAGTGGAAAGGTCAGATGGTTATTTTAGCATATTCCTTATTGCCACTTCCAACAACTCCACTTTTTTTGGGTGCAGGAATTTCAAAGATTAAAGCAAGATACATCATCCCGTGGTTTCTAATTGGCAAATTTACAAGCGACTCCATCATGCTTCACATGGGAAAGTATGCCGTAGAAAACACCCAAAGTATTCTCGATGACTTGGTGTCATGGAAATCCTTGATTAGTCTGCTCTTTGGTTTACTCTTGCTCTTCGGACTTTTCTTCATCAATTGGCGAAAGTTGATTCAACACCGCAAATTAGAGTTGAGTTTTAGTATCTTTAAGGTTAAAAAAGAAGTGAGTCGCGACAGCGTATCAACAAATCACAAGACCACATAAATATGAATTTTGAAGAAATAGTACACCACCGTCGTTCTGTTAGAAACTACAGTAAACTTCCTCTTGATACGGATAAAGTGAAACATTGCTTGGAACTGGCAAGTTTATCGCCGAATAGTTCCAACATGCAAATGTGGGAATTCTATCACATTACCGATCCTGAAATTCTTAAAAAACTCACCGTGGCATGTTTGAGTCAGCAAGCAGCTTCCTCCGCGCAACAAATGGTTGTATTTGTAACCAGACAAGATCTGCATCGCAAAAGAGCGAAGAAAATGATGGACTTGGAAACTCAAAATGTGCTCAATAACAGTCCGAAAGAGAAACACGAATCCAGAACGAAAAGATGGAAATTGTATTATGGATTTGTGATGCCGTTCTTGTACACGCGTTTTTTAGGTCTTGCGGGTTTATTTCGAAAAATAATGGTGGTTTTGATCGGACTTTTCAGACCCATCATTTATCAAGTAACTGAAAACGACCAAAGGGTAGTGGTCCATAAAACATGTGCTTTAGCTGCTCAAACTTTCATGTTGGCGATGGCGAGTGAAGGATATGATACCTGTCCGATGGAAGGTTTTGACAGTGTACGAGCCAAACGCATTTTGAAATTGCCGTACGGAGCAGAGATTAACATGCTTGTTTCCTGCGGGATCAGAGAAGAAGGCGGAGTTTGGGGAGATCGCATGCGCATTCCTTTTGAGGAGGTTTATAAAGAGGTTTGAAAAAGATTTTCAACTTGGAAAAAACATCCTCGCTTGTTATTTTTAATTTATCCGTGTTTGTAATGAATTCTTATATTTGTAAACATTGAATTCTTAGCCTACAAAATGAAAAAGATAAGCACTTCAAAAATAATTTTAAGCTTCCTTTTCTTACTGTTAATTCTGGCTTTCGGCTACTTTTTGTTTGTTGGACGTAAAGTAAGTGTCCAAAAAGTGAAAACAGCTGCTGCTAGGTATGATACTACTTACAATAAATATTTCGCGCAAGGTGCTGAAAAATATATAGATGGAAAATTTAAAGCAGCAATCAAAAGTTGGGAAATTGTATTCGATTATGCGAAAAAGGACAGTATCAAAGCGGTAGAAATTTCAATTTCAACGAATATTGGAGCAGCTTATAATTCCTTGGGATACTACAAAACAGCCTTATCTTATTTCCTCAATTCGAATAGTGTCTATGAGAAAATGAAATTGAAAAACAAAGGTTATTGGATGAATTACCTCAACATCGGCGCTTGTTATGTTTCACTGAAGCAGTTGGATACAGCTGAGAAATATCTTAAAAGCACTCTGAGTTTCGATGAAGAAATTGATTTTTTGAAAAATTTTAATTTAGCAAATTTGTATGGAGAAAAGAATGATAAAAAACTTTTCCATTCCTATAAGAAGAAAGTTGATCAGCAGATTGGAGATTTTCAATTGTATTCAAGTGGCTGGAATTCAGTTGAATTAGACTTTTTGATCAAGTGGAAAGATACGGCTAGCTTGAAAGTGTTTTTAACTGAAATGCAACCGACGTATCAAGAAGAATTGTTGGGAACTAAACTTTTATACAATCGAGCACATTTAATGATCTATCAAAAGTTATTTGAACCAATTGAGAAAATCGAATCGTACGAAGAAGAAATAGAAGCTGAAAATAATTTCAGTGTAAAAAAAGATTTTTACAATCTTTTAAAGAGTTATTATGTGAAGCAAAATAACATCTCTAAAGTACTTTATTACAGTGATTTAATTTTTGAATCTTCAAAGTCATTTGCCGATGAACAAAATATACTCGCTGTAGAAGATTATATAACAGCACAGGCATTAATAGATCTAAAAAGCAAATACGAGGCTGAAAAACTGCTTGGTGAAGTTGTTAAGCAACAATTGGCGCAAAGTAAATTACAATTTCGTTTTTCTGTTCTTCTGATTTTAATCGCCATTGCGATTGCCATTTTATTGTTTAAAAATGCCAAGAAGTCTAAGTTGATCGATCAATTAAAACTCTCTGAATCTCAAAGTCAGTTGCTGATAAAGGAACTTGAAAAGAAAGAATTATCTGATAATTTAAGACTTTCAGAAGATGAGTTGAACAGTTCCATGGTCAGTATTAAGAAGATTTTACTCCTTAAAAAGCAATTGTATGACTTGTCGAGCACAAACGCGTCAAAAGACGATGAACTCATCAAGCAAATTAATCTGATTTTAAACTCCTTCTTTGATAATTATCGAGATTTGAATTACCTTATAAACAAGAAAGTAAATGTGGAAAAAGTGATTTCTACCTTGAAATCTGAATTTCCAAACTTGAATGAACGTGAATTTCAGGTTGTTGAATATGTGTTACTTCAATTTACCACGAAAGAAATTGCATTGTTAATGGATAAATCTGAGAAAAGTATTGAATACAACCGAACTCAAATTCGCAAAAAGATCAATTTGAGCGCTGATAATTCTCTGGAAAACTACCTTTCTGCGATTGGATAAAGTCAAAATACTTTCATTATCTCTTTTTTAGCACCCTAACTTTTATATCTCATTTTTTTTACATTTAACTAATATTCAAATAGTTGTGCGTTCGTTAAAAAATGCACATTCCTTTTTTGTTACCCTAAACCCCAATTTCTAGGTCAAAACCTTTCATGTCAGTGATAACTTTGTGAAGTCAATTTATGAGGTCTTCGCCTTGTTTGATGTCAATCTAAATGATGTTTTCAAAACGAAGAATTTCTCAGATTGATTAATCAATTCTTTCTATTTGAAACATGAGAAATTTATTACTACCAATCTTTTTGATCCTGAGCATTTCAAGTTCCTTATTTGGACAGAATACTTTTACAAGTACTTGCGGTTATTCATTAACGGTGTATATCAAGCCAGACTCAATTACTCTTGGGAGTATCAATGGTGGTGGCGGATATTCATATGGAGTTCGATTTCACTATGATATTGTTGTTAATGGGACTTCTAACTGTGGAAGTAATCTATATACTTTTCAAGTTGTAATAAAGTGCTTATTACCAGGTAATTCACAAGGTAATTATAGCTTACCAAAAAATTTAGTGAACTCAAGTGGTACTTTGTTTGCAAATAATAACCAACAAGCTCATCTTAGTAATGGAATTGCATACGGTAGTGCAACTCCGAGAAACTTTGCATGCAATGAAATTTTTGTTACAGTTGAAGGTCCAGGTATTTCAGGCACTCAAATACAAAAAATTATACCTGGCGCTCTTCCAATTGAACTCATCTCTTTTGATGCAACAGCCAATCAGAACCAAGTAGATTTATCTTGGATGACAGGTTCTGAAAAAAACAACGATTTTTTCACAATCGAAAGAACGGTGGATGGAATTGTGTATGAAGAAGTAACTAAAATTGAAGGTCAAGGAAATAGTTCTTCAAAGACAAGTTATGAATACACCGATGCGCGGCCTTTATCAGGAATTTCGTATTACCGCTTGAAGCAAACTGATTATAATGGAGAGTCGGAGGTTTTTGAAGTGAAATCTGTGAACATTGAAAGAGGAGAGTTGGTTTCAAATGTTTATCCGAATCCAACCGCATTCAATAAAACGACTGTTTTCATTGCACAAACCAATGCGAATGTTACAGTGAACGTCAGAAATATACTTGGACAAATCCTTTTTAGTAAGGAAGTCGATTCAAAATCACATGATGTTTACGAAGAAATTGAGCTAACAGAATCGGGACAGATTTTCGTGGTGGAAATAGTGAAGGACAAGGACATCATCGCCAGGCATAAAGTACTGAAGAATTGAAAAATTGGAACTGTTGAAGTGCGACAAATTAATTTTGAAAAACACATGGATGAAGATGGTACTCAAAATCGAAAGAGATGATCAATTTAAGCTTTGAAATGGTGTCAAATAGTAGCTTTTCTACATGCGACAATCCTTTTTTCTTTTTGATGTCCTTTTTTAGCACCCTAAATTATTTTAAATCGTATTGCTTTAATTGATTGTTAATGAGATATTTAGTTTTTACTCTGTCTTCTTTTTTCTCCGCAGTATACCCTCAAGTGTTTCGTTTTTGTAAAATGAAAGCAATTCTTAGCTTAAATTTGTAGAAAGCATTTGACAAAGCAAAAATGATTTTTTGAAATGTTTTAGTGCATTGAAAGAGGATGTTTTTTGAGTTGCGATTATAGATTATATTTAAAGTAAACGATGCTAGTGAGTAATAAAACTAGCTGGATAAAGATACAATACTTAACCACTACTACTGATTGATTTTCATAATTCGACTTCATTATGAAAAGGATTAATTTGTATTATAGAAGTTACTGGTTTTAGGTTAAAAAAATATATTGGGAACAATTTAGAGAGTGTTTTAGTCAAGATGATTTTCAGATTTAATCGACTACTGCCAATAATTTTTAGCGGGATTTTCTTCTTGAAAATCCCGTTTTTTTTTGTGAACAAGATTTCGGATTTGTCAAAATTCAAAAACTTTTTTCTTTGTTTAAACAGTGTTTAATGTGCGATTAAAGTATTTTATTATCAACAGAATTTTATATATTTACGTACGGTTTTCCAACAGGTTAAATAAACAATTTATGGATTTAACGCATTTAATCCCTAAACATAAATTCGACGAAGAGACGGTTGAATTGTTGTACGGACATTCTTTTGAGGAATTGGAGCCAATCATAGACGATTTATTAGAATGGTTGCAAGATGGAAATTGGCCGGTTGCAGGACCTTTACACCAATTTCTATTGACGCTTCCAGCAGATAAACTAGGACCGCATTTAATGAACATACTAGACGGCACGGATTATGAGTGGAAGTATTTTTTAATTGGTTTTCTAGGAGAGAAGTCAAGCGGTGTAAAGTACGAACCTTTTATCCAAGAAATCAAGC
>JAQVCM010000006.1 GCA_028689775.1 Crocinitomicaceae bacterium
AGAAGCTTCTGCGGTTCTTGGAGAAGCTTCAGCCATTCCGGCTACAAACTCTTCACCTGTCATTTCTGAAGGCTCCCAAGCTCTTTCGCCAAAAATAGTCACTAAATCTTCTTTGAAAATCACTTCACGTCCTTGTAACTGATAGAATTTCATTACTGCCAAAGCAGTCCAAGTTTTACCCAAACCCACTGCATCGGCTAAAATTGCTCCGTTATGTTTTTGAAGCATTTTAATCAAACTCAAAACACCTTTTTGCTGAAACTCATACAAGGCATTGTAAACGACTGTGTTTTCAAGTCGTCCGATTTGACGATTGAATTCAGGATTGTCTTTTTCAAGTAAAAGTTCGTCACCAAATAGTTCAAACAAAACCTTATAGTAAAGTTGCTTTGGAGAATATTCTGTGAAAATCTTTTTGATTTCGTCAATTAGGTATTGTTTGAACGGAATCCGATTAACTCCACCGTTGCCATCAACAACGGTTTTATAATCGTGAGCTTGTGGTCTTGACCACAAGCCTTCAAACCATTTTATTAACTCGTTGTATTGCGGGTCGGAACCGAAACTGCCAATATTTAATTCAACATTGTTTGTCGTTTTTAAACCAACTCCTGCTTCTGTCAGGTTAGAACTTCCTGAAATATAATAGTCCTTTTGTGGGTCTTTGTCGTTGTGCTTGTATAAGTATGCTTTAGCGTGGCAAAAGTTTGGTTCAAGTGTTTTTGCAATAACCTTGTCAAGTTCTAAAAAAGCAACTGCTTCTTGAGCAACTTTACTAAGTTTTAAAGATGCGTCAATATTGATGTCTTCGTTTAAAAGGTCGAGTGCTCTGTCCTTGTCGAAGTCAAAGTTTACGATGTCGCCAAGTATGAATTTGTATTCATCAATTTTGTCATTTGTCGCCTTAGATAAATAAGCCAATGCACCAACTGTAAAGTATCCAGTCACGATAGATAACTTACCTGTCTTTGTATATTTTGTAATCCACTCGTGGACTTTTAAGTTTTCGTTCTCGTTGTCTAATATCATAGGTCTAATTTATTCATTCTTGTTGTATGTCCTTGTGCGGTGGCAAAAAATGGCTCTTTTGGTTTTGCGAAGGGTCGGCTTTGTGTATCGGGCAAAACCAAATGTGCCATTTGCGGGCTGGCTAAAATTGTTTTTAAAAAAGTGCAGTGGGAAAAAAATAAAAAACATTGGGTCGGCAATGAGTGTCGGCTTACTCGTTGTCCAGTTGCAATATGGTCTGTATGTCGTTGGTCACCTGTCAATGTTTCTAAATGCGTTTCAGTTTATGTTTTTGTCGTCAGTTTGGTCGTGTCGTGTCCGTCTTTTAGGCTTGCTTATAACGCGTGTTAGCCACAGTTTTTATTTCATTATTTTAGTTTGCATGTCATCCATGATTTTCATAATACTTTCACAATTCATTTCATATTGAGTTTTTCCATTTCTTTTAAGTTCATCAACATATAATACGAATTCATTATTCCAATCTGCTAAAGCATTGACCTCTTCATTTAATTTATCTTTTAACTGAACTTGAGCAGGTATAATCGTTATTATTTCACGTATATTATTAAATAATTGTTCCATAATTTCTTCGCCTGCTAATTTATTTTGCCGCTTAAAAATTATTTCTTTTGTTGAAGTTACTAATCTATATACGTCTGTGAATTTTGGATTGATTAATGTTTTTTCAAGTTCATTTTTAAGATTCAAATCTTTTTTATAATCTTCAAATAATTTCAGATAATCTAACTTGACAGATTCAATTTTATCTGTAATATCTTTAATATCTTCTTTTGTTGCAAGATTTTTTCCTTTTTCTGTATAATAACTTTTAATAAAGATCCAATAGCATCCTAATAAAATAATTATTATATCTAAAATTAATCTTATCGTTTCCATATAATTTGTTTTAGTGGTTTTCTAAAATTGTGGCTAACGTGTGGCTAAACCCTATTAGCTAGCGCTGCTACTTCGTGGTGGTTATATATCCACTATATCCTTTACGGTTAATTAATTCAAAATCAACAACAAAACCATTTTTAAACGTCTGTCATTCGTTTCCAAAATTCCAAATCCTGATAATTTCATAGCCGTCGTTGATTTATAATTGTAAATATATACAATCCAATTAAATATCCAAGCTATCCATCGGACTTTTTAGTTATTCCATTTGTAGATACATTGCTTTCGTATAAATTGATCTTCAATGCCATACTTTCGAGAATGGTTTCTCTTCTCGAATCTGCCAAAACGATTGAAAACACCTCAAAATCCTGTAACTTAAAAGTAGATGCAGTGAAAAGCGATGTCGCAAGGCTTGAACTTTGATATGATTTTGAATTCCTGCTTTAAAGTTGTTTTGAGTACTTTTAGTAACCTGAGTTCGATTGTAAAATTGAGATTTATATTTCAATGAATGAGTATAATACGAGAAATTTTAAATAAAAATAGTGGACTCTTTTTATTTAAAATAACGATGTAGGATGCCATTCATTGGAAAGCTGAACAAAGAGAATTTTGAATAGTCTATTATAATTTTATAATTAGCGATATAAATTCGGTGGAATAATCGAACTCAGGTTAGTAGTGTTTAATTCGCTTTATTTACTTTCAAAAAACAAGATAAATCTCCCACCACAACTTGCGGTTATTTCCGATTTTGGATGGCTTTACGCAACTACAAATCTCTAAAACGGATCAATCTTTGCTCCGTTTCACCAGTATTCCTACGCAAGATCGATTATAACACTTTTTAAATCAAAATTTTAATCAAAAAAAAGAGCCGTTCAACAGAACGACTCTTTTAATTTCAAATCAAAGAAAATATTATTTTTTCTCTGTGTTTGCAGCACTTTTAGAACAACAAGCTTTTGCTCCTTTTTCTTGTGCTTTATCGCAAGATTTTTTCTCTTCTTTCGTGCAAGATTTTGCATCTTTTTCAGAGCAGCAAGCAGCTTTTTTCTTTTTCTTTTTATCGTCGTGTCTTAATTCAACTTTATCAGTGCTAACAGCAGCGTATACAGAAGTTGAAAGAGATCCAACAAATAACATCAATGACAATACAACCAATACTTTTTTCATATCTATTTTAGTTTTATAGGATAAAGATATACTATTTATTTAATAACACCAATTTTTGTTACTCTTCCTTTCACAACATCATCAATTTTAACATTAATTTCAGAATCAAGTGGTAAATAAAGGTCTATTCTAGATCCGAATTTGATAAAACCAAACTCACTTCCTGTTTCAACGTGCTCACCTGGTTGCACATAATAGCAAATTCTTCTTGCAACTGCACCGGCAACTTGTCTAAACAATACTTCTTTTCCGCTTGCATGTTCAATGACAACCGTGCTTCTTTCGTTATCTGTACTACTTTTCGGATGCCAAGCAACCAAGAATAATCCTTTGTGATATTTAACGTATTTCACAATTCCTGCAATTGGATTGAAATTCGCATGCACATTTAACGGCGACATGAAAATCGAAATTTGGATTCTTCGGTCGTGAAAATATTCCGTTTCTTCTACTTCTTCAATAACCACTACTTTTCCATCTGCTGGACAAATAATGGTATTTCCATCATACACTTCGTTGATGTTTGGAACGCGAAAGAATTGAACAATCAAATATGCCATCACCAATGCTCCAAGAGTAAGTAGTAAAAATAACCACATCCAACCTGTTGCTAAAAACAAATAGTAGTTTCCAAGTTGAATCAAAGAAAGCAAAAGCATTCCGATGATGATAATTAAATATCCTTCTCTGTGTAATTTCATGTTTAAATAATTTATTCGCTGTTGTTTATTCTTAAATTTCGCTCGTGCGTAAGTAACTCACTTGCTTTTTAAATTGACCTATCAAACGATTTACACCTACTCCAATCCAATTTGAACGGAAGAACATGTGCGGTTATTTCATACGTAATTTAGTGAAAATTTGCTCAAAAGTAGTTATAAATCACCAACCAGCAATAGAAGAATGGGGCTGTGATTAATGCCGCGTCAAAACGGTCTAAAATACCGCCGTGTCCTGGCATGATGTTTCCTGAATCCTTCACATCAACTGTCCGTTTAAAAAGCGATTCGAGCAAGTCACCCAAATTGGAAGTCACTGAAATAATCAAAGCCGCCACGATCCACAAGAGATAGTTTTGATCTGAATAATAGGTAATTCCAACTGCCATCAACATCGTCAGCAAAGAACCTCCAATCGTTCCTTCCCAAGTTTTGTTGGGTGAAATACGCGGAAACAATTTATTCTTTCCAAAGAATCGTCCTGATAAATAAGCAAATGTATCGTTGGTCCAGATCAAAATAAACATCGTTGCTAAAAATACATTGCTGTACTGCAACGCAATCAAGACCATGATCAAGAATGGAAGAACTGCATACATGAATGAAGAAGCATACACTCCGATATTCAGCAACGGATTTTCCTTTTTCTTCCAAATTTCAGAGAGAAACAAGGAGAAAATCAGCAAGAAGATAAATGCCAAGATCAAACTTTCAAATTGTAGTTTGCTTAAAAACACAAGCACTGCCGCGTATATGGACAAACCCACAAACAATCCTGATCCTTTAGAAACTGATACCTGTTCTGAGTTCTTAAAGAAATTGTAAAACTCTATCAATGCCAATGCAGAGAACAGTCCTAAGCAAAAAATCATGGCGACTGGGTGAAGCAATACAGAACCCAAAACGAGGATTATAAATACAGCTCCGGATACGGATCTTAATAGCATGTTGTTCATGGATAGAAGTATATTAAATCATAAATTCCCGTTCAAATCAAAATCTGAACGGGAATATAAAATATCAATTATTTGTTTTCTTTACGCAAGAATTTCTGTGATTTATTTCTCACCATCAACTGGCTTTTCAGCAGAAACCGTTTCATTCTCCGTATTAGAAGCTTCTGCGGTTCTTGGAGAAGCTTCAGCCATTCCGGCTACAAACTCTTCACCTGTCATTTCTGAAGGCTCCCAAGCTCTTTCGCCAAAAATAGTCACTAAATCTTCTTTGAAAATCACTTCAGAAACTAAAAGTTTCTCAGCCAACATCGTCAATTTATCTTGATTGTCTCTCAAGATTTGCAAAGCGCGTTGGTATTGCGTTTCAATTAATTTACTTGCTTCTTCATCGATGATACGCGCTGTATCTTCAGAATATGGTTTTGTGAAACTATCACGTCCTTGAGAATCGTAGAAAGATACGTTTCCAATGCGCTCATTCAATCCGTAGATCGAAACCATGGCGTAAGCTTGTTTCGTTACTTTTTCCAAATCGCTCAAAGCACCTGTTGAAATTTTTCCAAAAATCAATTGCTCTGCTGCTCTTCCACCTAAAGCGGAACACATTTCATCCAAAATTTGTTCTGTCGTTGTTAAACTTCTTTCTTCTGGCAAGTACCAAGCTGCTCCTAAAGATTGACCTCTTGGAACAATGGTTACTTTTACCAAAGGATGTGCGTGTTCTAACAACCAAGAAGTGGTAGCGTGACCAGCTTCGTGAAAAGCAATGGCACGTTTTTCATCTTTGGAAATCAATTTGTTTTTCTTCTCTAAACCTCCTACGATACGGTCAACAGCATCTAAGAAATCTTGTTTCTCAACATGTGTTTTTTCTTTACGAGCTGCAATCAATGCCGATTCGTTACACAAGTTTGCAATGTCTGCACCAGAGAATCCTGGCGTTTGTTTCGCTAAGAAATCAATGTCGATAGAGTCGTCAATTTTCAATGGTTTCAAGTGAACTTTGAAAATTTCTTTCCGTTCGTTGATGTCTGGCATGTCTACATAAATCTGTCTGTCAAAACGACCAGCACGCATCAAGGCAGCATCCAACACATCTGCACGGTTGGTAGCTGCTAAAATGATTACTCCAGAGTTTGTTCCGAAACCATCCATTTCTGTCAACAACTGATTCAAGGTGTTTTCACGTTCGTCGTTAGAACCCATTCCATTGTTTCTACCACGAGCACGACCAATTGCATCGATCTCATCAATAAAAATAATTGCAGGTGATTTTTCTTTCGCTTGTTTGAAAAGGTCACGAACACGAGAAGCTCCTACACCAACAAACATTTCAACGAAGTCAGAACCTGAAAGTGAGAAGAAAGGAACTTTCGCTTCACCAGCAACGGCTTTCGCTAAAAGTGTTTTCCCCGTTCCTGGAGGTCCAACCAACAAAGCACCTTTTGGAATTTTCGCTCCCAATTCGGTGTATTTTTTAGAATTCTTTAAAAACTCAACAATTTCTTGAATTTCTTCTTTGGCTCCGTGTAAACCAGCAACGTCATCAAACGTAACATTGGTAGATTTTCCTTTTTCATACACTTGCGCTTTCGATTTTCCGATGTTGAAAATCTGACCGCCAGCACCTCCGCCAGCGCCTCCAGACATTCTTCGCATGATGAAAACCCAAATCAAAACAAGAATTAAAATTGGCAATAAGAAACTAATGATGCTCCTTAAATAGTTCACCTCTTCAACTGGTTCCAACGGAACCGTTTTCATGTTGCTTTCTTTTAACTTCTCATTTACTTTGTCCAAATTGTTGGCAAAGTTTCCTGGATCAGCAACATCAAATTGAAAAATGGGTTGAACCGATTTATTCGCTTTGACTTGCGTTTCTAATGCTGTTTTTAATTTCCCAAATTTATCCGGATTTGAATTGATAAATTCCCGTCCAGATTCTGTGATTTTAAAATCAACGCGTTGGCGATTAACCAATTTCACATCTTCCACATAACTTGAATCAGCTAAGGCAAAAAATGTTTCTGATTTTACTTTGACACTGGTACTGTTGCTCATGAATAAATTGATACCGATGGCAGCAATTCCAATCAATGCGTAAATCCAATATATATTAAATGGACTTTTCTTTTTTTCTTTGTTATCGGACATGAATCTTGTAAATAAATGTTAGTTCAAATTAGGGATGTCCGTCCTCACGGCATCAGCCCATAAATCTTCTAAGTCGTAGAATGTACGAGCATCTTTGTAAAAAACGTGAGCTACTACGTCGACATAATCTAGTAAAATCCACTCTGCATTGAGTTTCCCTTCTTGATGCCAAGGACGTTCTTGAAGTTCTTTTCGAGTATGTCTCATGACTGAACTGCTGATCCCGTCAACGTGAACGGATGAGTCTCCTGAACAAATGACAAAAAAGTCACTTACTGCATTTGGAACTTCTCTTAAATCAAGCACAACGATGTCTTTGGCTTTGTTTTCTTGCATCCCTTCAACGATACAATTGCAAAGTGTTTGGGAGTCTATGGTTTTAGTTATTTTATACATTCTGAATATTAAGTTCTACAAAATTAATTTAAAATTTTAATTTTAGCGTTTAATAAAGTCATCAAAGACAATTTCACGCATGCTTGGACGAAAAATCATCTATAAAGAATCGCTAGACTCTACAAACAATTATGCTGCCAATCTACTAAAAGAGGGTCTTTTAGTGGATGGAACTGTAATTGTGTCAGGTGAACAAACTGCAGGAAAAGGTCAAAGAAACTCGCAATGGTATGCAGAGCCTTATAAAAACATCATTTTCACCTGTTTTGTTCAACATGTTAATCTGTCAGTAGATTCGCAAGATGCCATCACCCATTTCGTAAGTTTGGCAATTTTGGATTTTTTAAAAGAAAAGAACATTTTTGCTCAAATTAAGTGGCCAAACGATATTTTAATCGGAAATTCTAAAATTTCTGGCGTTCTAATCGAAAATCAATTGAAAAGTCACCGTTGCACAAGCAGCATCATTGGAATTGGAATCAACGTCAATCAAACTACTTTTGGCGACTGGAATGCAAGCAGCATGCAACTGCAAACTGGATTGAATTATGACATTCAAGAATTGGTCTTTTCACTGATTGAAAAACTTCAACATCGTTTTCAACAACTTCAAGCACTTGATTTCTCAGCCTTGAAAAACGACTACCTGAAAAACATGTGGCTCAAAGATCAAGAAAGTGAATTTGAAGATCAAAATGGAAAATTCAAAGGTACGATTCAAGGCACCGATGAACTTGGCCGTTTATTGATTGAAAGCAATGGCAGCGTGCAATCGTATGATTTAAAAGAGATTAAATTTCTTGCGCGTAATGCTTCTGCAGGCGATTCGTCATGTATCCAAAAAGACTAGCCAACGGTTTCTCAACCAACATCTTCATAAACATGTTTACTTCTCCATCAAAAGCCATGTGTCCTTCCGTCGTAGAAGCATCCACTTCTTTTAAATGAACCGTTAAGGTAAACGGAAAAGGAGATTTTTCACCCGATTTCAGTACGATCGAAGTATTTGGATTTAATTGTTCTTGAATTAAAGAAATTACAAATCCACCTTGCACTTTAAACGAACAACTCGTTTGGTCAGCAGTAAAATCAGAGATTTTATCTTGCGGCAAAATTTTATACAGATTTTCCGAATTGATTAAGAAATCATATACGGTTTGAATTGGCGCGTTCACCAATGCTTTATCGCTATCAATTTTCATAGTATGCTATATTATTTTCCCCACTCGGATGGATTTTCTCTCCAAGCTTGTAAGGATTCCATGTCTTTTTCACTTACATAATCCAAAGCAACTGCTTTTTCGATCAATGAATGGTAATCTGTCAAGGTTTCAAAAGAACAATTGGCTTCGCTGAAATTATTTTTTGCAACTTCAAAATCGTATGTAAAAATAGAAACCAATCCTTTCACTTCTAGT
This sequence comes from Crocinitomicaceae bacterium, assembly GCA_028689775.1. Lineage (GTDB taxonomy): Bacteria > Bacteroidota > Bacteroidia > Flavobacteriales_D > Crocinitomicaceae > JAQVCM01. The sequence continues at coordinate 8,734 of JAQVCM010000006.1, forward strand.
CCCGCTTCTCTCAAAGCTGCAACTGCTTGCAAACTACTTCCACCCGTTGAAATCAAATCTTCAATGACCACCACTTTCTGTCCCGCTTCAAAATAACCTTCAATTTGATTTCCCAAACCGTGTCCTTTTGATGCACTTCTTACGTAAATGAAAGGAATTCCCAATTCTTGAGCAACCAATGCTCCGTGTGCAATTCCACCTGTTGCAACACCAGCAATTACATCTGGCGTTCCGTATTTTTCAATAATTACTTCAGAATAAGCCTGACGTAAATAGGTGCGAATCGCAGGATAAGAAAGTGTTTTACGATTATCACAATAAATTGGAGACTTCCAGCCGGAAGCCCACGTAAATGGATTTGTTGGTTGTAATTTTATTGCTTTAATTTGCAACAAAAATTCGGCAACTTTTAAAGCTCTGTCATTATTTATAATCATACCGCAAATGTACAAAGTTTTTATTCAAAACCGACCGCTCCATTTTATTTCCGAAGGTGAATTTATAAACAATGAAGGAGTATTTGTTTCCGACAAAATGGCTTTATCGAACCAAAACAATGTTTATCAATTACTTGAACAAACACCTGAAACTATTTCTGTGTTTATATTAAGTGAGCAACCTTTTGAAACGATGCGTGCTTTTTTCAAAGACCACCATTGGATTGAAGCAGCAGGTGGAATTGTAAAAAAGGCGGACGAATATCTTTTCATTTATAAAAATGATTGTTGGGATTTACCCAAAGGAATTATCGATGCAGAAGAATCGATAGAAATGGCTGCCATCCGAGAAGTGGAAGAAGAATGTGGCATTCACAATCCAAAAATTCTAAGTTTTATAACCAACACCTATCATACCTACGAATACGAAGGAAAGCCTGTTCTGAAAAAAACGCATTGGTTTGAGTTTGATTATCAAGGCAACGAACCGCTTGTTGGACAAGCTGATGAAGGAATTACAGACCTGGCGTGGAAGTCGAAAGAACAAATTTCAGAAATAATGGACAAGACCTATCTTTCTATTAAAGAGGTTCTTATCCGCTACTTGAAGTAATGCCGAATCAAATCGTGATTTTAAAGCGCTATTTTCCAAGCTAAATTTTTGTTAATAATTTTATTCGAATACGTATATTATTGTAAACTTGTAGAAATAAAAATATATATACTATGAAATTATTTATGTCAATCGTTGCTGCAGTTGCTTTGAGTTTTTCTGCATCAGCACAAAATTCAAAAGATGCGAAATCGCAAAAAATTGAAAAAGCACCAATCACGTTTAAAACGTTAGAAGTGAATAAACCGAACATCGCTTACGGTGCTGACGAGACGTTTACATTCGATTTCAAAAACACAGGTAAAACACCGATTATCATCACAAACGTTCAGACAAGTTGTGGTTGTACAACAGCTAACAAACCAACTGAACCAGTTGCACCAGGAAAAAGCTCCTCCATTTCAGTAAAATACGATACAAAAAGAGTTGGTGATTTCGTTAAAACAATTACAGTTACAACAAACGTTGGCGACCCAATTGTCTTGACAATCAAAGGAAAAGTTGCTGAAAACGCACCTGCTCCTGTCAAAAACTAAGCATTTAAATAACTAAAAAAAGCCTTCCCGAAATCGAGAAGGCTTTTTTTTGTGGCTATTTTTCTCGAAAAGGTTGGTAAATTAATTCTCGTTTGCTTTCCGATAATCTTCCAAGATGCTTCTTTGATCTATATCACCTTGCATTCGCTGCTTCTCAGAATTGGCCGAAATTAGATTCTTAAATTTCATCGCAGCAGGAATAATAAATTGAAATTTCACAGTTGGAATTTGCAATAATTCTAAAATCTGATCATCCAAAAAATAATGCGCAATGCTTTTGTGAATGTATCCCATGTTTCGCTTGATAAAATCCGATTTCAAAAGTTTGGCAGCTGTATTTTCTTCTATTAAAGCATTGGCAAGTCTTGCTGAATCAATGTCTCCGGTATTTTGTCGCAAACTCCAATTGTAAAAAAAGGAAAGTGTTTCCAAGCGATTATTTGGGATGACATCCAACGGAATTCCTAGTAGCCATGTAACGTATTTCCACAAATGAAAAATCCCGTCTTCTTCTTCTTTTGAGAACTTAAACTTTAATTTATTCAAACCGTAAAGCAGGTAAACCGTAAAAGCCGTATAGGTCGCAATCATGTCCGCATAATTGATTGGCTCACCCAAGTTTTCATAATCCCAGCTTGGATTCTTCTTTTTTATCATCAAACGTGAAGCTGAATGCACCAAACGAACTTGCATGCAAGAATTCAATCGAAGCGTTTGAGATTCAGCATCGCTTCGTGAAACATTTACCCAAAAACCCAAAGTATAGAAAAGCCGGAGCGTTGCTCCTTTTTCCAAAGCGCCCGTTTCAACAAGTGGCTTGGTTAAGTTGGAAAAGAAATATCCGCCTAAAAGCGAGAAATTTCGAAGTGTTAACAACGCGTTTAATCCAGCACGCTGCGAAAGATAGGTTCCTGATTCTATTAATTTAAAATCTACCCAATCAGGAACTTTTGAATTTTTGCTGTGAAAATCTTTGAAGCTTTTTGGCAACAGATCGTATTCGCCTTTGCCGTGTAAATACGCCATGATATTGCCAAATGATTTCTCTGCAATCCATTCTTTGACTAATTCATCCACGGCATCATCCACTTGGTGAAATAATTCAGCAGGAATCTCTTTCTTCAGTTTTTCTTCGGAAGTATTAGACCAATTGAGAAGATCTTTTCCATTTCCTTTGAACCAGAAATATTCAATATGTTGATTTTTGCTAAGCATTTAGTTTGTAAAAAAATCTTCTTAAATACGTAGCGAAAGTACCAATTTAAGTTGTTTTCAAGCTCAATATCTACGAAAGATGTACATCCATAAACAATCCATTCAAAAACACGGAAAATAGAACAGCCCCAACAATCACCAAAAGACTTGAAAGAATTTGTAAAAAGACTGATTTAAAAAATCGCCTATTCTCTCTGATAACAAAAATACTAAAAATGAAAACGTAGCTAAAAATCACGATTCCTGTTAAGTAAAATAAAATTTCACTGAGTAAGAAAGCGATGAGAAACGTGGTAAACCCAAAGAATAGAATTTGTAAAAAGCTGTATAAAATATATTTTACTGGTTTCATTCCTTGCTTATTAAATTACAGTCAATCTCAGTACCCATAAGTTGGTCCGTCGTATAAACAGTTGAATACGTGCCACCAATTTTAATTTTCCCGTTTCCAAGCGGATGTTGAAAAATAGGCCAATAATAAACTCCATCTTTCAGTACTCCATGCGGAATGTAGTTTAATCCAACGAGACTCAGTTTGTACTTTCCTTTCAACTTTACGGGACACATTTTCAAGTTTTCAGTGACCTTGACAGAATCTTTTACTAGGAGTACATCGTACTTTTTATGTTGACGTTCGAATTGTAAATAGATGTAGATTTCTTGAAAATTAGTATCGATCTTTTTCAGTTCGTATATTTTATAATTTGGCACTAGCGTATCCGCTTGACAAAAAGCATTGCTATTTAATGAAATTAAAATCAGTATCATCACTGATTGAAGCGAAAGATATTTTAGTGTGTTTTTCATTATCTATTTTATCAAGAAATAAATTCTTCTGTGCGTTACCTTGAGCGACTTATTCAGACATCAATAAAAACTCAGCGTCAATGCCCAATTGAACATGTAATTTTCTCGCTAAATCCATCGTTAATTTTCTTCTTCCTGATAATAACCCTGAAATAAATGCTTCGCTAATTCCTAAAATAGAAGCTAATTGTTTTTGTTTCAAATCCTTTTCGTACATTTTATAGCGTAACATTTCTGGCAATGAATCAGGTGTCTTCATTGGCATTAAAGGGATACTGTCCTCATATTGTTCTGCAAGAATGGATAACTCAGCCAAAGATTTTCTATCTTCAGAAGTTAATTTATCAAATCCTCCAATTTGAGTAGATTTCTTAAGGATACTTTCTATTTGTTGCATTACTTCAGTGTATTCTTTTCGAGTTTTTAAAAATATTGCGCTCATAAATCTAAATTTTAAACAGTTTTACAATCCACCTTATCGTATTCTTTATGAGTTCCGATAAATCGAATGTAGATGGTTCGTATGTCAAAGAAAATCATCGCTACCAATCTGTAATTATTGCCTTTAATGTTGAAAACATATCTGTCGTTTCCTACAGAATCAACAGAATTAAAAGTCTTTTTCATTTCTGAAAAATTAGCCCAATTCGATTTTTTTTTCTTCATACCATTTGTTCATCGCTTCAATTGAATCTGGATAATCTAAGCCAAATTCAACAAAAATTACTTTTGATATCATTACCATCTTTTCTTGCAATTACAAATTTAAGAATATTCTTTCAGTAATTGAAATTTAATTTCACTTAACACGTGTGTTATTAGTGTTTTTTTACTAATTTTTCAAATACACTTAATTAAAGCTACAAAATAATATTTGGTTTTTAGCAACCAAAAACGCACTTATTACCAATTTTAAATGATTTGAATCACCATTCAGATTCCGTCCAATCTCAAAAAATTCCGTTTCTTTGGCAAAAAAAGAATTATGAGTTATTTGAATGGAAAAATTGCTTGGGTTACTGGAGCATCGTCTGGAATTGGCAAAGCAATTTGTGAAGGATTGGCTGAAGCTGGAGCAACTGTTGTTCTTTCATCTCGTAACCAATCACAGTTAGAAGAAGTGAAAAAAGGTCTTGCTAATTCTGAAAAACACTTCATCCTTCCTTTGGACTTAGAACATGCTGAAACTTTTGATGGAAAAGTGAACGAAGTAATTCAAAAACTTGGTCGCATTGATTATTTATTCAACAACGGAGGTTTGAGTCAACGCTCAGAAGCTAGTGAAACGAGCTTGGAGGTTGATCGCAGAATCATGGAAATCAATTATTTTGGAAACATCGCCCTGGCGAAAGCAATTTTACCTCATTTTCAAAAACAACAATCCGGTCACTTTGTGATTACCTCAAGCATCGCTGGGAAATTTGGATTCTATTTACGTTCCGCTTACGCCGCTTCCAAACACGCATTACACGGTTTTTACGAAGCACTTGCCTTGGAAGAAGCTAAAAATAACATTCACGTGACCATCAGTTGTCCCGGAAAAATAAATACGCCAATCTCCACCAATGCCTTGACTGAAAATGGAGAAAAACACGGCGTTATGGATCACAACCAAGCAACTGGAATGTCAGCAGAAAAATGCGTTTCCATTTTACTAAAAGCTGTTGGCAAGAAAAAACGCGAAGTGATGATTGGAAACAAAGAAATTTTGGCCGTTTACCTGAAACGCTTTTTACCAATGAGTTTGTTTTGGAAGATTATTAAAAATCAGAAAGCTACATAAACGCACTATACGCATACCAGGATTTGCAAATCTTGGTATGCCGCCACGAAAACATTTAACTAAAAACTTCAAATTGTTTCCGTCCTACTCTATTATTTAGCTCTTTTTATTTGTAGTTTTACCTTACAAAATTAGACGCTCCATTCGATGTCCCAATTAAAAAAAACATGTTATTTTTTACTCTTCATCATTCCAATAGGAATCTTGATGGGTACCTATACCAAACCACTCATTTACAATCATCCTGCACCTAGCTTCTTAACGAATGATAGTGATTGGGCAACGAAAAACATGTTAAATTTATCTCTAGAAGATAAAATTGCACAACTTTTCATGGTTGCTACTTGGCCAGAGAAAAATGAAAAACACCAAGCGGAAATTGAAAAATTAATTCGCGATCATAAAATTGGTGGCTTGATTTACTTTCAAGGTGATCGAGAAAATACCAAAGCTTCAATAATCCGCATGCAAAAAGCAAGTAAAACACCACTTCTAATTGGAATGGATGCGGAATGGGGCGTTGCGATGCGTTTGAAAAATGAAGAACGTTTTCCCTATGCGTATACGCTCGGAACTGCAAACGATTTAGAATTGACCAAGAAAATTGGCGCAATGATGGCTGAAGAATGTCGCGACATGGGAATTCACATCAACTTCGCTCCTGTTGCGGATGTAAATAGCAATCCAAATAATCCAGTAATTGGTTTCCGCTCTTTTGGTGAAAATCCTGCTCAAGTGGCCAAACAAGTTGCCAGTTTTGTGGAAGGAATGGAAGGAAATGGAACGATGACCAGCATCAAACATTTTCCCGGTCACGGAGATACAGACAAAGATTCTCACTATGAATTGCCAACGGTTTCACATACAATTAAGCAATTTAATGCAACAGATTTCAAACCATTTGTCGCTGGAATTAAAGCAGGCACAAGTTCGGTTATGGTTGGACATTTGAATGTTCCAGCATTGGATAATTCTGGCACTCCAAGTTCGTTATCTAAGAAAGTAATTCAACATTATCTGAAAGATTCTTTAGGTTTTAAAGGTTTGGTCATCAGTGATGCGTTGAACATGAAAGCAGTTGCGGACAAATATGGTAAAACAGAAGTAGTTGTCAAAGCTTTTGAAGCTGGCTGCGACATTTTACTTTATCCGGAGAGCGTTGAAGAATCGATCAAAGCAATTGCAGACAAAGTTCGCAGTGGAGCTATTTCTGAAAAAGAAATCGACAATCGCTGTATGAAAATATTAATGGCAAAATTTCACGCATTTTTCCCGTCCAAACCGCTTCAAAAATTTACACCAGGAGAAGTTGAATGGGCTAAAAAACAAACCTATGAAAAGGCTCTTACCCTTATTAAAAACGAAAATCATATCCTTCCATTAAATGGCACCTCAAAGAAGATCGCAATTGTAAGTATCGGTTCAAACGGCGCTCCGTTCAAAGAAATGGTAGACAATTTCTCGACGGTCGCGTATTTCCGTTTTGATTCGGCTGAAGAAGCTCATTATAAAATGGAGAATAAACTGAAAAACTTTGATGTAGTCATCACCGCTTTTCACACCAGTTCTGTACGAAGTTCAACCAATTATGGAATGTCAGAATGTTGGGAAGATTGGATGACGACCATTCCTGAAACAGCAAAAAGCATCGTTGTTTTATTCGGAAATCCAGTTGCTTTTGCGCAGTGGGATGAAATAAAAAAACAAGACGCCGTGCTTATTGCGTATGAAAATCACCCATTTGTTCAAGATCGCGCAGCACAATTGATTTTTGGTGCAATTGGATCGACAGGTAAAATGAATTTTGAAGTTTCTAAATACCTGCATGTTGGCAAAGGTTTGGATTTAAAACCAATCAACATTCTAAAATATTCTCAGCCAGAAGAATTGGCAATCAGTTCTAAAAAGTTAAGTGAAATTGACGCTTTGGTTGAAAACGGAATTAAGAAAGGAGCTTTTCCCGGTTGTCAGGTTTTTGTTGCCATAGAAGGGAAAATTATTTACAACAAAAGCTTTGGAACCAAGACGTACAACAACATCGATACGGTTAGAAACAACGATGTATATGACATTGCATCGATTTCAAAAATTGTTGGATCTACAGCAGCATTGATGCGCTTGCAAACCGAAGGGAAATTCTCTTTGGATAAAAAACTAGGTGATTACATTCCCGAAGTGACGCAAAGCACACCTTATGCCGACATCAAATTAAGAGATATGTTGGCGCACCAAGCTGGTTTGGTTGCTTGGATTCCATTTTACAAAAAGACACTCGTTGATGGGAAATTGAATCCTGAAATATATTCCACAGAAAAGAAAGCCGGTTTTGAAACCTTGGTAGCGGAAAATGTTTGGATTAAAGATTCTTATGTAGACACGATATACGCGCAAATTTTAAATGCTAAATTAGGTGCTAAGAAATACTTGTATTCAGATTTAGGATATTACTTCGTGAAAAAAATCGTCGAGAAAGAAGGAGAAAAATCATTTGATCAATTTCTTTATTCTTCGCTTTATGAACCGATGGGACTTCGAAACATCCGTTTTAAACCTTTGAATTATTTCCCATATCAGCGAATTGTTCCCACTGAAAACGACATGGTTTTCAGAAAGCAAATTGTTCAAGGATTTGTTCACGATCCCGGAGCAGCAATGCTTGGAGGAGTTGGCGGACACGCCGGAGTATTTGCAAATGCAACCGATTTAGGTGCGATGATGCAATTGTTTATGAATGGTGGAAATTATGCAAACCATCAATACATCGATGCAAAAGTAGTTCAAGAATACACCAAAGCACAAAACCCAGGAAATCGCCGCGGTGCTGGATTTGATCGTCCAACTGTTGGCAATGGCGGACCTTCAAGTGGCTTGGTTTCTCAGAAAAGTTTCGGTCACTCGGGATTTACGGGAACACTCGCTTGGGCAGATCCAGTTTATAAAGTCAACTACGTTTTCTTATCAAATCGCGTTTATCCAAGTGCGGAAAACTGGAAAATTAGAGACATGAACATCCGTTCAGAAGTACAAAGAATCATTTACGAAGCGATTCAAAAATAAAATTCACAAAAGACATACAGAAAATTCAACATGAAAATAGGAATCGTATTGTATCCGACATTTGGAGGAAGTGGCGTTGTAGCTACAGAATTAGGAAAAGCATTGGCCGCTAAAGGACACGAAGTTCACTTTATCACCTATTCACAACCCGTTCGACTGGGCAGTTTTAGAGAAAATATTTTCTATCACGAAGTTTCTCTCACGGATTATCCTCTATTTGAATTTCAACCTTATGAAACCTTATTAGCTTCTAAAATGGTTGACGTTGTGAAATATGAGAAACTAGATTTATTGCACGTTCATTACGCCATTCCACACGCATCAGCTGCCTACATGGCGCAACAAATATTGAAATCTCAAAACATTGATATTCCCTTCATCACAACCCTTCATGGAACGGACATTACCTTGGTTGGTCGCGATCCGTCTTTTGAGCCGGTGATTACGTTTTGTTTGAATCAATCGAACGCCGTTACATCTGTCTCTCAAAGTTTGAAAGACGAAACTTACCAGCATTTTGATACCGTACGAGCAATCCATGTGATTCCGAATTTCATTGAATCTTATGACGAATTGCCGGTTATCAATTTGGAAAAAAGAAGAAGATATGCTTCAGACAATGAACCGATTATCACGCACATTTCAAACTTTAGAAAAGTAAAAAGAATCGAAGATGTCGTGAAGATTTTTGCCAAAGTAAACGAAGAAATTCCGTGTAAACTTTTACTTGCTGGCGATGGTCCCGAACGCCCTGTTGCTGAAAAATTAGCACGTGACTTAAAAGTTTGCAACCGCGTGATTTTCGTAGGAAAAGTAAGAGATACAGCTCACGTATTAGAAATGAGTGATTTATTTTTACTCCCTTCTGAAACAGAAAGTTTCGGTTTAGCAGCTTTGGAAGCGATGGCTGTTGGTGTTCCCGTAATTTCTTCCAACACTGGTGGAATTCCGGAGGTAAATGTAGAAGGTTTCTCAGGATATTTATCGAATGTTGGAGATATTGACTCGATGGCAAAAAATGCTTTACACATCTTAAAAGATCCTCAAACGCACTTACAATTTAGAAAAAATGCCTTGACTCGTTCGAAAGATTTCAAGCTGGAATCTATTTTATCGATGTACGAAAAGGTATACGAAGCAGTCCTCAATGAATGCTCTGAAGTGGGCAAAAGAATCTATGACTAAAAAGAAAGAAATCGGTTTTTATTCTTCCATTTTGAGACTGAGATGTCCAAAGTGCAGACAGGAAACCATGTTCAAGAAAAAAGGATTATTTATCTACATCAAGCCGCTTGAGATGCACGAAAACTGCAGTCAGTGTGGACAGAAGTATGAAATCGAACCCGGATTTTGGCTTGGTGCTTTGTGGACCAGTTATCCGATTGTGGTTTTAATTGAAACGCCATTTATCTTTTACGCCATTTCAACGCCAGAAATCAGCCTCGTTTCGATGTTTGCGCTGATGATTGCTATCTTTTTACTCTTATTTCCTGCAATAACCAGATTGGGAAGATCGATTTGGGCGCATATTTTTATCAAGTATCAAGCGAACTAAAAATGGTTCTCCATCCAGTCGATTACTGGAACTAAATGGATTACTTTGTCATCGATTCTCAATTCGTCTTGCTGATTTTTGGTAACGATAAAACCTTCATCCAGATCGAAATAGTTCATCGCTTCAAGCAAACCTCGCGTTTCTCGATCTTGATTGTCTAAATGGATTTCTTCGCAAACTTGTATCAGCATTTTGCATTTCTTCTTCTCAAAAACGACAAAATCACATTCTGAATTTTCTCTGAAATAAAAGAGTGTAAATTGTTTTTGACGTAGAAATAAATAGATGAAATTTTCAAATAGTCTGCCTTTATCTTCTGAAAAACTAAGGGAATTCGCTTGTATCAATCCGGTATCTATTCCATAAACTTTTCGTGGATTGATGGCGATGCTTTTACTCGACCAACTGAAACGATCCAGAAAAAACAAGAGATAACAATCTTCTAACCATTTCAAGTAGTCAGCAACGGAATTAGTTGATCCAACCGAAAATGTTTTGCGCAAGCTGTTAAACGTGATCTCCTTCCCAACGTTGGATAAAAGATATAAAGTGATGTCCATCAATGTTTTCGTATTTCGTATGCCATAGCGCACAGCGATGTCTCGGTAAACGATATCTTTCATCAAATTTTGCAAGACCTCTTGATTTTCGCTTTCGATGTACTCTGGAAATCCACCGATTTTTAAGTATTTCTCGAAGGAAGTCAAATTGTTTTTCAGCTTGCTATATGCGATAAATTCTGAATACGAAAACGGAAAAAGCTCTTGATTGATGTGTCTGCCCGTCAAGCGCGTACCGAGTTCTTTACTCAACAAGGATGCGTTAGAACCCGTTATAAAAACCTTCTTCCCTCTTTCGTGCAACTGGCGAACATAGACTTCCCAATTTTCAACGTTTTGTATTTCATCGAAGAAGTAATATAAAACATCTTCAGCAACTAATTCATCTAATTTGCTAAAATCTTGCAATTCAAATTGGAAGATACGCGAATCTTCAAAATTCAAGAAAACAAATTTTGAATCGATTTGTTGGATCAACATTTTGAGCAAGGTACTTTTTCCGCATCGTCTGATTCCACTCACAACCAACACATGCGATTCAGACAATTGAACATTTGCAAGTTCCGAACGACCTGAATACGATTCGTTGCCCAACAAGATTTTTCGTTGAACTTCAAGCGCTTTTTTTATTTCAGATTTTAAGATCATAATCCATTGATATACTACAAAGGTATGCTTTTATATTTTGCTAAACAACATTAATACATTTTAATAATATACACTAATATGTTTTAATAATATACACTAATGTATTTTAGTAAAATATACTTTAGAAGATGTAATCCATAAAAAAAGGGATTCCGAAATAAATCGAAATCCCTTTTTGAAATTATAGTAATCGCTTAGATATTCTCAATAATCATTGCAGAAGCTCCACCGCCACCATTACAGATAGCAGCACCACCGATTTTACCTTTGTTTTGTTTCAATACGTTGATCAACGTAACAATGATTCTTGAACCAGAGTTCCCAAGTGGGTGACCCAATGCAACCGCACCTCCATTTACATCCACTTTCTCAGGATCTAAACCTAACAATTTTGTGTTTGCCAAACCGACAACAGCAAATGCTTGGTTCAATTCCCAGAAATCAACATCTTGAACCGTTAAACCAGCTTTTTTCAAAGCAACTGGAACCGCTTTCGAAGGAGCTGTTGTGAACCATTCTGGATCATGTGCAGCATCACCGTAACCGATTACTTTCGCGATTGGCGTTAAACCGTATTTCGCAACAGCCTCAGCAGAAGCAAGAATTACAGCAGAAGCACCATCATTCAATGTAGATGCATTTGCAGCAGTAATGGTTCCATCTTTATCAAAAGCAGGTCTTAAACCTGGGATTTTATCCAAGAAAACGTTTGTAAATTCTTCATCTACAGAAACGATTTTCGGATCTCCTTTGCGCTGTGGAACAGCAACTGGAACAACTTCGTCATTAAATCTTCCACCTTCCCATGCTGCAGCAGCACGTTTGTAAGATGTAATTGCGAAATTATCTTGATCTTCTCTTGTAAAGTTATGTTCTTTCGCACATGTTTCAGCGCAATTTCCCATTGGAACTTTGTTGTAAACGTCTAATAAACCATCTTTTGTGATTCCGTCCAACATTTGAATATTTCCAAATTTAGCACCATTTCTACCGTCTAAATAGTGAGGCGTTAAACTCATGTTTTCCATTCCTCCAGCAACAACAACTTCATTGTCACCCGCAAGGATAGATTGTGTAGCCAGCATGATAGCTTTCATTCCTGAAGCACAAACTTTATTAACCGTCGTACAAGGAACCTCATTTGACAAACCAGCACCAAGCGCAGCCTGACGCGCAGGAGCTTGACCAACGCCAGCTTGTAAAACATTTCCCATAAAAACTTCGTCTACTTGGTCAGCTTTCAATCCAGATCTGTCCAAAGCACCTTTGATAGCGATTGCTCCCAATTGAGTTGCAGGAACTGTTGATAATCCACCCATAAACGCCCCAATTGGAGTTCTAGCAGCGGAAACAATAAAAACTTCTTTATTCATAATGTTATTTATTTACGTTTTCAAATGCAATTTGCAGTGCAAAAATACAAAATTTTGAGTGGAAATTCAAGTATGAATTGGAATCGTTTGAAAGAAATGTTGAAGTGGGTTTTAATAGGATTATTTGGTGTGAATAGCATCTAAATGGCTATCTGCTTTTTATTATTGAAAAAGTCAGATTGATGTTTCTCAATTTTAAAAAATCACCGATTCTAAAATTAATTGTTAGATTTATGTGACTTATAAGAGATTATTTGACTGTTAATCATACCATTCAAAAAGATATCTTTCATCGTATTCTATTTCAAAGCTATCTAACAAGGTATGATATTCTTCTCGGAAAGAACCCTTTTTGTGATGTTCTGGTTGGTTTAAAATGTATTTTACAACCGCATCGATTTGAGATTTAGAATAAGTGAATCCACCATATCCATCTTGCCAAGCAAATTTTCCAACGATATATTTTTTATCATTTAACCAATTGGAAGACGCTGATTTGACCTGCTCCATCAATTTTGAACAAGAAATTGTCGGATGCATACTTACTAATATATGTATGTGATCTGGGTTACAATAAATTGCTAAGACTTTTGATTTAGTGGTAGTAATCATTCCACAGATAATTTTCTCTAATTCTTCTCTAAATTGTTCTTTAATTAAACTTTTCCTTCCCTTCACAGAAAAAACAAATTGTACGTAAAGTTGTGTGTAGGTATTTGCCATAAATAGTTAGTGTGGTTGATTAATTCGTTTTAATAAATAGATTTTCAGCTCATTAATTAGATCTGAATATTATTTTTTCTACATTCTTATTAAAGATACATTAATTTTTCTGATAAAAAAACATTTTTCAATTCTCTCTTTCACAAGGGTATTAGCGCTGCTTTCTTGAATTCTGCAATTCAGGCGTGAATTTCATAACGTTTCGAATTGGATAAAATGGATAAACAAAGAAATCAGGACTAACGTCCCTCTGACGTGGTGGGCTTGATTATTAAGAAAACACCACTACGTGGCTTTGATGATTTTGTTTTGCTCAATTCTATTGAGAAAACACCACTACGAGGCTTTAATGATTTTGTGAAATCTAAATATGATTGCTAAAATCCCTTTGATGTATTGTGCTGGTGTTTTCTACTGCGACAACAACACTAGATTCCTTCCATTGGAAATAAATCGAAAATTTAACGCGTTGAAGCTTAGATCAATTAATTATTTCCCCTATTTTTCACTCAAATTCTGTAACTTTGCAATCTAAAAATTGAATTATCTTGAAAACTTTTAAAGAGTTAGGGATTTCTGATCAATTTATTAAAGCGTTGAATGAAATCAACATTGTAGAGCCTTCAGAAATTCAAATTAAATCCATTCCATTCCTTTTAAAAAACAAAACCGATTTCATTGGTCAAGCGCAAACGGGAACGGGAAAAACTGCCGCTTTCGGACTTCCATTGCTTGAAAAAGTGGATGGAAACGACAACAATGTTCAGGCGCTTATCTTGGCTCCTACGCGTGAATTATGTCAACAAATTGCAAAACAACTATTTAAATTCACCAAATACAGTGAGAAAATTTTCATAGAAGCAGTTTATGGTGGTGAAAAAATTGACATTCAAATGAGAAACTTGGCAAAACCTACACAAATTGTAGTGGCAACGCCAGGAAGGTTAATTGATTTACTTGACAGAAAAGCAATCGATTTGACATTTGTTGAAACCGTTGTTTTGGATGAGGCAGATGAAATGTTGAGTATGGGATTCCAACAAGAATTAGATACAATTCTGAAAATGACCAACCAACAGAGTTTTACGTGGCTTTTCTCAGCAACTTTACCAGAAGAATTGCAGCGCATCGTTGATAAATACTTGTCTATAGAATTGCACCGAGTTACAGTTGATAAAGAAAATGTTGTCAACAAACTGATTGAACACCAATATTATGTGTGCGATCCGAAATTGAAATTTGATTACATCATGCAATTTCTAAAAACACAGCCAAAGATGAACGGAATTATTTTCTGTAGAACCAAAGCTGCTGTTCAAAACTTGACCAAACAATTGATTTCTAAAAACATTTCCGCAGATGCAATACACGGAGATTTAGAACAACGCGATCGTGACAAAGTGATGCGTGCATTTAAAAATCACAAACTTCAAATCTTAGTTGCGACCGATATTTCGGCTCGTGGTATTGATGTGGATAATTTGGCTTACGTGATTCATTATCAATTGCCAGATCAAATTGAATATTATACACACCGAAGTGGTCGTACAGCAAGAGCTGGAAAACGCGGTATTTCCATCTGTTTCGTGTCTGCTGACGAGGTTAGAAGAATTAGAATGATCGAGCAACAACTGGGTTTGAAATTCATCAAAATCTAAGTGAAATCGTTGCACATTGAATATTATTAACCTGAGTTCGATTATCCCATCGAATTTATATCGCTGATTATAAGATTATAATAAACTATTAATCCGTTTTGTTCAGCTTTCCAATGAATAGCATCCTACTTCGTCATTTTAAATAAAAATAGTCCACTATTTTTTATTTAAAATTCCTCGTATTATACTCATTCATTGAAATATAAATCTCAATTTGACAATCGAACTCAGGTTATTATTATTTTTTCAAACAAACATAATAAGCAGATAAAATTGTCGTTAATCTAAGAAACACATTTAGTTTGCCTATGTTAGAAAAATACCCTGTCACAATCGCTCCACGGACAAAGGAGTTAAAAAATGTTCCATCTGATTTGACTTTGTTTACCATTTTGAACTACAGCAAGTCAGTGACATCAAAAGCAATAAAAAACAAGAAAATCTTGATCAATTTAAATTAACCAGAAACCGTCTCTAACCAGACGGTTTTTTTGTTTGAGATAACGGAAGTTATTTTGGATTGCTATTTTTTTTAATTCGTGACATTTTAGCACATTTCATTTTTAAAAATATCCATGATTAAAAATTACGTTTCTTGTTTTTTTATTTGAATTATTCATGTATCTTTAGTTGAGACCAATCACTATAGCATGAATCAAAACTTCACAATCAAAGCGTGGGCGGAAGATGACCGACCTCGAGAAAAATTAGTTCTCAAAGGACGACGCTCACTTTCCGATGCGGAATTAATCGCCATTTTAATTGGTTCTGGATCTCGGAATCAGACGGCAGTTGAGTTGGCGCAAGAGCTCTTGGACGGAGCACAGAATAGCCTGCAAGAATTTTCGAAGAAAACCGTTGCTGACTTATGCAAATACAAAGGAATCGGCGACGCCAAAGCAATTACCATTATCGCAGCGATGGAATTAGGTCGTAGACGAAAAGAATCTGAACCATTGAAACGCATTAAAGTGAGCAGTTCAAAGGTTGTCTACGATTATTTAAAACCCATTTTTGAAGATTTAATCATCGAGGAATTTCACATCATTCTATTAACGCACGGCTTAGAAATCATCAAATCCGTTCCCATTTCAATTGGCGGAACGACTGGAACAGTTGCCGACGGAAAAGTGATTTTCAAAAGTGCGCTGGATGCTGGTGCAAGCAACATTATTCTTTGCCACAACCATCCAAGTGGAACAAGAAAACCAAGTCAGCAGGATATCCAGTTGACCAAAAACTTAGTCAATTTTGGAAAAATGATTGGTTTGACGGTAATTGACCATTTGATTTACACGGATAATGGTTACTTTAGCTTTTCAGACGAAGGAGAAATTTAAGTAAGAAGTTGAAAATGAAGAAAATACTAACAGTCATTGGTGCGAGACCACAAATTATTAAAGCATCTGCAATCAGTCGTGCAATTGAAACAAAATATGCCGATCAAATCTCGCAAATAATTGTGCATACCGGTCAGCATTACGATGAAAACATGTCGTCTGTGTTTTTTGAAGAATTGGGAATTCCAGTTCCGAATTATAATTTAGCGGTCGGAAGTTCATCTCACGCATCGCAAACTGCCAAAATCATGGAAGGAATTGAATCCTTGATTGAGAAAGAAAATCCAGATGCCGTTTTGGTTTATGGCGACACCAATTCAACCATTGCAGCTTCTTTGGCAGCTTCTAAAATCGGAACGCCTGTTATTCACGTCGAAGCAGGTTTGAGAAGTTACAACAAGTCGATGCCGGAAGAAATCAACCGCATTTTATGCGACCACACTTCCACGCTCCTATTCTGTCCGACCAATGCTGGAATTAAAAACTTGGCAAAAGAAGGATTTGACTTAACAGATAAAGATAAAGCAACAATTGACCATCCAATTGTTTATGAATGTGGTGATATCATGTATGACAACAGCATGCATTTTTCTCAGTTGTCAGATGAAAAATCCAATATTTTAGCAGAAAATAATTTACAAAAAGAGCAATATATTTTAGTGACCATTCACCGAAATGCGAATACAGATGATGTTACGAATCTGAATGGCATCTTATCAGCGTTGATTCAGATCCAAGAAAATACGAGTTTAGAATTGATTCTACCGCTTCATCCGCGAACACGCAAAATGATGGATTCGTTGCTGAGTCCAGAAATTACTCAAAAATTAAAAGATAATAAAGCCATTAAAATCATTGATCCTGCTGGATTCTTGGATATCATCGCTTTGGAGAAAAACGCACGAATGATTATTACAGATAGCGGCGGTTTGCAGAAAGAAGCTTTCTTCTTTGAAAAACCCTGCGTGATTTTACGACCACAAACCGAATGGGTTGAGATTGTAGAAAATGGAAATGCAATTTTAACGGCTGCGGATGAATCTAAAATCATCGCTGCAACCATGGATTTATTGAATAAATATGATTTTACATTTCCTGCTTTGTTCGGCGATGGAAAATCTGCTGAATTCATTGTTCAGAAAATTATCGAAAAAATATAAGCTAAATTACACGTTAAAATGGTTCTAGTTTTTGTAGAAGAAGTATCCGAAAGGTTACAATTTACGCTCGATTTCGTTTTTAGTGAACGGAAAGTGATCTATCAATTGACCAATGACGAACAATTTTTTCAAAAAGCGAGTCAGCCAAAATTAAATTACTCAATTCTTTCGTTTACAGATTGTGCAACACTCTTACCTGCTGACGTACTCTTTGACGTAGCAATTGCAAATTACCAAATCAAAAAAAGTCAATTTGGTAATGAGGAATGTTTGTCCTTCAACGACATCACGGATCCATTGGCGTCAATCTTCTATATCCTGTCAAGAATGGAGGAATATGCGACAATCAACAAAGATTCGCACGACCGTTTTCCGGCAAAAGCAAGTATTTTATTTCAATTTGGATGGTTGCAAAATGCCATGTGTGATCGTTGGGCAGAAGCTGTAATTGATTTCATCGAAGAAAAAACATTCATAACACTAAACAGCAAAACGCCACCAACGGAAATCATTCCTACATTTGACATCGACAATACCTTTGCCTTCAAATGGAAGTCTGGTGTAAGGATGTGGCTAAGTATCTTGAGAGATTGGATCAATAGAGATCGGTTGCGGATTGAATCGCGCAAAGCAGTTCGTCGCGGGCAAGAAAAAGATCCTTTTGATACGTATTCATACATTTTAGAGATTAAGAAAAGAGGATTTGACGTACATTTATTTTGGCTCCTAGGTGATTATTCAAAGTACGATCGAAATATTTCCAACTTGGATATTCGTCATCAGCAATTTATAGAGAAAATGGCGAGCAAAGTTCATCTTGGGCTTCATCCAAGTTACAAATCCAACACCTCAAACCTCATTTTGAGAAAAGAAAAACTAAAAATCGACACCATTTTAGGAAGATCAACAAGCATTTCAAGACAGCATTTCCTCAAGTTAAACATTCCAACTACCTACAACAATTTGATCAAAAATGGTTTTTCAGAAGACTTTACCATGGGTTATGCGGATGAAGTAGGATTTAGAGCGGGAACTGCAAAACCGTTTAGATTCTTCGATTTATCCAAAAACATGTTGACCGATTACCTCATCCATCCTTTTGTGTACATGGACGGAACCTTGCACGAATACAAGAACTGGAACATCGACGAAAGTAAAATTCAAATCAAAAAGCTCTACGATGAAGTTTACCGTTACGGCGGAGATTTCACATTTATCTGGCACAACGAAACCATTGCAGATTATCGAAAATGGCGCGGTTGGTATGAAGTGTTAGAATATACCTTAAGCTTGCGAGATGGGAATTAAACTCAAATTGGATTTCGACATACCAGCTTTCGATTTTAAAATTGAACATGCTGATTCTATCTCCTTAATGGGAAGTTGTTTCTCCGACGAAATTGGAAATCACTTTGGCGAAAATGGATTCAAGACAACGTCAAATCCTTTTGGTACCATTTTTCATCCAGTTCCTTTGGCTCAAAATATTTTGGATTCCATCAATGGAAAAACAAACGAGCACATTTATCAGCGCAAAGATTTATTTTTCTCTTGGGATGCTGCGGAAAATGTATTTGATTTCTCTTCAGAAGGAATCTTAAACAAAATGCAAACACTTCGCAGTCAAGTTGTAGCTGAATTGAAATCGGCAAGTGTATTGTTCATCACCTTTGGAACTGCATTTGAATACCAACTTTTGGAAAATCAAAAAGTAGTTGCCAACTGTCATAAAGCTCCCGGAAATCAATTTTCGAAAGCTCTTACTCCTTTAAATCAACTCGTTGAAACTTGGGAAACAACTTTGAATGCTTTGAAAATAGTGAATCCGGAATTACAGATCGTATTCACAATCAGTCCTGTTCGCCATGTTAAAGATGGTTTGATAGAAAACAACCGCAGTAAAGCCCGATTATTCGAACTGGTTTCTGCGTTGGAATTGATTCCAAATTGTCATTATTTCCCTTCTTACGAAATCATTTTGGACGAACTACGCGACTATCGATTTTACAAGACAGATGGCGTTCATCCCAATGAGCAAGCGGTTGAATATGTTTGGAATTGTTTGACTGAGTGCGTAATGGAAGAAGCGACAAGAAAAATCTGCCAGCAAGTTCTAAATTTTAGAAGAGCAGCAAATCATCGAACGTTGCACGAAAACAGCGCTGATTCTATCGATTTTAAAGAAAAAAACAAAGAAAAGTTACAGCACTTTTTGAGAGAAAATCCGAACGTTTGTTGGTAGAAAATTACCTGGAAAAAGCATACATAAAGATGTTTGCACCCATTTGCAAAGCTTGCTTTCTTTTTTCTGGTGGATCGTTATGAACCGCAGGATCTTCCCAACCGTCGCCTAAGTCTGTCTGATAGGTATAAACACACACTAGTTTTCCTTCGACAATGATTCCAAATGCTTGCGCAGGAAAATCATCGTGTTCGTGAATTTTTGGCAAACCGTTGAACTTGTATTTCTGATTGAAAATGGGGTGATTAGACGGCAACTCGATTAATTCGTTGTTTGGAAAAACTTTCTTCAATTCCACCCGAATGAATTGATCCATTCCATAATTGTCATCGATGTGTAAAAATCCGCCAGCAGCTAAATACGTTCTCAAGTTTTGTGCTTCCGCATTTGAAAAAACAACGTTCCCGTGACCTGTCATGTGCACAAAAGGATAATTGAACAAATCCTTACTTCCTACATCTACATACGGAACATCTTTGCTGATGTTGGTGGATAAATTCTTGTTGCAAAATTCCACTAAATTAGGAACAGACGTTGGGTTGGCGTAATAATCTCCACCTCCATTGTATTTCAAAACAGCAACTTGATAGGTTCCTTGAGAAAACAAGAAACTTCCCATGAAGAAAAATAAAAGTATTGAAATGTATTTGTTCATTGCCTAATTTTTGAATTTATGATTGAAGTAAAACACCTTGCATGCACGCATACAAACCAGCAGTTTCTGTTCTCAATCGATTTTTCCCTAAAGATATGAAATCGTAACCAGCTTTTTGCGCCAGGGTAATTTCTTCTCGGTTGAAATCTCCTTCAGGTCCAATCAAAATTGGATAATTCGACGGCTTATAAACCGTTTTCAATTCGTTCTTCTGATCGTCTTCACAATGCGCAATCGCACCTTTTGGATTTTCTTCGATGAATTGTTTGACAGAAATTAAATCGTTCAACTGTGGTAAATATTTACGTTTTGACTGCTTCATCGCAGCGACTAAAATCTTTTCGAAACGGTCTAATTTCAACACTTTTCGTTCACTATTGGCACAAAGCAAAAAGGTGATTTCTGTAATTCCTAATTCGGTTGTTTTCTCAACAAACCATTCCATGCGATCGTTATTCTTTGTCGGTGCAATCGCAATGTGAATTTCAGCACTCGGTTTTTCTTCAAACGAATATTTCTGAATTTCCACTGAACAATGCTTTGGATGATCTGAAACGATTTCCGCCAAATACGTTCCTCCTCGCCCATCCAAAAGTTCCATTTGGTCGCCAATTTTCATTCGCAAAACCCGACAAGCGTGCTTAGACTCTTCTTCAGAAAGGGTAATTTGTTTGGTATTGGGTTTAATTTCAGGAATATAAAAAAGATTCATATCAATGCATTAATTTAAAAATCATTTCTTTCATCAAATCACTTGGTGAAAAAGTGGCGTTGTTTACGCCTTTTGATTTTAGATCATAATCGTGTAAAATAGCAATGTTACTCGAGATTTTCTTAGGAGGATAAATCTTGGTTGCTTGCAATAAATCTCGCGTCGCAAACGGATGAACTTTTAGCGCTTGCGCAACTGCATCATTTGATTTATTCGGTAAAAAATGAATGCGCATCAAACGAGCAAACAAGGTAAAAATCGATGGAATAATCATCACCAAAGGTCCCGATTTTGGATTGTGTTCAAAATAACTGACAATTTTCATCGCTTTGGGCACATCTCGAATTGTGATTGCATTGACCAATTCAAACACGTTGTAATCTTTAGAAATACCAATATTTTCCTCAATGTGAATTTCGTTAATGGTTGTTCCTTTTTGTAAAAGCAAAGCCAATTTATCCAATTCATTGGTAATTTTACTCAAATCATTGCCTAAAAAATCAGCTAAGAGCGAAGCCGCTTTTGGCGTGATGGCATATTCCGTTGTTTTCAAATAATCATTGATCCAATCAATTAATTTGTACTCTTTGATTTTATCAGATATATAAACCAAGCCGTTTTTTGCCAATTCTTTGGTCAATTTCTTTCTGGCGTCTAATTTCTTGTATTTGTAAGCCAAAACAAAAACAGTCGTTGGATTTGGATCAGCACAATAACTTTCTAATTTATCAATATCCTTCAAATCTTGTGCTTCGCGGATGACCACTAACCGTCGCTCAGCCATCATCGGATAGCCTTTGGCTTCCGAAATAATTGCCAAAACATCTGCATCTTTTCCGTACAAAACAGTTTGATTGAAATCACGTTCATGTTCTTCCAAAACGTTATCAACTAGCGCCTTGGAAATCATATCAATGTAATAAGGTTCTTCGCCTTGCAATAAATACAAGGGTTTGAATTGTTTATTTTCGATTTGCTGAATGATTGATTTGGAATCCATGAATCAAAGATAAATAAAAAGAAAGGATTGCCCATTTAGAAAAATGAAAATTAAATAAAAGCGAGATACAAATTGACAAATCTTGGAATCTGTCCGTGAAAAAGCCAATGAAACAAACGATCGTATCGCATCAATAATCAACTACTTACATCCTAAAATCTATATAAAAGTTAAAATATTCGGATTCTTTGGCACAATTTCTGATATTTGCATTAGAAAAATATACAAAATGAAATTATTCTTATTCGCATTCAGTCTATTTGCCTTTTCAGCAGTATTCGCTCAAGAGTCGAAAGACGTTAAATCACAAGCCATTCTAGACAAACTTTCAGCAAAAATGAAAGGAATGAAATCCTTTTATGTTGAATTCAGTGAAATCACTAAAAACGCTGGAGGAGCAAGTGACACTGAAATGGGAAAAGGTTGGGTAAAAGGTGATAAATTCTACGCAATTTATGGTGACATTACAGTACTTTCAAACGGTTTGAAAACGTGGACAATCATCAAGGAAGACAAATCGGTTTACGAATCGGTTGCATCCAAAGATGATGAAAACTCAATCAATCCAAAGAAATTGATGACCATTTGGGAGAAAGATTTCAAAAACTACTTCGAAAAAGAGGAAACTGTTGGAAAAGAAGTGATGAACGTCATTAAATTGGTGCCATTGAATCCAAAAAAAGCAGAATACCATACGATTTTGGTTTACATCAGTAAAACAGACAACCAGTTGAAAAAAGCAGTGATGCGATTCAAAAATGGTTCTACGAAAACTTACACCTTAAGCAACTTCAAAGACAATGAGCAAGTAGAAGATGCTAAATTTGTTTACGATGCGAAGAAATACCCTGGTTACAACGTTGTAAAAGACTAATTTAAAGGCTAAACAAACACATTCAATATCTGAAAGTCGTTTCTGAAAAGGAACGGCTTTTTTTGTGCTTCACCAATTGATTTCAAAGAAGATTAAATTCACCGAAGAGTCGTCATCTAAAAACTACAACCCTGCCTTTTCTTTCGGATACGCATTAAACGTTCCACTTCCACGAGCAATCACTTCACCCAACTGATTGTAAATCTTTCCTTCGATGATGAGAATTCGATTTCCTTTGGAAACTACTTCTGCTTTTCCGGTTAATAAATCATTTAGTTTTGCTGGTCGGACAAAATGCATTCCCATTTCAACGGTTGATACCAAACGTTCTTCCATACACACGGCACTCAATCCACAAACGCCTAGCACGGCATCCATCAATCCTGCAACCGCGCCACCGTGGGAAGTAATTGGTGCTGCTAAGTGAACTTCTGAAATCAGCATCGTATAGGTAACATTTCCTGCCGACTCGATGGTAAAATCCATTCCCAGCGTGCGCCCAAAATTATTGTATTCAATGTATTTTTGAATCAGCGGATGATTCTTGAGATTTTCCATGTATTATGCTTCTTTCAAGTTCGTATGAGTTGGTCTCAATTTACTGTGTTTGTATCCGTATAAAAAGTAAACAATCAAACCAACAACCAACCAAATTCCAAATCCTATCCAGTTGGAAACCCCCAATTCACTCATCATGTACAAGCAACAAATTAAACCCAACAAAGGAATCAAGGACAAATTGTATTTGATGGTTGAGTAGGTCAGTAAAAAGGTAACAATGATGAAAATCCAAGTTGGAATTTTATGGATGAATAAGGCCCAACCTTCTTCGTAAATTTGAGACTCTGTTAGCTCTAAATGTTGAAGTTGTTGGTAATACGTCTCTGAATTCATCTCATTCCAGTAGCGATCTAAATCTCTGCCAGCACTTTCGAACGCTTCTGAATGTGTATTTCCGAGTTCCATTCGAATTGCTTCGATTTGTTGGTTGTTTAAGTTTTGAATTAAATCACTTGGCGCAATTACTTGTTTTTCATTCGTCAAGAAAGCCATCGTATTTTCTTTGTAGCTTGTAAAAGCCAAAACAATTGCAAAAATCATCAAGAAAGGCATCACATATTTCCCATTCACATACGGCGTTTTGAATTTCCCTCTGGGAACATCCGTTTTATTTTGCAAGACCAATACGCCACCGCAAACGCAAACAAACGCGAATAAAGTTCCAATCGAACACAAATCCGTCACCATGGTGAAATTCATAAACAAAGCAGGAACAGCAACTACAAAACCAACTACAATCGTTGCAAAAGAAGGCGTTTTATATTTTGGGTGAATTTTAGAAAATTTCTTTGGAAGCAGACCATCTCTACTCATGCTCATCCAAATCCGAGGTTGTCCCATTTGAAAAACCAGCAAAACGCTCGCCATTGCAATCACTGCGCTGACAGCAATAATTCCTGAAAGCCATTTGAGATTCAACTTATCAAATACAAAAGCCAAAGGATCGCCAACATTTTTGAACTCCGAATAATTCACCATTCCGGTCAGAATTAATGCAATAACGATATACAAAACGGTACAAATAATAATTGCCCACATCATTCCACGCGGTAAATCTCGTTGTGGATTTTTACATTCTTCGGCAGTTGTGGAAATGGCATCAAAACCGATGTAAGCAAAGAAAACAGCCGAGACACCTTTCAAAACGCCGCTCACTCCGTTGGGTGCAAAAGGCGTCCAATTGGATGTTTCCACGTAGAAAGCACCCACTGCGATGATCAACAAAATGATGCCCAATTTAATCACAACCATCAAGTTACTTGCATTT
Source organism: Crocinitomicaceae bacterium (assembly GCA_028689775.1). GTDB lineage: Bacteria > Bacteroidota > Bacteroidia > Flavobacteriales_D > Crocinitomicaceae > JAQVCM01. Next base: position 33,510 of record JAQVCM010000006.1, read on the forward strand.
CGAGACTCTTTCATTCCGCGGTAAACCAACCACGTGATCAAAATAATAATCATTAAAGCAGGCAAATCAGCAACCAAATGAAAAGACCCAATTGTTGGACTATTCATCCAAGCATGATACGCTTGCTGCATCGAGATGTCAATGTTTTCAAAAGCCCTTCCCGATTGCATCAAACTAACTGCTTCTTGATATCCGCTGCTGGCGGTAAGGTAGTCCATTTGAATCCATTGCGGAATATGCAATCCACCTGTTTCTAATAAACTCGTAAAATAATCACTCCATGAAATGGCGACGGTAATGTTTCCAATGGCATATTCCATGATGAGCGACCAACCGATAATCCAGGCAACAATTTCTCCAAAAGCAACATAAGAATAGGTATAAGCGCTCCCAGAAACTGGAACCATGGATGCAAATTCAGCATAAGCAAAAGCAGCAAATCCGCAGGCTAAGGCCGTAAACATGAATAAGAAAATCACTGCGGGACCGCCATCAAAACTTGCTTTTCCAATGGTACTAAAAATTCCAGCACCTACAATTGCGGCAATTCCGAAGGCAGCTAAATCTTTCACGCCTAGATTTCTAGTCATCTTTTCATATCCTTGACCAGATTCATTCAATTCCACTTGATGAAGAATATTTTGAACCGTCTTTTTTCTAAATAAGGATTGAAAATTCATAGATAAGGCGTTTTACGTGAGCTTGATAATAGAACAAAAGTAAAAAAATCAACGAATAAAAAACGGATAAGTAAGGAATAAGCTACAGTTTAAGTAAGATTTTATCAAATATCCAACGCATCCATCACTTATCTCGTTATGGAGTTGAAAGCACAAAGTTCTTTTAAAGAACATGGAAATTTCTAAATTTAAATTAACTTTGATAAAAAAATAATTATGAAAAAAACAGTACTATTTGCTTCTTTGTTGTTAACAGGAAGTCTATTTGCACAAAGCTTTACACCAGCAAATGAGCCTGCAATTGGTGACGCTTCCAACATGTATGTTTGTGATTCAATGGCTCCAAGTTATGCAAACATCACAGGAACTGGTGTTACTTGGGATTACACAACTACCAAAAAGATTAATGGAGAAATGAAATCGATTTCGATCCTTTCTTCTGCGTCAACGCCAAATGCAGCGAGTTATACAGCTTCCAATAAAGCAGCTGAAGTACCAGGATTCTTAATGACTTACTGGGAAACCAACGCAACTGAAAAAAACTCTGTAGGTTTCATCTACAACGAGCCAACTTTAGGTGTAGTGAAAGCCGTTTTTACAGATTATGCAAAATTATTAACCTACGACTTTAACCTTGGAGATGAAATTTCTGACACCTATGCAGGAGCATTATCCTTTACGCTGCAAGGTTTCCCATTAACACCAGATGCAACAGGTAACATCCACTCGAAAGTAGACGGAAAAGGGACTTTGAAATTAAATTCTGCAATCACGTTAACAGATGTACTTAGATTGACAACCATTGATACTTTAAACTCTACTGTATCTACATTTATTGGAACGTTCCAAGTTCAATTCATTCGTACACAATACGAATATTACCATTTTTCGACTTCAAACTTGCCTGTTTTCACGCATTCATCTGCAGTGATGACAAACGATGGAGCGGTAATTGGAGAATTTACAGTGGTATTGAACATGTTTGAACCAGACCAAGTTTTATCTGTAAAAAACAATACGGTTGCAAATTTCAACGTATATCCAAATCCTGTGAAATCAGATTTGACAATCGAAGGAGATTTCACACAAGCAGATGCTCAAATCATCAATCAAACAGGTCAAGTAATTCAAACAATTTCTGGTGTTACTCCAAGTACAATCATCAACATGGAAGGACTTGAAAAAGGAATTTACTTCTTGAACTTGAACATCGATGGACAAAATAACGTTCAAAAAATCATTAAAGATTAATTTAAACTGCTTTTAAAAGCGAATTAAAAAGCAGTTAAATAATTATTAAACACGGTTCAAAAGCCATCGTCAGACAAATTCTGATGATGGCTTTTTTATTTTCTGATATTTATAATGTTACTTCGAATTACGAACAATTTGCACCTCAAAAAAGAACAAGCATTTCATCCGCTAATTTGATTTATTTCTTAGTTTTATACACTAATTTTAGCACATGAAATTTTTCATCTCCTTCATCCTCCTATTTCAGGTTTTTACAACGGTTTCCGCGCAAGGCGTAAGCAATTTAACTGCCGAAGAAAAAGCATATTTCTTTCACATTGTTCGTAAAAGCCCCATTTTAGAACATAATATAGGTCGCTATTTTGAATACAATGGTCCAGACATTCGTTTCTCCAACAAAAAAATAAATTACGATTCCCTAGAAATCATCATCATCAATCAACCCGATTTGTTATTCATTCGCACCTCTGAAATAGCAAAATCTCCCAAAGGTTTGTTGGCAGAAGCAGCGAATAAAATGGCCATTTGGGAATTGAATAAAACCCTACTAGCAAAAAGATTGGGTGACAAAGAATTGGAAATGTACCAAACTCAATACGAGATTTTTGAAGAGATTTTGATTGAAAAGATTCCCATGAATGCGTTCAAATACGAAGGAGGAAAACGTGTTCCACATCCAAAATTGGACAATGTATTGAATCCAAGTTTGAGTTTTTCGGATAAAAAAACCTTAGTCGGGACATTTAGTTTCCTAGACTTGAATGATCAACTAGCTACTTTGGAAGCCATCAATGCAAGCATCAATAAATACGTTGAAATTCGCGCTGCTTATTTTTACCGCGCACTGGGCGGAGAAGCGAAGCTTTTTAAAAATGTATTGGTAGCAGCCGGCGATGGAAGTTCTACATCTGGATTACTCGAAGAAAGAGAAAAAGACGAAAAAGGAAGATGGAACAAAGGACTTCCGAAAGCAGTTGGTTTATTTCCGTATCAAATGAGAATTGAACCTGCTACCAAATCAACAAAAGCACTTATTGAACCGTTGCGAATTACAGCAAATGACTTTTACACCGTTGGAAACCATAAAATCACGAACATTCACATGGATGTTTGGGGCTATAATGCAGAAAAACAAACCACCGTTGTGATTGAAAAAAACGGCTTGGCATATCCACTTTTTGGATCGGGAGAAACGCGTTTTCTTTCACCAGATTCTGCTTTTGGGAAAGGCGCTACTTTTGCGAGTGTCATCAACGAATTAAAATCAAAAATCAGCAAACTGGATGAAATGATTTTCGGTAAAAGAGGTTTTGATTACTGGATTGAATACCAAGAAAAAAGAAAACAAGAACAACTTTTGAAAATTGACCAAAACAGTGAAAACATTTCATACTTAAGATCTGGACAGATTACAACCAGTAAAAAAAGCAAGAAAGTTGGTCACGACATGGTTGTTGACAAAACCAAATCTGGTAAGAAAGCTCGAAAAGTGCGGCAAGAATCATTGGTTCAACAATATGCCCATTTGGAAGCCATAAAAAAGAAAATTGAACAACTGAAAAAAGACAAATTGGAAGCGATTGATTTACAGGCACAATACCAACGAAAACTCGACACATATCTGACAGCTTTCGGTAGAAATTGGGCGACATTTACGCAGAAAAATGGCTTGTTCACCTTTCAAGATTCAACCACTTTTGATTTGTTAACCCAAGAATTTCAATTTCCAGCAAAAGAAAATTCGGAAGCTTTTGAAATTCGATTGATTGCCATTCCATACAGTTCCGTCTCCAATCAAGCAGATGAAGTGATGTTGCACATCAACGTACTCGATGCACTTCCTGATTACGATGCCCGTTTACAACTGAACATTGAAGATGAATTTGCTTCCGATCAATGGGAACTGAAACGTGCCTTATTAACAGAAGCTGACAGTGTGGCTGTTCGTCAATTCTTTGAAGCTTTGTTGGATAAAAAACTCACGTTCAAAACCATTGCGAGAGGTCACGGACTGGGGAAATGGAACGGAGCAAAAGTGGTGAAAGATAATGAGTCCAAAGAAATGGATAGCTATCCAACAGCTACAGCTGAAAATAGCGGGAAATACGACAGCACCTTTGTTCGCTTGAGAAAAACGGAAGTATTGATCAATTTGAATCGTTCGATTACCTTGGAAGTCAATTCCTATACAGATCCTGTAAAAAGTAACATCAACATCACAGAACCAGCGATTTTAGACCAGATTAAAAAGTATCAGTTGACCAAGAATCAGATTTTAAGTGCCTATCGAAGTGCGGAAGTTTTACTCAAATTACGAGATGAAATGAATGTACTAGCTGGTGAATATTTTGATCGCACCAATGCAAAAACAATCATCGACCGCTTGAATACTGAAGTCAACAACACCAAGATTACGGTTGGTCCAGCTTCATTCAAAATCAATCAGCTGATCAAAAGATAAGGATTGAAATTATATTTCTTCGGCAAAAAAATGTTTGTCGAAGTTGACCAAATGCAGACGTTCTGAAGCACGTGTAAAACCGGTGTACAACCATCTGAAAAATGATTTATCCAATAAGTCTTCCGTCAGATAACCGTGATCTAAAAACACAGATGCCCATTGTCCGCCTTGCGATTTGTGGCAGGTGATGGCATACGCAAACTTCACTTGCAAAGCATTGAAATAAGGATCTTTCATTATTCGCTCGTAGCGTTTGCGTTTGTTTCCTTCGAATAAATATTCCGCTTCAATGGCAAAAAACAATGCTTTCAGTTGATCGCGAGAAAGACTCGGAGAATCAGATGTCAACGTATCTACCAGAAGCATCACTTCAAACGAACCTTCTTGTGGATAATCGATCATTTCTACTTGCGCTTTGGCAAAATTGAAACCATACATCTCGATGCGTTTGGTGATCCGTTTCACTTTCAAGATTTCTCCATTGGCAATGAATCCTGCGGCAGACTCCTCGCCGAGCCAGAAATAATTATTTTTCACCACCATCAATACATCTCCACCACACAAATCTTCTTCAAACCATAGAATTCGATTTCGAATTTGCTGGTTATATTGATTTGCTCGCTTGTTGGAACGCGTAATTACAATGGTTTCCTCCGATCCAAAATTTGAATAAGAAGACTCCAACGCATCTTGCAAGTCATTTCCAAGGATTGAAACCAAATCTGGTTTTCCTGTCAATTGAATGGAAGGATAACTTTTTTCTGCAGCACTTCTCAAAAGCGTTGCATTCAACAAAATATCAGAATCTTCGGATTGACGAAGCACTTTGGTCAATCTAAACTCGGTTAGATTTAATTCGGAATATTCTCTTTCCAAGTATTTCAAATTCAAAGCTGGTGAAAAATCACTTCCAACGGGTGGCAACTGTCCTTCATCTCCCACAAAAATTAATTTGTTTCCTACGTTTGAAAAAACATAATTAATCAAATCTTCTAACAAATTTCTGCCTGAAATAGAACCGTCTGCTTGCATGCTGAAATCGCCGAGCATCGATGCTTCATCGACGATAAAAACCGTGTATTTTGATAAATTTGGTGATACTGCCAAGCGAATTCCTCCACCTGCAACTGTTTCTTTCCGATAAATTCGCTTGTGGATTGTCATCGCAGGCTTGTTGGATCGCTGCGACAAAACTTTTGCGGCTCTTCCTGTTGGCGCTAATAAAACAGAGCGAATTTTGATTTCCTGCAATGCTTTTACATAAGCACCGAGTAAAGTCGTTTTTCCTGTACCTGCGTAACCCGAAAGAATAAACGTTCGATTTGCACTTAAATCATAGGTGAATTCAATCAAATTACGGATTGCAAGCAACTGATCCTCTACAGGTTCAAATCCAAACTTGTAATGAATCATTTCTGAAAAAACACGCTTTACATCTTCCAACGTACTCATATTTCAAAGATACATGTTATCCAAAGAAAAACAGATTAAAAAATTAAAAACCGCTGCGCTTGACTTTCAGATATCCTAGAGCTGGCTCTAATTAGTTTTAGCGAAATAAAATTCAATTGGAATTTGGCTTTTGCCCATTTGTGTGAAGTGATGAAGCGAGAACTCAACTTTAGCCGAAATATCCTTGCTCTTATTCAAATCAGTTTTAGTGAAATAAATTAGGTCTGGAATAGCAAAATTTATTCGTTTTCAATTTGTAATAATTTGAATAACTGTTGTCCGACAAAAACTTACATAGCAAATAAAACCCATTGATAATCAATGTATTTTAGCGAATATTTTTTTTTGAAGACTACAATTGTCAAACAAAAAACTCCTCTAATTTCTTTTGAAATTTGAGGAAAGACGGGTTTGGTTGAAAGCATTTTTTTTAATTTTAGTAGAGCCGCAATGTATTGCGGCTCTACTAAACATTCGATGTACTAGCGCATCTAAAAGACCATACTGTTAAATTATACGTATTGATGAAAATAATTCAAATAGTTTATTTTCCTTTGTACTCAGATTGTAACCTTGCTATTCATGAAAACAACATTATTCATTGCTTTTATAAACTTCTCTTGTTTTCTAATAGCGCAAAGTCCTAATGCCCAATTCACTGCTTCTTTTACCAACATTTGTCTTGGCGCGCCCATTCAATTTACCAATCAATCTACGGCAGGCAGTGCACCAATCGTATCTTACAATTGGAATTTTGGAAACGGAAACGCTTCCACTGATCAAAACCCGACATACACCTATCCTGCTCCAGGAAACTACACAGTCACCTTATCTGTTCAGGCATCAAACGGTCAAGCAGATGCAGAAGTGAAAATAGCATACATCACTGTAAATCCAATTCCAGAACCAGCATTTACAATCTCTGGAAACGGTTGTACCATTCCATTTAGTGTTTCTTTTAATAATTCTACTCCTCATATTTCAGGACAAACCTATTTGTGGAATTTTGGGAACGGACAAACCTCAAGCAGTCAATTTCCTCCAAACCTAACGTATAGCGCGGTTGGAAACTACAATGTATCCTTGACGGTTTCGAGCTTAGGCTGTAGTAAAACCTTAACGAAACCAATGCTTGTTTCAAACTACACGGCCGATATCATTTCTCCCGTAATCATCTGTAGAGGTCAGGCTGTAACATTTACCGATAATTCAACAGTTGGCACAACCTCTTGGCAGTGGAACGCTGGAAATGCAGGAACTTCAACGCTTCAAAATCCGACGTTCACATTTCCAACAGCGGGAACTTTTTCGGTCACCTTGAGTGTTCAAAATGCCACTTCAGGTTGCAGTGCAACAATCACCAAGCAGATTATCGTTTTACCTAAACCAACCCCCACTTTAACTGCCAATCGAACAAAAGGATGCTCTCCTTTGCAAGTCACGTTCACCAATACCTCTGCCGCTGGAACTTTTGTTTGGTATTTTGGTGATGGAACCAGTTACGTCGGACAAACACCTCCACCACATACATACACTGGAAACAGCATGTATAGTGTCAAGTTGGTTATGACCAATGCAAACGGATGTAAAGATTCCATCACTTATCCAAACCTGATTAAAATTTCTGATCCAGTTGCACAATTTTCAGCAACACCACTCAATGGTTGTTCACCTATAAATGTCAGTTTCACACAAAGTTCAACTTCTCCAGATCCCATAAATAATCCAATTACAACGTGGAAATGGAACTTTGGCGATGGAACCACATATATTGGTCAAAATCCGCCCATTCACACGTACACAACCGGAGTTTATACCGTTAGTTTGATCGTTATTTTGCAAAGTGGTTGTTCTGATACCATTTTAAAACCGGCTTACATCAAAGTTGGAGCCATCAACAGCGTTAATTTCTCCTTTACACCTGCGGCACAATGTGCGAACAGCAACATACAGTTTACTAGTAATGCTTCCATTACGGTTCCTCACAGTGCAAACGAAGTCACGTATTCATGGAATTTTGGCGACAGTACCTTTTCCAATCTGAAAAATCCGACCCACAAATATGATGCAGATACTGGATATTTTGATGTTTCCTTATTGGTCAATTTTAGAGGTTGTAAAGATTCCATCAAAATTACGAATGCGATTTACATCAAAGCACCGATTTCTAAGTTTGTGCCCGCTCAAACTTTATATTGCAATCCTGGTTCGTTACCAGTGAACGTGGCAGTAACAGACAATTCAATCATTGGAAAGCTGACTGACAATGTTTCAATGACATGGAAGTGGGGCGATAATTCAGTGACCAATCTTGGAAATATAGACTTGCACGATGCGGACAAAGGTTCGAGCTCACACAACTATAGTGCTTATGGAAGTTATACGATCAAACAGGTGGTTTACAACGCAACAACTGGCTGTTCTGATAGCACAACGACGCTCATTCACATTTCGAAAACAACTGCTATTTTCTCCATCCCAAACGATTCAATATGTAAAAACAATGTTTTAAATTTTGATGGCAGTTTATCCACTTCAACGCATCCATTTGGAACATATATTTACTACATGGGAAATGGCGCAACAAGAAGTGGTTTGGCACCGACCTATTCCTACAACATTGCTGGAACGTACGCAATTACATTTGTTGCAACAAACAATGTGGGTTGTTCAGACACTTCTGTATTCAGTCCATTTACCGTATTACAATTACCAAAAGCACAAATTACCTCCAGTCATTCAAGTGGATGCGCTCCGCTTTTGGCAACGTACACAAATACGTCCTCAACGCAAGGAAATGGAGTACCATTAAGTTCGTTTGATTGGACGTTTTCGAATGGAGCTCCAAGTCAAACCACAACAAGTGTATCAACCAATGTCACCAACTTGTATACAACTGAAGGTAGTTTTAATGTTATTTTAACCGTGACCGATCGATTTGGCTGTGTTTCAACACCCGTACTATCCAACCTAAAAATCACAAAACCGGTAGCTAAATTTACGATGGATTCAGTGGTTTGTAACCTAGAAGATGTAACAGCCATCAATCAAACTACCGGCTTTTATCCCATTTCTTACCAATGGACAATTGACGGCGGAACGGCAGTTACTAGCACTAATTTTAGCACTTCATTTAATGATACACCGATCAATCATGCAACGCACACTTCACACCAAATAAAGCTGAAGGCAACCGACGGGAATGGATGCATACAAACACTTTCCAAAACGATTATCGTATCAACGCCGTACGCAAATTTCGATTACACGATAACAGGATCCAGTGTGAATGAAAATGGAGAATTTGGATGTCCTCCTTTATTTGTCAATTTTGATGATCAATCTCAATCATACGGAAATGTAGTGTCGTGGAATTGGGATTTTGACGATAACGGAAATAGTTCAACAAATCAAAACCCGAATAACACCTTTGTTTTTCCAGGAAGCTACAGCACAACGCTCACCATTACAGACGAATATGGTTGCAAATCAGATACGACTGTAGTAGATTACCTCACGATTTATGGTCCAAAAGGAATTGCAACTTGGATTCAATCTGTAGATAATTGTGGACAAGATGTGACTTTTAATATTACTGGATTAGAAAACGTCACCAACATTCTATGGAATACAGGCGACGGAACTAGCTATCCCGATTCCATTACATTTATGCACTCGTTTCTTGGCGAAGGCGTTTTTTCACCAACTGTCACTTTGATTGATTTGAATGGATGCACGGTTACCTTTCCTATGGCTAAAATTACGATTGAGACGAATGCATTAACAGCTTTTTTTACCCCAAATTCAAATGAAGTAAACATTGGGAAAAGTATTTTCTACGATCAACAATCTTCCTTTACCTCCAACCCCATTATCAATTGGTTATGGAATTTCGGTAACAATGCGATTTTGAATAATAACACAGGAGTCGATATCACATACACACACGGAGAACCTGGTGTTTTTCCTGTTTCTTTGATTGTCACAGACATCAATGGATGCAGAGATAAATACGTCACCACAGTGACCATCAAGGCTGATTTTGAGATGCCAAATGTCTTTACTCCCAATGGCGATGGAATCAATGATGAAATTTTTATATCCGACGACATCTTCGAAAAATTTAACCTTGTGATTGTAAATCGTTGGGGAGATATCGTTTCTGAGCAAAAAAACAAAACTGGGATGGTGTTTTGGGATGGAACCAATAAAGGAAATCAGATGTGTTATGATGGCGTTTATTTTTACAACTTTGTTGGTACGTTAAAAGGAGGTAAAGTTGAGATTAAAAAAGAAGGTTTTTTCAGCTTGCTTGGTTCTAAGTAAAAGAAATTGATTCACCTTTGTTTACAGAAATAGCATCGTCTCGTTAAAAAAACCAAATTCGATTGAAAAAATAAGCGCTATTTAGATGCTTAAATGACATTTTGTCAATACATTTACAATGGTATGTTAATTGACAAACATAAAAGAACAATAAATTAAATACGTGAACGAATGAAAAAAACATCTATTATTTTACTGGTAATTGGAGCTCTGATTGTGATGATGGGCTTTGGAGGCTGTAATTCTTACAACAAAATGGCAACTTCTGATGAAGGGGTAACCAAACAATGGCAACAAGTTGAAGTAGCATACCAAGCACGTATGGATAAAACTAAAAACTTATTTGCCATCGTTGAAAAAGCTGGAAACTTTGAAAAAAGCACTTTGCAAGAAGTAATGAATGCGAGAGCTTCAGCGACACAAGTTAAAATTGACGTGAACGATTTGACTCCAGAAAACATTGCAAAATTTGAAAAAGCTCAAAATGCATTTGGATCTTCTTTAGGTCGCTTGATGGCGGTATCTGAAAACTATCCAAACTTGAAAACTGTGGATGCTTTTAGAGATTTTCAAGCACAATATGAGGGAATGGAAAATAGAATCGCAACGGAAAGAAGACGTTTTAATGACCAAGTTGGAACATACAATACCATGCTGAGACGTTTCCCAGGAAACATTTGGGCTGGTCTGTTTGGATTCGACAAAAGAGGTTATTTCCAAGGTGCTGAAGGTTCAGAAACTGCACCGGATATCCAGGGAATGTAATTCTAAAACAATTAAAACTATGCGCGCCAAAGACTTTTTTACGGAGACTGAAAAAACTGCTATTGAACAAGCAATTGCAGCTGCCGAATTGAATACTTCAGGTGAAATTCGCCTGCGAGTTGAGACAAAATGCAAGATCGACCCAAAAGTCAAAGCCATTGAGATATTTCAAAAACTAAACATGCACCGCACCGATCTTCGGAATGCGGTGCTTTTTTACCTTGCTATTGAGGATCAGAAATTCTCAATCATTGGCGACAAAGGAATCAATGAAGCGGTTCCAGGTGATTTTTGGGATTCTATTCGAGACGAAATGGTCATGCATTTCAAACAAAAACAATTCACTTTAGGACTTTGTGCAGGCATTCAAAGAGCTGGAGAAAAATTAAAATTTCATTTTCCGTACCAAGAAGATGATAAAAATGAGTTGAGTGATGAAATTTCATTTGAATAAATACACTGCTCAAAAATTGAAAACATGTTGAATAAATATTCTTTAATTCTAGCGGCACTTTTTTTTATTTCGAACCTCGTAGTTGGACAAAATTCTGCGATTCCAGCACAACCAAATCCACCGCGATTAGTTAATAATTTATCCAAAGAATTTCCAAATTTCATTACCAAAGCTGAAGAAAGTCAATTGGAGCAAAAGCTTCAAAATTTCTCAAAAGAAACTTCCAATCAGATTATGATTGTAATCATCGATGACTTAGGCGGAGATGAACCTTGGAGTTTTGCGACTGAATTGGGACAAAAATGGCAAGTTGGACAAAAAGGGAAAGACAATGGAATTGTGATTCTCATCAAACCAACAGGCGGTTCAGGACAACGAAAATATCACATTGCTGTTGGTTATGGTTTAGAAGGTGCTATTCCTGATTTGACCTCCAAAAGAATACAAGATAAAGAATTAGTTCCCTACCTCGCAAGCGGTGAATTCTATCGTGGTTTAGACCAAACAACCGATGTATTGATGGCTTTGGCCAAAGGAGAATATGATTTCAAAACGTATGCTGAAAAGGACAAAAAAGGTGAATTGGCGAAAGTACTTGTAGCGCTTTTCTTCATCATTGTATTTGTAGTAATCTTCGCTAAAAAAGGCGGCGGTGGCGGAAGAGGCGGTGACGGTTTGTGGTTTGCAACCGGCGCAATACTTGGAAGCATGAACGGCGGACGAGGAGGCGGCGGATTTGGTGGAGGTGGCTCTGGCGGATTCGGCGGATTCGGCGGAGGAGGATTTGGAGGAGGAGGATCTGGCGGTAGCTGGTAATCTTTTTTTTCAAAATTTTCAGCCATACAAACTTTTGAATAACAACAAATTAAATAGCTTATAATGAAAAGAAAAAAACTCATTTATTTAATTTTATTCATCAGTTTAGTAGCTGTAGTAATTGCTTTTTTCTCCATTAGAAGAAAGAGATTATACGTCAAGGAAAATACTTCAACACAAATTTACGAGCCTGAAATCTCTACTTTTTCATTTCCTGTTTATTTATCCGTTGGCGATTTAGAGGAACTAATCAACCGAAAGATTAAAGTTCAAATTATCGATAAACAACTTCCGATTGAAGGAAAAAAAGATTCTGTAATTTTAAAAATTGAGCGACTCAAAGACATTGAAGTTAACTTAAAAAATAACATTTTCAACTTCAAAGTCCCTTTGAAATTAGAGATTGCATACTTGAAAAATGTCGGATTCAAGAAAAACCTTGCCTTCTTTAAAAAAGAACCAGTAACACTTTATTTGACTGCTTATTTCAAATCTGATGTTGACTTAAAAGAAAATTTACTACTGAATACAAAAACGAAACTGTCGCACATCCAATGGTTGGAGGCACCTTCGATGAAAGTATTCGGAATTAATTTCGACATCAAGACAAAAGCAACAGCGATCCTCGAAGATAAAGCTCCTGAGATTACACAAATGATTGATAAAATGATTCGCGAGAAAGTCGATTTGAGAAAGCCTTTGGATCGAATCTGGTCTAAAATGCAAAAAAGCCTTCCGGCAACCAAGCATCAAGAAAATCTATACGTTAAAATCCAACCTCAAACTGTGGCTGTTTTTGTAAACAAAAACTTTTCGGATTCTATCAAACTTGATTTGCAGGTAACATCTAAAATATACGTGCGTCACGGCTCTGACACCTCTCAAATTACACGCACACAATTTCCTGACAAAGTAAAAATATTAGATAAACCCAATCGACCAGAATTGGATCACGTTCAAATACACGCTTTACTTCTACTTTCTGAAATCAACAAAACACTGCAAGAAAAATTAATTGGTAAAAAACTAGATATCCCAGGCTTTGACATTAAAATTGCAAATGTTATAGTACACAATGGAAACAAACACATTGTTACTCAAATAGACTTAAAAGGTACCTTGGAAGGAAGCGTACGTGTAAAAGGAATTCCAATTTTATCAACCGATAAATCCAGGTTTTATGTCAGTGATTTAGATTTTGAAAGCAAAATAAGAGATCGGACCTTCAATTCCGTTTCGGACATTCTACACGATCAAATCCGTTTGCTATTGCAAGACAATTTAAGTTTTGATTTGTCAGGAGTTCTCTCATCGATTTCAAATCTTGCTCAAAAATCGATAGACACCACGAAGATGGCAAAAAAAGCTGATTTTAGGATTCAAGAATTAGAAGTCGAAAAGCTAAAAATTCACTTGACGCAGAATAGCATTCAACTTCTGATTTACGGTGCGAGTGATTTTGAAATCAGCATCAAAAATGAAGGTTTGAAATTCAAAAAGCCAAAAAAACCAGTCAAACAATCTCCATCAAAGTAAGGATTATCGTAGATTAATTCTAATTTTGAGGGAAAGTCACAATACGAATTGGAAATTATAGACACATACAAAACAATCAAAGCGCAATCAGAGGGAACTTACAAAGAAAAAGGTTCTAAATTCATTGGCTATGCTGTTGCTTGTTACGATGAAGAAGAAGCCAAAAGCTATCTAAACGAATGGCGAAAAGCACATCATCAAGCACGGCACCTTTGTTACGCATATCGTTTTGGTTTAAACAAAGATGTGTACCGTGTCAATGACGACGGAGAACCTTCCAATTCAGCTGGAGCTCCAATCTTAGGTCAAATTCAATCCGCAGATTTAACCAACGTTTTAATTGGTGTCATTCGGTATTTTGGCGGAACAAAATTAGGCGTTGGCGGTTTGGTTCAAGCATATAAAACGGCTGCTAAAGATGCCATTCAAGCGGGAGAAATCATTGAGAAGAAAGTGTGGAAACATTTCCAGCTTCAGTTTGATTATGAAACGATGCCCAACTTGATGTTCTTCTTAAAATCAAAACAAATCGAGATTGAAAAGCAAATCTTTGAAAGTGATTGCATCCTGAAAATTGGAATCGAACTGGAACAAGAACAAGAAATTATAGCGCAAATCGAAAATTTGAATACGGTTCAAATTACCGAACTCGGAATCTATTAAATATACGAAAATGAAATTATTACAAGAATTGACAGCAATTAGAGGTGCATCCGGAGATGAAGGCGCTATGAAAGATTTCATCCTGGACTATGTCGAGAAAAACAAAAGTCAGTGGAGAACACAACCCGAAGTCATTCACGGCAAAGGATTCCAAGACACGGTCATTTTAGTTTTCGGAAAACCACGAACTGCTGTCTTCGCACATACTGATACCATTGGATTTACAGCAGCATACGGAAATACCCTATACAAAATCGGTGGACCAAAAACGACAGATGGCATTCAGTTGGTTGGAAGCGATTCTTTGGGAGAAATCGAAACAGAATTGATGGTGATCGAAGAATCTGATGGAACAAAAAACTTGACCTACGTTTTTGAACGCGACATCGATCGCGGAACAAACTTGACTTTTAAACCTGATTTTAGAGAAACGGATGAATACGTTCAATCTCCATACATGGATAACCGTTTAGGCGTTTGGAATGCTCTGATGTTGGCACAAACGATTGAAGATGGAGCAATTGTTTTCAGTACTTACGAAGAACACGGCGGAAACTCCGTTGGATTTTGCGCCCGTTATTTATGGGAAAAATACGAATTAAATCAAGCTTTGATTTCGGACATTACGTGGGTAACTGACGGAGTACTTCACGGAGAAGGTGTTGCAATCTCGATGCGCGACACAGGAATTCCACGAAGATCGTATTTGAATCGGATTGTGGAATTGGCGAAAAAATCGAACATCAAATTTCAATTGGAAGTAGAAGGTGCTGGCGGAAGTGATGGAACGATGTTGCAAAAATCAGATTTACCGTTTGATTGGTTGTTCATCGGAGCACCAGAAGATAACGTTCATTCGCCGGATGAAAAAGTTTTCAAATCGGACATTCGGGACATGTTGGCAATGTATCAGTATTTGATGAAACATTTGTAGAAGATAGGTTGAGGATGATTTTTTCATCAATGCTTGTGTTGATTTTTATGCGGAATTAAATTGAAATCTGGCTTTAGCCGAAAAATTACCACAGGTGATTGCAAGAAGCAAAATCTTCCTTAAATCAAAAAAGATTCCTCCAGAATCGAAACTCGAAAAATTGCTAAAATCCTATCAATTGGAATGTGGCTTTAGCCCATTCATATTGAAAGCATTGACAAAGAATCTGGCTTTAGCCGAAAAATTACCACAGGTGATTGCAAGAAGCAAAATCTTACTTAAATCAAAAAAGATTCCTCCAGAATCGAAACTGAAAAAATTGCTAGAATCCTATCAATTGGAATGCGGCTTTAGCCCATTCATATTAAAAGCATCGACAAAGAATCTGGCTTTAGCCGAAAAATTACCACAGGCGATTGCAAGAAGCAAAATCTTCCTTAAATCAAAAAGATTCCTCCAGAATCGAAACTCAAAAAGTTTCGCTCCTGTTCGGAATGACTTTTAGGTGTTGTGTTTAGCAAATTCTCAAAAGCATAGCTTTTGAGAATTTGACACCAAGCGCAAACAAGCTTTCTTTCCGCCAGAATCGAAACTGAAAAAATTGCTAGAATCCTATCAATTGGAATGCGGCTTTAGCCCATTCATATTGAAAGCATTGACAAAGAATCTGGCTTTAGCCGAAAAATTACCACAGGTGATTGCAAGAAGCAAAATCTTCCTTAAATCAAAAAAGATTCCTCCAGAATCGAAACTCAAAAAGTTTCGCTCCTGTTCGGAATGACTTTTAGGTGTTGTGTTTAGCAAATTCTCAAAAGCATAGCTTTTGAGAATTTGACACCAAGCGCAAACAAGCTTTCTTTCCGCCAGAATCGAAACTGAAAAAATTGCTAGAATCCTATCAATTGGAATGCGGCTTTAGCCCATTCATATTAAAAGCATTGACAAAGAATCTGGCTTTAGCCGAAAAATTACCTCAGGCAATTGCAAGAAGCAAAATCTTCCTTAAATCAAAAAGATTCCTCCAGAATCGAAACTCAAAAAGTTTCGCTCCTGTTCGGAATGACTTTTAGGTGTTGTGTTCAGCAAATTCTCAAAAGCATAGCTTTTGAGAATTTGACACCAAGCGAATCAAGCTTTCTTTCCGCCAGAATGAACTCAAAAAATCGCTAAAATCTTTTCAATTGGAATGTGGCTTTAGCCCATTCATATTAAAAGCATCGACAAAGAATCTGGCTTTAGCCGAAAAATTACCACAGGTGATTGCAAGAAGCAAAATCTTCCCTCAATCTAAAAAGATTCCTCCAGAATCGAAACTCAAAAAATTGCTAAAATCTTTTCAATTGGAATGTGGATTTAGGCTTTTATTAAAACAATCTCTGAATTAAAACCGACCTTACAGCTTCACTTTCAAAATGTCTTTCACTTCATTCAGGGGAATCGTGAATGTTGTTATTCCGAAATAATATGGGGCAATTTCGTAGGCGTTGAATGTGAATGTAATTCCAGATGAATCAATGAAGAAGTTGTCGTTGCATGCAAAAACACCTTTTTCAAACCAGAAATCTGTTTTCAAATCATCTGTTTTACTTAAATCTCTTGCTTTTCTAAAATGATTTTCGGCAATTTTATTGAACTGGGAAACGTCTGTTGTAAGGTCAACCAATTTCAACGTTGTGGCATCTTTTTTTGAAATCACGGCCGTTTGAAAACTTGTATTTGGATGGGCGCCACCTGTATAAAACGATGCTTGCGTCTTAACTTGTCCGTAATTTGTCAAATGATCATCGATTGTAACAGAAGCTTCATAATACCAAACCGCTTGACTTTCAGAAGTATTTCGAACCGATTTGAAATTCTCTTCAAATTGATTCAAGGCATTGTAAAAGTATTCGTGTGTTAAGATTTCATAGTGCTTTTTTTCACTTTCCAAAGCCGATGTCGCATGCATAAAGTCACCGATAAAATGATTGATTGAATCTTGCCAAGAACTTTTTGGTGTTCCATAAAATTCATAATCAATCGAAGAAATCGACGTATCTTTTCCTTCCAAGTTGGAAAGCGTCCGTTCAATTCTAGATTTAAAAATTTCAGGAGCCATTGGAATTCCAGTTTGATTCATATCCTTACTTTTTGATGCTTTATTTGCTGTCGAGCAAGATGAAGAGAACATCGCTAGAACCAGCGAAGAATAAATAATAATTTTCATTTTATACGTTTTTTAGTCTTTTAAATTTCTTAACAATTCCAAAAACAATGGCTTTATCTTGGTTTTTTTAGAAACATTTCTTTAATTTTTGAATGCGTTTTTATTCCATCTAAAGTTTTAAAATCATTTTCGATTTATTTCAATCCAAAGGCGAAAATTAACAAATCAGTTCCTTTCTCAAACACAAATGTCCTGCCAGACTCCGAAACTAAAATTACACGGAATGGATTTTTCTGTCTTTTTTCACTTTCAGAAATCACTTGTCGACATGATCCGCAAGGCGAAACGCAATCATCCGGACCAATTAAATCGCCTTTGGCAACAACAACTAAAGTCTGTATAGCAAGATTCGGAAAATTTGCACCAGCGTAAAAAAGTGCAACTCTTTCAGCGCAAATCCCTGAAGGATAGGCGATATTTTCTTGGTTATTACCTAAAACCACCGATCCATTCTCCAATAAAACTGCCGCTCCGACATTAAACTTACTGTATGGCGTGTACGCTTTGTCACAAATTCCATAGGCATCTTGCACCAGTTTTTGCTCTGCGACAGCTAATTCTTTCCAAGTTTCAAATTCCTGATAATCAATTGTAAGTGTTTTTTGCATCCTCTTTAATGGTTCTAATCATCCGACTGAAAAGCAGTCGTACAACAAATTTACAATTCTCTAATCGATTTCGGGCAAGAAAATAATATTCAGGCAACATTCTTCCAATTTACGGCTCAATTACATACCTTTGCAATTCATTATGATTCAGTATAAAAAAGTTGCTTTTTACACCCTTGGTTGTAAATTAAATTTCTCGGAAACTTCCACCATTTCTAGGCTTTTTGAAGAGTCTGGTTTTGCGAAGGTTGAATTCGAAGATACACCAGATATTTTTGTTGTGAATACGTGTTCGGTTACCGAAAACGCAGACAAAAAATTCAAGCAAATTGTTCGAAAGGCATTGCAAATTAATCCTGCTGCATTTATTGCTGTAATTGGTTGTTTTGCACAGTTAAAACCCGTTCAGATTAGTGAGATTCCTGGTGTAGACTTGGTACTTGGTGCAAACGAAAAGTTTGATATCATCAGCTATTTAGATAGCATTGAGAAAAAGGAACAAGCAGAAATTTCTTTCAAAAACATCAAGGAAACCAAAGATTTTATTCCATCCTTTTCCTACGGAGATCGAACTCGCTCTTTCTTGAAAATTCAAGATGGTTGTGATTATTTCTGTACTTTTTGTACCATTCCGCTTGCGAGAGGTAAAAGTAGAAATGCGAGCATTGCTGAAACCTTGGTAGAAGCGAAGAAAATTGCAGCAACTGAAATCAAAGAAGTTGTATTAACAGGTGTAAACATTGGTGATTTTGGTCAAGGAGAAGGAGAAAACTTTTTCGAATTGATTCAAGAATTAGATAAAGTGGAAGGAATTGATCGTTTCCGGATTTCATCCATCGAACCGAATTTATTGAGCAATGAAATTATTGATTTCAGCTTGGATAAAGCAGCTAAATTTGTTCCTCACTTTCACATTCCATTGCAGGTTGGTAATGACCGCATCTTGAAAGCAATGCGCAGAAAATACGAACGTTCGCTTTTTGCTGAACGTGTTGCGCACATCAAATCATTGCGACCAGATTGTTGCATTGGCGTTGACGTAATCGTTGGTTTTCCTGGAGAAACAGATGAAGAATTTATGGATTCATTGAATTTTATCAAAGAGTTGGACATTTCTTATTTACACGTTTTCACCTATTCTGAAAGAGCCAATACAGGTGCGCCAAAATTGGGCGAATCGGTTCCTATGGCGACTAGAAAAGAACGCAGTAAAATGTTACACATTCTTTCAGACAAGAAAAAACGTCAATTCTACGAAGAAAATGTTGGTTCTGAGCGAACTGTATTGTTTGAATCTGAAGAAGATAACGGAATGATGTATGGTTTTTCGGAAAATTATGTAAAAGTCAAAACGCAATTCGACGCCAATTTGATCAACGCATTTCACAAAGTGAGGTTGACAGAGATTGATCGTGACGGAATTATGAAGGTAGAACTCCTTTAGGAATCATACTTTGTTGCCAAAACAGTTCAAAAATTAACAAATCAAAAAGGTATATTTGTACCTTCAAAAATATTTTTTTCTTATGCGCGTATATTTAGATAATGCAGCTACCACACCGATTGCTCCAGAAGTTGCCGAGTGTATGATTCCTTACTTGATGAATGAATTTGGAAATCCATCTTCAACCCATTCATTTGGAAGGCAGGCAAAGGCAGTTATCGAAACATCACGCAGATCGGTTGCAAAACATTTGAATTGTACACCGGCAGAAATTTATTTCACTTCTGGTGGAACGGAAGCTGACAACATGGCTTTGCACATTTGTGTGAACGCTTTGGGAGTTACGCACATCATCACCTCATCCATTGAACACCATGCAATTGGTCACACAGCAGAATATTTGAACAAACAAGGAAACATTCTTTTGAGCTACGTAAAAATTGATTCAAAAGGAAATGTGGATTTGGCTGATTTAGAACGTTTGTTGCAACTGGAAGGAAAAGCATTGGTTTCGTTGATGCACGCAAACAATGAAATTTCAACCTTATTACCTCTTGAAAAAGTATCCGCGCTTTGTGAAAAACACAAGGCTTATTTTCATTCTGATACCGTTCAAACGATGGGTCATTATGCATTTGACTTGCAAAATTTGAAAATCGATTTTTTAACGTGTGCTGCACATAAATTTCACGGTCCAAAAGGGATTGGCTTTCTATATGTCAATAAAATGTTGAAAACAGAAGCTTTGATTCACGGTGGAGCGCAAGAAAGAGGTTTGCGCGGTGGAACAGAAAATCTTTACGGCATTGCTGGTTTGGCAAAAGCGATGGACTTGGCGTATCACGATGTTCTTGGTCATCAAGATCACGTTCAAGCATTGAAAACGCACATGATAAATGAGTTGACAGCCCATTTTGACGACCTCAGTTTTCACGGTGAAACCAATCCTGAAAAAAGTTTATATACCGTTTTAAACTGCTCTTTCCCTCCTACTAGCAAAGCTGGAATGTTGCTTTTCACCTTGGATTTGAAAGGCGTAGCGTGCAGTGGCGGAAGTGCTTGTTCTTCTGGCGCAGTGAGCCAGTCACACGTTCTTCAAGGAATTGGAGCTGATGGTTCTAGACCAAATGTTCGTTTTTCTTTCTCTCGCTATACAACCCAAGCTGAAATCGATTATGCGATTCAACAAGTGAAAGATGTTTTTAGTAAAACGTTAGTTTAGAAAAAAAGCGATGCCGAACATACCACATATCTTGATCATGAGTTCGTGGTATCCAACGAAGGCAAATCCTTTTTTAGGAAATTTCGTGAAGCGACATGCGGAATTGATTGCCACTAAATATCCTGTTTCTGTCTTAAACATTGAATCCAATTCATCGATTTCTGAAATTACGGTTGATCTGAAATCAGCTGGAAATTTAACGGAAGTATTTGTTGCATATCCAAGTTCTTCCAATCCAATCGTCAAATGGAGACGTGCGAAGAAAGCTTTTCGAATGGGCGTTCAACACATACATCGAGTAGATCTCATTCACGCTAGTAATATTTTATCCAAAGGATATCAATTTTTATGGGCAACAAAACATTTTAAGAAACCTTTGATTGTAACGGAACACGGTTCGTATTATCGATCAGAAGTGAGTTCGAAATGGTCGTTTCTAGACAAGCAGCTCATCAAAAATGTATTCAAAAAAGCGGCATTGATTACAGCCGTTTCGCCCTTTTTAAAATCGGAAATTGATGCTGTTTTCCCAAAATTAAACGTGGAAATTCTTCCAAATGTCGTAGATCACGAGATTTTTAAATTCAAAGAGAAAGAACCCAAAACCAAAATCAAATTCATTCACATTTCTACCTTGGATGAACGTTTCAAAAATATTTCAGGAATTATCGAGGCTTGTGAAATCTTGAGTCAAGAAATAAGCTCCAAGCGATTTGAATTGCAAATTGTTTCGGACGAACTGTATTCAAAATGGAAAGAACTGGTTCAACAAAAAGGCTTGGCAAATTTCATTCATTTTTCAGGCCCTTTACAACCCTCAGAGATTTGCGAAAAAATTCAAGATTCAGATGCCTTGATTCTTTTTTCTAATTATGAAACTTTTTCGATTGTGCTTGCAGAAGCTTGGGCAACCGGAACGCCAGTGATTTCGACTCCTGTTGGAATTGCCGTGAATTTAGATGAAAAACTTGGTTTACAAGTTGAAATTCAAAATGTTTCCAATTTAGTGATGGCGATGCGGAAATTCATTCACCACGAAGTTCATTTCAATGCCCATGAAATTCAATCCAAATCGAAGGTGTATGCTTCTAAAAATGTTTTGGAGAAAATTGAATCGTTTTATTTGGATGTTATTCGTCTGTATCAAGGGTAGAATTAGAAGGGCAATCAACATTCCGAGATAAATATTTTTTTATTTGCAATATCTTGCAAAATTCCCGTAATTTGGTCTTGTATAAAGTTGATATTTAAGTGTTTATTATGTTGCAATTTTAAAATTACAAAACATTTACTTTACACATTTTTTTAGTATGAGATCTTTACTTGCTCTTGACGTGCTTTTAGCTTCCCATCAAATCTATTTCCAGAACAAGATAAGTAAAAAGCAATCTATATCTAAAAACATCTAACTTTCAAAAACCATTGTCCGAGTGAGAAGCTCTCACAAGCTTGGGATTATTAACTTGTTGTAAAAATTCTACATTTCATACATTCGATACCTCAAGTCACGCAGTGAATTGACTACATTACCCGAAATTTACATTAACAAGTTTGAAATATTGCCTATAATTAATGCCTTGTAAATGTGAAATTCTCGAACGGAATAAGATAAGGCTCATTTAAAAAATCATTTTTATTAGAACTAACCCTAATTAAAGTATCAGGCAATATGCTAAGTATATTAAGGTCGAATTCTTTTACGCTTATTGTTTTTTCAGTTGAACTAATTTCGCGAATATTTAAACCGCATTTATCCCCAACACAATTATAACTATACTTAAATAAACCAGTATTTTTTCCAATAAAATAATATGTCCTTAAATCACTCAAATCACTACCAAAGTCATACTTCCAGTAATATTGACAGACTAATAATGTGTCATTCAACTTATTGAGATGGATACTGTCTGGGTAATGCATATCTTCAAGCATCTCATAAACCAATCGACCTTTTTTTTTGTTAAATAAGTTAATCGAAGTATTTGTTGGATTATCTAGTATCAGAACAGAAAAAAAGTCATCAGTAAATAAAATAGACCGAGTTAATTCATATTCCCCGACAGAAATAGACTTAATGGGATGTGATGTGTCTTGATCAAAGTATTCAATGTTTTTAATCAATGGTGCGCCTTGATAATTAAAAAACTCTAATACTTGCTGAAAAGAAGCAGATGAGTTTAGATTAGGATCAACATTATTTCCACTCTTTTGACTACAAGAAGTCAAAATTAAAGCTAGTGCACATAAATAATAACTCATTCTGTATCAAGTTTTTCTTTGTACTTATTATCTCCACGAACATATTGAAACTTTTCCGTTCCTGAAGGAATAGCTATGTCAAAATCGCCATTAACGGTATTACCCTTTTTCTTGTGAGCATAATAAAGCATTTGTTCAAACTGTTTAGTCTCACCTTTTGCAACAGGATAATATTTATTTAAAATGGAAATGGCATCTAATGTTGCTGTATAAACAGTTGATAGGCCTATATTCATATTTTTTTTCTGATAAGCACTTTCTCCAAGTCCAAATCTTTGTTCATTTCCATACTTAAAATCGCTATATGATAGCTCTGACATGGCTTGAAACCCTTTAATTCCTTGTACTGTTCCATCAGTAGAAAAGTCCTTTCCTAGACTTAATCGATTATCTATGATTGCGCCAATAATTAGAGGCTGAACTGTAGGATTAGCATCTTTAACCTGAGTACCGCCTGTCTCCGCAGAAATTAAAGCAAATTTAGCCGCTTGATCTGTCTTATATTTGCCATTGGATGTTGACATATCCAAAGATTCAACAAAAGTACTCTCTTTACCGGAATAAATATTCAACATGTTTTTACTACGATCATAAATTACTTTATAATAACCTACACCAGTATAACCTTCTTTTTTACCATTTCCATCAAACCAAGTATATTCTCCAGTACTATGATTCACGTACCAGTCAACAGGTGCCCGACCATCTGGATCTACAAAATAAATAGGGTTGTCAATACAAAAAGCATATGGCGAAATCGAAGGAAATTTCGATGCTAGCGGGTCAACCGCAAAGAATCTCCCCAATCTACTATCATACATCCTTGCCCCAAAATCATACGAGTTTCCACGTCCTTTGACTTCATCATCAGATTCTTGACCTTGGAAGCTATAACGATACCCACCATCAACCTCAAAACTTCTCCCACTCAAAGTCACCCCAAACGGCGAATAATCCTGCGCCACCCTAACATCTGCAAGCATTCCAGCAAGTTCTTCATGTTCAAAACTCGGTATTGGTTTATCAGAAATCACGCTCAAAACATTGCCCAAATGGTTGCTAAGTTCATACGTTCTTTTTCCGATTTCGTATTTTACACTTTTCATTGAGTAATTGGGATTATGCAAGGCTAACATGTCGATGTCCGTACTTCGCACACCAACTCTCGAACTTCCATAAATAGAACGATCCTTGAGTTTAAGATAAACTTCGGAATTTATATAATCTATTTCTTTATCATAAGTTGCCATCACATTTCCAGTAGCGTCAAGTACATAATAAGTTGTTTTTTCGAGCTTAAATTCATCGGTGAAGATGTGTTTGGCAATTCTCCTAGCGCTAACGCTTAGTCTTCAAAAGCAGTGCTTTTTCTTCCATTGCTTCAGATTCAAAGATAAGGTTTTTTTGGTTTGGAATACTACTTCCACGCAAAATAAAAAAGGATCTGAATATACTTTACTATACCCTACTTTTAGTACTCACAAAAAATATCACTACTAATTATCAATGACTTAAATACTTAAATTATGAAAAGTGACAGTTTACTACACTACCGATGTTACGGCGTGAAGACAAAGGTTTAATGCAAAAAGAAGTTTCTTCTTACCTTGCCATTGGAAATAGTAATTACAACAAATTAGAAAATGGACACAGGGATTTATCAGTAGAAGAACTACAAAAACTTGCCAAATTATTCAACTTCACAACAGATCAAATTTTAAATTACGACAACATTATCCCTGAAGAAGTGACTCTTGAAGATAAACCAGATCTTGAAAAATTAAATCTCATTAACCAATTAGATGATGACGATAAACAAACCGTTTTCAAAATAATTGACACCATGCTAACCAAAAAGAAATTTAAAGACTTCTTTCAGAAAAATATAGCAACATTATGAGAATAAATTCTGTAAACGACTTAATTCCAAATACGGAGTGTTACATCACCTTAAGTTCCAAAAGAAACGCTATAAAAGCAACTTATTTGGGTTGTGTAAAAGTAGGATATCGCTGTGACTTCTATTTTCGATTTCTTGAGAAAAAAGGATATAAAAATGGTATATCTTTCTTTGGCATGGATGAAATCGGTATCGGTAATACAAGAGAAGAAGCAAAAGAGGGATACGGAAAAATTAAAAATGTTTTGCCGAAAATATACGTAGATACTGAAAACAAAATTGTTGGACTTGAAAATTTTCCTCAAAAAAATCGTGTCGTAATAGAGCCGTAATGACATAATCCAATTTTGTGAGGTAATAAACCGCAATACCAATAGGTAACAGACAAATCACTTACCAAAATAGTTTTACAACTACTTTCGTACAGTATAAAACATGGATTCTTACTGTCTATTTGACACTTAGAATATATAACCTTAATTTTCAATGATATACGAATTTTATCTGCGATGCTACTACGTGGTCGAAGTCTTTTTCTGAGAAAATGTTAGACGTCACGGGGCACATGCAGCAACGCAGTTAAAATGTTAGATGTCGCGGCATTACCACAATGGTTCATTATATACTGAATAATCATTTTTTGTTTTGTAAACTATTCTTTTATTTTTTTTATTTTTTGAATAATCCAACTGTATCGCTTGAAATTTATTTTCTTTATATTGCGAGAAGTCAAATGTATATTTATGATGAATTTTGTCGGTAATCAAAAACTGTATATTATATATCGTATCATGATTAACATAGAAAGCAAATTTTTCATTAAATGAAAATTCCCTAATTAAATCATTCTTAAAATAAACTCTTATTTTTTTGTTTTTTATTTCATCAGGATAACCTTCTCCAATAAACATTGATTCGCTTTCATATGAATAGCCAATAACCTCATGTTCAACAATGTGTCTTGACAAATTACCCGGATCATACATTACTTTTATGATATTCCCGATTTCATAATTACCTGTTACATTGGCGAAATACGGTTCATCGTTTACGAAATATACTACTTTCCAATATTTGGCGATACTCCTCTTTGGATTCGTCATTTGTTGGATGATAATTCCCTCAGTATTGATATTTTCCTGTGATATTTTTTCACTTTGGAATATCCCATATAAGAAAATACAAAATATTACAAATACTAAATAATAGCTTAAATTTTTCATAACAAACCTTTAGAATCTAGATCTTGGAGCCGCTTCTTTTACACTCTGTTCTAATGATTTATCAACTCCTTTTTCTATAACTTCACGAGATACTTTGCCAAATGTTTCATTCATCATACCAGCCCCTACTTCTCGCTTCCGAGCGGTTACAAGTTTACTTTTAGCAACGTCAAGCTTTTTATTTATATTTGTGTTTTGAGGCTTTTTCTTTAATTTAGCTTCAAGATTGTTTACTTTTTTTGCTTGTTTTTGTGTTTGCATTTTCATTTTATTATAAACTTTATCTGAACTTGCTTTTTCTATTTTTTTTGCTATTCTTTTGGAAGCAACTCCTGTTAGTGCACCAGTAATAATTTCATTTTTTGATTTTACCCTCCCTTTTTCATTAGGAGTGTATTCATATGCTAAACTAACACCTGCACCAATTACTTTTACAGCTTTCATTAGTCCCTTTCCTCCCGGAATTAAACTTACTCCAACAGAAACGAAATCAACATCACCAATAAAGGCATCATATCCTGATTTACCATCAATTAGATTTGCAGTAACCTGCCACGCATAATCGAAAATAGCGCACCAAGGACAATCTCCTTCAGGGTCATTATAAAGAATAGGATTATTCCCCATACTATTATATGGGGATCATTCAGACATTTGCTCTTCTTCAGGATCAATTGTTAACCAACGTCCTAAACGGGGGTCAAGTTGTCTAAAGAATGTCGTGTAGCTATTTCCTTTGCCTTTTACCTCGTTATCCTTCTCACTTCCTTGATAACCATAACGATACCCACCATCAACCTCAAAACTTCTCCCACTCAAAGTCACCCCAAACGGCGAATAATCCTGCGCAACTCTCACATCAGCTAGCATTCCAGCAAGTTCTTCATGTTCAAAACTCGGGATTGGTTTATCAGAAATCACGCTCAATACATTGCCCAAATGGTTGGATAATTCATACGTTCTTTTTCCGATTTCGTATTTTACGCTTTTCATCGAGTAATTCGGATTATGCAAAGCCAACATATCGATATCTGTACTTCGCACTCCAACCCTCGAACTTCCATAAATAGAACGATCCTTGAGTTTAAGATAAACTTCGGAATTTATATAGTCTATTTCTTTATCATAAGTTGCCATCACATTTCCAGTAGCGTCAAGTACATAATAAGTTGAAGATAAATATTTTTTTGAGACTGGAACGAGTTTTTATTAAAAAACAACCTCTCAATTAGTTTAAAACAATTATTGCTCATTTTCAATAATATACAAATCTCCGAAGTGTTTTTCTGAGACCGCCGAAGGCAGCAGCGCAGTTAAAATATTAGATGATACGGGGTATCTTCTCTTTAAAACAAACCAAACACATTATAATTGTTTCCACCGTCTCGAATGAAATATGGCGAAAATTGCCATTTAGGGAAAATGTCCTTGAGCATAATAAATACTAAATAGCCTTTATCGCCATTTTCTTTAATAATTGGAAATATTTGAAAAACATAGGATTCATATTTCTCTCTTTGCTTGATTTCCGAAGAGTGTACAACATTATGCATTGCTTTTCTATTTTGAATATTTCTCGCATGAATTATCAACGAAAGACTGTCTAAATTTAGGTTATCCTCATCTCTCATTTGTAAGCCAAGGGAATTTATATCTTGTTTATTCAGTTCATCTATTCTGAAAATTTTTGAATTTTGATTACTTAAAATGATACTATCTTCAATTGCAACAAATGAATATTGACCATAAACTATATTGTAATAGCTCAAAAACAAGATAAATATAGACTTTAACATATACTAATTTTAACAGTTTACTCAGAAACATCTTCTTTATTTAATTTTTCTAATCCTTCATTCCTAATTTTGGTGTTTTTTTCTTTGCTTAGGTCAACTCTATTTTTTGCTGATTTAGGAGAACTGTATACCGCTCCCCAATGACTATCTTCTAGTTTTAAATCGTCCCCTTGAGCTTCACGTACTTTATTTTCAAACATATTAGATTTTTTCTCAGACCAATTTAATCCTGTACCTCTGGCATTAGTATATTCATCATAATAATCGGAGGTAACATCAACTTCATTATTATACCAGTCGATAGCATGGCTCATTTCATTTGCTACCGTATAAAGTGTATTGTTTTGAATTAACTCATATGTTTCTGTCCCATCATCGTAAGTAATTTTATTTTGACCAGGAACAACAATACTCTCCAGTTGTTCGGCTGACGCAATTCCAATATTAGATACGCTCTTGTTGTTAGGCATGTGAAAGCCAAATTCACCGCTGTCACTTACATCATTAATTCGAAGCGTTCTATTCTTATCTTTCTCTAACTTTTCAATCATGCTTCTTGTTTTTGGGTCAACACTTGCTTTGATTGTTTTGATATGGGCTTTCATTTCTTTTCGAAATTTTTTATCACCAACATAAATTATTTTGTCTCCCAATTGATCAACAAATATTATAGGATTATTATCTAATGCACAATATGGACTTTGCCACGGTAATTCTTTTACTTTGGGATCAACACTCAGCCATCGAGATAATCGAGAATCATATTGCCTAAAAAAAGTAGTGTGTGAGTTTCCACGTCCTTTTACTTCATCATCCTTTTCCATCGAGTTAAACCCATAACGATACCCACCATCAACCTCAAAACTTCTCCCACTCAAAGTAACCCCAAATGGCGAATAATCCTGCGCAACCCTAACATCAGCTAGCATTCCTACAAGTTCTTCATATTCAAAACTCGGAATTGGTTTATCAGAAATCACACTCAAAACATTGCCTAAATGGTTGCTAAGTTCATACGTTCTTTTTCCGATTTCGTATTTTACGCTTTTCATCGAGTAATTCGGATTATGCAAAGCCAACATGTCGATGTCCGTACTTCGCACACCAACCCTCGTACTTCCATAAATAGAACGATCCTTGAGTTTAAGATAAACTTCGGAATTTGTATAATCTATTTCTTTATCATAAGTTGCCATCACATTTCCAGTAGCGTCAAGTACATAATAAGTCGATTTTTCAAGGTTAAACTGATCGTCGAAGATGTGTTTGGCAATTCGGTTGCCTAGTGCATCATAGTCAAAGATAATATTTTTTTGGTTTGGAATACTACCTCCACGCAAAATTACTTTCACTTTTCCGTCCACGCGCCATTGGATGTCTTCAATGTTTTCTTGTGAGTCGCTGATCAATCTGCCTTCGGGGTCATACTGGTATTCAGAATAATCGATGTCATCTGAAAACTTTGAAAAGCCAACCGACTGGTCTTCAACCGAAGTCAATCGGTTTCTTCCGCTTTCGTATTGGTAGTGAAGATCATCCACTTGTTCTTGATTTTCGTCATAACGGCTTTGGTTCAGGATGTTGCCATTGGCATCATATACAAAACTGTTGTCATACATAGCGTTTCCTGCGGGCTGCCACTCGTACTTAGCTTTATCGTAGGCATCTACATTACTCATACTGTATTTTATCCTGTTGAGCTGGTCGTAGCGGTATGCATTTCCAAGTACGAGGGCACTTCGTGTCGTTGGATTGGTGATGGTGGTGACCATTCTTGCAATGTTACCGTTGTAGAGGTCACTGCTGTTTTGATTTAAAAAGCTTTCCAAAGGCTGCGCTGCAAAAGGCATTCTGGGGGTGCTTTGGTAATTGGTGTTGATGGGAAAATAATCCTTTCCAAAATAATGCAGTCCGTAGGAATACACGTCTTTGGCAAATTCAGTTTGGACGCCATCCTTTTTGTAGCTTCTTTCGGTGGAAAGATCTGTGGAATTCACCCCTTTCAACCAACCTTGAATGGTGTAGATGTAATCGATTCCTTGCACGTTTTGTCCTCCAAGTTCCGTTCTAGCCAGCGGTCCGTGTTGGTAATAACTGTACGTTGCATCCTTGTGCCAATAAGGCGTCAATGCAGGTTCACCTTTAAGTGAAGCGCGTCCGTATTGGTCGGAAGTCAGCGGCGTCGTTTCGGTGGTAAACACTTCTCTGATTCGGTTGTCGGCATCGTAGCTGTAGACGTGATGAAACTGGTCGGCTTTTCCGTGTTGGTAACTCACCCGATTTACGTTTCCAGAAACCAAGTCAAAGCTGTAATCCATTCGCTTGATTTCTTGTCCATCCATCTCCGGGTCTTCCACCACCATCTTGCGGTTTTCTTGCAGCAGGGTTTTCACATTTCCGTGAATGTCGTAATTGTAATGGGTCGCGTGGTCGAAGGTTTCATCATTGTTGTCATACACTTCTTCGTAGGTAACATGTACAATGCGTTTTCGTTGGGTCTGGGGATTCCACGTCATTGGAGTTCCTCCAATGACCGTCTGGTCGTAGTAACTGCGGGTAACTTCACGACGTTTTCCACCACTATTAACCAGCCAATTGGACAGTTTCATGTCGTCGATTACCGTTGGAATGTATTGTTGGTTAACCAATGTACCAAACACTGAATTGAATTTCAAAGACGCATTTTCGTCCTTCTCTCCAGCTTCTGTAACACGTCCCAGAACATCATACAAGGTATAGCTGAACTTATTTTCTGTTTTCTGTCGGGAGTTCTGGCTCACCACCAGTCGGCCCAAGCGGTCGTAATAGAATTTGGAAGAAAAATCTCCAGCTTCATCGTTGATTTTTCGAACATAACAAGTGTTTCCAAGCGTTGGATTGGCAGCACTGTATCTTCCACCCATCACACCGTCATACCTTGAACCGAAGGCAATGGCTGAAATAACGCCAACTTGCGAGCTAGAACTGATAATCTGATCAGGAGTATTGATGTCCTTGCTTCCCCAGGAAATAGCCGTAATTTCTTGCGCGGAGTTAATCACTGCATTCTGAGAACGAAGCATCACACCATTCGTTCCTACCACATACCCAACCTTGTCATCGTGAAAGAAAACGTCCCGATAATCTCCGCCTGCAACCGCGCCAGAGGTATAACTTGTCCAGCTATTGGTTGTTGGTTTGTAATATTTAATCAGGTTAGAAGCACCAACAGCCATCACCGTTTTATTTTGGAAGACATGGATTGCTTGTATGTTTCCGCCAAAAGTTGCTGAAAGAAAGGTCGGAGCAAGCGTATAACCTGCAATCAGATGAGGAGTCAGGATTAGGCGAACAAGATTTCCATTGTGGGTGATGTATCCATTGAGTGGACTGGATTTTGGAAACTGAATATCCTGCACGCTATACGTTGAGGTGATGGTTCCAGGAAGTTGCTGATATACGGATGTGAAATAACTTTCACCACCCAAAATGGCATATCCATTGTTCCACGTCCAAACCCGTTTAATATTTTTAGTGAGGTGTGCCGTATTGCTTGTTGAAAGAACCGCTTTCCAAGTATTTCCGCCATCGAGCGTCTGCCGAACAAAGAAGTTATCACCTCCAATGGTTCCAACATTTGCACTTGCAAAATGAACATCGTTCAATTTATTACCAAATACCTGCTTGATTTCTGTCCCACTCACACCTTGGAATCGGTAGAGTTTTGAAAAACTACCCGCCACGAGCACATTTTGAGGGGAAATGGCGTACACACTGTTAAAATCAACACCTGCATAATTGGTTTTAAATCGAAAAGGCGCATCAAACAAGTTCTCTCCATACAAGATCACGCCATTTTTTCCAACCGAATAAATAGCGTTGGCACTTACCACCACATCCATTAGATCACTGGCAATAAATTGATTTGCTTGTTGTCCATTGGTAAGCAGGGCACTTTTTGGTAAAATCGCCTTGGTGGTCAAATAATTCACACCAATTTCGTAAGAAAACAAATGTCCTTTGGCTCCAGCGACGACCAGGTTAGTGGCTGAAATTGATTTTACAGCGTGCAGGTTATTGGTTGTTGAAGTTTTGTAGGTATACCAGTAGGTTCCATTGAACTGGGCAAGTAAACCGTTGTTTCCAGCCGCAACACCTGATGCGGTCGTGACAGCATGTAGGTCATTGATGCCAACTGAACGGAGAATACTTCTTGGTACCCAAGCAACTGTCGTTCCAGAAAGCACAGATGTTGTTGTGGTTTGCATCTCGCCGTTTTGGGCAACGAACGTTAACAATCCAGCGTCGGTAACTGAAAGTCCTTTCACAACAGGGTAAGGCGTTGCAAAGGTTGTTGTGTTGTTCAAAACCGTCATTGTATAGAAAGGAGAAGCATTCGTGAGCAAGAAACGATACGTTTTAAGGTTGACATTGTCAAAAGCAAAAATGGTGTTGACATTCATTTCACTACCGACCAAACAACACTATTGAATCAATACTTTTAATCCATAACCAACAATTAATGAAATAAGACCAAAAATTAACATTCCAAAAAAAGAAAATCTTAGAACCTTACTTTTCAAATCTCTCTCTGCCTGTTTAAATTTCTCATTATCCAATTTATTAGATACCTTTTCAAAAAAGATTCTTTTTTCCTTTTGAATATATTTCACCAGAATAATTACATATATCCCAAATAAAATTGTCAATACAACTCCAATCATAATTATTAATATTACTCTTCAGTTTCTTTTTCTAATTGCTCAGCAGCTTTCTCCATACCCGTTATGATTTTTCTAATAGTTTTTATCTCTTTCGCACTTTTATCTCTAATCTTTTGTTGCTTTTCTACATCTTTCCAACTAACATCTTTATCGCCTGATTTCCAATTTCCATAAAGCGATTTTGCTTCTGAGTTAGCCTTATCATAAATATTTTGTAATTCAGTCATACTATTTTCAAGTTGCCCCTTAGCATTATTTAATACTCCAAGGAAATTTGCTCTGTCCTTCGCATTCCAATTAAGCTTATCAGAAATTGTCTTTCCAATATTACTCCATGAAGTTCCCCATATCCAAGTATACGTTCCTTCTATAGCAGCTATAGCATCAACTCCAACTCCACCAGAAACAGTACTACCCATTGTTCCCTTATTTCCTTTAAAATCAAGAGCCCCATCAAGTGAAACCTCAATGCCAGCCATAAAGTGACCGCCAAAAACTGTAGATACTCCCCAACCTTTGAGGTCATAAATATTATCAGTAGTTGGCATCACACCTACTGCCCATCCTGCACTCACTCCTCCCGCAGCTCCACCTCCCGCACTTCCTGTCAAATATATTCCAACATTTCCTTCGAAGTCAAAAAGAACCCCAGTTGATACGGAGCCAGTGGCAAATGCCGATACCCTTGCTGTTCCTCCCAATAAAACAACTTCTAGCCCTTCTAACTCTATACCATCAATTACTCTATTTTCACTAAATGCATAAGGACTATTATGCGGGTATTTCTTTGTCAACGGGTCAACTGCAAAGAACCTACCAATACGAGGGTCATGCATCCTATACTTGTAATTTACACTATTACCGTTGCCCTTAATTTCATCATCGTGTTCTTGACCTTGAAATCCATATCTCGAAAATTCAGCTCCTTCAAGCATAAAACTCCTCCCACTCAAAGTCACCCCAAACGGCGAATAATCCTGCGCCACCCTTACATCAGCTAGCATTCCTACAAGATTACCTCCTTCAAAACTCGGTATTGGTTTATCACTAATCACAGAAAGCACATTCCCCAAATGGTTGGATAATTCATACGTTCTTTTTCCGATTTCGTATTTTACGCTTTTCATCGAGTAATTGGGATTGTGCGAGGCAAGCATGTCGATATCCGTACTTCGCACACCAACCCTCGAACTTCCATAAATAGAACGATCCTTGAGTTTAAAATAAACTTTGGAATTTATATAATCTATTTCTTTATCGTAAGTTGCCATCACATTTCCGGTAGCGTCAAGTACATAATAAGTCGATTTTTCGAGCTTAAATTCATCGGTGAAGATGTGTTTGGCAATTCGGTTGCCTAGTGCATCGTAGTC
Organism: Crocinitomicaceae bacterium; assembly: GCA_028689775.1. Classification (GTDB taxonomy): domain Bacteria; phylum Bacteroidota; class Bacteroidia; order Flavobacteriales_D; family Crocinitomicaceae; genus JAQVCM01. The sequence continues at coordinate 67,585 of JAQVCM010000006.1, forward strand.
AAAGATAATATTTTTTTGGTTTGGAATACTACCTCCACGCAAAATTACTTTCACTTTTCCATCCACGCGCCATTGGATGTCTTCAATGTTTTCTTGTGAGTCGCTGATCAATCTGCCTTCGGAGTCATACTGGTATTCAGAATAATCGATGTCATCTGAAAACTTTGAAAAGCCAACCGACTGGTCTTCAACCGAAGTCAATCGGTTTCTTCCGCTTTCGTATTGGTAGTGAAGATCATCCACTTGTTCTTGATTTTCGTCATAACGGCTTTGGTTCAGGATGTTGCCATTGGCATCATATACAAAACTGTTGTCATACATAGCGTTTCCTGCGGGCTGCCACTCGTACTTAGCTTTATCGTAGGCATCTACATTACTCATACTGTATTTTATCCTGTTGAGCTGGTCGTAGCGGTATGCATTTCCAAGTACGAGGGCACTTCGTGTCGTTGGATTGGTGATGGTGGTGACCATTCTTGCAATGTTACCGTTGTAGAGGTCACTGCTGTTTTGATTTAAAAAGCTTTCCAAAGGCTGCGCTGCAAAAGGCATTCTGGGGGTGCTTTGGTAATTGGTGTTGATGGGAAAATAATCCTTTCCAAAATAATGCAGTCCGTAGGAATACACGTCTTTGGCAAATTCAGTTTGGACGCCATCCTTTTTGTAGCTTCTTTCGGTGGAAAGATCTGTGGAATTCACCCCTTTCAACCAACCTTGAATGGTGTAGATGTAATCGATTCCTTGCACGTTTTGTCCTCCAAGTTCCGTTCTAGCCAGCGGTCCGTGTTGGTAATAACTGTACGTTGCATCCTTGTGCCAATAAGGCGTCAATGCAGGTTCACCTTTAAGTGAAGCGCGTCCGTATTGGTCGGAAGTCAGCGGCGTCGTTTCGGTGGTAAACACTTCTCTGATTCGGTTGTCGGCATCGTAGCTGTAAACATGATGAAACTGGTCGGCTTTTCCGTGTTGGTAACTCACCCGATTTACGTTTCCAGAAACCAGGTCAAAACTGTAATCCATTCGCTTGATTTCTTGTCCATCCATCTCCAGGTCTTCCACCACCATCTTGCGGTTTTCTTGCAGCAGGGTTTTCAATAATTAAAAAAAAAGCTGCCCCAATAAAGAGGCAGCTTTCAGATAAAAGGTAAGAAAATAAATTCTTATTTTTTACTTTTTTCAAGCGCTAAACACATTTTAACCGCAGCGTTTACATCGATTACAGCTCCCGTAACACTCAATGTTCCGAAATCTACTAATTCTTCAGTACCTGGTTTGTATTGTTTAACGCCTTTGTACGATTTTGCTGATTTCAACATCACGTCTTTGATTTCGTTCATCGTCATCGCAGGGAAATAAGATTTCAACAAAGCAGCAACACCAGCAACCATTGGAGATGCCATGGAAGTTCCGTTTAATTTCTTGTAATCACTTTGTGGAACAGCGTTGTAAATATCGTGTCCTGGAGCGAAAACATCTACCGACGTTTGACCGAAGTTAGAGAATTCAGCAGCTAATTTTTGTTTTGGAAAACGAGTCGAAGCACCAATTGTCAAATACAAATCCAATTTTTCTTTTTGGAAAGAGTACATTGGAGTTGGATAATTTGGTTCAACGTCTGTATCCATGTTGCTATTTCCAGCAGCGTGAACCATCAATACTCCCTTTGAATCCGCATATTTTAAAGCTTCAAAAACTTCTTTTTGGTGTGGAGAATATCCTTTTCCAAAAGACATGTTGATGACTTGTGCACCATTGTCAACCGCATACCGAATTGCCAATGCGATGTCTTTATCCGCTTCATCTCCATCTGGAACAGCGCGCAGTGACATCAACAATACGTTGTCTGCAACACCATCACCTCCTAAATTATTTCCTCGAATCGATCCAACGATTCCACCAACGTGCGTTCCGTGCAAAGCATCTGGACCTTCAACATCGTTGTTACCGTAGCGAACATCTGTAAAATCATCTGGATTATCTCCAATAAATTCACGGTCGTTGTATTCAGTATTCAAGTAGTAATCCAACATCGCGTTAATTTGGTCTGCTTGTCCTTTGATTACTTCTTCTGATAATTCACCAGAAGCCATCGCCAATGCCATGCTTCTAATTTGTTTCAATTGTTCGGTTTCAGGCTTCCACTTTTCCAAATCTTTTTGGGTGTAGTCTGTTTTTCCAAGTTCTTTTGAAACCATTCCTGGAACCATTTGAAGAATCATTGGCAATTGCTCCATTCGCGCAGAGATTTGCGTGTATCTTGCTTTATCTGTTTGAATTTCTTCACTTACTTTTTTGAAAATCTCATACTCTTTTGCGTCAACAGCAGCAACATTTTGAGGATCAACATTTTCAAACTTTCCTTTCAACTTGTCATACATTCTTGCTTTTTCAAGACGCGTATATTGTTGATTTTTTCCATCAGGACTTCCTAAGAAATTCCATCCGTGGATGTCATCGATGTAACCGTTGTTGTCATCATCAATTCCATTTCCAGCGATTTCTTTGGTATTGGTCCAAATTTTTCCTTTTAAATCTGCATGTTCAATATCAATACCAGAATCAATGATTGCTACGATTACGGTTGTAGATGTTTTCTTTTTTAATGCTTTGTATGCTTTGGTCGTGTTCATTCCGGATTTACCGTTGTACCAATTCAAAACATCTTTGTCAACTTGTCCGATAACCGCGTTTGAAATACCCAATGCGAAAAAGGAAAAGGAGAGTCTAACTATTAATTTTTTCATATGTATTTTATTTGTTTTTTAAAGGTCATATGGTATCGCCATCTAAAATTCATCGTTGCTTAACTTACGTTGCTTGCTTCGCAGGTGTATCGATTTGTCGTTATGGCTTATTTCATACTTATTTGTGCTTAATTCTAGTTTAATGCTTAATTAAATTTCAGGAAGCAAATATCCATTAAAAAAACGGAATATCCTTCTCTTTTGTCTCTTTTGGTTAAAATAGACGCTGATTTACGCAAAAATGAGGTTGAACGGTTTTTCTGTTTCTTCCTCCTTAAACCAAACTTCTTTTGCGTTTTTAATTAGCGCTCTTATTTAGCGTTTTTATTTTTCAAGGTAAAAGAAACACCCAATCCCAAAACGGATTTGAATTGTGCTCTTGCTCCTACTCGACCTTTACTGTCTGTAACAGAGATGTCGTCGTCGTACACGAAATTCCATTGCAAGGACGAAGACAACCATTTGTTGACTTTAAATGTGAAAATAACTTCCGCATTTACATCCACGTTTTGTGGGTTATCAATGTAGTTTGAAAAAAGCTCTAAACGAGATTTCATTTCTACATTCTTCACCAATTCTTTGCTATATCTCAACCTGAAATACGCTCCAAATTCACTTCTAAATTTTTCGCCCGCAGAAATCAATTGGCCAGTTCCATCATAGCTTGCAGCTTTTACGCCGTATGCACCTTTATTTGCCAAAGTGGCATCGTTTACGATTGTAAATTTAGAAGCCAACGGAGATATAAACATGTTGAAATTTGTTGATGGCGCATATTCGATACCAAGTGCTGCGCTAACATAACCGGGAGCCATGAAAGTAGAAGTTCTGATTGAGTCGTTTGGATAAATATATCCGTTCAACATTTGCGTTTTAAATCCGCCAACTGCGGTGTAATACCATTTTGTTTTGAATTCATACCCCAAGGCTGTTGATAGATCAATCACGTCGTCTGTTTTTTGAACATTGCTAGAACCATCCGGCGTGCTTCCTAAAAAACGAACTCCTCCAAGTGCTAATTTTAAATCTGAATTCCATTTCATATTCTTTTTTCGGTAGGTTGCAGAACCATCTAAAAATCCAAGCAATGAAATGTTATTTCTGCCCCCTGCAGCCCAATTCACAAACGTAGATTGAGAACCGTTGATGCCAAAAAGCATTTTAGTTGACCAGTAAGAACTATCCGTTAACATGTCAGCCGTTGCTGATTTTTTAGATTTGTCAACCATGTTGTCTGTATCTTTTATCAAATTATTCGTTTGAGCGAATGAAGTGACTGACACTGAAATCAAGAGAAGGGCGAATACCTTATTTTTCATCAGAAATTATTTTTTCGTTTTTAAGGGTACAAAAGTAGCTATTTTTTTGATTGAAATGAAAGATAAAAATCTAAAAACCTCATTAACAATTAGTATGGGATCATAAAATGAAATACGAATCAATCAAAAAATCTATAAAAACGATTGGCCTGCTGATTGTAGCTCAGAATTTAACCCGTTTTTAAACAGCGATTCAATACATCGGAATTCCTATCTTTTAAATTGCAATTTCAGAAAGTCGAATCACATGAATCGTCTACTTCAATTATGCTTTCTATCAGGCCTACAAACCGTTCATCATTATTGCGAACCAAGTTTTTAGAAAAGAGTTAATTTCATCGAAATAGATACAAGCTGATTGCATTCGGATTGCATCTTTTTTTTTAGATTTTTTTTGTTTTATTAAGTTTTTTATGACTCCTTTTAATAGATGGTTTACTATTTATGGAAGGAGTCATTTTTTAACCACCTTTTCGTTTTACTTGGTATTTTTCCTTGATTAAAATCTCCATTACTTTATCTCTAAAGTTTCCTTGAATCAAGATTTCTCCATCTTTTACAGAACCACCAACACCACATTTACTTTTGAGAAGTTTACCCAAATCTTTCAAATCCTCTTCCGAGCCCACAAAACCTTCAATTAAAGTAACTTCTTTTCCTGCTCGCTGTTTCTTGTCGATGGAAACATATAGTTTTTGCAAATGATTTGAAATCGTTTCTGTTGTTTCTTCTTCTTGATCCAATAAAAAATTAGGATTGGTAGAATACACCAACGGTGATAGCTTATTTTTAGAAGTTTTTGCCATGGTTATTTTTCAATTATGGTTGTTCGTAAATCATCCGTAACGAGATAATCTGGTCTCTTTTTCAACGCTTTGCGAATGTTTTTGGGAGAACGGACTTCAAAGATAATTATTTTTTTTCCGAAGCCTTTCAGTTCGTTGACTTGATCTTTGCTTATCTGACTATTTTTAATCATCACTCCAGCAATGTTGTTATTAGTCATCAACACTTTAGCTTCCTCCAACGTTTCGGTAGAATAAATCAATTCAAACGAAGTATTTTGAAATGCTGTAATCCATGGCGCATAATTACTGAGAAGATATACGTGGATACTTCCTGTTTGAATTTCTGGAAATTTCAGCAGTTCATCCAACATCTTTTCGCTGGTAAGAATAGTCGATTCACACGAATTAAAATGCCGTAAATCCAACATCAACGTCTTGCCCATCAGTTTATGAAAAGGAATTTCTTCAAATCTTGCCAGTTTTTCTTTTCTGATTGTTTGATATCGAACTTGTTTCAATTCTTCATCCGTTTTGGAATGGATACATCCCGAATGATCGGTTTCAAGTTTCATTTCCGCATCGTGAAACAACCACAACGTTCCAGATTTAGAAAGTTGTACATCAATTTCAATTCCATCACAACCTTCTGTTTCCAATGCTTTGTGGATCGCTTCCAAGGAATTATCGTGGTAAAACGAAGCAGGCATTTTTAATCCCGTTGCACCGTGACCAATCACTTTCGTGTTCGCAGTATGCTGATCCTTTTGACAAGCAGAAATCAGTAACATCAATCCAAAAAGTAAATTTCTAAAATGCATACAAACAACCTATTTTAACCGAATAAGCAAAACCAATTGCAGACCTGTACTTTTGAGAATAAGCTCCATAAAAATGTTCTGAGATGAGTCCAACTCCTGCAGAATGAATCAATTTCAACTTGTTTCCACAATTTAACTGATATCCTAATCGGTATTCTTGAAACACATGTGGATGTCTAGATCCTTTTTGCACCGATAGCAAATTGTAATTCAAATCAAATGCTGGTGCAAGAAAAAAATGATTTTTATTCAAAAGCGGATAATTGATTTGCGCGTGAATACCTGGAAAAAAACGTTGCTGAAAAAAGGTTTTAACAATTCCTGTTTCTAAACCGAAAGCAAAATTCAATTTTTGAACTCCAAAATGGTAATCGATTGCTAAAAAATAATCTATTTTGCGAACATCCAAACTCACAGAAAAAGATTTAGCTTGGTTTTCTTGCGCGATTGAAGAGAAAATTAAGAAACTCAATAAAAGAGAAAGAAATAACTTCATAAGCTTGAATGAAATTCAAATTTAACGCTAATTTCTTGAATATATAACTTAGGTTTTAGGACACTTTTTACAGTGAACCCCTTTTCTTCTGTACTTTTCACAACAATCTTTTTTCTTGCCACAGTTACAATTACTACAAGAATTGGATTGGGAAACCGTATTTTGAGTCTGTTTATCGATTGCTTGTTTCATTCTATTTAGAATTATTCTACGCAAAGATAAATCATTTTCCAACACTAAAAAGAATCATTCTAAATAATATTTTCGACAAGCTATCGTCAATACTAAAAATCGAAAGCTGTTTAATGAACTTTCACAGAGATTTCCATCGTAAATAATGCAACCTCTTCCTGTAGTTTATTCAAGGCAACAACTTGAACATCTTGATTGATTCGGGTTTGACTCTCTATGCTTTTCAAAATAGCTTGTTCAATCTTGGCTCCTTCGTTGCAAACAAAAAACACATCCGTTTCCGCTCTTTTTAAGAAGTTTGCGTGCATGCTTTTGAAAGCAAAAGATACTTTTTTATGGTGTTTCTCCGCAAAATAAAAAGCGTGAATTCCGCCAGCAACGTCTGCACCAACGGCCAAAGCGCCAAAGTACATCGAATTCAAATGATTTTTAGATCTTCGATTCAATTTGATTCTGACCTGAACCGTTTCCTCGTTCAGCAACATCAATTTCGGTCGCAAAAATCCCATGATCGGAATTTTGAAATTGGCCAACAAAAAAAGCAACCACTTCATTTTTCCGAGCGTTACTGCAGGTTTGATTTCACTCATTGACCAAGGATTTTACGATTTCTTTCACCGGACGAATGGAATGGATGTAGTCTACGGTTGGACCTGCACACCAAATTGTCTTATAAGTAGCACCAAAAGCGGCAGTTTGTAACTTTTTCATTCCTCTATAAAACGTGAAGGCTTTGAACCATTTTTTCAATTTTTTGTTTTTATTCAGAATGCGCTCCAACCAATTTTGTTCCGTTCCAATTTTTTGCAAATACGGCGTATTGATCACGCTGCATCGAGAACCCGACAATTTAGTGGTCATCACAATGTCTTTTGAAGTGTAATCTACACACGCCTGTTTGTACTCTTGAGAAACACCCGCTTCGTCCGAAGCAATGAAAATTGTACCCACGGAAACTCCTGCAATACCAAGTGAAAGCATCTCAGACAAACTCGGATAATCTCCTACTCCACCAGCAGAAATAATTGGAATTGTACATGCTGTTTGCAAAGCGGGAATCAAATCTTGAAAGGATGTATTTCCTGCGTGTCCGCCTGCTTCTTTGTTTACCGCAATCAACGCATCAGCTCCTAAAGCCTCAACTTTTTTGGCATAATTGACATCGGTTACGTCACAGAAAACTTTTACTCCAGATTTTTTAGCGCGTTTAATCGTTTCTTCAGGTGATCCTAAGGAAGTAATGATGAAATCAACTTTCTCTTCACAAATGAGATCCAATTGTTCTTTGTAAAGAAAATTGGATTTATTGACAATCAGATTAATTCCGAATGGACCTTCCACGCGCGTTCGAATTTCGTGAATTGCAGCGCGAAGTTCTTCAATCGTTCTGTAATTTAGGGCAGGTATCGCACCTGTAATTCCTGCTTCGATACCAGCGACAACCATTTCCACATTGGATACTAAAAACATCGGCGCCATGATAATGGGATACTTAATTCCCAACATGGAACAAAGTTCTGCTTTCTGAAAATCTACTTTACTCATAGAGGTAAAGTTATCATTTTTATATGTACGCACAGCATATTTTTCAATTATTTTTATGATTTATTTCAGCAAAAATCAGATTATCGCTTCCATCCTCGATCTGAATGCCGAAAGACAAATTCCAAATTGGATCAATGCAGAACTTATTTCTTTAAAATAGGATCCAAATTTTGAAATCAACTGAAAGGGCAACATTCTTCAAAATAGTTTCGTTAAATTTGCTTCATGGATAAACTAAAAGCTTGGATTCACGCGTTTCGATTGAGAACTTTACCACTTTCATTTTCAGGAATTATATTCGGTTCTTTCATTGCTTACAACGATGGAATCTGGGATTCACTCATTTTTGGATTTGCGATGCTAACTACCGTTCTTTTCCAGATTTTATCCAATTTGGCAAATGATTTAGGCGATAGTTTAAAAGGAACCGACAACCTCGATCGTGTTGGTCCAACGAGAGCTGTTCAATCTGGAAAAATCAGCATGCGCGAAATGAAAAATGCAGTTATTCTCTTTAGTATCTTGTCCATTATTTCCGCTGTTGCCTTGATTTTCATCAGTTCTGAAGGGAAAGGTTCATCGTTTTTCGTATTTTATTTGATCTTGGCATTGTTGAGTATTTTCGCTGCAATTACCTATACCATAGGCAAAAAAGCGTATGGATACAACGGATTAGGTGATGTTTTCGTTTTCATCTTTTTCGGACTTGTCAGCACAATCGGCGTTTACAATTTATATCCTGAACGCATTGATTTATCAAACTTCAAATGGGAAATTTTACTTCCCGCCGCTTCCATCGGATTTCTAAGTGTCGCCGTTTTAAATCTCAACAACATGCGAGATCGAATCAACGATGAAAAAGTGGGTAAAAACACCTTGGTTGTCAAAATGGGTGGAAACATCGCGAAAATTTACCACGCCGTTTTAATCCTTCTTTCCATCATTTTCTGGTCTATCTATCTCGTTTATTTCCACGGAAACAATCCGTGGTTGTACATTCTTCTCTTTCCAGCTTTGATGTTGTTGTTGCATGTCCGAAGAGTATTACAAATCAGAACGGAACGCAGTTTTGATCCTGAACTCAAAGTTGTTGCCTTAACGACCTTTGCTGCTAGTATATTTTTTGCATTGTCGATCATTTTAAATCAATTTTAAGATGAAGATTGAAATCAGATTTGAAAAAAAAACGTTCCATTTCAAACAGCCAAGTGGAACAAGCAGAGGAGTTTTGACAGAAAAACATGCGTGGTTTTTGTATCTAAACACGTCTGATTCTCCAACTATAATTGGCATTGGCGAATGCAGCATCATCCCTGGACTTTCTGCTGATTTTAAAGACATTCATTCGTATCAAGAAAAAGTAAATCACCTTTGTATTTCAATCAATCAAGGAAATTACACCTTGGAAAACATTTCTGAAATATTTCCAAGCCTGCTTGCAAGTCCTTCCATTTTATTTGGCTTAGAAGTCGCGATTCTTGACTTGAAAAATGGCGGAAAAGGAATTTTATTTGACACCGAATTTACCCGAGGAAATCGTAAAATTCCAATCAACGGATTGATTTGGATGGGCAGTGAATCGTTCATGCAAGAGCAGATAGAATCCAAATTGAAAGAAGGATTTACGTGTATAAAAATGAAAATCGGCGCCATCGATTTCGAGAAAGAATATGAAATCCTTGCTGCTTTACGAGCGCGCTATTCCGCAGATGTCTTGACCTTGAGAGTTGATGCAAACGGTGCTTTTTCTCACACCGAAGTTTTGGGAAGGTTAGCCCAATTGGCTGAATTGAAGTTGCACTCCATCGAACAACCAATCAAGGCAGGAAATTGGAAAGAAATGGCCAACATTTGCGCAAAAACAGCTTTGCCGATTGCCTTGGATGAAGAGTTAATAGGAATTGAAACTCGAGAACAAAAAATCGAACTTTTAGATGCCATTCAACCACAATACATCATTTTAAAACCAAGTTTACATGGCGGCTTAATGGGTTGCGCTGAATGGATTTCCTTGGCTGAAGAACGAAAAATTCCGTGGTGGATTACTTCTGCTTTGGAGTCGAATGTTGGTTTGAATGCAATTGCACAATTTATTTCGCAATTTGATACAAAATTACATCAAGGCTTGGGAACTGGCGGATTGTACGTTGAAAACACACCAACTAATCTACAAGTTCGTAATGGATATTTGGAAATCTCAAAAGCGCTTTAACGCATCTTTTCAATGAATTTTAAGAGTTGAGGGATCAACATTTGGTGACTATCATTTTCAATCACATAGGGACTCATTTTCAATTTATGTTCGTCCAACATTTGATGTTGAATGCGTGTAATTACTGCTTCTTTTTGCACTTGATCTCGTTTGATTACACGTGCTACTCTCGTTTCTAAATCCGCAATTACAAGAATCACTTCATCAAATCGACTGTGCGATCCCGTTTCGAAAAGCAAAGCAGATTCGTTGAAAATCAAATCAGAAGATTGTTGTTTTTTCCACTTCTCAAAAGCGCGATATACAGCAGGATGAACCAATTCGTCCATTTTTGCTTTCACTTTTGCATCCGAAAAAATCTTTTCTGCAACGAAAGGACGGTTTAGTTCACCGTCGATGTAGGCATTTTCTCCCAATAATTGTTTCACACCCTGCATCAAATCAGCATCTTCCACCATGCATTTTTTGGCTTCTGCATCTGAATAGAAAACAGGAAATCCCATTACCTCCAAAATTTTGCAGACAATTGATTTTCCAGAACCGATTCCACCTGTAACCCCTATTGATTTCATTTTTAAATGCTTTTACTGAACTACAAAGATATTGATTCCAACGAATCGAGAAACGAGGCAATAATAATTAAATAAAAGCCTTCCTTAATGCAATTTACTTTCAATAAGTTCGTACATTTGTCAACTATGGCAAACGAAAATGAAAAGTCGGAATGGTTTGAAGAATGGTTTAACACGCCATTTTACCATGTCCTTTATCAAGATAGAAACGAAGAAGAAGCAGAACATTTTGTTACTAAACTAGTTGATTACCTCCAAATTGAAAACAATAAAACCATTTTGGATTTAGCATGCGGTAAAGGCCGCCATGCCGTTTTCTTAAACAAAAAAGGACTCAATGTGGTTGGTGCAGACCTTTCTGTGAACAGCATTGCTGATGCCAAGAAATATGAGAATGATGACTTGCGTTTTATAGTTCACGACATGCGTGAAATAATTGCAGGACACAGATTCGATTATGTCTTTAATCTTTTTACCAGTTTTGGATATTTCGATACGCAGAAAGACAATCTAAAAGTTTTACAATCTGTTCATGAAATGCTGAATGATGGTGGAAAAGTGATCATCGATTTTCTAAACATTCATAAAGTGGTTGCCAATTTGGTGAAGAAAGAAGTAAAAACAATCGATGGAATTGTTTTTAACATCACCCGCGAATTTGATGGAAAACACATTTTAAAAACAATTTCATTTGGTCATACAGGTCAGTCTTACAGTTACACAGAACGTGTTCAAGGACTTAACAAAGAAGATTTTGAGAAATTGCTCGAAAAATCCAACTTCAAAGTAGATGCTATTTTTGGTGATTTCAATCTGGATGAATACCATGCTGAAACTTCAGATCGTTTAATTCTTATTGCTTCTAAAAAATAATGTCGATTCTTACATCTGTTTTTGCCCTCATAGGCGTAGTACTTTTAGGAGGTTTGATTGTAACGATTGTTGACGCGTACAAGCAAAAAAGCCTGATTAAAATTTTGCTCGCTTTCAGCGGTGGCTTTTTATTAGCGATTGCTTTTAGTCATTTCCTACCAGAACTTTACGCTTCTCACACGTCCAACATTGGACTTTATGTAGTACTCGGCTTTCTGGTTCAGTTGATTCTTGAATACTTTTCTGGAGGTATTGAGCACGGTCACGTCCACATTCATCCTGGAAAAGCGATGCCTTGGATGCTATTCATTTCGCTGTCCATTCACTCCTTCATTGAGGGAATTCCCTTGGCAATGCCTGAAGGAATCCAAGAAGTATTGCATGCTGGTCACAACCACGCACACAGTCACGGATTTTCAAAACATTCGTTACTACTTGGAATTCTTTTTCACCAAACACCCGTTGCAATTGCGCTAATGACGCTTTTGAAAAGCTCCTCTTTTAGCAACATGAAAGCGTGGTTTATTCTCTTCTTATTTGCCTTGATGACACCTGCAGGAATGCTATTTGGATACATCACTCAAGATTCCTTGGCATTCATCAACATGGATATTTTATTGGCTGTAGTAGTGGGAATGTTCTTACACATCTCAACAACCATCATTTTTGAAGCGAGTGAAAATCACCGATTCAATTTCGTAAAACTCTTGAGCATTCTTATTGGAGTTGCACTCGCCATGGTGATTCAATAAGTTCTTTGGAAAACATAGGGCGACTCTATCCATTCGCACTTTAAACATGCTGGATAGCTTAACGCGAATGAACTGATTTCAGCAATTGAAATACGGATCGTATTAGCAGGAATAAGTTTCTGTAATGATCCGTCTTTTTTCACAAAAAGCTTATCTGTTTTTTAATAACCTGAGTTAGATTGTAAAATTGAGATTTATATTTTAATGAATGCGTATAATACGAGGAATTTTAAATAAAAAATAGTGGACTATTTTTATTTAAAATGACGAAGTAGGATGCCATTCATTGGAAAGCTGAACAAAGAGGATTTTGAATAGTTTATTATAATCTTATAATCAGCAGTATGAATTCGATGGTATAATCGAACTCAGGTTAATAGTAATAACGTGTTTTTATAGTTGTGGCATAATTCATCACACCACAACTATAAAATACCTTACATTCGATTATTACTTTGAAAAAATTGCAGAGATGTGATTAAAAACTAATCTTCTCTTCGTCTACTAACTCGACCTGTGTTTTTAGAGTCTTTCGGAGCAAAAGGCTTCGGAGCTTGTTCTTTCTTTGGAGGGCGGTTTCCTTTTGGAGATGCAATTTTCACATCCAATTTTCGACCGTTGATTTCCATTCCATTCAAGGCTTCTATCGCAGCGATTGCACCTTCTACTGTCTCCATTTCGACATATCCGAATCCTTTTGATTTCTTAGTTACGTTTTCGTATACCACGTGTGCATATAAAACCTTACCAAAAGATGTGAATGTAGCTGTTAAATCATCTGAAGTGATGTCCCAGTCTAAATTTGCTATGAAAACATTTACCATGAACCTAAATTAAAATAGTCGCTAAAAAGCAAAGATAAACAAATTATATTTCAATATTAAAGGAATTTATTTCTTATTGTTAATAGAAGGTAAAAAATAAATAAACAAGCCGATTAAGGGTAAAAATGAGCACACATAAAAGACATATCCAATGCTTGTTTGATCTGCCAACCTTCCTAAAAGTGCTGATCCCAGACCTCCCATTCCGAAAGCAAACCCGAAAAACAAACCCGATACCATTCCAATTCTTCCTGGCAACAATTCTTGTGCATAGACAATGATGGCTGAAAAAGCAGAAGAAAGAATCAATCCAATCAAAACAGCCAAGAGGATCGTTAATTCAAAATTAACGTGTGGCATCAACAAGGTAAAAGGTGCAACGCCTAAAATGGAAAATTTCATCACCACTCTACGTCCATATTTGTCACCAATTGGTCCGCCTAAAAGTGTTCCTGCAGCTACGGAAGCTAAAAATACAAACAAATAAAACTGAGATTGCTGAACCGAAACACCAAATTTATCGATTAAATAAAATGTAAAATAATTGGTCATGCTGGCCGTATAAAAGAACTTTGAAAAGATCAGGATCAGCAAAATCAAAACAGATCTAATCACTTGTTTTTTGGTCAAATTGTGGTTTTCCTCCATCCGCTTACTTGCTGATGTTGCTCTCCAACTCAAATAATTGGCGTACCACTTCCCTACTTTCAGCAAGATGAAAATTCCAATTACGGAAAAAATCAGAAACCACAAGATGTGTTGTTGACCGTATACTGCAACAATTAGAGCCACTAATAAAGGGCCAATTGCGCTTCCAGTATTTCCTCCCAATTGAAAAATCGATTGTGCCAAACCTCTTTTTCCGCCTGAAGCAAAATATGCCAATTTCGAAGCTTCTGGATGGAAGACAGATGAACCCAAGCCAATAACTCCAGCGGCGAGCAAAATCGTGTAAAAACTACTGGCAAAAGAAAGTAGAATGATGCCGAACAAGGTTAAAATCATCCCAAAAAGAAAAGAATAAGGTTGTGGTTTTTTATCGGTATAAAAGCCAACAAAGGGCTGTAAAAGGGATGCTGTAATCTGAAAGGTAAACGTAATCATTCCAATCTGAGAAAAACTCAAACTGTAATCTTTCTGGATCATTGGATAAATCGAGGGCAAAATAGATTGCAGTAAGTCGTTTATCAAATGCGCAAAACAGATGGCTAATAAAATGGAATAGCTTGTTTTCTCTGCGCTAATTTCCTGTTTGGAGATTGATTTTAAATTCATTTTAAAAATAAGAAAAGCGGTAAAATCAGAAGGAGAAAGTTCTTAATTTTTCCTTTTGCGAAATTGAACAAGAGCAATTCCACTAATAAAAACACCTACAAAAAAACCGATGAAAAGGTAAAATTCTAAATTCAAATCTTCTTGAGCAAAAATATAATTTATATCTTTTCCGCCAGGAGCAGCTTTGAGCTCTTTGAGTCTTTCTTGAATGCTATAAATCTTGTATTGCCAAAAAATAATCCCTGAAATCAAGATAGACAAAGCGATGAAAATTTGTTCACGCTTGACGACTATGTTCAACATTTTTTTAGCAGAGAAATAAAACAGAGGGATAAATGTAAAAAAAATAGCCAGCAAAATCCTCAAACTTCCAGCAGCATCAAGATTGATGGTAACCACGGTTACATCTTTCATTTCGGACACTGAAAACTGAACGAAATAAGGATGAACAAAATAACCTATCACCCCGAAAATCAGGGTAAATAGGATAATTTTGTAAACGGATTTAATGCCTATCATGAACTAGAATTATTTCATTTTGCGGTGAATCAAATAATCCAAAGAATATTTTCCTGAACCTGTGAAAAATAAGAATCCGTATAAAACTAAATACAACAATGCTTTTTCTTTGCCGGCAAATGGATCTGCTCCATGAAAAACGAATGCAGCGACTGCCATCGTTGCAATTAAACCAACCAAAGCAAGTCTTGTTCCCAATCCAAAAATCAATAATAAAGCGCAAACTACTTCAGTTAGGACAGCCAGTAATAAAGAAGCATGCATTCCGATTCCCATTGGATCAGCGAATTGAATATCGCCACCTGCCATTAACTTTTCCAATTTCGGCATTCCGTGTGTGAGCATGAACGCACCACCAGCTACGCGACTAAGTAAAATCCCAATGTTTAAAAGTTCGGGACGATTTTGATAATTGAATAATCTTTTCATAATTGATATTGCTTAAATAATTGTTTAAATGTAAAAATAACAAAAGAATTGAAATCTAAAAATCAGTTCAAAGTTCTAAAACTAACGTTTTTAAAGTGACAAATCGTCTTATTGATAAAAAGTAACGTTTCCATTCTCAACGTCATACAAACCGCCAATTATTTTAATTTCGCCATTATTTTCCATTTCAGCAATGATTGGACTTTCTTTGCGAATTTCATCGATCGTTAGAAGAACATTCATTTCCGTTACACGCTTCACAAAATCAGGATTTTCTCCGGTTCTATTTTCTGGAATTGTACTTTCTTGATCAATTGCCGGTTGAATTTTATCCAATAAACTCGTTAAATTCCCCAATTTCACTTGATTACAAGCACCTGTTATAGCGCCACATCTTGTATGACCCAAAACCACAATCACTTTAGATCCAGCCAATTTGGTTGCAAATTCCATGCTTCCCAAAATATCACTATTGGAGACATTTCCAGCGATGCGAATACTAAAAATATCGCCCAACCCTTGATCAAAAATCAATTCAGCAGAAATACGGCTATCGATGCAACTCAAAATCGTCGCAAATGGAAATTGTCCGTTGGACGTATCGTTGACTTGTTGTAAAAGATTGCGGTTTGCTTTCAGATTGTTGACGAATCTTTCGTTACCTTCTTTCAATATTTCCAGCGCTGTATCGGGTGTTAAGCTGTCTTGAGATTCTTTGGAGTGGGTATGCATGTATTTAATTTTGTTTGAATACGCTATTTTGTTCTGAACCGTAAAATTAAAAAGATTTGAAGTTTTATGGATATTTATTTTGGTTTTTCTTTTAAAGCGAAAAATAACAAAATGCGCTTCGCTCACTCAATTTTGATATTTTGATAAACTCAATACAGGTGTTTAGGAAAGATTTTGATTACCTTTTTTTGGGCGGTTTCCGCCTTTTCTCTTTTTAACTTCGTTGCTAGCTTCGCTGGTGGGGCTTATTTCTTTTTTAAAGATTTTTCAGGGGCTTTTCTTCTTCTTTTTTTCGCAATAGCTTTGCAATTTTAAAACTGTTTCTACCTGCTTTTTTGAACCTCCAACCACGGCAGTAGCACCGAAGGTAAATCCCACTTCAAAACGGGTATTTAGGTGGAAATGAACTGAAAATAAAATAAGGGTAAAAATAGGCTGTAAGCCTTGGTAATAAAGGAGTTTAAGGAAAATGTAGATTGTTAATAAGTTTTTTGGATTTAACGGACTTGAAGAATAAAATTAATGCTAATTCAGTTCGAAGTTTTATTTTTTCGGTTATTTATATAAACTCGAATGAATTCTCTATATCCTGTACGATTAAATTTGTGAAACCCTCTTTTTTAAGGTCATTAGCCAAATCTTCTTTTATTAAAACATTTAATGTTTCTTCAACTACAAAAATGTCAGATCCATCAATTGTTGATGCAATTATCTGCCTTTTAACTGGTTTTTCAAAGCTTGTATTAACATTATCCAAATTGATGATTTTTCCTGACTTTCCAAGTACTTGAAAAGCGAAATATTGTTCTTCTATTCCCTTGATTTCAATTGGAAAACAAGACCAACCGCTTATCTTCTTCGACTCAAGATAATTTTTTAATTTTCTTGAGATAGCGATGTTTCCAAAATGCTTTTCAAAAGGCAAAACATCATATAACTTTGTGCCTTTTGAAATAACAAATTTGTTATTCAATATTAAATCTGTTGTGGAATCCAATATTTTGTATGGAATAGTCGGGATTTCATAAGTTGGATTAATATTTATTCCTCCTTTTTTATCCTCACACTCTATTTTATAATATTTCATTTTATTGTTAAATTATTATTTTGTAGGATTTTCTCCTTTATTCCCCCAAACAGTTTTTTCAATTTGTTCAGCTTTTTGACGTAAAATTTCACGCCCCTTCTCACTATTAAATTTCGATGGATCAGGATTGTCTTTAATGAATTCTTCCCACATTTTTTTTGTGTTTCCAAGATACATTTCCTTCTCCTGAATGTGACTTTTTATTTCGCCACACCATTTTACTAGGATCATTTACATCAATCCCAGCACCTTTAAACCAATCGCTTTTTGATTTTAGAAAAACATGATGTGCGTCATATCCGTCTCCAAGTTTTCCCGTATGTTTTTTTAGATTATTTCTATAATTCGATGAACTCCAAGAACCATTGGCATTTTTAGAATAACTCATCTTTTTAAGATTTGCCATTCGTTCACCATATGTAAGTGTCTTTTGTTGAACTTTTTGTGCAGTTTCTTTTTTGATAGCTGTTTTGGTTGACGATACTACTTTTTTCGCATCATTTGCTTTATCAACTGCTTTGTATGTTTGTTTCGCTGCTGTACCATAACCACCTCCTGGCGCAATTAATCCTGTGGCAAAACCTGAAACTGCTAATGTTTTCTCAGTTGCAGAAGCATTTGGATCTGTGACTGTTTGATAAGTATCATATGCATCGTAAGCCGTCATTGCTACTTCTGCGATTGCCCAAATGCCTAATATGATTGGTATTATATCTCCATCAGGGTCGTTGTTGAAAACTGGATTATTATCCATAGAACAATATGGTGACTGCCAAGGTCTTTCTGCTTCGGCAGGATCAGGTGTTAGCCATCTACCAAGTCTTGGGTCTAATTGTCTGAATGTTGTTGTATAACTATTCCCACTTCCTTTTACTTCATTGTCCATTTCTGAACCTTGGTAACCATAACGATACTCCACCTCCAACTCATCATCAAACCAAAAGTTTAATTCAAGCTTGTTGTGAACAAAATTATCCCCAGTCTTTGGATTTATCAATTTAACAAAGTCGTATTTTGTTCGATGAGCATTATATGGTGAGGACATCGTAATCGTAAAGTAACTAGGTTTAAATGAAAAGCAGAAAGCCTGTGAACTTTCATCCATTAATTTTTGCACCTGAAAAAATTCATGTGAAGTGTTTCTAAAATCAGTATTTGGTTTGAATGCCGTCATTAAGCTTCCTTGGGTATTCTTGATTTAAAAGGTTGAAGATAAGTTAATATTATGAGAAGTTGGTTGTTGTTATTTCATTTTTTTATAACCATCAAACAAAGACTCTTTTTTTTAACGTGTTCAACTTGATTTAGTATTCAATGTCCTTTATTCAAAGTGTTGCATTTATTTGCACTTAAATCAACAGCCATATAACTATAAAGCTTCCAAACAAATAACTATGAATTTAACGGTTAACAAAGCAATTTTAATTTGATTCAATAATTTTGTATCTTTGTGTAAAGCTTATTATCATGCAAACAATTACATTAAAAATCAACCCTAAAAATAAAACAGCTAAAGCTTTGAAAGAGTTGATAGACGCTATTTCTAGTAAACCTAATTCAGGCATTGAAATTATAGAAGAAGATAGTCCGTACGATCCTGAATTTGTAAAAAAAATAAAGCGAGCTGAAGCTGAAAAAGGTGGAAAAACAATGACAAGTGCAGCGGAATTATGGGAAAGTATAAAGTAGAAATCCAACCTTCTGCCGAAAAGGATTTGGCTAAGCACAAGAAAGCAGGGAATAAAACCACCAATAATAAAATCATTAAAATACTTGATGAACTGTTGATTCACCCCTACACAGGAGCAGGTAAACCAGAAGAATTAAAATACAATCTTCAAGGATATTGGTCTAGCAGGATAAACTTAAAAGATTAATTTATTCGGTAAATGAGAATACTGTTACAGTCCACGTTCTCTCGGCGATAGGACATTATTTAGATAAATAAATTCAATATTGGGGCTGTAAATCAGGACAGATACTGATCAAAAATTATTCACAACCGTAATCTATTCTAAAAACAGTATCTAAATCTTTTCTGATCAAGCGAATGTTTAAACTTCCCTTTTTCTTAATCAAACTGTCTCCTAAATTCTACAAATGAATAAAAATTTGATTTATCCATTTGAATAATAATCCTAAGATAAGTATTAGACAATTCTAAAACAGGATGTAAATGTTCATTCTGATCTTTGTATTTGGACAAAACAATTCCCTTAAAATCTTTTTGTTTTAATTTTTTTCATTATCACATTGCCCCGAGGAACCAAATAATAAAATTGCTAAAAAGGGCACGATGAATACTAAAGATAAAATTGAATTAAGTAATATTGATTTTCTTTTCATCTTATTTTTTGAACAATTTGGATGAGTTCATAACTTTTCTAAATTTACGCCAAAAAAAAATGTGACTAACAATTCGTTAATCACATTTTTATTTTTCCGTAGCGAGAGGGAGATTTGAACTCCCGACCTCAGGGTTATGAATCCTGCGCTCTAACCAACTGAGCTACCTCGCCATTTGCAAACAATTAGCTTGTTTGCGGGTGCAAATATATACATATATTTTGAAATGATTGCACTAAGATCTATCTTCTTCGAATAATATTTTCGTTTTGTGTTTTAATGTTCTCAAAACAAATGAAATAAGCAAAGCAATTAAAATAACAATTCCGTGAATTGCTTCCCATTGCACTTCACCAGCTTCAAACCAAGCTCTGAAAAAATCAATAAATACAAAACCAATGATGGTTGCGGAAATACCAGAGTATTCTCTTCTCAAAATCGTTTTCATCGAGAACGGAATTTCAGATTTTTCGTAGTTTTTTATACTTGGCCAAAATGGAGGTACTTTCATAGACCAATCCACGTATGATTTTCCAAATTTCTTTTCTAAGAAACGCTCTTCAGCAAACATGATACGCTCATAATACAACCAAAACATCAAGCTGATTAATAAAACAAACCAAATGTTAAATGTGTACATTACAATACCAATCCACATGAAGTAGTTTCCTAAATAAAGTGGGTGTCGAACAGTCGAATAAATGCCTTTTGTATTCAAAGCATCAGCAACTTGTTCCTTGGTATTTCTACCTGAAGTATGTTTGCTACTTGTTCCGATCGCAATTGCTCGAATAATCTGACCTATTAAAGAAACGATTGCAGCAACTACGGTTAGAACAATCTTAAGCTCACCATCAGCTTCAAGAAACTCATAATCAGTAAAATAAATAGTTGGTATTGCTAAAATGAATAACAATATTGGAAATTGACCTCTATACTTAAATAAAAAGTTTCCATTTTTTTCTAGTGAGTGTACTAATGCCATTGAAAAGAATTATGTATATTACAAAATTTATAATAAAGCGCTAAGTTAATAAAGAAGTTAATAAAACGAAGAACTACTATGATTAATAAACAAAAAATTGAGTTAGAGTACCTATTAAAAACCTCCTCAAAAGTACTAGAGAACATGGTCTCTACGCCCAGCGGCCTGTCTGAATGGTTTGCGGATGATGTAAATATAGATGAAGATATTTATACATTTTATTGGGATGGCAGTGAGGAAACTGCTCGTTTAATCTCCAAAAGAGCTGGTTCATACATGCGTTGGAAATGGGAACGAAACGAGGAAGACGATTCTTTTTTTGAAATTCATTACGAAGTTGATCCAATGACCAAAGCTTTGGTCTTAAAAATAACTGATTTTGCAGATGATGATGAAGTGGATGAAATAACCATGCAATGGGAAACAGCAATTCAGAACTTGAAACGCATCATGGGTGCTTAAAATCCTGAGTTCGATTATCCCATCGAATTTATATCGCTGCTTATAAGTGTCATAAACGATACAAAATCCTTCTTCGTTCAGGTTTAAAGTAATTCAAGATTCTTTGATATGAAAGATTCATTCAGTCGTGATCGAACGAGAATGAAATACTTTCCTTAAATTCGCATCTTAATAAATACACCATATTGAAGCGACTTTACGTATTTAGCATCAAATCTTTCGTTGGCCCATTTGTGGTCACGTTGTGTATTTCTATGTTCATGCTCATCATGCAATTTTTCTGGAAATACATCGATGATTTGATGGGTAAAGGAATTAGTGCGACGGTCATTTTAGAATTATTATTTTACGTTTCAGCTAGTTTGATACCACTGGCTCTACCGTTGGCGATGTTGTTATCGTCCATCATGACAATTGGAAATCTGGCGGAAAACAATGAGTTAACCGCCTTAAAATCTGCTGGATTATCGCTATACCGCATCTTAAGACCGCTCACTCTTTTCGTGTTCTTAATATGTCTTGGAACATTTTATTTTGCAAATTACGTCATTCCGGTAGCAAACTTAAAATGGAGATCCTTGATTTATGACATTCAAGAAACCAAAATATCAACGATTTTAACTCCTGGAAAATACAACGATCAACTCGACGGTTTTACCATTAAAATAGACAAAGGAACAGATTCTCATTTTACAGGAGTGACCATCCACGATCATACAGACAAAAACATTGTCAAAACAATCCGGGCTGAAAGTGGGGAGGTTTTTAAATCTCAAGATGGTTCGAGTTTGTTTTTTAATTTGAAAAATGGCATGGCATTCGAAGAACTTTCAAATTCTCCAATGCAAGATTCGCAGTCTAGCACGTTCCACCCATCAAGACGGTCTTCGTTTTCGGATGCAACTTATAAAATCGACATTTCTGGTTTTCAAATGAATAAGACGGATGAAGATTTGTTTAAAAATAAACACGAAATGTTCAATGTTTTTCAACTCAACGAAGCCATTGATTCAATTCAGAAACAAACCACTCAAATTCTTTTCAATTTCAATCAAAGCTTAAAAACCAATCATCCATATTTTCTTTCACAAGGAAAAGTGGAGCTTGTCGACACAAATACAAGCGAGGTACTTCCCTCCACTTCTAAAGAAATCATTTTGCTTTCAGAAATTCCAAAATCAGATTTGATTGTAGCACAAAATTCCGCAATCAGCAAAATCAGAACTTTAAAAGAAAATTTGGATGGACAAAAGGTATTTATTGAATCCATTGAAAATGAATTAGATCGCTACTTGATTGAGTTTAACCGCAAATTTTCTTTAACCATTACCATCTTAGTCTTGTTCTTCATTGGTGCACCTTTGGGAGCAATTGTTAAAAAAGGTGGATTTGGAGCTCCAGTTGTTATCGCCGCTTTGCTTTTCATGATCTATTTTGTATTGATTAGTGTGGGCGAAAGTTTGGCTACGCAAGGCGTATTGAGTCCATTTTTAGGAATGTGGATGGCCACTTTTATTCTTACTCCTTTTGCATTCTTATTGATGCGAAGTGCTGCAAATGATTCCAAATTGTTTAACAGCGAGTTCTGGAAATCTATTTTTAAAAGAAAAAAACAAATACAAGTCGAAAAATAATGAAGGTTCTATTCGTCACGCATAAACCAATTTTCCCCCTCATCGATGGAGGTTGCATTGCGATGCATGCGTTTTTACAAAACCTTTTACATGTAGGTTGTGAAATTCAAAACATCAGCATTTCCACATCAAAACATCCTTTTGATTTAAAGAATTATCCTGCTGATTTACAAAAAGAAATCAAACCAGAAAGTGTTTTCATCAACACAAAAATAAACATCATCAAGGCGCTTCAAGCGTTAGTAACTTCTGAATCCTACAACGTTTCTCGATTTTATTCTACGCAATTTGAAACGTTAATTCTTTCCAAAGTCAAAAATTCAGATTTTGATTTCATCCTTTTAGAAAGTGCTTTTCTGTTGCCGTATGTAGATGCAATTCGTTCGCAATTCAGCGGTAAAATAATTGTTCGCACGCACAATGTGGAATACAAAATTTGGGAAAGGATGTCCGAATTTACTGGCAATTTGCTGAAAAAAAAATACCTTCAAAAATTATCCAAAGACCTGAAAAACTACGAAATCAAGAACTTGAAGAAAGTGGATGGTTTGGTTTGTATCTCAGATTTAGATAAAAGAACTTTTCAGTCTCACGGAATTCATATTCCCATGGTAACGATTCCTGTTTCAATGAAACGGAATGAAACGCTGAAATTTGATGGGAAATCCAATGACATCTTCTTTTTAGGTGCGATGAATTGGCAACCCAATAGTGAAGCGGTCGACGCTTTATTGAACGAAATTTTCCCAAAAATCAGAATTAAATTCCCGAATACGAACTTGCACTTAGCAGGTTCTTACATGCCTTCTAAATTACTCCAATTAAAACAAGACGGCGTCGTTGTGCACGGTCGTGTCGAAAACGTCGCGGAATTTATGGCACAACATGGAATTTTAGTGGTGCCACTTCAATCTGGTTCGGGCATCCGAATTAAAATTCTGGAAGCGATGGCAGTTGGAACTCCCGTGATTGCAACAAAAGTTGGTTTTGAAGGAATTCCAGTTCTGAATAGAATCGAAGGAATCGTTGCCAATTCTACCCAAGAGATTTGCGATGCGATTTGGGATTTAATCGAAACACCAGCTTTGGCAAAATTGATCGGCGAAAAGGGTCAAAAAATGATTCAAGAAAAATACAGTCAAGAACAAGTTTCAGCTAAGATTTATGAGTTCCTTCAATCCTTCTAAAAAGCCTGTTCTAGCGGTTATCTTGTCGCGGTTTCCCTTTCCTTTGGAGAAGGGCGATAAACTGCGTGCGTACTATCAAATCAAAGATTTATCGAAACATTTTGACATCGAGTTAATTTGTATTTCGGACATTCAAGTCACGCAAGAAAACCAAAATCAATTAAAGGATTATTGTAAAAACATGCACGTTTTTGAATTGCGAAAGATCGGTATTATCTGGTCTCTTTTCAAAGGCATCTTCAATAAAAAACCATTTCAAGTTCAGTACTTTTATCAACCTTGGATTCAGCGAAAAATCAATGAAATCGTTCTTAAATCAAAACCTGAACACATTTATTGTCAATTAGTTCGATCTTCTGAATACGTCAAAAACTACCATGAATGCAAGAAAACATTGGACTACATGGATGCATTATCCAAAGGAATCGAACGTAGAAAAAAATCTGCATTTGGACTGAAAAAAGAATTGATGAAGATGGAAAGCAAGCGATTAACTGCTTATGAAAGATCCATTTTTGATTATTTCGAATTTCATACCATCATCTCCAAACAAGATCGTCAATTCATCTTGCACCCAAAACAAAAAAAGATTCAAATCATTCCGAATGGTGTGGATCAGAAATTCTTTGAATTTACTTCCAAAAAGCCTCACTTTGATTTGGTTTTTACCGGAAACATGAGCTATCCGCCAAACATTGAGGCTGCTTTGTACATCAAAAATCAATTGATGCCTTTGTTGGAAAAACAGTTACCAACGATTCAATGCTTGATTTCAGGTGTAAATCCAACAAACATCTTAAAGAAATGTGCTTCTGATAATTTCATTGTCAGCGGTTGGGTTGAAGATATTCGTGACAGTTATGCAAATGCAAAAATTTTCATTGCACCGATGATGCTCGGAACAGGATTACAAAACAAACTACTGGAAGCCATGGCGATGGGACTTCCTTGCATTACCACTACATTGGCCAACAATGCATTAAACGCAATTCCGAATCAACAGATCTTGATTGCCGACACTGAAAATGAATTTATTAATCAGGTTAATCTATTGATGAATGATGTCCTTTTTTATCAGCGAATTGCTGAAAATGGACAAGCTTTTGTAAAAGAAAATTATCAATGGAGCGTGATTAACGATCGCTTGATTGGGATGATTCAGTCGGAATGAAAATATTAATTGATCGAATACTACAGAACATCAAGAAAATCTCTTTTGGAATTTTAAAAACAAATACGTATCTTTGAAATTAAAACACGTGTAATGACAACCAAGCTAACATTGACAGTTGAAAAATCAATAATTGAAAGAGCAAAGCTGTATGCGAAAAATACTGGCAGAAGTTTATCTGAAATAATTGAGAATTACTTGGAGAATATCACTGATGATACTGATACGACGAGCGTTTCTCCGAAGTTGCGAAATATTGTCGGAGCTGTAAAACTTCCAAAAGATTTTGACGAAGAAACGGAATTGCGAAACGCATTAGAAAAGAAATATTTATGAAAAAAGTATTTCTTGATACGAACATAATCATTGATTTAATTGCGGATAGAAAACCTTTTAGTAAATATGCAATCGAAATTTTTAGATTATCGGAGGAAAAGAAAATAGAAGCTTTTACTTCTTCGCATTCGATTGCAACAACTCACTATTTACTTAAAAAGTACTTAGATGAAAAATCACTTCGAGAAGTTTTATTCAATCTTCTAGCATTCATAACCATCATTCCCGTTGATGTAGACATTATAAAAAAAGGTTTAAGATCAAGCCATAAAGACTTTGAAGATTCGATTCAAATTTTATGCGCCTCTTCGATTGAGAATATGGACTGCATTATCACACGTGATTTAAAACATTTTAAGCAAAGTGAAATTCAGGTTTTTAGTCCGGATGATTTTATGCTTAAGTATAACTCGGGCATCGATTAACAGTATTGTTGAGTGAATCTCTTACTTGTAGTGAAATAATGTGGTTGGCAAATTCAAATTCGACATTTATTACTTTCACGTTTTCTAAACAACCTCAATGTTAAAATCCTTCGTAAAACTCAATTTACCTTCAATCGCTTCTGAATTTCCTGGAAGCATCAAACCTTTCAGTTTTCCTGTTTGACCTTTTTCTAATAAATCGTAAATCTGTTTTTCGGTGATTTTTTTACCTAAAATATCGAAGGGAATTTTAAATCCACAAACAGCGAAATTGGAACATCCGTATGCGGAATTTCCTTTCATTAGCAAATGTTGCTTGCATTTTGGACAATGCATGGTTTCCAAATTGATTTCCTCTTTTGGCTTGACAACTCTTGGTTTGCGTTCTTTTTTTTCTGGCTCAATTGCCGCAGCAGCTGCAGCTTCCCCATCTGTCACCATGTTGATGACGCGATGCGTGTTGAAAATCACTTCGTTGGTCAAGTCAACAACCATTTGAATTAATTCTTGCTTGAACGTTTCGGAAGCATATTCTCCCTTCTCTATCAAACGTAATTTTCGTTCCCAATCTCCCGTCAATTCAGGACTTTTCAGCAATTCATTTTGAATGGTGTCAATCAAGTCGATTCCGGTTTGCGTGGCAATCAAATTCTTTTTTCGTTTTTCAATGTATTTACGACGAAAAAGCGTTTCGATGATATTCGCTCGCGTTGATGGTCGACCGATTCCATTGTCTTTCAGTAATTCACGCATTTCTTCATCATCAACCTGTCTGCCAGCAGTTTCCATCGCTCTCAAAAGTGTGGCTTCCGTATAGGCTTTAGGTGGTGAAGTTTTTCCTTGGTGAATTTTAGGTTCGTGCGGTCCACTTTCTCCTTCTGTAAAATGAGGCATCACTTTATCTTCATCCGCATCTTTTTTTACAGCAGCATCATTGACATATACTTCACGCCATCCCATTTCAATAATCTGTTTTCCAGTAGCCTTGAATTCAATTTGTCCAACTTTCGCCAGAACAGTTGTATTCGAAACCTTACATTCTGGGTAAAATGCAGCGATAAAACGTTTGGCAATCAAATCGTAAATGTGTTGTTCCTGCACAGAAATTCCAGAAGGAACAATTCCTGTAGGAATAATCGCGTGGTGATCGGTGATTTTTTTGTTGTCAAAAACCGTTTTCAATTTTGGAATTGGTTTTGCCAAAACAGGCGCCGTTAATTGACTGTAATATTTCATTCCTTGTAAAATTCCAGAAATTTTCGGGTACACATCATCCGGAAGATAAGTCGTATCAACCCTTGGATACGTCACCATTTTGCCTTCATATAAACGCTGAATCAACTTTAAAGTTTCTTCTGCTGAATAGCCGTATTTTCTATTGGACTCAACTTGTAATCCTGTTAAATCGAACAAACGCAAGTTTCCTTCTTTTCCTTCTTTTTGCTCAAATGCTGTAATTTCAAAAAGATGTTCTTTCAAATAAGCCAAGCCTTTTTCCGCTTTCTCTAGCGAAGTCAATCGTTCGATGACAGCTGAAAATTCAGTTTCACGGTAAAGGGTTTTCAATTCCCAATAATCTTCCGAAAGAAAGGCATCCATTTCTTTTTGCCTAAGAACGATCATTGCTAACGTTGGTGTCTGAACTCTTCCAACCGATAAAACACCTTTTCCACGACTGAATTTAGTCGTAAATAAACGCGTTGCATTCATTCCCAACAACCAATCTCCAATCGCTCTCGCGCTACCTGCGGCGTATAAATTATCGTAGGAATTGCTTTCTTTCAATTTGCCAAAACCTTCTCGAATTGCCTCTTCTGTCAAAGACGAAATCCACAAACGTTTGATCGGAACTTTGCATTGTGCTTTCAACAAAACCCAACGTTGAATGAGTTCTCCTTCCTGTCCAGCATCTCCGCAATTAATCACCTCCGTTGCTTGAGACACTAACCTAGAAATGATGTGAAATTGCTTTTGAACACCTGGATTGTCAATCAATTTTATTCCAAAACTAGAAGGAATCATGGGTAAACTTTCCAGTCTCCACGATTTCCATTGTTCTGAATAATCGTGCGGTTCTTTCAAGGTACAAAAGTGACCAAAAGTCCAAGTAACTTGATAACCGTTTCCTTCCATGTAGCCGTCTTTCGCTTGTGTAGCACCAATTACTTTTGCAATATCTTTTGCTACACTCGGTTTTTCAGCTATACAAACTATCATTATTTATTGGAAGGATTGGTTATTTTGGAACAAGAACAAAGATACATTTCCTTTTGAAAAAAAGGGAGGAAAATCGAATCAGAATTACTTCTTGGTGTATTTTTTCACTGTAAAATTATACGCATTTTTAGAATCAGCTGTGTGTGAACGAACCACCTCTTCATTCCACAGCGAAAAATCAAGCGACGGGAAAAAAGTATCTGCTCCGAAAGTGTGATCTACATAGGTGATAAACATTTCTTCTACCCAATTGTTTTCCAAAGCTTCCTGATAGATTTGTCCACCGCCAATGATAAAAACAGTCCGTTCTGTTTCATTTTCATACTGTTTCAAACACACTTCCATGCTATTAAATACAAAACAATTCGGCGCGATAAAGTCTGTATTCCGAGTCAAGACAGCATTTTCCCTATTGGGTAGCGGACGAAATTTTTCTGGAATGGATTCAAAGTTTTTTCTGCCCATCACCACAATGTGATTCAAAGTTGTTTCCTTGAAAAAAAGCATATCAGCAGGCAAATGCCACATCAAATCATTGTTTTTACCGATTCCTTTCTCCAAGTCCATCGCAACTATCAAACTTACTTTCATAAAATATTCTATTAGAAATTGAATGTTTGCTAAAAATAGACAAAATGGAGCAATTGATTACTTGAAGCGTGCAGGAGATCTGGAAGAAAAGAAAATTTGAAGTGATTTTAAAGCTGATACTGATCAAAAAGCTTTTTAATTTCCGACAATTCATTCACTTTTCGAACATTGCCACTTTGTTGAAAAGCAGCCATGAGATTCAAAATCATTCTTTTGATTATCTGCGTATTGGGACAAGGTTCAAAATACTCTCTTCTTTCTTTCAGATTTAATTTTGCGATAAACTGCTGAATATCTGCTTCCTGAATGATGCTTCCTTTTGAAAATGGATTGATGTAAAATAAAACACCATACGGACTTTCTTTGCCTGAGGAAGCATGGATTGCGTGCTCATCCATGTAGGCCAAAACAAAATGGTTTGGTAAATTAACACCATATACCGGAAGTTTTAACGATTGCGCAATGACACTATAGATCAAGCTGAGCGTTAATGGATTTCCTTTTCTGGCTTGTAAAACGGTATTGACAAAAGAATTAAGTGGAGAATGATAATTCTTAGAATCACCTTCAAAGCAATTTTGTTCAAAAAATACGTGATTGAAGGTTTTGATTTTCTCAAAAGAAGTTTGATTTGGATTCATTTCAATCCAGATTGCCTTTCTAATTCGTTCTATTTCTAACTTTACAGCGTCTGTATCAATTCCCGGATATTGATATCTGCACAGAATAAGTGCACCTTCCAATAAATCTTTTTCTTCAGAATAAATCCAAGCTTTCATCATTTCATGAATGGTTTCCACTTGAATTTCGTGAATCAGGTTTTCTACTCGATTCTGAAAAAGTAATCCATAGGTTGTGTATTCCCAAGATTCCTCTAAATACGGAATTGCTTCCGAACCAAAAGACTTCAATTGATCATGCACATGTTCATACACGTGATCATCTGGATCATCAATGAGCTGGATAAGTGCTTGAACGGATTGGATACTCAACATATCGCAAAGGTAGATACTTAATGCAGATGCTTGAAGTAAGGCTCAATGACTTTTAAATGGTCAATTGTTAATTAAAGTTTAAAGCTTCGGAAAATTGAATGGTTTACTCGCATCTTTCGCGTGAGCGTTCTTGTTTCGCATGTCTTCATTTTCAACAATCGTGATGATCTTTTGTAGTGTAATGTTGTTTGGAATGGTAATTTGCTGTCCATCAGTAGACTCTAAATGCATGAAGAAAAAAGAAATACTGGTCAATTTCCCTTCAAGAAAATAATCTTTTTCACTAATTTGAATGATGTCTCCTAGCTTCGCTGGATGTGTAAAGAACATCACCAATCCAGCAGTAATGTTTGATAAAATAGACCATTGAGCGAAAAATGCAATCCCTAAAACGGTGATGGTTGAAGTGATAAAAACCAACATCTGTTTGCGATCAACTCCCCAAATCATGGTTAATAAAACAAAAACAAGCAGTAAAACGAGGAAATTGATTACCCGCACAATCACCCTTCTTCGTTCAATCGTAACATGTAAATGAATTGCTAATTTCTTGATTGCTCGTTGGGTGAAAAAACGAACAGCAACCAATAACAAAAGAAGAATTGCAGTTTCAATAATTTGTAATTCGTATGACTCCATTTTTTATTAATCTAAAGCGTGAAAGAAGTTGTAAAGTTACCGATAATCTACCATTCTAAGCGGAACGCACGGAAGTTTTAACAATCCTTATCATACCTTCTGGAAATAAAAACGGTTGTACATTCATCAGAATACACAACCGCTTAACGATATAAATCGGAGGTCGATTTTTTACTCGATTACTTTAACTTCTTTTTTAAGTGAGAATACAGATGGTGAAAATGAAATCATAACATAAGCCCAATTGGTTGTTTTAGCAACATTTCCGCCTTTGATTCTTTCCATGGATTTGGAACCCAACATGTGAGAATAACCACCAGTCAAAAGCACATCACTTTGGAAAGCATAGGACAAGGTAAAATCAATTTCAGTTCCTAGATACGAATCCATTTTTTCGCCCAAGGGATTCACAATTGTTTCTGCAGCATAGAATACGTGTGGCACCAATGAACTAACCCATTTTCCTTTCTTGTAATTTAATTTTAAATAGGCATCTTGAAGTCCTACAGAGTTTTGGTGATTTCCAACATAGAAGTAATCCATGAAACCGTTGAAACCGTGGTTCGTTCCAAATAGAGGCTGAAACGACTTGTTGGTGTTCGATGAATCCAATTGACTCTTTCCAGATAAATATTCATAACCTAAACCTAAGTTCCAGTTTTCTGTAAAACTATATCCAACGTTTGCTCCGGCATCAAAAGCCGTCACAGTTTGGTTGTTTTTCTTACCTGTTTGAACATACGCACTCAAGTTTGCATCCCATTTATCTTTCTTATAAACCAAGTAAGTTCCGAAAGTTTGACTTTGATCCATTCTTAATTTCAAATTTGGCTTCACATATTCGTACCCAACGTTGACAGCCAAAAGATTAATCTTAAAGGATTTTACTTCTGTTGAATAATGAATAAACTGCATGGCTTTGTATGCTGCAACCGTGTACGGCGTTTGAATCAAGGTTTCAGCATCTGCATTCAATGCCAAACCGATATCAAATTTATGCTTTTTAGGTAAAAATGTAAAAACAGCTGCATCGTGACTTTGTCCTTGTTGCGCCCAATCAATTTCTCCAAATATTCGCTGGTTATCATACGAAATCACTTGACGACCAACTTTCATTTGAAAAAGCGGTGTAAATTTATACCGCGCCCAAGCTTCGTATGCCGCGATGCCATTTTTACTTTTTGGAGTTGATGTCGGAACATCACCCCAAGTTCCAATATTTTGAAGCGATAATTTCACATCTAATTTGTCTTTCGAATAATTTAGATTTAAACGCGAACGTTGTGAAACGAAAATCGCAGGATTTTGTCCATCAAGAAGTAGATTTTTATATCCATTTCTCATCTCAACTCTTGGTCTTAATTGAATATTAGCTTCAAATTCTTGGCCATAAGATGTTTGGCTTAATAATCCGATGATCACTAAGCTACTTATTTTGAATGCTTTCATAATTTCTATTTGTTAGCTTCAGCAGTAATTGTTTCCACGGTTTTGTCGTAACTAACTCCCAAACCTTCTTGTTGGAAAGCCAATTCTCCTTTGGTGTTAAATACGCTGATAATGTTTGAATGCGAGAAGTCAACAGGATCAATACGCTTGTAGTTTACTGCTAAAACCGCTGCAAACTCTCTGGTGTTTTCTTCTGTCGATCTCAAGAACACCCATTTATCACCAACCATTTGGTTTTCAATAGAAAACGCTTTCAATGTTTCTGGTGTATCTACTGTTGGGTCAATACTTACAAGGACGTATTTTACGTTTTGTTTTGTGTTTTTAGGAACTCTGCTTTCGATGTTTCGCATGTCCGCCACTAAACGTGGGCAAGCTGCTTTGCATGACGTATAAATCATCACCATCACTAAAACATCTCCTTTGAGGTCAATCATTTCAATGTCTTTACCATCTTGAGTTGTCCATTTTGCAGGAAGATTGTAGATTGAAAGATCAGAAATCTCTTGATTTTCATCCACCAGAACTTCTTTTTGTTCCAGTTTTGCTGGTTCATTTTTACAACTTGCTGTAATCAGTAAGATTGCACTTAAAGCGATCATTAACTTTTTCATTTTCCTGAATTTAATTCGATTAATACTCCTTTATTTAATTGCTTGCACATCTAAAACCAAGGTTCCTGGTTGAATAATTCGCTTTTAAACTTCCTCTAAATGCAAAGCGCATGAAAGCAGCATAATCCATTAAATCAGAAGCGTTGATGGATGCACTGCCACAAAACAAGTCTTTATCACTTCCTTTATCTTTACGCGATTCACCCGATAAGAAGATGCTGTTGAAATCAGAAGTCCACTCCCACACCAAACCGTGCATGTCATAAATCCCCCAATAATTTTTAAAGGTCTGACCAACTGGATTTAAATATGTTTTTGGTTTTTCATACCATTCCAAAATGTACTTGTTAAATTGTTCTTTCGTACGCGCATCTTTTCTAGTTTCATCTGCCATTGCGACGTATTCCCACTCATCCATGGTTGGCAATCTTTTGCCTTGACATTCGCAATATTTTTTGGCAGCAAACCAAGATACATTCGTTACGGGTGCATTGGCTTTCAGCGGACTATAATCTAAGTCACTTTTCCAAGTACTCAAATAACTTTTATCTGCATAGAGTCCAATAATTTTGGAACGATTGTACGTCGGATTTTCTTTCAAGAAAGTTACAAATTGAGCGTTTGTAACTGGATATATATCCATTTTAAACGTTTCAACTTTAACCGGTTGTTTGTCTGCGGAACCATAGAGGGGAACATATTTCCCCTCTTTTACGGTTACCATTTTAGTGCCCTGTGCTTTTACTGTGTATGAAATCAGCATGACACTTGAAAAGATTAAAAATTGTATTTTAGCTTTTACGGACATTATCTTGTTTGTTTTTTATTTCGTTAATGAATGTAACTGAATTGGAGATTATCTCACTTTTCGAACCATATCTGGTGTTACATCTTGTTTCTTGTTCCCCCAACTGTTGTAGATGAATGTCATAACATTTGCAACTTCATCATCCGTTAAGTTTTGAGCGGGCATCACGTTCACGTATTTTTTACCGTTTACAGTAATTTCACCTGATAATCCGTGAATAACTGCTTTCAGCGCACGATTCACATCTGAGTTCAACCAATCTGACTTCGCCAATGGAGGGAACGCATTTGGAATTCCTTCCCCATTCGCTTGGTGACAAGCAAAACAAGTTGCGTCGTAGATCCTTTTACCAGCGTCAATCTTAGCTTGACCAGTCAATGCCACTTTCGGAGCTTCTGCTTTCTTTTTACTTCCACCTTCTGGAGTATAAACTCCTTCTTTTGTAGTGTGCGAGTAAATTTGTAAATTTTCTTCTCCAGTCACTTTCAACATTCCTAAAGCACCTTTGTGGAACGCTCTAAAGATTGAGTGGTCAACTAAGATAAAAGTACCTGGTACGTCTACTTTGAAATCAACCATTGCTGCTCCACCTGCAGGAATCATAGTTGTTTGAACGTTTTCATTGACCATGCTTCCACCTTCGATGTGTACTTTGTCGAAAATCTCTCCAATTACGTGGAATGAAGACACCAAGTTTGGTCCACCATTTCCAACAAACAAACGAACAGTTTCACCAACTTTCGCAGTCAATGCTTTATCACCATTTAACGCTCCAACTGATCCGTTGAAAACTACATAATCAGGTTGTTCTTTCACCGCTTTATCTTGGTCAAACGGTTGTAAACCTGCTTCACCGTAAGCTCCTTTCGTGTAGAAATCTCCTTGCATTACGTAATACTCACGATCTACTTTTGGAAGTCCTCCTTCTGGTTCAACCAAAATCAAACCGTACATTCCGTTTGCAATGTGCATACCAACTGGTGCTGTAGCACAGTGATAAACATACAGTCCTGGATTTAGTGTTTTAAAGTTGAATACTTTTTCTTGTCCTGGTGCTACCAAAGATGATTCAGCTCCTCCTCCAGGTCCAGTTACCGCATGCAAGTCAATGTTGTGAGGTAATTTAGAATCTGGGTGATTTTTAATGTGAAACTCAACTTCATCACCTACTCTTGTACGGATGAAACTTCCCGGTACAGATCCACCAAAAGTCCAGTACATGTAAGTAGTTCCATCTACCATTGTTCCTTCTTCTTCTGTGATTTCCATGTGGACAATTAATTTTTTAGCTTTTCTGCTTCCAACAGGTTTTGGAACAAAAGGTGGTGCAGTTAATTCTGCAATCATTTCACCGCTAATCACATTGTCGCTCAAAATTTGCTTGGTATCCTTTGACTCAGAACTGCAAGAGAACAATCCTGCTGAAAGTAAAAGTGCCACCATACTTCCTCCGATAAATTTCGCTTTCTTTTTCATACTTATTCTTATTATGTTATTATGCTTTAAACTACAGTGTAAAATTAAGGGAGGTTTAAGTCTTTTAATATGACGAATATCACTAATTATGAATGTTTTATATGACTCTTATCATATTACGATAAATAAAGCCAACAACACAAGTAATAACACCTTAAAAATCAACACTTAAAAACAAATCAAACTCGTTTGTGTAAAAATATAAAACCCTTTACAGAACCTGCAAAGGGAATTGAATTTGCACAAACTATTTTCGCTTTTTCATCAAAACAGCATTGGGCTGCGGACTGATTCCTTCTCTTATAATTTTCCTTTCCTTTTTATAAACCATTAGTCTTTCTGGAGCCTCGCTATTTGTTAGCGCTTCGACTAAATAATAGACTTTAGTTTCCAACAATACTTTCCAATTTCCAACATATTTTTGACCTCCGATAAATAAAAAAATATAATCCTTAAAAAGATGAATTTCAATATTGGTCGCATCAATTGCGACATCCTCATTTAATTCTCCAATGGAATAATTTTCTATTTTGCCTTCATAGATACCATACGCAGCTTTTTTAAGCTGAGCAAAAGAAACAGAATAGCTAGAAATGAATAATAAAAATAGGAGGAGTTTCTTAGTCATGGAATCAAATATAATAAAATTCAGTTAATATCGGAAAAGAAAACACCATTTAAGGAATTGCTTTTTAGGTTTTTAGCTTTTAAGAGACTTATTAATTTAGGTAATAACTCTTTTTGTCTTTCCACAATTTTCTGATTATCATGTAAAACCAAGATATCCCCGGCCTGAATTCGATTCGCTTTTTGAAGAATTTTATCAATCGAAACAGCAGCATCATAATCATAAGAAAGCCAAGACCAAAGGATGATGCGGTATTCTTTTTTTATTTTTCGAACCAAAGCGGGTGTTATTTTGCCATACGGAGGTCGAAACAAAGTGGAATCAATAAATTGACGTGCTTCTCCAATCGATTCCAAGTATTTTTCAGTTGAGACCTTTAAACCATTTTCGTGTTTCATGGTGTGATTTCCAACTGCATGTCCTTCATGTAAGATTCTACTGTATAACTCTGGGTAACGTTCGACATTTTCACCAACACAAAAGAAAGTTGCTTTAAAATCGTGTTTTTTAAGTTCATCTAAAATCCAAGGAGTTATGTTCGGATTTGGACCATCGTCAAACGTGAGATAAACCGTCGGTTCAGAAATAGAAAAACCCCACGTAATTCGTTTGTGAACAAATCGAATTAATCGCGGGGTTTTAAACATTCTCATTCAACGAGCAGTTTACTCTTGACTTTTCATCATTTGCTCAAACTGCTGCTGTGTCATTCCTCCTTGCTCTGCCGGAGCGTTAACTTGAGGCCGCGCAACATATCCATATTGAGCACCAATGGCGTCAATTTGACCTTTTAAATCTCTTAAGATGGAACCGTAACCAGCGTTTTTACTTTCACCGCTAGCGGAAGCTAAATCTTTCAACTCGTTGTATTTACTTTCAAAGACTACTTGATACAATTTTCCAATTCGTTGATTCAAACGAGTTGCAAATGCACCTTTCGGATCACTTAACTCAGCATCATTTGCCATCATGGCGATGGTCATGTAATTATTTAGTGCAGCAATCAAATCTTCTCGGTTTCGATACATAATCATTGCCGAACTATTCTCAAAGTAATTGAAAATGGTTTCAATTTCTCTCGCTACTTCAATACCTAATTTTTCAGCAGCTACTTTGTCGCCAGCTCTGTATAAAAGTCCAACGTAATCATGTAAAGAACCATCCGTGTAACTGCTATAGTCACCACCATCAATTCCTTTCAATCTTCTTCCGTCGCTCGCAGGTTCTCCGTAGTCGATTACAAGTTTAATCGGCATCACTGCAATTGATTTTTTCACCAAGTCAATCGCTTTTTTCTTGAATTCAGTAATATCAGAAGCTGAATTTTTCAAAGTATTCTCCAAGGAATCAGCAACGCGTGCATTGCCCAAACTTCTCAAACGAGCGATTTCAGGTTTATAAGATTTCAGCTTGTTTTCTTCCATTTCAGCAGCACGAATATAAACTTCTGCCAAACGCGCAAAATTTGATCTGTATTGTGAGGTATGTCTTCGCGTATAGTAATCTGTTAAAACACCTGGTTTGTTCATTTGACCGTAATCATAAACGTTCATCAGGTTGTTGTACATTTTATCTTTGCTGATTGGATTGTTGTTTTCCATTTTGATTGGAGACAACTCATACGTCAATCCATTTTGCTTCACAAATCCAGCTTGGTATAATGCAATTGATACTGCAGAACCGTACGGAGAAGAGAAATAAATTCCACGTTTCCAATGATTGTTTGCCAAGATATCCATCATCATTACCTGCTCACGCGTCAAATACTGTTTGTCAATCATAAAACGGATTGATTTGGTAGCAATTGATTTTTCTTTTTCAGTAAGGATACCAGATTTAACTGCATTTTCTAAATCAACCGGTAAGATAAATCCTTTCGATGGGAAAATACGCATGGAAGAACTTCGTCCATTCATCGAGAACATGTTTTTATCATCTCTCGTGAACTCCATTGCTTCTTCGATTGGTAGGTAATCCCAAGATCTTTCCCAGTCGGTAAGACTTTGTTGCATTTGTTGCAATCCTTCCACCTGACCTGTAATTTGTTTGCTAGAATAACCGTTGAAAATTTTCAAAGCAACATCCACTACATCGATGATGTCTTTTGCTGTTGGGTCTGCGATGTTTCTAGATAAAGTCATGCGCATGTTGATCAGATTCTTTTCAACACTTGCATCAGCACCAGCTAAGGTATTCGTAACACGCAACATTCCATCTTTCAACATGGCAAAAGATTGCATAAATT
Organism: Crocinitomicaceae bacterium; assembly: GCA_028689775.1. Classification (GTDB taxonomy): domain Bacteria; phylum Bacteroidota; class Bacteroidia; order Flavobacteriales_D; family Crocinitomicaceae; genus JAQVCM01. Next base: position 104,970 of record JAQVCM010000006.1, read on the forward strand.
CAGCTTGGTTGTATTTGATTTTCATGTTGTACACCTTTTCAATGGTAGAATTCGGTACACCAATGTTCATCATTTCCAACATCGTCAAGAAATAAACTTGGTCTGTTCCACCAGAATACATCAAGATTTGATCGCTATCAAACTTAATAGGCAATGGATCAGAATCATACGCTCTCATTTTCATTTGTTCTGAGTACCAATCGGTTCCCATCAAAGAAAGGTTACAAACTCGAACGTCTGTACGTTTTCCTTCCACTTCTTGTAAATACCACAATGGGAAGGTATCGTTATCTCCGTTGGTGAAAAGAATCGCATTTTTCTCACAAGACATTAAATAGTTATAAGCTAAATCTCTTGCTGATGTTTTTTCATTTCTATTGTGATCATCCCAACCTTGGAATGCCATGATAAACGGAACAACCAAGGTTAGTGCAAGCGCAACGTACGCACCTTGCTCTTCACCCTTCAGTTTTTTTCCTAGAAAACTCATCAAGGCAATTAGTCCTGCTGCAACTGCGCAAATGAACAACCAAGATAAAACAACAGGAAAACCATCGCCGCTTGCCACGTCCATGATTAATAAAATTGGAAGTGCAGCAGCTGCAACGATTCCAAACCCTTTAATTTCATTTTTTCGAAGTCCTCTAAATGCTTCAAACAAAGCAAAAACTCCAAGTCCAATCCACATGGAAAAAGCATAGAAAGAAGCTGCGTACGCATAATCTCTTTCTCTTGGTTCAAACGGTTTCTGATTCAGATAAATCACAATCGCCAAACCGGTGAATATGAACATTAAAAACACAATGAACGCATCTTTCTTCGCACGGTAAAAATGAAAAACCATTCCAATTAATCCCAAAATAAATGGCAAAAAGAACATTTTATTATTCGAAGGATTATTGGTCGTAAACGTAGGTTCGTTAACACCTTGTGCCCCTAAGCGCATTTCGTCAATGGCTGAAATTCCAGACAACCAGTTTCCACGCATTTGATCTCCGTGTCCTTGAATGTCGTTTTGACGTCCTGCAAAGTTCCACATAAAATACCTCCAATACATCCAATTGATTTGGTATCTAGCAAAGTAGGTCAAGTTTTCACTAAATCGTGGCAAACGTTTTCCATCCGTTCCCAACACATCGCTCGAAAGTTTCTCAGTATTTCCATTATAACCAGACCAATCCTTGTATCCATTGATTTTATTATCTCCTTCTTGACTCCAGAACATCCTTGGGAAGATGGTGTTTTGGATATAGGTAGGCTCTTGATTCTTTCTAAAATCCTCGTTGGTCACGTGGTATTTTTCAACCACTTCATAACTTCTTCCTAATTCTTTGGCATAAGATTTCGCTTTTTCTTCGCTTTTGAAAGCTTTCACTTCAGTTCCGGCTCTCAAAACGACAAACATTCTCGCGTGACTTTTTGAACGGTCGCCATAAGTGCTGCTTTCCCCCATTTCTGAATTCCAGTATGGACCATAAACGATTGGCCAACTTCCGTATTGCTCTCTTTTTAAGTAAGAATAAAGTGTCACCAAATTTTCAGGATCATTTTCATCCAGTGGCGGATTTGCGTTGGAACGAATAACAATCGTTGCAAATGAACCATAACCAATCAAGAAAACGATAAATCCGAGTCCAACTACATTTAAAATTGGGCGACCTGTTTTGCGCGTCCATCTTAAGAAGAAAATTGTCAGACCTATTAACAATAGGAAAAAGAACATTCCACCAATATAAAATGGCAAACCAAGATTATTCACAAACGCAATTTCAAACTTAGAAGCCCAAGAAATCGTTCCAGGAATGATTCCTTCTTGAATGAATCCAAGTGCAAAAACACCAATAATTCCAGTTAAGAAGAAACCTTTGATGTCAATTTTATCCCATTGATTAAAGTACACTACGTATGCAATTGCAGGAACAACCAACAAACCTAGTAAGTGGACTCCAATTGCCAAACCAAACAAGAACATGATTAGAATCATCCATCTCATCGGACTGTGTTCACCATCGATTTCGCCGTGTTTGATACTATCCATTTCCTCGTCCCATTTCAAAATGGCCCAGAAAATCATCGCTGTAAACAAAGAAGACATCGCGTAAACCTCACCCTCAACAGCTGAGAACCAGAATGAATCTGAGAACGTGTATGCCATTGCACCAATAAATCCGGAAGCTAAAACAGCGATCATTTCTCCTTTGGTAATGGAGCGCTTGTTTTGGAACACCATCTTTTTAGCCAACATCGTAATCGACCAGAAGGTAAACAAGATAGTTGCTGAACTTGATAACGCTGACATTCTATTGATCCACATCGCAACGTCACTTGGTTGTGCGAAAAACGAGAATAAACGTCCTAACAACATAAACAAAGGCGCGCCCGGAGGGTGACCAACTTCTAACTTATATGCAGCAGTAATGTATTCGCCACAGTCCCACAAACTCACCGTACTTTCGATGGTTATGAAATAAACGATGGTGGCAATTAAAAATACCAGCCAACCTAAATAGATGTTCAGCTTTTTATAATTCATTGTTTTTTGTTTGGTGAAAATTAAAATAGTAAGGTTATTTCCTTTTAAAACTCTTCAATCCACGATTTAACTTGCGAATTTAATAATATATTTTTTACTTCCATCTATATTCATCAAAAATAGAATTAAAAGAAAATTATATAAAAAAGCATTGATTTTATAATATTTATAACTCACATTAATTTGCTCATTCTCTGATAGATTTAATTTAATCGTTCGACAATTTTTTTATTTTCATTAAAATTTTAACCGTTTTACTTGTTTGTATAGATTTTAGTTGTAATTTTGCACCCGTCAATGGCCCATGGTGTAACTGGCAACACGTCGGTTTTTGGTACCGAAGAGTCTAGGTTCGAGCCCTAGTGGGCCAACTCTTAAAAGTTGGTAAAACCCTTTCAGCAATGAAAGGGTTTTTTTATTTATACCTCTTCATAAGCTTTTTTCTGAAATTTCACAAAGAGTTGGATTGCTCTCATTTTTGTTTTAAACTTACTTGCTCTGTAATCATATAAGCTAATTAAAGAATATCCTAATAAAGCTATAAGACAGTTAAAATACAAATTATCAAACAAATAGACCTATTTACGTGGCGGCTTTTGATCGAAAAGCAAAAAAATCATTTTAAGTTTTATCGATTCACTTGTTTCAATAGAATATAATTGTAATTTTGCACCCGTTAATGGCCCATGGTGTAACTGGCAACACGTCGGTTTTTGGTACCGAAGAGTCTAGGTTCGAGCCCTAGTGGGCCAACTCTTAAAAGTTGGTAATGCCCTTTCAGAAATGAAAGGGCATTTTTTTTTAAAAGCAATACAGATTCAAGCAATTTCAAATTTCATCTTATAACTCGCCAAAATTCAATTTTTATTAAGTAATGGCGGGATATAAATAGTAAGAAATCAACCGTATAACGCTATTTCAATGCGAATGATGCAGTAAATCACTGAAAGTAATCTCAAAATAAAGAGTGGACAGCTACATAATTATCGTGAGAAAAAAATTAATCTTCAAATTAAACATCTATTTTTCAACCAATTAAATAAAAAAAGGAATTACTGTTTTACATGATAACCCGCCATTACTCTGTTTTTTGTCGAGTAATGGCGAGATAAAATTGGAATATAATGCAAGGATACCACCCTATTTCGAAGTAATCACAAAACAAACTACAGCAAGGAGATTATTCAAAACAACCTCAATATGAGTATTCTATTTAATTAAAAGCCTATTATAAATCGCCAAAACTATCGAATAAATAGAGTTTTGGCGGAATATAATGTAAATGAGAACAATCATACACTTTATAAAGGTTTCAATCGTTTTCAAATCACACCAACTGATAAAATACAAACCTTAAAGCGAGCACTTCCGCTATTTATAGGTAAAAATCAGAATACAAACACATTCAAGCAACAAACATTTCCTTAAAGTGATTTTTTGTCTAACTTTGCACCAGAATATTTTAGAATAATGTTGATTCAAGTAGTAAAATCCAAAATACACCGTGTTAAAGTAACACAGGCAGACTTAAATTACATTGGTAGTATTACCATTGATGAAGATTTAATGATAGCATCGAACATCATCGAAGGTGAAAAAGTACAAATCGTGAACATCAATAATGGAGAACGTTTTGAAACTTATGTAATCAAGGGTGATGCAAAGTCTGGAACCATTTGTTTGAATGGCCCGGCAGCAAGACGCGTAGCAACGAATGACTTAATCATCATTATCGGTTACGGTTTTATGGAATTTGAAGAAGCGAAAAACTTCAAACCTTGTCTTGTGTTTCCAAATGAAACCACGAACCTCATCGATTAATGCGTAAAATTTCCATTGTTGGTTTATTAAAAACAGTTCTTCCATTACTTTTAGGAATATACCTCATCTGGTATTTCTTCAATGGAATGTCTGAAAAATCACTGGAAGTTTTTTATAATTCACTTCGAGAAGCCAATTATTTTTGGATTTTCATTGCCTTGGCATTGAGTTTCCTCACATTTTGTATTCGCGCCTATCGCTGGAAATATGTATTGGAACCGATGGGATATCATACCAAATTCTGGAACCGATATCATGCTTTGATGATTGGCTATTTGGTCAACTTAACCATTCCTCGCGCTGGTGAAGCATCTCGCGCTGCAATGTTATTTCGCTCGGACGGAGTTCCGTTTTCAAAATCTTTTGGAACAATTATCGGTGAAAGAGCAGTTGATTTAATCATGCTCGCATCTGTTGCAGCATTGACAGCACTTTTGGGTTTTGATGCGTTTATGGATATCTTTCATCAAATTCAAACTCAATTTGCACCTGTAGAAGTTGCTGATGGTGGTTTGCCTTGGAAGTTGATTATTTATAGCATCGTTGGCGCTGGTTTGGTTGGCTTGATTTTGGTGATGATTTTCCATGTCAAATGGAGAAGTAAACTAATTGGCTTTGCACAAGATGTGATTGCTGGTGTACTTTCCATTTTTAAATCTAAAAATCCAGGAGCATATATTTTCCAAACCATCTTGATTTGGGTTTTATACATCGTTTATTTTGCAATTCCTTTTTTAAGTTTGGAGCAAACCAAAGATTTTCCAATGGATGGAATTCTATTGGCATTTATCGCAGGATCACTCGGAATTACCTTCACCAACGGTGGAATCGGAACTTTTCCGCTTTTAGTGGGTTTGGTGATCGTTTTCTACCTCGGTGATACCGTTCCAGATGCTTTGGCTATTGGAAATGCTTTGGGAATGATCATCTGGGTTTCTCAAACTTTACTTTTGATTGTGATGGGATTGATTTCACTCATTTTATTACCTAAAAATTACACCAAAGACCATGTCGAGACTAAGCTACATTCAGAACAAAATCGTTAATCCAGAGCAAGCAGCTCGCATTATCAACATCTGGAAAATGAAAGGTGATCAAGTTGTTTTCACCAACGGATGTTTCGATATTCTTCACAAAGGGCATGTCATTTATTTAGCAAAAGCTGCTGAATTGGGCGATCGTTTAGTCATTGGATTAAACTCAGATACTTCTATTCAAAAACAAAACAAAGGTATTGAACGACCTATTAATCCGCAGGAAGCAAGAGAAGTCGTTTTGGCTGCTCTCGGATTTGTAGATTTGATTGTCATTTTCGAAGCCGATACACCAATCGAATTGATTGAATCGCTTCATCCAAACATCTTGGTAAAAGGTGCGGATTATGATCCGAATGAAACAGATCCTAAGCATAAAAAATACATTGTCGGTTCAGATTTTGTTCGTAAAAATAACGGTCAAGTAGCAGTTGTGGATTTGGAAGCAGGTTTTTCAACTACTTCCTTGATTCAAAAAATGAAATCGTAAAATAGGTAGTGATAAACATTCTTCTGACTGTATTTGAAAAGTGAATATTTCTACTCAGTGCCTTCTGATTTTACATCCGTCTAAGGATGAAATAACACCAAATTTACAGTAGAAAACTTTCCGACTAACAGCTCAAATAATCTTAAAGTTATTCCTCAAAAAAGATTTGTCAAATTTCTTTTAAAAGCTACAATCGGAAGATGTTGCAACTTAATTTTCTTTAATAAACGACCGTAATTGAACCATTTCGAACTTCTCCATCATAGGTCAATTTATAGAAATAAACTCCTTCAGTAATTTTTTCACCTGATTGATCCAATCCACTAAAAGGTTTTTCGCCGTATTTCTGCGTGTAAATTAAATTCCCCCACCGATTCCAAATCATCAAATCATATTTTACGCACGGATTAAAAAACTGGTCAACATCCAATTGATCATTGACCATGTCGCCATTTGGCGTAATCACGTTTGGAAAATCAAAAGCAGTTATTTCTGATCCTGCCATTACTAATGCTTGTGTTGTAGGAACTGAATTGCATCCATTTACATGATAAACAACTGAATAAAGTCCTACACTTGATCCTTTTGTGATTAAAGATGCCGTTTGTCCTTGCGCCGTGAAATTATTTGGCCCGCTCCATACGTATGTACCGCTCGTTGAAGGATTTACAACCGACATCATGAATTCCTCACCAGGACAACCTAACGGCGAATTGGTAATGAAATCAGGTGTAGCAGGAATCGGATTCACTGTTAAATTCAGCGTAACAACAGAATCACAACCAGATATAGAAAATAAATTAACGGTATAGGTTCCAGCAAGCGCATAAGATATTCCACCAACAGAGTACGTCTCACCTTGACAAATGAATTTATTATCAGTAACTGAATAAGCAGGTCTCACTGTTAAGTTTAAAGTTACGATGGAATCACAACCGCCCGAAGAAGGAAATGTTCCAAAATAAGTTCCTGTTGTTGTAAGTCCTTGGTTATTGAATGCAAACGTTTCTCCTTGACAGATGAATTGATTAACTTCATTTATAAGTGCTGAACTGACTGTTAAATTTAGCGTAATGATTGAATCGCAACCAGAGATTGATTGTAAATTCGCGATGTACGTTCCAGAACTTGAATACGTTTGATTATTAAAGGTATAACTTTGTCCAGTACAAATCGATTGATTGAGGATTTGATTGTAATTTGGCTTTACGGTTAAATTTAAAGTTACAATTGAATCACATCCTGTTACGGATTGAAAAGTCTCTACGTATGAACCTGAACTCGTCAAGGTCTGTCCGTTAAAAACATAATTATCACCCGGACAAATGGATTGATTGAACGAAGATGTAAAATTAGGTACAACAGATAATTGAAGTGTCACAAGGGAATCACAGCCAGTTGAAGTTGTAAAAGTATGTGGATAATTTCCACTTGTTGAATACGTATTACCACCAAAAGCGTAATTATTTCCTTGACATATTGTAACCGCATTCGTTATTGGCAAAACAGGTCCATTCACGCTTAGATTTAAAGTCACGACTGAATCGCAACCACTTGCCATCGGAAATGTAGCGTAATAGGTTCCTGCGGTATTGTAATTATTTCCATTGAAAGGATAAGTATCACCAAAACAAATCGCTTGATTTACAATCGAATTCGGTGCAGGATTCGCCGTTAAATTTAGGGTGATGATGGAATCGCAATTGAATTGAGTCTGAAGTGATATCGTATGCGTTCCCGGTGTTGTAAACGTTTGTCCAGCTAAGGTATATGAATCACCAATGCAAAATGATGCATTTTGTGTGATGTTAAACGATGGATTGGTGGTGATTTTAATGGTGTCTTTCGTGACGCAAGTTGGTCCAAAAGATGTAGCATACGTCGTAACAATGTATTCGTTTACAATGGGCACGCCCGAAGTATTTGAAATGGTTGCAGTAGGATTAGCAATGTTTGTTTGATCCAATCCAGTTGCTGGTGACCACGAGTAGGTATTGCTCGCATCTGGAGCGGTACCAATTACATTGGCTTGATTCGAACAACTTGATAGATCATTTCCCGCTTCGGAAGGAACGGCATTCGAAAATATTTTCACGTTTTTGATTGAATGCTGATCCGAAACTCCACCTGTACTTGCGGAAAAGCCAAAATATCCAGGATAATCAATTGGGTTGACAAGCGTTGTGGATAAAAACAAGGTTAATGGCGGACTCGGATTAAAAAGAGTTGGTTTAGATAACCAGACTTCAACCAAGCCATTGTTATAAACAATCTTTGCTTTGGTATAGGCTGTTTTACGCATGAAAGACAAATCACCTCCATTGTTGTTTCTTCTAACAATGGACGGATTGCATTCGTCGTATCCATTCGGACCATTTAAAATCTGAATCGATGGAACAAGTGATGTATTTACACCATTTGGACCATTACATCCATTGTCCCACGTATCAAAAGCAACTTTTAATCCAGCTGCATTTGAAGGAACACCTAAAACATTTCCTACTACAAATCCGGTTGGCGCTTGATCTAAAAAACAAAAAACCATTCCATCAGCTCCTTGTTGACCGAACATTCTAAATTCAAATTCAACAGTAAATTGAGGACATAATCCTAAATCAACCACTTGATTGTAATAAATGGTACCACTTTGATTGAGCAAATTAGGAGTTAATAAAATTTCGCCGTTATTAACATACGCATTTCCTGTTAGGTTCCATCCACTTGTGTTCACTGGATTTCCATTTAGTTCCCCAAAGATTTGTGTTTGCGCAAGAATAGATGAAGTCGAAACGACCATCAGTAAAAGTGAATATAGAAAAGAATAAAACTTCATCATAAAACGTTATACTTTTGAAATACAAGCTTGGTTATAAAGGACTTAATTGACAATTACCTCGTAAATTTCAGATCTGTCCTTTATGTACAGACGTTCTGATCGGATAGAAGGTTGAAAACATTTCCCAAAAGCATTTCCCAAAAGCATTTCTAAAAACAGGTGTAAAATTAGCATTAGTAATTGACATTCAAATGAATCAACGGAAAATTAACGAGTTATCAGGTAGTAAATAAATCAAATCCTTATTTTATTTGTAAACTTGCATTAATTATCTCATCTATGAAGTTAAAAAATGTATTTCTCATCCTCTTGATTTTCATCCCTTTTATGTCGATGAGTCAAAATATGAATATTTCTGGTAATGTACACGACACGCTTGTTGATCAGCCACTTCCGAATGCTCTTGCAACCTTAATTCGAATAAAAGATTCCGTATTGTTAGGATTTCAGAGAACAGGAAAAGATGGAAATTTCGCTTTTAAAGATCTGAAATTAGACACCTTGCAACTAATCATATCACATCCGAAATTTGGAGAACGTGAATATTATTTTTTCGGAAGACCGGACAATGCAAGCTTCGAATTGAAGCGTATTTTCCTGCCTCAGAAAACAGAACAAATTGATGAAATCACGATTTTTGCATACAAAGATCCTATTTACTACAAAGGAGACACCTTGGTGTATGTTGCCGATTCGTTTGCTACCAAACCCAATGCAGTTGTCGAAGATTTATTGAAAAAACTACCTGGAATATCGGTAGACAAAGATGGAAAAATAAAGTCTCAAGGAAAAGAAATTTCTCAGGTTTTGGTTGATGGCGATGAGTTTTTTGGCGCCGACCCAACGATGGCGACCCGAAATTTAGCCGCCAAAGGTGTTGAATCTGTTCAGGTATATGAGAAAAAAAGAGAAGATGCAACGGAAGGAGACGAAATGATTCAGGTGATGGATCTAAAATTGAAAGACGAAGCAAAAAAAGGTTATTTTGGAAAGGCATCTTTTGCAAGCGATTTCAGGAAGTTTTATGAAGGCGAGTTGCTAGCAAATAATTTCAACAAGAAGCAGAAAATATCCGCTTTTGTACTGACTTCAAACACCATGAAATCAAGCTTAGATTGGTCGGATGCCTACAAATACGGTTTGGACAATCAAACCGGTTATCAATACAATTCCGAAACAGATGGGTGGGAATCTGATGGAAGCAGAAACAATGGAGTTGGAATACCAACCACTTTTAAATCTGGCGTTTACTATGTAGATCAAGTTTCAAAAAAATTAAAAATTGGAGCCAATTATGCCAACACTTTCAATGCTTTAGAAACTGTTGAAAGCAATCGTTCACAATATTTCTTAAGTGATACCACTTATTTTAGTACACAAGAAAAAGTAAATCGATCTAAAAATGAATCACACGAACTGAATTTATCCATCAAATACGATATTGATTCGTTGACTACTCTAGAAATTCTTCCAAAGTTGAAAATCAACAAAGCATCATCTGTTAACAATGATCAAACTGATTTTATAGCGGAAGACAATGGTTTAACGCGTCAAACGAACGTCAACAATACCAATGACGCAGAAGGATTAAATTTCAAAACGAGAGTTGGTCTTACCCGAAAATTTAAAAAGGAAAAACGTGAATTAAAAATAAACAACAATTTTGTTTACGATAAAAACACGTCAGAAGGAACACTTTACACCAAAAATTCAAATTTCGGAAATCCACTTTTGAGCGATACAACCGATCAGAAGAAGAGTGGAAATGCAAGCATCATTTCAAATATTTTCGACATCACGTATGTAGAACCATTAACCAAGAAATTTAGGTTAGAGATGGAATATGAATTATTCAATACCGTCAACGATCAAGAAAGAAAAACATTCAACGCAATCAATGGTCAATATACAGAGCTAGATTCCAATTATTCAAATATTTTTACAACCAAGAAAATTCAAAATCGCATCGGAACCTCGTTGATTTATGAATACAAAAAGCACTTTTTAGTTACGGGTATATATGTTCGAAATGTACAGATTGAAAACAGCAATGAAATCAGTTTAAACACCATCAACCAAAACGTGAATAGCATCTTACCTCGTGTGAGATATCGTTACAAAATTTCGCAAAATAAACGTTTGCAGTTTGGCTACAACACTTCTTCCAGACAACCTTCAATTAATCAATTACAACCGGTTAATGACAACTCAAATCCAAATAGATTGGTACTTGGTAATCCTGATTTATTACCAAGCTATACGCATCGAACAAACGTTTCTTACAACAGCTATAAACCAATCTCTGGCACCTATTTTGGCGCAAGTTTAAACAACAACATCACCCAAAATGATTTTTCAACCAGTGTCTTTTATGATGCACAAGGAAGAAGTGTTACGCAAAGTATTAACACCAGCGGCAATACCTCTTCCAACTTCTATTTTTGGGCAGGATTACCAATTTACAAACAAGTTCTGAAATTAGAATCTAGCTTAGATCTTGGTTATTATCAATATAAAAACTACATCAACAACCAAGAAAACACAACATTAAGTAAATATACCCGAGCAGGTTTGGCTATAAATTTGGAAAAAGACTCACTTGAAATCTCACTAGGCGGTGACTTAAGCTATACATTACCAAGCAGTAAAATCAACAGTGCACAAAACCAAGCTTATCTTACACAAACCTACAATGCTAATTTCAGATGGACGTTGCCGTATAAATTTGGAATTGAATCGGATGCTTCGTATGTCATCAATTCAAAGAGAACGGAAGGTTACAACATCAATTACTTGATCTGGAATGCCTGCGTCACACGGGCTTTTGGTAAAATTGATTCCTGGATTCTTGGCGTAACCGTGAATGATATTTTAAATCAAAACATCAATACCAATAGAAATGTTTCTGCTGTTGTGACAACCGATAGCAAAACAAACATCATCGCAAGATACTTCATGGTCAAATTGACTTATTTATTCAACAGCACTAAAACCAAACAACAAGATGATAGTCATTTCTAAAATAAAATCTCTTTTAATACTTGCTTTCGTAGTATTGCATTTTATTGGAAATACGCAAATCACTTCAGGTAAAATTGTATTTGAGCGAAAAACGAATCTCTTCAAAAAATTCGCCGAACCTCAAACTCAAAAATGGATCGGTGAGAAAAATAAATGGAAATACGAAGATTTTGAATTGTATTTCAACGATTCTATCTCTTTATTTATTCCAGCAGAAACAACAGATAGTGATAAATTAAGTTGGACAACCAACAAGAACACCGTTTATCAAAACCTCAACAAAGGAAGTAGAATTTCATTATTAACCGTATTTGGCGAAAATTTTGTAATTCAAGATTCTTTGCGAAAACGAACTTGGAAGATTACTGAAAACCGACGTACGATTGCTAAATTTAGCTGTCGACAAGCTATTTGGCAAATGGATGATTCAACTCGAATTTATGCTTGGTATAGTGAAGACATCATTCCAACTGTTGGACCCGAAACTTATACCGGTTTGCCAGGGGCCATTCTAGGACTTGCTGCAGAAGACGGTCGAATTGTTTATTTTGCAAAATCAGTTGAAGTGATGAAACCTAATTTCGAGAAATTAATTCCGAAAATGAATTTAAAAAATGCAACAACGGACGCGGAATTAAGAAGCAAGATGATTTCTCAATTTGGATCAAAAAAAGAATACATGCAGCTTATTGTTGATTTATTCATTTGGTAGCATAATCTGATTCCTATTTTAAAACGTGACTTGTTAAAAAATCATAAATAAAAATCTGAAAAACGATGCATTAACTAAAATTTAAGTTTACATTTACATTAACTAAAATAAGTAAATCAATAGATGGTTCATTCCCCTTATATATTAATTGCTGAAGACGACGAAGATGATCGCATGTTATTGTCCTCTGCGTTTAAGGAATACCACATCCATGATCAAATTATTTTTGTAAATAACGGTGTTGAAGTTTTAAGGCATTTTGAAAAAATTGAATCTGGAAATCAATCGCTATTTCCTTCTTTACTTGTTTTAGACTTAAACATGCCGAAAATAAATGGGAAGCAAGTCTTAAGCGAATTAAACATCAAGAGTTATTTTAAAAGTTTCAATACCGTGATGTTTTCTACCACGAGCTGTGAGAACGAAGTTCAAAACTGCATTGATTTAGGGATTTCAAAATACTTCGTAAAACCAACAGGTTATCAAGCTTTGTTGGATGTTGTGAATCAATTTTGCTTGTTGGCAGGATTTGTCAAAGCGGAATCGAATTCATAGTACCAAATCCAAAATCATCTTTATACAATACTAATAACCTGAGTTCGATTGTAAAATTGAAATTTATATTTCAATGAATGCGTATAATACGAGAAATTTTAAATAAAAAATAGTGGGCTATTTTTATTTAAAATGACGAAGTAGGATGCCATTTATTGGAAAGCTGAACGAAGAAGGATTTTGAATAGTTTATGACACTTATAATCTGCGATATAAATTCGATGGGATAATCGAACTCAGGTTAATAGCTAGTGTTTTTCATCAAATACTCCTTCACGTAGTCTGATACACCTTCTTCCAAGCTGTGGAAACCTTTATCAAATCCTGCATCAATTAATTTCTGCATGTTCGCTTCTGTAAAGTATTGGTATTTATCTCGGATATCAATCGGCGTATCTACAAACTCAATGACTTCTTCTTTACCCATCGCTTTAAACGTGTTTTTAGCCAAGTCTAAGAACGTACGAGCAATTCCAGAACCCAAGTTGTAAATACCAGATTCCGGTTGTTTCTCCATCAAGAACAAGCAAACTTCCACAACATCTTTGACATATACGAAATCACGTAATTGCCCGCCATCCGTGTAGTTCGGATTGTGAGAACGGAATAATTTCATTCCTCCTTTTTCGCTAATCTGATTGAAAGCGTGGAAAATAACAGAAGCCATTCTTCCTTTGTGGTATTCATTTGGTCCGTAAACGTTGAAGAATTTTAAACCTGCCCAAAAAGGAGGTTGTTTATCTTGCTGCAAAGCCCAGACATCAAAATCATTTTTAGAATCTCCGTACGGATTCAAAGGTTTTAAGCTGGGAATAATTGCATGGTTATCGTCGTATCCAAACTCTCCCAAACCGTAAGTTGCTGCAGAACTTGCATATACTAGTGGAATGGAATGATCGGAACAAAAGTTCCAAAGCATTTTGGTGTAATTCAAGTTTAATTCATCAAAAATAGCTTTATCAAATTCCGTTGTATCTGTGCGTGCACCGATGTGGAAAATAACATCAATTTTTTCAGTTTGATTTTGTAACCAGTTTTCAAATTGATTTCTTTCTACTTTTTCAGCGATGGATTTCCCTTTTAAGTTTAAATCTTTCTCCTTCTTCGTAAAATCATCAACTACAACTACATCCGAAAATCCAGCTTGGTTTAATCTTCCAACCAAACAACTTCCAATAAATCCTGCAGCACCCGTTACAATAATCATAATCTCTTTATTTAGGTTACAAAGATACGCTTTTGCTTGAGTTTTTTGTTCGATATCGTGTTTTAAAAAAGAGAAAATAGTTACCTTAGCCTTCAAAATTAAAAACCATGGAGAATCGAGTAAACATCAGTAAAGCAGAACCAAATGCTTATAAAGCGATGCTGGAAATGGAGAAATATGCGCAGTCACTAGATCTCCCGATTCTTTTGAAGGAAATGATTAAAATCAGATCTTCCCAAGTAAACGGTTGTGCTTATTGCCTCGACATGCACACCGAAGAAGCATTGGCAGCAGGTGAAAATGCGCGACGTATTTTTGCGCTTTCGGCTTGGAAAGAATCTCATTTGTTTACGCCAGCAGAAAAATTAGTTCTACAACTGACCGAAGAAGTGACCTTGGTTTCTGAAAAAGGAATTGGTGCTGACACGCAAGAAAAGTTAAGAGCCTTTTACAGCGAAAAGGAAATTGCTCAAATAATCATGCAAGTGATTGTGATCAACAGTTGGAATCGAATTGCAATTGCTGGAAATTTGATTTATAAGGAGTAGATAAGGCAATGGATGGTTTATCACTGTTGTCCGATCAAAACATAAATAGCCAAGTCAAAATCACTAATAGTCATCATCTTAATCGATTAAATTTTTTAAAGACTTTAATTTTCATTTAAAAAAGATTGCTCAAATTTCCATTGAAATTTTTCGGAAAGACGGATTCAGTGGAAAAGTATTGTTTTTTAAATGAATCTGTCTTTTCGATGATGATTTTTTGCATCGAGAAATCTTCGATCTTATTTTAGAATATTTTAATCAGACATTAGTGATTATTAATCTGTAAAAAATCTAATTCTCATTTCGTCTTAAAATACAAATCATACAATTGATCGATAAATCCGTATGCAAAATTGGGTAAATTGGAATCTGTAAAGAGCAAAACAATCACATCTCTTTTTTCTACTTCTTGGCGAATGTTGACATCTTGCACCAATTTAGATTGCGGTAGAAATCGAGAATGAATTTCCCTGTTGTAATACCAAAACTGTTCATCCACAAATATTCTACCCGAAAGTCCTTGTCCAAAAATGCCCCAATAATAACTGTCGGCAACCGTGATTACTTTGAGTTTGGTGTCCTTTTCATTTTCAATGAATGAAAGCATTGGATAGCCCATTTTCAAATCCTGGATGTTGAAAAGCAAATTCATTCCTTTTTCAATGTCATCATCTGTACCTCTTAGCGTATCTGGATTTTCAACGCGATCGATGATCATTTTAGGCAATTGTGTTTTTCGCATCGCTCTAACATAATCGGATAAAGTATCCAAAGCCAAAACTTCTCCATACAAACTCCAGTGAATTCCTGTTTTCGGAAAGAGCGGATAATTCGTTTTTCCTTTCAAAGAGAGAAACCAAGTATTTAAATCTAGAAAATGAATGTCACTTTTTCTTAATTCTTTCGAATAGGCTGCGTGATTGGTGATCGATTTTCGGCTTGGTTCATAGGATTCTGGAATGAATTCTGGGAAAAAACTTCCTTTTCCGGGTGCGAAAACGACCACAATATCAATGTTTTGTTTTCGCAAGGTGTCGCTGATTTTCTGCAACTTAGATACTTTATCTACAATCTTTTTCTGTCCGATAAAATCTCTACCCAAATAGGCCAAAATATAATTTTCATCGTAGAGGTAATTTTCTTTTCCTACAATGACATTATTGGCTCGTGCTTGATCAAATAAAGTATAGTGAATTTGATTGTAAGTGCGAACTAAAAAGTTACGAAATCCAACTTCTTGATCGATGTATTGTTCTTGATTTTTTTGATATTTACCTTCAAACCAATCATTTAATTTAAAAACTGGTTCTTCGATTGTTGCATAAGATCCATTCAAAGGCTTTAATTCAACTAGTTTCTTGAATTGTTGAATCATTGGTAGAAATAAGAATCCAATCGCTAGCGCGAAGAAAAATCTTTTAATGAAAATGGATATCGTTGATTTCTTCATCCCTAAAATCTAAAATAAATAAATGGATTAAAATCAGAGGAAACGACAGCGCTTATCGAAACGAAAAACAAAACAAATGAAGCGATTAAAAACATGAAATTCGACATTAAACTGTATTTGTCCTTTTCAAAAATATAAACTTCTAGCTTTGCTCCTCGTTTAAAACTTGCTGCAAAAGAAAAGAGGATTGCAAAAAATAACATGCCGTAAAAGGAAGGAATATGATCAAACTGAAAATCAGAATTGAATTCAAACATTTTAGACAAGTAAACTTTCAAGTCTGATAAGTTCTCAAGTCGAAATATAACCCAACCGATCATCACGATGAAAAACGTGAAAAGTGTAGCGAAAACCCTTCCTGTTTTCTGTAAGAACTTTAACAAGAACAAGCGATCTAATATCAAAAACAAGCCGTGAAATCCGCCCCAAATGACATAATTCCAGGAAGCTCCGTGCCACAAGCCAGACAAAAGGAAAACAATCCAAAGATTGAAAAATAAACGATATTTCGAATCTACTCGATTCCCTCCCAAGGGAATGTATAAATAATCGCGCATAAAATTTCCCAAGGTGATGTGCCATCTTCGCCAAAATTCACTGATACTTTGAGAAATATAGGGTGAATTAAAGTTTTCAGGAAATTTAAACCCAATCATCATTCCCAAACCGATTGCCATGTCGGAATAGCCCGAAAAGTCGAAATATATTTGGAAGGTATACGCTAAAATCCCAAGCCACGCATTTGCAGTGCTCAAATTAGATAAATCACCGTTGAAAATTAAATCTGCTTGCTCGGCCATCACATTTGCAATCAAAACCTTTTTGGCTAGACCGATGCAAAAGCGATAGAAACCAATGAGTTTTTCATCGATGGTTTCTTTCCGGTTGATAATCTGGTCGGCAATCGAATTAAAACGGACAATTGGTCCCGCGATCATCTGCGGAAAAGACATGATGTACAGCAAATAATCACTTGCTTTTTCGAGTGGTTCGTGCACTTTTCGATACACATCAACGGAATAAGTCAAGGTTTGAAACGTGTAAAATGAAATCCCGATTGGCAATGCTACGGATGTCCAAGCAAGTTGCGTAAATCCAATTGAACCAAGTACATCGTTCAGGTTTTCAACAAAAAAGTTAGCATATTTAAAGTATGCCAATAAACCAAGGTTGAGAATGATGGAAAGAATTAACAAGATTTTTCTACGCTTGGCATCTTTACTTTGATGAATGACTTTCACGATGTAAAAATCTATAAGGGTTATTCCTAGAATGACAAATATAAACTTTGGAGCTCCCCAACTGTAGAAGAAAATACTTGCAGCAAGGATGATGTAGTTTTTTAAATTTCGGGGAACAAGATGGTACACCAACAGAAATATTGGCAAAAAATAAAGTAGAAAAATGGTACTACTAAAAATCATTTTTCAAGTTTAAGGAAATAAATCAGATAATTTATAGTTTACCAAGAGGAGAATGCTTGTTGCCTGTTCTTTTGTTTTGATTACTTGGGCTCGTATGTCGGCTACGAATCAAAATAAGTCACAATAATTGATTTAAAAAATGAAAAAAAGAAAGTTTTCAAAATTTGTTATTTATCTCTTAAACTAAAATTTTACGATTCTCTTGGCACACAAATTGAATTTACAACTTTGAACTTTAAAACATAAAATTATGAACAAGATTAAATTATCAATCCTGAGTTTAGGGATTTTCTTTGCTTCTGCTGCGATTGCTCAGGATCAAAAACCACAAATGACCAAAGAGCAACGCATGGAAAAACACATGGATCATTTGGCAAGTGAATTGAGTTTAACGGAAGTACAAAAAGAACAGATTACCGTTTTGAATAAGTCTACGCTTGAAAAAAGTAAAAAAGTAAGAAACGACGCTAGCTTGGACGAAGCAGCTAAAAAAGAAGCGATGAAAGCTGTTCGAGTGGAAAAGAAAGCTGAAATGTCTAAAATCTTAAGCGATGAACAAGCTCTTAAATTGAAAACGTTGAAACAAGAGCGAAGAGCAAATCATAAAAAAGGTGATGCAAAGAAAAATGCTAAAAAAGAGTGCAGTAGCGCTAAAAAAGATGGTACAAAATCTTGCTGCGAAAAGAAAGATCAAAAAACTGATCAACGACCAGCCGTAAAATAAATCTCAAATAAAACAAAAAAACTGCTTGCGTTTTCGAACCAAGCAGTTTTTTTTATGTTTTAAGTTTTGATGTCAGAATTTCCTCATTAGAAAATGGGTTGGTACTAAAAAGTTGTTTACATTAGGCAACCTTCATCACTTCTACAAAGTTACTTTCTACAAGCGTTCGACTATTCCTTCATCACTTTATTCGTTGTTGTTTTGGTTTTAACGTAATACGTACCAGCTTTCAATTTCGAAATATCAAATACAATTCTCGTTTTTTCTTGGCTTACTTTCTCGGTCATATCTGTCACGTCTTGACCAAGAACCGTATAAATTCTGGTTTCTTTTAGTTCAGACCAAATTCCTTCGATTGTAAATTGATCCATGGCTGGATTTGGAAAGATTGAAATCGCATGCTCAGAAGATTTGATAAAATTCACACTTTTAGGAGCGGAATAAACAAATTCACCATCGTAATCGGTTTGTTTCAAGCGATAATATGAAATTCCTTCCAATGGACTTTCGTCAAAAAATTCGTAATTTAATGCTGTAGATGAACTTCCCGCACCTTTGACCCTTCCAATTTCAAACCATTCCATTCCGTTCACAGAACGTTCAACTGTAAAATAATCGTTGTTTCTCTCCGATCCCGTTTTCCAATTCAAAGTAACACTTGTCACGTGCGGAATGGCATCAAAATAAAGCAATTCAATTGGTAAAGGCGTGGAGCTGTTGATAGATGCAATTGAAAAATACTTTGTTGAATTATTTGGAAAATGGGTAGCTGATAAATTAGCAACTTTGATCATGCCGCTGCTGTACGAAATGACCATCCCTGTTCCATCTCCGTTATAATAAGAATTTGTTCCCCCAGTACCGAAATTTCCATCGTCATCAACCAATAATCTCAAATCAGCTGGATTTATAGATCCTGGAATAGCAGCTGTACTTAATCTTAAATCAACGCTAAATGAATTTACAAAATTGGTCTTGGTCACCTTCCACTCTCGTTCAAGTCGTGAAAACAATCCTGCTGGCATTTCACCAGTTGCAGTATAGGTACTTGCCATTTTACCGCCATTATTCCCAAGCATCAAATGCGAAACATCATTTGTAATTGTTCCAGTATTGGCTGCATTCGTTGTTGTAAGTGTACTCAGGTAAATTCGAATAGAATCACTTGCATCTCGAGATTGCTTCTGTAAAAGTGTTGTATTATCATCTCGACCCAAACCGATGATGTTTTTATTATAAGCTGAAACTGTGTAAATGGTAGTTTCTTCCGTATTAACATAATCATTCCCCAAGGTTACACCGTATTTGATGGCGAGGTAACTTTCAATTTTTCTTCTTTCTATTGTTGAAACATTTGAATTGTAGACAATGATGTCACCAATGTAAGCGTTAAGTGGGCCACGAGCAAGACTCCCTAATCTTGAATTGCTATTGCTAGTACCCGCTTTGATTAGAGGCGAAGCAACACCCGTTCCATCAACACCATTTAATCCTGTCAAATTTGATGTGCCGTTCGCAACTGAAGAACCTATGTTCGCTCTTAAATCAGGCAAACCTGTTTGAACTGGACTTAGCGACTCAGGAGTTCCGCTTGCTGATGAGGTCTGGGGCATGGAAAACCTCATGCTTGTCGATCCTTGAACCTCGAACCTAGAGTCATAACCTAC
Source organism: Crocinitomicaceae bacterium (assembly GCA_028689775.1). Classification (GTDB taxonomy): domain Bacteria; phylum Bacteroidota; class Bacteroidia; order Flavobacteriales_D; family Crocinitomicaceae; genus JAQVCM01. The sequence goes on from JAQVCM010000006.1 coordinate 124,992, forward strand.
CTTAAATTCTATAATGGCTGAATAAGTTCCATTGTTACTTTTAGGAAAAGCCATGGTGAATACACTAAAGTTCTTAAGACCATCTGCCAAAATCCGTTTACCATCCATGTACTTCGAGTCACTTGACCCCAAACTCGATCCTGTAAACTCCACCACACTGTTGTAATTGACATAAGTTGTTGCCAAAGCTGGTCTTCTTGCAATTGTACCTTGTGCAAAATCATTTTTAACCGTACTCAAATCTTTCCAAGTACCCAGTGTAAACGAACTCGGTTTCAACCAAAGAACCAAATTAGTAGATACATTTCCCGGTGTTTGAGAATGTAAATTATTGAGTGCAATGATGCACAAAAATGTTAGTATAAAATGTCTCATATTCACAAGTTAAGACATTAATTTCAAAATAAAAAAAATACTATCTTAAAAAATCTTAAAGCAATTTGAAATTCACACGTAAGCAATAGCTTCAAAGCACTATGAATCAATTGATAATCGGACAAAATTGTCGGGTAAAATAAAATGAAATTTCACATCGTTGAAATTTTAAAATTGAACTGCTGGTAAGCTCTTTTTAAACTCCTGAATTTCGTCATAATCGCTAATTCCGAGATACTCGATTAGTTTCAAGAAGTGAATCTTATTTTGGAGGTAATACGCTTTTATGAGCGCATGCATTTTATCAAATTCGCCCTTATGATAGATTTGAAAATGGATCGGTCTTCTTTCACCATCGATGAATGTTAAGAAGACTGTATTTTCAATTCCGACAGATCTTGCGGGATTTAGACTTTTACCAGTTTCCAATTTCCCGTGATAATCATCAAAATGCAATTCGATTTTTTTAATTTGTGACATTGAATACGTCTCATCACCAACTACAATTTCATTTTTTCTAAATATTAATGCGCCACCAATTTTACCGTGAATTATTTTGTATAAAAAAGCTCTAAAAATAGTGAAGAAGGCGAATAGGAACAAACTAATGTAAAGTCCTATTTTCCCGATGTCTTTCATCAAGCCTTCACCCAAATAACGATCCGAAAAGTAAAAAACCGCAAAAGAAATTATAAACAAAGACCAAACCACCAGATCATGGGTGATTTGAAATGTCTTACGAGGCGTAAACAATGGAAATGAAACTTCTTCCATTCGCTATTTTAATTCAAAACGGATTTATGCATGTCCAAGGCCAAACCGATGTAGGTATTGTCGTTGAAGTCAAATTCATCGATTATTTCCCATCCCAATTTCTTGGTATGTGCAATTTCAGAAATGATGTTTACTTTGTTGATAAAAGTTACAGAGATTGGATATTTTTTGGAAAACTCTAATCTCATTTCTTCAAAGATCAAATTCAAAAGTCCGGTTCCTCTATATTCTGAAGCGATGCATACAGGTCCGTATTGAAAACTGTTTTCTGTATTGATTGCTCGATCTTGGAAAGACAAATCTGGAAAGCGAGAAACCATGTGGTTAAAGATCTCCCATTTCTCAAAATATTTCCAACTTCCTGCGAAAGCATAAGCAAGTAAATTGCGCTCTTCATCTTCCGCTATAAAAAGTCCGTTTTCTTGAATTATTTCTTCAATTTGACTCACCGTAAATGGCGTCGTAACAAATCCTTGTTGGCGTTGTTCCTCCGTTAAATTTCGGAATAAATATCTTTCTTGCAACGCTAAAACACCTTGAATATCTTGTGCAGTAGCTATTCTAGTTTGAATCATAGTGGTGGATTTTAAAATGAGATTACTCCGTCAACAGGTTTACTTTTCAATCGTTCAATCTAATAACCTGAGTTCGATTATCCCATCGAATTTATACCGCTGATTATAAGATTATAATAAACTATTCAAAATCCTCTTTGTTCAGCTTTCCAATGAATGGCATCCTACTTCGTCATTTTAAATAAAAAATAGTTCACTATTTTTTATTTAAAATTCCTCGTATTATACGCATTCATTGAAATATAAATCTCAATTTTACAATCGAACTCAGGTTAATAAAATGATTTGATCTTCATCCATGTAGTTTGGTTTTTGTCGGTGATTGATCAAATTTAAGGGAAAACTTGAAATATCATCGATAAAAAAATATTTTAATCACTACTCTTCGATCAAAGCCTGAGGACAGATTAAACCTTTTCATAACCAGAAGTTGATCTTCTCTTTAAATTTTGCAGCAAGACCGTTTCTGTTGAAAGAAATTTATCCGCAATTTTTCTCCGAATCCGGCAATGGTCTGTAAGCGTAATATTGTAAAACTTCCTCCAAAGCCATTTTTAATGCTTTGTTGACAGGCAACATGACTTGTCCAAGATGGTAATCGATTTGATTGAGTTGCATGTAATAATCCGTAAATACCGGAACATACAAGCCTTTTGAGATTGCTTCTTCTGTAGAATGGTAGTTTTCTGCTTGACCTTCTTTGATGATCTTACAGGTTGATAACCTGAGTTTACCGTATTTATCTGTAGTAGCTGCTGTTCCGAATAATCGGCAAATTAAACCACGGTATTTGTATTCACTGCAAGTACCATTTCCAGTCAAGGAGGTTGGTTTGAAAATGATGCAAGTTGATGAAAAATTTCCTTGTAATTTGGCGAGTGTACTTTCGGCTTCTCCGTTTAGAAATAAGTGAAACGCCCAAGGTAAGAACTCTAATGGAGATGCCTGAACATCTGGATAAGTACAGCATTTACCGCACCCTGATACGCACCCAATTCCAGATTCTTTTTTGAACCTCTCGCCTTCCTCTTCGAGCTGGTAAAATAACATTTCAACCAACTGTACTTTTCGTTCTATTGACATTTTTTATTGCGAAAGTAAAATAAAAATTTTATTTGTTTTTATTTTTATTTTATAAAAATGAGATAGCTACTGATACCACTAGACTTCGAATGTCAAATCGCATTTATATCTTGCTAAAAAAAGACTAAATATCATAAATTGAGATCTTGAATCACTCCGTAAATTAAATGCTTTCTTGATACTCGAGAATGGCATATTCCAACTTCAACTGCGCGCCGTCTTGAGAACCAAAAAGCGAATGAACTACTTCTCCATGTTCAGTCATGATCAACCAATGTGGTGTTCCGTCGCAATCGAAATAATCGTATAGTTCGTGCTTGGTTTCACGGTAAATCTCCATCGGACTTTCATGGTTCGTAAATACTGATAAAACCTCATCTTTCGTAAAAGGCATTGGTCTAAAATTCGAGTGAATTACAATTAAATTGATAAAGTCAAAAGCTTGCTCCAGCTTATAAGCCAAAGGAATTGCTCTTCCAGTACAACCCAAACAATTGGTGTTGTAGAAAAGGATTAAATTAAATGGATTGCCTTGGATTAGCAGCGGAAGTGAGTGCGACTTTCCATCCAAGCCTTGTAATTCTATTTCTGGGAAGTTCATTGGAACTAATTTTAATATCTTAATCAACGTTGAAGATAGCTATTTTTCAAGGGTAAAAATCAAATCGAGAAGGCAAAACTAAATCGAGAGCCACCCTATTTCACTATAAATTTACCAACCATTGCTCCGTGAGGATGCCAAGGTACTGAACAAATATAATCGTAAGTTCCCTTTGGTGGCGCGTCAAAACTGATGAATTCAGAAGATCCGCCACCCATCAAACCTGTACTGATAATGACATTTTCAGAATTAGCGGGCACATATTCGGTTTTCTCTGCATTTGCTGCTTTTATCTTAAAATCCTCAATGATAACCCCTTGTGAAAGAAGCACAAAATTATGTCGAACTTTTGAATTTACTTTTTCTTCTAAATGCCCGAACATCAAAATAACGTATTGACCTTCGTTCACTGAAATTTCGGATTGATCAAATTCAATGGTATCGTCGCACATCAATATCAAATGCACCGTATCTCGAGAATATGTATTCCTTTCCTTCACTATTTCACGAAATCTATCTAAATTTTCCGTTCTACTTTCCATTTTTGATTCTGTTGCCTTTTCACTTGTACAAGAAACAAGTGTGAAAACAATACATATAAAAAATAAGAAGATTAATTTTACTTTGTAGTTTTTCATGTTTATCTGTAAAGTTTAATATCGTGCAATGTAGTTAAATTAATAAGAAGCAGCTTAAATGATACACATCAAATTCAACTTTCATAGATCTTTTCATTTCAATCATTTCGTATTTAAGCTGTACTTCAAGTATAAGTTGATAGAGAATGATTACTTCTTACCTGTTTTTTTTTTACAGTTTCAGCTTTCACGCATTTATTTAAATTATTTGGACTAATACGAAGTTCACTGGCATATTTTTTAATAGTCCAATTTTCTTTGAAACGTTGGTGAACAAGATTTACAAATACTGCACAGAAAGATAACACTTTATGAAAAAACCAAAAATCAATTTAAGTCGAGAATAAACTACTTTATCAATTTCAATTTTTCGTTGTACAATCCGATAAGCACACTATTTCCGTGTTGGTTGATGTGAACTCCACCGTATTTTGCTTTTTCGTATTTCGCTGCCTCGCCTTCTTGAAAGAAATAAGATTCAGCTCCAATTTTTACGTTCCAAGATTTTGGTGCGCTGTATTCTATTGCGTATTCGCCCTGTGCTAGCGGAGTTTTTTTCTTTTGAAAACGAACGCGCTTAGCAACCATATTTGAATCTAATTTCACAACGCAATATCCTTTTTTGGGAATTCTCTGATCCATTACATCACTTGCAATTGCGTAGGACAAAGTCATATAATCGCCTTGCATCAAAGATCGTGGATCGACAGGTGCTAATTCTAGCAGAACCAATTTACCATCTTTTAAAATCTGTTCTTTCTTGCTGATGGAAAAATTAAAATACACCAATAACCCAATTAAATTCAGAAGAATAAGTATCCATTTATATTTTTTCATCGGAATTCAGTTTTTTGTGGGTGAAAAGATAGAGTAGCAAAAACAATGCACCAGAAACAAAAAGCAGTATCGACTTGGTCAACAAGCTAAAGTTTAAGTCGTAATAATATTGAGAAATTGAATAAATGAATGTTGCAATTCCGATTACCAATCCTGTTTTGTAATTATGCAAAAAACTCAATAGAATCACCAAAATAGCACCAGAAATCATCGGATATAAAATAGTTGGCAAGAGCACGATGTAAGCAATTACGTAAACCAATATTTTATGGCTTTTACGTGTAATCAGCAACAACTTGCAAACTTTTGAAAGTAAATAAACAGCTGAAATAATGATTATTGTAGAAGAAATCCCGACGTGATCTCTAGAAACACGAAAAATGCCACTTTTGCTAACCATAAACAATCCTGCGATGAATGAAACGATAATTCCTGCTCGTAAGGGATTGTAAATTCGAGAAATAAAATTTCGCATCGTTAAAATCTTGGCTTCTTTTAGAAAGAGTAAAGTCAAGAGAAAAGCTAAAACTGCAACTTGGAGATGTATCCAGTCGTATAGGTTATTATTAGAAAGTAGCGCATAGATAAATCCATTAATCAGCAAAACCGAAACGAAGGATAGTATGTGATTTTTCATCAAGAACATTGCAACCAATGAAATTAGCAACATCATCGATAAGATTAAATTAAAGTCAAGCGATTTTTCCGACATTCCCAAACCAAGCAATACAAATCCTAATAAATACGATGAGACGCAAAAGGTATCGACCAAAATGGTATCTAACTTTTTTTGAATAATAACAGCGGCGATGATAAACGTAGCACCAGTAGTCAACAAGGCTGTAGCTGATTCAAAAACACCTGTAAAGAATAGAAATGCCATGAAAGCAATTGTTGCTATAATTCCACCGAGAATTAAACTCCATAGGAAAATCATTTCTTTCATCTTTCTCAAGTTAGAATAGTAATTTATTGCTCTTTAAATATTCCTTCCAAAACCTCTTTAAGTTCGGTGTATTTGTATAAATTCTCAGCTCTTAATATGGAATTAAACATCAAGTCGCTCGCTTGGTCTTTCGAACTTTTTTCTTCGATTAGACATAACAAATGCGATAAAAGCAATTCGTAATACTTGTTCAAATAGAAGCTTTTATAACTTTGAGGCCCCTTGTCTTCGTCAATAAGCAGTTCAAAATCTGGGAAATACAAATCGGTAAATAAATAATAAGGTTTACCATTTACTTTCGGATAAAGTTTCATCAGTTCAAGCGCTTTTTTCGTATTCGGCGGATCTGGAATATTCATAAAACCCCAAATCATGGTACCGCAATAATCTGCTGCCTGTAGGAAAAAAATACCTTTTTCGGTCTCATTTTTGAAATTGTAATCCTCGATTTGAAAATTAACTTTTGAAAGATTAAAAGGTTTGTTTTTATTTCCATCGGCGATAAAAAGCATGTCATAATAGCTGTCGACCAACTCATTCATCGCGATATCCGCATTCAAAATACTATCCAGAAATTTTTCATTCCCAACAGTAGTTTCCTTTCGCATGTTGAACTGCAATTCCCGGATTACGAAAATCTGCTTTAGAACAGCATCCGTTGGTCTCGAAAGATACGCCGGCGTCATCAGTTTACTCTTGGTCGTTAAGGTCTGCGTTATAAAGTCCGTAGCCGATTTCAAACTCTCCGGAACGTCGGTATTGATCTTTTTCAAATCAGCTTTATCGCTTTTACCGATGAACATGTTGTTCTTGTATACTTGCGCCAATTGCATCAATTTCTCCTTTTCTGTCATTTGACCAAAAGTCAAGAACGAAAGACAAATTGTAAGGATTGTTAGTTTTGATTTTAGTGTCATTTTATTGTGAATTAGCAGTTATTAAAATTTATGTTTTTTCGATGTTCCATCTGCATATGCGACTTGAAAAGTTCCGACGGGCGAACCGTTTTTATAGACTCCTTCCATATATTCAATTTCAGAACCGGGTGGATAATAGATTTTAGCTTTGCCGTTTCTCAAACCATCCTTCCATTCTCCGACATATTTTCCTCCATCTTTGTAAAATAATGTTCCATTGCCGTGATATTCTCCATCCAAGAACTCACCTACATACTTTTCTGTATCGGCAATCAACAATTCTCCTTGTCCCTTCATCATTCCATTCTCCCAGTTACCTTTATAGTATCCGCCATCATCGAAGAAATAGATTCCGTGACCTTGAAAAATGGTATCATTTTTAAATTCACCGTGGTATCCTGAGCGACTTTCCTTCCAAGCAAATCCACCCATCAATTTAGGCTGTTCCCACTGATATCCGTCAAAGTAAACTTGGTACTCTTTATTCTGTAATGTCACAAAAAAAGTAATCAAAGATTTCCCTGGTATTGATTCTCCACTACAGCAACTTCCAATTCGTCTATATGAAACTTTATTTCCATTCAAATCAGTTAAACCATTCAGATACGTGTAAATATGCTTAGGAAAAACTCCACCGCCCACTTTGATTGCGCTCTCCGGCGAAAAACCATACGTTGAATCAATAGCTATTCCTTCAACCCAAAGCGTATCCGGATAATTGAATTTATCAGGAACTTGACCAAAAGTCAAGAATGAAAGACAAATTGTTAGGAGTGCTAGTTTTGATTTTAGAGGCATAAGCTTGATTAGTATTCTTGAGTTGAGAATGAAATTAGTGAAAATATTTTAAAAACGAACTTACCGCCTTGCATCATTTTTCACCGTAGGATTATTCGATCGATATTTATTGTAATTCTCCAAGTATGACGAAACAACTTTCTGCTTTTATTGAACCTATTCTAACACATCCATCCTCGTTCTTAAAAGCTGCAATGGATTGCTATTTGGAACAATTGTAAAACCTTCAATTACAAGCTTCTTGCTGATTTTATTGTAAAACTGTAAATCGATATTGTCGCCTTCTTCTCCAATCCACCAGTCGATTTGGGACGCAAACTTTTTATTCTTCTTATTGGTTTTATATATTATGCTTGCATCTTCAGTATCAAGAAAAAATGCGAAGTTCTCTGAATCGATGTTATCACACTTTTCATAAATGACTTTTCCTGAGTTTTCATCTTTCGAAATCATTTTCCAAGATCCTGGATATTGACTTTTTTCTACTAAATGATACTTTTCATAACCAACGTGCTCAATAATGTCTTTGGAACCTTTGTATTCAAAGCGCTCCACTACTTCAAAACCAACGGCGTCATCAACATATTGGATATCGAAATGATTCATGTTAAATGACCACCAAACTCCTTGATAAGTACAAAGATTTACTTCATTGCAATCTACTGTGCGAATCAGTTTTTCATCGGAATTTATCAAAAATCCTTTTGCATTATCGGGAAGAATATCCACACGGCGAAAGGTCTCCGCTCCGACTTCCATCCAAGCGCCTGTGAAAGATTTATCGACAATATTATCTTGCGCAATTGAATTTCCTATGAATGAAATAAGAAGAATGAAGTTGAAAAAGAGTTTGTTTGTAGTCATTTTAGTAAAGTTAGTTTTAGTGATAAGCATTTAGATCTTTTTATTTCTAAACACTTTGTAATTCTGTTTTAAAAAGGGTTTTACTACAACTAGACGTTGAAGAAATTAAAAGTAACTAAAAACCAAGAAATAAAATCATTGCGAATGGTCTTATCAAATTGAAGAATACGCTTCACAGAAGATTTCTCCCAACCTACAACTGAATACTCAATCAAAAAAGCGAATGAAACAACTCCAATTGCAAACAAAACACTCGAAAACTGAAAAGTATCCAAGTGAAACATTTTAATGATTTTATTGAGAATCTCTATAAGCCAATCCATATCTTAGACAAATATCACTTAAAAATAATAAAATCAAAAAAACCGATGCAATATTTAAAATACATCGGTTTTTCATTTTCTAAAATCTCTCTCTCTGACTGAACAGCCAGGTGAATTTAGAATTTGTTTTAAAGCTTGAATTAAGCTTTTTTCAAATCTTGGACTTTGTCAGAAACTTTGTCCGCAATTTTATCTTTTGCGATGTCAAATTTTTCTACAACCTCTTCTTTTCCGTTTTGGAATTTACTACCGATTGTTCCGACAACACTTGCAACTTTATCTTTGACACCAGTTACAGTGTCAGATGTTTTTTTGCTGATTTTCTTTCTCGTTTCAGAACCTTTATCTGGAGCTAATAATACTCCTGCGATTGCTCCTACCGCTGCTCCTGCCAATACTCCTAATGCTACTTTTTTACCTGCTTCCATAATCTTGAATTTAAATGATTAATAATGTATTTTAAAGTGTGAACTAACTGACTTTAGCTTATCTCGTCTTTTTCAAAAAAGCCAGCTACCTCCGTTTGTTTTCTTATACAATATTACGAAAGTTAAATTGATCAACAACAAGTAGTTGTACTAACAAATGTTAAAGAAAATGACAGTTCTAACCATTTAACATTTAAAGGGAAAAATTGATTTATTTTGTACGAAATACCTTAAATAAAGTAGCCGCTTTTATCCATTATTTTAATTAGGAATTGTCTCTAATTTCAAGAACATCTTTCCGAATTCGGAAGAATAGAATTGTTGCACCTAAAAGAAAAAGAATCACTCCAAGAATGATGAATTTTGGCGCTGTTGACGTGTAAAGAAGAATAGATCCGATCACGGAAAAAAAGATTCCGATTACGTAACCAATCGGTGCGATTTCTCCACCAATTAAAACAGTCATCAAGTTGAAAAGTATTTTCATTTATCGTTCAAATATCTGTTGCGTGAAATTCTTCATTCGTAATATTCAAATTTTATCAAGTTGCCCTCTTTCGGAATGGCAAATGTTTCATCCGAAAGTTTCGTTACTTCTAGATTTGTACAAACCATGTCTACTTCATCCCTTGGAGAAATTATATGAAGTCTTAAATAAGGCGATTTCATAATTTTCATGATTTCAAATTTTGACGAATTTGTGTACTGTTGGTAGTAACTTGGGTCTAATTTAAAATCGGGATTGTAGTAATATTTATAGAGTCGATCATTTTTGTACACAAGCAATAGGTCACAGTCATATCCTCCAACTGTTTCTGCTTTTTTCTGAACCAAAAAACTATCTATCTGTGAAGGACGAGAATCTGTTTGATCAAACCAAATCGTATCGGCCGAGTATTTGTTTTTAAAATATTGCTTCTTGTCTTCACTTCTCCACAGCAAATAATTCATAAAATCAGTGCTGGATTTATTTAAAAAGAATCCATTCTTAAAATAGGTCGTGTCGTAAGCCACTTCTTGTCCGAAGATTTCTGTCGCGCTTACGCCGTCAATTTTTGAAGTATAGGTTGTTTTGTAGCTAATGATTCCTTCAAAATCCTGAGAAGAACAACTGAAGCAACAGAGCGGAATTATTATGGTAAGTAGTATTTTCATTGTTTAAGTTTTAAATTTCAATTACCTAATTCCTTCTCAAAACGAATGATTGTGTCTAATTGCTCTTTCGCATCGTTCAGGTAGGTAATCTGAATTGAATCAACACCTTGTGGCTTCACATTTAGGATTGATTCAAGATCCCAATCGATGAGTGTGACGTCTTTTACTTTTTCACTTAGAATCCCGTGTTTTACATAAATTGAAGGTTCGTATGTGTAAGAAAGAAGTCTTTCATCTAATTTGAGCATGTAATTTTTATCGTTGTAAACAATTTCTGAAGTATCCGCATAAAACAAATTTGAAAAAGAAAGCATAATGACAAGACCTAACATCGGCACGATCCAACTCAGAATGAAAATCACAGGTGAAATCAATATGAAGGCCGCATAATTCTTCTCAATTTCACTTGAAAGCTGACGCCTAAACAAGGCAAGCATCAACCAAGAAATCAGAAAAAGCCACGCAATCAATTTATTGATCCAAACGATACTTAAAAACAAATCGAATTGACTTAAAATAAAAACCATCAACCCAATTACAAGCACTGCATAATGCGTAAACCTGACATAACGAATTAGTTTGTGATTACACTTCAACCTTTTCCCTAGTATTAAATAAGTCGCTATTGTTAAAACAATTAACACGTATGGAGTGATTTTTAGAATGTCTTCCATTTGAATTTAATTATTTATCAATTTTACAACTCATTTCCCCAATCTCAATGTAATTGATTCGCATACCAAGTGGAAACTAATTTTTCATGAAACTTAAAATCTCCTTTATTTGTGGTAGAAACAGGAATGAAAACGACTGATTCATCCTTTAAATAGAGCGTAATGTAACTGTCTTCCCACCGGGATGCATTGTGTTCAAATTCAATATCCGAAATTTCAGAATAGGGAATAATTAAAGCGGGTTCGCTCCAGGTTTTACTGTAAAGTACCACCTTCTGACTGGTGAAAAAATAAAAGCCTTTCTTGAAATCACCAAATCCATCTGAATACCAAAAGTGAATCAATTCATTCGAGTCAACAAGGCCTTGCTCGTTGAGAAAATCCAAATACTTTTGGTTCATTTGTTTACCTGGAACGACTTCAAGTTCTAGAGAATTAATTCCAAAAACAATTAAAGTTACAACGCTTAAAAACAATAAAACAAGCAAAGAACGTCCAAAATAATATCCAAATCCTTTTTTCTTAGAACTTTTGATAAATTCTGTGGCGCTTTTTTCAGCTTCGTGCGAATCTGCTAATTTACGGTTCATCTTTAAGTTTTTATTTCACAGCGTGATTTACCAAAATTTCCACCAAGGTTTTGTTTCCTTGCTTTCGGTATGAACCTTATTTTCTTTCTGCTCAATCGTCGGTTCTGCCCTCACTTCAACAACTGGCTTTGACGACTCTTCGGCAACCAGAAAAGTATATCGATAACATGTTGCGTCTAGCTCCACATCGTGGAAAGATTCTCCCAATGTTTCTTCGATCAAATGGTAGATTAATTCTGATTTATCTTCCTGTTGAAGTTCAAAATCAAAAGGATCACCTTCGTTCTCGAAAAGTTCGCCTTCAGTTTCCATATAGGCTCTGATATTCAAACCATTTTCAACATAATTGATGGCAAACATCATCATCATTTCAGACAACACAAATGAAAAGGCTTTTTGTTTTTTAGGATAAAACTCATGTCCACCTCGCTCCATCGACAAAAATACCAAAGTCCCATTTTCGGAAAAATAAACATCGCAATATTTATCATCTTTCCAGTTTTCACAAGCTTCTTCAAAAGTGACTTCTTTTTCTAAAACCATCTTTTCACCAAAAATGGCTTCCAGTTCTACGAGTTGATTTTTGTAATTTTTATCGATTACAAGTCCGGAAATATTAAATCCCATTTTGTTTGTTTTTAAGTTTGTTCAATGCGCGACAAAAGCTCAGATTCTACCTACATCTTTTTTTAATTGTTCGATGTCAATTGAATCCAAAAGCACCAAGATTTTAGGAAACCACGTTTCGTGATACCCGAATTTCTCTTCCTTAAATTCAGCAATGGCTTCTTCTTTTGACCAATTTTCAAATGCCATTCGATAAGCCGCAATGGTCGCGCCTGTTCGGTCAGAACCGTGTAAACAGTGAATTAAAACTGGTTTCTGAGCCTTTTTTATTTCGATTAGCGTTTCAACGATGTCTTCGTAAGAAAATTTCCAGGTATTGATTGGAATGTGCTTCAGGATCAACTGAGCTTCTTTATTTTCCTGATCGTCATTTCTACGGTTTCGCATGTTGATAACCGTTTTAACACCCAATTCCTTTAACTCACTCATTCCTTTTTGAGTTGGTTGCTCCGAACGATAAAGCAAAACGTTTACTTTGTACAAATTGGAAAAATGACTTGCATCTATTTTCTCAGCTTGGCTAAGCATCGGAGGATCAGTAAATCCAAATGAAAAAATCAATATACTGATAACTAGTAAATTATAAATTTTGCGCATCGTTTAATCGTATTTTTCTATTTCAATAAGCTTGAGCTAGTAGCTTATTATCAAGGCTACTAATCTGAATTCAAATCTAATATTTATTTTTCAGATACAAGTTAACCCACTCTCTTCAAAGACTAAAAGCTTCAAAATACGCTTTCTTATTTGCTTTGTCATACCATATATATTCCCAAAACTGATCTTCTTTTCCGTATTTATAGGGTTTCAATATTTTTATTCTCTCTTTGTTCCACCAAGGAAATTCTTCGCTGAAATTCAAACCAACATCTTCATCGGCAGTTATTTCCATCTTTTTCCTGGTAATAATTCTCTGAACGGTCGTGGAATCGCAGGTAAAAGAAATCAATACTTTATAATCTATTCCAAGAAAGTCACCGTAGCAATATATGTCTTTGACAGCTGCACTTAATTCTACCCCGAGATACTCAACAAATCTTTTCTTGTTGAATTTCGTGTCTGGAGTATATGCATCAAATTTCGGAAAAACTTGATCCAAAGCATCCGTTGATTTTGCCTTGACTTTCTGTTCAGTTTTCATTGCCACGTCAATTGCTTCTTCTTTTATGCGATTGCATGCCGTGAACGAACAAGTCAAGATGATTAGCACGTAAATTGAATTGTACACTTTATGGATTTTAATTGCTTTTGATTGATTGAAATGACAAAATCGGAATTTCAATCAATCGTTTTTATTCTTGTTTACAAAATATCGTTCGGTTTAAAATCAATCATTTTGTTTCTAAGTCCGACTCGTCAAAACTAACTTTTTTTATCCTACAGTTGAAAAATAAAATAGCAACAGCTATAATCGCATCCATATTTTATGAGATAACTAAATGAAAAAACCGATGCAGTTTAACTACATCGGTTCACATATTCATTCGATAAATTCAGATATTCCTATTTCGCATCATCTCTATATGCCTCTTTGATTTTATCTCCAAGTTTGGTGAAATCTTCTTCAACATCTCTTTTGAACTCTTGCCATTTTTCATTGGTAGTCTCTTTGCGATCTCTCACTCTGACTTTCAATGCTTCATTTTCAGCTTCAATTTCAGCGATTGTTTTTTCATATTGAACCTTCATCTCTGCTTTTTTACCTTTTGCATTGGCTTTCAACTCCGCAATAGCATTTTCATTTGCTGTGATTTTTTCCTCAGATTCCATCTTGAAGCTTGCATACTGCTCAGCATACTCTTGTTCTGCTTGATCTAAATCTTCTTGTGCTTTTTCTACTTTTTATTCTGATTTTTCTAATTTGTCTTCTGGTGACATACAACTAGAAATGGTGATGCCTGCTATCAGCGCGACAAAAGCTACTTTAAAAATTGACTTTTTCATAGTAAATCGTTTTATAATTTGATGTAATTTAATTCCAATACTATCCTTTCAAGATAGAATTTTACTTTGACCTGATTTAGGCGTTTTTGACATCTTTTACTAATTTCTTAGCATCGTCTTTCACGTTTTCGTACGCTTCAACAAGCTCTTCTTTTTCTGATTCAAACTTTTCAGCAATTCCATCCATTAAACTAGCGATTTTGTTTTTCGCATCGTTAACGGTATCCGAAGTTTTCTTACTGATTTTTTTTCTGGTTTCAGAACCTTTATCTGGCGCAAACAATACACCTATTAATGCTCCTACCGCAACTCCTGCCAATACTCCAATTACTACTTTTCCTTTGTCCATAATCTTTTATTTTTTAGTTTATTATTTGATTTATGCTTGAATTTGGTTTTTCATCTAAAAAATGGAAAATCAAAATGTTTTTCTGGTTTCTATTTTTAAAAATACTAAGAATTTAAAGTCACTTCCAGAAAACTTCTCCATTTTTAAGATATTTTGTGATTGGTGTTAATTTGTTATAAATTAAGACATTATTGTTAGACATTAACAAAATGAGCGGACATAAATCCTATTTTTCACGCGATCCAGAAAGACTTGGTTTTTCTATAGAAAACAAAAGACCGATGCAAAAATTTACATCGGTCTTTTGTTTTAGCTTAGTTGATGGAATTAAATATCTTCCATTATTTTGTGAATCTCTTCTTTGGTTTTCCCCAATTTAGTTTGAAGTCTTCCAACTAATTCGTCTTTTTTTCCTTCGACAAATAACAAGTCGTCATCTGTAAGTTCAGCGTATTTTTGCTTTAATTTACCTTTTAATTCGTTCCAATTTCCTTTTAATACTGTTGAGTTCGTCATCTTGTAAGTTTTTAAAAGTTTATAATATATTTGATGTTGACTTTTACTTTTCAAAGTAATTAATCAACTAAAATTACTTACTCGCAAGTTACAAAGTTTGTCTGCCGTGAAATATTAAAATAATCAAACAAATCACAAAAAAATAAAAAACAGGTTTCCAAAAGAAAGTTGCAAACTTCAGCTTAAGCAAGCGAGACAACGTGAATCTAGAGCAAACAAAAATTAATTCATTTGCTTCACGATCAACCCTTTCGTGCTCGTTTCAATCAAATCTGAAACAGATACAGTGTTCTTTTTCACGACTTTTTTAGCTATATATTGAACAGAAAAAACAGGATTGTCAATTTCAAAACTCAAAGGCAAACTATTCATTTTATTGTAAATCACATTGTAGAATTGATATTTAATTCCCTTAAACTTTTGTCCATCGATTTTTAATTGATTGGAATAATAGAACACCATCGACTCTTCATATCCAAATTCTGTATTTTTGGTAAGCACATCAAATCGATTACACATGTAACCCAAAACCTCTTTGTTGGTTAATTTGCTTTCAGTTTTAACCAATTCCTCTGTTGGTTTTTTGCTTGCATCCGTTACAAACAAAGTGTCGTTGTCGGCATACTTCATGCCTACTTGCTTTGCTTTTAAATCCAAATATCCAAACTCCACAACTGAATTGGTGTGCGTTTGAAAATAACTTCCGTCCTCATAATAAAATGTAGATCCATCTCCAATGGAACTTAAAAACTCGTCCGGAATACCGGCATCTTTCTTTTGAGCATTTATTTCATAAACAATGTGTCCTTTAAAATCTGGCTTGTCACCACCACAAGAGAACAACATCACGAGAGAAAACGGAATTAAAGCGATTTTGAAAAATTTCATTTGCATTATTTTTAAGCTAGATTTTTGAAATTGAATTGTAAAAACCAATCATTCGAAAGGCAAACAAAACTACACATAACAATTATAAATTGAGCAATAAAATAGGCTTAAGATCCTATTTCTTGTCAACCAATATGCAAAAAGCAATAATTTAGTATTTACGATCTGATTCACCGAATCCAGCGCAGTTTGATGAACCCTAAAAGTAAATCACTTGAATTTTCACCAGTAGAAGTATTGCTGAAAATGGATTAACATCAGAAAAAATACCCTACTTTTGCAATCAAACTAAAATCAAAATCGCATGAAACAATACCACGATTTGTTAAATCACATTCTTGAAACGGGTGTCCAAAAAGGAGACCGAACAGGAACAGGAACCATCTCAACGTTTGGATATCAAATGCGTTATGATTTAAACAAAGGATTTCCTGCAGTCACAACCAAGAAGTTACACTTACGATCCATCATCGTTGAATTACTTTGGTTTTTGAAAGGAGATACCAACATCAAATATTTAAAAGACAATAAAGTTTCCATTTGGGATGAATGGGCAGATGCAGAGGGAAATCTTGGTCCAGTTTACGGTCACCAATGGCGCTCTTGGCCGAAGGGAGATGGCACCACAATCGATCAGATTGCCAATTTGATTCAGCAAATTAAAACCAATCCCAATTCTCGCCGCTTACTGGTTTCAGCTTGGAACGTTGCAGATGTTGACCAAATGGCTTTGCCTCCTTGCCATACGATGTTTCAGTTTTACGTGGCCGAAGGAAAATTAAGTTGTCAGTTATACCAACGAAGTGCAGACACATTTTTAGGTGTTCCTTTCAACATCGCTTCTTACGCCTTGCTGACGATGATGATTGCACAAGTTTGTGATTTAGAATACGGTGAATTTATTCACACTTTAGGAGATGCACATTTGTATAACAACCACATCGAACAAGCAAAATTACAATTATCAAGAGATTTACGTCCTTTGCCAACAATGAAAATTAATCCAGATGTAAAAGATATTTTCGCGTTCGAACCAGCAGATTTTGAATTGGTAAATTACGATCCACATCCGCATATTAAAGGAATTGTGGCGGTTTAAAAGAGACGGAATGCAATGGTGGATTTTATCTCTGTTTAATTATTATCCAACTTGAATACAGCTTATTTGGTTTTATTGATATTAATAGTCTTGATATTAATAGTTGCTGCGTTATCCCTAACAAAAGAGAAAAACAGGAGAAATAAGACGTGTTTTAGTTTACATGGCTTTAATGATCATCCATATTTTGCACGGATGATTCAATTTAGTCTGAAAACTGGATTTAGCGAACGCATTTTCGGGTAGAAATCGCAAAAAGATTAAGCTGGATTCAATTCCATGTTGTCAATCAGACGAACTTCGCCCAAATAAGCAACAATGCAAGCGATCGAATTGGGAACCCATTCGTTTTCCAAAGACTCTAAGGTAATAGGATCAACGATTTCCAAGTATTCCAATTCCAAATTTCCTTGTTCAAAAAACGCTATGGCTTTCTTTTTTGTCTCAGTAGGTGAATTTGATTTACTGAGCTCAATTGCCAAAAGAAGTGTTTTGCTGATATGAATTGATTCCTCACGTTGCGCATCATTCAAACGCATGTTTCTACTACTCATCGCCAAACCATCCGTTTCACGCAAAGTTGGACAAGCAATGATTTGAACCGGTAAACCAAATTTTTCAGTCATAAACCGAATCACAGCAACTTGTTGGAAATCTTTGAGTCCAAAATAAGCTCGTGTTGGCATCACAATTTCAAATAAGCGATAAACCACTTGCACAACACCTCTAAAATGTCCTGGGCGGTGAAAACCTTCCATGGTTTCATCTAAAAACCCCAATGCAATCTCAGGAAGTTCATACTCGGTGGTGTAGATTTCTTCAACTTCAGGAGTAAATACCACGTCACAACCCAAGTTTTCTAAAAACGAAGCATCTTTTTCAATCGAACGTGGATATTTCGTCAAATCTTCAGAACTGTTAAATTGCGTAGGATTTACGAAAATACTCACCACTACCAAATCATTTTCCGATTTAGCACGCGTTACCAATGAACCGTGTCCAGCGTGCAATGCGCCCATTGTTGGGACAAAACCTACTGACTTATTCTGAAGAAGTTGCTCTTTTAGAAAGTTTTGCAACTCGATTGATTTCGTAAAAACCTGCACTGAATAAAGATCTTGATTTGTAAAAAGTGGCAAAACTATTCTAATATATTGAATAAACCACTTTTTTTTTGTATATTTGTGCTGTTTTATCAATAACAAACCTTCCTATGGAGAAAAAAAGAATCCTATTTGTTTCACAAGAAATAGTACCCTTCCTTCCTAAATCTGAAATGTCCAACACAGCACGAAAATTGCCTCAAGGGATTCAGGATTCAGGAAAAGAGATTCGTGTGTTTACTCCCAAATTTGGAAGTATTAATGAAAGAAGACACCAATTACACGAAGTAATTCGTTTGTCTGGAATGAATTTAGTAATCGATGACAGAGATCACCCACTGATTATCAAGGTTGCTAGTATTCCTGCAGCACGCATGCAAGTTTATTTCATTGACAACGATGAATTTTTTAAACGTAAAAATGC
Organism: Crocinitomicaceae bacterium; assembly: GCA_028689775.1. Classification (GTDB taxonomy): domain Bacteria; phylum Bacteroidota; class Bacteroidia; order Flavobacteriales_D; family Crocinitomicaceae; genus JAQVCM01. The sequence goes on from JAQVCM010000006.1 coordinate 143,520, forward strand.
AATATTAGAAGACGATGGTAGTTATTACAGTGACAATGACGAACGATCTATTTTCTTTTGTCGTGGTGTGTTAGAAACTGTAAAAAAATTAGGGTGGAAACCAGATGTTATCTACTGTCAAGGTTGGATGGCTTCATTGATGCCACTTTACATCAAGAAAATATACCACAAAGATCCGCATTTTGCAGATACGAAAGTAGTTTTGAGCCTGTATGACAACGGTTTTACAGAATCTTGGAATGATCGTTTTGCAGATAAATTGAAATTTGACGGTTTCGGAAAAGAAATAATTTCTGAGTTGGAAGTTCCTTCTTATGAAAATGTGCTGCGTACAGCAATCCAGTATTCAGATGGATTAACTGTGGGTTCTGAAATTTTGGACGAAATCTCGCAAAAGCTTTACGATGAAGCAGTATGCTTGAAACAAGAATTTATACCTGAAGAAAATCAAACTAAAACCATGTCCGAGTTTTTCGACAAGGTAATTGAAGAAGAAGTTCTTATATAACTATATGACAATAAGTTTAAAACCTATCAAGAAGCGAAGAGTAAAACTACTTTTCGCTACTTTTTTTTGCATCAGTCTTGGATTGGTATCGTGTAAGAAAAAAGAAACAAATGTTGGCAAAGAAACACTTTCCGGAGATCAGATCTTAAACTCTTTAGTAACTGACACGTTCTCTTTAAAGACGTATACCTTTGTTGAAGATTCTGTGAATTCTAAAAATCAGATTCACGCTTTATTAGGCGCTGTGAACGATCCGAAATTTGGAACTTCGAATGCTTCCTTTTATACACAAGTTCGATTGGACAATCCTGGAAGTACTGTTTTTGGAATTGCGCCAGTGGTTGATTCTATTGTCTTATCTCTTGGTTATGCAGGATATTATGGAAATACAAGCACACAAACTTTTGAAGTCTATGAAATGACTCAAGATTTGAGTGATACAGCAAAATATTATTCATTCAGTACAGCAAGCTTCAACCCAAGCAATTTGGTTGTGCCTGGAAAAGGAACGATCACTCCAAAGCCAACCAGTAAAGTTGTTGTAGGAACAGATACACTGGCAGCTCAATTGCGCTTGCCGCTTGTCAATTCATTTGCAACTTACCTCATGGATGGTGTTGCTGCAGGACATTATCTGACACAAGATGCTTTCAAATTATTTTTTAAAGGATTACACCTGAAAGTTAGCAATGCGAACCCAAGCGCAAACACGGGTGGCGTAATGTATTACGACTTAAATAACATCAATACCAGATTGACCATTTTTTATACCGTTGAAGGTATTCAGAAGAAGTACAGTTACTTATTGAATGGATCTTGTGTTAATTTCAATCACTTGGATTTTAACCGCGTTGGAACTGCTTTTCAAAACGTAATTGATGACTCAACCAAAGGTCAGAAAGAATTTTACGCACAGGCGTTTACTTCCAGAGCTGTCATTCAGTTTCCTACCATCAAAGATTTACCAGCGAATGCATTGATTCATAAAGCATCTTTGATTTTACCGGTATCTCATTATTCCAATGATTTATTATATCCCAGTTCGAAAATTTCAACAGGATTTAGACTGGTAACTGGTGAAGATAAAATATATTCTGGAAGTGATTTTATTTATCAAGCAGAAAGAAAAGAATACATCATTGATTTACGTCAACATATTCAAGGTGTATTGATTGACCAAATTCCAAATAGAGGCGTATTAATTAGACCATCTTTTTTCAATTCGACGATGGAAAGGATAGTTTTTAACGGCCCTGAAGGAATTTACAAAAAGAAACCTAAATTAGTGGTTACCTACACCACTTATTAACCATAATAACCATTATTAACTTTTAAATTATCATTCAATTATGTGTGGAATCGTTGCTTATATCGGAAAAAAAGAAGCATATCCGATTATCATTAAAGGTCTTCAGAGATTGGAGTACCGAGGGTACGACAGTGCTGGAATTGCACTATTAGACAATGGGGAATTAAATGTCTATAAAAAACAAGGGAAAGTTTCAATGCTTTCAAACTATGCTGAAACTCAAAACACAAAAGGAAATTCAGGAATTGGACATACACGTTGGGCTACTCACGGGCTGCCAAACGATGTCAATTCTCACCCACATACATCAACAAACGGTGATATCTCTGTAATTCACAATGGAATTATAGAAAATTACGCGCCAATCAAAGCTGAATTAATCTCCAGAGGATATACTTTTCAAAGTGAAACCGATACAGAGGTATTGGTACACTTGATTGACGACGCTTTGAAACAAGAAAAAGTAAATCTTTCTGAAGCAGTGAGACTTGCGCTTCAAAACGTGGTTGGAGCTTATGCGATTGTGGTAATTTCTAAAGATTATCCGAATCAATTAGTTGCTGCTCGTAAAAGTAGTCCGTTGGTAGTTGGAATAGGTAGCGAAGGTGATTTTTACCTCGCTTCTGATGCTACACCAATCATCGAATACACCAAACAAGTTGTTTACTTGAATGACGAAGAAATTGCAATTGTAGATTTGAACGAAGGTTTGAAAATCATCAACATCGCAAATCAAGAAAAAACAGCGTATGTTCAAGAATTAGAAATGCACTTAGAAGCTCTGGAAAAAGGCGGATACGAGCATTTCATGTTGAAAGAAATTCACGAGCAACCAAGATCTATCAGAGACTGCTTCCGAGGAAGATTGAATGTAGAAGAAGGCTGGGTTGCTTTGGGAGGAATCAAAGATTACGAACAAAAATTGTTGAATGCACAACGACTTATCATGATCGCTTGTGGTACGTCTTGGCACGCTTGTTTGGTTGGAGAATACTTAATTGAAGACTTGGCGAGAATCAACGTAGAAGTTGAATACGCAAGTGAATTCAGATATAGAAATCCGATCATCAACGAAAATGACATTGTTATTGCCTTATCTCAATCAGGAGAAACAGCAGATACGATGGCAGCTTTGACACTTGCGAAATCAAAAGGTGCTACCATTTTAGGGATTTGTAACGTGGTTGGTTCTTCTATTTCTAGAATTACAGATGCTGGTTCTTACACGCACGCTGGTCCAGAAATTGGAGTAGCTTCTACCAAAGCTTTCACAGCTCAAGTTACCGTATTGACTTTATTGGCTTTGCGTTTAGCATACAAAAAAGGAACGATTACGAGAAAAAAATTCCAAAGTATCATCCAAGAATTAGATGCAATTCCAGAAAAAGTGCAACGTATCTTAGAAAAAGATAAAATGATTGAGGAAATCGCAGCGGTTTACAAAGATTCTAAAAATGCATTGTATTTAGGAAGAGGAAGTTCTTTCCCAGTTGCATTGGAAGGTGCTTTGAAATTGAAAGAGATTTCGTACATCCACGCAGAAGGATATCCAGCTGCTGAAATGAAACACGGACCAATTGCTTTGATTGATGAAGAAATACCGGTATTTGTTATCGCAACGAAAGGTACTTCTTACGAAAAAGTGGTGAGTAACATTCAGGAAGTAAAAGCACGAAAAGGTAAAATCATTGCGATTGTAACGGAAGGTGATACACAAGTAAAAGAAATCGCGGATCACGTAATTGAAATTCCAGATACAGACGAAAACTTAGTTCCATTATTGGCAACAATTCCTTTGCAATTACTTTCGTACCACATTTCTGTGATGAGAGGTTGCAACGTGGATCAACCAAGAAACTTAGCAAAATCTGTGACGGTTGAATAAAATCAAACTGTTCTTATAACTATATTTAGAAAGCCGTTCTTAATTGATCGGCTTTTTTTTTGCATTAAATTTTTTATTGACAAATAATTTTCATAAGTTTAAACATTCCAACGCGATAATAATGAGTAAATTAAATTGGTTTCAGGCTGCTTTCATTGAGTTTCTCGTCGCAATGAACGTGCTATACTACAGCTTCCGAAGTGGATCTGGATGGTTGTTAATTGCAATTACCATCCTCTCTTCCGTCTTTATCATCTACTTATTTATAAAGGTTATCAATAAGGCTTTGGAAAAACCCAAGTCAAAAATTAAAAAGAGTAAACTTTAGTCTATATCGAAATAGTTTGCGTAATTTCAAGGCTAAAAATATTGATCATGTTTCAAAAAATTACTCGAATTGTTCTCTCAACAATTTTCCTTAGTTCCTTTATTTCACTAGGACAAAATGTATTAACACCCGAAATCTTACTAAATCTTAAAAGACTTTCAGGAGGAAAAGTTTCCCAAGATGGAAAAAAAGTACTTTTTGAAATGAATCAAATCGACGTGCAAAACAACCGCGGTAACGTAGATTTATACGTTTACGATTTGGCGAGCGATAAATACACGCAAATTACAAAAACTCCTTTTTCAGAAATGGAAGCAAATTGGGGAAAAAACAATGAAATCTGGTTTTTAACGACCGAAAAAGAAACCGTTCAAGTTTTTAAAATGAATGCCGATGGAAGTGATAAAAAACAAATTACTTCTCCTGAATTGAAAGACATCGATGGCTACAAACTTTCACCAAGTCAAAATAAAATCGTTTTGATTCGCAGTGTGAAAACTTCACAGACTTTAGCTGACAAATATCCTGAACTTAAAAAAGCAAATGCACGCATCGAAGATGACTTGATGTATCGTCATTGGAGCAGTTGGTCTGATGAAAATAGCAAGCAATTATTTTTGTACGACATCAAAGAAAATTCCGTTTCTGGAGCGGGTATAAACATCTTGGAAAATGAAAAATACAACGGTGTTTTACCTCCATTTGGTGGAAGCGAAGGAATTGTTTTTTCTTCAAACGGAGACAAAATCATGTACAGTTGTAAAAAGAAAATAGGGAAGGAATTTGCTTTGAGCACCAACTCTGAAATCTATGAATATACAATTGCAACAAAAGAAACGAAGACCTTAACAACAGGTTACAATGGTTACGACAAACATCCAGTAATTACAAAATCTGGAAAAAGCTTGGCTTGGTTGAGTATGGCTCGAGATGGTTATGAAGCAGATAAAAACAACATCATCTTCCGGGATTTAGCTACTGGAAAAGACCGTAATTTAACTGCAAAACACGACATCACCGTGGATGAATTCATGGTTAGTCCAGATGAAAAAACCATTTATTTTATCGCTCCGGCAAAAGGTACAAGTCAAATTTTCTCTTTGGATATCAAAACTGGAAACATCAAACAATTAACATCTGGTCAATTTGACTTCGTAAGTATAGAATATGCTCCGAATCAGTTAATCGCAGCGAGACAATCGATGATTGCTCCTACCGATTTATATTCTATTGATCTGAAAACAAACAAAATAAAGCAATTAACTGCGGTCAACGAAGCGATTCTATCAAAACTCACTTTGCCAACCGTAAAAGAAGAATGGATTAAAACCAGTGACGGAAAAGACATGTTGGTCTGGATGGTTTATCCTCCAAACTTCAATGCAAACAAAAAATATCCGACCTTACTATATTGTCAAGGTGGACCACAAAGCATGGTCAGTCAATTTTTCTCGTACCGTTGGAATTTAGCTTTGATGGCATCAAACGATTACATTGTTGTTGCACCAAACAGAAGGGGTTTACCAGGATTTGGTCAAAAATGGAACGAAGATATTTCCAAAGATTGGGGTGGACAATCCATTCGCGACTATTTATCGGCTACCGATTTCGCAAAAACACTTCCGTATGTGGATGGCGATAAAATGGGAGCTGTTGGTGCATCTTATGGTGGATATTCAGTTTATTTCTTAGCAGGAAATCACGAAGGAAGATTCAAAACCTTCATCTCACACTGTGGATTATTCAACCTAGAAAGTTGGTACGGAACAACGGAAGAGTTATTTTTCGCTAATTGGGACAACTACGGACCGTATTGGTTACCAGAGAATAAAGAATATTACGAGAAAAATAGTCCTCACAAATTCGTTCAAAATTGGGATACGCCAATCCTGGTTATCCACGGAGGAATGGACTTCAGAGTGCCAGAAGCTGAAGGAATGCAGGCATTTCAAGCAGCTCAACTGAAAGGATTGAAAAGTAAATATTTATATTTCCCGACAGAAAGTCACTGGGTTAGTTCTCCTCAAAATAGTTTAATTTGGCAGAACGAATTTTTCGAATGGTTAGCAGGTGATTTAAAATAACATTTTTTATCCTTATTTCTCTTCAATTTTCACTAAATTTGTTTCTTTTTTATTAAAATCGTATGTGGCAAAAAATTGGTAACGTAATCCTTAGAAATAGATTGTTTATCCTAGCAATCATAGCAATTCTCACGGTATTCTTTGGTTACTTTGCGGTTACTGGATCGAAGATTGACAACAAGTATGGAAATACACTTCCGAAGGATTCACCCACTCAAATCGAATACCAACAATTCAAAGAACAATTTGGAGAAGATGGTTCAACCTTAGTCATTGGAATTGACAACAAATCTTTATATTCCAAGGAAAATTTTAAAAAGTGGAAAGAACTAGGAGATTCGATTTTAAAAATTGACGGAGTAAACGGTGTCATCTCAGAGGCAACTTTATTCACCATTCACAATGTGAAAGCTGAAAGTCGTTTTGAAGTAAAAAGAATTTTCTCTGACACAACTTTTACTGAAAAAAGCATAGACTCGATCCGAAGTGAAATAAAAAACAATCCGCTTTACAATGGCTTGTTATACAACGATTCAGCAAACGTTTCCTTGATGATGATCTCGTTGGACGAGCGTTTCTTATCTGACCAAAAGAAATCTGATTTTGTATTAAGAATTGAAAAATTAGCGAGTACATACGAACCCTATTTTGGGCACATGCACTTTGCAGGATTGCCGCACATCCGAATTGTAGTTGGAAAAAGAATCGTCAACGAAATGTTCGTTTTCGTTGGACTTTCCATCTTTGCATCTTCTCTTTTGATCTTTATCTTCTTCCGTTCTTTCCGCATCGTTGCGATTTGTAACACGGTTGTATTTGTATCCGTAATTTGGGCAATGGGAAGTATTGGATTGTTTGGTTTCCAAATCTCCATCATGATGGCATTGATTCCACCGTTGATGATTGTTATTGGAGTTCCAAACTGCGTATATCTCGTCACCAAGTATCATCAAGAGGTCGTCATTCATGGAAATAAGATTCGTGCACTCAGCAGAATGATTCATAAAATTGGTGGAGCAGCTTTCTTAACCAACTTGACGACAGCCATCGGTTTCTGTTCGTTCACGAGTTCGGAAAAACTAGCAGAATTCGGAATCATTTCCGCATTGAATATCATGGTTGTTTTCGGACTATCTTTGTGTTTGATTCCAATCATTTTATCGTATTCAAAACCACCAAAACCAAGGCATCTAAGACATTTAGGACGCGTTTATTCTCAAGGAATTGTAGAAGTTATTGTTCACTTAGTCACCAGATATAGAACTTGGATTTACATCGGTTCTACGGCGTTGGTTGTCATCAGTATGTTTGGTTTTGCAAGAATCAAAGCAACTGGAAACTTAACGGGTGATTTGCCGCCAGATGACCAAATTCTAATCGACTTAAATTACATTCAATCTAGTTTTGGAGGGGCGATTCCTTTTGAAATCATGATTAACTACAAACAACCAGGTAGACTTTTTAAACAGGAAACTTTGTTAAAAGTAGAAGAAATTCAACGAAAATACACAGCGGATACGCTCTTCTCAAAAAGTATATCCATTGTTGATTTCATCAAAGTGGTGAACATGTCTTATTACGACAACGATCCTGAACGTTATGAAATCATTTCAAATCGAGATAAACTACGTTTAAAAAAATACATTGATAATTTTGACTTGTCCAATGCCAACGGAGGAAATCTTTCCATCAAAGAATTGGTTGATACAGCTCATACCACACTTCGCATCCGAACGCAAATGAAAGATTTAGGTTCGTACGAAGTTGCTCACAAAGTAGATTCGATGAAAGTGAAAATCGATCACATTTTGAATCCTGAAAAACCGGAGATTGAACGTTTGTTCGCCAAAATTGAAAAGGGAAATAAAAATTACATCGATACGCTTTTAAATGAACATCCAGCGGTATTCAATGGATTGACAGCAATTTACAGCAATGGAAACTCTGATTTACAATATGAATTTGACTCAAATCCTGAGAAAATAAACGCGTATTTCACTAAAAAAGACTTCAATTCGAAACTCCGTCAAGCGATTGATAATGAGTACTATGATGTGATTCTAACTGGTACTTCAGTCGTAGCTTCACAAGGAACACAATATTTATTCTCAAGTTTGATCATGAGTTTAATTGTTGCTACACTTTCTATTACTGCAGTGATGGCGGTTTTATTTAGAGCGTGGAAAGTGGTGGTTATCTCCATGATTCCGAATGTCATTCCATTGATTGTTACAGCGGGAATTATGGGTTGGTTCAACATTCCGCTTAAACCTTCTACGCTTTTGGTGTTTGGTATTGCGCTTGGAATTACGGTTAACAATGCCATTTTGTTCCTGGCCAAATACAGGCAAGAAATTCAGAAGAATACCTGGGATTTGAAAAAAGCAATCATCGTTTCTTTGAGAGAAACTGGCTTGAGTATTTTCTATACTTCCATCATTCTTTTCTTCGGATTTATCATGTTTGTATTCTCACAATTTGGTGGTACAAAAGCGCTTGGACTGTTAGTATCCATCACCATTTTAATCGGTATGGTTACCAACCTTTTATTACTTCCAGCCTTATTATTATCTTTAGAAAAAATTGCGACTACCAAATCATTCAAAGAACCATACTTTGAAATCTACGACGAAGAAGGTGACATTGAATTGGATGATTTACGCGTTGATAAACAAGAAAACAATAATTAACTTAAAAACCTCAAATGAAATAAATTCACTTCATTCATTCTGTAAAACAGGGAAGTGAAGTGATTTCAGTTGAACAAAAATCACTACACATGAAAGGAATTATTTTAGCCGGAGGATCAGGGACACGGCTTCACCCGCTAACCTTAGCGGTTAGTAAACAATTGATGCCAGTTTATGACAAACCGATGATTTATTATCCTTTGTCGGTATTGATGAATGCCGGCATCAAAGAGATTTTAATCATTTCAACACCGCATGATTTACCACATTTTGAAAAACTCTTAGGAGATGGAAAAAAATTCGGATGTCAATTTGAATATGCGGTACAAGAAGTTCCTAACGGACTAGCTCAAGCATTTGTGATTGGAGAGGAATTTATTGGAAAAGAAAACGTTGCTTTGATTCTCGGAGATAATATTTTCTACGGTTCAGGAATGGGAAATCTCTTGAAAGAAAACATTCAGCCAGAAGGTGGTGTTGTTTATGCCTACCACGTGAGTGACCCTGAAAGATACGGTGTCGTTGAATTTGACGAAAACCTAAAAGCAATTTCAATCGAAGAAAAACCTGTTGACCCGAAATCAAATTACGCAGTTCCAGGTTTGTATTTTTATAACAACGATGTCATTGAAATTGCAAAAAGTTTAAAACCTTCCGCTCGCGGAGAATATGAAATTACAGATATCAATGCAGAATATTTGCGCCAAGATCGTTTGAAAGTTGCCATCTTAAATCGTGGAACTGCTTGGTTAGATACAGGAACTTTTGCTTCTTTGATGCAAGCCGGACAATTTGTTCAAGTAATTGAAGAAAGACAAGGTTTAAAAATCGGATGCATTGAAGAAATAGCATTCAGAAATGGCTTTATTGATAAAGCACAATTGAGAAAATTAGCCGAACCGCTCGTGAAAAGTGGTTATGGTACGTACCTTTTAAATTTATCTAAATAATGCAAAACATCGCTTACTTTGCTCAATACTTGGAGAAAGAAATTGAAAATCTTGACTTTCCACTTACACCTAAAAACTTGTATGACCCTTTACGGTATTTTATGAATTTGGGTGGAAAAAGAATGAGACCCATGTTGACATTGATGAGCACCGAGTTGTTTGGAAGCACCAAAGAAAATGCGTTGCCAGCAGCTTTAGCGGTTGAGATTTTTCACAATTTTTCGTTGATTCACGACGATTTGATGGACAATGCGCCTTTGCGAAGAAATCAGCCAACGGTGCATACCAAATGGAACGACCACATTGCCATTTTATCAGGTGATGTTTTACTGATCAAAGCCTATCAAGAACTTTGCAAATTAGATGCATCCGTTTTACCGGAAATATTAAACGTTTTTAATAAGACAGCAGTTGAAGTTTGCGAAGGGCAACAAATGGACATGGATTTTGAAATCCTAAACGATGTTTCTTCTTCTGATTACATTGAAATGATCCGTTTAAAAACGTCTGTATTATTGGCTTGTGCTATAGAGATGGGTGGAATTATCGCCAAGACAACAAGCGAAAATAGAAGGTTGATCTATGAATTTGGTCAGCATTTAGGAATTGCTTTTCAAATACAAGATGATTTCTTAGATGTTTATGGCGATGCTGGGAAATTTGGAAAACAAGTGGGTGGCGATATTTTATCAGATAAAAAAACTTTTTTATTACTTCGCGCTTTTGAATTGGCAAACGAAACACAAAAGCAACACTTCATTTCTTTAAGAACAAATGAAGTTGCAGAAGATAAAATCAAGCAAACGAAGCAACTTTACGATGACTTAAACATCGTTTTAGAAACAAAGAAAGCAATGGATATTCACTATGAAATTGCATTGAAAGCATTGGACGAAGTTCAGGTGGACGAATCCAAGAAAAAGGTTTTAAGAGATTTGGCTGCGTATCTATTGGTTCGGGAAGTTTAAAGTTTTTCTTTTTCTTCCCTCTTTGACTTGCGAAGCATGCAACGAAGTTAACAGTCTTCCGATAATTATCGGAAGATTTAGAGAACTTTACTGAATAATCTCTCGGCATTAATTATCTCGAAAAAGAGAAAATAATTTCTCTTCTCATAAATCCATTTGTTCTTGGTGGCACACCGCGGAAAACAAAGAGAGAATTCTACGAATTAACGCTATTTTCTCTTAAAAAAAGAAATAAAATTATACTTCTTTCCTGCCCTTTTTAAATCTTCTTGGCTAACTTTGTAAGGTCGAATTTTTCGATTTCATTAAACGTTTTGAATCATGCAAGCAGTTTATGGTAAAGGTTTCGTCCGTCTCAATTGGTTTACCTTAGTTTTCATTTTTGCAGTTACCGTTGCAGGAAGTTTTGTTCGAATTACAGGAAGTGGAATGGGATGTCCAGATTGGCCAAAATGCTTTGGGAAGATTATTCCTCCTACCGATGTCAATCAGATTCCAGCAGATTACAAGGAAATTTATTCCGGAAAACGTGCACAGAAAACAGCAAAATTTGCCAACTTCTTGGAAAAGATCGGTTTCAAATCTGAAGCCAACAAAATTAGAAATGACAAATCACTTTTAGTAGAACAAGATTTCAATGCTACTAAAACATGGACTGAATATGTCAATCGATTATTCGGAGTTCTAGCAGGATTTGGTGTATTATTCGTCTTCGTCGGAGTTTGGTGGAAATACCGAGAATCTAAACTTCTCTTTTTGGCAACTTTTAATTTAATCTTACTGGTTATCCAAGCTTGGTTTGGTTCGATTGTAGTTGCAACCAACCTCGTTCCTTGGACCATCACCGTTCACATGTTCGTTGCAATCGCCATCATTTTGATTCAGTTGGTGATACTCTTAAAAATCAGTCCATCTCAAAATGTTAAACTTCCCGTTTCCAATGCGATGTACTGGATTATTGGAATTTCATTTTTCATTACGCTTTATCAAATGTTTTTGGGCACGCAGGTCCGCGAGCACGTTGATCAATTGACCATGCAAGGTTTTGGGAGAAAATCGTGGACAGAATTACTCGGTATCAACTTCATCATTCACCGAACATTCTCTTGGTTGGTTTTAGCAATGATGCTTATTTTAGCCTACTTGAATGAAAAACAATGGAAATATAAGATTGTGAGAACAGGCTTTATAATACTAGCGATTGAATTAACAAGTGGCGTTTTATTGGCGTGGGCAGATATGCCAGGATTGATTCAAACTTCTCACTTAATTTTCGCAGCGATTTTACTTGCAGTTCTTTTCATGACGATGATGCGCATGCAGCGAATCAAAGCGAATTAATTACATTAATTAACCCCAAACGCTTGCTGATTCCGATGAGAATCGTATATTTGCAACCCAATTGATTTCCTTTTTGGAAATAGGTCCTATAGCTCAGTTGGTTAGAGCACCTGACTCATAATCAGGTGGTCCGCGGTTCGAGCCCGCGTGGGACCACTCAGAAAAAAGAGCTTCAGTATTTTACTGAGGCTTTTTTTTTAGCGAAAATTTAATGGCGAGAAGTTTATCCCGATGATGCAATGCTGAAGAGGGAAGCCCAGCTTGGACCACACAGAAAATCAAAGCCTTACAGAGATGTGAGGCTTTTTTAGTTTATCAAGTTTCAAAATGTCTTAAACATTTTGATTTTCAATAGATTTGTATTTGAGTCAATCGTGTCTTATAAAATTTTCAAATGGCGTTTTAACTTGTAGTTTGCACATCAGGTACTCAATCGAAATTAAGGACGTTCGTCCTGTAATCTTCGTAGCAAAAAATAAAGATAATTGTCAAAGGGACAAAGTCCTGCCATCTTAAATTTTGTATCCTGAAGATGAAAAATAGAATTTTAATAATAATCGAAAATAACCAAAAGGAATTAAAAATCTCACAGCGATGTCCCTCCTAATCATTTGATGGAGCATTTTTTCGAAAAGATAACACCACATTTCGTATTTTGAAACGGCATTGACCGATTGATAATTTGACAAATAAGTGCACGAAACAGTTGAAAAACTGGATGCATTTGTAGGTTATGGCTTTGGATTTTATATATTTACATTGATCAAATCGCCGACAGGCTATGATTGTATCAGAATTTGAATAAATTAACTGAAAAAACATGGTCAATATTTACAGTCTAAGAAGTAGCAGCACAAGCTGAGCTACTGCAAAGCGATTGATTGGAAACTACTTAAAATTCTCATGGAAATGAAAAAACTCATTACATTCATAACATTTTCAATTCTATCGATTATGTCCTACGGGCAAGAAATCACTGTGGACGAAATTTTATCAATTAAAGAAGAAAAAGTTCCGACATACAAACCTGAAATTATAAGTGGTAGACAGCTATATCTGAAAATGGTTTATGGAAGTTCATTTATTTTAAACGCATCTGAAATAAAAAAAATAGTTGGCGCTAAAGTCGCGCGTGTCGATATTGTTTATTCTGATTATCCACAAGGTGACCAATATCCAGTCTTGACCAGAAAACGAATAGAGAATTTGAAGAAAATAAATTCTACACTCTTCACGAATAAAGACATTGAATGGCGACTAGTAAGACAGACAAATTGCACAGATCCATATTCAGCTAAAAAATTATTTCACGGCTTGGTCATAACGTATCGACCTGTGCAGTCAAACTCTGAAATCGAGAAGGAAATTCGTTATATAAAAGACGTACTCTCCAATCTTAAAAAGGTTTCTTCGGATGAACACGGGTTGTCAGAAATAATTGATAATGAAATAGAATTTTTAAGTGATACGACAGCTTCAGGAAGTCATTTTTCCTCTAAATATAGTCCAGCAAAATATGTTTATCCGAAATTTACTGATTCAACTGTAATTTCAATTCTAAAAAGAAATAACTGGATAAACATGGCTATTACAGCGGATTTAACAGGAAGTATGTCGCCATACACAGCACAACTTTTAGTTTGGTTGAGACTAAACACAACGAATGACAAAGTAAAGCAATTTGTCTTTTTCAACGACGGAGACATGACCCTTAACCATCAGAAAATCATTGGAAAAACAGGTGGAATATATGACACACGTTCTGCAAAATTTGAAGAAGTGGAAAAACTTGCTTTTACTACCATGCGAAATGGCAGTGGTGGTGACTTTCCAGAAAATAACATCGAAGCACTTTTAAAAGCTATCGAACTTTGCTCAGATTGCAACAACATCATCTTGATAGCAGACAATTGGGCTAAAATAAAGGACATTTCGCTGATGTCGCAAATTAAAAAACCCATTAAGATTATTTTATGCGGGGTTGACGCTGGAATCAACACGGACTACCTGGATCTTGCAAGGGCGACCGGTGGCTCAGTTCATATCATGGAATCTGACTTGACAGAATTAATGAAACTCAATGAAGGTCAGCAAATAACCATTCGCGGACAGACTTTTAAAATTATAAATGGGAAATTTGTCAGGATATCAAAAATATAAAATTGAGCGTTAAAAGGCAAAGAATAAATCTGTCGCGCCGATTAGGATTTTCATAGAATTATCGTGTTTAAATCGTATTTTCGTTCAGCTGAAAATACGTATTTACGATGTTTTAAACAGCAATGAGCGACATTACCTGAAGCATAAGGGATGCAAAAACGACAAACGATCATGAAAAAAGGAATACTCATACTTGGACTTTTAGTACTGACAATTTTCGGTGGACTTTCCGCTAAACGGAACTTTTATACCGCGAAACATCGTCTTGACAATGCAGGAACAGAAGTACAACAACGTTCCGACACGGTCGAAATAAAAAATGGAGACCTCATTTTTCAAACCTCACTTTCAAGCCAAAGCAAAGCCATTCAACTTGCGACAAAATCAACATATTCTCATTGCGGAATTATCTACAAAGAAGGTACTGGCTTTTATGTTTTTGAAGCTGTTCAACCAGTTAAGCGGACACCACTTGACAAATGGATTGCGCGTGGAAAAGAAGGGAAATATGTCATCAAGCGACTAAAAAACGCTGATCAAGTGTTAACTCCTGAGACGCTTACCAAAATGAAATTTGTTGGCGATCATTTTAAAGGTAAAAACTATGACCTCACTTTCGAATGGTCAGACGACAAAATATATTGCTCAGAACTTATTTGGAAAATCTATCAACGTGCGACAGGAATAGAAATTGGCAAACTTGAAAAACTAAGCGATTTCGACTTGACAAATGAAGCGGTTAAGAACATAATGAAAGATCGATATGGTGACAAAATCCCAGCGGAAGAACTTGTAATTTCACCAGCAGCAATTTTTGAAAGTGAACTTTTGATAACCGTAAAATCAAACGAATGACAGAATTGGAAGATAGAAAATTAGGCAAAAAACTGATAATCAACAAATTTAAAACATTCAAAATGAAAAGTTTTTTAATATTAATTATTTTTACAGCGAGTACTAACCTACTCTTTAGCCAAATAAGAAATTACGATGGAATTATTGCCCATCAGATTTGGACAGCTGGACATACGATTTCTAAAGATGGTGAAAAGAATTTTCTATCAATTTATGCTGAAAACATAAAACGACTTCCTATTTAATACAAGTGATAATCAAACGATTTAGTGAAATAAATCAAGTTTTTCATTCAAAAAAAGACTGCCGTAATTCCTTTTAAAGTTTTCCCGAAAATCGCTTACTTTCTAGTGACCCTGTTTTTTCGATGATACTTTTACATCGAGGAATCTTTGATCTCAATTTTAAACTCTTATTTATCGGACAACAATGATTAAATTATATTTTTTTCACATTGCCCATTCAACAATTTAAGTACCTTTATTTCCATACTAATTAAACTTCGAATATGTGTTTTTCAGCTACTGCAAGCTTCTCTGCCGGAATTGTTCTTACTGCGATTGGCATCGCTGCAATCAAAAAAGTTCAAAATCCCTCACAAACTTTATTCGCAAGCATTCCGCTCATCTTTGCTGCACAGCAAATCGTAGAAGGGTTTCTTTGGTTGAATCTTCCTAGTCCTGATCATCCTGCACTAAATCAAGGATTAATTTACGCATTTCTCTTCGTCGCCCAAGTGATGTGGCCCATTTGGGTTCCGCTTTCGATCTATCAACTAACTCCAAAAGTTGATCGGAAAACAATTCAAAAAGTACTTGTTGCCATCGGAATTTTCACAGGAACTGTCCTCGCGATTTCCTTATTTCTCTTCGATTCAACAGCCAAAATCCACGGACATCATGTTTTATACAATCAATCTTTTCCAGAATCTTTGCGATATATTGGTGTTGGATTCTATCTTGCGGCAACAATTCTCCCACTCTATTTCTCAAGCGTTAAAAACTTATGGATGTTAGGTTTAGGAATCTTTATCGCTTATGTCGTTTCCTTTATCTTTTTCAGTAGGTATCTACTTTCCGTTTGGTGCTTTTTTGCAGCGATTATCAGTGTGACGGTTTATGTGATTATTGTGAAGGCGAAAGGGAAGCCGGCAACTACATCCTTATAACTTTCTGATTCAATTCCAGCAATATTTTCTGTATCGTTTATAACACTCGTTTTGCGACCTTACCTTACTTTCTAACAAATAATAAATTGGAGAGAAGTAAAATAGATCGAAATAAAAGTCTAAAAGTGTTTTGGTTTAACAGTCCCGAAGAGAAGAAATTATTCTAATATCTAATTTATCAAAAAACTCTTGAATCCCGAATGGATGACATTTTTATGTGTGTGAATGATATCACTGACTCTCGCTACTTATCTGGAGAGGTTTAAAAAAAAACGACAAATCGCTTTTTTAAAATAATTTCAGTCCTTCGATCTTTCAAAAAAGGAAATATTGAAAGAATATGAAGAGAAAATCTCGAAAAGATGCCCTTTTTAAACAGCTTCGAGCAGTAAATGTGGTTTTCAATTTTCTGAAAAGGATTTATCGATTAACTCAAAACAGTAGATCTCTGATTTGATGACAAAAAAGAATCGTTCTTTTGTTTTCCTAAAAGTGAAAAATCAAATGAAATTGCGGTTTTTTATCTAGCTGTTTTCTCAATTGAGATGTGTAAATTTCAATTCTTGATGCTCTTTTATAAGATTTCATTTACAACCTAAGCGACATTTTTACCTTTATTTTCATTTTGAATACAAAATATTTTATCCCTTCCTAAAACTCCTTTCTTAATTTCTATTTTTTATTAAATAAAAGCGTACACTACTTTGAGTACTTGAAAAGCAGAGAAAACTCATTGTTTTTTTTTGAATAACTGAAACGATTTTACGATGGATGAATTTGCACAAAACTGAAACCTAAAAAACATAAAAGCTTTAAAATGTTACTATTAAGTAATAATATTTACTTAATATTGTAAGAATATTTTAAATGAAATCGATTTATAGAGAACTTTTTTAAATAAGTTATTCACTGAAAAACATTACTATGAAGACCACATTCAACGAAATTATGCGAGCCAATCGCATCAATTTTACATTAACAAAACCAAGCAAAAAAATCACAGCACATTCTTTTTTATCGCTGATTTCATATTTTACGCTTTTCAAATCATATCTCGCAACACTAACCTTGTGTTTTGTATTTGCAAATTCTGTTTTTGGACAAGTAACAACCAACAGTGGTTCTGGCTTAGCTGCATCCTATCCAAGTTTAGATGCTGCAATTTCTGCTTTAAATGCTGCAACCATCACATCACCTGTTGTCATTACGATGAATTCTGGAGCAACAGAAACAGCACCAGCTGGAGGTTTGGTAATTACACAATCAGGCACAGCTACTTTTCCAATTACCATTGAAGGTTTTAGTAATCTATCTCGAAATGTCATCACGGCTTCTACTGCGCAAGTCAGCGGATCTGTAACAGATGCAGTTTTTAAACTAGTGGGTGCGGACTACCTAACTATTCGGTATTTTGAAGTAAAGGAAAATGATTTGAACACAACCAGAGATCCAATTACTTCCAACAACAAAACAGAATTTGGGATTGCTTTGATGGCTAACTCTGCTACAAATGGCTCTCAAAACAACACCATCACTGACAACACGATTAATTTGGGTACAACAACTTATGAAAATAGCTTTGGGATTTATTCTCAATGCGTGCATCAAAGTACAAGTCTATCTCCGCAGACAGCAACCAACAACACCGGTATAAATTCAAACAATAGCTTCAACGCAAACACCATTTCAAATGCAGTTGTAGGTATCGGCATTCTGATTACCCGACCAGGTCAAGCTGTTGGATTAACGAATAATTCAATCACCAACAACACGATTACTCTCATTCCATCTCCTGGGACTTTTGCAAACTATATTGATTGGTTACCTGGCCAAAGAAGTTCGGGAATAGAAACGAGAAGTGTTCTTGGCATAACAGTTACAGGTAATACAATCTCTCAAACAGGAAATATTCTTAACGCAGTTTATGGGATTAACATCACACACATTCAATTTCCACTTAACACTTTAAATTATACAGAAACCGTAAACAACAACAACATCACCTTAAGTCAAAAGTCAAATAATGACCTAAAAGGGATAGACATTAGTAACAACAACGTTGTTTCAGGGACATTGATTGCAAATGGAAACAACATTAATCTTTCTATATCAAACTCAGGAACAAGCACTTCAATCGTTAGAGGAATTGACTTTGGTGTAATTGCAGGAAATATAAGCGCAACAACTAATGTGATTGAAATTGCAAATACGCATGCAGCCACAATTTCATTAGATATTTCTGCTATCTACGGAGGAGGAATTTTATCCAGCTCTTCAACAAACACGCTTATGAGCAATAATACGTGTAAAATAAGCTTATTGCAAACAGCTGGTGAAGCATCAGGAGTGGTTACTGGAGTGAGTATTGGAGCCGTCGCAGGTGCAAATACGAGTATTAATGCGACCACGAATACTGTAGAAATAACAGGAACCTCATCGGGTACAGGAAATATTACTTCTACAATTTATTATATACGAACATTATCGAATGCAGCAAATTTAAGTTTGACAGACAATGTTTTGAAAACAACAACGGGTGGAGAAATTAAGACCACCGGTTCAGTATACGGTATTCAGCATATTCAAAAATTCTCTAGTTCGGTTCTAGTTACTGGCAACACAATCAACATCAATAGAACAGGAAGTCTTGGAGATGTTTATGGTTTACATGGAACTACGACAACAGCTGCAAGCAGCAGCTATGCATGCAATCTCAATTTGATAACGCTAAGTGGACTATCGGGTTCAACTTCTTGTTATGGAATTTATAATACAGATTCAGGGATAAACAAGGAAGTAAATTCAAACACCATCAACATATCGGGTATAAACACAGGAAGTACAACAGGAATTTCATCGAGTTGTACGTCGTTAAACCCGAGTACAAGCAACAACATCATCTCAATTAGTACGAGCTCTTCTGCTACGGTGGGTATTAATACAACAGCAAGAACTAACGGGTTGTGCGATGCGAACAACATCCAAGTCACAACAAATAGTTCCGTGGCCAAACCAGATTTAAAAGGCATTACCTGCACTTCTGGTAGTGGCCCATACGCCATTTCAAACAATCTCATTCATGCTCTTTCGTCGACGGATGCAGGAACAAGTAGTTCTGAAATTTCAGGGATAAATGCAGGGATATCTGGAATTACTTTATCAATCCACTCCAATACTATCTCGGATTTTAATACAGGTGCAACAACTGGAAACCCAAAGATAATAGGGATTATAATAAAAAGTGCTGGCACAAATAGTATCTATAAAAACAAAATTTACAACCTATCTACAAGTGCAACGGGAGTAGCAACTGGGGTAGAAGGAATAAATATAAACACAAGCAATACAGGTGCAATAAACACGATTTACAACAACATCATTGGTAACCTAACATCTCCAGCTTCGGGAAACTCTGAATGCATACGAGGAATAGTACTAGCAGGAACTTCAGAAAGTACAATTCATAAAGTATATTTTAATACCATCTATTTATCTGGAACATCAACAGGAACAAACTTTGGAGGTTCAGGGATTTATCAAACTTCACACGATGTTACTATGAAATATGCATTAGATTTGAGAAATAATAACATCGTCAATACCATCGTTCCAAAAGGAACTGGAAGTACAAAAACAGTAGCTTTACGAAGAAGTGGAACAGTATCATTAAATTATGAACTTACTTCAAATCATAATAATTTATATGGAACAAGTGGAGCATACTACAATGGTACTATATACAACATTGCTGATTTTAAAACCCTCATCGGGCCACGTAGAGATTCAGCATCAATTGCTGTCTTACCAAATTTTTATATCAACAGTAGGTTCCGATGCAAATTATTTACACATTGATGGGACGATACCAACTTTTATAGGTAACGGAGGAAAACCGATAGGAAGCGTACTACTTGATTTTGATGGAGAAGTTAGAAGTCTTACAAATCCTGACATTGGTGCGGATGAATTTATTTCTGTAGCTCCAGATTGCGCAGTTTACATTTCTCCTGCCAATGGAGCTACCGATCAATCCACTTCAAACCATACTTTATCTTGGACACCGTCAACTGGTACTTCCGGTTATGACGTTTATTTTGATCAAAATCCGACTCCAACAACCTTGATTTCAAGCAATCAAGTGGGTGCAACGTACAATACAGGGGTACTCTCAGTCAACACAACTTACTATTGGCAAATAGTTCCAAAAAACTTATCCGGTTCAGCGACCGGATGTGCTGTTTGGAGTTTCACAACGATAAATCCTACTTTATCTACGACACCTACTTCGCTTGTTTATACAAATCAGTGCATCAATACTCCTTCATCTGAGCAAACATTTAAAATGAATGCAGCTAATTTAGATGGAACTTTTGTGACGATTACAGCTCCATTAGGTTTAAAAGTTTCAGCTGACAACGTGACGTACAGTTCTTCAATCAACGTGAATCATACAGGTGGAAGCTTTACCAACAAAACAATCTATGTAAAATATACTGCATACTCTTCGGCTGCATTCAGTAATAACATCGTAATTAGCGGTGGCGGATTAACCTCAGCAGTTGATGTAGCAGTATCGGCAACAACTTTAACTGCAACACCATCTTTTGTTGCAACTGCAACGGGAGCAACGTTGGTTGCAGGCGATTATTTGTGGAATGGATTAACCAGTATTGCTTGGGATAATGCGGTCAATTGGTATCAATACAACGGAACAGCTTTCGAGGAATCGAACAACATTCCCTTAGCTACTGATCGCGTATTCATCTTGCCTTCTAATGCTGGAAACAATTGTATCACCGCCACAAATACTGCAACGGTAAATGTACTGGCAGGAAATGGAAATGCCAATGACTTTTTCATAGGCTCAGGAGCAACAGTAGTTATTGACGCTTCAAAAACACTTGCAATCAAAGGAAATTGGACGAATAACGGGACCTTCTCACCTGCTTCAACTTCAAATGTAACATTTGATGGAAATTTAGCGCAGAGCATTGGTGGTTCCAATTCAACAACTTTCAGTTCATTAACAATCAACAATACAAGCAATACGCTCACCTTAAATAAACCAGTATCTGTTTTGGAAACACTTTCCATGACCTCTGGAAATATCAAAAGTACTGCTACTAACTTGTTGACAATTGGAAATAGTACTACCAATCCAGGATCAATTGCTTGGTCAGAAGGAGCAATAGTTGGTCCTTTAAAACGATATTTTTCAAGCGTCGCTAGTTCAACTCAAGATTCAGGAATTTTCCCGGTCGGCAAAAACAACTTAAATCGATATGCTCAAATAAACTACACGTCTGGTTTGTCAACAGGAGGAACAATTACAGCTGAATACATCCAAGGTGTATGTCCAGTAGCGTACGCTGGCTTACCGGCAACTGTAAGTGGTGCTTTGATTCAAAATTACGAAGAGGAAGGTTATTGGTCGATTGCAGCTTCAGGAGGAAATCTGAATGCGGCAACATACACTCTTAAACTAAGAGGGAATGCACTTAGTTCACCAAGCTCGATAACAACTTTGAGAATCATCAAGAGCGTGAACCATACTTCTTGGGACAATGCTGGAATTGGAATGCACGCAGCAGCTACTGGTTCAAATAGTGACTTTATTATTACAAATTCCGGCTTAACTGGTTTTAGTTGGTTTAACATTGGCTCTAACAACGCTAACCCTTTACCTGTCAAGTTGTTGAATTTCAAAGCATCTTGTAAAGAAAATCAAGTGAACTTGAATTGGGCTACTGGATCAGAACGAAATTCAGCAATCTTCATTGTTGACAGAAGTACGGACTTAACTACATGGCAGCAAGTCAATATCCAAAAAGCAGCAGGAAACTCAAGTCAGAAAATAGATTACCATGCTACGGATGATCAGGCTCAGCAAGGCGTTAATTATTACCGCTTGACGCAAATCGATTTGAATGGAGAACAAGAAGTTTTTGATCCAATCTCAATTCAATGTGCAAATAATAATGTTGATGTGATCATTTATCCAAACCCGAGCACAGGAAATTTTACACTTGAAATTGAAAGTTTGACAAAACAAACACAGGTGAACATTCAATTGAGCGACTTGACTGGAAAAAAACTAGAACAAAGAGTTGTAAACCTAAAAGCAGGAAATAACGAATTCAATTTCTTGGTAAATTTAAAAGCAGGTATCTATTTAATTCAGGTAGAAAACTCCCATGTCAACTATCCTGTTTTGAAACTAGAAATTCAACATTAAATGACATTTATAAAACCTCTGTTTTGCGACACGATGTCAAAACAGAGGTTTAAATTATGAATCTTTATTTTCATCTATTTCTAAAAAGTCTCTTACAAAACCAACTTCATTTCATCCACAAAATTGAAAGTTCCAGTCACTGAAACTTTATTAAGAGCATGATAAATGCAAAAGTAAACTCTCAAAACCAAAAAATCCATGCAAATGTAAAAACACACTTGCATGGATTTCATAAATATTAATTCTTAAAACGATTGATCGATTTTACGAACCATCGTTAAGATCGTTGCGAGCGCAACTGTTTCTCCTGTTTCATCATAAACATCGACTAAGAATTTCACAATTCCTTTTGCAATGTCGTCATCTGATTTCTTTTCTTGATCAATTTTTTCTTTCACTGTGAAGCGAACACCTAAAGTTGCTCCTGGATAAACTGGTTTGATAAAACGTGCTTCATCCAAACCATAGTTTAACATCACAGGACCTTTCTTTGGATCAACAAACAAACCGGCAGCTTTCGATAAGACGAAGTAACCGTGTGCTACGCGTTGTTCAAAGATGGTGTCTTCCAAAGAAGTTGCATCCATGTGGGCGTAGAAATTATCTCCAGAAACGTTCGCGAAATTTGTGATATCTGCTTCTGAAACGGTATGTTTATGCGTATAAACGGTATCACCAACCATCAATTCCTCAAAGTGTTGTCTGAAAACGTGTGGATTAGCTTCTGGCATTTCAGCACCAACTTGAAATTGTTGGGTAATTAGTGTGATCGTTGTTGGATGACCTTGAATCGCAGTTCGTTGCAAATAATGTAAAACACCACGCTTTCCTCCCATTTCTTCACCACCTCCAGCTCTTCCTGGTCCACCGTGTGTCAGCAAAGGCATTGGCGAACCGTGACCTGTACTTTCTTTCGCGCAGGCTTCGTTCAAAACTAAAATTCTTCCGTGCATCGATGCAGCACCAACAACATATTCAACCGCTTCTTGATCACACGGAGTTACGATCGAAGAAACCAATGAACCTTTCCCCATTTTTGCTAAATGAATGGCATCGTCCATTGTTTTGTATGGCATAATTGTCGCTACCGGACCAAAAGCCTCGATTTCATGACAAGCTGTTGCTTCAAACGGATTTTCGTTTCTAAATAAGATTGGAGAGAAGAATGCACCTTTGTTTTTATCTGCTCCGTGCACTTCGTATTCATCTAAATCGCCAAAAACAATGTTTTGAGATTTGGATAATTCTGCTACACTTTGACGAACTGCTTTCACTTGATCCATGGATGCCAAAGCTCCCATTCGAACACCTTCGTGCGCAGGATCTCCCATTTTTACTGTTGCCAAACGAGCAGCAATTGCATTTTGAACTTCATCCAATAAATTTTCAGGAACGATTACACGTCGAACAGCGGTACATTTCTGACCAGCTTTCACCGTCATTTCCTTCACTGTTTCTTTTACGAATAAATCAAACTCTACCGTTCCGGGAACTGCTTTTTGTCCTAAAACAGTTGCATTTAAAGAATCGGCTTCCAAGTTAAAAGGAACGTTATTTTGAGTAATGATTGGACTCGATTTCAATTTCAATCCAGTAGAGGCAGAACCTGTAAAGGTTACAATGTCTGAAGAGGTAACAGAATGAATTAATTCACGCGCAGAGCCTGTAACCAATTGCAAAGAACCTTCTGGTAAAATTCCCGAAGAAATGATGTCTTTTACAACTACCTCTGTTAAAAAACCAGTTGCGCTAGACGGTTTAACAACCGCAGGAACACCAGCCATCAAGTTAACAGCAATTTTTTCAAGCATTCCCCAAACCGGGAAATTAAAAGCATTGATATGAATTGCAACACCTTCCTTCGGAACCATGATGTGGTGACCAATAAAAGATCCGTTTTTGGATAAAGGAGCAGCAACGCCGTCTACATAATACGGTAAATCAGGAAATTGTTTTCTCAAGGAAGCATTGGCAAACAAGTTTCCAATTCCTCCTTCAATGTCAATCCAAGAATCGACTCTCGTAGCACCTGTCCAAGCACTCACTTCATAATACTTTTCTTTTTTCTCCATCAGATGAAGTGCCAAAGCCTTGAGCATTCTACCTCTTTCTTGAAAAGTCATTTTACGCAATTTCAAACCACCAATTTCACGTCCGTAATTCAACACTTCTTTGAAATCAATTCCAGCACTAGAAGCCGTTCCTATTTGATCACCAGAAATAGCATTGAACAAATTGGTTTCAACACCTTCGCCCGTAACCCATTTTCCAAGAATATAGTTTTGTACTTGTATCATAATTAAGAATCTTATCTTTTAAAAAATCAAATATAAGGTGTATATCTTAAAAGTATGCTTTCGAGCAGGAAAAACTTCATAAAATAGCAACAACAAATCAGAGTTTCCATTTAAGGATAGGATTTGAAAAATCTATTGAATTGAAAAATACTTCACGAAAATAAACAAAGAGATATCAAGTTTAATAAAAGAAGCTTGAATCAAGTAAAGTTGTTTATACAAACATAATATATCGGCAACATTTCGACAAGTACGTAAGTAAAAGTCTGCAAAAAAAGAGCGACTCCAAGCAATAAAAACACAAACAAACTCGTTATCAATACATTATCGATGTCTATGGAAAAATTGAAGGAAATTAGTAAAATACTTGAAAGGGGTATTTAAAATGAAAATAACTACCGTTGAGTAAAAAAAAACCTAGTTTGAGTTCGTTTCCTTAGAATAATTGAAATCCTTTTATTAAGTTTGACATCTTAAACCATGAAAAGTATAAAAATTTAAATTATGAGTAAAAAGCAAAAGTCTGCTGGAGGTTTTTCAGCTATTATCGGAGCAATAGCAATCGTAATTGCATTGTTAATTGGAGTTGGTATCTATGTATTTATCTTTGGTAACCCTGCTAACTTCGTTGACGGAGATCCAGCAAACGAACCTATTCAAGGAAATTACTTAGGAATTATTCACAAAGGGGGATTCATCGTTCCTGTATTGTTAGCAGTTAACATCATTGTTATCATCTTTACAATTGAGCGTTTTGTAACTTTATCCAAAGCAAAAGGAAAAGGTAAAATTGACCAATTTGTAATAAACATCAAAGGTCTTTTGGCTCAGAAAAAAATCAAAGAAGCAATGGCACTTTGTGACAAACAACAAGGTTCTTTAGCGAATGTTGTACACTCTGGTCTTGAGAAATACGAAGTTTTAGCAAACGATCCATTGTTGGACAAAGAGCAAAAAATTGAAGCTATCAAAACAGAATTAGATGAAGCTACATCCTTAGAGATGCCAATGCTATCTAAAAACTTGGTAGTACTTTCTACTTTAGCATCTACTTCTACTTTGATCGGATTGATTGGTACAGTATTAGGGATGATTAAATCGTTTGGTGCGATGAGTCACGGGTCACCAGATACATCAGCTCTTGCAGCGGGTATTTCTGAGGCTTTGATTAACACTGCATTGGGGATTTTAGGTTCTACGATTGCGATCATTTTCTTCAACCTTTTCTCTACGAAAATTGATCAAATGGTTCACAGCATGGACGAAGCAAGCTTCTCAATTGTACAAGAATTTTCAGCTGACGTTAAATAAGGTTTATCCTTATTTTTAATTCAGTATTTATAAAATATTATAAAACGAAATGGCAAAAATTAGTAAACCCAAAAGCTCCCCAACCGTTGACATGACGCCAATGGTGGATTTGGCTTTCTTGTTGGTTACATTCTTTATGCTTTCTGCCAGTTTTCGTACAGATGAAGTAGTTCAAGTAGATACACCTTCTAGTATCAGTGATAAAATTATACCTGAAAATGTAATTATGGTCACAGTTGATCCAAAAGGTAGAATTTTCTACGGTATGTCAGGTAACGATACTTTAAAAACGGTTGTACTTTCAAGTATGGCTGATAAGTATAAGTTGAAATTGACAAAAGAACAATATTCTGAATTTGCGAAACTGACTGACTTTGGTTGTTCCATGAGCGAAATGCCAGCCTATTTAGATATGGGTAAGGAAGAACGAAAAACATTTGTCGAGCAAGGTGGAACGAAAGGGATACCGGCAGATTCATCTAACAACCAATTGAAAGATTGGATTCATTTTGGAAACATCGCATCTTTAGCATCAGGTGAAAAAGCCTATACGAAAGCGAAAGAAGCAGGTGCAAATCCAGAGGTAAATGACTTCAAACCAAAATTTGTTTTGAAAGTAGATGGAAAAGCGGCGTATGTTTATGCAAAGCATGTAATTGACGTTTTTAGAGATTTGAATTTAAACAACTTGAATTTTGTGACTTCATTGGAACAAGATCCAAGACAAACACCTGAATAGATGGCACAAATGGCAGATGACGGCGGAGGCCAAGAAAAAGGTAAGGGTAAGAAAAGAGCGAAAAAAGGAATGCCACACGTGGACATGACTCCGATGGTGGATTTAGCTTTCTTGTTACTTACTTTCTTCGTATTGACTTCTACATTTAGCAAGCCTAAAGTAATGAGTTTAGTTTACCCAGCGAAACCAAAAGGTCCAGTTGAGTTAGATGGTACAACTCAAATTAATAATGCAGTCACATTTTTATTATCTGACGACCGCATATTTTATTACGAAGGGGCTTTCTATACAGATGGAAATGCGAAAGGCGCGCCGAATACAGTATTATTAGAAACAGACTTTAGTGCAGGTGGAATCCGTAAATTATTGACCAACATGAACCGTTTTGTCTTAGAAAAAAAGGCTGGTTACGATTCAGAATTGAACAGTAAACAAATCGCGGACACTACCTACTTACGAAAAGTAAGAGAAGCTAAAGCAGACATCAAAGCGTTAAAAGTTTTGATTAAGACAGATGATATAGCAACTTGTAAAAACTTCATCGATTTAATAGATGAATTGAAAATTGCTGATATTGGTGTAATTGCACCAGTAGATATCATGCAAAGTGAACTAGAGTTAGTAAAAGCTAAAACAGGAAAATAATATGGGAGCTATAGTAAGTGTAATTATACTTGTTCTTTTCGTTTCGCTATACGATTACTTCTCTGCTAGAAAATGGCAGCAAGTAACCTCTAGTTACCGCAATGAACTGGTATTTGAAAACAGAAACAAACGTTACGGAGCATACGAAATGCGACGTAACTATGACAGACGTTTGATCATTATCATGCTGGGGATTATTGTTGCAATTTCTGCTTCTTATGGAGCATACTTGTACGTAAAATCCATGCCAGAAGATATTGTTGAACCACCGCCAATGGATTTATCTCAATTTACCGTAGCAGCTCCTCCCTTGGAAGAAGTTGAGCCACCGCCGATTGAAGAAGAAATTCCACCGATGGAGAAAACAATTGAGTTTTTACCTCCTGTAGTTACGGATGATGAAGTTACAACTCCTCCTCCAACTCAGGAATCAATGGAAAATGTATCAGCAAGTACGGTGACAAATGACATTGAAATGGAGAACTTTGCACCGCCTGTAGTTGCGAAAGCTCCTCCAGTGGAAAAAGCACCAGAACCGGTGTACATGGATGTTGAGGAATCAGCTGAATACCCAGGTGGACGTGCAGCAATGCAGAAGTTCTTGAGTGACAAGATTAAATATCCTGAAACTGCTATTCAGCAAGGGATTGAAGGTAAATGTTACTTGAGATTTATCGTTGGTACAGATGGAACTATCAAAGACGTTCGTGTAACTCGTGGAGTTCCAGATTGTCCTGAATGTGATGCTGAAGCAAGAAGAGTTGTAAGATCGATGCCGAAATGGAAACCAGGTAAAATTGGTGGAAAAGGCGTTCAAAGTTACTTCGATTTACCAGTGAACTTCAAGTTTAACTAAGAATACTATTTTTAATAAAAGAATCCTCGATTTCTAAAGATTTCGGGGATTTTTTCAAATACGACGAATTTGAATTATATCAATTACTTTTTTACAGGTTTCATCATCTTAATGTGCCTTGTTTTATGCTATTTTCTTATCTTTACAAATAGCTTCGATCACAACATGTCAGATGTTAAAAAGACCATATTCGTGATGCTTTTGATAGCGTATGCTATTTTTAGATCGTACAGGCTCTACAACATGATCCAAATTGATAAACGAAAATAATAAAACCATGAGAAAAAGTAATTTAATTGTAGCGCTGTGTGCACCTCTATTATTTATTGCGTGTAACAATTCAAGCGAAAAGAAAGAAAACAAAATCATTCCAATGTATTTGGAAGAATCTTTCAAGCCACTTTTCGAGACCAGTATTTATACGTTTGAAGGTCAAAATCCTTTAGCTGATTTTGATGCGAATTACGTAACCGAATTGGAAGCAATTGAAGCATTAATTGAAAATAAAACATCTACCATTGGTATTACGCGTGATTTCACGGAAGATGAAAAAGCAAGACTTCGTTTATCAAAAATCGAAGTTAGAAGTGATCAAATTGCAAAAGACGCAGTTGCAATCATTATCAATCCACAAAATCCAGATTCTACCTTAACAGTAGATCAAATCAAAAGAATCATTTCAGGTCAAGATACCCTTTGGAATGGTCTGAAAACAGGAATTAATGTCGTTTTTGATAACATCAATTCGGCAAACTTCAATTACATGACGAAATTAGCTGGTGTTAAAAGCGTCACTAAAAATGTTTTTGCTGTTAAATCCAACGAAGAAGTAATTGACTACGTAAAAAACAACAAAAGCGCAATCGGTATCATTGGTGTCAATTGGATCAGTGATGAAGATGATCCTGAAACTTTATCTTTTAGAGATGGATTGACAGTTGTTGCTGTTGCAGAAGATGCTGGTAAAGAATATTTCAAGCCGTATCAAGCATACATTTACACCAAAGAATATCCGCTAACAAGAGAACTTTGGCTACTAAACAAAGCTGGTAGAACCAGTAAAAATACTGCGTTCGTTCTCTTCATGTTGGGCGATAAAGGACAATTGATCATTCAAAAATCTTCTCTCATACCAGCCAACATGGTTGCGCGTATGATTCAAATGAAAACAGAAGAATAAATTTAAATATACGTTAATTAATATAAATAACTTGAATTACTCCTTTTATGGCATCAGAATTGAATATGAAAAATCGTTCTGAGAAGAAAAGGTTCTTATTCAATAAAACAGAACTGAAAAGTTAAAAAAACAAACACTTTACAATGAAAAATTACAGTTTAATCGCAATCTCTATGCTCGTAGCTGGTGCTTTAAATGCACAGACTATCGAAGATGCAAAAAAGAAAACAGAAAACGAAAGATATGAATTAGCAGCGAAGGACTTTCGGACGCTCATTCAGGCATCGCCTTCTAACGGTGAAATCTACTTTTTCCAAGGTGATAATTACTTACAATCAAAAGATCTTGACTCTGCTAAAATTGCTTGGGCAAAAGGATATAGTGTTGACCCTACAAACTTTTACAGCATCATTGGCGTTGGTAAATCTCTTTGGTATAGCGGTGACACAACAGCTGCAAATGTAAAGTTTGAGGAAGCAATAGGAACAGCAAAGAAAAAAAATCCTGAAGTTCTACGTCAAGTTGCGAGTCCATTGATTTACGCGCCAATCAAAAGTTTAAATCGTGCAGTGACACTTTTGAATCTAGCGATCAAATATGACAATAAAAATGTGCAAAGTTACCTGCTTCTAGGGGATGCAAATTTGGAAATTAATTCTACGAATGCAACAGAGGCAATGAAAAGCTACAACACGGCTTTGGAGTTGTCCAAAACTGCAAACATCATTGTTCGTAAAGCAAAAGTGTACCAACGAGCACAAAATTATGAGTTAGCAAATGAAATGTATAAGGAAGCACAAGCTCTTGAGCCAAATTATGCTCCTGCTTACAGAGAAAATGCGGAATTAAACATGCAATTCAACCAATACAATAGTGCAATTCTAAATTGGGAGAAATACTTACAGTTGAACAACAGCGAACAAGCTCGTTACCGTTACGCAACTTCTTTGTTCTCTGGAAAAAAATATTGTGAAGCAATCACAGAGTTTGAATCTTTACACAACATTCAATTCGAAAACTTGTACACACAACGTTTATTAGCATATTCATTATATGAGTGCTATGCAGCAAAACCAGATGCAGACACTACTTTCTTCGAAAAAGGAATGGAAGCAAGTAATCGCTTTTTTGCTATAACAAAGAAAAAAGACATCATTGGATTGGATTACAAGTACAAAGGTTTGTTGCTGAATAAATTAGGAAAAGATTCTTTGGGAATGATTGAATTGAAACGCGCAGCAATTGAAGACACAACCATTTCAAAAGAAATTTGGAGTGAAATTGCTAAAATTCAAATGACCAACAAAGAATACGATCAGGCAATTGAGGCATTCAACATGAATTTGCAAAAAGATTCAAGCAACTTAACAGTAGCTGAATATTATGAATTAGGTCGTGCTTACTTCTTCGGACCAAAAGATTATGCAATGGCTGATCTTGCGTTCACAAAAGTAGCTGAGTTGACTCCAAACTATTCATTTGCTTATTTCTGGAGAGCTCGTTCTAACGTGCAATTGGATTTGAAAAAAGAAACTTGGGCTGCGAAAGAGCACTATGAAAAATTCATTGAAACACTTTCCGTAGAAGACAGAGAAGGAGCATACAAACCTTACGTAATTGAAGGTGCGAAATACATGGGTGATTTCTACGTAAACTCTCCTGATAAAAACAAAGAGAAAGCGAAAGAAGCTTGGAATTTAGTAAGACAATTAGACCCAGCGGACAAGCAAGCAAAAGCATTTTTTGCAAGTCCAGCAGGAAAATAATTAACTTGAAAATAATTTAAAAAAGGATGCATCGATTGATGCATCCTTTTTTTTGTGTTAATAATTTTTGGTTTGATCTGTGGGAATGGAAAAGTAAATTGCTGAATCAGATTTGAAGAGTAGATGAATAAACCATTGGTTTACATCTAGATCATTGAAACGTCATCAAATGTTGTTGCGATACTGAAATTTCACAACGGAATAAAAAGTTGATTCCAATATAAAAATGATTTCTTTAAAATTGATATAGTTCCAATACTGCGTCAACCAACCGTTTTTTCGGTAAGAAATTGTCTTCAAGCGCATTGATGAATGGTATTGGCGTATCCAACGAACCAACACGTTTAACTGGCGCATCCAAGTCCCTAAAACAGTTTTCACTGATTAACGAAAGCAACTCACCTCCTATTCCACCGGTTAATGAATCTTCGTGCAACACGATTACTTTACCTGTTTTTCGAACAGAGGCATAAATCGCTTCTGTATCCAGTGGAGCCAAGGTTCTTAAATCCACAATATCAATTGAAATTTCTGGATGATTTTTCGCAACTTCCATTGCCCAGTGAACTCCCATTCCGTAGGTAATGATTGAGATATCGTCACCTGCTTCAACTGTTCTTGCTTTTCCAATTTCAACGGTGTAGAAATCATCCGAAACATCTTCTCGGATGGAGCGGTATAAATTTTTATGCTCAAAATACATCACAGGATTTGGATCGTCAATCGCAGCAGCTAATAATCCTTTAGCATCGCTCGGAAACGCTGGATAAACAATTTTTAATCCTGGTGTATGAAAAAACCACGCTTCGTTGCTTTGACTATGGAAAGGTCCTGCAGCAGAACCAGCTCCTGTAGGCATTCTTACAACCACATCTGCATTCTGACCCCAACGCCAGTGAATCTTTGCTAAATTATTGATGATTTGATTAAATCCAACCGTTACAAAATCAGCAAATTGCATCTCAACCACCGCTTTCATTCCAGCAATAGAAAGTCCTAAACCAGCACCAATAATCGCAGATTCGCAAATAGGCGTGTTTCGAACTCTTCCTTTTCCAAATTCTTCTACAAAACCTTCGGTAATTTTAAATACACCTCCGTATTCTGCAACATCTTGTCCCATGATCACCAGGTTTTTATGTTTCCGCATGGATTGTTTTAATCCATCAGAAATGGCGTCAATGTATCTTTTCTCTGATTTTGCATCAGAACTCGGTTCGATGATTTCTGGATTCCAAGGAACAAATAAGTCGGCAACTTCTTGTTCTGTGTTTGGTACAATATTTTCTTCCGCAAATGTAATATCAAGTCCTTCTTGAATTTCATTCTTTATCGCTGTTCGATATTCTTCAATTGTTTCATCTGTTAATAATCCCAATTCTTTCAGGTACAATTCATAATTCGTAACAGGATCTTTTTTCTCCCATTCGTCTTGAATTCCTTCTGGATAATATTTGGTTCCTGATGCTTCTTCGTGACCACGCATTCTGAACGTCATGAACTCCAACAAGAAAGGTCTTGGACGTTCTCTGATGGAATCTGCAATTTTACGAACCGTTGAAATAACCGTTAAAATATTATTTCCATCAATTTGAAACGCATCCATTCCGTAACCAATTCCCTTGTCAATGAATTGTTTACATCTAAACTGTTCGTTACTCGGAGTAGATAATCCCCAAGCATTATTTTCAATTCCAAAAATAACTGGTAAATCCCAAACAGAAGCTACATTCAATGCTTCATGAAAATCTCCTTCGCTGGCGCCACCATCGCCTGTAAAAACAATGGTCGCTTTTTTATCGCCGTTTAAATTAGAAGCCAATGCAATTCCATCTGCTACGCTCAATTGCGGTCCTAGATGTGAAATCATTCCTACTATTTTATGCTCATTGGATCCAAAGTGAAAAGAACGATCTCGCCCCTTGGTGAAACCGGACATTTTTCCTTGAAATTGAGAAAAAAGACGATTCAATGGAATTCCACGTGTGGTGAAAACTCCCAAGTTTCGGTGCATCGGTAAAATGTATTCATCTGAATTCATTCCCAAAGCTGAACCTACAGAAATACCCTCTTGTCCCCAACCAGAAAACCATTTTGTGATCTTCCCTTGACGTAAAAGAATTAGCATTTTCTCTTCGATTAATCGAGGTTTTAAAATGGATCTATAGATGGAAATCAGTTCAGAATCTTCAAAATCGGTTCGGTCGTAATCTATCGTGCGCTTCTCTAAAATAGCCATGCTTTTTGCTTAAAATGTAAAGACAAAGCTAAGGTAAATTATAGAATTAAAGTTCAAGTTTGCGCGGATTATTTTTCAAACTAATTTCTTCAAATTTTAAAAATATTCCTGCTTCAAATTAAGCAAATCAATTCCTGTTTTTAATTATTTAATGATGAAACCAAGAACTAATTCATGATTCCCAGCGTCAATTCCATTGTTTAATTGAGAAAATTGAAAACCATGTGCATAACCAATTCTAAGCTTTTGCTTGATGTCATATCCAACCATAACGCTCACATCATTTCGACTTTTATACGATCCACCTACCCAGAATGAATTTTTGACGATTGTTAATAAATTAAATTCCAAGGTATGAAAATCTGCATCGGTAACAAAATAGACGGTTGGTTTTAATTTAAAATTTTTTGCAACTTCAAAGGTATAATCTACAAAAGCATTGAAGTGTCGTTTTTGTTGAAAATAAATACGATCTAATTTTACTTCATTGACTTGTGTCATACCCAATCCGGCAGTAAAGTTTCTGTTGACATACGCCATTCCAAAGTTCAAGGAAAAACCGGTTTGATTTTGTGTTGAATTATTTAGTGGAACTGGACTTTCAATAAAATCGTACAATTTACTCGCTACATTCACAATCCCTAATCCAACTCCTAAGGCTAAAACCTGAGCAGTATCGTTGAACTTGAAATGATAACTGTAATTCAAGTTGGCTTGATTTCGGGTCATGAATCCATATTGATTGTAGATGTAATTGACACCCAATCCACCTACTTTATCAATTTGTGTTGCATAGGTAGCAACCAGCGTGGTCGGCGCAATCTTAAATGAAAAATTTTCTTGAAAATTAACGCTGGCTTCCTGTTTATTTATCAAACCCGTCATGGCAGGATTTTGGAAGGTATAATTGTTCCAAAAAACATTTAAATTTGGTTCAAACTGCGAAAAACCAAGAAATATACTGCTGATAAAGACCAAAAAGATGAAATATTTCATGTTCATTTTGTTTTAAAAACAAACTTACTATTTTTATTTCTTTTCAATCTTGAGAATGACCATTCAGATCAAAAAAGTGAACTTTTCACATCTCCTTTTATCCTAAAACAAAAAGTGATTATACGGATACCTGATTTTGAAAATGCGCTTTACCTCTTCGTAAATCACGGTCTTTAACTCTTCTACATTCTCTTTATCAGTCGCTGAGATAAATACACAATTGTGGTTATTCATTTTTGACATCCACGTTGTTTTTAATTCTTCTAAAGAAATATTTTCAGCAGTTTTAGGAGTTAAATCATCTTCGTCTTTTTCAATGTGGCTATAGGCATCAATCTTATTGAAGACCAAAATGACTGGTTTTTCAACTTTATCAATTTCAGCGAGTGTTTCGTTAACCACATTTAATTGATCTTCAAAATTTGGATGCGAAATATCAACCACGTGAATTAAAATATCAGCTTCACGAACTTCATCCAAGGTAGATTTGAAAGATTCCAACAATTGCGCTGGCAATTTTCGAATAAATCCAACGGTATCTGTCAACAAAAACGGAAGGTTCTCAATCACTACTTTACGAACCGTTGTATCTAAGGTTGCAAAGAGTTTATTTTCAGCAAAAACCTCTGATTTACTCAGTAAATTCATCAAGGTGCTTTTTCCTGCATTGGTATAACCAACCAAAGAAACACGAACCAATTCTCCTCGATTACCTCTTTGCGTAGACATTTGTTTGTCAATGTCTCTCAATTTCTCACGCATCAACGCGATCCGATCTTGAATCACACGACGGTCACTTTCAATTTGCGTTTCTCCAGGTCCACGCATTCCAATTCCTCCTTTCTGACGTTCCAAGTGCGTCCACATTCTCGTTAAACGAGGCAACATGTATTGCAATTGGGCTAATTCAACTTGAGTTCTCGCGTGCGAAGTTCTTGCTCTACTAGCAAAAATATCAAGGATTAAAATGTTTCGATCTAGAATTTTACATTCTAAAACCCGTTCAATATTTCGAAGTTGAGAAGGCGAAAGTTCATCGTCAAAAATAACCATGTCGATGTTATGGTGTTTGATGTACTCTCTGATTTCTTCCAATTTACCTGTTCCTACAAAGGTTTTAGGATACACGTGTGTTACTTTCTGTAAAAACTTCTTTTTTGTAATTGCACCAGCAGTTTCAGCTAGAAATTCCAACTCATCTAAATGCTCCAACGCTTCTTTTTCAGAAACCGTTTGGATAACAACTCCAACTAATACGCAATCTTCTTCAACTGCACCTACTGTAACGTGTCCTTCTTGCATATATTTTTCTCGAGATAATCTAGTTAATTAAAAATTGATGCTGAAAATTTCGAACAATATTCTATCCAAATTTTCAAGTATCAGTTTTCTTTCTGAACTCAAAGTTAAGGCTAATTGTGCTTTATAAAGCAAGATCTACCAACTTTGTTTGGTAAAAATTTGTAAAATAAAAAAGCGCAAAGTAAAAACCTTGCGCTTGAATATAATGAAGCTATTTTTGTTCTTAAAACCAGCTTCCTCCCAAGTTTCTAAATGGCCACGGAATAGAGATGATAATCAAAATCAATCCAATTGCATAAAACTTAACAATAGCACCGTGTTTGTTTGCTGCTAAGCTCGCTTTTTCTGCTTTTTTACGACCAATTGTTACCAAAGTAATGGCAATCAACATCAGTAAAACGTGTTCCATTCCGTAAAAACGAGTTGAAGCATTTTTCATCCAACCTTCAGCAAATGAAACCTTTCCACTGTTGAAGTACAAAATAATACCAACTAATAATTGAATGTGAAGAAAAATCATTGCAAACAAATTCAACATTTTATCTTTTTTCTCATATTTACCTGAAGCTTTAGATGCAATTGCATTAAAAATCGCTGCAAGTATCAATATCAAAACAATCCAGCGCATACCTGAGTGCGCAGCTACTAATCCATTCATATCTTTATTTTAAAATTTAGATTTTTTCAAATATAAACTATATTTTCGACTCTTGGTTTAGATTATTCAATTTAATGACTTCTGAAATGCCCTTTTAAATGTCTTCAAAAGTGGATTGAATCAGATCGAAAAAGTGACAAATAACAATTCAAGACGCTTATTTCACCTCGATTTGTTTTTCCAAGGAGATTGTTTTGCAAAGATTACTTATTTTTTGAGTAACGGTATATGTACCCGGTTTTTGATATTCGTGAATTGGATTATGCTCAACAGATAAATGTCCATCTCCGAAATTCCATTCCAACCATTCTGTATTTCTCGCATTGCTTTTCAAGGCAACGACATTTCCATTTTGCACTAAATCAAATCCTGTTTCAAGTGCAGGACCTTTTGGAACAAAACGCCATTCATTCAAACGATTTAAAACAACTTGACTGGAAGTCAATTCAATAATTTGACGAGTAGGTAAATCTAATTCGTTTTTTGATTCATTCAAATAAGGACTTTCTCCAAAAATAGAGGTGAAAAAGGTGCAAGCCGAAAGATACGAACCAGCTAAACTTGGATGTTGATTATCTGGATCATACAAATTAATTCCTGTATAAGCTTTTCTAACATTTCGCCAAACTTCTCCAACAGGCGAAATACGCGCATTCAAAAGATCTGCAAATCTCAAATATTGATTTTGAATCCGCATTTGCATGGAATCGTACGAGGCAATAGGCGCCCATTTTGAATTTCCATTTTTATAAGCCCAAGTCATGTACAAAACTACTTGTGTACAACTGCTATTTTCGCGAATGCTATCTACGATCTTTTTCGCATACGGAAAAGTAGCTTGATCTACTTTCGATTCGGGTTGCGCCAATTCATTACTTTGACCTTGAATTACGACATAGTCCCATTTCCGAGATTTAATCATTTCATAAGTCTCTGGATTTTTGGAGTGATATTCAAAATTCTTTCCGCCTTCAACAACGGTGTCCACGTGAATTTTCTTTCCTTTTGAAATTGCGATATCACGAAACATGAAAGGCATTTCGTTCATAAACGTGAAGCTATTTCCGATAAAAAGTACCGAAACCTCCTCTTGTGCTGTCGCCATAGTTGTGAAAAATAAGAGTGCGAATGCCGCGATTAATCCTTTCATAAAAGCTGAATTTTGGTGTAAAAATAATGCGTAGAAAGATACACACTACATTCCTGATTAAAAAAATAACTATTCTTTGTGCAAACTTAAAATCATCGCCCATGCAAAAGCACAAATAATTTATTTGTAAATTGCATTCGCAACCAATTAAATCTATTTATCGTGCGAATTATAATTCTTTCTGTTCTCATCATCGTGCTACCAAATTGCGTTCTCGCTCAATTTAAATTTGCCTTCAACAACAATATTCCTGTCAAAGTTCTCGGAGAAAAAATTGATTTCCCTTGGGCTGGTGGTTTAAACTATGTTCAAATTTCTGAAATCGATTACAATTTTGATGGCGAAATAGATTTATTTGTTTTTGACCGAAGCAAAGACAACATTCGAATTTTTGAAACTGTCATTGAAAATGGTGTAAAATCATACAAATATGTATACAATGCAGCCAGATTTTTTCCTGCTGATGTAAAATATAGAGCTGCACTCGTAGATTACGATGGAGATGGAAAAAATGATTTATTCACGTATGGAGTTGGTGGCGTAAAAGTCTACAAGAATATTGGAAACGCTATAGATGGTTTGCAATGGCAACTTATTTCCGAGCTACTATACTCTCAATATCTCGGCGGAACAACCAATTTGTACATCAGTTCTAGTGATATTCCTGCTTACATTGATGTGGACAAAGATGGTGATCTGGATATCTTGACCTTTCACATTAGCGGACAACGAATGGAATACCATCAAAATCAGAGCATCGAAATGTATGGTCATGCAGATTCTTTGATCTTTATTTTGAAAAATGAATGTTGGGGAAAATTTACCGAAGGACTAACAGACAATACCGTCATCTTAAATAATCCTGTTTCGCCGTGTGGAATTCCAAACATTACCAATCCACTTCGACCAGAAAATGAGGAGGAAATACTTGA
This sequence comes from Crocinitomicaceae bacterium, assembly GCA_028689775.1. Lineage (GTDB taxonomy): Bacteria > Bacteroidota > Bacteroidia > Flavobacteriales_D > Crocinitomicaceae > JAQVCM01. The sequence goes on from JAQVCM010000006.1 coordinate 182,072, forward strand.
AGACGAAATCGAAAATCCTACACGTCATTCAGGTTCAACAACCTTGGCATTTGACATTGATAATTCAGGCGTTTTAGATTTGGTAATTGGCGATGTAGATTATGATGGTTTAATTCTGCTCATCAACGGTGGAACGGGTGTCAACACCAATTCAGCCATGATTTCACAAGACCCACTCTTTCCTTCCAACTCAGTTCAAGCGATGTTATCCTATTTCCCAGCGAGCTTTTTCGTGGATGTAGATCTCGATGGAATCAAAGATTTAATCGTTAGTCCGAATGAAAAAGGAACCTCTGAGAATGAAAAAAGTGTGATGTATTATAAAAATACGGGAACGAATACCTTGCCTGTGTTTGAATACCAAAGCCATGATTTTTTGCAAAACCAAATGATAGAAAACGGAACAGGCGCCATTCCTATATTTTTTGATGCAACTGGCGACGGCAAAGAAGATTTATTGGTTTCTACTTTATACCGCTATAATTCAGCGATGCAAAGAGAAAGCGGCATTCAACTCTATACACAAACTGGAACAAATACTGCTCCTGAATTTACACATACAGAAAGAGATTATTTAAACCTTTCTGCTCAGAATCTGGGTTTGCGAATTGTGCCCACATTCGGAGATTTGGACGGTGATGGAGACCAAGACATGCTCATTGGAAAAGCAGATGGTAAAATCGCATACTATCAAAATACGGCTAATGCGAATTCACCGGCTACATTTGCAAGTCCAATTATGGATGTAAAGGATAATTTGAATCAAGTGATTAACGCAGGAGCATTTTCTTTTCCGCAACTTTTCGATTTAAATGAAGATGGAAAATTGGATTTAATCATAGGTCGAAAAACAGGTCAAATCCTCTATTACGAAAATATCGGAACGACCAATTCTCCGTCTTTTAAATTGATTACCAACAAATTAGGGAATGTCGACATATCAGCCGTTACACCAGAAGGTTATGCATCTCCACATTTCTTCCGCTGGAATGATACCATCCATTTATTTGTAGGTGGTTTTGATGGTAAATTACATGCTTATAAAAACATCGAAAACAACTTGGCACATGGAGATTCGTTTGAATTGGTTTCGCACGCTTATCTAGGTGTAAACGTAGATGGTTACAGTTCATTTTGGGCAAACGACATCGATCAAGACGGAAATCTAAATTTATTTGTCGGAGGAGATTTGGGTGGATTGATGCATTTTGTTCACGATCCAAACTTGATTTTAAACGTTGATAAAGTCAATAAAAATGAACCAAAAATAAACGTTTATCCAAATCCGAACAATGGAAAGTTTCAGATCGATGCTTCGGAAGGTCAGCTTTCAGATTGGGAAATTTTAGTCTATGATTATGCAGGAAGAAACGTACCATTTGAATCTACAGGTAAATCGATTGAGCTTTTAAATCATCTAGCTGGATTTTACTTTCTGAAAATGACCCATAAAACAACAAGTAAGCAGCTCATTAAAAAATTAATTATTCAGTAATAAAATAAAAAAGCCTCGAAACAAAATGAATCGAGGCGTATAAATAAAAAGTGGTTAGCTAATTTCTTATTGAGAATGTTTTTATCTGCGTTGCAAATTTCGTCTCTTTTTACAAAACCTGCAATACTCAATATGCAGTATTTTTAGTGTAATGTTGTTCATTCTGCTTTCATGTAAAATCACTTAAAATCCAAATAATCGCATGTCGTCATTTTTTATAATTACATTTAAGAACAAATTTCAGAAATGAATAATCAATATCTAGACATCCTAACGAAAACCTGGTTTGACGCTTCGTTAGATGCAGCCAATAAATTTGATTCTGACAAAGTCAATTTTAAATTAGAAATCAATAACAACTTTCTAAACTTTACCCAAGTTGGAAATTACTATTATTATATTTTCAATTTATCCACAGCTCAGTTTGAATTTTTAAGTGACAACATTACAGAAGTTTTGGGTTGTTCTAGTTCCATTACTGTTTCTGAGTTTGTAAACCTCATTCATCCCGAAGATTTACCTTACTTCGTTAATTTTGAGAATAAAGTGGTGGAGTTTTTTCATAAGTTAGACGAAGATAATTTCAGAAAATACAAAGTCCAATATGATTTTAGGGTGAGAAAAAGTGATGGCAACTATATACGTGTGCTACATCAAGTAATCGTTATTGACTCGGAAGATGATACAAGAAGTATTCTTAAAACTTTTGGAATGCATACCGAAATCACCCATTTGAAAGAAAAAGGGAAACCAAAATTATCTTTTATTGGTTTAGATGGCCAATCCTCTTTCATTGATGTGGAAGTCGAAAATCTAATCAAACCGTATTCCGAAATGTTCACCAAAAGAGAACACGAAATGTTGTTCTTCATTTGCAAAGGTCTGAATCGTGTTCAAATTGGAGAGATACTGGGAATCAGTAAACACACCGTTGATACGCATCGAAGAGCCATTCTGAAAAAATCAAATACGAAATCCATCGCTGAATTAGTTTCAAAAACCATGGAGGAAGGTTGGATTTAAGAAAGAAAATAATTTCAATCTTAACTCAAATAAATCACCTCTTCCAAATCTCCTTCTTGAAATGACAATTCAGGTTTTTCTGCATAAATACCATATAAAGTAGATCCACTTCCGCTCATCGAAGCATAAATAGCACCTTCTTGGTATAATTTATCTTTTACTTCCTGTAAAACAGGATGGTGCTTGAAAACCGTGCGTTCAAAATCATTGATCAAATTTTCTTTCCAGCTTTCCATCGGCTGACTTAAAATTTCTTGGATGGTTGTATTGGATTCAACAAACTCGATGTTTGAAAATGCCTCTTGCGTACTTACAAAAACACCGACATTCACTACTTTCAGCCAATAACCAGATAAAGAGAACGGAATTTCTTCCAATACCTCACCTCTACCTTTCCCAATTTGAGGAGTCGTTTTGACAAATAAAGCACAATCACTTCCGAGTTGTGCGGCAAGTTTTTGTAAATCTGAATCGCTTAGTTTGAGTTGAAAGATTTCATTTAAAGCTAATAAAACGTAGGTTGCATCGGATGAGCCTCCGCCCAAACCTCCGCCCATTGGAATATTTTTATGTAAATGGATCGAAACGTTTGGAATCTTATACTTTTCTTGTACCAAACGAAATGCTTTGACACATAAATTATCACTTTCATTGCCCGAAATAGATAAACCACTAGTTTGGAAAGAAAAAGATGAAGAAATGTTTACTTCTAATACATCCAAGATTGGAAGTTGAAACAACATGGTTTCCAGCTCATGATAGCCATCTTCACGCTTGAAAAGAATGCGTAAACCCAAATTAATCTTACATGGCGGAAATAATATCATCAAACAAAGATACGAGAAGTCATCTATTTTCGTAACTTTCGCTTCCAAATTTACGTGAAATGGCAACATATTTAGATTTTGAAGAACCAATCAAAGCTTTGGTAGACCAAATAGCTCAAACAAAAGAGATTGGTGAATCGACAGACGTCGATATGACTGACAAAGTAGTAGCACTTGAAGAAAAGTTAGAAGAAAAAACGAAAGATATTTTCGCTAATTTATCTCCTTGGCAGCGCGTACAATTGTCTCGTCATGCAGATCGTCCATATTCTTTAGCATACATCAATGCGATAACAGATCATACTTTCCAAGAATTACACGGAGATCGTGGCGTGAAAGACGACAAAGCCATGATTGGTGGTTTTGGAATGATTGACGGACAATCTGTTATGTTTATTGGTCAGCAAAAAGGAGTTAATACCAAAATGCGACAATTTCGAAATTTCGGAATGCCGAATCCAGAAGGATATCGCAAAGCATTGAGATTGATGAAATTGGCTGAAAAATTCAATAAACCAATCGTTACTTTCATCGATACTCCAGGAGCTTTTCCAGGATTGGAAGCGGAAGAAAGAGGTCAAGGAGAAGCAATCGCTCGCAACATCTACGAAATGATGCGTTTGAAAGTTCCAGTAATTTGTATCATTATTGGTGAAGGTGCATCTGGAGGGGCTTTAGGAATTGGAGTTGGCGATAAAGTATTGATGCTTGAAAATACGTGGTATTCAGTAATTTCTCCAGAATCTTGTTCTTCCATCTTGTGGAGAACTTGGGAGCACAAAGAATTGGCCGCAAATGCCTTGAAATTGACTTCTACCGACATGAAGAAAAATAAATTGGTGGATGGTGTAATTAAAGAGCCTGTGGATGGAGCACACCGAAGTAAAGATGAAATGTTCTCCATCGTGAAAAAGAGCATCAAGAAACACATCAAAGAGTTAAAAGATCAAGACCCAACAGAACGAATCAACAATCGAATTGATAAATTTTGTGCAATGGGCGTTTGGAAAGACTAATCGAAGTTTTTCAAGATAGTAAAACATAAAAAAATCCGTAGTACCATTTGGCGCTACGGATTTTTTATTTCCTCCTATTTTTAAATCATTCTCGTTCTTACAACAATGATTCAATAATTTTATCCATGCTATAACCTTCCGCTTCTGCGCGGTAGTTTCGCACGATTCTATGTCTTAAGATTGGTTTTGCAACTGCTTGAACGTCTTCGATGTCTGGAGAGAATTTCCCTTTCAGCAAGGCGTGACATTTTGCAGCTACAATCAAATATTGCGATGCTCTTGGTCCTGCTCCCCAACTGATGAAATCTTTGGTGATTTGAGGTGCAAATTCGCTATCAAAACGTGTTTTACCCACTAACTTTACAGCATACTCCAAAACGTTATCTGGAACAGGTACTCGACGCACAAGCGCTTGGTATTCTTCTATTTGTTCTCCGGTTAAGATTTGTTTCAATTGAACGGTTGAATCGTTAGTCGTTGCTTTCACGATCGCTAACTCTTCTACATATGAAGGATAATCGACCCAAATGTTAAACATAAAACGGTCCAATTGCGCTTCTGGCAACGGATACGTTCCTTCTTGTTCGATTGGATTTTGAGTTGCCAATACAAAAAACGGAGAAGGTAAAGTATATGTTTTTCCGCCTGCCGTAACAGAACGTTCTTGCATGGCTTCCAACAAAGCAGATTGTGTTTTTGGAGGAGTTCTATTGATCTCATCCGCCAAAACGATGTTGCTAAAAAGTGGTCCTTTGATGAATTTAAAATTCTTATGTTCATCTAAGATTTCAGATCCGATGATATCAGAAGGCATTAAATCTGGCGTAAATTGTACCCGATTGAAAGAAAGTCCTAAGGTTTGAGCAATTGTATTTACCAATAAGGTTTTAGCCAAACCAGGCACTCCAATCAACAAAGCATGTCCTCTGGAAAAAATGGATATCAACACCTGATCTACCACTTCATCTTGCCCAACAATTACTTGATGAATTTCATTCTTGAGCGCCTCATAGTGCTCAATCATTTGATTTACTTTGGTAACATCTGACATTTTATAGAAGGTTTAGTTTTTAATTGGGGAATTCCACTGATGTTCGAACTGACAGTTATTCATCGATGGATCAATGCGAATGAAAGCATTTTTCACTTTTTCACCCGTCCATGTTTTCAATGCATCTTGTCTTTTTTGGTTCAAAGCTGCACCTTGAATCAAAGCATAATCATCGGTTAAATTAGCGCGGTGAGGCGCTGTTCTATCCATCAATCGAACAATTCGAACTCCTTGCTTACGCTCATTGAAATCGAAATACAAAGATGGTGTAGAAACCTCTCCTTTATCCAATGCATCTGTCAAAAGATAAATTTGTTGATCGACTTGGTTCAAATCTTCCATGCTCCAAGTTTGCTCACCCGTAATTGGATTTGCAATGATTCCTCTATTTTGTTTGGTATTGTCATCGTTGGAATACGTACTTACCGCATCGTCCCACGTAATCTCATTCGCTTTTAATTTTTTGTGACATTCTTCGATTCGCTCACTGGCTAAACCTAAACTCTCACGGCTAAATGTTGGAATGATTAGGATGTGTGCACAAACATAATCATCTCCGTTTCTTTTCAATAATTTCACGATGTGATAACCAAACTCAGTCTCAAAAATGGAGCTCACCTCGTCTTCTTTTAAAGAAAATAAAGCAGCTTCAAATGGAGCAACCATCATTCCTCGAGTAGCACTCATAACTCCTCCTTTTGGAGCACTTCCAGGATCTTCTGAATGCTTTTTTGCTTCCGATTCAAAATTTCTACCTCCTTTAATTCCAGCTAAAATATCTTCTAACTTTTTACGAGCTAAATCTTTATCCGCTTTGGTAATTGTTGGAAAAACAACAATTTGTTGAAAACTCAATTGCGCATTAATCAAAGGAATACTATCCGTTGGAATTTTAGAGAAAAACAATTCAATTTCTTTTGGAGTAACTGCAATTTTTTGTGTGATTTCACGCTGCATCTCCTCGGCCAACATGCGGTCTTTGATCAAGGGACGGAATTCTAACTTAATTTGAGTTACCGTTTTACCGTAAAATTCCTCCATCTTTGCACGGCTTCCAATTTGTTGTTCAATGACACGAAGACGGTTTTCCATCTCTGCATCCACTTGGGCATCGGTAACTTCCAAACTATCTATTTTAGCCTGATTGACTAAGAGGTTTTGAAACATTAAATCTTCCAAAATAGTACAATCAGATTGATCGTCCAATTTTACTCCCGATGATTCTGCTTGCGCTTTCTGAGCATCTAAATCTGATTGCAGGATGATGTTTTCTCCAACTTGTGCCACGATTCGATCGATGGTCAATCGGTTTTGAGCCAAAGATGTGAAGCCAAAAAGTAAAAAGGGAATGATAAGTATTTTCATGAATTTCTATTAATCCTCAATGAAACGTAATTTCGAATCATTTAGTGCGAGTCTTTGTAAATATGCGTTTAATTTTTCAATTGGATGGTCAATTCTTAAAAATCAAAATCCGCTCCTTGGAATCAGGAGCGGATTTGAAATGAGAATTATTTTCCAATTCCATAAAGAACATCTTCATGGATTACAATTGGATGCTTTATTTTCAGTTCATCCAACCAGTCTTTTTCTAATTTATTTTGATAGTCTGAGGTAACAATTCCTTTCGCATCAGACAATTCTTTCGGACCAGCAGGAATCATTTCTGAAACTTTGATCACGAAAAATTTCCCTTCAAATGCATAAGGTTTGTTTACTCCTATTTTCAAATCTCTGTCTTTTAAGAAAGGTGTTTCAGAAACTTCAAATTTATTGGTGCGAACGCGAAGGTTTAATTCGGATGTTTTGTTGATTTTCTCAAGAACATCTTTCGAAGTAACTGTTTCCTTCTGAATCATTTTGTAAACCTCATCTGCGATTTTTTGGTCTAAACATTCATACACCAATGCATCTACTCGTTTTGTCCATTGGTATTTTCCAATGTTTTGTTTGTAGAATGCCTCTAAACCTACTGTATCACGAGATGCTTTATTCCAAACAACATCTGTCATCACTTCATACAATAAAATTCCATCGTGGTATTCTTGCATCAAAGCTTTGAATTCTGGGTATTTCGATTCTAATTTAGATTCTTCATATTCTAAAATGCTAGCTTTCTCCCAATTTCTGAATTGTTCATTCACTACATTTTTGTAACCGGACATTTTAGAAGATTTTGCATTTTTCTCCAAGTAAGAAGCAAATTCTTTTTGTGTAAACGCCTGACCGTCCAAAACAAACATTGGTTTATCAGTAGTCAACTTTGTTGCTTTCCAATTACCTTGTAAGTAAGAAGAATCTAAGTTTGAAACGAACCATTTCGCTGTTTTCTTGGATTTATCTTCGTATTTGTATTCTTTCTTCAACTTCACAACAAAAGAGTTTTGCGTTTTCTTAGAACGTTCGTCTCTGTTTACTTTGTTTTGAATGTCTTTTTTCATCTCGTCAAAAGAAGCCAAGTCTTTAGACTCTAACTTTTTGATGATGTGGAAACCAAAATTCGTTCTAACAGGCACTGAAATATCTCCAACATTTTTCAAGTCAAAAGCTGCTTCTTCGTATACGGGAATCATTCTCGTTGGCGCACCAGAACCAAAAACTGGAAGTTCACCTCCTTTTTGGTTTGTTCCTGGATCATCAGAAAAATCACTCGCCAACTTTGTAAAGTCCTCTCCAGCAATTGCTTTCTGGTAAATTTCATTTGCTTTTTTCTCAGCTGCTTCAATTTCTTCCGCAGAATCATCTGGACGAGATGCAATCATGATGTGAGCAGTTTTCACGGTTCCTCTTGCAGGACGAGAATCTACTACTTTCAAAATGTGGTAACCAAAACGCGTTCTTACCGGATTCGAGATTTTTCCAACTGGCGTGTTGTATGCTGCTTCTTCAAAAGGAAAAACCATTTGAAATGCTGTAAAATAACCCAAGTCACCTCCGTTTACTTCAACAGATGGATCTTCAGAACCACCAGCACTTTTCGCAACCGTAGCGAAATCTTCACCAGCTTCAATGCGTTTCTTCAAAGCTAGAACTCTATTGTATGCTTTCAAGGTATCAGCAGGAGAAGCATTTGGATCTAAATTGATTAGAATGTGGGAAGCACGAATTTCTTTTTTGTATCTTTCATACGCTTCTTTCACCAAGGCGTCGTTGGTTTCGTGATCCACTAAATACGGTGCTGAAAGTGTTTTTCTGTAACCTTGCAGTTCCATTTTCAACTTTGGAATGGTATCGTAACCTAAGCTCTCTGCTTCAGCAACTTTCAATTTAAACTTCCTGAAAAGCTCCATGTACTCATCCAAAGAAGCTTTGTCGTATTTAGGATTGTTGTTGTTTTTAAGGTATATCTGTAAAAATTCTGATTTGGTAATTGGCTTACCGTCAATTTCCATAACAACAGGATTTTTTTGAGCAAATAAAGCAGTGGATCCTAAAAGACCAACTACCAGAAGCAAATTTTTTATCATTTTAAAATTAATTTTTATTATAAATGCATTCAAAAATACATTTAATCAACTGATTTATGAATAATATATTGTTATTTTATACTATAATTTGGCGCTTCACGCGTAATTGTCACGTCGTGTGGGTGTGATTCTTTCATTCCCGCATTCGTGATTTTAATGAATTCTGCACCCTGCAAGCAATCAATATCCGCGGCACCACAGTACCCCATTCCCGCTCTCAAACCTCCAATAATTTGGTAAATTACTTCCACCAAATATCCTTTGTAAGGAACGCGTCCTGAAATTCCTTCCGGAACCAATTTTTTAATATCGTCTTCGGCATCTTGGAAATAACGGTCTTTCGAACCTTTTTGCATGGCTTCCAAAGAACCCATTCCACGATAGGATTTGTATTTTCTTCCTTCAAAAATAGTCGTCTCACCTGGTGATTCTTCGACACCCGCCAAGATAGAACCTACCATTACTGAATCAGCACCAGCGGCAATTGCTTTTACAATGTCACCCGTGTATCGAATTCCACCATCTGCAATGACTGGAACACCTGTTCCCTTCAAGGCCAAAGCCACGTCGTTAATTGCTGTTAACTGTGGAACACCAACACCTGCGATGATTCGAGTTGTACAAATAGATCCCGGTCCGATTCCAACTTTCACTGCATCCGCACCTGCTTCAACCAAATACTTCGCAGCAGCAGCAGTTGCAATGTTTCCCACAACCACATCCAATTCTGGATACTTGGCTTTCACTTCTTTCAACTTAACAACTACACCTTCTGTATGTCCGTGTGCTGTATCAATTACGATTGCATCCACTCCCGCTTCAACCAACGCATCCACGCGTTCCATGGTGTCAAAAGTAACGCCAACAGCTGCAGCGCAACGCAATCTACCAAAACTATCTTTACAAGAGTTCGGATGTGTTTTGACTTTAATAATGTCTCTGTATGTGATTAAACCTACCAATTTGCCTTCTGCGTTGACAACTGGCAATTTTTCAATTTTATTTTCTTGAAGAATACCTTCCGCTTCACTTAAATCTGTTCCGTCAGGAGTGGTTACCAGTCCTTTTGATGTCATGATTTCCGTAATCGGACGACTCATGTCTTTCTCAAATCTTAAATCTCTGTTGGTCACAATTCCTTTTAAGAATCGATTTTCATCCACCACTGGAATTCCACCAATCTTATTCTCACGCATCAAATCCAACGCATCCTTTACGATTGCATTCTCATTCAAGGTCAACGGATCGATGATCATTCCACTTTCTGAACGCTTCACTTTACGAACTTGTAAAGCCTGATCGCTGATGGTCATGTTTTTGTGAATCACTCCAATTCCTCCTTGCTGTGCCATGGAAATAGCAGTGCTAGACTCGGTAACGGTATCCATCGCAGCGGAAACGACCGGTGTATTGATACTAATATTTCGAGAAAACTTGCTTTTTAACTGTACGTCTCTAGGTAAAACTTTGGAAAATGCTGGTACTAAAAGTACGTCGTCGAAGGTGAGACCTTCTTTAACTTCATTGAGATTTTTAAGTGACATTGTGAACCTATTTTTAAAATAAATTCTTGCAAATTTAACGAATATTAGATTAGAATCATATTAAATAGGTGTTATTTTTTCAGATCATTTGAGAATGATTGGAGCTTTCCTTCTATGCTCGTACATTTAAAAAAATTGATTCACAAATCGCAAAACATGCGTATCCAAGCATAAACTCAAAAGTTGTATAGAAAATTCAAGATGAATCGCAATTTAAAGCCTTGTTAAAAAAGCTATACTTAGCCAAATCTATCAATTAACACATACATTTGGCTCGGTATAGAACTATGTATTTTCAAAAAGACAATCCATTGTTACTTGATTATCGACGCTATCACTAAGGTGTATGTTGTCTTTTACACCAAACGTCGTTACCATCGTAGTGAATGTATTTTTTCTTGTCACCAACTCTTTCGTGAATTCAGCTTTCTTGGTTTGAAGAGTAACTTTGTAGGTTTTGCTGATAGTAAACGCAGCATTGGAAAATTTCATTTCACATAGATTGACGCAATTGTCATTTCTATCGATCACCAAATCGATTTGAGCTTTATCGTTCCTCCAATTAGAACTGTTTGAACCTACACCTGCAATTCCTAGTGCATTCTTTATTTGAGCCACATGCTTTAGGCAAACCGCTTCAAATGCAAATCCTCCCCAAGAAATATAACTTCTTGAATTAAACAAAGACGTCCAGCTGCTATCTGAATTATCTTTTATGTACTTGATGAAAAATAAAGAATATTCATCTGAAAGACGATACAACATTTCTTTTTTCAACTTATTAAAAGCTTTGTAATCGCTAATGAATCCAGATTGACTTAGCTCGTTTAGGGTTCGTGTTAGCGTTCCTCCAGAACTCAAACCCGTTTTAGAAAGAATTTCATCTCGCGTTAATCCACTCTTAGAAGTAGCTAATACACTAACTATTTTCTCGTGGTTTGTCGAATTATCAAACAAAGATGCAAACACGGTCTTGAATTCATCCACCAAAATTCCTCCTGACTGAAAACACAAACGATCAATTGCTGTTGCTACACTATCGCCCTGAAGTATCTTATCAAGATAATGCGGTATTCCACCTATAGCCATGTATAATTGTAAATAATCATATCTTCCAAGATTGACCTTTTTAGACATTAAAAACAATTCTGTTTCCTGAAGGTTGAAAGGAAGTAATCGCATAGGATATGAAATCCGATTATGAAGTCCCTTTTTATCATTGATAACTTTGTTTATCATAAAGGATGCAGCAGATCCGCAAATGACAACTACCAAGTCATCTCGTTTGGCACAGTAGTCATTCCAAAAATGTGCTAGCAAGGAGATGAAATTTGATCTCGGCGTATACATCCACGGTAGTTCATCTATAAAAACCACCTTTTTTTCTTTCGTCTTGAGTCCAGAAATGTACTCACTTAGCATGTCAAAGGCTTCCATCCAATCGTTCGGTTTACTCCGATTCTTAATCCTTTTCGATTTTTCTATCAGTTTGTTTGAAAAATTAGCGAGTTGCTGTTTGTACGTCCCATCAGGAATACCAGATACTTCAAAAACAATTTCTTTCTTATACGTTTCTCGAATCAAAAAAGTCTTACCAACTCTTCGCCTTCCGTATACAGCTATCAACTCAGATCTATCAGAATTGATAGCCTGTTTCAACGTGTTTAGCTCATTTATCCTTCCAATTATTTTGCGCATATATTTTCTATAACCAGCCAAATGTATGAAATAAATAGAACTTTTGGCTGAGTATGGAAATTAAAAATGAATATAAAATAAAATTTCATATTTTGGAAAACTGACACCTTAAAGTCTATCAACCAAAACATTACAAATATCATTTAAAATAAAGAACTCAATTTAAATCCTGTATTGACTAAATTCAATTTCAAGCTAAGTCTAATTTTCTCTCCGTATTTGCCTCCAGCATAGGCATCATTCAGATTTTTACTCATCCAAACTGGAAAATAAACACCCACTACTTTTCCTAATCGAATTCCGATTCCAGCAGCTGCGACTCCATAAACAACTTTATCTTTAGAGAAACTGCCTAAATCAGCATATACACCAAAAATCTTAATAGGTGACTCGATGTAGAAATTCGCAGAAGAAATCCATTCTTGTGAAGAACCAAAATTACTGGTTGTTCTAAATCCTCCTTGGTTGCTTAATCGCTGTGTATTTGAACTCAAACTTGCCGTTCTTGTACGGTCAAAGAAATAATCTTCTAAGAAAATATCCTGAAAGCCGTTTGAACCTGCGAGTGATAAATCATATCGGTTATCATTCAATGTATTCATCGTGTATGACGTAAATCCACCGATGTATGCGCGAAGTTCAACCCAACTCTTTTTCTTGTTTTTTAAATAACGGAAGCGGTATGTGACATCTAAACTCGTGCGACTCATTTCATTTGAATTGCGTAAGTTGTCCATCAGTTCAAAACGAACATTGCTTGTTAACTGATGATCTTGTCTCAAATAAGAAAACTGATAATTCAAATAAGCTCCTGCTTGATCGGTTGTCTGACTTCCCAATTGATCATTTCTATAAATGGTTTGAATCAACACTTGGTTACTAAATGGTGAACTATTTTTTCTGTTCCCAATTTTCAAAAACACATACGGCATCGCAGCTGCATAATAACTTTCATTGTCTTTAAATGTGTTGTCGTTCTTAAATGATTTAAGAGAAGTTCCCAATCGAACCATTTTAAATGTGCTTTTTGGTAAGAAAGTATAACTGAATTCACCAATTCCTGAAAGACTATTTCTTCCCGTAGAATACATTGGTGCTAACAAATACTGAAAACGTTTCAAAGGAATTCCGTAATTGTGAATTGCAATACCAACCATTAATTTATCATGTGCATTTCCGGCAACAACGGGTAACCAAAAGTTATTTGATTTTTTTCGTTCGTGGTCACCGAGTAAAAACTCAAAAGTAATCGGCTCAATTTTATGAAATAGTTTGTCTGAAAACCAGTTGTTATTTGACTTGTCAATTTCCGGGATCATTCCAGTTCCATCAATTTGCACCAAATCAAAATCGGATGATCCGATCAATACAGTTGATTTCTTTTTTCCCGGTTCAATCCATTTTTGCTCCACAATGCTATCATTTCTCACAACACTCACACCAATTGGTCCGTTCACTTGTCCCACATTTTTAACAGTCACTACCTTTCCTTGTTTGCTTTGTTTAACGCTTTTGATTTTATAATCCATGTGGTTAGTTGTTTGGATTAAATCGTCAAATAACCAAGATAAATTTTTCCCTGTATTTTCTTCCAATACGCGACGAAGGTCTTCCGGCTGTGGATGTTTAAATTTATAGGTTTCGAAATAGACTTTCATCGCTTGATCAAACTTCTCTTCACCCAAATAATCTTTTAGATACAAGAAAACCATTCCCGTTTTTTGATACATGATGATACCGTAATTTGTACCCGTAAAGTCAGCAGAATGGGTTTCAATGGGTTGATCTTCACCTAACATCGCTAAGACGCGATAAGAAATATCGCCCATATCATGGTGATTCAAATCATTCATGTGAAGTTTACCGTTTAACAACATGTCCGAGAAATTCGTATTGTCTGGGTACTTTGTTTGAATATAGCGCATTTCATTCAAAGTATTCAATCCCTCATCCATCCAACCGTGCACGCGTTCGTTTGAACCTAAAATTCCGTAAAACCAATTGTGACCAACTTCGTGGACAATTACAATTTCCAATTCACTTGCTGAAGAAGCATTTCCGATTACGGTAATTGTTGGGTATTCCATTCCACCACCAGCAGAAATAGTTCCATCGACCGCTGTGACTTGATTGTATGGATAATCACCATTCCATTTCGAATAATAGTAAGTCGCATCGTTGATGTATTCGATTGATTTCGACCATAATTTGGCATTTTCAGGCACAAACATGGTCCAACTTGTTACTTTTCGCTTGCTATGCGGCAATTCAATTTCGCCTTTTAGTACTTCGTAGCGTTTATCAGCAAACCATGCGAAATCATGGACTCTATCTTGCTTATATCGAATTGTTTTAAATTCACTGTCTGAAGCAGGAAAAGGCGTTTTTATTTTTCCCTTTCCATATTCTCTTCCTTCTAAACCTACTTTTGTTTTAACTGCTAGCTCATTTAAAAACTGAAGTTCAGACGCTGTTTGCAAATCTCCTGTTGCTCCAACAACATAGTTTTTAGGCAAGGTGATTGAAACATCAAAACTCCCATATTCAGAGTAAAATTCACCTTGTGTCAAATAAGGAATCTGGTTCCAACCATTTTTATCGTAAACCGCTGGTTTCGGAAACCATTGTGTTATTTGATAGGATTGACCGATATGTCCCATCCGTGAAATCTCACCACTTGGCAATTTTACGCGAAATGGCGTTGTAATTGTAACTCGTTCGCCCGGATTCAAGGGCTTTGCCAAGGTAACTTTACAGATATCTGGATTTTTCACATCATATTCCATCGCTAATTTCTGACCATTTGATCTAAAATCCAACGAATCAATATATCCTTTCAAAGAATCAGCTCCGTATTTTAGCAGGCTTTCTCCTGTTTGGTACAATTGTTTGCCCAAAGCAGTTTTTTCATTTTTATAGGCATTTGGCCACAAATGCATGTATATAAATGTCAACGTATTTGGTGAATTATTGATGTATTCAAATTCTTCGGAAGCGTGCAACATGTGATTCTTGTCGTCCAAACGCACAGCGATTTTAAAATTGACTTCTTGCTGCCAATAATTTTGACTCCAAGCGGAAATAGCGAAAAAAAGAATGGTAAAAATGGATAGTATTAACTTATTCATAAGAGATTTTTAGGATGATTGTCTTGTAGTTGTTAAAATTCACGAACTTGTTGCTGGAAGTTGACAGGTTCATTTAGACAAAAATAATAAATCATTTTACAATCAAATGGTTTTATTTTAAGAGTGTCTTTTGAAAATTAAATTGGGATGAAACTCAAATTTCTTTTGAAATTTTTCAGAAAGGTAGCTTCGGTGCAAATGAATTGTTTCTCTGCAAACGAAAGGCATTGATTTAGTCCTCGTAAATAGCTCCTCGGCTACTAAGGTTTACAATTTCAATAATAAGTTGCTTATCAAGGATCTCGTAGATAATACGATACGCACCTACTCTTATGCGGTATCCATCTCTGCCAGTTAATTTTTTACTGCCACGGGGACGCGGGTTTTCGGCAAGCTTGTCAATGGAATCAATAATATTGGTTTAATAAGGGTCGTTAATAAATAAAAAAGCCCCATCTTTCGATGAGGCTTAGTACTCGGAGCGGGTACCGATAGCTATCGGTATGAACCCGCGGAATATTTGTCAATTAGTTTATTCATAATTTCATCATACTTCAGGAGGTTCTCATTGTAAACTTTTGATTTCATCGTTTTAATATGAAATTCTATTTTTCTTGCAAGTTCGAGTTCTAAATTTTCATATTTATAAAATATAACCCAGTCACTGGCTCTAGTTGTATATGCTCTTTTAAAAAAATGAGAATTATGCTCATTTAATCGTTTTTCAAAATCTAAACAACTTCCTACGTAAAATTTATCAATTTTGCGTGAATAAAGAATGTAAACAACAGCCATAATACGTGAATAATAGGTAAATACATATTAAGATAGTGAAAAAGATGAGATGTGCCAAGATTTATTTTCGGATACTAGATAAATGTAGAATCAAGATGTAAAAGGAAATCGATCACAATTATTAACGCGAAGAACTGCGATCTTTATGGGGATATAAAATTTCAGGTATCCCGAGAATCCAACCAATAAAAAAACGATTGAAAATAAAAAAGCCCCATCTTTCGATGAGGCTTAGTACTCGGAGCGGGTGCCGATAGCTATCGGTATGAACCCGCAAAAAAAAACAATTGAAAATAAAAAAGCCCCATCTTTCGATGAGGCTTAGTACTCGGAGCGGGTGCCGATAGCTATCGGTATGA
The DNA here is from genome assembly GCA_028689775.1 of Crocinitomicaceae bacterium. Lineage (GTDB taxonomy): Bacteria > Bacteroidota > Bacteroidia > Flavobacteriales_D > Crocinitomicaceae > JAQVCM01. The sequence continues at coordinate 198,475 of JAQVCM010000006.1, forward strand.
ACCCGCAAAAAAAACGATTGAAAATAAAAAAGCCCCATCTTTCGATGAGGCTTAGTACTCGGAGCGGGTACCGATGGCTATCGGTATGAACCCGCAAAAAAAACGATTGAAAATAAAAAAGCCCCATCTTTCGATGAGGCTTAGTACTCGGAGCGGGTGCCGATAGCTATCGGTATGAACCCGCAAAAAAAACGATTGAAAATAAAAAAGCCCCATCTTTCGATGAGGCTTAGTACTCGGAGCGGGTACCGATGGCTATCGGTATGAACCCGCAAAAAAAACGATTGAAAATAAAAAAGCCCCATCTTTCGATGAGGCTTAGTACTCGGAGCGGGTGCCGATAGCTATCGGTATGAACCCGCAAAAAAAACGATTGAAAATAAAAAAGCCCCATCTTTCGATGAGGCTTA
>JAQVCM010000018.1 GCA_028689775.1 Crocinitomicaceae bacterium
CACTTAAAGGATTAGAATCATATACCAAAGTTGCTCCTGTTACTACAGTAGCCCAGTCCAATCCTCCAGCTCCGAAATCAATACTAGAAGTTTCTTTGAGATACAACTTAAAATTTGGTGTACCTGCAGTAGGGTCTGGAGTTACCCCAATTCGGTTAAAATAAATACTTGTCAACTCTTGTCCAGCAATACCTATCAATTGAGAAGCAGGATACACAACTGCCGTTCTATTCGTTGCAGAAGAATTCGTGGAACTATTCATCGGTCCATACGTAGTACTTGCTACGTTCATTGTACAGGTACCTGCAACATTAAAAAGTTGTGCGTTCGCGTTAAAGCTTAAACCCAATGCAATGAAAATAGTCATCGATAGGATCATCTTGAGTCGACTGGCATACCGCCAGATAAATCGATTAGTGTAGTGTTGTTTCATGATGATTTTGTTTTAGAATGTTTCTTGTAAACATAAACAATAAAATCAAATGTAATTTTAAAAACTGTTCAAATCAAAGAAAAACAGCTCGATTTTAAAAAAAACGATCAAACGATGAATGACAAAACTCACCTATTTAGACACTTAATTTGCTCGTTGATCGATAAAGCTCTTCATTGAAGTGTCGATTTGACTTATTCAAAATTGTCAATTTTAAATTTATAGAAGGAAAAACTCACTTGAAAAGTGAAGACATTTCAATGTTGTTATTGCTACACGAACCCCTCAATCTCATTTTGAAGTTTTTATATCGAATAATAATCACAAACAGTTTGATATCATTTGTCTAGTTATTGAAGATTTACCTTTACAACTTGGTAAATTTCATACGTAGCTTTGTTCATCGTGTAAACCAATAAATGACAATTTGCTGGGTCGTATTGGGCTGGCAATTGGTAACTATAATCTAAATAATATTTCCCATTTGGCTTTAAGTTCGTAGCTAATAAATCCCTTCCAAAAGCTCGGTTATCTATATTTCCACGATGAATATTGTGGTGCACGTAATTTTCATCAGATACTCCTCCTGGAAATTTTTGTTTTGAAACAAAGGTGTTTTCAATTAAATAAACCACAACTGAGAAATCCGCTGAAGCCATGTTCATGGTATCAATCTCAGCATGTAAAAACACACCTCTTGTTGTTGGAAAATAGTTGATTTTTGCTTGAAGATTTGTTTTTAATTCATTTTCAGTAATCATCTGATTGGATGCATTGCTCCAGTTTCCAGGCTGTTGAAACATCACTCCGCCAAATACTTTCCGACTCACCGTTCCTTGCGGATTTCCAGTGAAGTTAAACCCATTTTGAAAAGTGCTACCATAGGCAATGACCATCGGATTTGTCAGATCATTTGTGTAGGAAGCGTCAACCGATTGAAAAGGGCCAATTCCTCCTGGAGAAGCGTGAATAGATGCCACAAAAACACGATCTGGATTTGCAACTTCAATGTCTTTCGCAATCACAGCGGCACTTGGACAAAAAACACATTTGTGACCTGTATAATCTTCAATCAGCACGTTGCGATTGGTATTTGTATTTTGTGTAAACGTAGGCCAAGGATATGCACTCCAAGCTCCTGGATATAAACTGGTGTTTAATTCTGTTGAAATTCCTGGAATAAATGGCTTTTTAACTTTGTCGCAAGATGTAATCGTTAGCGCGACTAAAATCAGAATAAATGAGAATTTTTTCATACGATCTAGATTAAAAACTTTGAGTAAATGTGAACGTTAAACCATTGGATGCTGGTACGAATCGGCAAACTCCTCCAACACAAAATAAACCTGCACGTTGTCTTCCGTAAGAAAGCATGAAACGACTCGATTCACGAACGTATCCGAAAGAACCAATTAAATAATGCAAACGTTGGTCTGGAACTGAGTTACCATAATTATACTGATCCATCACACTGAAAAACCAATTGGGTGAAATCGTATATTCTAGAACCGCTGTTGCCCAATCTCCTTTGTCCTTTTTGGTAAACAAGCCTTGAAGTTCTGCTCTCAATGCGTGCTTTTTATTGATCTTGTAATTCATTTCAATTACACCAATATGAGAATTAATAATTCCTGAAGCATCTTCTGCTACTTTGGAAATGTCATTGTTCAGACGAATGTTGAAATAAGAGAAAATCAAACTAAAGTTCTTGTTGAACTTACGCGTAATGTTTACGTTGATATCTTGCCAATATTGCAAACTACTTTGATCAAACAATCTTCCAGTATACGTAATTCCGTTAGAATCCAATGGGTTTACTCCAGAAGTATGTCTGATTGGCCCATAAGCAGTTGAGAAATTGACATTGACTGGCATTCCATACTTTCCTCCTAACTTACTGTCTTTTTTAAACGTATATAACACTTCCGCTTGGTATGCAACTTCACCCATGGCTTGTGTCGCATACGGATAAAGCGTTGCAACTAAATTGTAAGTATGTGTTTTATTTAAAGCTGGCAAATAATTAATCAGTACATCTTGCAATGTTTTTGAGCGATCAGAACGCAAACTCATGTTATCAGCTGATTTAGCAGATAGAATGATTCCCAAACCTTTTTGAGAATACCCTAAATTAATCAAGGCTGCTTGGCCCGGATTATAGCTAAAGTTATTGTCTTCGGAAGGATCATTCTCTTTGCGAGCGTATTCAGCGTTGAGTGTAAATTTTCCGTATCGCAAAGCCAAACGACCACCGTAAGAACCTACATTTTGAGGAAGGATTAATTCTGAATTATCATCTTTTTGGAATTTACTTACGAAAGAAGCACCTAAAACTACATCCAATTTCTTTTCGCTCATCCATTTCAAAGATTCGTTTAAGTGAACTTCAGCATCAGCACCGCGAACAATACCATCTGCTTTCACAACTTTCCCTTCTTGAAAAGATAAACGTTGACTTCCATAAACTCCTTTTAAAACAACTCCTTTGTATGGGCGAACAATCAATCGCATTCCGTCCATGTTGTTGTCATATCCTAAAGCTCGATCTTCGTAGGAACGAAATAACAAACCAGAACCAAATTGTTCATAAAAGTTACCCAAAGTCACATCCACAAAACCATTGGAATAACCGAAATAACGCATTCCCAAACCAGTTCCATCGTATCGGTCTGGATAACCTTGAATTCTTGGCATGTAGGATTCTAATCGAATACCTGCTTTAAAATTTCCTACCGTATAAAAAATATTTGCGTACGAATTTAACAATGCTTTTGACTCCGGCTGATTAGCACCAATTAAAGAGTCTTTGTTCAAATATTGAAAAGTGCTTTCGATGTTCCCCGTAATTGAACCAAGATTGGATTGTCCAAATCCAAGAGTAAAAATGGATACTGCGGCAAGAGAAAGTTTTAAATGTAGTTTCATAAGTTTAAGCTAAGCAGTATTATTTCTTCAATTCTAAAATTTTCTGATATAAAATCTCTTCATCTCCAGGAGCATAACTATTATGTGAATACACAATTTTTCCACTTGCATCTACCAAAAACGTATGTGGAACGTTGTTGACACCCATTGCTCTTTTGAAGTCACCGTTTGGATCCATTAAAACGATGTACTCCCAACTTTTCCCATTTACATAAACCGGAACATTATTTTTTGTTTTTTCATCGTCGATAGAAACTGCAACTAATGTTACGCCTGTTTCTTCTTGCCAATCTTCGTATAATTCGTGAATGGTATTTAATTCTCGTTTACAAGGTGCACACCAAGTTGCCCAAAAACTAAATACGATTGGTCCTTTTAAACCTAATTCTGCGGTGTTAACCACTTTTCCCTCCATATCTTTAAGTTGAACGGACGGAATCGTTTTACCATTTTCGTTGTTATCCTGCGCTGAAAGTTGAAAGGATAGTGTTGTTATTGATAAAATAAAAAGAAGTTTTTTCATGTTTTTTTAGTTTTATTGTCTCGTGACGTGAATTTAAAATTTATTCAAAAACACTGCCAATCTTCAAATATAACACTTTTTTAAAAGTCTGAATTTGTTCTAATACGCCTCACTATTGAAATCCTACCAACAAAAAGATGGTGTTAATCAATCAAATCAAATGGCATAAACAACAGATAAAACGGAATAAACAGCCATTAATCAAGATATCTTACTTAATTCTAAGCCTCTAAAAATTAAAATTGCTTGGAGACTTGCAATAATTTAACAGTCTGGAATTGTTGTACTAAAGAAATATTTATGTAAATTTGATTCAAACTATAAATTAAAACAAGAACTTATGAAAAAAAACATACTCTCTTTAATTACCATTCTTTCATTTGGATTAATAGGTAATGCACAAACATTCGAAATTTATGAAGGGCTGGGTTCTACAACAGATATCTCAGGAACTACATTGAATGTAACCTTGGATGGCGATTTTTACGAAGGATACTTCTTTGTTAAAAATACGACCACGACGCCGATAAAAACAAACATCAGACGTGTGAACATTTTGACAACTTCTTCTGCAATCACATACGGTATTTGCTGGGGCGTTGTAGATCCAAATAATCCAGGAGCTCCTGGTACTTGCTATGCTCCTTCAGCAACAAATACCTTTACAACACCTGGTCATGCACCTTTAACCATCAACAACATTGGTTCAATTACTGCTGATGTTGGTTATGACATGGGTTCTAATGAACAAGTTCACTTTAGATATTACATAGAAGATACAACAGGACTAGTTTACGATTCATTAGACATTAAAATCAATAATGTTTTGGCTGTTAAAGAAGTGAAAAACATGGTTTCTTTCAATACGTTTCCAAACCCAGCAAATGACGTTCTTAACTTAACAGTTCAAGGAAGCTCAGACAACGCTCTAAAAATGGTTGATGTTTTGGGTAACGTAATTGCTGAAGAGAAATTTGGAGCAAGTAAAAAATTAGATGTTAGTCAATTTAAAAATGGAGTTTACATTTTAACGATTTATTCAAACGGTAAAATGGTTCAAACAAAAAGAGTTGTTGTTAGACACTAAAGAATTGAAATAGTTGAAATTAATTTTAAATTAAAAAGGGAGGTTTTAAAACCTCCCTTTTTTTGTACCTATTATGGACGAAATTCAAATTCGTTTTATCTTGAATTGAATCGTTGTTTTATTAATTGACTTTAATTCCTTTCACAACTCTGTCTTTTCTCTTCGTACGTTTCAATTTTTGAATCGAAACCATCAAGAATGAACTCCCTGATGAAGTGTTAGCATAATAAGTTTGATTTCCGTAAACCACTTCTCCGCCTTTTCCAGTTTTCCAATCTGCAACTAAATAATATTTTCCATCTGATTGATTTTGACGAGCTGCGAATTTTAAAGTTTTTCCAGTTCCAACTTCAAATCGGATAAAAACTTCCCCTTTATCTCCATCTTGTTCAAAAACACATTTCGTACTTGGATTGATAATGACACGGTCTTCTTCCTTTCTTTCGTTGACAACTAATTTCCCGTCCGCAGAAATTTGTTGATTGCCTTTTTGTGAGCTTCGTTGCAAAATAATCTGCGAAGAAGTGTAAAACTGCAACCTTTTCATTGTTAGAGGTGTCAAATCATAATCGTCTTTTAATGCGTTGGTATAAGCAACTCTTTGACTGCAACTAAGCACCGTAAATGCCAAGGTTGCTAATAAGATGAATTTCATTGATTTCATGGATTCTTTTTTTAATTAAAGTGATGGAATGTCGTATTTGGAATCACCACTTGCAAATTTAACAAATATCAGCTAACAAATATAATGCCTTAATCAATATAAGATTTTTTGGCTTTCTTTGATTAACTTTGAATTCAAATTCATTTTCTATGGTACACGTACAAGGCTTCACCTTTAATCCTTTTCAGGAAAACTCATACATCGTTTACAATGACCAAAAAGAGGCGGTGATTATTGATCCAGGTTGTTACACGAGAGAAGAGCAAGCTTTCTTTCTGGAATACATTCAATCGAATGGTTTAAAACCCTTGGCTTTGCTCAATACACATTGTCACATTGATCACATTTTAGGAAATGCATTTGTATTGAGAAACTTTGAACTTGATTTCTACGCGCACGAGTTGGATTTACCGACTTTGCAAATGGGTGAACTTTCCGCCAAAATGTATGGAATGTCTGAATATGAAACTTCTCCCAAACCAACCAAATTCATTCAAGACAAGGAAGTTCTCCAATTCGGAAACATCCAATTGGACGTGATTTTTGGTCCTGGTCATGCACCTGGACACGTTGCTTTTTACAATGCAGCAAGCAATATTCTTCTTGGCGGAGACATTCTATTCAAAGGCAGCTTTGGAAGATACGATTTACCTGGCGGAAGTTTAGAGGTATTGAAGAAAAGCATCACCGAAAGACTGTTTACGCTTCCAGAAAACACAGTTGTTTATTCAGGACACGGACCAGCAACAAGCATTGGCGAAGAAAAAAGCACCAATCCAATTTTAAGTTATTAGTATTTATTCAAACGTTACCAAAACAGCTCCTTTGTCTACAACTTGGTCTGTTTTTACTTCGATGGATTTCACAATTCCAACACCTTCTGATTTCAATACGTTTTCCATTTTCATGGCTTCTAAAGTCAAGAGCGAATCTCCAACTTCAATTTCATCTCCAACAGAAATGCTAATGGCAACAATTCTTCCCGGCATCGGTGATTTTAGTTGAGATAACTTACGAATTTTTACTTTATCCAAACCAAGTTGAGCAATTAGTTCATCCAAAGGACCTTTTTTAGAAATCAAATATTCGCAGTGATTAATTTTCACTTTCAACATTCTGTTTTCTAAATTTTCTTCCATAATCTCACCATGGAAATTTTTTCCTTTATAGGTCATGGTGAAAAAACGATCGTCTTCCCAAATAATTTCACTTTGGTGACTTACTAAAACCTCTTCACCATCCAATTTCCAATCTTGATTTGCCATTATTTTAATTTATAACACAATATTACAAACATTTTAGTCAATAAATAAATAAGTCTTGCTTAAAAACCTGAGTTCGATTATCTCATCGAATCTATATCGCTGATTATGAGACTCTAATAAACTATTCAAAATTCTCTTTGTTCAGCTTTCCAATAAATGGCATCCTACTTCGTCATTTTAAATAAAAATAGTCCACTGATTTTATTTAAAATTTCTCTTATTATGAGCATTCATTGAAATATAAATCTCAATTTTACAATCGAACTCAAGTTAAAAAGAAAAATTTCATCAGCTTTGAGCTCTTAAATCTAAAAATATATGCGTTTAATTTATCTCTTGTCTGGATTAATTTACCTTTCAGCTTGCGGCGTTTCAGGAAGTCATACAGACAAAAAACTGAATAAGCAAAACAATGATATTCTTGTAGAAACAACATCCGAGGAAATTGAAATTGGATCCAGACTTGGAGATGATGTCCAAGTTTTACCGAAGCTATATCACGCAACGAGAACCCAACTTACTAGCTTGGTTCACACAAAACTAAACGTTGAATTTGATTGGAATAAGTCTTGGATGATTGGTCAGGCAGACCTCACATTAAAACCTTATTTCTATGCTTCAGATAGTTTGTTTTTAGATGCCAAAGGGATGGAAATCAAAAAAATAACTATCAACGGAAAAGATTTAACTTACAAATACAATGGTGAAGAAATTCGCATTCAGCTCGATAAAAAATATACCAGAACAGAAACCTATAACCTCGTTATTGATTACATCGCCAAGCCAGATGAAAGATTGGTAAGCGGTGGAAAAGCGATTACCAGCGACAAAGGTTTGTATTTCATCAATCCAAAAGGAGAAGATCCGAATAAAATGCCCCAGATTTGGACACAAGGTGAAACAGAATCTAATTCCGTTTGGTTTCCAACGGTAGATTCTCCCAACATGAAATCAACCCAAGAAATTTTCATCACGGTTGATCAGAAATACACCACACTTTCCAACGGAAAACGACTTAGCAGTACAATCAATAAAAACGGAACCAGAACTGATCATTGGAAACAAGAAATTCCGCACGCGGTCTATTTATTCATGATGGGCGTTGGTGAATTTAAAGTGGTACAAGATTCCTATACCCGAAAAGATGGTTCCAAAATGGAAGTTAACTACTATGTTGAACCAGCTTGGGAACAACATGCACGCGCTATTTTCGGAGAAACTCCAGCCATGATTCGTTTTTTCTCTGACTTAACAGGAATTGAATATCCGTGGGATAAATACAATCAAATCGTGGTGCGAGAATTTGTTTCAGGCGCGATGGAAAATACGGGAGCTGTTGTTTTTGGCGACTTCGTTTATAAATCAAGACGAGAATTGTTGGACGAAAACGACCAAGCTACGATCGCCCACGAACTATTTCACCATTGGTTTGGAAATATTGTAACGGCTGAATCTTGGTCAAACTTAGCTCTAAACGAAGCATTTGCAAACTACTCCCAATACCTTTGGGACGAGCACCGATATGGCATTGACGAAGCAGATTACAATGCATCAGCAGAAAAAGACAAGTATTTTGAAAGCGTTCTGAAGAAAAAACCGCATGATTTAATCTGGTACGATTACACCGACAAAGATGACATGTTTGATTCACACTCCTATAGCAAAGGTGGACGAATTTTACACATGTTAAGAAACTATTTAGGTGACGAGGCTTTTTTCGCAGGAATGAAACATTACCTTCAAACTTATCAGTACAAAGCAGCAGAATTTCATCAACTTCGAACGAGTTTTGAAGCAGTATGTGGAGAAGATTTGAATTGGTTTTTCAATCAATGGTTTTTAGGAAAAGGAACGCCGGAGTTAACGATTAAACAGACAATTTCAGCTGACAAAAAAGAAGTTGTACTGGCAATTAATCAAATTCAAAATTTAAATGAATCTCCACTTTACAAACTTCCAGTAGAAGTAGCTGTATTTGATTCGAAAGGAAAGCACATCTATCCTATTGTGATCGACAAAAGACTCAACAGTTTCAGTTTCCCGATTGAAGGCGAATTGAAAACCGTTATTTTTGACCATCAACACGCACTTCTTGCAAAATATTACCACGATAAGCCAGCAGAACAATACCGAGAACAGTTTTATTTGGGGAAAAGATATGAAGACAGAAGATTGGCCCTGTTGTATAGCTTAGATTCCTTGACGTCGAAAGGTGAACAACTTATTTTAGATGCGTTAAAAGATCCTTTTTGGGAAGTGAGATTAGACGCGATCTCCAGCTTAAAACGCTCATCAGCAGAAACTACATTGAAAGCAGATGGAATCATTCGAGAAATAGCATACCACGATCCGCATTCAAGCAATCGAATTACAGCCCTAGATCAGCTAGTTCCTAGCCTTTCTGAAATGGAAGCGAAAGAAATGATTGTCAAGATTTTGGATTCAGATTCATCCTATCAAGTTACTCGATACGCCTTGGTTATTTTGAGTCAACTAGATCCAGATCTCGCCAAACAAATGATCAAAAAAATGGAAGCTGATCCAACTTCAGCCATGAAAGTAATCATTGCTGAATATTACGAATATTTCGGAACTGAATCAGATCTTGAATTCTTTAAAAATCTATTTGACAAGAATCAATTAGTTGGTCAAGACATCATCTACGGAACAAAATCGTTAGCTGGATATTTTATCGAACAAAACCCTGAAATACAAGTGCAATTGATTCCATATTTCAGAAATATTCATGCAAAAGGAGGCGTTTATGGGAAAATGTATTTACCGTATTATGTCGCTTTTTTAATTGAAAACATTGAAACGCAACTTACTGAAACGAATGAACTCCTTGCTGCAAATAAAAAGAATAAAAACGAACAACATGTTGTTGAGTTGAAGGGCTTGAAAGCAAAACAAGAAAGCATTTTAGATCAATTAAAAACATTGAAAATCGAAGTCGGAGAATTAAAAGAATAGACCTACAATTAACTCGTAATATTGGACTCCAATTTAGCCGTTTAATCAACAAAAACACCATTTAACACTAAAATAGATTTTAACTTTATAAAAAATTGTAAATTGTGCGTGAATTAAACTATAATTTAGTTAAACTATGAAAAAAATATTTACAAAATTGAATCTAGGACTTTTAAGTTTTTCAATTTTATCCTCTCTCTCTTTGCATGCTCAAAATCAATCCAGCATCGATTACTCGAATGCTAGAGAAGGAGAACATGTAGAGTATTGCAAGTCACACAAGGTGATGCATGAATTACAAAAAGACCCTGCTTTTGCAGCACAATTCGCTTTGGATCAACAAGAAATGAAGTTGAAAGAAGTGGAAATGAAAAATAGCATCAGCCCAAAAGCAGTTGTTTACAAAATTCCAATTGTTTTTCACGTACTTCACAACGGAGGTTCAGAGAACATTACAAACGAACAAATTTTGGATGCTTTATTTATCTTAAACAGAGATTTTAGAAAGCAAAACACGGATGCTTTGAATGTGATTACTGCTTTTAATGCGACGAATCCAAATGCTACTTGTATCCCTGCTGATATCGAAGTTGAATTCGTTATGGCAACAAAAGCTCCAGACGGAACATGTTTTAATGGAATTACAAGAACGCAAAGTGTCAACACCATTGAACCAGCTGGAGGTGGAACAGCGCAAGTTACTTCCATCAGAAATGGTAATGATGTATTTAATGGCGAATGGCCAGGAAATAAATACTTGAATATTTTCATCGCAAAAGAAATCGGTGGTGCAGCAGGATACACCAGATTGCCAGGATCTTATTCTAACACTGCCATGACCAACGGAATCTGGATTCTACACAGTTATGTAGGTGCAATTGGTACGGGTTCTGTGAACACAAGTAGAGCATTGACCCATGAAGTTGGTCACTGGTTAAACTTAGCACACACTTGGGGACCAAATAATAACCCAGGAAACCAAAGCAGTTGTGGTTCTGATGACGATGTAGCAGATACACCAAACACAATTGGAGTTACAAACTGTAAATTAAACGAAAATACATGTGGAGTTTTAGCGAACGTTGAAAACTACATGGATTATTCTTATTGCTCTAAAATGTTTTCTGAAGGTCAACGTGATCGCATGCGAGCTGCCTTAAATGTAACCAACACAGGACGAAGAAATTTGTGGCAACCTGCAAACTTAATTGCAACAGGAGCTGACGGAAACATCTCTCTTTGTAAAGCTGAATTTACATCCAACAGAGAAGTTATTTGTGCTGGAGAATCGGTTAATTTTGAGGATGCCTCCTACAATGTAGTTAATGCTTGGAGTTGGAGTTTCCCAGGAGGAATACCTGCAACTTCAACAGCTCAAAATCCTACGATTACGTATGCAACTCCTGGAACTTATGAGGTAGTTTTATCTGCATCAGACGGAAGTACATCTCAATCAATTACAAAAACTGCATACATCACGGTCTTACCTTCAGCAACAGCACTTCCATTTTACGAAGGTTTTGAAGGTTATTCTCAAACAAGTGAACTGAATGATAAATACAGCATTGTAAACTCTTCCAACAATGCTGGATGGAGTTTAACAAATTCTGCTGCACATTTAGGTTCTAAAAGTTTACTTTTAAATAACTTCGCACAAACAGGTACTGGAAACTACGATGAATTCATTTCTTCATCGATAGATCTTTCTTCTGTAACTGCTGCAGACGCAGTAACCTTATCTTTCAGATACGCTTACCGTAAAAAACTATCAAACAACGTTGAAACTTTGAAAGTATTCCTTAGTGACGATTGTGGGGAAAATTGGTCACAACGTAAAACGCTTTCTGGAAATGCACTTTCTACATTCGCAGAAACAACCAGCTGGACTCCTGGTTTTGGTGATTGGGTGACTGTTCACATGACCAACGTAACGAGTCAATTCTGGACATCTAATTTTAGATTCAGATTCCGTTTTGAAGGTGCAGGAGGAAATAACATCTTCTTAGATGATATCAACATCTACAATGGCGCACCATCAAATGACATCATCTTAGGAGTAAATACACTTTCTAAAATCGATGGTTTATCGCTTTACCCAAATCCAACAGACGGTGAATTGAACGTAAGCTTCAACATGCAAGCAAACGAAGCAATGAATTTTGTGATGACAGATTTACTTGGTAAAGTTGTACAAACGAAAACAGTTCAAGCTGCATCCGGTTCAAACTTGGTGATCTTATCAACTGATCATTTAGCAAGCGGAATGTATCTTTTGCAAATCGGAAACGAAACGAGCAAAGAAGTAATTCAGTTTGTAGTTAAATAATAATAGATCCTTAAAAAAGCCCATTCGGAAAATTTCTGAATGGGCTTTTTTTGTTTCGACCAGTTTGGAGTTGGTTGAGGCAGGATTGAGTTTCATGTCCTTAAAATCACAGCCATTTTGGCTAAAGCCAGACTGTGTGTCTATTCTTCATTTGAATGGTCTGAAGCCGCATTCCAATTGAAAGGGTTGTTGCAGAACTGCAATCCTTTTTAACTCTTTGTAGCGGGGACTCGATCCGCCTGAGGCGGACGACTTGCGGGTTATGAGAATATAAATCTAAAATTTAGAGCAAAAAAAAAGCATCAAGTAAAACTTGACGCTTTTTTGCTTTGTAGCGGGGACTCGACTCGAACGAGCGACCTTCGGGTTATGAGCCCGACGAGCTACCAACTGCTCCACCCCGCACTCTAAACGGAAAGTTCAACGATTTGACCTTTTTCGTGGTGCAAAGATACATATTTAATTTGGTTAAAATAGCATCTTCTTAGTTTATTTTTCAAATAGCTTGTTTTAATCACTGCAACTCAGTTGAATATACTAAACAAATGACAGCTCAACAACCTGTAAAACAATGTATTGTAAAATAATAAAGCGCAATGAAAATTAATCCATTGCGCTCATCTTTATTTCTTAATTCGCACTTAGCTCATCTTAAAATCAACCGGAACACATTTCGCAGTTCTCTGGATCATCCAATGAACAAGCAATTGCCTCTTGTTCTAGTTCGATATTTCGGATGGAGACATTCTCAACTTGTGTGCGTTCTCCTGTCACATTTTTATCAACTGTAAACTTGATGGCGTCTGTAGCTGCTTTTGTTCTCAGGTAATACATTCCTGTTTTCAATCCTTTTTTCCAACCGTAGAAATGCATGGAAGTTAATTTTCCGAAGTTGGCATTTTCCATGAAAATATTCAAAGATTGCGACTGGCAAATGTACGCTCCACGATCTGCTGCCATTTCAATAATTGATTTCTGAGAAATCTCCCAAGCCGTTTTGTAAAGTTCTTTCAAATTTGCAGGTACTTCTGGGATATTTTGAACTGAACCGTTTGTTGACATTAATTTCTGACGCATTTCTTTCGTCCAAATTCCAGCTTTCACCAAGTCTTTCAGTAAATGTTTGTTTACAACGATAAATTCTCCTGACAACACTCTTCGCGTATAAACATTGGATGTATACGGTTCAAAACATTCATTGTTTCCTAAAATTTGAGCGGTTGATGCAGTTGGCATAGGCGCTAATAAAAGGGAATTTCGAACACCATGTTGTTTCACTTCTTCACGTAATACATCCCATTCCCATCGGTTTGATGGTGTAACATTCCACATGTCAAATTGGAAAACACCTTTGGAAATTGGAGAACCTTCAAAGGATTGATATGGTCCTTCAACCTTTGCCAAGTCTTTTGAAGCCGTCATCGAAGCATAATAAATCGTTTCGAAAATGTCTCTGTTCAATTGCCGCGCTTCTTCCGATTCAAACGGATATCCTAACATGATAAATGCATCCGCTAATCCTTGAACTCCTAATCCAATTGGTCGGTGACGCAAATTGGAATTTTCAGCTTCTTTTACTGGATAATAATTTCCATCGATGATTCTATTTAAGTTGATTGTAGCTTCATACGTTACTTCAAACAATTTATCGTGGTCAAAATTCCCGTCTTCCGTTACGTATTTCGGCAAAGCCAGAGAAGCCAAATTACATACTGCAATTTCATCAGGAGCAGTATATTCGATGATCTCCGTACATAAATTAGAAGATTTAATCGTTCCTAAATTTTGCTGATTCGATTTAGAATTTGCCGCATCTTTGTACAACATATAAGGAGTACCAGTTTCAATTTGAGATTCGAGTATCTTAAACCATAAATCTTGCGCTTTGATTGTTTTTCTACCTTTTCCTTCTGCTTCGTATTTTTCATACAAGGCTTCAAATTCAGCGCTGTGAACTTCTGATAAACCTGGACATTCGTGCGGACACATCAAGGTCCAATCTCCATTCGATTCTACACGTTTCATGAATAAATCTGGAATCCAAAGTGCATAAAACAAATCTCTTGCTCGCTGCTCCTCTTTTCCGTGATTTTTTTTCATTTCAAGAAAATCAAAAACGTCTGCATGCCAAGGTTCAATATACATGGCAAATGAGCCTTTTCTCTTTCCTCCGCCTTGATCTACGTACCTTGCAGTATCGTTATAAACTCGTAACATCGGAACGATTCCATTGGAGGTTCCATTTGTACCTTTTATATATGAACCTTTTGCACGAATATCGTGAATTGCCAATCCAATTCCACCTGCTGATTGCGAAATTCTCGCACACGATTTCAAGGTATCATAAATTCCTTCGATGCTATCTTCTTTCATCGTCAGCAAAAAACAAGAGGACATTTGAGGTTTTGGAGTTCCTGCATTGAACAAGGTTGGAGTTGCGTGTGTAAACCAACCTTCAGACATCAAATTATATGTTTTAATAGCTGAAGCGATGTCATTTTTATGAATTCCTATTGAAACCCGCATCAACATGTGTTGTGGTCTTTCAACGATTTCACCATTGATTCTCAACAAGTAAGAACGCGTCAATGTTTTGAATCCGAAATAATCGTATCTAAAATCACGGTCGTAAATAATGCTGGAATCTAACACGTCACGGTTATCCATAATTGCTTTGTAGACATCATCTGCCAACAAAGACGCCGATAAATTTGTATTTGGATCGATGTAATTGTACATGTCGTCCATGGTCTCAGAAAATGACTTCTTCGTGTCTTTGTGCAAATTTGAAACCGCAATTCTGGAAGCTAATAAGGCATAATCCGGATGATCGATCGTTTTCGCTGCAGCAACTTCAGCAGCTAAATTATCTAGGTCTTTGGTTGAAACACCATCATAAATTCCTTCAATCACTTTCATTGCCACAGCTTCTGGCGAAACCAACGGATCTAATCCGTAGCACATTTTGATTATTCGAGCCGTAATTTTATCAAATTTAACCGCCTCTTTTCTTCCATCTCTTTTTAAAACGTACATTTTTTATGTATTTCTGTTTCTAATTAATATGTTCTTGGACTAAAAATCTTCATCCATCGTAAAATCACTGTTGTTTTTGCCATCCAACACACCTGCTTTTTGGTATTCAGCAACTCGTTTTTCGAAGAAATTGGTTTTTCCTTGAATCGAAATCATGTCCATAAAATCAAAGGGATTCGCCGTGTTGAATACTTTCTCATTCCCCAATTCTTGCAACAATCTATCGGCAACAAACTCGATGTATTGAGACATCAATTCGCTGTTCATTCCAATCAAGCGAACAGGAAGTGCATCCAAAATAAATTCTTTTTCAATTTCAACTGCGTCCAAGATGATTTTCTCAATCTCCTTTTTATCTAATTTATTTACGACGTGATTATTGTATAGCAAACAAGCAAAATCACAGTGTAAACCTTCATCGCGAGAAATCAATTCGTTTGAGAATGCCAAGCCAGGCATCAAACCGCGTTTTTTCAACCAAAAAATAGAGCAAAAAGAACCGGAAAAGAAAATTCCTTCAACTGCTGCAAACGCAACCAATCTCTCTGCAAAATTTCCTTGATCAATCCAGCGCAAAGCCCAATCTGCTTTTTTCCGAACGCAATCCATGGTGTCGATGGCGTTGAACAAATAATCTTTATCTGAATTGTCTTTGATGTAGGTGTCAATCAGTAATGAATAGGTTTCAGAATGGATGTTTTCGATTGCAATTTGGAAACCATAGAAAAACTTCGCTTCGGTGTACTGAACTTCTGAAAGAAAGTTTTCAGCTAAATTCTCATTCACAATTCCATCAGAAGCTGCAAAAAACGCAAGTACGTGTTTTATAAAATGGCGCTCGTTGTCATTTAACTTCGTTTCCCAATCAATTAAATCAGCTGCTAAATCAATTTCTTCTGCTGTCCAAAAACTAGCCTCAGCCCTTTTATAAAAAGCCCAAATGTCATCGTGCTGAATTGGGAATAGTACAAAACGGTTGTTGTTAGCCTCCAAGATCGGCTCTACTTGTTGTGTCATATCAATTATTTTATATCGTTTTTTATAAAAATCTATTTATTAGACATTTAGCTGTCAGCTTTCTCAACTTTCAATGCAATTTGAAAGGAGTTTAATTTAGATCAATCTTGATCAAGGAGTTGCAAAAATTGCTTTTTTAAATTCAGAAAGCAATTAAAGAAATGCACAATCAGATTTGGTTTTCAACATATAAAAGCCACATCCTTTTGGTATCAATACATCATGAGTTTATCAACATGAGATTAAAGATATCCACATCAAATTACTCCGATGTATTCTTTTTTTTACAAAATCAGGCAATCACAATCACAGTGGTAATCATTCTAAATTTATTCAGTAAATTTACCGAAAAAGCAGTGCCTAATCAAGTGGTTTTTCGGATTTATTTCAACATCTAAATGTTTAAACATGCAGCAACCATTTCACACAACCATCTTACAGAAATCGAAATTTAAAGTCATTAAATGGAAAAATGATCTGTTACACCTGCTTTATCCCGATATGTGTTTAATATGCAGTCAAGAGTTACCGAATTCGGAAGTTCAGCTTTGTCATTTGTGTGAGCACTCACTCCGATATACCTACTACGAAACTTTTCAAGACGCATCCTCTTTGGATAAATTATTCTGGGGAAGAGTTGATTTGGAGTCTACTTTTGCATTGCTTCACTTTGAGAAACAAACGAGCACACAGGAAATTTTGCATCAAATAAAATACAAAAACAAGTCAAAACTAGCAGCGGAAATGGGCAGGAGAATTGGTCAAAAAATACAACTCGACCAAAACCGATTTGGGGGAATAGATGCATTAATTCCCGTACCGATGCACCCAAAAAAGCAATACTTACGAGGTTACAACCAAAGTGAATTGATCGCGGAAGGAATTTCAAAAACCACAGGAATACCTGTAAACAAGTCCTTCATCTCAAAGAAAAGCAACACCGAAAGTCAGACAAAAAAAGGAAGGTTTCTTCGCTGGGATAATGTTTCGGAAGTTTTTGAAATTAACACCTCGAAAATGAATGATGCAAAACACCTTGCGATTATCGACGATGTCGTTACCACGGGAGCAACCATCGAGGCTTGCATCTTGAAAATCAGAAATGAATTGCCGAATATAAAAATATCCATCATCAGTTTAGCAGCAACCAAATGAGTCAAAATACACCAAACACAACATTGATCGTAGGATCTGGATTAGCGGGAATATGCATTGCGTATGAATTGCATAAAAAACAAATTCCTTTTCAAATTATCGATAGCGGCGTCAACGTTTCAACAGACATCGCCGCAGGAATCATCAATCCAATTGTGTTTAGAAGAGTGACAACCAGTTGGAGAGTCTCCGATTTTATTCCTGAAGCGCTCAAATTCTACGAAGAACTTACCGCTGCTTGGGGAAACACTTACTTTAAAGAAATTCCCATTCGGAGGGCATTTTCTCATCAACAGGAAGTTGATCTGTGGTTAAAAAAACAAGAACTTCCTGAATTTACGCCATACCTGAAACCACTGGATGAAGATGATGAAAAATGCAACAAAGTAATTAACACATTTGGAACGGGGAAAGTATATCAATCCGGATACGTAGAAGCCTCTCTTTTACTAAAAGATGCTCTGATATGGTTGGAATCGGAAAACTATTTGAGAAAAGAAACATTCGTGCATGCGGACTTAGATCCCGAAACGGGAGCTTATCATGGTGAAAACTTCAAAGACATCATTTTTTGCGAAGGATATCAAGGTGTATACAATCCTTGGTTTTCATACCTTCCGCTCGAAACAACGAAAGGAGAGGTTTTAACCATCGAATCAAAAGGATTGACCGAAGAAGAGTCTGTCAACCGAAAATGTTTTGTGATGCCGATTGGAAATCATCGCTTTAAAGTGGGCGCAACGTACGAATGGAACACGGCAAATACAGAAATAACTGAAGAAGGAAAAAATACAATCTGTGAAAATTTTAAATCGCTTACGAAAGAAGATTTCACCATTGTCTCGCAGAAAGCAGGAATTAGACCTACGACTTTAGACAGACGACCATTAATTGGAAGTCATCACATCTACAAAAAGTTAAAAATATTTAATGGTTTAGGCGCAAAAGGATTTTTAATTGCACCTTTGTTAGCTAAAGAGTTTATTATATCAATCGAAAATAACATTTCAATAGATAAAGAAGTAAACGTTGAACGTTACAACCGACTACTAAACAAAAATTAAAAGTTGAAAAAAGTTTGGGATATACTTATGAACTATGGTCTTCACGAAACGGAAAACACCCGCTTCAATGATCACGTAAAAAGTGTCAACTTCATTGTTTTGGTATGGACTCCAATCTTAATTTTACTCACCTTATTGTTTTTTAAAAACGGAGATACTCAATATGCGTTGTTGACAACTTTCACACTGTTTTTAATGATTTTCACCCTTGTCTTGAATAAGAATAAAAATCTAATTATATCTACTGCCACTTTCTTACTAACAGTCAATTTTACCTTACTACTCATTAATGTCACTCTTGAGTTTAGTTACGGAACCTATTTGTATTTTTTTCCACTTTTCGCTAGTGTTACCTATTTGTTTCCCTTGCCGAAATTTAAAACAAACTTAACACTGGTGTTGTCGGTGATTATATCGATGCATTTATCAAGCTATATCATTGTAACGGAGTTTCCATCCAAAAACATCGTTACAACGCAACAAATCTTTTTGACAAGAATGAATCACATCAGTGCATTTGTCCTAACATTTATGATTATCATCAAATTCATCTTGGTGCAATCCAGACAGAATAAACAACTTGATAAAATCATCAAAGACCATACAAAACAAAATATCCTTTTAGAAGAAACGCTTAAGGACAGAAACATCCTCTTATCTGAAATTCACCACCGAACAAAAAACAACTTAGCAATCGTATCCAGCATACTCAACTTACAACGATCTCAAGTAGAAAACAAAGAGTTAGACAACATCCTTTTGGATTGCTCCAATCGCGTCCATTCCATTGCTGCTGTTCATCAAAAACTATACGAGAAAGGCGATTTTTCCATCGTAGACTTTAATGCTTATATGAGCGGACTCATCAGCGACCTGCAAAGAACCCTTTTTCCAAAAGACAAAACCATTGTCTTAAGTACAGACATAGAGTCCTTTGACATTAAAACAGACCAAGCTGTTTCGTGTGCGCTAATACTGAATGAAGTAATCACCAACTCGATCAAATACGCTTTCAACGCACCCAATCATGAATACAAGATTGATATTCGCGTGAGTCTCATCTCGAATCAAGTTGTAATGATGATCCACGATAACGGACCAGGATTCGAAGCGTATGAGAAAAACAACCACAAGAGTTCTTTGGGAATGAGCTTGGTAGAAGCTTTGACGGAACAATTGGAAGGCAGCTACGAATACCATCACGTTGGCGGTACAACTTTTACGCTTACTTTCAAACTAAATTAAAATTTCATGCTCAATAAAATATACTTTTTTAACGTTTAAAAAAGATTTTCGAATCGATAAAAGCAATAAAAAGTATCCCTTAAAGCGTAAAATATCAGTAAAAAAATAAAGAATAAAAAGCTAAAGCGTTGTTCACCACACGCAATCAGAAAGTAAATTACAATTATATGCTTAATAATTTTGTTTTTTGATGAAGATATTCTTTCTTTGCAACCAGAATTAATCATTAAATAATTAGAAATGTCTGATATCAAGTCAAAAGTAATCGCAATTATCGTAGATAAATTGGGTGTTGAAGAGAGCGAAGTAACTACCGCTGCAAGTTTCACAAATGATCTAGGAGCTGACTCTTTAGATACAGTAGAATTGATTATGGAATTCGAAAAAGAATTCAATATTGCTATTCCAGACGATCAAGCTGAGACTATCCAAACTGTTGGTGATGCTGTTTCTTACATCGAGAAAAACGCATAATCCAAAAAATTTATTGTTGAATTAAGACATTCTGTATGGAATTAAAGAGAGTTGTTGTTACGGGTTTAGGTGCGCTTACGCCGATAGGCAATACGCTTACTGAGTATTGGGATAACCTGTTATTGGGTAAGAGTGGTGCAGCTATAATCAAACAATTCGATGCGTCAAAATTCAAAACTCAATTTGCTTGCGAAATAAAAAACTTCAACGTGGAAGATTTCATGGAGAAGAAAGAAGCTCGCAAATTGGATCAATTTTCTCAATACGCCATGGTTTCAGCTACTGAAGCTATGGCGGATTCAGGCTTGATGGAATCCAATCCAAATCAAGATCGAATCGGAGTTATTTGGGGTTCGGGCATTGGTGG
The DNA here is from genome assembly GCA_028689775.1 of Crocinitomicaceae bacterium. Classification (GTDB taxonomy): domain Bacteria; phylum Bacteroidota; class Bacteroidia; order Flavobacteriales_D; family Crocinitomicaceae; genus JAQVCM01. Next base: position 20,555 of record JAQVCM010000018.1, read on the forward strand.
TTTAAAGACATTCCAAGACGAAGCTCAAAACTTTTTCGCTGGAGATGGTACTCCGAAATTTAACCCGTTCTTTATCCCGAAAATGATTTCAGATATTGCATCTGGACACATTTCAATCAAGTACGGCTTACGAGGTCCAAATTATGTAACTGTTTCTGCATGTGCATCTTCAACGAATGCCATTATTGATGCTTTCAACTTAATTCGTTTAGGCAAAGCAGACGCCATCGTTACTGGTGGTTCTGAAGCAGCTGTGAACGAAATGGGAATGGGTGGATTTAATGCTTTGCGTGCACTTTCAACCAGAAACGAGTCTCCTGAAACTGCTTCAAGACCTTTCGATTTAGATCGCGATGGTTTTGTTTTAGGCGAAGGTGCTGGTGCTTTAATTTTGGAAGAATACGAACATGCAATCAAGCGCGGAGCGAAAATTTACGCCGAAATCGCTGGAGGCGGTATGTCGGGTGATGCTTATCACATGACAGCTCCTCACCCAGAGGGAATTGGAGCTCGTAACGTAATGATTTCCGCTTTGGAAGATGCGGAAATGACACCAGAACAAGTTGATTATGTAAATGTACACGGTACATCTACGCCACTTGGTGACATTGCGGAAACAAAAGCAATCAAATCTGTTTTTGGGGATCATGCCTATACCATGAACATCAGTTCAACGAAGTCAATGACTGGTCACTTGTTAGGCGCAGCTGGTGCAATTGAAGCAATTGCTTGTATCATGGCCGTTAAACATGACATTGTTCCTCCAACAATCAATCATTTTACAGACGATCCAGAATTTGATCCACGTCTGAATTTCACATTTAACGCACCACAAAAAAGAGTTGTCAATGTTGCTATCTCCAATACATTTGGATTTGGTGGACATAATACTTCTGTGATTGTCAAGAAATTTACGAAATAAAGTTGTTCAAAAATCTATTTTCGAGGTCGCCAAAACGTTCCGAAGAAGATTTACGTCTGATCCGGTTTATCATCAAACGATTTGGGTATCATCCAAAAAATGTGAGCTATTTTTATGAGGCAATTACTCATAAATCGTACAGTAATTTAGTGGAAAATGAAACCTCCAACGAGCGCTTAGAGTATTTAGGAGATGCCGTATTGGATGCTGTTGTTGCTGAATTATTATTCCTTAAATTCCCAGAAGAAGACGAAGGTTTTCTTACAAAAATAAAATCCAAAGTAGTGAGTAGAAGAACCTTGTCTGAAATTGGCGAGGAACTAAACTTGCGAGAAATCATCCGGTATCACAAAGGAAGAACCATCAATCTTTCCAGTTTGGAAGGCAATGCGTTTGAGGCAATGATGGGAGCAATTTACTTAGACGGTGGCTTTGAAGCGGTGCGGAAATGTATCAATCACACCATCCTAAGAAACTATGCTGATTTGAACAAAATTCTAGAAGAAGAAATAGACTTCAAATCCAAACTTTTTATCTGGAGTCAGAAAAAACACCTCAACTTAAAGTTTGTTGTTCTAGAAGAAGGTTGCATTGATGGAAATTGGAGGTATGAAATGATCGTACAAATCAACGATACGTTGTACGGAAAAGGAATTGGAAGTTCTAAAAAGTTAGCAGAACAAGTTGCTGCCAAAGAAACTTTACTTTTAATGGGAGAGATTTAATATTTTCTTCACAAACAGATAACCTTTAACAAGTCGTTTTCTCCAGAATTATTTGTAACTTCGATGTAATAATTCTGCATGGCAAAGATACAAAAATACACCCTTTTTTTAGAGACTGATTACGATTATGAAATGATTGGCATTTGTTCTCATCACAGCGACTACCGCTTAGTTTGGGGCATCAATGAACTCCTTCGTATCCACCTTGCGAAAGCATCAGACTTGTTTGAAGTGAATCAAAAAAAGAACGAAAAATCAGGTCATGCTTATTATTTTCAACACGATGAAGACAATTTATTAGACATTTATTTGATCAAGAATAAAGCAGAAGGTAAATTTCTAATTCCTGAAAAACAGCAAATCGATTACTTCCTTTTTTTAAAAAACAATGCTACTTTTGACGTATCTGAATGGCTTGTGAAATTAAAAAATCATCCGAGTGTTTTAGCTGCTTTTGAATTTGACCCAACCGAATTCGAATCCACTGAAAACCTTTCATTTTAACACTAGAAATAAAATGGCATTTGCCATCAAAAAATAAGTACATGAAAAGAACAAAAATTGTAGCAACATTAGGACCGGCTTCATCCGATAAAGAAACGCTGAGAAAAATGTTTTTAGAAGGTTTAAATGTTTGTCGTTTAAACTTCTCTCACGGCGCATACAAAGATCATGAAGCTGTAATCAAAATTATCCGCGAATTAAACGATGAAACAGGACTGAATGTCGCTATTTTAGCAGACTTGCAAGGTCCTAAAATTCGGGTTTACGAAGTAGAAAACAACGGAGTGATGTTGGAAAATGGCAAAAACATAACCATTACCACTGAAAAGATGATGGGAACTGCTGAAAAAATTGCCATCAACTACGAACAGCTCCCTGCAGATGCAAAACCAGGTGAAAGAATTCTATTGGATGATGGAAAATTGGCTTTGGAAGTGGTCAGCACGGATGGTTCAAAAAACATTGTTGCAAAAATTATACACGGTGGAATCTTGTCTTCTCGAAAAGGAGTCAATTTACCAAATACCAAAGTATCACTTCCTTCCTTGACGAAAAAAGACAGAGAAGATCTTGATTTCGCATTGGAACAAAATGTGGATTGGATTGGATTGTCATTTGTTCGCTCAGCGAGAGATATTATCGAATTGAAGCATCTAATTAGTGCTGTTCACGGTAAAGCAAAAGTGATTGCAAAAATTGAAAAACCAGAAGCAGTTGAAGACATTGATGAAATCATCGTTGAAAGTGATGGTTTGATGGTTGCTCGTGGAGATTTAGGAGTAGAAGTTCCATATCAAAACGTACCCTTGATCCAAAAAATGTTGATTAGAAAATGTATTCAACACGCCAAACCATGTATTGTGGCAACACAAATGATGGAAAGCATGATTACCAACATTTCACCAACACGTGCAGAAGTAAATGACGTTGCAAATGCTGTTTTAGATGGTGCTGACGCAGTAATGCTTTCTGCCGAAACATCGGTAGGTAAATTTCCTGTTGAAGTGATCAGAACGATGTCTAACATTGTAATCGAAATGGAAACATTTGAAGGCATTTACAACAAAGAGTTACTTCCAGAAAAAAACAAAGTTCGTTTTATCTCAGACTCCATCTGTTTCAATGCTTGCCGATTGGCACAACGAGTAGAAGCAGATGCAATTGTTGGAATGTCTTATTCTGGTTATACAGCTTATAAATTGGCTTCGCAAAGACCAAAAGCAGAGATCTTTATCTTTACGAGCAACACACAAATTTTAACACAACTAAATCTACTTTGGGGAGTAAAAGGATTTTTTTATGATTCCAAGGTAAGTACAGATCACACCATTGCTGACATTAAGTACCTTTTAAAGAAACAAGGTTTGGTAAAAGAAGGTCAAATGATTATTAACATCTCTTCCATTCCGATTGAGGAAAATGGAAAAACAAACATGCTTAAATTAAGTTATGTTGAATAAACAGAACTAAGTATAAAATAAGAACATAAAAAAGGCTGTCTCCATTTCAAGGAAGACAGCCTTTTTTAATATAAATACGTGCTTATTTTATTGCGAAACGTGCAGCAATACTTCCGTATAAAGCAAATCCAACACGTGGAAATAATCTCAAAGCAGGAGAAGCATCAATGGCTAAGTTCAAAGGAATTTTAGCAAAAGTATATTCTAATCCAATTACGCCATCCAAACCTCCAAACGCTCTGTGACCGGTATAACGATTTCCAAAATAAAAATCATCATCGTAATAATTATCGTAATAGGCTGCGTTGTATTTATTATAATAGCTTCGAGAGTACGTCCAAAAACCAACATCAACACCTCCACCATAGTACCAGCTTAAACCGTCTTGAATTGGATTATTAATTTCGTATAAACCTTGCAACCAAATGAAATTGGATCCACCACCAATAGAACCTTCGAATGCAGCGCGTCCTCCTAAATTATGCTTTACGTTTAAAGCTCCGATTCCAGAGAAACCTCCTTTTATACCGATTGCAGTCGAATAATCTTGAGAGAAGCCAAAGTTTGCTATAAGAAAGCAAAGAGAGGCAATTAAAAATGTCTTTTTCATGATAAATTATTTTAGTTTTCATTGGTAGATAAATTACTCACTATTGAGAATTGATCTAACAAAAACAAAAATAAAGAAACCAAGACTACCTTGTGAAATTTTTAACTTTTGTTATGGATATTAAAAAAGAGAAATACTCAATCCCAGCTCCAAACCATTAATTTGATTCACTTGGTCTGTATCAAAATACGGAGTGAGATTATACGATGCTGTCAATGCCCAGTTTCGAAAGCCAATTCGAGTATGTATACCCACGATAAAACGATTCAAATCCTGAAAACCAACTACTTTATGAAAGGTCGATTTTCCATCTTGCTCTCCGTAAGTTTTCGTTTTTGGTCGAATTTGCATTCCCAATCTACCTCCAACTTGAAATTTAAAATGTTGCCAACCCGGTGTTCTAAATCTCAATTCAAGCGGAATGAACAAGGTGTTTGTTTTGAAAATAGATTTCGTTAGGCCTGGAAATGTTGCTTGAGAAACGAGCTGTGTTTGAATTGAATTATTCAAATTACTTACCACTTCTCGTGAGCGAATTTTAACATGTCCATATCCTAAACCAATTCCAAGAGAAACGGTGTTTTTGTTGGTTAACGGAATGTCGAAAAGAAACTGCGTATTGAAGCCAATGGAAGCCCAATGGTTTTCAAAGGGCTTCGTATTTTGTGTCATCCAATCACTGTGAACAAGATCGATAATAAACCGGTCGTATTTGCGAGCATCCGTCAGTTTTGATGATTTAAAACCATCATAAAACCATAAAATACCCGGTCTATTTCTGGTTACTAAATCTGGATCTGGAGATTGAGCAAACAAGAATTTTGCAGAAAGAAGAAGTATCAATAAAAAGAGAAATCTAGTCATTCTTAGGTCTGTTATTTTCCCATCTCCACGCATCTTCAATCGCTTGAAAAATGGAAAATTTACTTTCCCACTGAAGCATTTCTTTTGCTTTAATTGGATTTGCATAAATTTCAGGAATGTCACCACTTCTTTTTGGACCATATTCCCAACTCAATGGTTTCCCGATCACTTTTTCAAAAGCTTGAACCATTTCTAAAACACTTGTCCCTTTTCCTGTTCCAATATTGAAAATTTCAATTCCTGGATTGGTTTGAAGGTCTAGCCATTTGATAGCTGAAACGTGCGCATCTGCGAGGTCACAAACGTGAATATAATCCCGAATGCACGTGCCGTCTTCCGTATCGTAATCGTTTCCAAAAACCGTCAATTTTTCTCTAATTCCCACTGCAGTTTGTGTAATGTACGGCAGTAAATTATTTGGAATACCTTGCGGCAATTCTCCGATCTCTCCGGATGCATGTGCGCCAATTGGATTGAAATATCTTAAAAGAGCCACATTACTTCTACTACTAGAAGCAATCCAATCTTGCAGGATTTGTTCGCCAATTAATTTGGTGTTCCCGTATGGTGAATCTGGATTCAAATGAATGGAATCTTCCGTAACAACAGATTTCCCTGTGGTACTTTTCGGATTTCCGTAAACCGTACAAGAAGATGAAAAAACGAGACTTTTCGTATTGTATTTATCCATCATTCTCAGGATGGAAATTAAACTTGATAGATTATTATCGTAGTATTTGAGTGGATCACTTACTGATTCACCAACTGCTTTGTCTGCAGCAAAGTGAATTACTCCTTCAAAGTTGTATTTTGAGAACAAGGAATCCAAGACTTCAACATCTTGACAAGCAGCATCAACCGCAATAATTTTTTGATTCGTTAATTTCTCTAGTCGTTCTGGAATAAATCGTTCAGAATTACGGAAATCGTCAATAATTACAGGGGTATATCCTGCTTCAATAAGTTCCACAACTGTATGTGACCCAATAAATCCAGCTCCTCCAGTAACTAGAATGTGTTTTTGTTTTGTACTCATAAGTTCCAAAGATAAAGATTTTGATTTAACTTTGGTGAATGAGTAAAAAATCAGTTTTCGATTTTAGTAAATATACGCTTCAGAAACCAAGTGCAGGCCACTTGATTCGCTCGATAATTTATTTGACTATTTTAATCGTACTCCTGATTGTCATCTACTGGCTTTTTACTAAACAAGTCAGACAAACTAAAACAACACCTTACCCAACTGAAATCAATAACGTAACAATCGAACTGGAAGCGGATTAATATGCTCTTTTGTTATTTCCTTCGATGAAATTTATATATGCTTTGTTTACTACTTTATTTCCACCTGGCGTTGGATAATTTCCTGTAAAATACCAATCACCTAAATTTTCCGGACAAGCTAAATGCAAGTTTTCAATCGTTTGATAAATGATTTCTACTTTTGCTTGAATTGATGGTGGTGTTAAAAGTTCAGCAATTTTCACAGAAATTTCTTCAGCTGTAAACGGCTTGTAAATTTCTTTTACGTAATTCTTGATTTGCTCTTTCGGAAGACCTTCTTGTTCTTTACATTTTCTGTAAACCTCTTCAATGATATTGGTTTGTCCACGTTCTTTCAACAAATGAATTGCTGCTTCGAAGGCAACAAAATCGCCTAATTTCGCCATGTCAATCCCATAACAATCTGGATAACGAATTTGCGGTGCAGAAGAAACTACGATGATCTTCAAAGGCTCTAATCGGTCTAAAATACGTAGAATACTTTGTTTCAAAGTCGTTCCACGAACAATGCTATCGTCAATCACCACCAAGTTATCTTTCCCACGAACAACCGATCCATACGTGATGTCGTAAACATGCGCCACCAAATCATCGCGGGCATCATCTTGGGTGATAAATGTTCTTAGTTTGGCATCTTTTATCGCAATCTTCTCAATTCGAGCTCGCTGATAAATGATCGCCTTCAATTCTTCTTCCGTTGGTTTTGTACCCAGATCCATGATTGCTTTAAACTTTTTGTCGTTTAAGTAATCTTCTAAACCTTTGATCATTCCGTAAAATGAAGTCTCTGCGGTATTGGGTATGAAAGAAAAAACAGAATTATCCAAATCGTAATCAACCGCTTTCAAAACTTGATTGACTACTAATTTTCCTAATGTTTTACGTTCTTTATAAATATCATAGTCATTTCCTCGAGAAAAATAAATACGTTCGAACGAACAACTTTTTTGTTCTTTTGGTTCATTTATTTTTACCTCAGATACCTCTCCTGATTTCTTAATAATTAGGGCGCTTCCTGGAGTCAGTTCTTGAACTTGATCAACCGTTAATCTAAACGCAGTTTGAATGACACAACGCTCAGAAGCAACCACACAAACCTCATCATCTTCATACCAAAAAGCAGGTCTGATACCAGAAGGATCGCGGAGAACGAATGCATCGCCATGGCCAAATAATCCAGCCATTGCGTATCCACCATCCCAATCTGAAGAAGCTCTCTTCAAGATTTTTTCAATGTCTATGTTTTTCGCTATTTTAGAGTAGATATCAGGTTTAGAAAAACCCAAAGCTTTTAAGTCAGAAACCATCTGGTCATTTTCTTCATCCAGGAAATGTCCAATTTTTTCTAATACTGTTACGGTATCTGACATTTCTTTTGGATGCTGACCTACTTCAATTAGCACGTCAAACAACTCGTCAACGTTGGTTAAATTAAAGTTTCCAGCTAACGCTAAGTTTCGAGTTATCCAGTTGTTTTGTCTTAAAAAAGGATGACAATTTTCGATGCTATTTCTACCAAAAGTACCATATCTCAAGTGTGCTAAAAACAATTCTCCTGTAAATCCAGCATTCTTTTTTAGATACGCTACATCTTTCAATTTAGAAGGATCCTGTTCTGCAATTTCCTCAAACCTACTGTGGATGTGTGTGAAAATATCTTGAATTGGTTTACTGTCAATCGAACGATATCTTGAAATGTATCGTTCTCCAGGTTCCATGTCGAATTTGATGTTGGCTACCCCTGCTCCGTCTTGACCTCTATTGATTTGTTTTTCCATCAACAAATGCAACTTACTCAATGCGTAAAAGGCAGTTCCGTATTTATCGAGATAAAATTGAAGGGGTTTTTTCAATCTTAATAGTGCTATTCCGCACTCATGTTGAATTGCATCACTCATGGCTCTTTCTGGTATTTTTTTGGCAAAGTTACGATAATCAAACTTTAACAGCTTGTTGAATCTATTAAACTTTATTAGAAAATAAATCGCAAAGAAATATCTCGATATAAAGAGTTTACAGATAGGATTTTACAGTCAATAAAAAAAGCTCAACAGTTTGTTGAGCTTTTTTTATAATGTATTAAAAATAGGTTTTATTTCTTCGTGAAGAAAACATGCACAAATCCATGTCCTTCTACTTTATCACCTTTGTACGGAGTGACGTAATATTTGTAAAAATACACACCTTCATTCACCAATTTACCGGATTGTGTTTTACCATCCCATTTCGGATTGATTCCACTTTCAGAGAAAACAAGATCTCCCCAACGGTTGAAAATCATCAATTCGATATTCGTTCCGTTCAAGACATCCATTGAGAAAACATCATTCGTATTGTCTCCATTTGGTGAAAATACATTCGGAACAGTGATAATCGGTTCTGGGAAAATACACGTTCCGTTGTTTACTACTGCAAAAGGATCATAATTGATCGCTAAAGGATCTGTACAACCACAATAACTAATGGTGATCACAACTGTAGTTGTATCGTTACAAGCAGGCAAGCCATTAGAAGCAATCAGCTGAACTGTTGACGTACCTGTATAGGTTTGTCCTGGTGCTTCACTGATTGAATTTGTATTTAAAGTAACGCCATTACCAAAATCCCAAAAATAAGTTGTTGCGTTTTCACTCTTGTTTGTGAATTGAACTGCCAACGGCGAACAACCACTCGTAGGTGTTGCTTCTAAGATTGCACTTGGCGCATCCTTGACCTCAACAAAAATACTGTCAGATATATTACATACCGCATCTTCTACGTAAATATAGTACCAACCACCACTTAGATCCGTCCAAACAGAGGCATTCGTTGAAGTTGGATTACCTGCACCTGGACCATTCCAAGTATAATAAACGTTGTGCGCAGGAGTTGTAATCGCACCAGAAACCATCGCTGAAACATAACCAATCGGAACACAAGATGAAGGGCTAGAAATAATGGTGTCAAATGCTAAGGTCTGATTTATAATGTAGGCGACGGAATCGTAATAATGGAAACCGCAGCCATCGGTTATATCGACGTAATGCATGACGGTATCTTGTGGTAAGCCTGAAGGCAGTAAGTTTGTTGGGTTTGTCGTACTTCCAGTTGACCAAGTTGTACCATAAGGAGCAATTGCATTTGCAAAATTTAAAACTTGAACTATTGTTGTATCTAATCTACAATCAGCAAAAACCTCATCAACCAAACTATAGGTTAATGTTGGCGTGAAAAGACGGATCTTAACCGTATCTGATTGACAAACATAGTTTCCTAAGGTATCGTAAACGTATGCGATAAACGTCGTGTCTTGTGTTGGAGTTGTCCAAAAAGAAGTCGTGTCTTGCAAGCCATTTGACCAGTTAATAACGGCAGAGTTACAAGGTCCTGCATTAATGAAAACGTTGTCCAGTCCCCAAGCATCATAACCACCACCAGAAGAAACCGCTTGATACCATCTGAATTTCGTAGAACTACTTACTGCTCCCGGAGGAAGTGTAATGGTATATGTATTCCAGCTGGTATATGCCGTAGGTCCACTCGCCACACTAGCGGTTGTCATTGGATTGGCTGGCAAGGTGTATCCACCTGGACTGTAATAAACAATGTCTACCCAAGTAGCACCGCCATTCAAACTGTATTGAACACTAACACCTTCATGTGCTTGGTCTGGACCTTCGCAAGGAGCTGACTGACCCTGAATCGAGTATTTCATTTCAAATTGGATGTATCCACCACAACTTACATCAAATGATGGTGTAGCAATTTGAGGAGTTACACCAGAAGTTGATGCCCAGTAGTAATTGGTAGCTGTGGAATTTGCTCCACAAGGTTGACTAAAATTTGTACCTCCAGAAACTGTCCAACTCGCAGGTAATGTACCGGTGTTGAAGTCAAAACTCTGCGGACCAGTTAAGGATCCAATTGCTTTCACGAAAACAGAATCTCCAGGACAAATTGTTGTATCCATTGGAGTAACAGAAATATTACACACGGTAGTTTGTGCAAAAATCGAGGTGTTTAAAAAAGTAAAAACACCAATAAGCGTCAGTAATTTTTTCATATTATTGTACATTAAGGTGAATTAACTTGACAGACTGGAATGTGTAGACCGTAGCATTGTGATTCGCTATTAAATAAGATAGTTCTCCTCTTTGAAAAGTAGCGTCACCCATCAAAATAGAATTAGCTGGAACAACAATTTTACGTTTTGCTTCGATATCGCTTAGCGAACAACCAATGCAAAGTTGATTAAAGTTCATTCCAAACTGTAAATCAACTGTTTTACTTTCTGAATTGGTGTTTTCTAATTTAATGAAAACATATTCAAATGGCTTAGGAGCACCTTGAACATCACATATTTCAGATTTTACAAAAAGCTTAACACCATTTGTTTCTGAAAATAAAGTCCAGTCATTGGTTAATTCTGATTTCTTAAGCTCTTGTCCAAAAACGGAACCATGCGCTAAGCAAAGAATCACCAAAAGAGTTTTAATAATTTTCTTCATTGGTTTTTATTTTAATAAGTTTAAGTATGCAAATCTAACTTAGTTTTTTTAATTTAAAAGTAACTTTTAAAAAATACAAAGTTTCGGTTCTTAGGTTTTAGACGTAGATTCGCTCCTATAAGTTTTCTCACCGTTGAAATTTATTTAAACTTCTAACCCACAAATCAATTAAATCGCTAATAAACAGACAACTAAATTTTGTAAAGTTTATGTAAAATGTTTTTAATTATCATTTTATAGTGACTAAAACAAAAGTTTAAAAAATTCAACTCTTATTTGCCAAATAACAAAGCATCCCGATTTTTCAAAATAATTTCTTCACGTTTCGGATTCCACAGGTAAACAGAGAATTTTAAGGAAGGGTCGGAAATGGGAAATTTAAGTATTTTATAATTGATTTTAAAAGGTCCTACTTCGGGAAGAGCGCTGCTTTTCCAGAACAAAACGCTGTCTTTTTGCGATTTTACCTCAACAACAATGACCGCCTCTTTACTCTTTCCTTTTACAAGTTCAGCATCAAAATCGATTTGTAATCCTTGATTTGCGGTGCTTATTGAAGGAACTAGCGTTATAAACTCTTCGCTGCTGGTTATTTTATCACTGCTTTTTTTGCTGAAAACAATCTTTTGCTGTAAACCTTCAACATACAGTTGATTGCTTATTATTTTATTTTCGAAGCTCGTGCGGTAGTTGATGGTTTTGAAATTTTCTAATTCTTTTTTTAGTCTTTCTTTCAGTTTGTCATTTTGAATCTCCGTTAAACTCACATCCTTGTTGACTTTGAATAATTGATCTTTTCGCAAGAAATAACCGTCAGAATAGTATTCATACATTGCGCGATTCCCATCCATGAATGCGTATTTGTGGCTTGTCTTTTTAGTTGAAGGAAAAAGTGAATATCCCAATGATGCAGTTTCTTTTGGAAAAGGCGTGGTGTAATTTTCTAAAAATGTCAAGATGGTTGTTGATAGATCCAAATGACTTACCATTTGTGTGTAAACTTTGGGCTTTTTTAGTTTTGGAGAATAAATTATCAAAGGAACATGGTATTTTCGAAGCTCTCCATCCCGAGGGATTTCACTCATTGGGTGATCGCCAGTAATAATGAATATTGTATTTTCATAGTCGTCTCGTTTTTTATAACTTTCAATAAAGTCACGGATGGCATCATCAGCAAAGAGAATGGTTCTTAAATATTTTTCATTCGACGAAATGAAGTCTGCATTGTTTTTGTTCTTGAAAAGTTGCAGTTTTTGACTGTAATAAGCTCCGTCCGAAATTACAAAAGGTGAATGTGTTGAACCCGTGAAAAAAGTCATAAAATAAGGATATTTGGAAGACGTGTTCAATTGTTTTAAAGAGAGTTTGAATAAGTCTTTGTCGTTGTATCCCCAGAAAAAACGATCATCGCCCACAATGATTTTTCGCTGAGAAAACTCCTCGCCAAAATCAGTTTGATCATACACTTTATCCACGTTGTTGTGGTGAAAGAAATCACCATTCTTGTGAAACCACGAAGCTTGTCCCGTGTAAAATGAAGTCTGAAATCCTTTCGATCCTAGCAGATTAACTAATGAATGATGACGTGGGTATCTATTCAACAAGGTAAAACCCAGATCGCCATAAGGTAAGCCACCCAAGGACGACCCAACAACAGCGAAGGAACGTTCACCCAAAGTAAGGCAACTGGACCAATACATGCTTTCATCTTTCAATTCGTTTAAAAATGGCATTAATTTCATTCCACGGTACTCGTTGACATACGCATCGCTTAATCCTTCTACAATGATGTACACAACATTGGGAATGCTATCAAATTCGTTCATGTTCTCATAAAGATCATTGTTTTCGCTTCTGAGATGCACCAAGGGAAATTGCGTTGAAATAAATTTCTTATGCGGATATTGTTCCTGAAAAAAAGTAATATTTTCTGAATTTAATTCATCAAAATTCACCGCAGGCATTAAAAAATGAGCAATGGATTTCGAGTAAAAAAAACTAGATTTATTAACAATGTACTTGGTGTTGTTATTTTCTGGAAGAAGCAGTGTAAAAAACCATAGAATGGATCCAGATAAAATAACGATTGCCATTGTTTTTGGTCTTGTCTGTTTTTTTCGACGTCTTAAAAACCAAAATATAACTATTGGAAGCGACCCGATAAAAGCCAATAAAGATAGCACCTTGAGAAAAGGAATCTCAGCAGTTGTTACAGTAAAATAAATCTCATCGTATGCGTATTGATATACGAAAACGTCTAATGGTGTGCGCTCGTGAAAAAAGTACAAAAGAATGACAACATGCGCCATGGAGAATAACGCGAACAGTCCATTTGTTAAATAAATTGCTAGTCGCTTATTTCGAACCACGATCAACTGAAAAATAAAATAGTAGACAAACAAAAAGAGACTAACTATACAGAAATCATAAAGAATCCCGATTGTTTCGAAAAGCAGCCATTCATTCTTCCAGCCATATAAAATGGAAATACTCAAGAGTTCAAGCGTCCGCATAAGAAGAATCAGCGAATAAAATGTCCAAATAATCGGCAGGTAGTTCTTGAACTTTTCTGGATGAGTCATAAAAATACAATGGCGTGATTTGATATCACTGTTATTTGGTAAAACTACAAATTAAAGAATTTTGAAGCTGTATTTCTTTTTTTTGCGAGAAAATAGTTTTGCAAATCGAGTTGAGATAAAAGTTAATTGTATCAAAACAAGTAGTAAACAATACTACAAACCTGAGTTCGATTATCCCATCGAACTCAGGTTACAAGAGTATTCACTTCTGAAAATAATTTCCTCAAAGTAGCTTGCGTACTAATCTTGAATAACGACTCTAACTCCATGTTGTAAAGGCGGAATTTCTACCGAAGATTACTGCTTCTAAAAAGTGAATAGCGAATGCACTTCTATTTTGAAAGATATTTTTCAATGTTGAAAATAATTTGTAATTTCGTTAGATGCGATTGATAGTATTCATCTGTTTTTTAGTCCTTTCAAACCCTTATTTCGGGCAAGATGGACAGGTATGGATGCATCCCAACAAAGGTCAATGGCATGCAAATATTGAATACAAAGTTCCACTTGTGAATGGAGACATGTATTTGGAGAAAAACGGATTTACATACGCTTTTCACAACGCAGGTGAAATACATGCACAGCATGAAAATGAAGCGCACCATACACATGCAGATCCTAAACTTAAAGGTCACGCTGTAAAAACCACCTTTCTAAACGCAAATCCACACGTTAAAATTCAAGAATCTGGTTTATCTCAAAACTATCGAAATTACTTTTTAGGAAATAATCCTCAAAAATGGAAATCAAGCATTTATGATGTAAAACAAGTTCTTTATAAAAACGTATATCCATCGATTGACATGCTGGTGGAAGGAAGTGAGCACTTAAAATATTCCTTCTTTATTCCTGCAGGAGAAAATCCCTCAGTCATCCAATTGAAAACAGAAGGAGCAAGCTCTATGTTCATTGACCGGCTAGGAAACTTACACACGCTTCATCCTTTCGGAGAAATTACAGAAAGTGCGCCGATCGCATGGAACATCAATTTAGAAGGAAAAAAAACACCTGTTGCTGTGCGCTTTAAATTAAAAAATCAGACCGTTTCTTTTTCTTTTCCCGAAGGATATGATGCTGGCCAAAGCTTGGTAATCGACCCAACACTTACCTTCTCCACGTTCACAGGATCTACTGCTGACAACTGGGGATTTACGGCTGCTCCTGATGCTTTATTCAATGTATTTGCTGCTGGTGTAGTTTTCGGAAACGGTTATCCAATTTCTGCAGGTGCCTTTGACCCAAGTTTCAATGGTGGTCAATTTGACATTGGTTTAACCAAATACACGGCAAACGGCACAGCCTTGCTTTACTCAACATACATTGGCGGTTCGCAGACGGAAACTCCACATAGTTTAATTTGCTCACCAGCCAACGAGTTGTATGTAATGGGAGTCACTTCTTCTACTGATTTCCCGATGGCAGGATCGCCTTACCAAGCCGTGCACAACGGAGGTCCAAGTTTTACAGAAAATGGACTTAATTTTCAAAGCGCCGATTTGTACGTGCTTAAATTAAACGCTGCAGGCACTTCGCTTTTGGCATCTACGTTCATAGGAGGTTCAGGCACAGATGGCATCAATCGCGGCGCTTTGTATTTTAATTACGGTGATCAATTTCGGGGCGATATTGCATTAGATCAAACAGGTAATGTCTATGTAGCTTCTACCTCTGCTTCATCAGATTTCCCAATTATAAATGGCTTTCAATCCACTTTAAATGGTATTCAAGATGCTGTCGTTTTTAAATTAAACAACAACTTGAATTCCTTGCTATGGTCTTCCTATTTTGGTGGATCCGGAATTGAGACTGGAAACTCCTTGCAAATTGCTCCAAATGGAAATGTATACATGGCTGGAGGAAGCTCTTCGCCTACTTTGGGTTTCGCATCAGGAGTAACCCTGAGCAACTTGGGTGGAATTTCGGATGGATATGTGGTTCGCATCAATGGCACTACACCTGCGATTCTTTCAGGAACTTTCATGGGAACGAATGAATACGATCAAGCTTATTTTGTACAATTAGATTTAGACGACAAAGTATATGTTTATGGTCAAACAGAAGGTTTGATGCCCATCACGCCTGGACTCTTTGGAACTGCAAACTCAGGTCAATTTATTCGAAAATTCAACACCAATTTAACATCCATTGAATGGACAACAACCATTGGAGCAGGAACTGGGCACGTTGAAATTTCACCTACCGCTTTTTTAGTTTCAGATTGCTACGACATTTATATTTCTGGTTGGGGCGGGTCTGTTAATCGAAACAACAGTTCGGCAGTAAATAGCACCAGCTCAGGATTTCCAGTTACTTCAGATGCGCATCAATTCTCAACCAATGGAAACAATTTTTACATTGCCGTTTTGAGACCAAATGCTTCTGCAATCAAATACGCAACCTATATGGGTGGCACCTCATCGAGTTTTAACCATGTAGACGGTGGAACCAGTCGGTTTGATAAAGCTGGAAACATTTATCACTCTGTGTGTGCCGCGTGCGGAGGAGCAGCCAATGGTTTTACAACAACTCCCGGAGTTTGGAGCACTCAAAATGCTTCAAGCAATTGCAACATGGCCGCTTTCAAATTCGAACTCAATAAAATTGATGCCATTGTGTCGATTCCAACTGCAAGCGTTTGTTTACCAGCACCTGTGGTTTTCTCAAACAATATCGCCAACGGAAATAATTTTTTCTGGGATTTTGGAGATGGCTCGACTTCAACAGCTGTTAATCCATCCCATGTTTATCCGGGCGCCGGAATATATAATGTTCAATTAATCGTAACAGATATCAACGGCTGTTACTATCCCGACACCACAAATTTTACAGTAACCATCGGTGAATTCCAAGGAGAAGTAACCGTGCCAACCACACCAATTTGTCCAGGAACTCCCTTTCAATTAAACGCGTCCGGCGGAATTCAATATGCTTGGTCGCCAGCTCAATTTTTGGATAATCCCAACATTGCAAATCCAATAGCAACTGTCTCTGTTGACACCGATTTTCAAGTAATTATTACAGATAGTTGTGGGACAGATACTTTAAACATCACGCTAACCGTTTATGGTGGTTCTGCAACCGTTTCAAACGACACCCTCATTTGTAAAGGACAATCAGTTACACTTTCTGCTTCCGGCGGAGGAACATATCAATGGACGCCTGCCGCATTTTTGGACAATCCAAGCAGCGCCAATCCCATTGCTACACCGACTCAAACCACAACTTTTGATGTAAATGTAATCACACCTGAAGGATGTTTATTAAGTAACGCTATACTCGTTGAAGTAATTCAAGACCTTCCGACTCCTGTAATGCCCAATACGCTTCGAATATGCGAAAACGAATCTGTTACCATTCAGGTTTCTGGAGCAACAGATTATTTTTGGTCACCGCCAATAAACATTGCGCCACTTACTGGCAGTACGGTTGTTGTAAATCCAACAAACAGCACGACTTATTTTTGTGACTTTGTCAATGCGTGCGGAACTGTTCGTGATAGCATTTTCATCGAAATCGTTAAACCAATAATCACCGTAAAAAACGACACGACCATTTGCAAAGGGCAAACCGCAATTTTAACTGCCAGCGGCGGAGTATCTTACATGTGGACTCCCGTTAGCGGCATTTTGCAAAATACAGGAAGTCAAATTACAGTTTCACCCTCACAAACCACAAACTATCAAGTCGTTGGAACAGATAATTACGGCTGTAAAGATTCTGCTTCGGTAACCGTTAGTCTTTATCCTTCAACCCCTGTTTTCACATGGCCAGATATTTATGCATTTGACGGAGATACTGTTGTTTTAGGAGTTACGCAGACATTGCCAGGAACTTTTACGTGGAGTCCGACTGAATTCCTGAGTTGCATTGTTTGTGCGAATCCAATTGCCACGCCGACACAAAACATCGTTTACACCGTTACATACACCGATGAAAACGGCTGTAAAACCACAGATCCCATTTCAATTTATTTCGAACCCGTCATCTACGTTCCGAATACCTTTACGCCAGATGGAAACCTATTTAATGACGTCTTTAAAGCGGTTGGAGGAAATGTTTCCTCTTTCACGTTGTCTGTATACAACCGCTGGGGCGAATTAATAATCACCCTCAACTCCGTCAGTGAATCTTGGGATGGAACCTACAAAGGACTGCCTTGCCAAGACGGAACTTACGTGTGGAAAATGCGTTATTCCAGGTATGAAAACGAAGACATCAGGGTGTTAACTGGCCATGTCAATTTGATTCGATAATCCCAGCTTTCACATTAGAATCTTGTCTTTTATAGCTACTTTTGTAAAAAAAATCAGCAATGGTAACAGTTACTTATAAAAATCTCGGAACAATTGATTACAAAGAAGCTTGGGATCTTCAAGAAAAACTTTTTGCTGAAAACATCCAACGAAAGATTGATAAACGAAACGGAATCGAAACCAAAGAAACCGAAAACTTTGCCTTGTTTTGCCAACATCCACATGTTTATACACTCGGAAAAAGTGGAGATGCTGGACATCTTTTGTTGAATGAAACACAATTAGAAACCGAACAAGCAACTTTCTACAAAATCAACAGAGGTGGCGACATTACGTATCACGGACCTGGCCAATTGGTCGTATATCCGATCTTAGATCTAGAGCTCTTTTTTACCGACATCGGTCAATACATGCGTTATTTAGAAGAAGCGGTCATTCAAACCATCGCTGAATATGGAATTATCGGTGGAAGAGTGGAAGGGTTAACTGGCGTTTGGATTGATTTTGAAGGAAAAAATCCACGAAAAATATGTGCCTTAGGCGTAAAATGTTCTCGCTGGGTAACCATGCACGGAATTGGTTTCAATGTGAACAGTGATTTAAAATACTTTAATCACATTGTTCCTTGCGGAATTGAAGATAAAGGAGTAACTTCAATGCAGCAAGAATTAGGAAGAGCGTTGGATTTTGAAGAAGTTTCTGATGTCCTAAAAGAAAAGCTGGCAAACCAATTCAATTTCATTTATGGCTAAAAATCAATCTAAAATTGCGAAAAAACTCTTAAAAGCACTTCGAGTTTTTCTGTTTTTCTTGCTTTTCATATTTATTTCTTTGAATTTATTCATCATACTTTCAGGCAGAACCTATTTGTATAAAGGGGTAGCAAATACCTATTTGAAAGGGAAAAGTGGACCCGGAATCTATGATCTTTCCGTATTTGCTTATTCAACGATTCCGAAATCTGAAGATAATTTTGATTGGAAAAGAGCAAAAGAAAAACATGCACTTTCAGCAGAAGATTTAGCCTATTTTGAAAAATACGAAACCTCTTCTTTTCTCGTGATTCAAAACGATGAAATCATCTTTGAAAAGTATTGGGGAAACCACAACGACACAACCGTTTCGAACAGTTTTTCAGCAGCAAAAACATTGGTTGCCTTGTTAATTGGAATTGCCATTGAAGAAGGAAAGATCAAAAGCATGGACGATTTGGTTGGAAAATACCTTCCCGAATTTAACAAAGATGGCAAAGAAATAATCACCATCCGAGACCTCTTATTGATGTCTTCCGGATTAGACTGGGAAGAAAGTGGAAAAAATCCATTGTCAGAAAATGTGGAGTCCTACTATGGCAAAAACTTGTACCGCTTGGCAACCAATCAAAAACGAATTACAGAACCGAACCAACTTTTTAAATATCAAAGTGGAAACTCGCAACTCTTAGGATTCGTTATTGAAAAAGCGACTGGAAAGAATCTTTCGGAATACATGTATGAAAAAATCTGGTCACAAATAGGAACTCAACACGATGCATATTGGAGTTTAGACGAAGAAAATGGAGATGAAAAATCATTTTGTTGTTTTTACGCTACGACCCGAGATTTTGCGCGTATTGGAAGACTGATATCCAATTTAGGAAACTGGGAAGGAAAACAAATTATTCCAGAAGCGTATGTCAAAGAAATGATTCAACCAGCAAGTTATTTGACAACGGAAGAAGGAATTCCAAATTATCAATACGGGTTGCACATTTGGACCTACATGGGTGGAAAAAGCCCAGTTGCTTATTGCCGTGGAATTTTAGGACAATACATTCTTTCCATCCCAAAAGAAAAATTAATCATTGTGAGAACAGGTTCCCTCAGAGCTCCAAAATTTAAGATGTCAGAGAATCAAAAAAGTAACTCTCCGCATTACGAGATAAATAAATATAAAATTGGTCATCCAAGTGATATCTTTAAATATATTTCTATCGCTGAGAAACTGATCGAAAATTAAAATAAGCAAACATTTATGAGAGAAGAATTATTAGGTCCAAAAGTGGAAGGCGTTGCGGTAGCAGTAGTGAAACAAATCGGAGAAGATAATGCGACGATATACAACGTTTATTTAGTCAACCTTCGAGAAGATATTATTGAAGGAATTATCATCACCAGCGAAGGTTTTGGTGTGAATGTTGAAACAGGCGAAAAAATCAAAACTTCCAGTTTGAGACATTCGATGGAATTGATGTTGCCAAACGAAGCGGCAAAAATTGAACCTATTATGGAGGAAGTTTTTGGAATGACCAATCAATATTGGGTGAGTTTTTGGATAAACGATACAATGTATGATAAAAAATACATTTTCTTACCCGAAACCATTCAGGAAAAAAACATGAAAATGATTCCTTCAATCGGATTGGAGGGCGTTATTATTGAATAAGATTCTGGGTTTAAAAACATATAAAATCATTTAAATAGCAGTTTAAATAAAAATAAATACTTCTCCGCGAAAAAGAAACCTCCTTTTCCAACCTAAATTCCGTACTTTTGCAAATAATAAAAATCTATCAATAGTGATTCAAGTTCTAGATAAACAGTTCGAAACCTTCTTGCCAGCTGATAAAATTCAATCTGAAATAACCTTAATGGCTCAGAAATTGAATGAAGAATACGCTGGGAAAGAACTTATTTTTATTGCGATTCTGAACGGCGCTTTTATGTTTGCTGCGGATTTATTTAAACAAATTACACTTCCTTGTGAAATCTCATTTGTTAAAGTAAGTTCTTATCAAGGAACAAATACGTCTGGAAGAGTAGATGAGATAATCGGTCTAAACACAGATATTTCCAACAAGCACGTTGTGATTTTGGAAGACATTGTTGACACAGGAATTACCATTGATAAAATATTTACTTTGCTTAGAGCTCATCAGTATGCATCTCTTAAAGTGGCAACATTGCTCTTTAAACCAAATGCCTACCAGGGGAAAAATCCACCAAATTACGTTGGTTTCTCTATTCCGAATGCATTTGTTGTAGGATACGGATTAGATTACAATGAAAAAGGGAGAAATTTGGACTCTATTTATCAACTCAAAGCAGAAACAAAATAAAGCATGGCATTAAACATTGTATTATTTGGACCTCCAGGAGCTGGAAAAGGTACACAATCTGAGCGCTTAATTCAAAAATATGGATTAATTCATCTTTCAACTGGAGATATTTTCAGGGCAAATATGAAAGAAGAAACTGAATTGGGGATTTTAGCAAAGAGTTTCATTAGTAAAGGACATTTAGTGCCTGACGAAGTGACGATTAACATGTTGAAAGAAGAAGTTTTGAAACATCCTGAATCAAAAGGATTTATTTTCGACGGATTTCCAAGAACAACCGTTCAAGCAGTTGCTTTGGATGAGTTTTTGGCGACGATGAATTCGAGCATTAAAGTAATGCTGGCTTTGGAAGTTGAAGAAAATGAATTGAGAGAACGCTTGATGAAACGTGCCTTAGTTAGCGGTCGTTCTGACGATGCGGATGAGAAAATCATTCAAAATAGAATCAACGTTTATAAAAACGAAACTGCTCCCGTAAAAACCTTTTACGAGAAGCAAAGTAAATTCATTTCCATTGATGGAATCGGTACGATTGATGAAATATCTAATCGTATTTACGGCGCAATAGAAAAAAACTAAAAAAATGGCTTCAGATAATTTCGTAGATTACGTTAAAATTCATTGCACTTCTGGTAAAGGAGGTGGCGGTTCAACGCATTATCGAAGAGAAAAGTACATCCCTTTGGGTGGTCCTGATGGTGGTGATGGTGGACGTGGCGGACATATCATTTTACGTGGTAATTCGCAATTGTGGACACTCATACACCTAAAATATAAAAAACACATCAAAGCAGGTCACGGTGTTCACGGAACTGGTCAATTAAAAACCGGTGCGGAAGGTCAAGACCAATATATTGAAGTGCCAATCGGAACACTTGCTCGTGACCTAGAGACTGATGAAATATTAGGTGAAATCACGGAAGATGGGCAAGAAATGATCATCGTTCCTGGAGGTAGAGGTGGTAGAGGAAATAACCACTTCAAAAGTTCCACCAACCGTGCGCCACAATTTGCCC
Organism: Crocinitomicaceae bacterium; assembly: GCA_028689775.1. Taxonomy (GTDB): domain Bacteria; phylum Bacteroidota; class Bacteroidia; order Flavobacteriales_D; family Crocinitomicaceae; genus JAQVCM01. The sequence goes on from JAQVCM010000018.1 coordinate 42,359, forward strand.
AACCGGGTGAAGATGGAATTGAAGCATGGACTGTTCTTGAATTAAAAATATTAGCTGACGTAGGTTTGGTCGGATTTCCAAATGCTGGAAAAAGCACCTTGCTTTCCGTAATTAGTGCGGCGAAACCTGAGATCGGAGATTATGCATTTACGACCTTGCGTCCGAACTTAGGAATTGTTCCTTACCGTGATTATCGTTCATTCATTATGGCTGATATTCCTGGAATTATTGAAGGTGCTCACGAAGGGAAAGGACTTGGATTGCGTTTCTTACGACACATCGAACGAAATTCCTTGTTGTTGTTTATGGTTCCTGCTGATAGTAAAAACATCAACGAGGAATATGAAATCCTGTTGAATGAGTTGAAACAATTCAACCCTGAACTGTTGATTAAAGATCGTTTGTTGGCCATTACAAAATCGGACATGTTGGACGATGTTATGAAAGAACAAATGATGCCAGATTTACCAAAAATTCCCTACGTTTTCATCTCCTCGTTGGCACAGCAAGGTTTGATGGAATTGAAAGATCTCATTTGGAATAAACTCAACGACGATGGAGACGCTTGAAGCTCTTGACCGCCAATTATTCTTATTTCTGAATTCATCTCATTCTATTTATTTAGATGATTTGATGTATTTGGTGACCAAAATCGCCATTTTCACCCCTTTGTTTATTTATTGGATTTATATTCTTTATAAAAAGTATCAGCCAAAAAAAATGTTGGTTTTATTGCCTTTCATTGCCTTGTTGATTACCATCACAGATCAATCAGCAACACAAACCAAGGAGTCGGTAAAACGATATCGCCCAACGCACAATCTAGAAATAGGTAAGCAAGTGCATGTTGTCAACGATTATCGCGGTGGAGATTACGGTTTTTTCTCAGGTCACGCATCCAATACGTTTGGAATAGCAACTCTTCTCTTTTGGATGTTGAGCAATAAATCGATGGCTTTTAGAAGTACTTTCTTTCTGTGGGCTGGGTTAACGAGTTATTCTCGAATTTATTTAGGCGTTCATTATCCCTCCGATATATTTATGGGAATGCTCGTTGGTATTGCAGCTGGAACTTTGATTTTTTACATGCTCAATTATACCTTTAAGAAGTATTTCAATTATAACTCGCTCGCCCATTAAAAATCAAATCTTGAACTTCTAGAAATAGTTCTGATAATTTGATTATTTTTGTCGCATAATTAGGGGAATTAGCTCATTTGGTAGAGCGCTTCGCTGGCAGTGAAGAGGTGAACGGTTCGATCCCGTTATTCTCCACAAAATTTTGAAAGTCGTACTTCGGTGCGACTTTTTTGGTTTTAACTTTTTTAGAACATATTGCTTTCATTTATATCATAGTTTTATCAGTTGAAACCTTTAAGTATTATTCAGTTTCTACACCATACAGCGCTATTTTTTGTTATTAATTAAAATGTCCTCCAAATACTTTTCTTTTTGTCAACTGTGAAGTTCAAGAAAACAAAGAACTGCTTGATTTATTTTTCTAAATATTAGTATACTCATATTTAATAAGATTATTTACACATACTCATTAATCCAATTACAGCTAAAGCAATTAGACTGATGAATAAAATATTACTCAAGGAAAAAGGGCTATCATAATGATCGTTAGCCTCATTCATTATTCTATCGTGTGTTTTACTTACAAAAGTTTGTTCAGTTGATTGTCTGTTAGATATACTATTGAAATATAAAGTAGCTTTGACTAAATTATCTAAAGTTGTATTAAATTCATCAGAAGTAATACCAACTAAGTTTATAAAGGCACTTTCAGCTGTCAAAACGTCCTTTCTTTCCGGTGAGCCAATACATGATAAAACTTCTATTGACATACTTATCAATAAATCAATTTGTTGTCTGTCCAGCTTTCGTATTTCATTTTGGAATCTATTTGCATTTATATTTTCTAAATATAAATCGCACTCATATTCTGATATACCAAAGAATTTAATGTGAGATTTAATATTTAAATTACGTTTAACTATGTGATTTTTTTCCATTTTCATTACAATAATCTTTAAAAACACTATAGAAGCAATCTTTTGATTTTTATCGAACGAATTAATAATTGAGCTTTGTATCATAAAATGAGTTTAAATGAAGAAAATATACAAATTAGAATAATAGAGAAAACCAAAATACATCCTGTTTTATTTTTAACATTCGACTTATTATCAATATTAAAATCTTTAGTAGGGAAATGAGCATTACCTGTTTTTAAATAGTTTAAACATAGATATGTAATTCCTGGAGACATCATGCGATTATAATCGTCGTCATCAATTGAAAAATTTGTACTATTAGAATCGGGTATACGTTTACCATATAAATGAATGAAATAATTTTCTACCAATTTGCATTTATCAAATCTACTTCTACCTTTTCTTTGAAAGTATTCTAACTCTACAAGATCTATAAATGTGTCGTAATCTCCAGTTGAAAGTATTATATTTAAAAACTCAGAATACGTTGTCATTTGTTCATATCCGACTAAATCCAACTCAAAATAATAGATGTTCTTTTTAAAATAACTTAGAATTAACAATATTCTCTCTTCTTCACTTACTTTACCCATGTAATTTTATTTAAACTATTCTTTTATAATTTCTAGTAATTTAATGTAAAATTCTAAATAGACTTTCTCAAAATTATCAATAAAGGATCTTAATCTATCCTCCAAAAGAGGTATGTTCACATTGATAACTTCATTTGATTCTATTAACAATCCTTTAAAATTAAGATGTCTGATGATTTCAAATTCCTCCATCATATTTCCTTTGATATAAATATAAAAATCATCAAAAAAACTAGCTATCCTGCCTCTTTTTGAAAGCCTTCCAAAACATAAAGTTTGCCCATTAATCATTTCTTGATCAACTTTCCCGAAGGCCAACATACATTCTCTCAAATCCATATAATCACTTGATAGTACACTTTGAAAAATACATCCAAAATATTTATCTATCAAATAGTGGCTTAACTTCTCGTCACTTAAAATCCTGCTGTTTTTATAGCTTTTTGGAAAAATCGGGGTAATAGATCCTCCGAAACCGTTTTTAGTTCCAACCATCTTTTCAATTGAAATTTCACTAATCTCGAAGTCTAGCCTATTTTTATTGTGTATTTTGAATGCAACAAAATGACCAATCTCATGATAAAATATTTCTTTAATGTTCTCTAAATGGTTATTAATAAAATTCATAGTAAAAGTTTTGTAAAAATATAATACTCCCATTATCATGTGCACCAAAACCTAATTTAATGTGACTAGCTAACCATTAACTTTGTTCACATTTAAAAGAAATTAAGGAACTCAACTTTGAAAATTGTTTTGGTAAGCTATCTATTATTTCTCATATCCAGAATTTAAAGTACAGATATAAGAATTATATTTCAATAATTTGCGAACTTTTTACATAAAACAATATATTATCTATTGAAATAACGATTTCATCTTAAAAAGTTAGACATGCATCTTAAAAAAATTTATTTTTTTCAAACAAAAAATTGTTTGATATTAGAACATTTTATATCTTTGATAGATCAAATCAATAAATTCAGAACCCAATGAACTCTAAACTTTCACAAAAACAACTCGGAGAACGGATTTCTGGACTTCGGAAGTTGAAAGGATTGTCGCAAGTAGATTTGGCGAATAACATACAAATCTCGAGACCATCCTTGACTCAATTGGAATTGGGTAATCGAGCGATGGATGTTTTAGAATTACATCGATTGTCAATGGTTCTAGGTTTTTCACTGGATGATTTTATGTCTGAAAATTTTAATTCAAATCAAGAGCTGAAAGAAGTAACTGCGGTCAAACCTTCAGATTCAGAAAGAATTTCAGTTTCATCGCTGAACATCGATAAATTCAAAAACGTACTACTTTACATCTTGGAACATTGTGCTGGAAAACCAAATGTAGGCGAAACAGTACTTTATAAGTTACTTTATTTTTCTGATTTCAATTATTACGAATTGTACGAAGAACATCTAACGGGCGCAACGTATCGCAAATTGCCGTATGGTCCTGTTCCAAATAAATTAGATGCAATTATCAAGCAAATGCTGGATGACAATCAATTGCAAAGAATAAAAACCGATTATCACGGATTTGCGCAAACCAGATATTTACCGCTCCAGAAAGCAGATTTGACGCAATTATTAGCGAGTGAAAAAATGGTAATTGATAAAGTAATCGAACAAATGAGCGATTGGTCGGCAACTGCGATTAGCGATTACTCGCACAAAGACATGCCTTGGATTACCTCTAAAGATGGTGAAGAAATCAGCTACGAATTGGCTTTTTATCGAGAAGTACCTTTCTCTGTTCGGAATTATGACGAAGAAACAGAATGGTCATGATATTTGAAGAATTAATTGAATTTAAGAAGGATTTAAAAACACTATTAAAAAAATACAGATCTCTTCATGCCGATTTAGAAATTGTCAAAAAAGTATTAACGATTTTTCCAGACGAACGACCTCCGTTTAGTTTTAGAATCAACAACCTTGAACTAGAAGCTTGTATCATCAAAGTCAAAAAAATTGCTTGTAAATCTCTGAAAGGTCGAGGAGTAAACTCTGGAATGCGACTAATTTACGCCTATTTCCGCGATGAAAATAGAATTGTTTTCATCGAAATCTATCATAAGGCTGAAAAAGAAATAGAAGATCGCTTGCGGATAAAACAGCATTCCGAATTCAGCTAAAAACATACGGTACGACTTTAAAAGAAACACGTAAAAACTATAAACCTGAGTTCAGTTGACAACTAGTTCACGAGCAATTATTGCGACTGTTTTACCAATTCCACAATTTTATTATACAATGCATTTTCGTCAATTGGTTTTGAAATATAATCATTCATTCCATACTTTTTGCATTTGGAAGCATCTGCGGTGGTTACATCTGCTGTTAAGGCAATGATTGGGATTTTCGATTTCATGGTTTTACGGAATAACAAATACGTTATCCGGTTGTATTTTATCCATGTCATCAATTTCCTGTACAATCATTTTTGTCTTCTTGGACAAAATTTCAGTCAGCATGCTTTTGTGGTCTGGACTAAGGTGCTGCACATAAATAAAAGCCATTCCTGTATCTGCAGGAAGATATTTTAACAACTCCATCATCGCTTCCAAGCCGCCTGCTGATGCGCCAATGGCGACTACTGGAAAGGAATTTTCTTTGGCTTCTGCTTTTGCAGGCGATTTCTTATTGGTTGGAGTAACTTTCATTTCAAAGAAGGATGTGGTGACTCGCTAAAATCATCTTGTAAAAGTTAGTAATGTAAGGACAATAGTTCGTTAATTCACGATAAACTATTGATTGTCAATAAAAAAGAACTGCGCAAATCTAACTATCTATCGATTAGAGTTTTAGATTCTTGTTTCTACTGCGTACGAATATGCTTTATAAATCCTACGACCTAAATTATCGGCAAAGACTAACAAATTAAGAAACCATCATGCAATTAGTTTTGCTGCATGGATTCGAGTATGAACAAAGAACTGAAATAAAATTACAAATCATTTTGAATAAAGAAACTACCCCAAAAGACAGACACGAAAAAATGCCATCCGTTTATCACGAATGGCATTCCATTATTTTTTGAGAAAACTCAAAATTTATGATCTAGTTTAAATTATTTTCGAATTAAGTGTAAGAAGGTATGTCCTTCAACAGAACCGTTGAATCCTTTCGCTGTATATTTCAAGAAATAAACTCCATCAGCTGCTAGTTCACCATTTACTTTTCCATCCCAAGAACCAGTAAGCTCTGAAGAACGGAACATCACATTCCCCCATCTGTTAAAGATGGTCATTTCAAGTTCTGTTACATGTTCTGTTTTCAAGAAATAGAGTCCATTTACCAAATCATCATCCGGTGTGAAAACGTTTGGAACTACTATAATTGGGTCTGGATAAATACAACTTCCATCGTTTAGTTGCGCAGTAGGATCATAGTTCAGTGCGTTTGGATCTGTACAACCACATTTGGAAACCGTAATGTTTAATTGGAAATCATCTGCACAACCAGATTGACTTGCGTTCAAAGAGACAGTCGCACTCTGTGTGAAAACAACCGTGTGTGTCGTTTTATCCGTAGTTGTTAAAGTTTGTCCATTTCCAAAATCCCAATTATAGGTATTCGTATTCTGACTGACGTTGGTAAAAGTAACCGTCATCGGTGAGCATCCGACTACAGAACTTGCTGTAAATTCTGCTACAGGAGCCAACTCTTGTTTTAAGAAAATACTATCCGTTACCGTACAAACATTATCTTTAATAGTAAAATAATACCAGCCAGAAGATAAATTTTGAAAAACAGAAGCAGTTGTTGAGTTTGGACTGTTTGCACCAGGACCAGACCATTGGTACAAAGGAACACCTGAGAATCCGGAAGCATAACCTGCCACAGCACCTGTCGGGTCGCAAGCCGTTGCTGGATATTGAATCATCGAATCAATGAATAAAGCTTGATTTAAGTTAATCGTTAAGGTATCAACCTGCGTAAATCCACATAAATCCGTTGCTGTTACAAAATATTGTGTTGGTCCATTTATTGAAACCTCACCAAATGCATTCGCTCCCGTCTGTCCATTACTCCATAAGAAAGTATAAGGAGGAAAACCACCTTGAGCAGAAGCACTCATTGGAACTGAATCCGTTGAACACACCACATTTATATCTGTTAAATTGATGCTGATGTTGGGTTTATCTAAAATCCAAACGGTACCTTCTGAGACCAATGAATCTCCGCACTCATTGACAATAATCACCGTAATGATAACCGATTCAGGACCTTCAGAAATGTTATCTTGAACAGGAGCCAATGTAATCACGACAGAGTCTTCACCAGGAGCAAAATAAATAGGGTTTGGCAAAGCAGGATAATCTACTCCTTGTGTTGAAGTACCAGAAATTGTATAATTGATTGTTAAAGGATTTTGAATGTCAGAAGTTGGTCGTACAAAGATAAAATCAGCAGTAGTACATCCCTCAATTACGGATGAATCTCCAGTTACAGTTGCAACAGATACCTGAATTGCATCTGAGTTGAAAGAGCCAGACTCAAACATTACCCAAGAGTCATAAGATGAATCACCTACATCGGCAATTGCAAATTTAAAACGGTATGCTTCACCACAAACTACTGCAAACGTAATGTTAATGGAATTGGTCATTCCATCTGCTTGAAAGTGAGCACCCGGTGCACCTGCAAAATAAGCACTGTTAGCAATCCATTGCGCATTACTTCCGTTTTCCGAATTACAAGTACTTGCCGATCCACTACTTCCTGACGTACCATTGTTAATCGTATTAATCGTAATTGGAAGATTCGTTCCTGGTACTAAAGCTAGGTTGGTATTATTATATGTTCCACCTAGCGGCGTTAAAGCAGTTACAAAAAATCCAAAAACATCTTTAAAACCAGAGCAAACAAATTCATCATATTCTTCACTTCCAAAACGGAAATTAAAGCTAACTGTGTTCCCGGCGGGAATAAAGTCAAATTCTAGCCGACCGATGTCATTTAATTGTGTCGCAGTTACATTTGCAGTTGCTTGAAGTTGTAAATCACCAGAAACCATTGTGCCGGATGCTAACGTACTATGACTTCCATCGTTATTAGGCCCTTTAAGACCCACAACCCCACCAGAACCCATAACTAAGCCTGAAGTGTAGTCGATTTGAGTACCTACGTACTCGAACTTACCAATCTGGTTACCTGAGTAATTGGCATTTCCGTTAAAGGTAACGTTAGAAACCTGAACACCAGTTCCAACCAATACATCCTGCACGTATTGTAAAGGTGTCATTGTACTCGTTACAGTTAATTGCGCACTCAAAGACGCTGCTAAAAAAATAGAAAAAAGGGAGAGAATTAGTTTCATATTCGTATATAGTTTATTAAAGTATCTTACTTCACATTTACATTAGACCGTTTTATTTGAATATTAGTTGCATTCAATTAAATATTCAGCGAAAAATTGTAATTTCACATCTAGAAATAATAAAACTAATAATAATGTCAAACAAAACACAACAATACATACAAAACAACAAAGATAAATTCCTTGACGAATTAGTTGATCTGCTCAGAATGCCATCTATTTCTGCCGATCCTGCTTATAAAAATGACGTCTTAAAAACGGCTGAATCTGTTTCACAGTATATGGAAAAAGCGGGATTAGAAAAAATAAAAATTTATGAAACAGCTGGATATCCTGTTGTTTATGGTGAGAAAATAATTGATCCAAGTTTGCCAACTGTTTTGGTTTATGGTCACTATGATGTTCAACCTGCAGATCCGATTGATTTGTGGGACAGTCCGGCATTTGAACCTGTTATTAAAAAAACGAAAATACATCCAGAAGGTGCAATTTTCGCGCGTGGTGCATGTGACGACAAAGGTCAAATGTTCATGCATGTGAAAGCCGTTGAAGCAATGATTGCAAGTGGAGAATTAGCATGCAACGTGAAATTGATGATTGAAGGAGAAGAAGAAATCGGAAGTCCGAATTTAGAAATCTTCGTTGCAAACAATAAAGAATTATTAAAAGCAGATATCATCTTGGTTTCAGATACTGGAATGTTGGCTAACGATACGCCAAGTATCACAACAGGTTTGAGAGGTTTAAGTTATGTTGAGGTTGAGGTAACGGGTCCAAACCGCGATTTACATTCTGGTTTATACGGAGGTTGCGTTGCGAATCCAATCAACATTTTGACAAAAATGATTGCTTCTCTGCACGACGAAAACAATCACATCACCGTTCCAGGATTTTACGATAAAGTAAAAGAATTGACCGATGCGGAACGAGCGGAAATGGCAAAAGCACCTTTTAGCAAAGAAGCGTATTGTGAAGCATTGGACATTGAAGATACTTTTGGAGAAACAGGTTATTCGACTTTAGAACGAGGTTCTATTCGTCCAACATTAGACGTGAATGGAATTTGGGGAGGTTACACCGGCGAAGGAGCAAAAACCGTAATCGCTTCGAAAGCGTACGCTAAAATTTCGATGCGCTTGGTTCCACATCAATTGCCAAATGAAATCACGGAATTGTTTGTAAAACACTTCGAAAGCTTGGCTCCAAAAGGTACAACTGTAAAAGTGACACCACATCACGGAGGTTATCCTGTTGTTACGCCAATTGACTCAATCGGTTACCAAGCAGCAAGCATGGCATACGAACAAACATTTGGCAAAAAACCAATTCCAGTTCGCAGTGGTGGTAGTATTCCAATTATCGCTTTGTTTGAAAAAGAATTAGGCTTGAAAACAGTGATGATGGGATTTGGTTTGGACAGTGATGCTATTCACTCACCAAATGAGCACTTCGGTTTGTTTAATTACTACAAAGGAATTGAAACCATTCCTTATTTCTACTCGTATTTTAAAGATTTATCTAAATAAACATTTACCTCATCTATCCGTGAACATGAAGAATTGGCTCGTTATTGCTTCTCTCCTATTTATAGTAAGTTCTTGTTTGGAATTTGACGACGTAAAATTCAAAGGAATTGAAAGTGTCAAATTTCCCAAGGTCGATCAAAAAGAAATTCTGATTGACTTAAGTTTGAAATTAGACAATCCCAATAATTACAAAATCAAGATTAAACCTTCCGTATTGGATGTTTATATCGGAGGAGTTTTAATGGGACAAGTTCATTTGGACAAGAAATTTGTCATAAAAAGGAACCGAGAAAACTCTTATTCTACACAGCTTGCCGTAAAGCTGGAAGACGGAATGCTTTTCTCGCTGATGAAATTCGCAACGATGACAGAGGTTTCCATTCGATTTAAAGGCCGCGTTAAAGGTTCTGTTTACGGAATCAATAAAAAAGTAGACATCGATGAAACGAAAAAAATAAACGGAAATCTTCTAAATATTTTTGGAAAGAAAAAATAAGGATAACATTTGAAATTATATTTTTAAAAACGGTTGCCTCACTTAGAGTCAACCGTTTTTTATTCATTCTATTTAAACCAACTAGCATATTGAACATAATTGTCCGCAATACGTTGTACTTCACCTTGAAACATTTCTGGCGAAAGTGTTTTCACTTTTTTAGCCGGAACACCCGCATAAATACTCCAAGATTCAACCCGTGTTCCTTCCAGTAAAACAGCGCCCGCAGCAATGATGCAGTTGGATTCGATGTAGCAATCGTCCATCACAATCGAACCCATTCCAATCAATACATTGTCCTCAACGGTGCAACCGTGAACCAAGGCATTGTGCCCAATTGAAACATTATTTCCTAAAATCGTTTTCGTTTTTTGGAACGTGCAATGAATCACAGCGCCATCCTGAATATTTACTTTGTTTCCCATCTGAATGGAATTGACATCGCCGCGAACAACCGCAGAAAACCAAACAGAACATTGATCGCCCATCGTAACATCTCCTACAATCGTTGCATTTTCAGCAAACCAACAATCTTCACCAAATTGGGGAGATTTTCCTCTACACTCTTTTATTAAAGCCATTCTATTAAAATATTAAATCCTTGTTCAAATTTACATTTTATAATCCCAGCAGCATATTTTAATCGCAATCTTTTCAATGAAAACCCTATCTTTGCAGCATGATTAATTTAGAACAACTTGGGGTTTATCTTCCTCAAGGTTTTTTGTTTAAGGACATTACTTTACAAATAAATAAAGGCGATAAAATAGGATTGGCAGGAAAGAACGGCGCTGGTAAATCAACGTTAATGAGACTTTTAGCTGATTGGGAAAAACCTACTGAAGGTAAAATTCACCGTCCAAAAGATTCCACCATTGGTTTTCTAACCCAAGATATTAAAATCGATACAACCAAAACGGTTTTCGATTATTTGAATTTTTCGAATGAAATCTTGAATGGTTTACGAACGAAGTTGGATCAAATTAATCACGATTTAGTAGAAAGAACAGATTACGAAGCAGATTCATACCTCGATTTATTGGATGAATTGAATGAAGTAAACGTGATGTTTAACCTGCATGAAGGATTCCAATGGGAAGAAAAAATTGCTTCTACCTTGGAAGGTTTAGGTTTTTCAAACGATGATTTTCACAAACCACTTTCTGCTTTTTCAGGAGGTTGGAAAATGCGTGCTGAATTAGCGAAAATATTGGTGAATCAGCCGGACATCATTTTACTCGATGAGCCAACCAACCACTTGGATATTATTTCCATTTCTTGGTTGGAAAACTACTTGCAAAAATTTGATGGAGCCGTAATCGTTATTTCCCACGACCGTTTGTTCTTGGATAACGTGACCAAACGTACCTTGGAAATTTCTCAGCAAAAAATCTGGGATTATCCATACAACTATTCCAAATATAAAATCAAACGGGAAGAGGAATTGTCCTTGATGGTCAATGCGAAAAAGCAACAAGAAAAAGACATCAAGCACACCAAAGAATTGATTGATAAATTCCGTGCGAAGAAAAACAAAGCTTCTTTTGCGCAATCCTTGATTAAGAAATTGGATAAAACTGAAATCATCGAAATCGAAGGAAACAGCGCTGCCAAAATGAAAATGTCCTTTCCACTGAGTGTTCAACCCGGGAAATGGATCATGGAAATGAAAGACGCTGGAAAAAGATACGGCGATCGTCAATTGTTTAAAAATATCAACATCACGGTTGGTCGTGGTGAAAAAATAGCATTATTAGGTCCAAACGGTGTCGGAAAATCAACTTTGTTGAAGTTGGTGATGAAGGAAATCGAGGGCGAAGGCGTGATTGAATATGGTCACAACGTTCACATTACGTATTTCTCGCAAGATCAAGCGGAGAAACTGGATGTCACCAAAACCATTTACGAAACGGTTGATGAAATTGCAGAAGGAGAAGTTCGAAAAGACTTGAGAAGTATCTTGGGAACTTTCCTTTTTTCAGGCGATGAAATTGATAAAAAAGTAGGCGTGTTATCAGGAGGAGAACGAACGCGTTTGGCACTTTGTCAATTGCTTTTGAGTCCTTGTAATTTCTTAATTCTCGATGAGCCAACGAATCACTTGGACATTCAGAGTAAGGAAGTTTTAAAACAAGCTTTGATTAATTACGAAGGAACTTTCTTGGTGGTTTCTCACGACAGAGAGTTTTTGGATGGATTAACAAACCGCATTTGGGACATTGAAAATCAGACTTTAAAAATTCACCATTACCACGTGAAGGAATACTTGGCGATGAAAATGGCAGATCCTGAAGCACATGCGAAAGGATTAAAACAGAAAGATAAAAAAGAAGTTGTTGTTGAGAAAAATGAAGTAAAACCTGTAATTTCTCAAGAGGAACAAAAAGAATTGAAGCGCAAGAAAACGCAACTTCAAAATACGGTCAAGAAATCAGAAGAATTGATCGCTTCTTTAGAGCAAAAAATCAAGGAATTGGATGAAGTATTAGTTACCCTAGACTATACAGACGAAGCGAAATCAACTCCTGTTTTAGAAAGTTACAGCAAGTCAAAAGCTGATTTGGACCAAGCGATGGAAGCTTGGGAACTGAGTTTGGAAAAATTGAGTGAACTTGAATAAATAATTTTACAATCCGAGATAATCAGCAATGAAAATGGAAAGTTCTGAAAATAAATCAGCAGGTGGAAAACTTTTTAAAATGGAAGTCACGCACAAAAATCCAATTCAGTATTACTTGAAATTAGATGAACTGATTTCCATGAATGATTGGATCGGAAAAGACATCCAATTGAATTGGAATGGAGAAATTCGTTGTATTTCCTGTGATAAGAAAACAAAAACTTCCTTCGGACAAGGATTTTGCTACACGTGTTTTACCAAAGAAGCCGCAGCAGCACCTTGTATTTTGAGACCCGAATTATGTCGCGCTCACTTGGGTGAAGGTCGAGATGTGGAATGGGAAGAGCGAAATCATAACCAACCGCACGTCGTTTATTTGGCGGCAACCGATATTGTGAAAGTGGGTGTAACGCGTTCAACACAAATTCCAACCCGTTGGATTGACCAAGGCGCGAGTTCGGTCATTGTATTGGCTGAAACACCAAACCGTTATTTAGCAGGAATTATCGAAGTTGCGTTAAAAGACTATTTCACCGATAAAACCAATTGGCGAAACATGTTGAAAAATCAAATTGATGAAGCGATTGATTTGGTGGAAGAAAAATGGAAATTAGAAGAATTATTGCCTTCGGATTTAGCACAATATTTATCTGAAAATGATGAAATTCTATATTTTGATTATCCGGTTCAACAATTTCCAAAAGTGGTAAAAAGCGTTTCTTTTGATAAAGAAAAAACCATTCAAGGAAAACTTTTAGGAATCAAAGGGCAATATTTATTACTCGACAACGACCGAGTTCTCAATTTGAGAAAACATACTGGATATATTATCGAAGTAAATAATCCAACCGAACAAGCTTCTTCCACCCTATTTTAGAAGAATTTCATACATTTTGTTATTTTTGTCATCACTCAAATTGGTGATATTTGAAAATCAATTGTTTAAAAAAGATACTATATTATGAAAGCATACGTATTTCCGGGACAAGGAGCCCAATTCTCAGGAATGGGAAAAGATCTTTATGATAATTCAGCTTTGGCGAAAGAAATGTTCAACCAAGCCAATGAAATTTTAGGTTTCGATATTCAAAAAGTAATGTTCGAAGGAACAGACGAAGAATTGAAACAAACGAAAGTTACGCAACCAGCCATTTTCTTACATTCTACGATTTTAGCAGCTTGTTTAGGTGATGCTTTCCAACCAGATATGGTTGCTGGTCACTCTTTGGGAGAATTATCCGCTTTGGTTGCCAACAAAACTTTGAAATTTGAAGACGGATTGAAATTGGTATACAAACGCGCTTTGGCCATGCAAGCTGCTTGTGAAGCAGTTCCATCAACAATGGCTGCAATCTTAGGTTTGGAAGACAATGTAGTAGAAGAAATTTGTGCAACGATTGAAGGCGTAGTAGTTCCAGCAAATTATAATTGTCCTGGACAGTTGGTAATTTCAGGTTCAATTCCAGCAGTTGAAGCAGCTTGTGCGAAGCTTACAGAAGCAGGAGCAAAAAGAGCGTTAGTTTTGCCAGTTGGTGGAGCATTCCACTCGCCTTTGATGGAACCAGCAAGAGAAGAATTAGCTGCTGCAATTGAAGCAACAACATTCTCTACTCCGATTTGTCCGATATACCAAAACGTAACTGCGACTGCAGTAACAGATCCAAAAGAGATCAAAGCAAACTTAATTGCGCAATTGACGGCACCAGTTCGCTGGACACAGATTATGCACGCAATGATTGCTGACGGAGCAACGGAAGTAATTGAAGTTGGTCCAGGAAAAGTATTGCAAGGATTGTTCAAGAAAGTAGATCGAGGATTCGCTACTTCTTCTGCGGAAATCGCTTAATGTAAGATAAACTATGGTATTTGGAAACGCTATCTTTTAAATAAGGTAGCGTTTTTTATTTCGCTTTCATCTTTACGTGAACAACTTTTTTGGTTTCAAAGAATTCCCCATCATAGAAATGAGCAATCTCAAAAAGAGTTGCAGTTTGCTGAACAGGTGCCATTTCCTCTGTTAAATCTCCACCTTTCAAGTATAAAATACCGTTTGGCAAATCGTTGTTCTGTTCAGCCTTGAACTTATCCTTGATCCAAGAAATAAAAGCGGGCATCGCCGTAACCGCTCTACTCACCACAAAATCAAATTTACCTGGAATATTTTCTGCACGATCGTGCGTAGCTTTTACATTTTCTAATTTCAATGCTTCTGCAACATTTTGTACCACTTTAATCTTTTTTCCGATGGAATCTACCAAATGAAAGTTGCAATTTGGGAAAAGAATCGCCAATGGAATTCCAGGGAAACCACCGCCAGTCCCAACATCCAAAATGTCAGAACCGTCTTTAAACTCCATCACTTTTGCAATTGCCAAAGCATGTAGAACATGCCGTTCGTAAAAGTGCTCCGTATCTTTCCGAGAGATGACGTTAATTTGTTCATTCCAAAATTGATACAAGGAAAACAACTGACCAAATTGATCTTTTTGCTTTTCCGTTAGATTTGGAAAGTATTGAAGTATAAGAGAAACAGAATCCATTTTTTGACTAAAAAATCAAAAGTACAAAAAAAACCCCTCTTCAAAATGAAAAGGGGTTTTAGATTCTTTTAAAATCAATGATTAATCACGAAAGATATGTTCTACCACATCGTGGTATTTTTTCATGATGATTTTACGTTTGAATTTCAAAGTTGGTGTCAATTCTTCGCCTTGAATTGTAAATTCAGCAGGCATCAATTGGAATTTTTTAATTTTTTCCCAACTTCCAAACTCTTTATTGAAAGTATCTACTTCTTCCTGAATTCTGGCGATTACTTTTTCATCTTTAATCATTTCAGCATTTGAAACGTTATCAAAATTCATGTCCTTGCGTTTCGCCCACTCTCTTACGAACGCAAAACTTGGAACGATCAAAGCTGCAGGGAAACGCTCTCCTTCACCAATCACCATGATTTGTTCGATGAAACGAGATTCTTTGAATTTGTTTTCCATCACTTGTGGAATAACGAATTTACCACCAGAAGTTTTGAAAATTTCTTTCTTACGATCTGTAATTTTCAAGAATTTACCTTCTACCATTTCACCGATATCTCCAGTATGGAACCAACCATCCGAATCAATTTCTTCCGCTGTTTTTTCAGGTAAATTATAGTAACCCATCATCAAGTTTGGACCCTTTGTTAAAATCTCGCCGTCAGCAGCAAATTTCACTTGCACGTGTTCCAACAAAGAACCAACCGTTCCGATTCGAATTCCATTTGTAAAACAGTTCACCGATATAACTGGCGAAGTTTCTGTCAAACCGTATCCTTCTAAAATTGGAATATCCGCCGCCAAGAAAATGCGACATAATCTTGGTTGCAAAGCAGCAGATCCAGACGCAATTGCCTTTGTTTCACCACCCAATGCTTCTTGCCATTTTGAGAAAATTAATTTTCTTGCAATCGATAATTTGAATTTATACCAAGCTGATTTTCCAACCACATCATACTCTTCCGCCAAAGCAACAGCCCAAAAGAATAAACTTCTTTTGATGCCAGTTAACTCATCGCCTTTCGCCATGATCTTATCAAATACTTTTTCCAACAAACGAGGAACAGCAGTAAACACATGTGGTTTGACTTCTTTGATGTTTTCTCCAATTGTTTCTAAAGATTCTGCAAAATAAATGGATGCACCTAAATACATGTATAAGTAATGCAACATGCGCTCGTACACGTGACAAACAGGAAGAAAGGTCAATACTCTCGACGTGTTATCCGCAGGAATGCGAGGCAAAGCGCCCATTACATTGGATATTAAATTGTTGTGAGAAAGCATTACTCCTTTCGGATTTCCAGTCGTACCGGAAGTATAAATAATGGTTGCTAAATCTTCGTTTCTTACGTTCGCTTTGCGTTCCTCTACCGACTTGGTAAACTCATCCGATTTATCGATCATTTCTTCCCAGAAAGGCAGGCCGTTCACTTGATCCAAACAATACATCAGCTTTAAATCTGGAAGTTCAGGTTGAATTGCTTTCAAGTTATTGAACAACTCTTCGTTTCCAATAAAACAAACTGAAATACCTGCATCTTTGAAAATATAACGGTAATCGTTGATTGAAATATTTGGATAAACCGGAACCACATAAGCCCCAACTTGCTGGATTGCAATATCCAACATGTTCCATTCATATCTGTTGGAGGAAACGACACCAATGCGATCTCCGGCTTGAACTCCCAATTTGATCAAACCTTTGGAAACACTATTGACTTTATCCAAAAAATCGTGGGTCGACAAGGAATCCCAAGTTCCATTGCGCTTTGTCGAAAACATTCTTGAATTCGGGTATTTTTCCTGTTGAAAATAAGGAATATCAAAAAGGCGTGTTACATCTTTCATGTCTCTTAGTTTTTTGTTCGTAAAAATAGCATGCGTTAAAAGAATGTACTTCAAGCAAACATCTACCAAAAATACATTTTGAAATTCATAGGAGTTTGCTTAGAAATGAAGCATTGAAACCTCCATTCGCATGGTCAGAATCTAAAAGTAACTAAAAAAATGAATATCCATGTTCAAACTGATTTCTTTTTTATTTTTTGAATCATTCTATCTCGTTTTTCAGTGATTCAGGTGTTTTTACGATTCAAATCAGCACATCGCACCGCCAACGGCAGCACCGAGGGTAACATGCCACTATTGCAAGCTGAGAAGAGAAATCAAAATTGCATTTGAAACTTTACAAATCTGGCAAAATAATTGTAACTTGCTGAGGTATGAAAAAAATCTTTTCCTTTTGCTTAACCTGCATGTTTATCAGCATCAGTTATCTGATTTCAGCACAAATTAACTTTGACAAAAAACAACACAACTTTGGTGAGTTGTATGCGACGGATGAGTATTTCGTAGACATTCCAATCAAAAACACAGGAACTAAAAAGGTTTTCATTCTCACCGTAAAAAAAGATAAAGAGGTAAGCTATTTATTAAGCAATGACTTAATTGGTGCCGATAGCAGCATTATTTTACGGTTGAAAGTAAGTCCAAAGAAGACCGGAAATTTCAAGTACCCAGTAGAAGTTTTCACGAGTGACAGAAATGAACCGACCATCATACAATTAACAGGAAACATTAAAGAATTTGAGGAAAATGCACTCGCTGCTTTCCAGTCTTGTCCTGATTTCAAACAAAAACCAGCTCGAACGGCTACCGATTTTAATTTCACAGTCGTTACAATCGATCAAGAAACCAAAGAAATTATTCCAAATTCAGCTGTTTCCATGCTTCAGAATGGACAAAACATGGCCAACTGGAGAACCGATAAAAAAGGAGAAAAAACAGGAAAAATCCCGTTGGGATATACCTATTTCTATGCGACGAACGAAAATTATTTTCCTTCAGAAATGGGAACTTACATTAATTTTCAACGAAACAAAGTCGTGCTTGAACTCGCGCGTAAACCAGTGGTAATTCCTGTAAAAGAAGAACCGCTATTGGCTTTGGAAGAAAAAGTAGCGCCAACAGAAATTGAAATCGTTTTGGAAGAAAAAGAAACTCCGAAACCGGTCAAGGAAGAAAAGCCTGCGAAAGAACCAAATCCAGCAAAAGAGCCAAAAACGACTGAAGTAAACGTGACTGAAAACAAACCATTCACCTTAGACGAACAATTGGCAGAAACTAAAATTGAACCTGTTTTCGCTGCCGCAGATGTCAAATTGAAAAACATTCCGTTTGAAAATTTTGACGAAACGTATTTCAAACCCATCAATGTTGTTTTCGTGCTCGATGTTTCGTCTTCCATGTTAGTTGGAAATCGTTTGGAATTATTGAAATTCTCACTTTTTGAGTTGATTGATTATTTACGTCCACAAGATCAAGTGGCGATTGTGGCTTACTCTTCCAAAACCCGTTTACTTTTCGGAACAACGTCCGCAAAAGAGAAAGAAACGATGAAAAAACCGATCGAACGCCTTCGTGCTGCTGGCGGAACTGCTGGTGGCGATGGAATTAAAATGGGATTTGAGCAAGCAGCAAAAGGCTATTTAAAAGACGGTGCAAATACCGTTATCATCATTACCGATGGCGCTTTCAATAAAAACTCAGATGATTATCAGCAATCTATTCAAAAGTATAAAGAACAAGGAATCACGTTCTCCGTTGTTGGAATTCAAAATGCCGATAAAGATGAAGCTAAAATGCGCGAAGCAGCTGACATTGGTAGCGGTAGATATATTCCCATCTTCAAACTAAGCGATGCACAGCGCAATTTGATTCAAGAAATTCGTTTTTCTTCGTATAGAAGATGATTTTCAAAGCATTTAAATGCTGTTTAAATAACATTTAACGAAATCAGCTGCTGATAAAAAGCATATTAATTTTAAAAAATCAAAGCTTTGGCTTAACTTTGCACCGTGGTAAAAATCAGAGATATTGAATTAGGAGAATTTCCTTTATTACTTGCACCGATGGAAGACGTGAGTGATCCTCCCTTCCGAGCCTTGTGTAAAAAACACGGAGCAGATTTAATGTACACCGAATTTATTTCTTCAGAAGGACTTATTCGCGATGCTGCAAAAAGCGTTCAGAAACTAGACATTTACGAGTACGAGCGTCCTGTGGGAATTCAAATTTTCGGTTATGACATAGAAAGCATGCGTCAATCGGCTCAGATTATTGAAAAAACCAATCCAGATATTATTGATATCAACTACGGCTGTCCGGTGAAGAAAGTGGTTTGTAAAGGTGCTGGTTCTGGTATTCTTCAAGACATTCCAAAAATGGTTCGCATGACAGCAGAAATTGTGAAAGCAACCAACCTTCCAGTTACTGTAAAAACCAGATTGGGTTGGGACGACAACACCAAGTTCATCCTAGATACCGCAGAAAGATTACAAGATGTTGGAATTGAAGCGATTTCTATTCACGGTCGTACCCGTAAACAAATGTACAAAGGAGAAGCAGATTGGTCTTTGATTGGCGACGTGAAAAACAATCCGAGAATGAAAATTCCAGTTTTTGGCAATGGCGACATCGACACACCAGAAAAAGCGGTTGAGTACAAAAACAGATATGGAATTGATGGCATCATGATTGGACGTGCAAGTATTGGTTATCCTTGGATCTTCAACGAAATCAAGCATTTTATGAATACGGGAACACACATGGAATCGCCAAGTGTTGCTGATCGTGTACAAGCTGCAATGGATCATTTACAAATGTCTGTGAATTGGAAAGGAGAAGCACTTGGTATTGCTGAGATGAAACGTCACTATTCGAATTATTTCAAAGGCATCGCGCACATGAAAGAATATCGAATGAAATTGGTTACTTCTTTTGAACTTTCTGAGATTATGGAAATACTGGCTTTCATTCAAGAAAACGAAGCTAATTTCGAGTTCGCGTAACTCGATTTTTAAACTTCCTTTTATTTTTTAGCTTTTTTTAATTTTTAGGCACTATTATATTCAGTAATTTGGCTAAACAATCATTAATTGAAAAAAGATGGAAGATACAGAAAGAACTACACTTCATGACATTACGGATAACATTAAGGAATATGTGGAAACACGTTATGAACTTCTGTCGCTAAAATCAGCAGATAAGGTTTCTAAAATTGGTTCTTCCTTGGGAATGGCTTTGGTTCTTGCCCTTTTAACCGTTTTCTTTTTAATGTTTTTGAGTATCGCAGGTGGTATCTACTTGTCAATCTTACTAGATAGTTTTATTCTTGGATTTTTAAGCTTAGCAGGATTTTATTTGATTTTGATCCTCATTTTCTATAGCGTGAGAAAAAATTTAATAATTAATCCGATCCGAAACTTACTTATCCGTGAAATGTTTGAGGATAAAGTATTTGAAGACAAAGAAATTTGATTAACCTTAAAAACAACTTTAAAACGATTTAAGATGGAAAAGATAACCAACGCATTTGAACTTCAGAGAAGGATAAATCATTTAGAATTAGTAAAAACGCGACAAGAATTAGAGATTAAAGATAGCATTGATCATTTCATTCATTCATTAAGTCCGAGTGAACTGATTAAAAACACCTTGAATAAAGTAGGTGCTAACATGAGTAGCGCTACGGTTGGCAACATTGCTTTCGGCTTATTGTCACGCGTTTTAGGAGGTAAGAAAAAATCGGTTGCTGGCGCTGTTAAAACGACAGTTGCAATTGAAGCAGCACATTTATTTTACGAAAAGTACCAAGATGAAATCAATGGATTTATCGGAAAAATAAGCGGAAATATATCCAACTGGTTAACAAAACGAAAACAGAAAAAACAAGCCGAAAAAAGAATCGACGATTTGTTGGATGATCTTATTGAAGATGAGTTGTAAATTAATCGCCTGAATTCGATAAGCTGAATAAAAGCTAAATTTAGAAACTGTTTTCATGAATGACGACTGAGAAGAAGTAAATCGGTTATTTATAATATATTCCAAGTTGAACATACAAGCTATGGAAGATCTGAAAACTTTAAATCAAATTTCAGGTCTAATGACGTATAGCTTTTTCACTAAGAAACCAACTGTAAAATAGGATGTAGATGTCACAAATGTATTTAATGATTACCGGGAAAATGGAAATAAACCTGAATTGAAAACACAGGAAAACGTTGTTTATAAGAAAGATACGTTATAGATTTACCACTGAAAGAAACTTGTAATTTTATTCTATTATAACATTCTTAATAACTGGACCATTCAGATTATTACCAATTGGTCATGATGCGAATTAAGAAGATCAATTGTTTACAGCAGACATTGCGGCAATTACTACTAATGTTCTTATTGCAACAAACATATTTTTAATATTTATTGATTGTAATTTCAACGCTCTGAAAATCCATCATTTTTTGTCGTGAGGATAACGTTTAGAAGCTAAAGTTTACTATTTTAGTCATTTATTAAAGGTTAATAAATCCTTAATCATAAAACGCTTATTTCCATGTCAGAAGAACAAAAGAAAATTTTAGAGCAACAACTCTGGAATATTGCCAATACATTGCGAGGAAAGATGAATGCCGATGAATTCCGAGATTATATTTTGGGATTTATTTTTTATAAATACTTGGCTGAAAAAATGGAAATTTATGCGAATTCCATTTTGGAAAAAGATAAAATCCAATTCAGAAATATTGATGAAAATACAGCCGAAGGCATAGAATACATTGAAGCTATCCGAGAAGAGTCTTTGGAAACTTTGGGTTACTTTCTTAAACCTTCAGAATTATTTAGTGAGATAGCTAAACGAGGTAATGGCAACACCAACACATTTATATTAGAAGATCTTCAAAAAATCTTGACTAATATCCAACTAAGTACTATGGGAACACAAAGTGAAGAAGACTTTGATAACCTGTTTGAAGATATGGATCTCAATAGTACTAAATTAGGTAAATCTGCAGAGGCAAGAAATGAGATTATCGTAAAAGTATTGGTGCATTTGGACGAAATTGATTTCAAATTGAATGATACGGAACTTGATGTATTAGGTGATGCTTATGAATATTTGATTGGTCAGTTTGCCAGTGGTGCAGGAAAAAAGGCAGGCGAATTTTATACCCCTCAAGAAGTTTCTAAAATTCTCGCAAAAATTGTTACAACAGGTAAGAACAGATTGAAATCAGTATATGACCCAACTTGCGGTTCGGGATCATTATTACTGCGTGTTGCAAGAGAAGTAAAAGATGTAAATAATTTCTATGGTCAAGAAATGAATCGTACGACGTACAATCTTGCCAGAATGAATATGATACTTCACGGCGTACATTATCTAAAATTTGACATTAAGCAGGAAGATACTTTAGAACATCCACAACACGAAGGATTATTAGCAGAAGCGATTGTAGCGAATCCACCATTTTCAGCTAATTGGAGTGCCAATACTTTACATCTTAGTAACGAACGATTTAGTCAGTACGGTAAATTAGCCCCAGCAAGCAAAGCAGATTTTGCCTTTGTCCAACACATGATTCATCATTTGGCGGAAAATGGCACGATGGCTATTGTATTGCCTCACGGTGTATTATTCCGCGGTGCGGCAGAATTGCATATTCGTAAATACCTGATCGAACAGAAAAATTATTTGGATGCTGTTATTGGTTTACCTGCCAATATTTTCTGCGGAACAAGTATTCCGACCTGTATTTTGGTTTTTAAAAAATGTAAGGAAGATCCGGATCATATTTTATTTATCGATTCAAGTAAGGAATTCGAGAAAGTAAAAAACCAAAATATGTTGCGGAAAAATCACATTGATAAAATTGTAGAAACCTATCGTAACAGAACCGTGATTGGAAAATACAGTCATTTGGCAACTTTACAAGAAGTCGCTGAAAATGATTACAACCTGAATATTCCCCGCTATGTAGATACTTTTGAGCCAGAATCTGAAATCGATATTCAGGCTGTAATGCAGGAAATAAAATCTTTGGAAGCCAAACGTGCCGAATTAGACAAAGAGATTGATTTTTATTTCAAAGAATTAGGACTTGTTTTTTAATTGACACTAAAACCTTGAAGGATGAAATCAGAAGAAATAATACAATTATTTGAAAAGTTTGAAAATGCTGCTGCTGAACTGGAGGGTGTAGAATGTTGGAGTGCAAGGGATCTACAAACTTTATTGGGTTACAGTAAATGGGAAAACTTTGAAAAAGTAATCCAAAAAGCAAAAGATGCCTGTAAAAATGCAGGAGAAGAAATTACCTATCATTTTCCTGATGTCAGGAAGATGATAACAAAGGGTAAAGGTGCTAAGGATGAGATAGATGATATTTTACTTACACGCTACGCTTGCTATTTAATTGCACAAAATGGCGATAGTCGAAAACAGGAAATTGCATTTGCTCAAAATTATTTTGCTGTACAAACTCGTAGAGCAGAGTTGGTTGAACAAAGACTTTTAGAATTTGAGCGAGTAAAAGCAAGAGAAAAACTAAGCCAAACCGAAAAACAACTTTCAGGAATTCTTTACGAAAGAGGTGTGGACAGTCAGGGATTTGCCATAATTAGAAGTAAAGGCGATCAAGCTTTGTTTAGGTTGAATACCCAATCGCTGAAAAAGAAGATGGGCGTTCCTGCAAGCAGACCTGTAGCCGATTTCCTCCCAACCATCAGTATTAAAGCAAAAGATCTGGCGGCTGAAATGACGGGTTTGAATGTTCAAAACAAAGATTTGAAAGGTCAGAATAAAATAGAAAAAGAACATATTGATAATAATCAGGCGGTTCGGGATATGCTTACCAAGCGAGGAATTGTTCCAGAAAATTTACCTCCCGCTGAGGATGTTAAAAAGCTGCAACGCAAACTGGATGGTGATGAAAAGAAGCTTTTAAAGGAGAATAAAAAGAAGAAATAACTATTTTCAAAATGAAAGAAGAACAAAATATCGTCATTTACAAAACGCCAGACGGTCAGACTGCGGTTTCGCTTTATGCCAAAGACGGTTCTGTTTGGATGAATAAAAATCAGTTGGCGGAACTTTTTGACACCTCTGTTCCAAACATTAGTATGCATACACCTAACATTTTGAAAGATAATGAATTAAACTCTATTTCAGTTGTTAAGGATTACTTAAGTACTGCCTCTGATGGTAAAAACTATAATGTAACTTTTTATAGTTTGGATATGATTCTCGCTATTGGTTTTCGGGTAAGAAGCAAGCGAGGTACACAGTTTCGTCAATGGGCAAATCGCAATCTGAAAGAATATATGATTAAGGGTTTTGTGATGGATGACGAACGTCTGAAAAACCCTGATGGAAGACCCGATTATTTTGATGAATTATTGGCTCGTATTCGGGATATTAGAGCTTCCGAAAAACGGTTTTATCAAAAAGTCCGTGATTTATTCGCTTTGAGTAATGATTATGACAAAACTGACAAAGCCACACAAATGTTTTTTGCAGAAACACAAAACAAATTGTTATTTGCTATAACAGGAAAAACAGCATCTGAAATCATAGTTAGTCGTGTAAATGCTGATGAGCCTAATATGGCAACGTTGGCAGTCACCCAAAGATTGACTCTACAAACAATAAATAACCGAATTTGAACGACTAAAAATGATAGAAAACATTACCATAAAAAATGTTGCAACTTATGACAACGTAGGAGTTGAAGTTAGTGGTTTGAAAAAGATAAATTTCATTTACGGTTCAAACGGTTGTGGCAAAACGACAATTTCCAATTTTATTTTCGACAGAGCAGAAATCAAGTATAATGACTGTTCCTTAATTTGGAAAAACACAATTTCCCTAAACACATTAGTTTATAATAAAGAATTTCGAGAAAGAAATTTTGGTAAAGGAAAATTGAGTGGTGTATTTACGCTTGGAGAAGCAACAGCAGAACAAATTAAAATTATTGAAGACAAAACCGAAGAGCTAAAAATTATAAAAGCAGACGGAATAAAAAAGCGAGAAACTCACACTTCTCAAGTTCAAAAAAAGGAAATTTTAGAAAACGATTTTAAAGAAACAGTTTGGACAAAAATTTACAAGAAATACGAACCAATATTCAAAGAGGCGTTTACTGGAACTCTACAAAAAGAAAGTTTTAAAAACAAACTCTTACAAGAATTTACTACTAATACAGCAATTTTAGACACTTTTGACAACCTAAAAGAAAAAGCAAAAACAATCTTTGGTGAAGTTCCACAAACAATAGCACCAATGAATTCAATTTTATTTGATAGAATTATTGAAATCGAAAACAACGTCATTTGGAGAAAAATAATTGTTGGTAAAGCTGATGTAGATATTGCAAAGTTAATTCAAAAACTAAACATAAACGATTGGGTAAATCAAGGAAGAGATTATCTTCAAGAAGATGAAACTTGTCCTTTTTGCCAAGAAAAGACGATAACTCAAGATTTTAAAAGTCAATTAGAAAGTTTCTTTGACGAAACATATTTGAATGGCATAAAATCTATAAAAGAATTAAAACAAGAATACAATTCGCAAGTACAAAATTTAATAAACGAATTAAATTCTGTTGAAATAAGTCAAAAAGATTTTAAAAACACTAAACTTAATGTTGATCGGTTTTCAGCTTACTTAAAAACATTAATAAGTCAAAATACTACAAATAGTGAACTTTTAAATAATAAAGTAAAAGAACCTAGCAGAAGTATTGAATTAATCTCTTTAAAGGAGCAATTAGATTTATTGACCGAATTAATTACAAATGCGAATGCAGAAATAAAAGCGCATAATGATATTGTAGCAAATTTCAATACTGAAAAAATCAATTTAATCAAGTCAATTTGGAAGCTAATAATTGAAGAGTTCAAAACAGAAATAACCAAATTCGATACTGAGAAAAACGGTTATCAAGCAGGTATTACAGCTTTACAAACTCAAATAGATTTAAAATTAGCGCAACACAAAGCGTTAGATATTGAAATTAAAAGTTTAAGTAAAAATGTCACGAGTATCCAACCAACAATTAATGAAATAAACAGACTTCTAAAATCATACGGATTTCTAAATTTTGAAATTGTTCCAACAACTGAAGAAGGGTTTTATCAAATTCAGCGTGAAGATGGAACAATAGCAGAAACAACTTTGAGTGAAGGAGAAATAACATTTATAACATTCCTCTATTTTTTGCAATTAGCAAAAGGCGGTATTTCGGAAGAAACTGTAAACGATGAAAGAGTTTTAGTAATTGACGACCCTATTTCGAGTTTAGATAGTAATGTACTATTTGTAGTTAGCACATTGATTAAAGAGATAATCAAAGAAATAAAATTAGAAACTGGAAATATAAAACAGCTAATTTTATTAACACACAATGTATATTTTCACAAAGAGGTATCATTCATTGACGGAAGAAATAGAAAGTGCAATAACACAAACTTCTGGATTTTAAGAAAGAATGATAAAGTAACAACATTACAAAGTTTTCTAATTGAAAACCCTATACAATCTTCTTATGAACTTTTATGGCAAGAATTAAAAAATGAAGGTTTAAATTCCAGTTTGACAATACAGAATATAATGAGAAGAGTTATTGAAAATTATTTTAAACTTCTAGGAAAATATGGCGATGATGATTTGATACAAAAATTTACAACTAAAGAAGAACAAGAAATTTGCAGGTCTTTAATTTGCTGGATAAATGATGGATCGCATAGCATTAATGACGATTTATATATTGAATTACAAGACAGAACCATTGAAACTTATAAAAAAGTATTTAAAGACATATTCGTATTAACTAATCACGAAGGTCATTACAATATGATGATGAATATAAACGAAAACATATCAAGCGTTTGACAACAAACGGAAATTATAACAAGCTCAACAAGCTGACGAAGAGGATTTAATAGATTTAAAGTCTTTAGAAGAAGAAATTAAAATCAGAAAAAAATAAATCCTTAATGCCTGAAAAATAAGACAATTATATGACCGAGATAAAGAAAGAAAATAAGAGTATGAGCAATGTTCCTAATTTGAGATTTTTGGGGTTTGTAGGAGAGTGGGAAACGAAGAAACTGGGGGAAATTGGAGATGTAAAAATGTGTAGAAGAATCTTTAATGAGGAAACTTCATCAATTGGAGAAATTCCAT
>JAQVCM010000007.1 GCA_028689775.1 Crocinitomicaceae bacterium
CGCGCCCTCTGCGAAAAACTCTGCACCCTTCGCGGTTAATCACCACGTCCTGCCTTGCTACTCATAATCTAAAAATCACACAAGAATAATCTCTTTTCACTCTCCGCGCCCTCTGCGAAAAACTCTGCACCCTTCGCGGTTAATCACCACGTCCTGCCTTGCTACTCATAATCTAAAAATCACACAAGAATAATCTCTTTTCACTCTCCGCGCCCTCTGCGAAAAACTTTGCATCCTTTGCGGTTAATCACCACGTCCTTCCTTGCTACTCATAATCTAAAAATCACACAAGAATAATCTCTTTTAACTCTCTGCGCCCTCTGCGAAAAACTTTGCACCCTTCGCGGTTAATCACCACGTCCTTCCTTGCTACTCATAATCTAAAAAATCACACAAGAATAATCTCTTTTCACTCTCCGCGCCCTCTGCGAAAAACTCTGCACCCTTTGCGGTTAAATCACCACGTCCTTCCTTGCTACTCATAATCTAAAAATCACACAAGAATAATCTCTTTTCACTCTCCGCGCCCTCTGCGAAAAACTTTGCACCCTTTGCGGTTAAATCACCACGTCCTCTTTTTTCAATTACCGCACTCTACTTTGTTACTTATCTCCTAAACTTTTGTTCCTAGAATCTAATTGATTAAATTTGTACTCCAATTTAGTAGACCAAATTCTCTCAACATAGATGAACATTCCAGATTTCCGCAAACGGTTTGAAAAACTTTCTCAAATAGACGATACCGCTGACCAATTACAGTACGCGGAATCTAAAATTCATTGGAAAGGACTGTCTTATTCAGCAAAATCCATTTGTGCAAGTCAACTGGCGAAGCAGGTTCCGGGAAATCATTTATTTGTTTTGAACGACAAAGAAGAGGCAGCTTATTTCTTGAACGATTTAGAGAATTTATTTCCTGAGGAGAAACACATTGTTTTTTTTCCAGCATCGTACCGAGCGCCATACCAATTTGAAGAAACGGACAATGCCAACGTAGTGCTTCGTTCTGAAGTATTGGAGAAAGTCAATCGCGGAACAAATACGTGGATTATTACCTATCCGAAAGCATTATTTGAGAAAATTCCGACCAAGAAAAAGCTGGTTGAAAACACGATGAAAGTCCAGAAAGGCAAAACGTATTCGCTGGATTTTATGAATGAATTGTTGATGGAATATGGATTTGACCGCGTTGATTTCGTGTACGAACCAGGACAATTTGCAATTCGTGGTGGAATTTTGGATGTTTTTTCTTTTTCAAACGACCAACCATTTCGCGTTGAGTTTTTTGGCGATGAGGTTGATTCCATTCGTTCGTTTGATCCTGTTGATCAGTTGTCGGTGAGTATTCACGATTTTTTTAACATTGTTCCAAACATTCAGCGACATTTAATTCACGAAGAAGCTGGAAGTATCTTGGAGTTTTCTGGAAAAGGAACGACGGTTTGGATTTCTTCCAATCAGATGATTGGTGGAGTTTTGAGTAAGGAATACGAAAAAGCAAACAAGATTT
Source organism: Crocinitomicaceae bacterium (assembly GCA_028689775.1). Lineage (GTDB taxonomy): Bacteria > Bacteroidota > Bacteroidia > Flavobacteriales_D > Crocinitomicaceae > JAQVCM01. The sequence continues at coordinate 1,511 of JAQVCM010000007.1, forward strand.
ACGAAGAATTAAATCACACCGTGAAACATACAATTCCTTCTGATTTATATACCCATAAAACAGAGTGGAACGAACAATTAAAACAATTTTCGGTGATCGAATGGGGACCAGATTTCTCATTTCAACCCACTTTTATAGCGAATTTTCATGTACAGCCTCAACCCACTTTCAATAAGAATTTTGAACTCCTGAAAGAAGATTTGATTCAGAGAAAGAAGTTGGGATTTACGAATTTACTTTTTTCAAATCAGCCGAAACAAATAGAACGATTACACGCCATTTTTGAAGATCAAAATGCAGGTGTGGAATATACGCCGATGCCGCTCGCTTTGCGTGAAGGCTTTATCATGCCAGATTTGAAATTGGTTTGTTATACCGATCACCAGATATTTGAGCGTTACCAACGATTTAAATTGAAAGAAGGATTTTCTCAAGCCAAACAAGCCTTGACTTTGAAGGAGATTTACGATTTACAGAAAGGCGATTACGTGACGCACATCGATCATGGGGTTGGACAATTTTCAGGATTACAAACGATTGATGTCAACGGAAAACAACAAGAAGCAATTCGTTTGATTTACAAGGATGGCGACGTTTTGTATGTCAGCATTCATTCCTTGCACCGCATTTCGAAGTTCACCGGAAAGGAGGGAACTGCTCCGAAAATGAATAAATTAGGAACCCAAACTTGGGCAACTTTAAAGAACAAAACGAAAACCAAAATCAAGGAGATTGCCTACGACTTGATTCAATTATACGCCAAGCGAAAATCGCAACCAGGTTTTGCTTTTTCGCCAGATACCTATTTGCAAGACGAGTTGGAAGCATCTTTCATTTACGAAGATACGCCCGATCAATTGAAAACTACGCAGGCGATCAAAGAGGACATGGAATCGTCGACGCCGATGGATCGTTTGGTTTGTGGAGATGTTGGTTTTGGTAAAACGGAATTGGCCATTCGAGCAGCTTTCAAAGCAGTAACCGATGGAAAACAAGTAGCAGTTTTAGTTCCAACGACCATTTTGGCGATGCAACATTTCAAAAGTTTTAGCGAACGATTGAAAGATTTCCCCGTGACGGTAGATTACGTCAATCGCTTTAGATCGGCGAAAACAGTGACTGAAACATTGAAGAAACTGAGCGAAGGAAAAATTGATATTTTAATTGGAACCCACAAAATTGTCAACGAAAAAGTCAAATTCAAGGAATTGGGATTGATGATTATTGACGAGGAACAAAAATTTGGCGTATCTGTAAAAGACAAATTAAAAACCTTGAAAGCAACGGTTGATACCTTGACATTAACCGCAACTCCGATTCCGAGAACCTTACAATTCTCCTTGATGGGTGCGCGAGATTTGAGTATTATCAATACGCCACCGCCAAACAGACAACCTGTTCTGACGGAAATTTTACAGTACAACGAAGAAGCGATTCGCGATGCAATTGCGTACGAAGTGAGTCGCGGTGGACAAGTTTATTTTGTGCATAATCGTTTGCAAAACATTCAGGAAATGTCTGGGATGATTCAGCGTTTGTGTCCGGGTGTTCGCGTTGGAATTGGTCACGGACAAATGGACGGAAAGCAATTGGAGAAAATCATGATGGATTTCACTGAAGGCGAATACGACGTACTTTTAGCGACAACGATTATCGAATCCGGTATTGATATTTCAAATGCCAATACGATGATTATCAACAACGCACAAAACTTCGGTTTGAGTGATTTGCACCAACTCCGCGGTCGCGTTGGACGATCAAACAAGAAAGCATTTTGTTATTTAATCGCGCCGAAATTTCACGAAATGACCAGCGAAGCTCGGAAACGATTGGAAGCATTGGTTCAATTTTCAGATTTAGGATCTGGATTCAACATTGCGATGAAAGATTTAGACATTCGCGGTGCAGGAAATTTATTGGGCGGCGAACAAAGTGGATTCATTGCAGACATTGGATTTGAGATGTATCAGAAAATATTAAACGAAGCGATGGAAGAACTGCGTGAATCGGAATTCAAAGATTTATTTGCAGAACGAAATACCGATCAATTCACGCAATACGTAAAAGATTGTGTTATCGAAACCGATTTAGAAATCCGAATTCCAGATGATTATGTCAACAACGTCGCCGAGCGATTGAGTTTATATCAGAAACTCGACAGTTTAGAAAACAAAGAAGCTTTGGATCAATACGCCAAAACGATGGAAGATCGCTTCGGGCCTTTGCCAAAAGTGGTAAAAGAATTATTCCATTCCTTCGAATTGCGATGGCTCGCACAACAAATGGGAATTGAGCGTTTGGTGATGAAATCTGGAAGTATGGTTGCTTATTTTATCTCCAATCCACAATCGCAATATTACGATTCAGAGTTGTTTCAACAGATGTTGCGATACATTCAAAAACAACCCAAAGATTGCAAGTTGAGTGAGAAGAATGATAAGTTAAGGTTGTTGTATGCGAACGTGAATTCGATTGGTCAGGCGATTAGAAGGTTGGAGGAGATTGTTGGGTAGGGGAATTGTATTTTGATATTTTGTAGATACGCAATGCATTGCGTATCTATAAAATGTAAAAAAGTTTTGAAAAATGAAAATAGAGATTGTTAAAAATCAAACTGGCAAATCTAAGTTTGACCTTGTTGAGTTTCAAAAACGGGCACAAATTATTTTTGATACAGAAGTTAAGGAGCAAAAAGCTCGCGCTTTGGCTAAATCTAAAGACTCCAAAGCATCTGTTAAAAGTAATAATCCGCTTTAATAAAAGTTGACGATTTTTAGTAGTTAGGGAAAGTTAACGTATTCGGAAACTTCAACTAATAGTTCAATATACAGATATCATATACGCAAAGGACTGTCAGAGATAGTTAAATTATTTCAACTCATTTAGCTCGTTTATTTATAGGGTCAGACTCAAGTGAGATTTCATTTTTATCATGACTTAAAAAGATCTTCTTTCTATCTGAAACTTTTCTCTCTCTTTCTAAAAATACTTCTTTATCTTCAAACGCAAAACTTGGAAATTTATCTACTTTCAGGGCAATCTCAATGATTTTCTCCATGCTAAAATTAATCTCACCATCGTTTAAAATTTGGGAAACACGACCTGGAGAAATATCCAAGTGTACAGCCAAATCTTTTCTTTTCATGTTGTGTTTTTGCATGTAAGTAACGATGGCGTCGTATAACAAACCATTGATGCCCTCAACCCAATACTTGGGATGATTGAGCATTTTTTCTCTGAATTCATTATTTGCATTCATGTTGATACGCTTTAATGGTTTTAACTGCCTTTTTAATGTCTTGTTCTTGATCGTTTTTTAAACCTCCAATTACAATGATTCTTCCTGTGTTCTTTTCTTGAAAATGATAGATCCGAACAGAACCATATTTTGCCTCATATAACTTCCAATCTAATTTTTGACCTTTTATCTCTCTAAACTTTGTTTTGGGTAGACTAATTAAATTTGCTGCTAACTCTAGATTTCTAATTGCTCCATAGAGATCTGTCTCAAAATTTCCTCCTTCAAGGGAAATGATGAATTGTTCAAAAATACTTTCATGATAAATACACAACTCAAAAATTGGAATTTTTGTATCACTAGAAGTATTCTGTGACAAAATTAAGGAATATTTCGACAACATATTTAGTTATAGCTAAATTTATTTTGTTAAATTTTGAATAGTGGGTTTCAATTCATTACTTAAGATAGCGAAATATATTCGATAAAAACAAAATACTAGTCCAAAAAAAATACGCTTATCCTCTCGAACAAGCGTATTCTACATAAAATATATCCTACAACTAATTTACCTATGCAATATTCGTAAAAACCTGCTGCACATCGTCATCCTCTTCAATCTTATCCAATAATTTCTCAATGGATTCCAGTTGTTCTTCTGTGAATTCGATTGGAGTTGTAGGAATGCGTTGCAAGCTTGTTTTTTCAACTTCGATTTTCAAATCTTCCAATGCTTTTGCAAGAGAACCAAAAGAAGTCCAATCTCCTGAAACGACGATGTGATCTTCGGTCACTTCAATCTCTTCGCAACCTGCGTCGATTAATTCCAGTTCCAATTCTTCTGGATCTAAACCGTCTTTTTTCGCAATTTCAAAAACTGCTTTGCGGTTAAACATGAATTCAAATTGTCCACTCGGAACAATTTGACCGTCGTTTCTACTGAACATTGCTTTCAAATTTGCTACTGTTCGTGTAGAATTATCGGTTGCACATTCGATGTAAATCAAACAACCAAAAGGACCTTTTCCTTCGTAGTTGATTTCTGTATAGTTTGCTGTGTCTTTTTGAGTTGCGCGCTTGATTGCGTTATCAATGTTGTCTTTCGGCATGTTCTGAGCTTTCGCATTCTGAATCGCCGTACGCAATTTCGCATTGGTGTCTGCATCGCCTCCGCCTTCTTTGGCTGCCATTGTTATTGCTTTTCCAAGTTTTGGAAAAATTCGTGACATCTTGTCCCAACGTTTTTCTTTCGCTGCTCTGCGGTATTCAAATGCTCTTCCCATGATAAAATCTTTTCAATATTGAGTTGAGACAAATTTAAAAAGAAATTCGATGAAAATGGATTGAAGACATTGAAATACTCTGATTTTTTTCAATTAGACATGCATAAGGAAGCCTTGAAGGCAAAATTGCATGAATCTTATTTTATCGAATGGAGAACGATGAGAATCTCAAAAATCAGAAGTTGAAAAATGGTTTTTAAAACATGATTTTCAATCGGTATATCGGTATATTACCTTCGGTGCTGCCATAGGCGGTGCGATGTTGCATTTTCATTGTATCTATCTAATTATAGGTCGGTTAAGGTTTAGTTTTATTTCCTAGTTACGTTCCCAAATACAATTTCTCTATCAGAAAACAATTTCTCTGATTGGTTTGAATTATTAGCAAAAGTTCCATTCATTAAAATCCGAACTGCTTCTTCCACTTGTGAAACTTGAATCAATTTCATACAAGAATTATTTCCTTTGCAAGGTGGAATTAAAAATTCATGCACGCAAGGACTGCAGTACAAATTCATGTAGATTGGGTAAACCGTTGGACCAATTGCATATTGTTGTGGTGAACAAGGTCCAAACAAAGCGACACTTTTTTTACGCATCGTCGCCGCTAAATGCATTGGTCCTGTGTCATTTGTAATTACCAAAGAAGCTTGGGCAATCATTTTTAATAAACCTGAAATGGATGTTTTACCGCTGAAATCCGCCACGCGTGGAGTGTCATTAAATTGAGAGGAAATTTCACTAACGTAAGACGCTTCAGATGGCGAGCCAATTAAATGAATGTCAAAGTCTGGATATTGAACGAGTAAATGTTGAATTAATTGAATGAAACTTTCTTTTGTCCACCTTCTTTCAATTCTCAAATCAGAAGCATTTGGATTGATGATAAAATACGGTTTATTTGCTTTTTCGTATTGCTCAAAAACGTATGAATCAGAAATTATTTCTTTGCATTTCAACAACCGTGCAAATTGCAAATAAGCTTCTGTGATTGGCGCATCAGTGTTAAAATACATCATGTGCGTGTACATTCCCAATCGATATTGACTTGTTTTTGAGTAATATCCGAACCGATCGTGCGCCATGCTCATCGTTGCAATGATACTTGAATAATTTGCGTAAATTTCTAAATCGATGTATAAATCAATCTTTTTTCCAATTAGTTTTCGAACCAAATTAAAACTGGTAAAAAGCAATGAAAAAATCTTTCGGTCATCGACATAAAGACCTTCGTCAATCCAACTAATTTCGTTAATTATTTTCTGATTTTCGATTGAACTTACAAAGATAATTTTTGCGTTCGGATATTGTTTTCTAAGCGTTGCGATTAAAGGAGTTGATTGAATAATACTTCCCATTCCTTTAAATTTGCAAATGACAATGGAATGAATTGGACGTGTTAATGAATGATCGAATTTTGTGAAAAATCCAACAAGTCGAACCAATAAATTAAGTGGATAGGCCACCGAAATTCCTAAAATAGTATCTAATATTATTTTTCTTCTAGTATTCAATGTTCAATTTTTTCAAATGAATTGATTCAATTTCAATTGGTTTTTCATAATGTAATTCAAATTCTACTTTTTCATGTAATCTCATTTCATAAGAACAACCTATCGGAAGAATGTATCCGTGGTTTCCTTTTTTTAATTCGATTACCCATTTCATTAAGATTTGATTATCAGATGCGTTAGCTTGATTAATTACTAATGTTTGATCTTCGTTACTTTTTAGTTTTAACGATAGAAAATCGTCTGAAGCTACATTTTCAAGTGTAAAAGATCTTGATTCAAATGAAATAGATTTACTCTCGCCCCACTTTTGTTGTTTTTCGGGTTTCCAAAAATAAGCGTTTAATCCAAGGTTCCAAATCTTTGTATTGTCATTTAATTCAAAAAGATTTTGATTATCTGCTGGTAATTTCTTTTCCCGAGAAATCCAAATTTGAAATCCTCCGATTACTTTGTACGGTTGATAATTTTTGTAAATGTATTCGGTAATTCGATAATGGCGAACTGCATTTGGAATGCCATCCATGTTGTCGAAAAAATGTGCAGGTTGTCTGCTGAAAACGACGTATGGAATCTTGTAGTTCTTGAGCTGACGAATATTTTCTTCTTGCAAGAATCCATCAATGGTGTTTTGCATGTATTGCGCAAAATAGGAGGGAACATTCTTTTGAGAATAGTAATACAGCATCGGAGCGTTCGCCAAGTCGATAAATGTTTCGTCTTTTTTTAGATTCTGCTTTAAGAAAGTTACCAATTCCCATATTTCATGATTTTGTCCGCCAACTGTTCGTTCAATTTTTTGATTTTGTAGTGCAGGTAAATCCTTTACAGTGAAAGTTCGATTTTTGTTCAAGATCGCTGAGTGAAAATCAATTGAACGAATGGAAAGCAACATTCCACCTGGAATTAAAGCGACTAAAATCCAACCTTTTTTAAGTTGGGTAAAATGATAAATATAAAGGATTAAAATGATCCAAGCGATTGAAGCGATCGTCGTTTCATTTTGTTCCATGAAACTATGTCGAACCAATCCGCGTTGCAAGTTCATGAAATAGAAACCGATTAAAAAGAGTAACGGATAAAAGAAAACCGATTTTTTGTGCTCACTGATTTTAATCAAAAGTAAAACGAAAATAACACCGATCGAAAGCGGTAAAAATATGAAATTGATATAAAATAAATTTGAAAATTCAGGAGTTAATCTTTCGTAACCGTGCGCTTGTGAACCTGAAAAATAATGTGCCATTTGAGGCAGAGCCGTAGGATTTGAAAAATGAATTAGACCGATAATTAGTAAGCCTAACGACGCTAAAACGGTCAATAAGAATACGATTTTCTTTCGATGCATGCGCATATCCCAGAAGACAAATGGCATTATGATTGCAATTCCAACGACGATGCTGATTCCTAAATCTACTCTCCAAAAACAGAGGATTACGGTTGAAATCGCAGTGTAAATTAAGTGCTTAAAGTTTTCAGTTTCAAAATATTTCAATAAAAAGATGAATGGAATGAAGGCAAAAGCAAAACGATACGGTAAATAAAGTTGTAAAAACGGAAGAAATAAGATGATTCCAAAAGCTAAAATGGCATTGGAAAACGTGTTTTTTACAAAGAAATATAAAACCAATGCTGAACTAATGTAAATGAATCCTTTGTAAATCGACGGATCTTGTGTGTAGTTCAAGTCATTAAAAAAAACGTAGATTGATTGCCAAAAATAATCACTCACCAAGTGAGAAGATAAGTAATCCGTAAAAGGGATTTTAGCATACAGATGATTTAACATCAATGGATTCAATTCATTAGCCGTTTCGAAAAATTCTTCGTGCCAGTTTTGAATCGGCGCGTAATATTGAAAAAGTACGTACCCAATTACAACTATTGGTAGTTGTAGATGAATTAAATTCATCCGAGAAATCCTTTTCCGAAGAGACCATAAAAAACCGAATATGCCGATGTTAAATAAGATAATTCCTGGCAAGAAAGAACTGGAAAATATACCACGTTGATTCGCAATCATCGTAGCTTCGACACCTAAAAATAGTGTCAGTGGTAAAAGGGTTACCCATAAATTAAATAACGATTGATAAATCGAATTTAGATGTGCAAATGCAAAATTTAGAATAAATACGATCACCACAGTTATCCACCAATTCCCAACTACTAAATACAAAGCAATGAGCTGAACGAAAGCGATAAGAAGCTGCTTGTTTGAAAAATAAGAATCTTGAATTTTTTTCGGTAAAAGTGAAATTGCGATCAGGCAGAACAAAATGGTATTCAACAACCAAAATGAATTCGATTTTTGAATGTCAACAAGAATACTTAAGCTTAGTACAATTTGAATAAGTACAATTCCTTTAATTGTATTTTCCCTCATTTTCAAAAATGAAAGCGAAATCCACTTTTTGAATATAAAATAGGAGCAAAGTGCTGTAAATATTCCCACAAACAGCGTTTTGTAAGTAAGACCAATTCTTGATGCTACATCAATTTCATTCGCCGTTGCAACTCCGATCGTAAAAGGAGTATTTTGATCTAAAAGAATGTTTTGATTTTTGATAAAAAATAAAGTGCTAAGCAATCCTATGAAAATAGCCAAAACTAGTTTTAGGTCTAGTTTTGAAAGAAAATCTTGCTTGTTTTCTTGTATCAATTGCTTGTCAGAATTCATTCAGTTTTTTTAATGTCCCGTTCTGGAGAGAAAGTGACGAAAGCAAAGCTAATGAAAAACAATAAACTTCCGCAATCAATCGTTTTTTAATTCTATATCATTCAATTCTTTTTACTTTTGGGCAGGAATGTGAAAAATTCCAACAAATACATTTATTTCCGAGATGCAGCGTAAATTTATTGGCAATCTGATTCTTCTTGTTTTACTCAATTTATTGGTAAAGCCGCTGGCTATTTTTGGCATTGACGCGGAGGTTCAAAATCGAATCGGAGCGGAGGAATACGGGTTGTACTTTTCGCTTTTCAATTTTACGTATTTGTTCAACATCATCTTGGATTTTGGAATCACGAATTACAACATCAAGTACGTGGCGCAATATCCGCATTTGGTGAAGCGCTACATGGGCAAAATTATTCCCTTGCGTTTGTTGTTATTTCTCATTTACGTTGCCGTTTCTGTTGCTCTGGCACTTGGATTGGGCTACGAAGGAAAGCAATTGACCATTTTGGGAATTTTGATCTTTAATCAGTTTTTAATCAGCATTGTTCAATTTTTGCGAAGTTATTTTGCTGGACTGATGTTATTCAAAATCGACACCATTCTCTCGGTTCTCGACAAAGTATTGCTGATTTTAATTGTTGGTTATTTACTTTATTTCTCTGCTGATAAGTCCAATTTTGAATTGAATTGGTTCATCGCAGCACAAACGGCAAGTTTCTTTTTCACCTTCTTATTTGCATTAATCTTTATTTTGTGGAAAGTTGGAATTCCAAAATTGCATTGGTCTCCCGTCTTTAATTGGGTGATTATCAAACGCAGTTTTCCGTATGCTTTGTTGATTTTATTGATGATGTTGTACACACGCGTTGATGCGGTGATGATTGAGCGAATTCATCCAAATGGAAAGGTAGAAACAGGAATTTATGCACAAGCGTTTCGAATCTTAGATGCTTTTGTGATGTTTGGATTGCTGTTCACCAATTTGCTTTTCCCGATTTTCTCGAAATTAATCAATGATAAACTTTCGATTAAACCACTTTTAGATTCCGCTTCACGCTTGTTATTTACCTTCGCTTTGGTGACAGCAATTGGCGGTTATTTTTATGCCTCGGAGATTTTGAGTTTGGTTTACGATAGTCATATCGAAAGTTCGGTGGCGGTTTTCAAGACCTTGATGTTGACGATGATTCCGCTTTGCATGGTCATGGTTTATGGAACTTTGTTAACGGCAAACGGAAGCATGCGAATTCTCAACATCTTTGCGATGTCCGGATTGGTGATCAACCTCATCTTAAACTGGTTCTTCATTCAACTTTGGGGTGCTTCTGGAGCGGCTACAGCAACTTTAATTACGCAATCTATTGTTGCGGTGACACAGTTGGTTTTCGTTTGGAAGTACTTTGCATTGAAATTTCTTCCGCAACTATTTTTTAGATATTTGACGATGCTCGTATTGTTATTGTTAACTGGTTATTTCTTGCAATTACAATTCACCAATTTCTCCGGGTTGCTAATCTATTTATGTGTAGCACTTGTCATTGCCTTAATTTCAGGAGTGATTCAGCCAAAAGTGTTATTAAAATCATTGAAAAAATCGGCTGAATAAATCTCAGTTTGTTGACCTTATTTGTTTTAATTTGCGCATGTCATTTTTCAATACTTTGCCTGACTTATCAATCACTATTTTTTTATTGAAAATTTCTTTTTCCTGCGCATCTATACGAATACGTTCTTTATCTATCAAGATAGGTTTGTTTTGATCAAGAACATATAGGAATCCATTTTTAATGAAATATGAACTTTTACGGGAATAATTGATAGCATTGTCATCTGGTTTTTTCAGATACTCAGCTTCGAAAACCTGCGAAATTGTATTTATTTGCTCACCTGTATCAACTATGTAATAGGTATATGAATTATCTAATTCTCCAACAATTAAGTTAAATTCATAACGATCGGGATAATAAATCGTGTCATAAAGTACAGGTAAAAGCATGTTCCCTCGTGAATCGAACAATCCGTAATGTTCGTCATTTCCAAAATACAAGTGTTCTACTTGGTTGTGTTGATGAGGTTTGGTAAAAGCTAATCGCGAATATATAAAAGGAACTTTTATACTACCATCAGCACGAATCATTCCGTATTGGCCTTTTTCATTTACTAAAACACGTGTTGTTGTATCTCCTTGATTTCTGCTGTCTACACGCAAAAAATCAAGAGACTCTTCATTCAAATTGTAGGATTTTTCTTTTTTTAACTGATCATTATAAATTACAAGTTCTATTTTTTCTTTTGTGCCATCCCTTCTAAGTGCCCAAAAATAATTGGGAGCGGATTGTTTAAAATTATGACTTTTATTAAACCAGTTATTATAACTGAACGGCAGAAGATAGTCGTATTCTACTGGGATAGATTGTTTCGAATGTACATTTGAAAGTCCAACTTTCCCTTGTTTTTTGATGCAATTTCCTGCCCAACTGTCACAGTTTTTTATTGGTTGTCCAAATTTGATTTGATAAATAAAATTGTATTCTGGAGAAAGAAAAGATATAAGGTGATCGTTGAAAAAATGAGAACCTTCAGTAAACATGTCTTCATAATTAAACGTAATCGGATCGAATTGACCCGAGCAGAAGGATAAGCCATATTTCGAATCGCTGAAAATTGGTTTGAGTTGATTGTCAAGGAGTAGCCATTTATTGTCTCTTTTCGCTGTTAAATAGTGATCTGAGAAGTGTAAATACTGAAAACCAGTGACAGGTTCTGAGCCCATACTAGAGTAGAAATCGAATTTTACCCCATCTGTAGCAATGAAACATGTATTATCCTTAAAGGTTGAAAAATGATCAGTTGGCCAATAATAATCTGTGTATTGATCAAGAACGATAACCTTGCCGTTTGCGTCTAAATAACCTGTTTTATCAGAGTTATAATCACCAAATGAGTAAATAGTACTGTCAACACTAGGAGAAGAAAAAGAAGAAGGACGGTAAGTACGAATGTACTTTTCTGTTGTGAAAAGCGTATTAAAATTTGAATTGAGAACTTCTGAACCTTTCGGACCATTTAATAAGATTAGTCGATCATACTGATTTTGATCTTTAGACAATACGATTGAACTTATATCATAAATTCCATTTTTTGTGACTGTTCGTTTGGTATCTAGGTCGAAAATTCCTGAATGTCCATCTTTGTGAAAATAGATGCAATTATATGTAAGGTCAGGTTTAATCCAATCATATTCTCCGGGAAGGACTTCCTTTCCTTTAAAATCGAAGATGCTCATCTTAAATATTTCTTTTCTACCTTTAACGCTACGATGCGTGATATAGTAATCAGAAGCAATTCTAGATATATTGTTGAACCTAAAAGGGATTATGGTATCACCTTCTGCACTTCGGACGCCGCAGTTCTGGGTTTTCGAGAAACAGACGAATTTTAAGTCATACTGAGACCATGTTGTAAGCGGTACAAGCGCAAAAAGAAAAATTATAAGAACCGTAAATTTCTTCATAGTTAGAATTTCTAAAAATAACGAGTCTTGACATGCAGGTTACCTGAAAAGTACTTTTGATATTTCACTGAATTTTCGATGTTTTACTATTCAATTCTTAATATTGCTGACAATGCTGCTCATCTTTCTAAAAGTCACACATTCAAGTTTTTACGTTAGTTTACCATCTCCTGAAAAACCAGATGCATTGTTGTTGAGAACATTGCAAGAAGCTTGTTGTTCTGATCTCGGTAAAATTTTCAAATCGTAGTGCATTTTATCACCGCTGTAACTATTAACCTGAGTTCGATTATCCCATCGAATTTATATCGCTGATTATAAGATTATAATAAACTATTCAAAATCCTCTTTGTTCAGCTTTCCAATGAATGGCATCCTACTTCGTCATTTTAAATAAAAATAGTCCACTATTTTTTATTTAAAATTCCTCGTATTATACTCATTCATTGAAATATAAATCTCAATTTTACAATTGAACTCAGATTATTAACTTCCCAAAAGTAGAGAAATATATCAGTTATGGGAAGTTAATAATTATTTATTTTGATTTTTTTCAATTTATTTACTTCCCATAAGTAGTTTATACATAGATTGATGGAAAGCTAATTGCTATTTAAATAGTGATAATCGGAGCTGAAAATCATTAAAAAATCTTTGTTTTTTGAGCCTTTATTATAGAAAACAATTTATTTATTCTCGCTCATTTTTCATTGATAAATTCAACATTCGAGAAATATCCACCATGTAATATCTCACTTGTTGTGCACAGATAAGGTCCTCGAAGTAGCCATATAAACACAAAAAAAAGGAAGCTAAAAATCAATTTTCATTGACATCTAACTTCCTTTCAGATATTGTATTAAAGAATTTTCGTTTAAGAAACCAAGTTCAAAAATTCTTCTACTTGCATTTTAAATCTTGAATCCAAATCACCCAAACGGTTTACCAATGGATTGTAAACGAAATCAGATCGAGTTTCAGAAAGTTGTTTGTAAGAAACATAACTTTTTTCTCCTGCTTTATTTTCGGTAATCATTTTCAAACGGTTGAAAAAATCTACGTTCAACTCTTTTCCCAAATCCTTGATGAAACGAACTGAATTGTCAACGGAACAACCGGAAGCAACTGCTTGTGAAGAATCAACTGCCAAAGCAACGAAATGTGAATCTAAAACCACACCAGCTGCATGCAACTGATTTCCGTGCGCTGCCCAATCTTCTGTGTAGGCATCTAATTGCACTTGAATCCAATCGATTTCAGTTGGAGTCAATGCTCTATTTGCTTGATAAATCCACAATTTAGAATCGGGATTCATTTGTTTAAATTTATCCATAACCTTCATTTTATAAATCAGCTGCGTTTGCAATCAATTCTGCAACGTCCAATACTTCGATTGCACCTTCTTTGTTGGCAGTTTTTACACCGTCTGTCATCATCGTCATGCAGAAAGGACAACCAGTTGCAACAATTTCAGCTTTCGTTTCGACCACGTCTTCTGTTCGTTCGTCGTTGATTTCTTTATCTCCTTTTTCAGCTTCTTTGAACATTTGTGCTCCACCAGCTCCACAGCATAAACCTTTCGATTTACAACGTTTCATTTCAACCAATTCAGCATCCAAACGCTCAATCAATTCTCTTGGTGCGTCGTAAACATCGTTTCCTCTTCCCAAATAACAAGGATCGTGGAACGTGATTTTACGTCCTTTGTAAACACCGCCATCTTGCAAGGTCAATTTTCCGTCGTTGATTAAACTTTGGATGTATTGAGAGTGGTGAACCACTTCGTAATTTCCGCCTAAACCTGGATATTCGTTTTTGATGATGTTGAAACAGTGCGGGCAAGCTGTAACAATTTTCTTAATCTCGTAAGCGTTTAAAACTTCGATATTCGCGATTGCTTGCATTTGATATACAAACTCGTTTCCAGCACGTTTTGCAGGATCTCCAGTACAACTTTCTTCGGTACCTAAAACCGCAAACTTAACGTCGCATTTATTTAAAATCTTTACGATTGCTTTGGTTATTTTTTTTGCTCTGTCGTCGAAACTTCCAGCACAACCAACCCAAAACAGGATGTCAGGCATTTCTCCCTGTGCAACCATTTCTGCCATTGTTGGCACTTTTAAAACACTCATATCTTGTATAATAAAATTCGTATATTATTCGTCTTTCCAATTCAAACGGTCTGCTGGCGAGAATTGCCAAGGCGCACCGTTATTTTCAATGTTGGTATTCATACCAGCTAATTCACTTGGCATTTTGGATTCCTCCATTACCAAGAATCTTCTTAAGTCGACAATGATTGTCAAAGGGTCAATGTTTACCGGACAAGCATCCACGCATGCGTTGCAAGATGTGCAAGCCCAGATTTCTTCTGCTGTAACGTAATCGCCATTCAAACTTTTACCATCGTCGTAGTCTTTTCCGTTTTTGCGTTTCCCGTCGGCATATTCTACCAAACGATCGCGCGTATCCATCATGATTTTTCGTGGAGAAAGTAATTTTCCAGTTGTATTTGCAGGACAAACATCCGTACAACGTCCACATTCAGTACATGTGTATGCGTCCAACAAACTTTTCCAAGTTAAATCCGTTACGTCTTTTGCTCCAAATCGCTGCGGAACTTCGTCTGTTGCAGGCGCAGCATACGGATCTGCATTTGGGTCCATCATCAATTTAATCTCAGCAGTAACACTGTCGATGTTGTTGAATTGACCTTTTGGATTTAAATTAGAATACCACGTATTTGGGAATGCCAATAAAATGTGAAAGTGTTTCGAGTAAGGTAAGAAGTTTAAGAAACCGAATACCATTAGTATGTGTCCCCACCAACCAATTCGTTCGATGATGTGCAAAGTATCCAACGACATGTTTCCAAAAAGCATAGGCCCTATCCAGCTACTCATTGCTAATCCTAGCGAACCTTCACCAGCCAAATGAGATTGACCTTGGTTGTACAAAACTTCATCGGCTCCATTCATCATGAAGATGAAACAGATTAATGTAATTTCAGCAATTAGAATCAAATTAGCGTCTAATTTCGGCCAACCGTTTAATTCACTTTTTACCAATCTTGGAACTTTCAATAAGTTTCTTCTCGCTAAAAACATAAACGTAGCGATGAATGCCAAAATAGATAAAATCTCAATGAAACTCAACATAAAGGTATAGAAACCTCCTAATGCTGCGAAAAATGTTCTGTGATTTCCAGTTACACCATCCACAATGATTTCAATCAATTCAATTTGGGTGATTACAAATGCTGCATATAACATCAAGTGTAAAATTGCAGGAATTGGACGTGCAAACATTTTCTTCTGACCAAGTGCAACCAAAGTCATCACTTTCCAACGTTCGGCTTTGCGATCTGTTCGGTCTAAATCGCGACCAAGTAAGATGTTTGCGCGTACTTTGGATACATTCCAACCGAAGAAACCGAAACCTATTACGGTTAAAACAATGAAAATTAGAATAGAGATCATAGCGATGTATTTAGTTTAAAGTCAATTAATTCTGTATGGTATCTAAAAGTTTTCTCAACTTTTTCTCATCCGATTTGTTCAATGGAACTCCTTTTGTTTTGGCACCCAATACTGAGAAATGGATGTATCTTTCAGGATGCAACTGCAAGTCGTTGACTAAGTTTTGCAATTCCTTATTGGTATTAACCAATTCATCATACAATTTTTGGTCGTGAAGCAACATTCCCAACGTTCCTTTTCCTTCGCTTGCATCTTTCAGCATGGCATTCAAAGATTGAATTGTTTTTTGCGCATCTCCAACTACTGATTTAAAATCAGCCGTAACTAAATCGTCTGTGATCTTACGCGTATTCCCTAAAATCGCTGTAATCTCTTCGTTGCTTAATTTAAGATTCGAAGTGATCTGATCCACATTGGCTAAAATTCGGTGCAATTGCAAACGTTCAGATTTTACCATGTCTTCAACCTCAAGGGCAACAGACCCAAAACGTTGAATTGCGATTTTAACTTCGCGCATACTTCCTTCCAAAGAAGAGTTAGCAGTTGTGTCCCAAAATGCAGAAACTGAACCGATGAAATCGTCCACCGAACCCATCATTTTCTGGAGTTTTTGATTAATTGGTTCTACATACGATTTTACTTGTGAAATCAAGTCCACCGAAGATTCTCCTTGTATTTTATCTCCCGGTTTATAATATCCTTTTGAAACGTCAATTCCGGGTGTAATTACCATTCCTTTTGTAAAGAAATCCAATGCGCCAACTTCTATTCTAGATGTTTTTGCAATCTTAAAATCATCCATCTGAATGTTGAATGAAATCATTACTCGTTTGTTGGAATCCGGCTCTTCGGTTAACTCTACTGTCAATACTTTTCCGATTGTAACACCATTTACTACTACGGATGCTGCTGGTGTAACACCTGTAGAATTAGAGAAGTATGCATAATATACATCGTCTCCACCAAAAAAACTATTTCCTTTCAAAAAGTTGACACCTAGTACGAGTACCGCGATGGATACGATGGCTATTATGCCCATTTTTAACTCTTTGGAAAATCTCATTTAATAATATTTAAGCGTAAATTGAAGGTTTTGAACAGTTGTTCTAAATTCTTTAAAGACCAAAAATAAGCAATTACTTCAAAACCGTGGTTTGAAAAATCACAAACATTTATAAAATCTTACTTTGTTAACTGAATTGCATGATCGATGCTGATTCTTTCTCCGTTTTGAAAAGCAACAACAAAAGCATACGGAAATCCTTTTTCGCGCATTTGATTTTTAAACTCGTTGGCACTTTTGAAATCATTTTCAAAGATTCCAGCCGTGTATTTATAGAGTCCATCTTGACTGTATTCCCAAATGTTTAAACCTCTAAATCGATCTACGTTCGGTTGCAGTTTCTTAGCAGAAGTTTCGATTTGTACTCGAAATAAGACACTGTTTGGATTGAAAGAAGCAGTTCCATCTTTTGGATTTTTATCAGCTTCAACTTCGTGGTTGTCCGTATGGATTCCTTTCATGGTATCAACACCTTCCAACTCATTTTTGTATTTCTGAAAAGCAACAAACATCGCATTCGCCATTTTGGTTTGCGAAGCGGTATCTCTCAAAAACTTCTCTTCGTCCGGATTGGTTAAAAAACCAGTTTCAATTAATACGGAAGGCATCGTTGTTTTGTATAAAACCAAGAATCCTGCTTGTTTCACTCCTCGATCATAGCGACCTAATCCCTTGAGTTCTGCTTGAACTTTAGAAGCGAAATTGATAGACTGATCTAAGTAAATTGCCAATTGTAATTGACGTGCGATAATTGCGTCTGGACTTAAATCAAAGTCTTTGTATTTTTCTCCTCCATCTGATTCGAGGTAAATCGTACTGTTTTCTCGTTCTGCAATTTTCTCTTGTGCGCTTGTTCTATGCAAACCCAACACGTATGTTTCAGCGCCAAAAGCACTTGAAGAAGCGGCGTTGGCGTGGATGCAAATGAATAAATCTGATTTGTTTTTATTGGCAATTTTGGCTCGTTCATCCAGTTCTACAAACACATCTTTGTCCCGGGTATAAACTACTTTGATGTTTGGATACGTACTTTTTATTTTTTCACCTAATTTGAGCGCCATGTTCAAACAAACGGTTTTTTCGTTGGATGAAGCTCCTAAACATCCTGGGTCTTTTCCTCCGTGACCCGCATCGATACAAACGGTTCGAATTGTTTGTGCGTTTAATTCGTCTTTTTGTGCGTGAACATTTAAGGAGATGAAAAATAACGAAATCCATAAAAGGAATTGTAATTTTCCAAAGACTGTTTTTTTGCTCTCAAGAGTATTATCGGCGGATATTTTATAGCTTTGCATTCGAATTGTCATACGTTATATTGCTTTCGTTACAAAAATAGTGTTATTTCATTGTCCAAAAACCATTCTATATATCATTTTATCTTCGTTGCATTGTTCATAATGTTTGTGAATGAAACTGCTTTTGGACAAAACACGCTCAAAAAAGACACTATTTTCACCTTTGATGAATCTTTTAAGACCACTGCCAAGTTTAATGCCACAGATTCCTTATTCAATGATTTGAAAAATAATCAAATCCATCTTTTTGGAAATGCGAACCTCGAATACGAGGATACCAAGCTTACTGCGGACTTCATCCTGATTGATTTCAACAAAAACGAGGTTTTGGCCACGTATTCCTTAGACAAGGATAGCAATCGAGTAGGTTTGCCGAAGATGATTCAAAATGGGGAGGAAGTTGATGCCGCAAAAATTCGGGTAAATTTTCAAACTAAGAAAGCATACATTCACGAAGTTCGGATCAAGCAAGATGAAATGTATTTGCACATGGCGGTTGCGAAAAGGCAAGAAAACGAGCAAATTCATTTCAAGCAAGGGAAATTTACAACCTGTGATTTAGATCAACCACATTACCATTTTCAATTGAGTAGAGCGGTTTTGATTCCAGAAAAAAGAATTGTATCAGGACCGATGAACCTCTGGATTCAAGGTGTTCCAACACCACTGGGATTGCCTTTTATGTTCATTCCTCAGAAAAAACCACAAGAAAGAACGCACGGAATCTTAATTCCTCGAATTGTTCCGCAATCTCAATTTGGGATGGGACTTCAAGATTTAGGGTATTACATTCCAATCAATGATAGTTTGCACACCACGTTTTTGGGAAGTTTATACTCGAGAGGAACTTGGGGACTTGGAAACAAAACGAGTTATAAAATAAAGTATAAGTTTCAAGGTGATTTTAATGTTGATTTTCAACAGTTCAAAGCGCCATTTCCGCAGTATTCAAAAAACAATAAGCTTTCTATTGTTTGGGTTCATACGCAAGACCCAAAAGCAAATCCTTTGTGGAACTTTTCTTCCAACGTTAATTTCATATCAGACAATAGGTCGAAGAATAACTTAGATCCTTTGAATACAAACTATTTTTCCAACAGTTTTAATTCGGATATCAATGTGATCAGAAATTTTCCTGGAAAACCAATTACAATGGGTTTGAAAACTTCGATGAGACAAAATTCACAGTCTAAAAACTTTACCTTTGTGGCACCGATTTTCACGACCAACGTCACGCGTTTTTATCCTTTGAAAGGTCTTCGAAAAAATAAAATTGGATCCGATAAATGGTACGAGCAAATTGGAATGAGTTATAATTTGGAGGCTCAAAATAGTGCGACTTTCCAAGATAGTTTGTTTAAAAATAAAGCGTACGACCAAATCATGAAGAAATTCCAAAATGGAGTTTTGCATCGTGCAACCCTTCAAACTACCTTGAGTTTGTTTAAGAATACTTGGAAATTAACACCTTCTGTAAACTATTCAAATGGGATGAATTTCCAGCAAACGCGGAAGTCAATTGTGAATAATGCGTTGATTACTGACACGTTACAACAATTTGGGATGAGTCAAAGTTTGTCCTTAAACGCTCAAATGACCACCGTTATATACAGTTATTATAAGTTTGTTGGAAAAAGAAAACCCTTGGTGAGACACATTTTAACGCCGAGTTTTGGATATCGTTATGTGCCAGCTTTGAACGGAAAAATGAGTTATGTGAACACGGATAACACCCAAACGGTTTATTCTGCCTTTGAAAACAGTTTGTACCGCGAAGGAACGTTTAACAATCAATCGATCCTTACTTTTGGATTCAACAATACCTTTGAAATGAAACGAAAGTCTGCTAAAGATTCGATCACGGGTTTCAAAAAAACGAGGTTAATTGACGCACTTTCATTCACAGGGAATTACGATTTGATTCGAGATTCCATGAAACTTTCAAACATTGGAGTGGATTTGAGAATCAGTCCAGTAGATTTCTTCAATTTTGTCGCCTCTGGAAGTTTTAGTCCGTATGCATGGAACGATTCTACAGGAAGATCTATCAAGGATTACGCCTTGCAAACCGATGGAACTTTAGGTCGTTTTGTCAACGTAACCTTCAACAGTAGTTTTACAATTGCTCCTAAAAAGAGCCGTCAGAAGGTACAAGAAAATAAAGATATTTTCAACAACAATTGGAATGCTGATTTTCAATATTATGCCTTGCATCCAGAAACTTTCGTCGATTTTGATATTCCGTGGAAAGCAAGTTTGGGGCACGTTTACGGAATCAGTGCCAATCAAAATAAAAACACCTTAACGCCTGATGGTCAAAGAGATTACTTGCAAACCCATACGCTTTCTTTCAATGGTGACGTTAGTTTTACCAAACGGTGGAAATTAGTTGCCGACATGTATTTTGACCTCAAAACCAAGGAGGTTGTGAATACTCGCTTCAATTTTACGCGGAATATGCACTGCTGGAATTTGGCTTTTTATTGGACACCAATCGGAGGAAATAAAAGTTTCTTGTTTAGCATCGCATCCACTTCTAATTTATTCAAAGATGCGAAGTTAGATTTAAGAAAACCACCAGAATTATTTTAAGAGCTAAATTGTTTACTTAAAAGAGTAGAGATTGCAACAAACTGATCAATTGGAATGGGCCTTTAGCCCATTCAATAGGGAAATTACAGTCACAATCCGGCTTTAGCCAAAATAGCTACCCAATTTATTTGCAATCAAAAAATTCTCCTTCAAAGCAAAAAGATTCCTCCAGCATCGAAACTGAAAAAGTTGCAACAAACTGATCAATTGGAATGGGTCTTTAGCCCATTCAATAGGGAAATTGCAATCACAATTCGGCTTTAGCCAAAAGAGTTATCCAATCTATTTGCAATCAAAAAATTCTCCTTCACCGCAAAAAGATTCCTCCAGCATCGAAACTGAAAAAGTTGCAACAAACTGATCAATTGGAATGGGCCTTTAGCCCATTCAATAGTGAAATTGCAATCACAATTCGGCTTTAGCCAAAATAGCTCTCCAATTTATTTGCAATCAAAAAATTCTCCTTCACCGCAAAAAGATTCCTCCACCATCGAAACTGAAAAAGTTGCAACAAACTGATCAATTGGAATGGGTCTTTAGCCCATTCAATAGGATAATTACAGTCACAATTCGGCTTTAGCCAAAATAGCTACCCAATTTATTTGCAATTAAAAAATTCTCCTTCACCGCAAAAAGATTCCTCCAGAATCGAAACTGAAAAAATTGCAACAAACAAATCAATTGGAATGGGTCTTTAGCCCATTCAATTAAAAAATTGGAAAGATAATCCGGCTTTAGCCAAACCAGCGATAATTTTATTCTTGAAAATAGATTTTAATAGGCTGAATATTTTCATAAAATCTATTTTTTATTTAGATTAGCAAAAAAAGAAAATTATGTTAGAAGAATTTAAGAAGTTTATCATGCGAGGCAACGTCATTGATCTGGCAGTTGCGGTCGTAATTGGAGCAGCGTTTACGGCGATCGTTAACTCGCTGGTTGCAGATATCATTACACCAGCTCTTCTGAGTCCAGTAATGGAATTGTTAGATGTGAAAGAATTAGAAAACGTGATGTGGCACAACATCAAGTACGGAAAATTCTTAGCGTCGATTATCAATTTCGTGATTGTAGGTTTTGTATTGTTTATGATCATTCGTACCATGAACAAAGTACAAGAACGCATGGATAAGAAAAAAGCAGTTGAAGCTGCTGCGGAGCCAGTGGTGGTAGTGGAGCCAGTTCTTACAAAAGAAGAAGTTTTACTAAGTGAAATTAGAGATTTATTGAAAGAGAAAAAATAATTCAACAATCCACTTTCCAATAAATGTTAAAAATGAAGCCCTTAGGCTTAATTTTTCTAATTTCAACCAACGAAATCGACGTTAAAAACGTCTACTCATTAAGTTAAATATAGTTATTTATTGAAATTCATTAAAATCCGTTTCTTTGACCAAGGGAACGGATTTTTTTAGGGGCTTATATCTGCAATTTTTTTGCACGTACATCGGATCTGTTTTATGTAAAAATCGATGCGAGCGCTATAATAATTAAAGGAAATGCCTATCTCATTTTCTGACGTTTCAGCAAGTATTTCAGCAATACGGCGTCGTAACCCTCAGCAATATCTGCCGGCATAAAATCGATGCGATAATTGGCGCATTTCAGTTTCATTTGTTCAAAATAGGCTTCTACTGCAGTTTTGTATTTTTCTTTGAAAGCGGCAGGTTGAATTTTCATCCGTTCACCAGTTTCCATATCTACCAAGGTGTAAGGGCGATTATCCAATTCAAAATCAACTTCTGTTTTCTTGTCGATGACGTGAAAAACAATGACTTCGTGTTTGTTGTGCTTCAGATGCTGAAGTGCTTGAAAAAATTCTGTTTCTTTATCCGGATTATCCAATAAATCAGTAAAAATAACCACCAAACTTCGCTTGTGACTCAATTCTGCAATGTCGTGCAATGCCTGAATGGAATTGGTGTTTTTCTTCTCGTCGCTGGAATAAGCTTTCAATTGTTTTTCCAGTTCGCTGTATAAATAACGGTGGTGAACAGTCGATGATTTTGCCTGCGTGTGTAAATCAAGTTGATCGGTAAAGAGCGATATGCCAACTGCATCGCGTTGACGTTTGAGTAATTCGATAATCGAAGCTGCTGAATAAATCGAAAATTCTAATTTATTCAAGTCTTTGTTTTGGGGAAACAGCATCGAACTTGAGCAATCAATGACAATCTGACATCTCAAATTGGTTTCTTCCTCGTACTTCTTGGTGAATAATTTATCCGTTCGAGCAGCTAATTTCCAATCGATGTGTCGCGTAGATTCTCCTGGATTGTGCAAACGATGTTCTGCAAATTCCACCGAAAATCCGTGAAATGGACTTTTATGTAAACCCGTAATAAATCCCTCAACTACTTGTTTGGCCAAGAATTCCAGGTTTCCAAAGTTGGCAAGTTTAAGACGGTCGATTTGTTTGCGCATGGTTTACAATTAAAGGTATGAAGTTACAAAATAATTCAGAAATGAGATGAAATCAGTTGGAGATTATGCAGGTTTATTTTATTTTGAGGAGCTGAGAAGAATTTTTAGCCCAGCGTAAACTCCAATTAATAAACTGAATTCAAAAAATCCCAATTTTAAAAAAAATCTTCGTTCTCGATATGAAATGTCATAGTTAGTGGACGGTTTTTGAGACGCAATGGAAAGTGTGAACGATTGAGATAGCGATAGCTCATCGAAATGAGTCACTTTTCAGAAGTCGAAAAAACGCTGTAGTTTACGAAAGCGAGTTCAATGACGGAGACTTGATTTTTTTTGTTTCTTCTTTTTGATCAAGCAACTAGCTTTAGCGATCTCTTGGATTCAAATAAAAACATACACAATATCCAAAATAAAAAGAAAGTAGGATAATCTTGACTCCTTAGAAACGACTTTTATCAAAGCGTGGCACTTTAAAATAAATATAACCTTATTTCTCCATCCATTCGGCATACCAAGCTTGAAACATAAACAAATACCAAATTTTCAATCCCAATTCCTTTTTACCAGCAAAGAACTGATCTCTAATTTGACCAACCGCTTGCGGATTAAAAATTCCTTGTGCTTTGATTTTATCTGTTGAAAGCGCTTCTTGTACTTGTTCTCGAAGTTCATTCATCATCCAGTCTTCAATCGGAATGGCGAATCCCATTTTGGGGCGATCTAATAATTCTTTGGGAATGTAATCGTAAACTATTTCCCTTAGAATATGCTTTTTAATTCCATTGTGATATTTGAAATCATCTGGAAGTTGAGCGGCCCATTCAACCACGTTGTGATCTAAAAACGGTTCTCTTCCTTCCAAGCTGGAAGTCATGGAAGCGCGATCGACTTTTTGCATGATGTCATCTGGGAGATAAGTCTGATAATCAATCGCCAACATGTACGAAAGCGGTGAGTGAAATTCTGCTTTTAATTGGGTGCTGAAATAAGCTAATTCCAACGGTTTTACCTCGGTATTCATCAAGTGTGCAATTTGAATATCATCAAACTGGCGACTCAAACTCAGCATGATTTGTTCAGGCGAAGGATTTCTTAAAATTCCTTTTAATTTCTCGTATCGGTTGGCAAAATTGTATTTATTTTTCAGAACTGGGATTTTATCAGCTGAAACAACGTTCATCATTCCCGCAATTGATTTACGAACAATAGATGGTATGTTGTTGATTTTCCCGCCAAATTTCATCAAGTAATCGTAGCGATTATATCCTGCGAAAACTTCGTCGCCAGCATCAGCGCTCAATGCAACAGTTACTTCTTTGCGTGCCATTTTACAAACCAAAGTTGTTGGAATTGCACTGCTGTCGCCAAAAGGTTCGTCGTAGAAAAAAGGAATTTTCGGAATCAAATCCAAAGCTTCTTTTTGATTGCATTCTACTTCGGTATGGTCCGTGCCCAAATGTTTTGCAACATCTTTTGCATAAGGTGCTTCATTCAAACCGATGTCTGGAACAGCGATTGTGAATGTTTTTAATTTTTCGGTTCTTTCTTTTTGCAAGAGCGAAGTCACGCAAGCGCTATCAAATCCACCACTTAAAAAAACGCCAACTGGTACGTCGGCAACCATTCTATATT
Organism: Crocinitomicaceae bacterium; assembly: GCA_028689775.1. GTDB lineage: Bacteria > Bacteroidota > Bacteroidia > Flavobacteriales_D > Crocinitomicaceae > JAQVCM01. Next base: position 26,222 of record JAQVCM010000007.1, read on the forward strand.
CGCATGCAGTTTGTAAAACTTTCTCAGTTTCTTTCTTGGCTTCTGCGAATGGGATTGTAGTTTTTGGTTTGTTGTACGCATCGTAAACATTCCAATATTCTTTCAGGTTTGGTTTCCAATTGGGAGTTAAATCTGAGATGTTGAATTCAAAATAATGTCCCGGTTTCAATTTGAAACAAGACTTGAAAATACAATGTGGCGCAGGAACATTTCCAAATTGCATGTATGCGGCAACCGCATCTTTATTGATTTCCTTTTGGAATTTTGGATGTTGGTGAAATGCTTTTAATTCGGAAGAAAACAAAAACAAACCATCTTTGAAATAATAAAAGAATGGTTTTATCCCAGCGCGATCTCTGGCGCAAAAAATACGTTGGTTTTGCGTGTCGTAAATCACAAAAGCAAACATTCCGATGAATTTATCCAAACAGTTGTTTCCCCATTCCGCGAATGCATGCAAAATCATTTCGGTATCGGACTGCGTTTTGAACGAATGTCCTAAGCCAATCAATTCTTCTTTAATTTCTTGAAAATTATACACTTCACCGTTGAAGCAAACCCACAAATGCTCAAATTGCATCGGTTGATTGGCGTGTTCGGAAAGGTCGATGATGGATAAACGTCGGTGTCCGAAACCCAATTGAAAATTATTTTCTTCAAAGAGTTTTTGATCGCCGCCGTCGGGTCCTCGATGGATCATCGTATCCGTCATGTTCTTCAGAATAGCTTCTGAGCTTGTTTGATTTAAGTCAATTAGTCCTGTTATTGCACACATGGTGCGAAATTAAAAAATGATTCCAACATGGAGACAAAAAGTAGGAGTAGATGTTTAAATCTCAGTTGTTTTTTGCTAAATAATTCGAGGAACTTGAAAATTATTCCTATTTTCATAGCAAAATCAGAAACTATGGATAAATACTTGCTGCAAATCTTATTGGAAACCAAAACGATAATCATTCCAGGCTTAGGTGCTTTGACGATTACGAATGAAGAAACCGGCGAGATTATGTTCATGTCTTATCTCAAATATGACGATGGTTTATTAGTGAAACACATTGTCGAAAAAGATGGTTTTTCAGAAAATGAAGCACGTAATTTAATTGCAAAATATGTTTCAGAAATCAATGCCAGACTTGCGCAAGGAAATGAGTACGAAATGTTTCAATTTGGAAAGTTTTTCTTAAAAGATGGTGAGATTGAGTTCGAAAATTGGAGAGCTTCATCAACGAAAGAAACTACAAGTGAAAGCGAAAAGGAAGACCACGCTATTGAGTTGGAATCAGCAGTAATTGAAACTCCGACGGAAGAGGTAATTCCTGATTCAAATGAAATTCTTGTTGAAGAAGAAATTCCCAATGAAACGCACGAAACGCTTGAAATTTCAGAACCTCAAAAATCGTTGGATGAAATATTACATGAATCTTCGGAGGAAGAAGTAGAGCCGGAAAAGGAAATTCAAGCAGTTGAAAAAGAGGTAATTATTGAAGAAGAAGTAATCGCTGAAGAAGTGAAAGTATCTCAGGAAAACAGCTATACGCCTCCAGCTGATGAAGTGCATATTCCGGCGGATGTTGTCGAAGTTGAAGAAGAAATTGAAGAATCTCCTGCTGACTCGGAAACGATTAGTGTGATAGAAAAACAGAATGAATCGAAAACAGTTCTTGTCAAACGGAAAAGAAAACCAATTTTCTGGATTTTAATTGTATTGATTGTCCTTTTATTAGCGCTTGGTTCCTTGACAGTTCTTTTCTACGATCAAGTGAAAGCATATTTGCCATTTATGGAAAGTCAGCGAACTGAAATAGCGCGTAAAAAGCTCGATGCTGAAGAAATAAGTGATGAGTTAAACGATTCTGCCGAAGTGTTTGAAAATGCAGCAAATAGTAACGATAGCATTTTGAATGAACCTGTAAAAGAAGAAGTTGCGATTCAGGAAGAAGCAGAGCAAGTAAGAGTTGAGCCAATCGCTGCGGTGAAAGAAACTCCCTTACCAGCGAAAGTGCTTAAACCAAGTGGAATGAATTTCTATGTGATTGGTGGCGCTTTTGAAGAAAAAGAAAATGCGGATCGCTATGTTGCGAAATTGATTGCTGATGGTAATCAATCGATTTTAATGGGGCCGTACGGAAATGTTTACATGGTTTCAATCGCATCGTTTAACTCAGAAGCAGAGGCAATGGATCAATTAGAAAAATTAAGAGGAATTTCCTCCAATGCATGGATATTCCATAAAAGATAAAAAAAATGAAATCATCTGAATTAAAACCAACCAATTACCCAGAATCATACGCTGGATATATTTCCATTTTAAAAGACGTGGAATTGATCTCTGGATTGGAAGAATCGCTTAACAGCTTTGTTGAGTTTGCTCACGGAGTTCCCTTGGATAAATTGGAATATGCGTATGCTGTCGGAAAATGGACCTTGAAAGACATCATTCAGCACAACATCGATTGTGAACGAATTTTCAATTATCGCGCTTTGCGAATTGCTCGAAAAGATCAAACCAACATGTTGTCTTTTGACGAGGACATGTATGCCGCGAATGTCGATGCAAATCAACGAACATTGGAAAATTTATTGGATGAATTGAAAGCTGTTCGTGCAGCTTCGATTGCGTTATTCAGCTCATTTTCTCAAGAACAATTGGACCAAGAAGGAATGGCTTCCGGAAAAATAATTTCAGTTGCTGCTCTTGGGTTTACGATTATTGGTCATGAAGCGCATCATGCTAGGGTTTTTAGAGAAAGGTATTTGTAGGATTGGATTAGACTTTTTTAAAAATAAATTGAAACGAAAAAGCCTTTGAATTTTCAAAGGCTTTTTTAGTAATATCACTTATGTAATTATTTAATCTTCACCATCAAATCAATCAATCGATTGGAATAACCTGCTTCGTTGTCGTACCAACCTACAATTTTCACCATGTTTTCAATTACACTGGTCAGTTCACTGTCAAAAATCACACTGTGTGAATCGCCAACAATATCAACCGAAACAATTGGATCTTCGGTGTAACTTAAAATTCCTTTTAATGTTGTTTCAGAAGCTTTTTTAAATGCGGCATTAATGGCTTCAACACTAGGAGGATTGCGAACTACCAAGGTTAAATCCGTTAAACTTCCGTCTGGAACAGGAACACGCATTCCGCAGCCACCCATGTGACCTTCCAACTCAGGAAAAATTTTGGTCAATGCTTTTGCTGCTCCTGTTGTTGTAGGCACAATTGATAAAGCTGCAGCTCGCGCTCTTCTCAAGTCTTTGTGTGGCGAATCGTGCAAGCGTTGATCGGTTGTGTAACTGTGAATCGTTGTAATGTATGCGCTTTCAATTTCACATAATTCCAGCATCGTTTTTACCAGCGGTGCAGCGGAATTGGTGGTACAAGATGCGTTGGAAATGATGATGTCATTATCGTCTATGATGTTGTCATTTACTCCTAAAACGATTGTCTTCGTTTCGTCTTTAGACGGAGCGCTTAAAATGACTTTTTTGACACTGCCTGAAATATGCGGTTTTGCTAAATCGTGCGTTAAGAAAAGTCCTGTTGATTCTAAAACGTATTCAACTCCTGCATTAGACCAAGGAATTTTAGAAACTTCTTTTTCTTGGGTGAAGACAATTTTTTTTCCGTTGCTGAAAATCATTTGATTGCCTTCGAGGGTGAATTCTTCTTTCAAACCACCGTGAACACTGTCGTATTTAAAAAGATGCGCCAAGGTCTTGATGTCTGCCAAATCGTTCACCGCAACCACATCGAGGTTTGGATTTTGAAGACTCAAACGTGTAAAATAGCGTCCAATTCTTCCGAAACCATTTACACCAACTTTTTTAATACCGTTCATCGCATTTGTTTTAATTTGTTACAATCAAAAGTACAAAAAAAACGATGGATTTTGAAAGGTTCTTCTGCTTTTTTTAGATTCGGATTACGCTTTGTTGCTTATCTTTGAATAAAGTTTGATTTGAATGATTGAGCTTGTCAAATAGATAATTAAAAGAAAACCATGCAACACGAAATTACGACAAAAGAAGACATCGAAAATTTAGTCGATGTATTTTACGGAAAAGTGATGAAAGATGAGGTGCTCGCTCCTTTTTTCAAATACTTGGATTTTGGGAAACACATTCCGAAAATGGTTCACTTTTGGAGCTTTGTTTTGTTGGATGAAGCGGGATATACAACCAATGTGACTGAAAAACATTTGAAAATGCCTTTGAAGAAGGAACATTTTGACCGTTGGATCGCTTTGTTTCAAGAAACAATCGATGAATTATTCGAAGGTGAAAAAGCAGAACAGGCGAAGCAACGAGCCATTTTGGTCGGGTGGACAATACAACATAAAATAGAGAATCAATAAGCTCGATTCTATTCACTTTGTTTCGTATCTTTGTCTACGAATTTTGAAAATCAATATAGAACAAAAAATATGACAACACTTGCCCAAATCTTTGAAACTGGTGAACAATCTAGCCAGAAAGGACATTTTAGAAATTTAGTTTTATTAAGCCGTTTGGATGGAGAAATAACAGCTTCGGAAGAAAAACTGTTAAAACGAATTGCTCAACGTTTGTCTTTGACAGATGAGCAAGTGAAGGAAATCAAAAACAATCCAGAAAGATATCATTCAATTCCTCCTTATGACAAGGAAGAGCGAATTTCTCGATTGATTCACTTTTTCCAAATTGCAATGGATGATAATGTGATTACGGCTGAAGAAAAAGTTGCAATTGGAAGATGTGCGACTTCTCTTGGATTTTCAGATGAATACATGACAGCGAATTTTGACACGATTCAAGAACATATCTTGAAAGGAAAAAACAAAGATGAAATTATGACGCTTTTGATGGGCGAATAAGATTTTCGAGCAGATATTAAAAATCCACTTGTTCATTAAATTGACAAGTGGATTTTTTTTAATCCTTTATTTTTTTCACTTTAAATGTGAAATGTTTTTGACTTAAATAGCTGTATGCCACAACCAAAACGATGGTCAGTATTTTGGCGGGCGTAGGATAAAATCCGAAATATTCGATGAAGAGTTTCAAGAAGAAATAATTCAAAAAGAAATTGGTCAATACCAACAAGAAATAACGAAATAATTGAATTCTTCCTTTCAAGTTCGAACTTGTCCAGACGATGTATTTGGACATCCAAAATCCTGTGGGAAAAGTGATTACGAAAGCAACAAGAAATGCAGCAATGTATGGCTCAAAGGCGATAAAACCCAAATGAACGACTTCTTTGTGAAATAAGAAATGGTAACTCAAAAAGTAAATCACCAAATCCAACAGCATGTTCGATCCACCGCACACTGCGTACCGATAGGTTTGCAAAGGCATGAATCTCCTGAAAATAGGATAAAAGAAATCGATAAATGCTGTAAACTTCTCCTTCATGGAAATCGTCCGACTATTTTTAAGTTTGTTTTAGTTTTTGAAAATGGATTGGATTATTGAACCAATTTACCAACCGCAAACATGGCTGGAATTTTCCCAAAATCGTATGCGTTTTCTCTCCAGTCAACGATTCTTCTTGTTTTGATACGCTCATCTGGCATCGTCAAGTTGGAAGCGATGCACAAATAGGTGTCGTCCATCAAATCGTTTAATAGATCTTCGAAAATGTGCATATTTCTGAACGGTGTGTCCATGAATAAATGCGTCATTCCAGTTCTACGTGCAGAGCTTTCAAATTCTTTCAATTTGCGAATACGGTCTTTTCGCTCGCGCGGTAAATATCCGTGGAACGAAAATTCTTGTCCGTTAAATCCACTTCCCATCAAGGTTAACAAGATAGAAGAAGGTCCAACTAGCGGATAAACAAATACATCTTGTTGATGCGCCATCGCGACCAAGTTTCCTCCCGGATCAGCTACACCTGGGCAACCTGCTTCAGAAATAATTGCCATGTTGTGACCTTCCCTAACAGGTTTCAACATCATGTTTAAATCCTGAGGAACGGTGCGTTTGTTTAGAATGAAAAACGTAGAATCATCAATTGGAAATTCACGGTCTAATTTTCGGAGGTATCTTCGAGCAGATTTTAAATCTTCTACCGCGAAATAGCGTGTTTGTTTTGCAATTTCAATGACTTCTGTTGGAATAACGTGCGCTGTTGTTTCACTTCCTAAAGTGGTTGGTAATAAAAATAATTTTCCTGATGCCATGTTTTAAATTCCTTTATTTTTTAATTTTTCTATAATTTGATCTGTTGCTTCGTTAAGTAAATCGTAAACTTGCGCAAAACCGTCCTGACCACCAAAGTACGGATCTGGAACCTCCGCATCGCTAGTTGGATTTATTTCATTTAAGATCAAAGAAACTTTGGATGCTTGTGACTCGTTTTCAGCTAGTTCAAGAACATCTTCCAAGTTGCTCTTGTCCATCACATAAATGTGGTCAAAGTCTGTAAAATCAGATTTTTTAAAGGCACGAGCTTTGAGGTTTTCGATTGAAATACCACGGTGATTCGCTGTTAATATCATTCTTTTATCCGGAGCATTTCCTGCGTGGTACGATGAGGTTCCAGCAGAATCAACTTCTACATTGAGTTTATGATCGGCAACCTTTTTTCTCAAGAGACCATCCGCCAGCGGAGAGCGACAGATGTTGCCCAAACAAACCATTAATATTTTCATGCATGCAAAGTTACGTAGAAAAACGAAATTGAGGGGAATAATTATGAATGTGTTTCATCTGGTCAATTTTTCCGATATTTCTATTTATCTTCGCAGACAAGTTTTATTGAAAGAATTATGAATTACGATATTATAGTGATCGGAAGTGGTCCAGGCGGTTATGTTACCGCAATACGCGCTTCTCAATTGGGTCTTAAAACGGCAATTGTTGAAAAAGAATCTTTAGGAGGTGTCTGTTTAAACTGGGGATGTATTCCTACGAAAGCATTGCTGAAGAGCGCAAATGTTTATGAATATTTACAGCATGCAGCTGATTACGGTATAACTGTAAAAGATGCAAGTGCTGATTTCAGTGCAATCATCGATAGAAGTAGAGGTGTTGCCAATGGAATGAGCAATGGTATTCAATTCTTGATGAAGAAAAATAAAATTGATGTGATCCAAGGAACTGGAGCAGTGAAAGCTGGTAAAAAAGTTGCTGTTACGGATGCAGATGGTAAAGTAACTGAATATACTGCTGATAAAGGAGTAATCATCGCTACGGGTGCAAGATCTCGTAAGTTGCCAAACATTCCTCAAGATGGTGAGAAAATCATCGGTTACCGCGAAGCAATGACCTTGAAAACAATGCCAAAAAGATTGGTAGTAGTTGGTTCTGGTGCCATTGGAGTTGAGTTTGCTTATTTCTACAAAACCTTGGGTACAGAAGTAACCATCGTTGAATTTATGCCAAACATCGTTCCAGTTGAAGATGAAGAAGTTTCTAAACAAATGGAGAAATCTTTCAAAAAGTCTGGAATTAAAATCATGACCAATGCTTCTGTTGAATCCGTTGATACTTCTGGAAAAGGATGTGTTGTTAAGATTAAAACAGCGAAAGGCGAAGAAACAATCGAATGCGATGTGGTTCTTTCTGCGGTTGGAATTGAAACAAATTTAGACGGTATTGGATTGGAAGAAGTTGGTATTGCAACGGATAAAGGGAAAGTGTTGGTAAATGAATATTACCAAACAAACATCCCAGGATATTATGCAATTGGGGACATCGTTCCAGGTCCTGCATTGGCTCACGTAGCTTCTGCGGAAGGAATTATTTGCGTTGAGAAAATCGCTGGACACAATCCAGAACCATTGGATTACGGAAATATCCCAGGTTGTACGTATGCTTCTCCAGAAATCGCATCTGTTGGAATGACAGAAAAAGCAGCGAAGGCAGCAGGTTTGGATATCAAAGTTGGTAAGTTCCCATTCTCAGCTTCCGGTAAAGCAAGTGCTGCTGGTGCGAAAGATGGTTTCGTTAAATTAATTTTTGATGCAAAATACGGTGAGCTTTTAGGAGCACACATGATTGGTGCAAACGTGACCGAAATGATTGCTGAAATCGTTGTTGCTCGTAAATTAGAAGTAACTGGCGAAGCGTTAATCAAAACGGTTCACCCACATCCAACCATGTCTGAAGCTGTTATGGAAGCTGCTGCTGCTGCTTATGGTGAAGTAATACATTTGTAGAGGAAATTGCAGATTGCAAATTATATGCAAGCAAAAAATAAGAAATAAAAAACCGATGGTATCACCATCGGTTTTTTATTAATATGCAATTTGCTAATTTATTTCTAGTTTCCGATCCCACATTTAATACCAATCGATAGTACAACGTTTGCTGAGGAGGATTTTTTATCTTGCCATTGTTCCTTCCATTCATTAGAAACACCATCATAGTAGGAGTTTGCGATTGATGTGCGATCCGTGTAATGACCAATTCCAATTCCTACGTAATAATCCAAAGCGAACTGCTTAGCAACCCACTGTTGTATTCCAAAATTGAATGAGAAAATGTTTTGTTTTGAAAACCCTTTACGATTTTCCAACGCACTTCCTGCTTTTGGGGAAAACATTTCGTTGTATTGTTTGTACTTGTATTTTGGTGAGATATAAAATTGATTCAAGGCTGGTCTTCCATCCAGAGGATAAAAACGAAGAGCAATCGAACCAAATCCGCCCATACTTGTGTTTCTAGAACCATTGATTGAGCCGTCGTTATGTAAACTAAAACGGTTAATTCGAAGATTGGAAACAGTTGGGCCAGCTTCAATTTCGAAAGATGTTTTTTGTCCAATTACGCGTTCATAAGACAAGGCAATGTCACCAATCATTAAACGCATGGCGTCAAACTTAAACACGTTATCGTGTTCTACCCAATCTCTAGATAAATAATCTTCTTCGTGAGATTTATTCCTTTTTTCTGGCGCTGCATTTCGGTCAATAACAATTACTTCACGTTGCGCAAAAACAGATAAACTAGTTAAAAAACAGCCGATTAAAAACACTTTTTTCATATTCAAAATTTTAATTTACAAATTAAAAGGAGAATGATTTGTAGAGAGATTAAGAATAAAGTTAATCAATTATTTGAAGTACGTTCAATTACACTGAAAATTTAACCTAGATCTAGTCGTTGATCAACGGAAAATGAAAATTGTATTCCGATATGATAGCGGTAAACATATTTATTGAATAAGGAAGAAAATCTGTCCCATAACTGCTAGGACAGTTTTGTAGTATTTCCCACCTTAAGTTTTACCAATAAAAATGTTGATACCTTTAAAATCTACAATTTTCATGGTATCACAATCAGACAGTCACATTAATAGATTAATCAATCAAAATCAATTGCGATTCATTCTTAAAGTTTTTCCCAACATAAAAATCAATTCTCCCCAATTGAACACCAGCCCAACCCACTTGATTGATCAAGGTTGGATTGCCTTTTACGTTCATTTCAACGGTTGGTTTTTCTAAAAATGTATGCGTATGACCACCGATGATTAAATGGATTCCTTCGGTTTGTTGTGCGAGTTTGATATCGGATATTTTATCGTTTCCGTAGGAATAACCTAAATGCGAAAGACAGATGATCAAATCTGCACCTAATTCTTGCAATTCGCGAACGCGGTCTTGGGCAATTTCAACCGGATTTAAATATTCCACTTCTTTGCACAAAGCATCGGGTACCAAGCCTTTTGTTTCAACTCCCAAACCAAAAACGCCTATTTTGATGTTTCCTTTTTGGAAAAGGTGGTGTTTTTTTGTTTGACCGTCTAAAATGGTGTTTTTAAAATCGTAATTGGAACACAAGAATGGAAAATCGGCATAGGCTTTGGCTTTTAGAAATCCATCCATTCCTGCATCAAAATCATGGTTTCCCATGGTTGCGGCATCGTATTTCATGGAAGTCATCAATTTCAATTCCAAAACACCTCCAAAACGATTGAAGTAGGGCGTACCTTGAAAAATGTCGCCGGCGTCTAATAATAAAACATGCTCTTCTTGTTGTCGAATCTCTTGTACCAATTCATAGCGACGAGAAACGCCACCCAAACCAGGATATTTGGCATGATTGGCAGGAAAAGCATCGATGTTGGAATGCGTGTCGTTGGTATGAAGAATGGTTATTTTGGTGGTTCTTTTTAAATTGGGTGCCGCAATTAAATTCGGAGCGATTGCCAATCCGCCTAAAACCAATCCGGTATTTTGTATGAATTTTCTTCTTTCCATCGTGTTTTATTTAATTCTCGGTTGCTGATTGTCTTTTAAAATCGCTTGTTTTTGAACGGATTCAATCAATACATCTCGGAATAAAATTCCCGGTTCGATGGTTTCCAAACGCTTTTGAAAAAAGTACATGCGATCGCCGCCATTCATCAAGTAATCAGATGTAATGACCCAAAAGTCTTTCGCCTGCCATGGATTTCCATAGACATCGAAAACGTTTAAACTGTCGATGCTGAATCCAGCAATAGGTTCACCACCTGATTGTTTTAAATACGCTCTGATTTCCTCCATGGTTTCAGCAGGCATTTTTACCAACACCATTTGATTGTCAAAAGGCATTACTTTAAAAATGTCTCCCAAGGTGATATCTCCTTTATTCAACGGCGCACGAAGTCCACCAAAGTTCAAGAGACAAACTACGTGGGAATCCGCAACCAAAGTTTTTCCCTTTTCAAGGATGATATCGGCAATCAAATTTCCCAAGTTTCCCCAAGGTTTGTTGTTGACGAAATCCACTGCGGCGTGCGTGATGACTTGATTCATTTCCGCATCCAATTGGGTTTTATACGGCGTTACAATCGAATCTACTTTGGCAGAATTCGGATAGGTTTTGTCTATCGGAATGCTTGCCGTTTTCACAAAAGTCTCTTTACCAAAAGAGCAGGCCGTTAAGCCTGCTCCGATGATAAATATCAATATATTTAATTTCAATTTCATTACTCAATAATCAATGAACGTTGAACATCTCCGTAAGGAGTTGAAACGCGAACGATGTAAGAACCTGATTTCAATAAAGAAGTATTCACTTTCACAACCGAAAGGTTAGTCGTTTCATGCATCACTTTTCTACCTTGCATGTCGATGATTTCAAAAGCATCGATAGAAGTTCCATCTACATTCAAGAACAATTCGTTTTTCGCTGGATTTGGATAAACGATGAAAGCATTTGCTAATTTCTCTTCTACTCCTAAACCTTCACAACCTTCAGCAAAATAATTCATGGATGAGAAGTTGATGTAGCAAGCGAATTCTGGATGATCTACGAATGGATTACGGTTTGACTGTAATGAATCGATAAAATCATTTCGAGCAATCTCCCAATTACTTGGAGGATCCATGATGTTCCATTGTTTCAAAATCGTTTGATCTTGACCGTAGTTAATTGTAGAAGAAATAGGATTTGGGAAAGCCCAGTTTTTACCATCTACAGAGTTGTAAGTAATTGCTTCGTAAAACAGAGCTCTTGCAGCATCCCCTTTGTGGTCATCTTTCGGTTCGTAAACGAATCTTCCGTTGATGTCTTTACCAAATTTAGCATTCATAAACGTACTTGTAACCGTAACTACTTCTCCTAAAGGATAGTTGCTTCGTATTGCATTTGCATCATTTTGGTTTGCTGGAAATAAATGGTGGTAATCACTGTATTCTTTTGAATCTGTATTGTTAGGGGATGTTGGCATCCAAGAATGACAATAGGTGTGTTCACGACTAAAATTATTTGCTGTATATGCAAATGGCTCCGTGTAAACTACATTCTGACCACTATACACACAAGTCAACACACGTTGATTGTTCACGGTATCTCTTGCGATGAACAAGTTGATGAATTTACTGATGTAATCACTGTAATAACGTTGTGTATGTGGGTATGTTTTATCGTGTAAATCTGCAACAAATGTATTGCTTAATGGGTCGATTGTAGAATAATAACCGGCTGGCATCATAGTAGCAGGTGTAGTTGCAACTGCCGTTAATGGAGCTGTTGTATTGTAAGCAATTCCCGATCCAGTTCCATTGTATGTAAATACCGCAAAGTGGAAATTACTACCTGCTGTAATGTTACTTGGGTAAAAAGAAGTTTGTGTTCCGCTGTAAACTACTTGTGCATCGCCTACAATATCACCTCGTTGATACGTCATTCCATTTGTTGGAGCACCAGTAATTGGAGCACCATTTTTTCTAAGAACAATGTAACCTGCTACATTCGCTGCTGGAGTGAATGCACCTTTAAAACGGTACGTTTTCACATCTGTAAAAGTCAAATTAGTTGCTTGAACCGTTGGTGCAGAAGCTAAACCATTTCCATAACCAATCAAGTTGATGATGTACGGATTTTCATCTGCATCGTTGTTTCCAATCGTTAAAACGGCATTTCGTGTTCCTGCTGCAGCAGCGGTAAACGTAATGGTGAAGTTTTGGGAGGAAGCAGCAGTTACAGATGTAGGAACTGTTCCAAGTACAAAATCACTTGCGTTAGCACCAGTTATTGCAGAAGAAGTAATGTTCAATAAGTTTACAGTTCCTAAGTTTTCAATGCTCATTGTTTTAGGATTGGCAACACCTACGTTACTTGAGAAAATCAAATCAGAACCACTAATGATTGTACTTGCTCCATCTTTGATGTTGATTTCTTGTTCTGGCCCTGCTGGAGCTGGAGTTATTGTTACGTTATCTAGACCAACATTTCCAGCTGTTTTCAAGGTGTAAATAAATTTCACGTATCTACTTGCTGCATTCAAAGTTTGAACTTTTGCAACATACGTCCCACCACCTGAAGAAGCGATATCAGCTCCGTGAGAGAAAACAGTTGTAAATGTAATTCCATCTACAGACTCTAGCACGTCAAAAATACCTGGAGCAAAAGAGTTTCCGGCAATATCATACGTTACTGTTCCTGGATTACTTGCAAAGTGGATTAGTAAAAACTTTCCAGTTTGCGCCAACTTAAGCGAAGGACCTGGATTTCCACCTGCATAGGAATCTAAACCTGTATTGGAAGTCCAATTGGCAGGTAGCGTTGTTGTTGCGAAATCATAAGTTGTCGGTAAAACCGCTTGAGCGATACCTGAAAGTTGAAAAGCAACGATCAGCAAGGCTGAATAAATTATTTTTTTCATATATATAATTATTTATTTTAAACTTAAAACTGTAATGCTATTCCTAGGTTGAATCTTAATCCAGAACCATACATCACGCCAACTGAGTTTTGATCAAAACCAGGACCGTATGTGCTTGATAAATTTGCATCTGAAATAAAACGTGTATCCAATACATTGGTAATCGAACCACTAAATACCAATTCAGATCTTCTTAGTTTTGTTTTTTTCGTTTGAGAAGAAAGGTGCGCTAGTATTTCGGAACTGGAACCAGTTCCAACGTGCGATTTAAAGCGATATCTATATCCCGCAAATAAATTCATCAATCCATAAGATGGAGATTTCCAAGAATCTCTACCTGCATTGGCTCCTGTTAAGATGAATGGATTAAATTCAGAGTAAAAACGGTCAAAGTACATGTATTGAACTTTAATGTAGATGTTCTTTTTCGGTTCGTATCGAAGTCCTGCTGTGTAAGTCGATTGTGGTGCATCACCTACGTGAACGCCTTTGGCATCAAAAGAAACTGTAGTGTTGTATGCTGGAAGAACAACCGTTTGAGATGAGTTCCAAGTCCAATCACCATAAGAAACCGCTGCTTCTAAGGATAGTTTTTTACTGATTGCAAAAACTCCATCTACTTCAACTCCTAAGTGAACGGCATCCATTCCTTGTACGTTTACACGAATTGTTGATAATGGATCTTCTGGATCTGGAACTGCTAATCCGTTCGGGAAAGGTTTGTTTTTCCAGTTCGTTGCGTATGCATTCACATTAATTCCAAAACGTTTGTGAGAAATGTTGTACCCCAATTCAAGCGCTGAAATGACTTCATTTTTTATTTCTGCAAAGAAACGGTTATAATTATTATCAATCACGTTGGTAAACATCGGTGTACGAGATAAATAACCGATATTGATGAATACATTTGAGTATTCATTCAGATTGTATCCAGCACCTGCTTTGATTGTTGCGCCTGGAATCCATTTCCAATCGGTTTGATTGTCTTTTAATCCGGAGCTATTTGCAGTGTATGCTTGACCACCATAATTCACCGTGTCATTCAAGCCGATGTATAGCACCGTGTCACTCAAATGCATTTCTTTTTTACGGAAATAATCTGTTCCCTTGTAACCATTGTAAACTCCAGTTATGTTCACGAAAGCTGTCCATCTTGCACCACTGTATTCAGCTTGACCAAATACACCAGCCCATTGAACCAATCCATCGCGGTTGTTTTCATACGGTTTTCCGGCATCTGCTATTTTGTCTCCTTTTCGTTTGATGTTATCAGAGTTCGCATTTCCACTGTTTACGTAGTAATCACCGCCTAATAAATCAACGACTTCACGGTAGTGTTCTCCTTTGTACATGCGGTAATCCACACCTCCAGAAAAACTCCATTTTGAATTCATTTCATAATTGAACTGACCTAAGTAACCCAACCATTTGTGGTTGTTTACACTTGCAGTCAACACATTACTAGCTTTGAATTCGTTTGGAGAGTAGAAAGGATCGTAGTTTGGTTTTGTAACTCCAAAAACAGTCGTATACTGATTCGCTTTGATTACTCGATCCCAATCGATCAAGCCTCTTGAATCTCTAGGTACACCAGAAAAGTTGGATAGTTTGGTTCCACCTCCGCTTCCCACAGAAGCATAAATGATATTGGAAATGGATAATTTGTTATTTACTTGCCAGAAATCTTTTAAAGTGAATTGATTTTTGTTGTAGTAATTAGTTTTCTCAGAAATAATGTTTTTTCCGTCTACTCGAAAAGTAGCTAAACCTTTTTCATAATCGCCTGAAACATATCCGTAATGCTCATTATAGCGAATTCCTCGATTCAAATTTTTCGCCGTTGGAAGATAATCTACGTCGTATTTATCCGCGTCTTCTTTACTCCAATATGGTATTTTTTGGTTGAAAGATCGTTGACCGTGTTTTTGAGGAGCCCCAAATGCACTGAACGATATCAAATGTTTTTTGTATTTCTTCTGAACTTTTGCGTAATAGAAACCACCAATTGAAGGCGTTCCATCTACCCATCCATCCGATTTTTTGAAAGAACCAGCAAGGGTAATTCCCCAACCTTTCTTCATCATTCCGGAATTATATGCCAATGAAGTTCGCAACATATTTCCTGATGCGTATTCTTGTTTTACAGTTAGTTTTCTTTGATTTCCAACACCTGCAGTCAGAATGTTTAAAGTTCCACCAACGGAAGGCATGGCTAATTTAGTTGCACCCAAACCTCTTTGTACTTGGATACTTTGGGTAATGACATCCAATCCAAACCAGTTGGACCAATAAACGGAACCATTTTCCATGTCGTTTACTGGAACACCGTCAATCATTACACCTACATTTCGTTGACTAAATCCACGAACCGTAATTCGCGAATCGCCGTCACCACCACCTTGTTGCGTAGCATATACACCCGGCGTAGCATTTAAAAGCATTGGAATATCGCGAGAACCTAATTCTTCTTCAATTCGTTTTGGATCGATGCGCGTTACAGGTACAGGAGTTCTTCTACCGGTAACGATACCTCCAATTACTTGAATTTCTTCTAGTTCCAATGTTTGACCAATTGCAACAACAAGAGTTGTCGTTGGTTGATTGATTTTGATTTTTCGGACTAATGTGTCTTGCAGAGAAGCAATTAGTGTGTAGTCGCCGTAGCTTACTTTCGTGAAAGTAATTTTACCATCTACGTCGGCTGTGCCTTTGATATTTTGATTTAAACTTACCTTCGCAAAAGGTACTGTTTCTTTGGTGCTATAGTCCGTTACAACAATCGTAACTTCACTAGTTTGTTGAGCAGCAGCGAAAAAAGGGATAATAAAAAGGGAAAGGATTAGAAAACGGTTCATTTCTTAAACTTAAATTATTAAATAAAAAAAGAGGCAGAAATGAATCTGCCTCTTTTTTTTGTTTTAGTTTTTAACAATTAATCTTTTTGTAGCAGTACCTGCTGCTGTTTCAATTTGAACAATAAACAAACCTGGAGAATTTCCGATTTGAACGTTCGCGTTGTTTGTATTTGGTCTTGTTTTCTTCACAACTTGTCCTAAAGTATTGTAAACTGTAATAGACTTGATGTTTTCAGAAGAAATCACATTAAATGTTCCATTTGAAGTTGGGTTTGGATAAACATCCATTTGAACTGCTTCAACAACTGAAGTTGATAATGAGTTACAGTTACAATCGTGAGAACCTAAAGAATCCCAATTTCCAAATCTAACCGGTGCACCAGCAGCACTTTTGATTGTATCACCGTTTGCATCAAATCTGAAAACCAATGGTGGTAAAGAATCCCATTCTACTAAGGCATTGAATTCGGCTGGAATTGCATCTGTGTTTCCTTTTAGAATCGATGCTTTACGAATTAAAGAGTGATCTTTCGTAATCGCAACACCAGCTCCAGCAGAACCGTCGTATGGTGCAGCTGTTGACCAACCTCCATTCGGTCTTTCACCAACTTTACCAATCACGTCAATTACTTCTGTGTTTGGAATTGTTGACAACTCAACGTTTAAAGCAAAACCAGCAACACTTCCTTTCATTAATAATACGGCATCATCACCGTTAAAATTCATTGCATTACTTACATCGTAAGAAGAACAGAAGAAACCATCAGCCAATGCTTGAAGTTCATCCCAAGCTGCTGGGTCAGATGCTGTAGCATTTCCTGCGTTACGGTCGATAACTGCTACAAATGTTCCGTGTGCTGGAACTGTTCCGATCAATTGAACCGCATTTTGAACCGTTGCTGCTGTTGTTCCATTGTTATATCTCGCTAGGAAATATTCACTTAAATCAATTGGTGCATTGGTTGGATTGTAAATTTCCAATGCTTTGTTGTTTCCTAAACCTTCAACATATTCAGAAATAAAAATTTTCGTACAATCTTGAGCGAATGATGATCCGATTGTAAAAAGGCTGACAAAGAGTAAAACTTTTTTCATAATTATAGATTTTATTTGTGGGAAATACATAAGCAGTGCGTGTTTTCTTTCTCCTGAATAGGATGAAAACGGACGTCTTTAAAACAAGTATCGATACGTTGAAACCTGATGGTATTCAAGAGTATGAACATTTATTTCTCTTTTTTTGTTTTGTTTTTTAAATGGTTTCAGTCTGTTCTTACGAACACCGTCAAGGGTAACACTCAAAAACTTAATGCAAATGTAAGACTTTTTTTTCGGTCTACAGATTACTAAACTATTAACATTACAATAGTTTTTATACACAATTTGCTCCTTTTACACGTAGATATGGAGGTGTAAATAGCATTTGAAAACGAGATTTGCATCGTATTTGGTGGAAAAGAAGTATTTTTATCTTTTCAAAAACCCTCAATTATGTTTCAAAAAATTAAATTACTTTCTTTTGGTTTTTCGCTGCTATTTATTCAAGCAGCATTTGCGCAAAATGTACCAGCTAAGCCGTCCGGAATTGTAAAAGCGCCAATCACGGTTGAAAGTATCTGGAAGAATTATGAATTTTCTTCAAGAGGTTTTGCCGGTTTTAAAGGAATGAAAGATGGTGAACATTTCACCAAAGTAAATCAAACCAAAACTTCTTTCAGCATCACCAAGCAGAAATACATGCAACACGATGGAGTAGGTGAAGTACTCTTGACAAATTCAGACTTGATGTTTGAAGGAAGAAAGATTTCAATCGATGATTACGATTTCAATCAGCAGGAAGATAAAATTTTGATAACGAGTGAAATGCAATCGGTTTACCGAAGAAGTTACGTCGCGAATTTTTTCATCTTTGATTTAAAAACAAAGAAAATTTCAGCTTTGGATTCTAAACGATTGGGTTCGACTTTGGCTGAATTTTCTCCGGATGGAACGAAAGTTGCCTATGTTTTTGAAAACAACATGTATGTGAAAGATTTAGCCAGCAACAAAATCACAGCGATTACGACGGACGGTTTGTCCAATTCAATTATCAATGGAACAACAGACTGGGTTTACGAAGAGGAATTTGCGATCACCAAAGGTTTTTCTTGGTCATTTGACAGCAAGAATATCGCGTTTTTGCGTTTTGATGAATCGGCAGTAAAAGAATTTCAGTTGGAATATTACGGTAATTTATATCCAGATATTTACACCTATAAATACCCGAAAGCTGGAAAAGATAATTCGAAAGTGACGACACACATCTATAATTTGACAACGAAGAAAAAATCGAAATTAGATCTAGGATCTTATGAATACATTCCAAGATTCAAATGGTCGGGAAGTGCAAATCAGTTGGTGGTTCAGACTTTGAACAGACATCAGAATCACGTTCAATATCATTTGTTTGATTGGACTCAAAAGAAAATGACTTCCAAAGTGATTTTCGAAGAGAAATCAGACACATACGTAGAGATTGATGACAATTTATTGATTTTGAAAGATGGAAAAACCATTTTAAGAACGAGTGAAATGGATGGGCACATGCACATCTATGAAGTTGGTTTTGATGGTTCAAACAAGCAAGTCACCAAAGGAAATTGGGATGTAATCGAATTTTTAGGAATTGATGAAAGTTCACAAACTATTTATTACACATCCGCAGAAAAAGGTGCGATTTACCAAGGAATTTATAGTATTCAAATCGACGGAAGTAATAAGAAAGCAATCAGTGAAGAAACCGGATACAATGCGGCTGAATTTGCGCAAGGAATGACTTATTTCGTGAAAAGAAGTTCGACAGCAAACACACCAACCGTAACCAGTTTATGCTATAAAACGGGTGAAGTAGTTGCTGTATTAGAAGACAATCAGACTTTAAATGAAAAGCTTTCAGTTTACGATTTAACGACCAAGGAATTCATCACCATTAAAGGTGCGACGGAAGATTTGAATGCGTGGATCATGAAACCAAAGAATTTTGATGCAAGCAAAAAATATCCAGTTTACATGACCATTTATGGCGGACCTGGAAGCAATACCGTAAAAGATGCTTTTGGAGGAAACGATTACATGTATCATCAATTGTTGACGCAGCGAGGTTATATCGTTATAAGTGTTGATCCAAGAGGAACCATGTATCGTGGAACGAAATTTAAAAAATCAACGTACTTGCAATTGGGTAAATTAGAGACAGAAGATTTCATTGCAGTTGCCAAAGAATTGGGAAAAATGGATTTCATCGATAAAAACCGAATTGGAATTCAAGGTTGGAGTTATGGTGGTTACATGTCTTCATTAGCGATGACAAAAGGAGCAGACTACTTCAAAATGGGAATTGCGGTCGCACCGGTTACCAATTGGAGATATTACGACAACATTTACACGGAAAGATTCATGCGAACGCCGCAGGAAAATGCGGCTGGATATGACGATAATTCACCGATTAATTTTGTGAAAAACATCAAAGGAAACTACTTTTTAATTCACGGTTCGGCAGATGACAATGTGCATAATCAGAATGCGATGGAAATGGTGAATGCATTGGTGAAATCAAACGTACAATTTGATTTATTTATCTACCCAAATCGCGATCATGGAATTTACGGAGGGAATACCCGAAACCATTTATTCAACATGCTTTTAGATTATACGCTTAAAAACTTGTAAGGAGTTATTGAAGCTTAAAAATGACCAAATTCTCGATAAAAATCCGTACTTTGTGAAAAATGAAAATATTTTTTCATTTCGGCAATCTTTATTCGTATTTGTTTATTAATTTAGTTGCCGTTATTAAAAGAATGACATACACACATAATCCGTTAACGAAATGGGCGAAATTGCAAAATTAGAATTAGATGGGAAAGTTTATGAGTTTCCCGTTATCGAAGGAACCGAAAATGAGAAAGCTATTGATATCAGTAGTCTCCGCTCTGCAACAGGTTACATTACACTTGATTTAGGATACAAAAACACAGGTGCAACCAAAAGTGCGATCACGTACTTGGATGGTGAACTAGGGATTTTAAAATACCGTGGTTATTCCATTGAGGATTTGGCATCTAAAGCTACATTTATTGAAGTTGCTTATTTATTGATTTACGGAAATCTTCCATCTCAGGAGGAATTAGATAATTTTACATCTAGTATTACCAAACACACGTTGGTACACGAAGACATGAAACAATTTTTTGAAGCATATCCTTCAAAAGCGCATCCAATGGGCGTATTGGCTTCCATGGTTTGTTCTTTGTCTACATTTTATCCAGAGGCATTAGATCCAAATAGAGATTCAGAATCTGTTGATATAACCATTCACAGGTTGTTGGCTAAATTGCCTACTTTGGCTGCTTGGTCATACAAAAACTCGATTCGCCATCCTTTCATGTACCCGAAAAATGAGTTCGACTATTGCAAGAACTTCATGTACATGATGTTTGCAATGCCGACTGAAGATTATAAAATTGATCCAGTTGTTACGGAAGCAATGAATACATTGTTGATTCTTCATGCAGATCACGAACAAAACTGTTCTACTTCAACAGTAAGAATGGTTGGTTCAGCTCAAACAAATTTATATGCATCTATCTCTGCAGGTATTTCTGCACTTTGGGGACCACTTCACGGTGGAGCAAACCAAGCAGTGTTAGAAATGTTGCAAAAAATCCACGAAGATGGTGGAGATGTTGACAAATGGATTTTGAAAGCAAAAGACAAAAATGATTCTTTCAGATTGATGGGCTTTGGTCACCGAGTTTACAAAAACTTTGATCCAAGAGCAACGATTATCAAGAAAGCGTGTGATGATGTATTACAGAAATTAAATATCAACGATCCTTTATTGGCTATCGCATTGAAATTGGAAAAAGTAGCATTGGAAGACGAATATTTCAAAGCAAGAAGTTTATATCCAAACGTAGATTTCTACTCTGGAATTATTTACAGAGCTTTGGGAATTCCAACTGAAATGTTTACCGTAATGTTCGCGATCGGACGTTTACCAGGATGGATTGCACAATGGAAAGAAATGAGAGAAAATGGAGATCCAATTGGTCGCCCTCGTCAAATCTTTACAGGTGAAACGGATCGTAAATACGTTGAGATTAACAAAAGATAATTCTCTTATTATAGATTTAAGAAAGGTTGTAGATTTTATTTACAACCTTTTTTTTGTTTCAGATTTTTCACATTAATTAACTCGCAAATCCCCTAGCAATCGGAATTTTAAAAGTAATTTGGTCTATACGTTTATTTTTAGATAACTTTTAAATACTTGAAATTATGGAAAATCACAAAATGAAAACATTGTCAGAATGTATGGCCACTTTAAAAACACATGGTTTTGAACAAGATTTTTTCGTTACCGAAGAAGGATGTATTAAAAATTATGAAAGCGACAAAACTTGGTGTCCTGAGGAAGTTAAAATAGAAAATTTTTACCGTTTTGAAGGACAATCAGATCCTGGAGATAGCAGCATCTTATATGCTTTGGAAACCAAAGACGGTGTAAGAGGAATGATTTCTCATCCTTATGGAGCAGACAGCGACGGAAAAGTAGAAGACTTTATTAAGCAGGTAGAAGATGTTTCAAAAAAAGATCATGGACATTCAAAAGATTGTTAATCTATATTGAGAATTCGTACAACCATTCAAGAAAGATATGCAAGTCTTTGTAATTAATATGGGTTGTATTTATGTTTCTATGATGAAAGAAGAAAGCGAAATATT
The DNA here is from genome assembly GCA_028689775.1 of Crocinitomicaceae bacterium. GTDB lineage: Bacteria > Bacteroidota > Bacteroidia > Flavobacteriales_D > Crocinitomicaceae > JAQVCM01. The sequence goes on from JAQVCM010000007.1 coordinate 47,933, forward strand.
ATAGTTCTAAAGGCTGCATTTTTATGTAGCTTTTTTTTTGCGCGTAATAATTCTTATTTTTATTGGTCACTAGTGAAGAATAAATGAAAAAAATATTATTTTTAGCATTATCAGTTGTTAACATATCTTTTTCACAGAAGGAGGAAATTGATCTTTATAATAAAATTAGAATTGCAACAACTTCAAACTTGCTTGATTCTTCGTACTATTATTCAGTGTTGTTTATTGAATCCACTGCGAATTTTGACTCACTCGTTGGGTTTGTGATAGATACTGATTTGGAAATCCTTAGAGAGAATCCTTACGGCTTTAAAATTGATTCTTTATTATTAGCAAAATATGTTAGACAATATAGAAATGTTATAGCACCTCAATTAGGATACCAACTATGGAAATTTGGAATTGAAGACCAAAAGACACGCTCATTACAGCGATTTATAAGAGACCAATCCTATTTGATTGAAGATAAGGACTCACTATACTTAGCAATTAAAAAAAGGGAGTATTTTGTCATAGAGAATTTGAAGCGGTATAAATTTTTGACTAATTCGATTGTTGGTTCTCCTGGTTCTAAAGGCGCGTTCTTGGTTATTCAACATTCGGGAAGCGTAGATTATCTCAAACTTTACTCTAAAAGTTTAAAACGTAGAATGCAAGATATAGATCCACGATTATATGCATTAGCAAAAGACCGCTTACTTATTAAAAAAGGAAAAAAACAAATTTACGGAACTCAAGTTGGGAAAATATCAGGAATTGTTACACAGGGTGTTTTTGTAGAGACAAGTCTTGCAAAATTAGCCCCAATTAGAGGTAATGAAATTAAAGTAGATAGACGCAGAAAGAAAATAGGATTGGAGCCACTTAAAGACGACCCAGTTTGGGAATTAATAAAAAACATTAATGAAAAAGTGGATGAAAGAACAAAACAAAACTAATTTGGTTCTATTTCCGGCAAAGTAAACAAAGTATTTGGAAATTTTTCAACAAAATCAGCACAAATCACAATATCTATATATCAATAGTGAATTGGGCTTCCCTGAAAGAATCGGAATGCGACCAGAAATAACCCTGACTTTGTGACAAAAATAGTTCAAAACACACCTGACTTTGTTACAGAATAAATCAAAAACACCCCTGACTTTGTGACAAATTGATAATTTTAAATCCTTTTAATTTAACGCAATATATTTAATTTCAATTGATTGTAATTATATTGTCTTGTCATAAAAGGACGGAACAAAAAAAGCCATGAATTAACTAAAATCCATGGCTTTCAAAATTACAGTCAAAATTGAATAATCTTCAATGTGAATCATCTTTCACCGACCACTTAATCCCGATCACCCAACTACTTATTCTTCTCAATCACATAATTCAATACTTTTTCCATCAAATGCACGCGGTCTTTTCCGCCTACGTTGTGTTTGTGCATTGGATACGGGAAGAAATCCATTTGAATTCCGTTATCAACGAATTTCTTTACCAAAGCTAAATTATGTTGCATCACAACAACATCATCAACCGTTCCGTGAATTAACAACAAATCGCCTTTTAATTTGTCAGCATAATTCAACAAACTACTTTTCTTATATCCTTCCGGATTTTGTTCTGGACGATCCATGTAGCGTTCTCCGTACATCGCTTCGTAATATTTCCAATCGGTAACTGGTCCGCCAGCAACACCAACTTGGAATACGTCTGGGTGACGCAATAGCAATGAAGTTGTCATGAAACCACCAAACGACCAACCGTGAACTGCCAAGCGATTTCCATCAACGTATGGCAAAGATTTTAAGTATTCAACACCCGTCAATTGATCTTCCATTTCTAAATCGCCCAATCTTCGGTGAATTCCGCTTTCGAAAGCAAAACCTCTTTCGCCAGAACCGCGGTTATCCAAGGTGTAAATCAAATAGCCTTGCTCCGCCATCCAATGCATCCACAAACTAGAACCGTCCAACCAAGAGTTGGTGATCATTTGTGCGTGCGGACCACCGTAAACATATACCAAAACGGGATACTTTTTAGATGCATCGAAATCACTTGGTTTGATTAAACGCGTGTATAATTTGGTTCCGTCATTTGCAGTAAGCGAACTGATTTCTGTTTTTCCAATCTTATAATCCGCTAATTTGTTTTCAGAAGTCATTAAGGTTTGAACTTCTTTTCCTGTTCCGTCTAATAAAAGCGATTTGGAAGGCGTGTCGTGATTGGAATATTCATCAAAAATCCATTTTCCGTTGGATGAAACCCAAACAGAATGCGTTCCTTCATTTGTCGTAAGCAAACGTTGTTTTCCATTCATGTCAACAGCGTAAAACAAAGAGTTTGTTGGATTTTCACCCGTTGCTTCAAAAACAATTTCTTGTCCGTTTAAAGTCGATGAATGGATGTTTTTAGTTACAAATTTATTGTTCGTCAATTTGGTTTTTAAATTTCCATCGATGTCGTATAAGTACAAGTTGTTAAAACCATCTCTCTCACTAATCCAAACAAAATCAGTTGAGTTATCAGCAGGGAAAAATGCTGGATGTTCTGGTTCAATCCATTTATCGTTTGTTTCTTCAAACAACGTTTTGATGAATTTTCCTGATTTCGCATCGTATTTATTCAACCACATGTGGTTTTGATCGCGGTTTACTTCAGCAATCAACAGATAACTTTCGTCAGATGACCAAGAAACATTCGTCAAATAGAAATCTGCATCTCCGCGCGGACAAATGTAGACTGCCTTTCTAGTTTTGAAACTGTAAATGCCAATTTTAGGTTTTTCAGATTTCTGACCAGTCATTGGATATTTAATCGACTTTAATTCTCCAGGAGTTGGATTGATGTCCAACAAAGGATAATTATGAACTTCTGATTCATCTTTCTGAGCAAAAGCCAAATAACTTCCTTTTGGTGACCAGAAAATGCCGTTTGTAATTCCAAATTCACTTCGAGCGTATGTTTGACCAGAAACGATGTTTTTATCTTTGTTTTTTGTAATCACATGTGTTTTGCCTTCTGTATCCGTAACTGATAAATTGTTCTCGATTGTAAAAGCTACTTTTTCAGTTTTTGGTTCGATGGTCGCATTTTCTCCATTTTCAGGAACTGAAACAATTTTCTTACCCGTTTTTAATTCGGTGTTGAAAGAATAGTAATTCGCTCCGTCAGTCAACCAAAATGTTTTGGAGTCTTTCCATTCCATTCCAGAAAACCAATTTAATTTTGAACCTAAAATTTCGTTCACTTCTGCAATTGTAAACCATTGAGTCGGTTTTTCAGTCACCGAACCCTTCATCAAAGTGACATATCCTTTTAAATAGGTGTAATTTTCCGTTTCAGGAATCCATTTGAAAAAAATCATTTGATCTGGAACAAAAGCGCGGTATTGGTTCATCACTGCATCTTTTAATGTCAGTGATTTGGTTTGAGAAATGCTGATTGAACTTATCAGACAAAAACCAATAAAGATTAGTTTTTTGAACATAATTATTTGAGTATTTATTTAGATATTAATTTATTAAAGAAATTTTCAACCGGTCGACCCGCATCGTAGCAATCCAAAATGATTTTGTCGAGTTGATCGCTTAAGATGGTTTCGGGCTCAAATTCGGTGTAAAAGTACCATTGTTTATTAAAAATCAGCGCTTCTTTCGCTGCAGCTTCTTTCAAATCTTTGGCGATTATTTTATTCTTATTGCCAATCAGTTCGCCAAAAGTTTCAACGAATTTTGGATCGGTATATGCTTTTTTAAATCCTGCTAAATCTTTGGCAATTCCCTCACGAACGATCATCAAATCTTCTTTTTCGATTTCGAAGATTCCACCGTAAACACGCATTTTTTCAGGACCTAATTCAAAATATACGCCCTTTACGCCCCTACTTTTTTTTCCACCAGGAGTGATGATGGCAGAAACTTGTAATTTGTACGGTTGTTTGTCTTTTGAAAAGCGAATGTCTCTGTTGATTCTGAAAATACAATCTTTGGCTTCCAAGTCACTAAAATCAGCATCTTTTTTAGACAATTCTGAAATCAAATGGCTTACAAAAGCTTTGAAAGGTTCCTTAACAGAATTCTCATATCGTTTGCGATTGATGTCAAACCAATCTTTGTGATTATTGGGAGCTAACTCCATGAAAAAGTTTAAAAAGTCTTGCTTAAAATACATCAGCTAAATTTTTTCTGTAAAATTAACACTATTTTTGAATTGGCTGGAACGATTGATTCACAAAGAAAATAGGACGGTTTTTAGTTGATAAAGAAGTTTTCAAAACGCTTTTCGACCTTCTGTATAGATTCGATGTTTATTTTTCATTATTCTGCCTTACATTTGATAAAATAAAAAAATATAAAATGACAGATAAACCAGTTAAAAAAGTAACGTTCGGAAGAATATTTTGGCCATCATTAGTCGCCATCTTAGTTGCTTCTTTCATTACCATGATTTTATTCTTCACCATTTTGGGTGGAGTAATTGGAAGTTTTATGAACCCAAGTTCTGATGAAGTTAAAAGTGGACCAGTTTTACACATGACCTTAGAAGGTCAGATTTCTGAAGGCGACAATAAATTCAACCCATCTACTTTGGGAATGGATAGTAAAATTGGATTGAGTGATATTTTATATGGTATTGAAGCTGCAAAAAAAGACAGTAAGATCAAAGGGATTTTCTTGGAACTTAAAAATCTAAATTGTGGATTTGCAAGTGCGAGAGAAATTCGAAATGCAATCAATGATTTTGAAGAATCTGGGAAGTTTGTAGTTGCATACAATGCAGGCGAAGTAATTACTCAAAAAGAGTATTACGTTTCTAGTGCTGCAAGCGAAAATTACGGTTTCCCAACATCTACTATGGAATTCAACGGTTTGGGAGCAGAATTGATGTTCTTCAAAAATACCTTGGATAAATTAGAAGTTGAAATGCAAGTGATTCGTGGCAATAACAACGATTTTAAAAGTGCAGTTGAACCATTTTTTAGAACAGATATGAGTGATTCAAGTCGGGTTCAAATTGAAAGATACTTATCAAGTATTTGGTTAGATATCCGAAATGACATTTCAAAAGACATCGAAGTTTCTGCTGACGAATTGAATGAGATTGCTGAAAACTTGAAAATTCACCGTGCACAAGACGCAGTTGATTTCAAATTGTTAGATGGCACAAAATACAGAGATGAAGTCTTGGCAATTGTTGCTAAGAAAGCAGGTGAAAAAACGATTGTTGAAAAAGACATGATCGCTTTTGAAAAGTATGCGAAACAAGGATTAATTGACAATCAGATTCTTGCAAAAACCAAAGATGCAAACGTAGCAGTTATTCTTGCTGAAGGAGACGTTTCTGTCTCTGGTGAAGGATTATCTTCTGATAAAATTTGTAAATACGTGCGTGAAGCTCGTGAGAATAAATCCATCAAAACGATTGTTTTGCGCATCAATAGTCCAGGTGGAAGTGCATTGGCAAGTGATGAGATTTGGAGAGAAGTGCAATTGGCGAATAAAACCAAAAAAGTAATTGTTTCCATGGGAGATGTTGCTGCATCAGGTGGTTATTACATCGCTTCACCAGCAGATCGTATTTTTGCGGAGCCAACAACAATCACAGGTTCAATCGGTGTTTTTGGAACAATTCCATTCATTGGCAAAATGTTGGAAAACAAATTAGGTTTAACTTTTGATCGCGCGCAAACCAACAAACATTCGGTGATGTCCTTGAATAGAAAGTTGACCGAAGACGAATTAGCAATCATTCAAATGGAAGTAGATGCAATATACGCACAGTTCTTAAGCCGCGTTTCTGAAGGAAGAGGAATTTCTGTTGAAAAAGTGAATCAAATGGCTCGTGGACGTGTTTGGACAGGTACTGATGCGAAAAAAATCGGCTTAGTTGATGAGTTAGGAGGAATGAATGATGCAATTGCGTATGCAGCTAAGAAAGCTGGAATTAAGGATGTAAGCATTCGTTACTGGCCAGAAAAGAAAACAGATCGTTTGACAGAATTGATTGAAACTTTTGGCGGTTCAGAATCAACAGAAATGATGACGCAAACTAAAATGCCAGAAAATCTAATTTATTATTACGAACAGTTGAAGAAATTAGAAGGCATGCAAGGAATTCAAATGAGAATGCCTTATGAGATTATTTTGAGATAAGATTTTAAGAATAGGTTTTTAAAGACCAATGAAATAGATTTAAAAGAGATGGAGGAGACTTTATCTCTTTTTTGTTTTTTATGGATTTCCCCGTTATCTTTACAACATGATTTCAGAAAACGTAAGCCTTAAACCATTCAACACCTTTGGAATTGATGTCAAAGCAACTCGCTTTGCAACTTTTGCTTCTCCAGAAGAATTGGGTCAAATTCTTAAAGACAATAAAAACAAGCCGCTTTTGATTTTGGGCGGCGGAAGTAATTTATTGCTCACAAAAGATTTTGACGGTTTGGTTTTGAAAAATGAAATCAAAGGAATTGAGGTGATTTCTGAAACAGCAGATGAAGTGCTCATTCGCTCTGGAGCAGGAGAAGTTTGGCACGAATTCGTTTTGTATTGCATTTCCAAAAACTATTGTGGAATCGAAAATTTATCTTTGATCCCTGGAAGTGTCGGCGCAAGTCCGATGCAAAACATCGGTGCATACGGTGTTGAGATTAAAGATGTATTTGATAAGTTGGAAGCCGTTGAAATTGCTACAGGTGAAATTCATACCTTTGATAATGAAACGTGTGAGTTCGGCTATCGTGAAAGTATTTTCAAGCATGCGGTGAAGAATCAATACGTCATTACCAACGTTTATTTCAAGCTTTCCAAAACGCAAAATACCAATACTTCGTATGGCGCAATCAATCAGCAATTGGAAGTGATGGGAATTGGAAATCCGACCATCAAAGATGTCAGCGATGCGGTAATTGCCATTCGTAGCAGCAAACTTCCGAATCCAAAGGAAATTGGAAATGCGGGAAGTTTTTTCAAAAATCCGGTGATAGAGCATGCGCATTACCAAGAAATCTTAAAAAATTATCCAAACGCTCCAAGTTATCCTGTCGGTGAACAGCATGTAAAAGTTCCTGCGGGATGGTTAATTGAAACCGCTGGATGGAAAGGAAAAGTAGTTGGTGAAACAGGCGTTCATAAAAATCAAGCCTTGGTTTTGGTAAATTACGGTGACGCAACAGGAAAAGAAATTTACCAACTTTCAACGGATATTATTGAAGATATAAATCAAAAGTTTAAGATTTTATTGACGAGAGAAGTGAATATTTTGTAAGCTAAAAATGTTCAAGTTGCTCTGTGTAACTACTGCATGAAAGCAGAATCTGAATGATCGATTAAACAGATGTATTTTTATTCTCTAAAAAAGTAATATTCATTAACAGGCAAGCTTATGAAAATTTTAATTCCGCTGATTTTTGTTTTAATTGAGCTAAGTTGTTTCAGTCAAGATTTTAATTATTTTGATTTCGAGAAGAGATTTGATTGGTCTCCGTATGAACACGTTTCTGCTGAAATACTAAAATCAAACTTCAAACTTTTAAAAGAGAAACCGTATCCAGAATTAAAACATCTTCTTGATAATAAGGATAAATTTCACTTGGTAGACATCGACAACGACCAAATAAATGAAGTTATTTACAACGGTTGGAATGGAGGAGAAGGAGAAATGGTCGTCATTTTTAAATTATCCAAAAATCAACTGGTAGAAGTCCAAAATTTCTATGGACGAATACTGGCGAAACGCAAAAATGAGATGAATCAAACGCAATTGCTTGTTTTGGATTATTCTTGTTGTGCGGGATATGTTGATCATTTGCAAACCTTTGATTTTAATCTGCAAACAGGTCAATTTGAAATTGTAAAAGCAATTGTAAAATTAACTGATACTGAAATTCCAAAAGAACGCATTGAATCGAAACGCTTTGAAGTTTTGAATACACCGTATTATCTGAGACATTCTCCAGAATTTGTTTCAGGCATTAGCGATATCGATTTTGAGTTTAAACCACTTGTCGGACAAAATATTGGACAAAATATTGCTGCAATCTATCAGAAAGGTGATCAAGGAACCGTTTATTCTGAGACGACAGATAGTACGGGAAGAGTTTGGTGGTTTGTAGTTATGGATTCAAAACCCGATTTTAAAAACATGTTATTTTACGACGGAAATAATGAATTTGATGATTATCAACCAATTGGCTGGATGTCTAGTAAGTTCTTAAAAGAATTGGAGTAATTTCACTTTTCAAAACCATTTCTTTTCTGCAACTCATTCTCCAAAAATTAAACTATTTTTGTTCACATGATTTTAAAAAGACAATCAACTTTGACTAAATCACTTTTATAAACGATAGAATTACTAATTTTAAGATAGAAAGCGAATTTCAAGAAGGATTAAGCAATTCATTCTTCTCGACTCTTGAACAATAGAAGCAGCATGTTATTTAACAGTATTACATTTATTTTTGTCTTCTTGCCCGCCATTTTGTTGCTGTATTATTGCACACCTTCCAAATACAAGAACTATACGCTTCTACTTGCAAGTTTACTTTTTTACGCTTGGGGCGGATTTTCGTATGCAATTATCTTAATCGCCTCGATTCTCATCAATTATCTTTTTGTAAAACAAATCGAAAAAGATCGACCGTCAAAGAAAACATGGTTGATTGTAAGTCTCGCTTTCAATGTCATCATCATCGTTATCTTTAAGTATTTGGATTTTATTCTGAGTAACTTAAACCTTCTTGGATCAGCACTGAATGCCGGTTTTTCTGAAATTCCACTCAAGCACATCGTCTTGCCTTTGGGTATTTCATTTTACACCTTCCAACAAATGTCCTTGTTGTGGGATGTTTATCGCGGTGAAAACACAGAAAAAACATCACTTACAAACATCGCTTTGTACATCAGTTTATTTCCACAACTCATCGCAGGTCCAATTGTTCGATACAACGACATTGTAGAACAAATCAAAGAACGTGTTTCTACTTTTCCGCTTTTTAGATCAGGAGTTCAACGCTTTGTTCTCGGGCTATTTAAGAAAGTCATCCTTGCAAACACCTGTGGTGAACTTGCCGATTTAATTTTTGCAACACCATTTGAATCCATTGGTACATCGACCGCTTGGCTCGGTATTGTCGCTTATTCATTTCAGATCTATTTCGACTTTTCTGGATATTCCGACATGGCGATTGGTTTAGGAAGAATGTTTGGTTTCAGAATTCTGGAAAACTTCAATTTCCCATATATAGCGAAAAGTATTCAAGAATTTTGGAGAAGATGGCATATCTCGCTTTCAACTTGGTTCCGTGATTACGTTTACATTCCGCTTGGCGGAAATAGAAAAGGTCCGTACAAAACCTATTTTAATTTAATACTTGTCTTTTTCCTAACGGGACTATGGCACGGTGCAACGTGGAGTTTTATTGTTTGGGGTTTATTTCACGGCTTGTTTCTGATTATTGAGCGACTTGGATTCAGCACAATCTTAAAAAGATTACCTGCCGTAATTCAATGGATCTACATGATCTTGGTTGTGATGATTGGTTGGGTTTTATTTCGAGTAGAAGCATTTTCGGATGCAATCTCTTTCATCGGAAAGTTATTTAGCATGGGTTCTGCCAGCAACGATAGCTTCATGCTTTACCTAAACAACGAACGAATTATCGTGCTAGTTCTTGCAGCACTTTCAAGTTCCTTGATTTTGTTCAAACTAAAGAAATTTGTAGAGGCCAAAAAGTTTTCACAAACCATTTTCTCCCAATCACTTTACGATTTGGGCGTTGTGCTTTTATTCTTAATCAGCCTGGTGTATATCAACTCTGGCTCATACAGTCCATTTATTTATTTTAGATTCTAGTCTATGAAATAAGCCATAACGACAAATCGATACACCTGCGAAGCAAGCAACGCAGTTAAACACTGATGAAGATTTCAAATGGCGATACCATATGACCATTAAAAAAACAAATAAAATACATATGAAAAACTCGTTTGTAAAATATCAGTTGGCGATCATTTTCATTTTCATCATTTCCATTCCGGGAATTTTAAAAATCGCAGGCGTGAAAAGTTTTGAGCGCAAAGATGAAAATAGACGCTTTAAAGATGAGCTGAAAATTGACTTTGGAAGATTGGATTATTTCCCAGCCGCTGCGGATTCATTTACGAACGATAATTTTTTCTTTAGATCTCCACTGCTTGATTTTTTTCACCGAATGAAATTCTTTGCTCTAAAGGTTTCTCCGCATCCAGAACAGAGTATCATTGGAAAAGACGGTTGGTACTTTTTGGCAGGAAAAGAATTGGATGTCATCAGCGGAAAGTTAGATTTTTCACCATTGGCAATGGATTCTTTTGCCCATGAATGGAAGGAAAGAACAAACTATTTTAAATCAGTAAACATACCGGTGTTTTTAATCATGGCACCGTTTAAACATCATGTTTATACTGAAAAATTGCCGTACAATATTTATCAGTCCAAAACGAACAGAACGACTGAATTAGCAAACCATTTGGAATCAAAATTTCCAGGATTAGTCATCGATCCTTTACCAGTTTTAAAGGCGAATAAAGACAAAGAACAACTTTATTTTAGATTGGATAACCATTGGAATACGCGAGCGGGATACCATGCAACTCAATTAATCATTGAGAAATTAAGAGCAGCTTTTCCAGATAAAAACATTCCTAATATTCCTCCTTTTGATTGGAAGGGCGAAAAAATTAGAAATGGAATTCATTATCATGTCATGGGAATTGAAGAACTGGAAGAATATGCGGAAAATCCAGTCTTTAAAGATCCGAAGTCTTCAGAAGCTGAAAGTTTTAATTTCAAAGTAGTTCCCGATTTTGCTTATCCCGATCAATTTGAAAAACACTTCAAAAACGAAAGCCTTAAAAACGGACTTCGAGTGCTCTTCATTCGAGACTCGTATGCAGACGCACTCATTCCTTTTGCACGAGAAGTGTTTTCAGAAAGTCTCTTTATCTTTGATGCTTGGCAGTATAAAATAAATCAGGAAATTGTCGAAAGTTATCAACCAGACGTGGTGATCTTTTTAGGTTTAGAAACACTAATCGATCATTACATCATCAAATACGATTGAGAATAAAGGAGTGCGATTCTCAAAAAAAAGAAAGACAAAATAGGAATAAGTTACTCGATTTCAATTTTTTAGATTAGAAAATAGTCGTGCTTAGAAATGACGATAAGTTTTGAAAACGGAATGTCAATTGCTAAAATCAGTCAGCATGAACAATTACCATTCATTCCCATTATCCTTCTCAGCGTCATCAATCAACTTCTTCCAGTTGTTTGAACCGTCTTCTGTTGCGCCTAAAATGTCTTCGTATTCTCCGTTGGTCAATTCAAATTGTTGAATGTCTTCCCCCGTATATTCTTCAATATCTTTCAAGAATACCAGCTCGTCTTTGCTGCAAAATGAAAGTGCTTGACCACGTTTCATGCCACGACCTGTTCTACCAACTCGGTGAACATAATTCTCCGAAACGTCTGGTAAATCGTAGTTGATCACATAATCCACATCTGGAATATCAATTCCTCGAGCGGCAACGTCCGTTGTAATTAAAACGCGATTTTCATTGGTTCGGAAACGGTCCAAGATTTTAAAACGTTCTTGTTGCTCAACGCCTCCGTGTAAAAATTCTGTTTTCACTTGCACCCGTTCCATCGCTGCAACAACTCGTTCTGCGCGAACTTTTGTACGAACAAATACGACGAATTTTTTATCGTCATATTCTTTCAAAACGTTTTCCAAGAAAAAACGTTTGTCGTCCATTTCAATGAAAACCACTGCGTGATCGATGTTTTTAGCAACTGGATTTTTTGGTGAAATTTGAATACGAATCGCATTATTCACCACGGAATAAGCTAGTTTTTTAATTTTAAGTGTAATCGTCGCAGAGAAAAACAAAGTTTGTCTTTTCTTCGGAATGAACTTTAATAAATCCTCAATGTCTTTGTAGAAACCTAAATCCAACATTAAATCTGCTTCATCCAAACATAAAATCTCTAAGTTTTTCAAGTTCAAATGTCCTTGAGAAACCAAGTCAAACATTCTCCCTGGTGTTGCCACCAAAATATCCACTCCAGAATTTAGTTTCGAGATTTGCGGATCTTGTTCCACACCACCGTGAATACAAGCAGAGACAACTGGTAATTTCTCGCCAATTGCTTGAAAGACTTTTGAAATCTGAATTGCCAACTCTCTGGTTGGAGCCAAAACCAAACATTTTACGCCTTCCACTCGTTGTTTATTGTTCACATGTTGCTGATCCAATTTCTGGAGAATCGGAATTACAAACGCAGCTGTTTTTCCAGTTCCCGTTTGGGCAATTGCCAACACGTCCTCTCCTTTTAAAATTGGGTCAATGGCTTTGAATTGAATGTCGGTAGGTTTGTTATAACCTAATTCCTTCAATTGACTTTTAATTTTTGGGGAGATTTTGTAATCTTCGAATTTCATGGTGAAAATATTGAGTCTGTAAAGTTATGAAAATTGATTGAGTTGATGTGCTAAAGGATTTGTTTATTCCAAAGTGTGGTTAAATGTAAGATTGCCATATCGGCATATACCGATATAGCGAAAATTAGCGTTTTTCCTGTGAGAAAAGCGATTTGTAAAAGAAGAAAATAGCTTGCTTCGCACAAAAAGGAATAAAGTTGGAATCAAAAAAAACAAGCTATTGACTACGATTTATTTATGTATGCATAGCTAATTTCTCTTCAAGTTTTATCAATTATTTCACAAATATTCGGTATTTAAATTCTTTACAGTACGAAGTAAAGCTTAACTTTATGGTCTGAAAGATTTAAGTCAATGTTAGAAAATGAATATTGATTTTTAAAACTGAATTTCAATGTTGGATTGCTTAATTCAAGAATTATGACACAAATAAAACGAAAAAAAATAGTCTTACTTGGCGGTGGATTTGCAGGAATGGAATTTGCAAAACGCCTCATGAATAAGAATTACGATCTGTTGATGATCGATAAACAAAATCACCATCAATTTCAGCCTTTGTTCTACCAAGTTGCGTGTTCGATGCTCGAGCCGAGTAGCATCATCTTTCCTTTTCGCCGCATGTTTCAAAAAGCGAAGAACATGGAATACCGAATGGCAACAGTTACCGAGGTTGACACCAAGAATAAAAAAGTACTTACCGATGCAGGTGAATTTGAATACGATTATTTAGTAGTTGGAATTGGTTGTAAAACAAATTTCTTTGGAAATGAGACCATCGCCGAAAATGCGATGACATTAAAGTCCACACAAGAAGCAATTCACGTTCGAAATCACATCTTGACCAATTTTGAAACGGTTTTAACCAAAGTCGGCGAAGAACGCGAAGAATATTTGAACATTGTGATTGTGGGTGCAGGACCAACTGGAGTTGAATTAGCGGGTTCTTTCGCTGAGATGAAAAACAACATCTTGCCGAAAGATTATACCTTTTTTGATTTCAGTAAATTAAACATCCTTTTAATTGAAGGAAGTCCGTATACCTTGAATCCAATGAGTGATAAAGCGCGGGCTAATTCTCGAAAGTATCTGGAAGAAATGGGTGTAACCATTCGTACGGAAACGGTTGTGAAAGAATACGATGGTCATGAATTGACTTTGAGTACTGGAGAAATCATCAAATCTCGAAATGTGATTTGGGCTGCAGGTGTAATCGGAAATTCTTTAAAAGGATTGGACCAAGCCGAAATGATGCGTGGAAACCGAATGAAGGTAGATCGACTGAATTTGGTGCAAGGATATGAGGATATTTTTGCCATTGGCGACATTGCCTACATGGAAACACCAAAATATCCGAATAGTCATCCACAAGTAGCAAACGTTGCTGTGAATCAGGCCAAAAATTTAGCGAAAAACTTCTTGAAAAATGATTCAATGCAAGATTGGAATCTATACGAATACAAAGATTTAGGTTCGATGGCAACCGTTGGAAAGAATAAGGCGGTGGTAGATTTACCGCATTATAAATTCAAAGGTTGGTTTGCTTGGTTGGTTTGGATGTTCTTACACTTGATGTTAATCTTAACGGTTCGAAACAAACTGATTATCCTAATCAATTGGGCTTGGAGTTATTTTACGTCCGATTCTTCTTTGCGTGTTATTTTGTCTTCACCAGAAAAACGAGATAAATAGAGGGATTCACCTTAGAATTGTCTATATTTACAATCTTGAAATTCAAAGAAATGAGATACGAAAACAGACTGACAACAGAGGAAAAAGCATTGAAGATTAATTTGATACCGGAGATTTACGGTTGTTTTGCTGAAATTGGTGCTGGACAAGAAGTTGCAGGAAATTTTTTCAAAGCAGGCGCTAGTTCTGGAACGATTGCCTACACACAATCTGCGTATGACATGAAAGTGTCGGATTCCATGTACGGTGCTACAAATCGGTATGTTTGTGAAGAACGTTTGAATATGATGTTGTTTACGGAATATGAAACGCTTCGTTATCGATTGCCTGAAAAAGCGAAAGAAACCAAGTTTTTTGCTTTTTGTAATACCGTTGAATCTTTGAATTATCACAAATCCAATCAAGGACATGGTTGGGTTGGTTTGCGTTTTCAATTGAACAAAGATTCCAAACCAAATGACATTGTTTTACACGTAAAAATGCACGATAATACCAACAGAGCGCAACAAGCAGCTTTGGGTATTCTAGGAGTCAACTTGGTGCATGCTGCTTATTTTCACAGCGACAATGTGGATGATTTCTTTGCGGCATTGACCGATCGTTTGCCTCCTGAAAAAATTGAAATTGACATGTTACGTGTAACCGGTCCAGACTTTGAACGTGTTGACAATCGGTTTATCGCCTTGAATTTGGTAAAGAAAGATTTAACGCACGCAACGATGTTTGACATGTGCGGAAACGTGATGCAACCTTCTGAAGCCTTATATAAGAAAAACATTCTTCTAATTCGTGGTCGATTTAGACCGGTTACGAAAGTGCATTTGGACATGATTGAAAATGCTAAAATGCAATTTTTGAAAGAAAAGAATGTCAAGGAAGAAGATGTGGTCATTATTTTTGAATTAACCATTCGAGGCCTGACTTCTGATGGTGTAATTTCAGATCGAGATTTTGTAGAACGCACCAATTTACTTGGTTCTTTGGGATATACGGTGATGATTTCAAACTACATTCACCATACCAACATGGTGAAATACATCTCAACCATTTCGAGAGGTGAAATCATAGGATTGGTTTTAAATGTCAATAACATCCACACGATTTTTGATGAATCCTATTATACCGATGTTTCCGGTGGAATCATGGAAGCTTTGGGAAGAGGTTTTGGTCAAAAAGTGAAAATGTATGTTTATCCTGCGTTGGATACAGAAACTGGTCAATTGCATAAATTTGAAGATTTGACAGTAGCACCGCATTTGAGTGGTCTACTAGATTATTTCAAAATGAACAATAAAATTGAGGCAATCGAAGATTATGACTATGATTTGTTGCATATTTATCCGGGAGATGTACTTCAGAAAATTATTTCTGGAGATGAAACTTGGAAGTTAGATGTTCCAGATCGCGTAGCCAAAGCGATCACTTTTTTACAAATTTTCGGTTATCAAAGAAAATCTGAAATCAAAGAAACATCAGAATAATAACAATTATCTGACTTATTAAATTGCACGTACGAGCGTTTATTTTTTAGCTTTGTACGTTATTTACACAAAAAACAATAAATGATTCAATTATCAAATCGATTGCTGTCGATGGAAGAGTCGGCAACACTAGCAATGTCTCGTATTTCAAGAGAATTAACAGCACAAGGAAAAGATATCATTTCTTTAAGCTTGGGAGAGCCTGATTTCTTCACGCCTCAATTCATCAAAGATGCGGCCGTAGAAGCGATGAATCAAAATTTCACAAAGTACACGCCTGTTTCTGGGTATGACGACCTCAGAGAAAGTATTTCAGATAAATTCAAAAGAGATAATCAACTTAACTATACCAAAGATCAAATCGTTGTTTCCACAGGTGCCAAACAATCCATAGCCAACGTGGTAATGAGTTGTATCAACGCCGGAGATGAGGTGATTATTCCTGCTCCGTATTGGGTTTCCTACATTGAAATAGTGAAATTAGCGGAAGGAATTCCTGTAATTGTTCAAGCAGAAATTGAAACGAACTTTAAAATCACCGCGGCACAATTAGAGAAAGCAATTACGCCAAAAACCAAAATGATGATTTTTTCAACGCCATGTAATCCAACGGGTTCTGTGTACACGAAAGAAGAATTGAAAGGTTTGGCAGATGTAATTGTGAAATATCCAAACTTAGTGGTCATCAGCGATGAAATTTATGAGCACATCAATTTTATTGGAAAACACGAAAGTTTAGCTCAGTTTCCAGAAGTTTACGACCAAGTTGTTACCATCAATGGAGTTTCCAAAGCGTGGGCAATGACTGGTTGGAGATTAGGTTACATCGGTGCTTCGAAGTTAATTGCAGATGCTTGCAACAAAATGCAAGGACAATTTACTTCTGGAACTTGTTCGATCACACAAAAAGCTTCGATCGCAGCAATGAAGGCAGATCCTTCTGTTTTGAAAGAGATGGTTACTGCATTTCACGGTCGACGAGATTTGATTTTGAAAGCATTGAATGAGATGCCAGGTGTAATTACAAATGTTCCAGATGGTGCATTTTATGTTTTCCCTGATATTTCTTCTTTCTTCGGTAAATCAAATGGAGATTTTAAGGTGAACAATGCAGATGATTTATGTGTTTATTTACTGAGCGATGCAATGGTTGCACTGGTTACTGGTGCTGCTTTTGGAAATGAGAAATGCATTCGAATTTCCTACGCAACTTCAGAAGAGATATTAACGAAAGCGATGAATCGAGTAAAAGCTTCGCTTGCAAAATTAAAATAATGAATATTCAGTCACTTTTCGATCAGTTTTCCAAGAAACGTATTGTTGTTTTGGGTGATGTCATGTTGGATACGTATTTGCGTGGTGGCGTTCACCGCGTAAGTCCTGAAGCACCTGTTCCCATTGTGAGTTTGCACAAAGAGGAAGACCGTTTAGGTGGTGCAGCAAATGTAGCGCTAAACATTGTTTCTTTGGGTGCTGAGGCGATTATGTGTTCGGTAATCGGAAGTGATCAACAAGGAGATAGATTGGTTGATTTGTTGGATGAAAGTGGTATTTCGAATCAAGGAATTGTGCGAAGTGAAAACCGAAAAACAACCATCAAAACCAGGGTGATTGGGAACAATCAGCAATTGTTACGTATTGACTCTGAACAAACAGACGACATTTCAGCACTTGAAGAAAATGTACTGTTTGAGAAAATTGATGAATTGATTGCAACTGGAATTGATGCCTTGGTCTTTGAAGATTATAACAAAGGTGTTCTGACCGCAAATGTGATTGAAACCATCATTTCAAAATGCAAAGCAGCGAATGTTTTGACAACTGTTGATCCAAAGAAAGATCATTTCTTGGATTACAGAGGCGTTGATTTATTCAAACCAAATCTCAAAGAATTGAAAGAAGGATTGGATGTTCAATTCTCCATTCTAAACAAAGATGATTTTGAAAAAGCGGTTAGCCAATTGGAATCGATTTTAAACAATAGAATTACCTTTATTACACTTTCAGAGCACGGTGTTTTCATCCAAGAAGCGAAGGAAAAGGTGTACATTCCAGCGCACTTGAGAAACATCACAGATGTAAGTGGAGCAGGAGACACGGTAATAAGCGTTGCGACTTTATGTTTGGCAGCAGGATTAGAAATCAAAAACATTGCAGCGATTGCCAATTTAGCCGGCGGATTAGTTTGTGAGCAAAGTGGCGTAGTCAGCATTGAGAAAGATCAATTGAGATCTGAATTAGAAAGATTGAAAATAAATTTATAGAATCAGCAATAAAACTGATGTAAAACTTCCAAATAGACAAGAAAATGGAAAGAAAAGAAGTAAAACCTTACGGTGACAGTAACAGAAGTAAAAAAGAAGAAGTTGCTGAAATGTTCAACAATATTTCTGGTAAATATGATTTCTTAAATCATTTTCTTTCGTTGGGAATTGATAAACTGTGGAGAAAGAAAGCAGTCAAAATGCTGAAAGAAATTCAGCCAAAAAGAATTTTAGACATTGCAACTGGTACGGGAGATTTCGCAATTGAAAGTCTTTCTTTGGCGCCAACTGAAGTTGTTGGTATTGATATTTCTGAGGGAATGCTGGATAAAGGCCGTGAAAAAATGGTTAAAAGAAAGGTGGATAATATCATTTCCATGCGTTTGGGAGATTCAGAAGATTTACCATTTGAAGATAATTATTTTGATGCCTTGACAGTTGGTTTTGGAGTGAGAAACTTCCAAAATTTAGAGAAAGGTTTGGCAGAAATGCTGCGCGTTGTTCGCCCAGGTGGAAAATTAATCATCTTGGAATTTTCGAAACCGAAAAAATTTCCAGTGAAGCAATATTTCCATTTTCACTCTAAATACGTCATCCCGTTTTTTGGTAAAACAATCTCAAAAGATGCAAGTGCCTACACCTATTTACCCGAATCAGTTGCTGCTTTTCCAGAAGGTAAAGATTTTGAAGAGGTATTGATTCGTTTGAATTATAAAAATGTCGATGCAACCACAGTTTCTGGTGGTATTGCAACAATCTATAGTGGTACAAAGTAAATAACAATAAATAAGCGCATTTTTCGTTTTTTAAAACATGTTGATTCACATCAAATATTGGATATTTCTGATTGTACTACTTGGTAGTTCACTTCTTTTTGCGCAACCTGAAAAGGTGAAAAATTATCGAAAATTTGACAATCGATTGTTGCATTTTGGTTTTACACTCGGTTTCAATTCAGCAGATTTCTCGACCTATCCAGTTACCGGTGCGTATGAGTTGTATGGCGTGACTGCGATCGAAAATAAAAGTCAGCCAGGTGGTCAAGTTGGAATTTTAACAACGATGAAATTAGGACATCCCGTAGCTCGTTTGCGATTTATACCAACCTTGTCTTTTCAAGAACGCGTATTGACCTATTATTATCTGAATCCAAGTCCAAATCCAGGAAAGAAACTGGAAATTACCAACGAAGAACGTTTAAATTCAGTGAATATTGATCTGCCTTTGATGTTGCAATTCAGAACAACGAGGTATAACAATTTTGCCGCTTACGCCTTAGTTGGTGCGCAGTATTCTGTCGATTTACAGTCGCAGGAAAAGGTGACGCAATCGTACAATAATCCCTTTATAAAAATCAAGAAACACGATTATCAAGGACAAGTTGGTGGTGGAGTTGAATTTTTCTTGCCGTATTTTAAATTGGGATTGGAGTTAAAGTATTCTCAAAGCTTTGGAAATGTCATGGTCCAAGATGAATCTCCTGTTTCACTTCCGCTAGATCGATTGTATAATCGAGTTTGGTGGTTCTCACTTATTTTTGAAGGATAATTCAATCGCTTTTTTCACTTAATTTTTTCTAATTATCACACTTTAAGTGATTTAAGCTTGTGTTTCTATCTTTTGATCATTCATAATTCCAACATTGCATAGACAGTATTCCAATATTGCATAGAGTTAATTCCAATATTGCATAAAGATTATTCCAATATTACATAAGTTTTATTCCACTTTTACATAAATTATGCGTAATTTTGGTTTATGATATTTCGGAATTCTAAAGAAAAGATTTTGGAGATGATTCAAAAGTTTCCTATCGTAGTGTTCACCGGCCCAAGACAGTCGGGCAAAACTACCTTAAGTCGCATCGTCTTTCCAAACTATAGGTATGTCTCTCTTGAAAATCCTGACAATTTATTGTTTGCTCAAAATGATCCGAAAGGATTTTTGAAAATTTACGATAAATTCGTAATCATTGACGAAGCCCAAAATGCACCTCATTTATTTTCATACCTACAACAGATTGTTGACGATTCTGGAATCAGCGGACAGTTTATTTTGAGTGGTTCTCAGAATTTTTTAATGCTAGAACGAATCACGCAAAGTTTAGCTGGAAGAGTTTATATCATGGAACTGTTGCCACTTTCTTATTCAGAAATCGCAACTGTGAAAACGCAAACGGTTTTTGAATCCATTGTAAATGGCGGATATCCGAGGCTATATGACAAATTAATCGCACCTTCTGATTTCTATCCTTCCTACATTCAGACATATATAGAACGAGATGTGAGAACGATGGTTCAAGTTCAAGATTTGAGTTTGTTTCGGAAATTCATCGATTTATGTGCCCATCACGTAGGTCAAATTTTTAACGCGAATCATTTCTCAAAGTTATTGGGCTTGGACATCAAGACGATTCAACGTTGGATGTCAATTCTTGAAACGAGTTACATTGCATTTACTTTAAAGCCATGGCATAAAAACTTTCATAAAAGGATTGTCAAATCAGCGAAACTTTATTTCTATGATACTGGATTGGTAAGTCATTTGTTGGGACTTGATGCGGCGGATGAAATTCATTCAAGTACTTATAAAGGAGCGTTGTTTGAAAATTATGCATTGCTTGAAATCATGAAGTTTCATAAGAATAAAGGAATGAATCGGAATTATTACTTTTGGAGAGACAGCAACGGCAATGAAATTGATTTGATTATCGAAAAAGGGTTAAAGGTTCAATGTGTTGAAATGAAATCATCTGAAACGGTAAAAAGTGAGTTTTTAAAATCGTTACATTATTTGGATGACTTAGATTCAACCTTAATCTTCAATCATTATTTGATCAATACACAAGACGCAAGTCAGGTAAGAACCAAAGAAACCATTTTAAGTTGGAATGAAATTGAAATGATTGGTTAAAAGTAGAAAGGTTTTGAAACTCCAGAATAATTATTCTAAATCTATTTTAAAATCCTGCTAACTTTGTATTTCATTCTGTTTAGCAATCCTTTTCAATGAGTTTACAAGTCCAATTTCAAATTTCGGTTGAAGAAGCCAAAGATTCTGAGTTTTTAAGATCTAAAATCGCACAAGAACTCAATCTCACAGCTGATTCTTTTCAATTCAAATGGAGAAAAAGATCCATCGATGCCCGTAAAAGGCAATTGAAAATAAACGCAACTTTTGATGTTTTTTTAACAGAAGAAGAAATTGTAAAACCGATTTACTTTGTTTCTCAAAATGTTTCAGATAAAAAAGCTGTTGCCATCATCGGTGCTGGTCCTGCTGGTTTGTATGCCGCATTGAGAGCCATTGAACGAGGATTGAAACCAATCATTTTTGAGCGTGGAAAAGACGTTCGCGCTCGAAGAAGAGATTTGGCAACGTTGAATAAAGAATCCATAGTCAATCCAGAATCAAATTATTGTTTTGGTGAAGGAGGAGCAGGAACGTATTCAGATGGGAAATTATATACGCGCTCTAAAAAGCGAGGAAACGTGTTGAAAGCGATGGAATGGTTTGTTCATTTCGGTGCACCAGAAGATATTTTGGTAGATGCACATCCGCACATTGGAACCAATAAATTGCCTCAGTTGATTGTCAACATGCGAGAAGCAATCAAGGAAGCAGGCGGAGAAGTTCATTTCGATGCTAAAATGACAGATCTTTTTATTGAGAACGAACAAGTCACAGGCCTAGAAATCAATCACAATACGAAACACGAATTTGATAACATCATCTTAGCAACTGGTCACTCCGCGCGCGATATTTTCGAATTGCTGCATGTCAAAGGTTTGGAGTTAAAAGCCAAAGGATTTGCATTGGGTGTTCGCGTAGAACATGCACAAGAATTGATTGATAAAATACAATATCACGGACGAGTAAACGACGATTTTCTTCCGCCTGCAACCTATTCTTTGGTTACGCAAGTAGAAGGAAGTGGTGTTTATTCATTTTGCATGTGTCCCGGCGGAATTATTGCGCCTTGTGCCACTGCTGACGGAGAAGTTGTAACCAATGGATGGTCGCCATCGAAACGAAATAATCCATATTCCAATTCTGGAATCGTTGTCAGCGTTGAACCGGAAGAATTACCAAATTGGAAAGAGAATCCGTTTGTTTGTCTTGATTTTCAAAAACACGTTGAGAAAACCTGTTGGGAAGCTGCTGGAAAAACACAACAAGTTCCAGCGCAATGCATGAAAGATTTTGTGGATGGGAAAGTTTCAACGTCATTTCCAAGATCTTCGTATCAACCAGGAATTGTTAGCGTCGATTTAAATAAAGTTTTACCTGATTTTATCGCGCGGAAATTGCGAAAAGCATTTGTTGATTTTGGAAAGAAAATGCCTGGTTATTTGACCAATGACGCAGTTTTACACGCGCCAGAATCCAGAACAAGTTCTCCAATTCAGATTCCGAGAGATGAAGAAACCTTGCAGCACCCGCAAGCAAAAGGATTGTTTCCGTGTGCTGAAGGCGCAGGTTATGCTGGTGGAATTATCTCTGCAGCAATTGACGGTATTAAATGCATCGACGCCATTCTAATCGACTAACAATGAACATGGAAAACGTAATTGATAAATACGATCAACTGAATTTTAACATCGTGTTGGTAGAACCTCAAATTCCAAATAACACAGGAAATGTTGGTCGTTTGTGTGTAGCAACCAAAAGCCGTTTGCATTTAATTGGACCGTATGGATTTGAAATTTCAGACGCTCGATTGAAACGGGCAGGGTTGGATTATTGGAAAGATTTAGAAGTTTGTTATTATGACTCTTTTCAACAATGGTATGATACCGTGGAAGATCCAAGCAGAGTTTTCTTTTTTACGGCCAATACTGATCAATCTTTTTATAAAAATGAACTTCAAAAAGGAGATTATCTAGTTTTTGGAAAAGAGGCAACTGGTTTAAGTTCTGAAATCACACAACAATTTCAAAAGCAATTAGTCACCATCCCTTTTCCAGGAAAAGTAAGAAGTTTCAATTTGGCCAATGCCGTTGCAATTGCCGCTTCTGAAGGTTTGCGACAACTAGCTCTTCCATAAGATCTAGCATGGAAATTTAAAAGCGAAGATGTTTCACTGTATCTCCGTTGTTTATCAATTGTTTGAGTGATTTAATTCCGATTTCCAAATGACGATCTACAAATTCTGTGGTAACCGCCAAATCGCTTTCAATGGTTTTTACACCTTCAGGAGTCATCGGTAAATCTGAAACTAAAAGCAAAGCACCCGTTGGAATTTGATTCGCAAAACCAACACTAAAAATGGTTGCCGTTTCCATATCTACAGCCATCGCTCGAATGGAATGGAGATACGCTTTAAAATCAGTGTCATGTTCCCAGACTCTGCGGTTGGTCGTATAGCAAGTTCCTGTCCAGTAGTCACAGCCGTAATCTCGAATGGTGGTTGAAATTGCTTTTTGGAGTGCGAAAGCGGGCAAAGCAGGAACTTCAGGCGGAAAATAATCATTACTTGTACCATCTCCTCGGATGGCTGCAATTGGTAGAATTAAATCACCAATTTCATTTTTACTTTTCAGTCCTCCACATTTCCCTAAAAACAAGACTGCTTTCGGATTTATAGCAGAAAGTAAATCCATCACCGTTGCTGCGGTTGGACTTCCCATTCCAAAGTTGATGATGGTAATTCCTTCTGCGGTAACGCATTGCATTGGTTTTTTTTCACCAACAATTGGAACTCCAAATCGTTCTGAAAATTTAACTAAGTAGTTATGAAAATTACATAAAATGATGTGTTCTCCAAAGTTTTCTAATTTTTCACCTGTATATCTTGGTAGCCAGTTTTTTACAATTTCTTCTTTTGATTTCATAGAATAGACTTTATTATTTTGAATCTTTTGTGAATAGGGAATGATTTTAATTGATTTCAACTTATTTAAAAGTTTGAATACAAAACATAAATATACGGATTTGAAAAAAATAAAGCTATATATTTACGAAAACATTTTTACGAAACTATTTTTGAATTTCAGTTCAGAAATAGTTTCTAGCTTTCCATTGGATTTATAACTTGAATCCAGCAAATTTACAATAAGAAGACCATGTCAGATCAAAATTATAAAAATCACGTTCGATTTTACGCGCCACATCATTTCATTTTTTATCCCATTTCCTTGATGTTGATTGCAGTTGCTATTTTTATGGGAAGGAAAAATCCTGAGCTAAAATATATTTGGTGGTTTCTGTCCGTGTTAACGATCTTAATTACGTGGCTATCGTTTATGCTCCGACAACATTATGCAATGATGCTCCAGAATCGTTTAATTCGTTTAGAAGTATCGCAACGATATTTTATATTAACAGGAAAAGACTTTGAAGAGTCGGAAGTAAAATTACGAGATGGACAAATCTTTGCGTTGCGATTTGCGCCTAAAGAAGAGTTCATTGCGCTTCTTGAAAAAACACTAAAAGAAAACACAAGTGCTGCTGAAATTAAAAAACAAATTAAAATGTGGAAAGCAGATAAACACAGAGTTTAAACTGCGCAAACCTTTAAATGTTAAAAATTTCAATCCTTTTTTATTTTCTTTGGCAACTATCGAATAATACTGCCGTCTTCAAGTTGAATTATTACATCATAAAATACAAATCATGAAAAAATTCTTATCAATCTTTTTATTATCTACAATTTTCATTGGATTTGCGGGCGCGCAGTCACCGACACAGTCGGTAATGCTAGGTGATTCCGCTATTATATGTACTGGGCAATCTGTTCAAATTACAAATGGTAATTCTGGACCAGGTTCTCCTGCACCAGGAAGTATGGCATTGCAAAATCCCGGGACATTGTCCCTGTCGGATGATTCTTTTAGTGGTGTTATTCCAATCGGATTTTCTTTTAGTTTTTATGGGAATACATATAGTAACCTTGTAATAGGCTCAAACTGTATCGTAAGTTTTAACACGTCCAATGCAAATGGATATTGCGCTTGGTCGCTTTCATCAAATACGATACCGACATCAGCAACAACATTAAACTCAATCATGCTTGCTTACCAGGATATTCTTCCAAGTATTAATGGAGGAAATATTCAATATGAAACAATTGGTGTAGCGCCAAATAGAAAGTTTGTAGTTTTATATCACAACGTTTACTTCTACAGTTGTACAAGTGTATGTAATTATTTAGGTCTTGTATTGATGGAAGGTAGTAATGAGGTTGAGTTGCACATCGGAAATAAGCCAATTTGTTCCGCGTTTAACGGAGGATTAGCTATTCAAGGAATTCTAAATGCATCAGGTTCTTCATCTGTAATTACACCTGGAAGAAATTCGACGGTTTGGTCTGCTAATCAAGATGCTAGAAGATTCACACCTACAAGTCCAACCAATACTTCTGCTTATACGCTTTCTCAAATTCCTTACAACCAAATTTCTGGTGTAGGAGGGGTAACTTCATGGGTAAACACAGCAAATCAATCTTTCCCATATAACAATGGAGTTCTAACGGTAACCAATCCACCAGCGGGTACAACAGGCTATTTCATATCAGGTACAGCATGTGGAGCATCCTTGGGTGCGATTTCGGATACCACTTGGATTACAACCAGTGCGGTAAATGGCACAATTGCTAAAACTCCTGATTTCTGTTCTACTAGTTCTGGTACGGCTACAGTCACACCAACTGGTCAAGCACCTTTTACGTATCTCTGGAGTCCTTCTGGACAAACAACGCAAACAGCGACCGGATTACCAGCAGGTGTTCAGACTTTAGCGATTACCAATGGAGCTGGATGTGTAAAAAGTTTAAGTACAATTATTCTTAACAATACAGTTACGACAAGTGGAACAACAACTTTAGTTTCTTGTCCAGGAGGTAGTGACGGTACAGCTACTGCTTCTGTCAATCCTGTTCAAGTAGGAACGACGTTCGATTGGTTTGAAGATGGCGGACAAACAACAGCTACAGCAACTGGTTTAAGTGCAGGTGTTCACCGTTGTAGAATCGTTTCAGGTTCTGGATGTATCGATACATTATCGGTTACTATTTCGGAACTTCCAGGAATGATTGCTACGTTTACAACAACAGATGTAACGTGTAATAGTGGGAACGATGGAATCGGAAATATTTCTGTAACGCAAGGTACTGCTCCATATACATACGCTTGGAATCAATCTACTTCTACTGTAAGTCAAGCAACAGATTTAATTGCTGGACCTCATACAGTTGTGATTACAGATGCAAACATGTGTACAATTAGTACAACCTTAAATTTAGGTCAACCAGAACCTTTGAAAATGATTAGCATCACTCCTGATTTAGTGATTTGTGCTGAAGATTCTGCAACTATTACTGCAATGGCAGCTGGTGGAAGTATTCCTTCACAATATACCTACACGTGGACTCAAGGAGGAACTGTAGTAGGAGTTGGACAATCTATAAAAGTGAAAGCTCCAAGTTCTGGTACGCAATTCTGTGTTACAGTTACGGAAGCGTGTGGTTCGCCAGCTGCAGATACGTGCATGAAGATTAATTTTCCAGTCGATCTGATTCCTAAAATTACGCCAGATTTAGCTGCGAAATGTCAACCTGCAGTTTTTAACTTTACGAATGGAACAAATAATCCAAGTGAGATTTTTTCTACTAGATTCTCATTTGGAAATGGAGAAAACGACAGCATCGTACCAGGAAACTCAGATGTGTCAATGGAATATCCTTTGCCAGGAAGTTATAACGTAAATGTTTTAATCACTTCGATTCATGGATGTGTTTATACAGCTTCATTCCCTGGAGTTGTAACGACAATTCAAAAACCGAACGCTTCGTTTACAACTTCTGCAAACCCTGCAACCGTTTTTGAAACAACCATTCAGATGCAAAATAATTCATCACAAGGAGTTGTCAGCTGGTATTGGAGTTCTCCTGGAGCATCGCCAGAAACGAGTACACAAACAAATCCAGTATTTACGTATCCTGAAGGAGAAGAAGGGACGTATCCAATTCAGTTGATTGTCGTGACTGCAGAAGGATGTATCGATACGGTGGATTCATTCATTCACATTGTAAGTGACATTATCTTCTATACTCCAAATGCATTTACTCCAGATGGAAATGAATATAACCAAACTTGGAAAGTTTTTGCTGAAGGAATCGATGTTTATGATTTTGATTTGAAAATTTTCAACCGTTGGGGAGAACAAATTTGGGAAACTCGTAATCCTGCAGAAGGTTGGGATGGAACATACAACGGAGAGGTTTTGAAAGAGGGCACCTACGTGTTCGTTGCGAGAGTGAAGGATTTATATTCCGATTCTTACAAAACATTTAAAGGACATATCTCATTGCTTCGATAAGAAGTTATTAAACAAGATAACAAAAGGACATTTATTTATAAATGTCCTTTTTTAATTTAGAATCGTTATCTTCACAGTCAAAAATCAGGTATGAAGCAACTCTCTTTCATCTTTTTCTTTCTAATGACCTTTTCGGCTAATTCCCAAATAATATCAGGGAAAATTGTAGACGATAATCGGAAAATGATTTCTAAAACAACTTTTGTTTTAGAATCGAATTATGAGGGATATGTCGTTTATGAAATTGCAGTGAATCCGAATGGAGAAGTAATCAGTTCAAAAATGATTGACGATAAGAGTACGGTATTCTCAACACCTGCGAATATGGAAGCGAAAAACTTTTTGAAAACGATTGTTTTTGAAAAAGGAAATCACTTTCCCAAATACCATCATGCAAATGTAAAGGTGGTATTTGTTAAATCGAAAACAGTTAAAAGTTTTGAGATAGACTTGAATTAAAGGAATGGACATAAAATCGTCCCACTTTTTTTTGTAATTTTGGAACTCCCTTAGAAAATACAAATGGAATATAATACACAACGTCCCGAAATGATTCTTCCTGAATATGGAAGAAACGTGCAAAACATGATTGCTTTCGCGATGAAACTAGAAAGCAAAGAAGAAAGAAACAGTGCTGCAAAAGCAATCATTGAAGTGATGGGACAATTAAATCCGCACCTTCGTGATGTGGATGATTTTAAACACAAACTTTGGACGCATTTATTTGTGATGTCCGATTTTAAGCTTGATGCAGATTCGCCATACGAAATGCCGACGAGAGAAACGCTTGCTGAGAAGCCAGAAATAATGAAGTATCCCAAAAGTAAAATTCGTTTTGGCCACTACGGAAAATATACTGAAAAGATCTTAAATACAATCGTCGAAGAAGAAGACGAAAAAGCGAAAGCGTATTTGAAGCAGACGATGGGAAATTTCATGAAGAAACAATTCCTAGCTTACAACAACGATGCGGTTGAAAACAACTTAATCGCGCAGCAGTTTTCGGATCTTTCAGGAGGAAAGTTAACCTTAGAGAATCCAGAAAGCTTAATGCCTACGAATCAAATTCTGAAAACGTTTGGTATCACACCAAATAATAAACGTCAGAAAACAAGTCCTGGAGCACAAGCAAATCAAGCAAAGAAAAAATTCAAGAAAAAGTTTTAAAATATGGCATCTTTTGAAATTCACGGTGGTAAAAAATTAAAAGGAGAATTAATTCCTCAAGGAGCAAAAAATGAAGCGCTACAAATTTTATGTGCAGTTTTGTTAACTCCAGAAAAAGTAACTATTTCCAACATACCAGACATTATCGATGTAAATAAATTGATTAATTTATTACAAGTAATGGGCGTGAAAATCGAAAAGGTTGAAAAAGGAACGTATATTTTTCAAGCGAAAGAAATTGACATCGATTATCTTGGGTCTGAAGATTTTAAAAATAGAGCAGGTTCATTGCGCGGATCGATTATGATTGTTGGACCTCTACTAGCGCGTTTTGGCAAAGGGTACATTCCAAAACCAGGCGGAGATAAAATCGGAAGAAGAAGATTAGATACCCATTTCGAAGGATTTATGAAATTGGGAGCTGCTTTTAATTACGATGCAAACGATCATTTTTATTCCGTGGAAGCTACTGAACTAAAAGGATGTTACATTCACCTCGATGAAGCTTCTGTTACGGGTACAGCAAATATTTTAATGGCCGCTGTTTTGGCTGTTGGTAAAACAACCATTTACAACGCTGCGTGCGAACCTTATTTGCAACAATTGTGTAAGATGTTGAATTCCATGGGTGCAAACATCACTGGTATTGGTTCAAACATGCTTCACATTGAAGGTGTGACCGAATTGAAAGGATGTTTCCACAGAGTATTGTCAGATATGATTGAAATTGGTAGTTTCATTGGATTGGCGGCAATGACAGGTTCTGAAATTACCATCAAAGATGTAAGTTATGACGACTTGGGAATCATACCTCAAGTATTTAAAAAATTAGGAATCAAATTAGAAAGAAGAGGCGATGACATCTTCATTCCCGAACAAGATAGTTACGAAATAGAAACCTTCATCGATGGTTCAATTTTGACAATCTCAGATGCTCCTTGGCCTGGTTTTACACCAGATTTATTATCCATTATTTTAGTGGTAGCAACACAAGCGAAAGGGAGTGTTTTGATTCACCAGAAAATGTTTGAATCGAGGTTGTTCTTTGTGGATAAACTGATTGACATGGGTGCTCAAATTATTTTGTGTGATCCGCATCGAGCGACGGTTATTGGTATGAATCACGAGCACAGTTTGAAAGGAATTTCTATGACTTCTCCTGATATTCGTGCAGGAGTTTCTTTGTTAATTGCGGCACTTTCTGCCAAAGGGAAAAGTGTGATACACAACATCGAACAAATTGATCGTGGATACCAAGACATTGACATTCGATTAAATAATTTAGGTGCTGATATTAGAAGAATAGGATGATACAATTTTTTTATAGTTTCCTTTTTGCGGTTCAATTATTTGTTCAAGCTCCACCAACAGTGGGCGATGAAGCGCCTAAGTTTGAATTGACAGATCCCAATGGGAAAATCATTAAACTTTCTGATTTGAAAGGAAAAATGGTCTTGATTGATTTTTGGGCTTCATGGTGTGGACCGTGTCGAAGAGAAAATCCGAACGTAGTGGAAGCGTATGAAAAGTACAATAAGTTGAAATTTAAAACTGGAAAAGGTTTTGAAGTCTTTAGCATTTCACTTGACAAAAACGAACAGGCTTGGAAATCAGCCGTCTTACAGGACAATTTAAAATGGCCGAATCACGCCTTGGATAAAGGAGGAATTGTTGCACAATTGTATCAAGTGAAATCCATTCCAAGTGGATTCTTGATCGATGGCAATGGAAAAATTGTAGCAAGCGGAAATGAATTACGTGGGCTCGGATTGCACATCGCTTTAGACAAACAGTTGAAATAGTTTTCTTATTCATTCCTAAATGTCAAACTTAACTACTAAATTTTCTCAATTACTTAGAAATCCACTTTTTTATTTTTGTGTAATTCTCGTTTGTTTTGCTTTTTGGAAAAGTGCATCAGATAATGGTTTAAAATATGTAATTCACTCTGATAGCCGCGGATATTACGCCTATTTACCGGCTTTGCTGATTCACAAGGACGCTACGTTTGAAAAATCTCACAAAGCGGAATATACGTACAATGATTCGAGAGTTCAGCAAGTGTATTTATACGAATCAGAAGAAGGGAAGATTTATAATAAATACTTTCCAGGTGTTGCTGTGATGCAATTGCCTTTTTTCACGTTAGCAACGCTGACTTCATTCGTTATTGGTGATACCATTACGGGTTACTCTGATGTTTATTCTTTTTTCTACCTGCTAGGTTCTTACTTTTATTTTCTGATTGGAATCTATCTTTTAATCCGAGTTGCGAGAAAAATATATCCAAATGTTGAGAAGATAAATTGGTTTATTCCCTTGATTTACATGTCCTCGCCATTGATTTATTTCAGTATTTTCTCCATGGCGAGTCATCATTATTCTTTTGCCTTATTTGGATTGTTTTTCTGGTCACTGCTTAAAATTCAAGAATCTAGACAATTAAAACATGTTTTTCTACTGGGATTGACCTTGGGATTGGTTTTCCTGATTCGACCAACCAACATTTCAATTGCGTTAGCGATTCCATTCTTTTTAAAAGATAAAGCGACGACTCTAAATTTATTTTCATGGTTATTTAAGGACAAAGGAAAGCCATTTTTTACAGTTGTTTTAGGCGGATTAATACCTGTTTTTTTACTGCTGTTGACCTGGAAATGGGAGACAGGTAAATGGTTCTTTTGGGCGTACAATGGAGAAGGATTTAATTGGACGACACCAAAAATATTTCAAGTCTTATTTTCGTTTAGAGTTGGTTTGTTTGTTCATACGCCAATTCTTATTCTTGCAGTTTATAGTACTTTCCGGTATTTCAAAACGCAATCTTTTCAACTCACATTTTGGTGGATATATTTTGCAGTCAATACCTACGTCATTTCGTCTTGGTGGTGTTGGGATTACGAATCGCCATTCGGAATGCGGCCATTTGCAGAGCATTGGTTTGTATTGATTATGCCAATTTTCGCTTTGCTATCTAGAAAACAATTTTTGATAACGATCGCGATGGTTCTAACGTCTTGTTTGGGTATCTTGAGACTGAATCAAATTGTTTTTGCACATTATCCAGATCAGCGATTTACGGCAAATAGCTATTTCAAAAGTTTAGCTTTCTGGAAACCATATAATCATCAAAGATGGAGTACGTCCAAATCTTGCACTCCTTTCGGAGAATTAAAACATTCGCAACTATTGTATAGCGTTGAAAATGAAGAACACGTAGATACTGAATATGCTTTTACTTCCAAAATTAAACTCAATGCTGGAAGAGCAAATAGCAGGCTGTATTGCAAGGTTTCATCCGATAAAAAAATAGCAGAAAGCGACTGGGCTGATGTGCTTATCGTTTATGATGCGACTTCAAATGACAAAACAAAAAGGTATTATTTAACCAGAGAATTTTGTTTTGATCGCTTGGAAGGGAAAAACGAATGGGTTCATTTCGATTCGGAGCAAATGATTCACGACAACCTGGAGGAATATGATTCACTCTACGTCTATATCTGGAATAAAGGCGGGAAAGCATTTGACGTAAAAAACTTTAAGGTTACCCTTGAAGAATACCAAAAGAAATAGTTTCCTGACATTTTAACAATTCGTGTCAGCGTTGGATGGAGTGTTCTCTGCCAAGCTGTCCGAAAACAAGAGTTGGCAACATCTTTGTCAAATCGAAATAGAATAAAATTAGTGTAAAATGTCTGAAGAAAAGGAAATGAACGATACGAATCAAGAAGAGACTCTTGATCAGGTAAATCAGGATGCAGTAGAAAATTCTGAAGAAACAACGGAGACTGTTAAGAGTGAGCCAACTGCTGAAGAACGTTATGCTGAATTGAATGACAAGTATTTGAGATTATACTCAGAATATGACAATTACCGTAAACGTACCAACAAGGAAAGAATCGAACTAATTGGTTCTGCAAGTGAGTCTGTTTTAAAAGATTTACTTCCAATTATGGATGATTTTGAACGTGCTATTTTATACAATGAAACGGCAGAGGATTTAGAAGCAATCAAGCAAGGAATGAAATTGATTTATGAGAAATTTAAATCAACTTTGGCTAACAAAGGACTTGTAGCATTGGAGGCTAAAGGACAGCCATTTGATAGCGAATTCCACGAGGCAATTGCAAATGTACCAGCGCCAGACAAGAAAATGATTGGTAAAGTAGTTGACGACGTAGAAAAAGGATATTTACTAAATGATAAAGTAATTCGGTACGCAAAAGTTGTTGTTGGACAATAATTAGAGCTGTAAAGAATTATATTTTTGTTGTTATCGAAAGCTTTTAAGCGCGAAAAATCAAGAGAAGACAAATGAGTCAAAAAAGAGATTATTACGAAGTACTGGGACTTAGCAAAGGGGCGAGTGAGACTGAAATTAAAAAAGCTTACCGCAAACTAGCGCTAAAATTTCACCCAGATAAAAACCCGGATGATAAGTCTGCTGAAGATAAGTTTAAAGAAGCAGCCGAAGCATACGAGGTTTTAAGTAATGCTGATAAAAAGAGTCGCTACGATCAATTTGGTCATTCAGGAATGGGTGGTCAAGGTGGATTTGGCGGTGGCATGAACATGGATGACATTTTCAGTCAATTTGGAGATGTGTTTGGTGGTGCTTTCGGAGGCGGCGGTCATCGGGGCGGTGGCGGAACAAGAACCGTTCGTGGAACCAACCTTCGTGTTAAAATGAAATTGACTTTAGAAGAAATCGCTGAAGGAGTCAAAAAGAAAATCAAGGTAAACAAACTCGTTAACGCGGAAGGTGTTACGTATAAAAATTGCCAAACTTGTAACGGAACAGGAAGAATTACACGTGTTGCACAAACCTTTTTGGGTGCAATGCAAACGCAATCTGCTTGTCCAACCTGTCAAGGTGCTGGTAAAATGATTGATAAGAAACCTGCTGATGCGGATAATAACGGTTTAAAACGTCAAGAGGAAATCATTGAAATCGACATTCCTGCAGGAGTAGAAGAAGGAATGCAATTGAGTGTAACTGGTAAAGGAAACGCTGGACCTTTTAATGGAATAACGGGTGATTTAATCGTTGTGATTGAAGAAATTGCCCACGATACCTTGCGAAGAGATGGCGACAACCTTCATTACGATGCATACATCAACTTTGTAGATGCAGTTTTAGGAGAAAGTATAGAAATACCGACCATCAATGGAAAAGCAAAAATTAAGATTGAACCAGGAACTCAAAGTGGTAAAATGTTGCGCCTGAAAGGGAAAGGTTTGTCAAGTGTCCAAAGATATGGAACGGGAGATTTATTTGTTCACATCAACATTTGGACGCCTACAAAAGTAAATAAAGAAGAAAAGGAATTATTGGAAAAATTAAAATCGAGTGAAAATTTCACACCAAATCCAGATGGAAGCGAGAAAGGATTTTTTCAAAGAGTAAAAGACATGTTTCAATAATATTTCTAAAACGTAAAATGGTTGTGATGTTGATTATCACAACCATTTTTTTTATGGTGTAAAATACGCTAATTGCTAGTTAGAGATTATTTATTAATAGAACGTTTTTCCTTTTCAATGATTTTCTCTTTTTTCTCAGCTGCTTTTTGATCGGCCTCATTCAACTTTTCATTTGCTTCTTGATTTGCATCTTGAGCATCCTCTTTTAATTCTCGGAAAGTTTCATTTCTATCTTCTCGAACTTCTTGTTTGTCTTATTGGCGATCTTGCTCGACTCTTCGCATTTTTTCCTCAGGAGTTTCTTTACTAGAATCGTTACAACTCATTAAAGACATCGACAGTGCTACTGCTGACATGAATAAAATTTGCTTTTTCATATTAATTGTTTTTAAGGTTCGAGATAAATTTAAGGATAATGCCTTATCCCTCAATTTTATATAACTTAATTTAACAAGATAATATGTTTTTAATATTTGTGGTTGAGACTTAAAATTAATCACACGAAAAAAGGTTTACCGCTGTATTTGTGCAAACTTTTTTCTAGTATGAAGTTCAGTAGACTTCTAATTGCCACTTACTGCGAAATTTGCTCATTCGCTTCGCGAGTAGCTTCATCAGCTTCTCTTTTTAACTTTTCAAATGATCTTTTTGATTCCTCATCCGAATACTTGATTCGTTCTTTCGCTTTTAAAGTTTTAATCTCAGCTTCTCTTTTCAATTCTTCAAACGATTTGTTGCTTTTTTGTTGAACGTCGTAGAGCGATTTATCTATTTTTAATTCTGTTGTGTTTGAACTTTCACCTTTCTCTAATTTTTCATTGTTTTTTTCACAGCTTACCAAGGCAAGGGATATGCTTGCTGTAAAAACAAATAGTAATTGCTTTTTCATCTTGTTTGGTTTTAATAGGGTTTCATTAAATGTATGAAAAATAAAAATAGCTTTTACAAAACGAAAATTATTTAACAAATCTTAAGCCTTGATTATTAGCTTTTTTTAGGATTTTCCTTCGATAAAATAACGATTGAAGTTTACTAGTTTGGATAAATAATCTTATCTTTGGTATAATTAATTAACAATTTTAAAATAAATATATCATGGCTTTTAAATTACCAAGTTTACCTTATGCGTATGACGCTTTGGAACCACATATTGACGCTCGTACAATGGAAATTCACCATACGAAGCACCACAATGCATACACAACAAATTTAAATGCAGCGATTGAAGGAACAGATTTAGAAAATGCTTCAATTGAAGAAATTTTGACAAAATGTGCCGACAAGCCAGCTGTTAGAAATAACGGAGGAGGTTTTTATAACCACAACTTATTCTGGGAAGTAATGGCTCCAAATGCTGGAGGACTTCCAACAGGAGATTTAGCAAAAGACATCGAATCCACTTTTGGATCTTTTGAAGCTTTTAAAGATGAGTTTTCAAAAGCAGCTGCTACTCGTTTTGGTTCAGGATGGGCTTGGTTATGCGTTTCAGAAGGAAAACTAACTGTTTGCTCTACACCAAACCAAGATAATCCATTAATGGATTTAGGTTGTTCAGGTACTCCAATTTTAGGATTGGATGTTTGGGAGCACGCTTACTATTTGAATTATCAAAACAGAAGACCAGATTACGTGAATGCATTCTTCAATGTAGTGAACTGGGAAGCGGTTGCTGAAAAATATGCTGCTGCTAAGAAGTAAATTCTAGCGCTTCAAAGATTTTGGAATCCACGGAAAATTATTTTTCGTGGATTTTTTTGTTACTGGCTTTCGCGTTCCTTTGGTTAAAAGGAAGCTTTAAACTTCAACCGAAGACATCAGAATTTTTCGATTTTTCTGTTTCTAAGAATTGTTTAGTAAAATAGTTGCTTATTGAGACGCTCGAATATCCAATAAAAAAATGCCGTTTAAACAAGGTTTAAACGGCATTTAATTACTTTTAAGTGTTGGTTTATTCCAGCACTTAGATGCTCAAATTATGCATTCGCATTCATGTTGTCCAAAACAGTCATGACACTTCTTACCGCATCAGCAGATTCTTCTAACAATGCTTTTTCAGCGTCGTTTAATTTCAATTCGATGATTTTTTCGATTCCGTTTTTACCTAGAACAACTGGTACACCTAAATAGATGTCTTTCATTCCGTATTCACCATTTAACATGGCGCAAACTGGGAAAATGCGTTTTTGATCGCGAACGATCGCTTCAACCATTTGTGCAGCCGCAGCTCCTGGAGCGTACCAAGCAGAAGTTCCTAGTAATTTCACGATTTCACCACCACCAGTTTTTGTACGTTCGATGATTTCATTCAATTTAGATTCTTCGATCAATTCAGTAACTGGAATTCCAGAAACAGTTGTGTATCTTGGAAGTGGAACCATTG
The DNA here is from genome assembly GCA_028689775.1 of Crocinitomicaceae bacterium. Classification (GTDB taxonomy): domain Bacteria; phylum Bacteroidota; class Bacteroidia; order Flavobacteriales_D; family Crocinitomicaceae; genus JAQVCM01. The sequence goes on from JAQVCM010000007.1 coordinate 84,128, forward strand.
TATCACCGTGACCACCCATCAATACAGCTTGAATATCTTTTGGAGAAACTCCTAATTCTGTTGCAAGGAAAGCTCTGTAACGAGCAGTGTCTAATACACCAGCCATTCCAAATACTCTTTTTGAATCAATTTTAGCATTCAAATAAGCACAATACGTCATAACGTCTAATGGATTAGAAACAATAATGATGATGCAATTTGGAGAATGTTTGATGATGTTTTCTGTTACTGTTTTTACAATTCCTGCATTCGTAGCGATTAAGTCGTCACGAGACATTCCTGGTTTTCTTGGCAATCCAGAAGTAATAACTACAACATCAGAGTTTGCTGTTTTCGAATAGTCATTGGTAGAACCAATGGTACGAGAATCATACAAGTTGATTGGCGATTTCTGCCAAATGTCTAACGCTTTTCCTTCTGCGAAGCCTTCTTTAATGTCAAGCAAAACGATTTCGTTTGCAATTTCTCTTTCTGCAAGAACGTCTGCACATGTTGCTCCAACATTTCCAGCACCTACTACTGTTACTTTCATGATAATTGTATAGTTAAAATGTAATCCTTAAATTTTGATGTTAAAGTTACTATTAATTCAGGGATTTTATTTAAATTGTTCAAAAAAACTCAAAATGTCAATAACAAAATATTTGTTGAGAAGAGGCAACGCGCATGGATATCAAACGTCCTATTTATGTTGAACGTAGAAATGAAAGAGGAACTTAAGCAAATTATTGAAGGGTGTATCAGAAATGAGCGCAAGTACCAAGAAAAATTGTTTAAAATTTATTATGGAAAAATGTTGATGGTGTGCAAGCGCTACACCATGGACGATGATTCCGCTCAAGAAATTCTACAAACAGGTTTTATAAAGATCTTTGAAAAGTTAGAAATGTTCGATTTTAAAGGTTCATTTGATGGATGGGTTCGCAGAATTATTGCAAATACAGCCATTGACTCAATCCGTAAGTTGAAAAGAATGCCTTACCTGTCAGAAAGTAATTCAGAATTTGTAACAGAATCTGAAAACAAAATGGAAGAAGAGGAAGAGATGGAATTTAAAACCATTCAAGCAAAAGTTGCATTGGAAGCAGTGGAGGAACTAACTCCAGGTTATCGTGCAGTTTTTAACTTGTATGTTTTTGAAGAATATACTCACAAGGAAATCGCCGAAATTTTAGGTATTTCCGAGGGAACATCAAAATCTAACTTAGCAAAAGCAAAACAAAACTTGCAGCGAATTATTGAAAAAAAGACCGTTAATATAAATCAAGAATGAACAAACTAGAAGATGTATTCAAAAAAAGTCTTGAAAACGCAGAAGCACCTTATGATGCCAAAGCGTGGGACTCATTGGCTTCTCGACTTGATCAAGTAATGCCAACAACACCTGTTAAAGGCTCTTTTAAATGGGCTTGGATTGCGGGTGTAGTTCTGGTTGCTGGTTCTACAGCTTTGTTTTTTGTCAATCAAAATTCAACTGAAAGAAACAATCCTGAAATCGCCCACAACAAGCTTGAAAATACAAGCAATGATTTAAAAAATCCTGAAACTGCAATCGAATCCAAGGATGTTCTTGTTGAAAATGAAGCTGTTAAAGTTGATGACAAACAATTACGTACAAGCGCAGAATCGAATCAAAAAAACAGTCCGAGAGTTAACTCCAATGATCATACAACTGTATCGTCAGTGTTGAATAATAATTCAAACAACGAAAACACTTCTCGGATTTCGCAAGAAGTCGTTTCTGAAAAAGTAAAACCGACAGACCTTGTGAAACCTGCTAAAGAAATCAAGGCTGCGAAAGAGGAGAAAATAACTGTTGAAGCAGTCAACTCTAAAATTGATTTTTCTGTTAGTAATGAAACGTATTATGAAAAAGGATTGCCATTTAATAGTTTGACAAGTTCGGTAACTGCGAAAGAATACAAGTGGACCAACGAACGAGGAGAAATCCTTTCTATGGAAAAGAATGCAGATATACATCTTTTTACCGCAGGTTCACATCCAATTACCTTGCATGTTGAGTTCGCTAATGGAGAAAAGCAACGCGTCACGAAAACGGTAAGATGCGATGTAAATTACAATTTATTAGCAGCAACCGCTTTCAATCCAGCGAGTTCAGATTACAGAAATAGTACGTTTGTACCTTTCGCCTTGTTGAAATCAGAGAGAAATATTTCTTTTGACATGCAGATCATTGACATGAAAACAGGTCAAGTAATTTACGAAACAAATAATGCTGATATGCCTTGGGATGGAATGGATTCTCGAACAAACCAAATGGTGCCTTCAAATACGACGTATGTATGGAGAGTTCACATTCACGAAAAAGCACTTGGTGAAGTGAGTACGAGATATCAAGGAACGATTACAAAAATTTAAGAACATACAAACAACTACGCTACTAGTTGAAAATTAGAAACCATCGGACTAACTACCGATGGTTTTTTTTGTGACAATAAGTTAGTCGACTTGTGAATAAGTGGTGCTTGAACAAAGTAGATCAAAGCTGTTTGTTTATAATTAATCTTGCTGCCAATGGCTTGTAAGTCACTAAAGTGAATCACTGATTTGTTCCTACTAACCTGAGTTCGATTATCCCATCGAATTTATACCGCTGATTATAAGATTATAATAAACTATTCAAAATCCTCTTTGTTCAGCTTTCCAATGAATGGCATCCTGGTTCGTCATTTTAAATAAAAATAGTCCACTATTTTTTATTTAAAATTCCTCGTATTATACTCATTCATTGAAATATAAATCTCAATTTTACAATCGAACTCAGGTTAGTAATGCTCCTAGAATTGTAGCGTTGAGGAGTTGCTATCTGACAGAGAACTATGGATTATTGTATTGAGATTATGTTAGGAAATTGGTTTTCGTCAGGCATAAAGGACCGTTACAGATAAGATATTGCGTGGCGTAAAATTCGGAAGCGATTGGTGATTGAGTATGCGAGAAGCGCTGTACTTGCTGTATGATACTTATTTTAGTCATTGAAAGAAATGATGGTCACAAAAAAAGGCTGCTTCTTGTTAGAAACAGCCTTTTAAAATAGATGCTTAAAGCTTAGTTACCAAGTCCTTTTTTAGAAGTTCTAGGTCCGTTTTCCAACATTTTTTCCTCTGCTTTTTTAATTTCAGCTTCTTTTTTCAGTTTCTCCTCGTCTACTTTTGTTTCGACTTGTTTTCCACCTCTGATTCCTTTATCCAAGATTTTTTCCTCTGCTTTTTTAATTTCAGCAGCTGCTTTTTCTTGTTTAGTCTCGATTTTTTTCTTAGCTTCTTTTTTGATTTCTTTTACCTCTTCATCCGTTTCAGCTTGGATGCTATCAATTTCGTTCTCTAATGAATCTTCTTTAATTTCATTTTGAGTATCAATTAGATCTTGTTGTGCATCTTCTACTGGAGTATCTGATTTACAGCCGTAAAAAGAAAATGAAAGTGCTAAGGTTGCGATTAAAATAAATTTCTTATTCATTGTATTTAATTTATAAGATTAATAATTCGGTTACAAAATTAAATTCCCTTACAGTAAGCAATACCATAAGGGAATTTAAAGTAATTTTTGGTTTAATTATTTTTTCAAGAATTTAGACTGAATTACAGCACCACCTTGTGTAGAGATAGAGTACATGTACATTCCAGTTTTCAAATCTTCAACATTGATTGAACCTTTAACACCGTTTAAGTTTTCAGTTTTAACCAAAGCACCAGTTAAATTGTAGATAGAAATTGAAGTTGCTTCAGCATTTGTGATTTCAACATTCAATACATCTTGTACTGGGTTAGGGTATACGTTTGAACTTGCTTCAAGAACGTTAACACCAAGAGCAGTAACTAAAGAAACTTCATCAAGCGTAAATACTGAACCTGCTGGAGCTGGTTCTTCATCAAACCAATTTGAAATTGAAGAACCTGCAATGATAATTACTCTGTTTGCTGTACCAGTTGTAGCTGCAGGACCATTGTTCCAAGTAGTAATTGCTTTAATCGTTGGAGTTGTAGTGTTTCCAGTCATCACTCCAATACCTTGGTAGATGATGCTTGCGTTTGTTGTACCTAACGTAGAATCTACAATATTTACTAAAACGAAAGCAGTATCTGCTGCAGTTGATGTGTATTTGTATTTGAATGCAAAAACAAAGTTAGAAGGAGTTTTACCAGCTAAAGCATTTCCTTTGTAAATTTGTTGTGCAAAACCACTTGTCATTGGCTCATTAGAACCAACCCATGTAGCAGCAGCTGCATCATTTACGTTTTCAATTAACGCTGATTGAGTTCCTGTAATTGGGTTTGTAGTTTCATTTTTCATAATTCCAACCCAATCCAAATTAGTGCCATTTAATGTGTACCCACCAATGTTTGTAGATGTTTGACCTACTTGAGCGCCACTTGCAAAAGTTCCTTGGAAACCACCATCTTTAACAGATTGAACCTGAGCAGAAACTGCTCCTGCAACTAATAATGCAGCAGATAACATGTAAATTTTTTTCATAGTTTTTTAATTTTAAATTTCACCAAATATACGCCGAATTTTGTAAAGCACCTATTTTTTTAGGTTTTTTTAGGTTTTGCTTCAAGTAAGCCTTACGAACGGTTTTCTATCTTCGTTCTTTAAAAAATCAAACGAGGAATGTTTTCAACTGAAAAATTAAAACTTTTGAAAACAAGATTCTATTAAGCGTTTGATTGTCAGATATTAAATAGCTGAAATCTTTTTTGTGGTTTTTATCGGATATTAGTGATGTCATAAAATATTTTTTCGGTGTTAGTTCATTTATTCTGAAAAAAATGTACATTTATATCACATTGATAACCATGTCTTTTTATGAATAAGTTTTTGCTCTTTCTTAGCTTTTCGTTGATTTGTATTTTTGCAAACGGGCAATCTTTTCAACTTTTATCCAACGACGATTCTGAAATTGTTTTTGAGCATCATTTGGATGTGAAAGCATTCAAACATCAACTGTTTCATACCAAAAAGCACATTGATTTTAGTCAGATGTATGAAATTACTACTTCCGAAATCAGTGCGCCTCAACTTCCAAGAATGAGCGTCTCTATTGCGCTTCCAGCTCGCGGAAAACCTCAAATTCAAATTTTGTATGATTCGTTCGTAGAGATTCAAAATGTAGAAGTTTTACCATCCAAAGGGAATTTGAAACGGAACGTAGATCCGCAAACGATTCTATGTGTTTATGGTGATGTGTATGGAGTAAATGAGTTCTATCCTTCTCAAATTGCCCAATTGGCAACTCCTTTTATTTCAAGAGACATGCGAGGAGTTACGGTGAGTGTTTTTCCGTATCAATACAATCCGGTTACGAAAACTTTACGAGTTTATGAAAATTTGAGAATCAAGTTGATCAATGATGTGTCTCTTACAGGAGAAAATGAAATGCGAACTTTACCTTCTTTTGTGCTGACAAAAAAAATGAATCGAAATTTGTTTTTGAATGGTTCTGATGTTTTAAAATATACACCCAAAGAGGAAACAGGTGAATTGTTAATCATTTGTCCACCAGAAATGGATTCAATTGTTAAAATATTTGCCAATTGGAAAATTCAAAAAGGGATAAAAACCAAAATTGTTTTGACTTCTGAAACTGGAAATGGAGCAACGAATATCAAGGATTATGTCTCGAATTATTATGCGGAAAATGGTGATTTGGTTCACCTGCTTTTAGTTGGTGATCATGACGTTATTCCTGCGTATACATACGGAGAATCAATCGGCGAGCAACTTTGGAGTGATTCTTATTACGGTCAACTTACAGGATCAGATTTTTACCCAGAGTTATTGGTTGGTCGCTTTTCCGGGAATTTACAAGAGGTAAATACCATGATCCAGCGTACAATCGAATATGAGAAAAATCCTGTTGAAGGAAATTGGATGCAGAAAACAATGGGCATTGCTTCTGGGGAAGGAGCGGGTTTTGGACTCAACGGTTTAGCAGATTGGGAACATAGTCGAGAAATGGGAAACACCTTGATTTTTGCAGGTTATGTGGATGCGTATGAGTTTTACGAAGGTTCTCGTGGTGGAAATGATGCCAATGGAAATCCAACAGCTTCGATGGTTTCTGCAGCGCTAAACGATGGAGTTGGCTTGTTGAATTATACCGGACATGGAGATTTGAATTTGTTTGTTACTTCCTCTTTTACATCGACTTCAGTTTCTGACTTGAACAATCACGGAAAATATCCTTGGGTTATTTCGGTTGCTTGTAACAACGGAACTTTTCCATACGGAACCTGTATTTCTGAAAAATGGCTTCGAGCTTCCAAAAATGGCACGCCGACAGGTGCAATCGCTGCGAGTGCTTCTTCCATTCTCATGGCTTGGACTCAACCGATGAAAACTCAAAAGGAAATTACGAATTTTATAGCAAATTCAGATTTATCCAATCCAAAGATCTCTTTAGGAGGAATTTTTTACAATGCCCAAATGAAAATGTTGGAACAATATCCAGGTTCAGACGGAAATGAAGTGATGCAAACTTGGATTTTCTTTGGGGATCCAACGGTTGAAATTCGAAATGAAGAAACGAGATCGATGTTGGTTTCGCATGTTTCACAGATTAATCAAGGCGAAACAAGCATATCGGTATATTGCGATGTAGAAAATACACTCATTTCTATTTCGCAAGAAAATATTTTTCTTGGAAAAGGGAATGTTGTCGGTGGTTCTGCCACCATAAACTTCCCGACTTTAAGTACCAATCTCCCATTAATTGTTACGGCTACGAAGCAAAATTTCAAAGCCTATCAAGGAGCCATACAAGTTGGAAATGGACCTTTGGGGACGGCTCCGAATTCAAAAAGTGATTTTCATATTTTTCCAAATCCTGCAAATAAAAATGTAAACGTAATTTTCAAATCGATCAGTAATTGTCAAATTGATATCGTGGACGCAACAGGGAAAATAGTAAAGACGCAACAGTTTGAAGCAGGAACAGTAAACGAATCGATTTCATTAGAAGGAATTTCCGAAGGAATGTATCAATTGGTTATCAGTAATCCTGAGATGAGATTTGTTGAGAAATTGGTGGTAGAATAGGATTCGGTGGTCTGTGTTGGAGATTCAGTGACTGGTGACTTACAAGTATTGACCACTCACTACAAACTACTCAATCCTACTTTTAAACCACGGATTTACTTTGTAGCTGCTCGCGGTCACGGATTTTACTTATTTTTGTCACGATGACTGATTTTCTCCATACTCCAATTAGCTTCCTGAAGGGAGTTGGACCTAAACGGGCAGAATTGCTGCAAAAAGAGTTGAGTATTTTCACTTTTGGAGATTTGTTGGAATATTTCCCTTTTCGATACGTTGATCGTTCGACTTACAACACCGTTTCTGAACTAAATACCTTGGAAGGTTTCGCGCAATTGCGAGGATACATCATCAGCATGCACGAAACTGAAATCGGGAAACGCAAGCGATTGACGGCTAAATTTCAGGACCAAACAGGACAAATTGAATTGGTTTGGTTTCAGGGAATCAAATACATCAAACCTTTGTTGAAAGCCAACGTGGAATATCAGGTCTATGGAAAAGCGAAATTCTTTGGAAGTTCCTTTAACATTCCTCATCCTGAATTGGTGGAAATGAGTCAGGTTGATGCGGAAGTTGGCTTGAAAGGCGTTTATCGTTCAACGGAAAAACTCAGCATGAACGGCTTGCACTCCAAAGGAATTGAAAAATTGGTAAGCGCGCTGGCGATGCAAGTAAAAGGTTGTTTTCAAGAACCATTTCCGACCTATTTATTAGATGAGTTGAATTTACTCAATCGAGAACTGGCCATCAAGCAAGTTCATTGTCCCCAAAACGAGGAATTGATGAAGCGGGCTGTTTTTAGATTGAAATTCGAAGAATTATTCTTTCTTCAAATGGAATTACTCCTTCGCAAACAAATCGCGATGCAGAAAAATAGAGGTTTTATTTTTCCAGAAGTGGGACCTCATTTTACAGACTTTTATGAAAATCATTTGCCCTTTGAATTAACAGGCGCTCAAAAACGAGTAGTCAAAGAAATTCGAATGGATTTTAAAAAAGGATTTCACATGAACCGTTTGCTTCAAGGCGATGTAGGAAGTGGGAAAACGTTGGTTGCGCTTTTAACGATGTTGTTGGCAACAGGAAATGGATTTCAATGCGCTTTGATGGCACCAACAGAGATTTTGGCCCAGCAACATTTTGAGACGATTTCTGATTTGGTAAAAGGACTTGATATCCGAGTTGAAAAATTAACAGGTTCTGTTCGCAAATCAAAGCGAAAAATCTTACACGAAGATTTAGAATCCGGAAAGATCAACATGTTGATTGGAACCCATGCCTTGATTGAGCCAACCGTTGTTTTCCAAAATTTAGGATTGGTAGTAATCGACGAACAACATCGATTTGGTGTGGCACAACGAGCTAAACTGTGGGCAAAAAACACTACGCCACCACATATTTTGGTGATGACTGCAACGCCAATTCCAAGAACGTTGGCAATGACCGCTTACGGAGACTTGGATGTTTCCGTAATTGACGAATTGCCACCGGGAAGAAAGGCGATTACCACCAGACATCATTTTGAAAAAGACCGCTTGCTCATTTTCGGATTCATTCAAAAAGAAATAGACAAAGGAAGACAAGTATATGTTGTTTTCCCGTTGATCAAAGAATCAGAAACATTGGATTATCACAATTTGATGGAAGGATATGAATCCATTTCCAGGGTTTTTCCCATGCCGAAATATCAGATTAGTATCGTTCATGGTCAATTAAAACCTGAAGTGAAAGAATTTGAAATGAAACGTTTTGTAAATGGCGAAACGCAAATCATGGTTGCAACTACCGTAATTGAAGTAGGAGTAAACGTGCCCAACGCATCCATCATGATCGTAGAAAGTGCTGAGCGATTTGGCTTGTCGCAATTACATCAGTTGCGCGGAAGAGTAGGGCGTGGTGCCGAACAATCGTACTGTATTTTGATGACCGGAAATAAATTATCCAAAGAAAGTAAGCGTCGTTTAGCGACCATGGTTGAAACCCAAGATGGTTTTCAAATTGCGGAAGTCGATTTAGAACTGCGAGGTCCTGGCGATTTAATGGGAACGCAACAAAGTGGAATTTTAGATTTAAAAATCGCAGACCTGGCAACCGATGGAAGACTCGTTGCATTATCCCGTGAAAAAGCTAGAGGAATTTTAGAAAAAGACCCCAATTTAGATTCACCCGAAAACGCGGGAATCCGAAAAAAAGCCGTCATGTTGTTACAAGACAAACCAAATTGGAGTAAAATATCGTGATAATAAATGGCATTCGTGACTACGTTACCTTGATGGATGGATTTTCACCAATCCGTAAATTCATTCATTGAAACAAACCAAATTGCAAACCTCACATTTGGTAAAAACAAAAATGGACGAATTAAATTCGCCCATTCTTTTATATGAAATTCACTTCAATTTTAAAATTTCCACCATGGCTTTTTCTTGGTTTCAACAGCGTAGCCATAGCCATAGCCATAGCCATAGCCATACCCGTAACCATATCCTTTGTGGGTTTCAGAACCATTTATCAATACGGAAACATTGGTTAATTTCTTCTCTTCCATGAGTGTATACGGAATAGTCAAGAATCGTTTATCTAGGTAATTCGCTCTGGAAATGTAAATCGTTGTATCTGCAAATTCATTGATGAGCAAGGTATCTGTTACCGCACCAACTGGAGCCGTATCCACGATGATGTAGTCGTATTCCGCTTGAACTGTTTTAAAAATCTCCGCAACTTTCGGGTGCATTAAAAGCTCAGCTGGATTTGGAGGAATATTTCCAGCAAGAAGAATGTCGAAGTTGTGCTTTAGATTTCGCTTAATAATAACATCTTTCAATTCCAAAGTTGGATCTGTAATGAAATTGGTAACCCCTTTTCCATCTGGAATATCCATGTATTCCGCAACTTTTGGTTTTCTTAAATCCATACCCATTAAGAGTACCTTGTTGTTTGACAAGGCTAAAATAGATGCCAAGTTCACAGAAACAAAAGATTTTCCTTCTTTTGGAATGGTTGAAGTAATGAAAATGGTATGCTTAGAATCTGGTTTTGATTTCAATAAGAAATCAACATTTGTTCGTAGCAATCGAAAGGATTCAGAAATTATGTCGTTACTACCATATTTTACAACAATTTTATCTTTATTGTCTGTCAATGGAATGTCGCCCATGTAAGGCAATCCCGCGTCTGTAATGTCATTTTTAGAACGTACTTTGGTGTCCATCAAGTTCTTGATGTATATTACCGCCGTAGGAATCAACAAGGCGATGATGAACGTAGCCAAATAAATGATTCTCGATTTTGGAGAAACTGGTTTTCCATTGCTGAATGCTTGATCGATCATTTTCGTATTTCCCACAGTTGCTGCCAAAGCAATAGCCGTTTCTTCTCTTTTTTGCAACAAATACAAATACAAGGTTTCCTTAATCTGTTGTTGACGTTGAATCTCTCTGTATTCTCGCTCGTATTTAGGAACAGATTGAATTTTGGAGTTGATGAGTTTCTCCGTTTTTCGCAATTCCTTGTTTTGAATCTGAATCGATTGCTTTAAATTTGATAAACTCTCTTTCAAACTTTTGTGAATTCCCATGATTTGAACATCCAAATTCAAGATAACTGGGTTTTTTTCTGTGGAGTTTTTCAGTAATCTATTCTTTTCTAAGATTAGTTGGTTGTAAGAATCGATCATCCTCTCAATGGCGGGATTAGAAAGTCCCAAATTGGACGGAATCAATTCAGTGGCATCTTTGTGAGAAATCAGGTATTCGTATACAAAATCTGAAAGACGGATTTGAATTTCATTCTCTAAGATGCGGTTGTTGTTTTCACTACTCGCTTCTAAAAAAAGTCCTGCTTCTGAGACCACATCCACCAAGCGATTTTCTGTTTTGAAAGACTCGACATCTCCTTCCACATCCGATAATTCAGCTGCGATTAACTTCATTCGCTGATCGATGAAACTGGTTGTGTTTTTTGAAATTTGATTTTTATCCTCGATGGCATCGATGCCGTGTTGTTTGATCAAACTGTTGATAAACGCAACCGATAAGTCAATGTTGGATCCAACTAAAGAAATTTTGATGACATCGGACTCTTTGTTGATTTTACTAATATTTAAACCCCCAATATAGCCACTAATTACTTTGTCTATAGGCGTAACTATAACACTCACAATTCCCAATTCAGGATTTTCTTTGGTAAAGTTTGGTGTAATGGTTATTTTACCAAGACTCGTCTGAATTTCGTTTCCAAATTTGTAAGCTTCTTTGTGAATTTTTTTGTTATCTGTTAATTGATAACTTTCATTGGAAAGAATCTTAATTTCCAAGTCGCCCGTTTTTTCATATATGGATGCATCTCCGTCAGAAAAATGAACGTGAATTGGTTTGTACTGAAAATAGCGAACCGGTATGGGACCATTCTCATCAATGTAGGCTATATTTAAATCTAATTCTTGAACGACCAAGGAAATTAAAGCTCTTGATTTTAAAACCTCAATTTCATTGTCTAAATTACTTTTACTTGAAAAAATCCCTAAATCTTCAAAAGCGGAGAGTTCAGAACCACCTCCTTTGGAGTCGCTTTTAACCAAGATGGTTGCACTCGCTTCGTATTGAAATGGCGTGTATCGAAGGTACAAAACACCAAGGGTAATAGAGATGATCAGGGATAAAATATACCATTTCCAATTTAGGAGGTATTCAGCTAATACTTCTTGAATTTTAAATTCTTCCTCTTTTTGGAATTGATTTGACTGGATTTCTGATTGCATTTATCTTGTAATTAAGGAAATGGTTGTGATGACTAAAGATGCAATGGAAATAAATACACCAGCTGTGCTGCTGATCAAAGATGAATTTCTCTTTGCACGATTCGGTTCTACGTACACCACATCATTTTGGGTAAGGTAATAAACTGGAGAATTAAATACGTCTTTACTAGTTAAGTCAACGCGATATTCTGTTTTAACACCGTCTACATCTCGAATAACGAGGACATTTTGTCTAACTCCAGTGATGTTTAAATCACCAGCTATTCCAAGGGCTTCTATCAAAGAAATTCGTTCGTTTGGAATGTTGAAAGAGCCTGGTCTGGATACATCTCCGAGAACAGTCACTTTGAAATTTTGAATTCGAATGTTCACCGTTGGATTGGAAACATAAGCTACTAATTTGGATTTGATCAATTCGGTGGCTTCCATGCGGTTCAAACCAGCTAATTTGATTTTCCCAAGAATTGGAAAATCGATGTCTCCATTGGAGTCAATTAAATAACCTGTACTGGCTGCTGTTCCAGTACTGTAGCCAGGAACTTGACTAGCAGCAGAATTTAGACCTTGTTCAGCTATAAAAGGTTTGATGGATTCGATGTCCATTGAATTAACCGAAATCGATAAGAAATCATCTTTTCTGAGTATCGGTGTGTAATTCGAGTGAATTTTTCTAACTTGGGTTGTATCTGTCGTTTCTTGATCTTGAAAATAATTGATTTTCTTTTTTGAAACACATCCACTGGTTGTGATGAAGATAGATAGCATGAGTAAAATCACATACCGGAAAGGATTAGCCATATTGATTTGAGATAGATTATTGTTTGATAGTTTTGTTAAACGTTTTTTTATTTTTTTTATTGATTGTGTTAATCAAATAAAATCCAAAGATGATGATGATCGTCGTCAAAACCATCACCGAGGATACAAATTTAATCGAATTAGTCTTCGAGATGGCAATAAAAATGAAAATAACTGTTAAATTCAAAACTCCTAGAAAGAGAGACACCAATATGTGGGATTTGAAAAAGTCTAAGAGTAGGTGGTGTAAATGATTTCGATCTGCTTTCAAGGGACTATCTCCATTCAAAATCCGAACGGTCATCACTCTGAAAGTATCAAGGAGTGGAATTATTAAAACAGAAAAAATAAATAGGATTCTGTTTTCCGGACTAAAAATGCGACTGTCGATGTCAATGGGCTCATTTGCTAAAAAGCGCAAGGACAATGCCCCGATAATGAGTCCGATGTTCAAGGACCCACAATCTCCCATGAAAATCTTTAATTTTCCATTGGTTAGATTGAACCTTAAAAAGGCAAAAAGCATCGAGACTGTTACCAAAGACAAGCCGGCGAAAAAATAATCTTTCATCAACATGAACAGGAAGATGAACGTTGAAGTGACCACAATACCAATAATCGATGCCAATCCATCCAAACCGTCAATTAAATTGAAAGAATTGATGAAAAAAACAAGAAAGAGTAAGGATATAAGTATGGAGATAATTGGATCAACTTCATAAATTCCTAAAAAACCGTGGTAATTAGAGATGATAAAATCTGGTGACAGTACGACGAAAAAAGAGGCCATGAATTGACCATTCAGTTTTACGCGCGGTGAAGAGTTCACCAGGTCGTCCTTTAAACCAACCATGAATAAAATGGTGAGGGCAGTAATTAGATTATAACCTGTGTAGTTTCCAAAATGGATCAAGTTGATGAGGGGAATGCAAATCAGGAATACACTAAAAAAAGCCACGCCACCCAAAGAGGAGATTTCTTTTCGGTGTGAGCTACGGGTTACAATGGGGATGATTAAATTTTTCTTTTTGGCTACTACAATGATTCGAGGCGTAAAAATGTTTACGCAAATAGATGCAATAAATACCAGCAGAATTGCAGATAGCAAATGATTATGGGTGAGATAATCTTTTAGAAAGTCTATGGTTTCATTCATCCGAATTCGAACAAAAAGTGAATAATCGTGTGTGGTGGTTAGTTAATAATTCCCTCAATTCGAAATCATTTCAAATTGAGGGAATATATATTCTTATTTTTTGAAGAATTTCAATTCAACTCTTCTGTTTTTTGCAAGATTTGCAGCAGATGTACTCGGTACCAAAGGTTTGGATTCTCCATAACCTACCATTGTCAACCTACTTGCATCAATACCATTCGCAATTAAGTGATCGTAAACTTTTTTCGCACGTTGCTCAGATAATTTTTGATTGTATGCTGCAGGACCGGTAACATCAGCATGTCCTTCAATTCTTAGGTTATACTCTGGGTTTTCCTTCATTAAAGCAGCAATTGCATTCAAACGATCTTTGAAGTTGTTGTTTAGCGTGTTGGAATCAAATTCAAAATTTCCTTCTTTTTTCGCATTTGCAAAAGGATCCTGATTGTCTTTTTCTTTCTGTGCATCTAAAATCGCTTGTTCTTCTTTCGTAGGTGTTTTATCTTCTACTTTTTCTTCTTTCACAAGCGTTACTCCTTTTGCATCGACTTCATTTCCTTCAGGCGTATCTGGTTCTTCGTCTTTGTAGTTGAAAACACCGTCGTTGTCATTGTCACCCAATTGTTCTTCTAGTTTTTTGATGCGCTCTTCTTGGTCTTTGTTTGCAGCATCGTCAAATCGTTCACTATAAGTCCAATCTACGTGTTCTTTGTTTTTACCGATGTTGAAGTTTACACCAACAGACCAATTGATCAATTGATTTTCAAAAGCGATTGGATTCGATTGATTCAACATGTCGTAATCCCAATTTTGTTTGGCATGCGTGATGTAAGAAAGATCCAAGTTCAAGGATACGCGATCGCTCACTTTGAATTGCGGACGAATACCAATAATTGCATTCACCATCGCGTCTCTCTTTCCGGCATTCACATTCAAATTTCGAGAGTCTTTGCTGTTTACCAACATGGATAGCCCAAAACCTGCATGTGCCGATAGGCCAATGTGTTTAGTCCAGGTATCAAACATCAGGATGTCTGTCAAATTAAAAACTCCTTGGAAAGAACCTCTGAAGTAATTGGTCTTGATGTTTAAGTTTTTATTTTCAGAAACAAAACGGTCATTTCCAAAATCCAACATCACGCCAAAACGGTTGTTGGTCATATAGCGCGCATTGACAGCGGAATGTGAAATGCTTAAGGTTTTGAATCCGGTTGATGTAGGGGTAGAACCGTAATGTCCTCCTATATTGAGTCCCCAGGACCATTTGTTGTAATCTTGGGAAAATAACATCGAACTAGATAGAACTCCGAGTGCTACAACAAATGAATATATATTTTTCATATTTTTATTATTAAATTTTTGAATAAAGAATTGTTATTTAATCAATATCAATTTTTTATTTAATTTTTGTTCACGAAAAAATTATTTTTCTTAGTCTTTTTGAATTTTATTCTCCAATTCTTGAATTCGTTTGTCTTGTGCGTTCAAGGCAGCTTTCGATGTCCCGTGAACGGTAGATGTCCAATCTGCGTGAGTACTATTTTTACCGATGTTGAATGTAGCTCCAACTGACCAGTTGATAAGTTGATTTTTAAAAGCCACAGGGTTAGGGCTATTTAACATTGTGTAATCCCAACTTTGTTTAATATTTGTGATATAAGATAAATCGATGTTTAATGAAACTCGCTCGTTAATTTTGAATTGTGGAGTTACTCCTACAATTGCATTCAACATCAAATCTCTTCTTTTACCAATGTTAAAAGTAGATCTGGTGTCTTTATCATTCATCAAGATGGAACCTCCAAAACCACCGTGAACTAAAAGTCCGATGTGTTTTGTCCAAGTGTCAAATCTGAATACATCTCCAGCATTGGCAACCAACTGAAAAGAAGTTCTGAAGTAATCCGATTTATAATCACCTAAATTTGTTTTGGCTTTGAATTTGTCTAAACCAGCATCTAGTTGAACACCAACACGATTATTCATCATGTATCTTCCATTAACTGCATAGTGACCTATAGCGATTGTTTTATAGCCATAAGTTGCTGGGCTTGCTCCGTAATGTCCACCTACGTTAAGGCCTAATGACCATTGATTGTAGCTCTGTTGTGCATTAACTGTAGATAATGTTAATACAAATAAAGCTAGGAATGTGGTTATTGTTTTTTTCATTTTTTTTTCATTTAATTAGAATAGACTGCAAATATAGTGTTAAATATTTTACTTTTCAAAAAATAACATAAGTTAAGAATTTTTATTTCTTGTGATAATTAGATAATTAGTTAAAAACGACGCACAATTTAGTGTTTTTAAAATTTTCTTTTTGGCAATGTTGTAAACCATTTGTAAACGATGCTACTTTCTGGCTTTAAAATAACCCATGCCGTTATCATTATAATTTTGACATCCGTTCCAAATGATTCGTTCGATTGGTACCATTTTTCTACCTCTCCTTTAAACGGATAGATGTGGTTTGAATAAAAATCCCAAGTATCCTCTCCGCGTTCTTTAACTGCGGTAATTAATTCCTCTTCATCTCTAAATATTATAGATCCGATTCCTGTTAGTCCTGGACGAACATTGTATATCACTTTTTGCACATCTTTTGGATAAGTATCAAAACTTATTTTCATCAATGGTCTTGGTCCAACAATACTCATGTCACCTAAAAAGATATTAAACAATTGTGGAAGCTCATTAATTTTACTTTTTCTTAAAAATGCTCCCATTGGTGTAATTCGTGGATCTCTTTTAGTGGTAATGACACCGCCAGCCATGTTCGGACTATTCAACAACATCGTAGCAAATTTCAGAATAAAAAATTTCTTATTCTTATATCCCACACGTTCTTGCTTGTAAAAGATATAGCCTTCGCCAGTCAATTTTAATCCAATCATAATTGGAATTAATAGTGGTGCTAAAATGAGTAGCGCAATTCCGGACACGATGATGTCCATAATTCTTTTAAATAGGTGATACATATTGTTTTTTATTATTTAATTCAAAAATTCAAAGATTTGCGTAATTGATGAATCAATTACTTATTCAAAGATTTTGTGTAGGGGTAACGTGAATTTATAATACAACGATCAATTCAAAAATTCAAAGATTTGCGCAATTGATGAATCAATTGCTTATTCAAAGATTCTGAGTAGGGTAACGTAAATTTATTATTTAATTCAAAAATTCAAAAATTTGCGTAATTGATGAATCAATTACTTATTCAAAGATTCTGAGTATTGATAATCCCCAAATCTTTGAATCATTGAATTCCTCTCCCAATCTTTGACCGCGAAGCAGCTACGAAGTAAATCCTTGAATTTTTGAATCGTTGAATTAATTTCTATTACTTAAATTTCGACCCTTTGAATTCTGAGTTTTTTAGGTAGTTTATAAATAAGCTGAGTTGTTTTGATATTTCAATCGTTTCTGCTTGTAGTTTTTCGAATTCTAGTTGAGTTATAACTTCTACATCTAGCGCTCGGTAAAATTGTGATCTTAATTCGCCAGCGCTTCCTTTTGAATAGGATAGAAAGTTGATAAATTCTTTGTTTCCGCCTCGTTCAAATCCTTCAGCAATGTTGTCCATAATACTGCCGCTAGTTTTATATAGGTGATTTATCAGAAATCCATAGTTTCTATCGTCCTTGCGAGCAAGTATTTGAAACATATCTATGTTCAATTGGCGACTTAACTTCCAAATATTCAAATCTTCGAATGTACTTACCTTTGCCATATTTCTATTTGTTAATTCAAAAATTTAAAGATTTGCGCAATTGATAAATCAATTGCTTATTCAAAGATTCTGAGTATGGTACCGTAAATTATTTATCTAGCCATTAATTCAAAAATTCAAAGATTTGCGAAATTGATAAATCAATTTCTTATTCAAAGATTCTGGCGAGCGATAAACCCCAATCCTTGATCGCGAAGCAGAATTGCAGATAATCTTTGAATCATTGAATTCCCTCCAATCTTTGAATCCTTGAATCCTTGAATTTTTGAATCTTTCAATTTTCCACCCCCAATCTTTGAATTCTTGAATCTTTGAATCCTTGAATTTTCCCCCTACATCTTTTGATCCAACCCTTTCCCAGTCTCAATATGCTCAAAATCGGGCAAATACTTTTTTAATAATTCTACGATTGCATTTTTATCGTGGTTTCCTGAATCCATTAGGGATTTTAGTTCTTGGATTGTTTGATTGATATCTGCTTTTGGCAACTTCCTTGCATTCTTAATTACACCCAAGCTTTCAAATTGTTGTAAATCTACCTCATCTGTATCTGTAAAGAATTCCTCATATAACTTTTCACCTGATGTGTCAGATTCAAAGAAATATACTGGATATGGTGATGATTCTGTTAAAGTATTCGATTTTTCGATTGCTTCGCTGTCGGATTTACATAAAACCATTTCTCGTTTCGAGGCTTTGAAGAAATCTTCGGTAACGGCTTTGAAATATACTTGTTCTTCTTCGTCGAGTTTTGGGAAGAAAATTTCGCCGCTTTTACCAAGCATACAAGCCAACATGCAAATCTGTCCACTTTCTTCTGGCGAAACAAAAAAGCGTTTCACGTCGGAAGGGCAAGAAATGGGTTGGTTTTTGAATAAACGTTCTACATATCCTGCAAGTAAGGAACCGTTTGAAAATGCTACGTTCGCAAAGCGAGCGGTGGTTATTTGTATTTCAGAACTGTATGCCATGATCACTTCTTCCATCAACTTTTTACTCGCACCCATTACATTCACCGGATTTGCTGCTTTGTCGGTTGAAACGCAGAAGAAATGTTCTGGTTTATGATTTAATAACAAGTCTAAGAATGATTTTGCTTTAAAAACATTGTTTTCAATCATCGCTTCAATCGAAAATTGATCTTTTTCACTGCGCACGTGCTTGTGCGCCGCAAAGTTTGCCACAATGTGAAAAGGACTGTGTGTTAAAAACATTTTTTCAAATACCGGATCACCAAAACTCATGGGGTAGGTAATGTATTCTGCCGATACAAATTGATTTGGCGTACTTCTTAAATCTCTTGTCAGTTCGGTCAAACCGTTTTCATTGGTATCTACCACAACTAATTTTGCAGGTTCGAATGCCAACACAGCTTTGATGTAAGAAGAACCAATCGTTCCTGCGCCGCCAATTACTAGTACATTTTTGCCCTTGATTTTTTCTGATAATTGAACTTTGTACTTTTCAATATCTGGAGCAAATAAACTCGTTGGTCGTTTAGTGATGTATTCTTTGATGAATTTTGGGATGTCTATGATGTTCATTTTATTCAATAATTTAAAAATTCAATAATTCAAAAATTCACGCAATTGATGAATCAATTGCTTATTCAAAAATTGTTGAGTAGTTGATTGTGTTTTTTATTTTCCCTCAGTCGTTCCTTATAACGAATGACGAGGTGTTTCTATGTTTATCAAAATTTGCTTCGATTTCCTTGTCATTCCGACAGAGCGTTAGCGACGAGGAAGACGAGGAATTAATCTTTACTGTAAAACGCTTTAATCGTCTCAACAACCGTCTCCAATTGCTCTTCCGTAATCCCTGCAGAACTTGGAATACTAATACTATCCGTATAAACACTTGCCGAAACATCTTTCTCTGTCACGTAAATATCTTCCTTAAACATTTCCAACTGATTCATTGGCATCCAAAATGGACGAGATTGAACTCCATTTGCATTTAAGTATTCCAACAATTCACGCATGCGTGAAGTGCTGAAGGTGAACAACCAGCAATTTGGATCTGTACCTTCTGGGATTTCTTGAAATTGAATATCGCCAACACCTTGTAAATGTTTGCGGTAGTAGGCATCCATCACTTTTTTCTTTTTCAGAAGCTCTGGAAATTTCTCCATTTGTGCTACGCCGATTGCTGCCAATACATTCACCAAACGGTAATTGTAACCGATTTCATCGTGAATGTAATCCATCGCACTAGCCTTAGCTTGGGTAGTTAAGTGTTTTGCTCTTTTAGCCAGTTCTTCATCGTCGGTAACAATCACACCGCCACCGCCAGTAGAAATAATCTTGTTTCCATTGAAACTGAAAACGCCTATTTTACCAAAAGTTCCTGCGTGTTTACCTTCAAATGTACTTCCCAATGCTTCGGTGCTGTCTTCGATAATAACCAGATTGTATTTTATTGCAATTGCCAGCATTCTTTTCATATCACCCACATTGCCCAATACGTGAACAGGCATAATTGCGCGGACACGTTTGCCTGTTGTGGTATCAAAACGAAAAGTTCCTTCTGCTGTTGTTTTAGCTTCGGTTTTCGTTGAAAGGTATTTTTCCAACAAATTCAAATCCATTTGCCAATTGGCGGCATCTACATCGATTAGAATTGGATGTGCTCCAGTATATTTAATTGCATTCAAGGTTGCAATAAAGGTAATGTTCGGTGCAATGACGTGATCATCTTCTGTAACTCCCAGAAGGATTTGCGCCATGTGCAAACCTGCAGTTCCGTTCATACATGCAATGCCGTACTTAGCGCCTGCGTATTCGGCAATCATCTCTTCAAATTGGGTTACGTAACTTCCTGCCGAAGAAATCCAGCCGGTATTTAGACAGTCTTGAACGTATTTCCATTCGTTGCCTTCTATTTGGGGAATTGATAATGGGATCATATTTACTTGATTTAATTCAAAAAATTAAAGATTTACACAATTGATGAATCAATTGCTTATTTAAAGATTTTGACTGGTGATGTGATTATTTGGGACGCTGCTTAGTTGTTAAATATTTAGAGGAATGATAAATTAAATGTTAAACCAAAGATTTTGGTATGGCGATAAACCCCAATCTATGAATTCTTGAATCTTCCAATTTATTTTAGTTTTTTTACACCTTCTACTGTCAAAGACGCAGGTTTAGGAGGTAAGTTTTTTAATAATTTGAATACCAATTGAGAATCTTTATTTACCAATGACCAAAATGTCAAGAAAAGAATCTTAAAGTCTACTGAAATTGAGCAATTATGGTAATACCAATTTTCTAATTCTCCTTTGTAAGGATAGATGTAGTTCCTATAATATTCCATAGGGTCTTTTCCGAGCTCCTTATAAGTACTTACTAAAAGTTCTTCATCTCTGAAAATAAGTGAACCCATGCCTGTGATTCCTGGTCTATTTTTGTAAATAATTTCTTGAACATCTGTAGTGTATTTTTCAAAGCTTTTAGCTAAAAGTGGTCTTGGCCCAATTAATGACATATCTCCTTTGATCACGTTTAGGATTTGAGGTAGTTCATTTATTTTGGTCATCCGAAGAAATTTTCCAACTTTTGTAATTCTGGGATCATTTCTTACAGTTAGATTTTTGTTTCCCATATTCGAACTATTTTTCAGCATGGTAGCAAATTTATAAATGTAGAATGGTTTATTATTTAGGCCCATTCGTTCTTGTAAGTAAAAAACCTCTCTTTCTCCGGTTAATTTTAGGATAATCATAATAACTATAAAGACTGGTAGAATAATAATTACACCAATACAAGATAGTAGAAAGTCAAACAGTCTTTTAATTGACTTATAAGCTATAGAGTTTGTTTTTTGAGACATTTTAAAAGAGGATATATATTTACAAAAATGATATTTAAGTGGAACTATAGTTTGTTTTAATATTCCTTAGCAGGTATTCCCTTTACAATCTTTCCAGAATTTATATTATGAACAACCATTGCCTGGCCTCCAACTTGAACATTTTCACCAATTTTAATGAATTGCTTGGTTGCTGAACCAATTCCCATTTCTGTACTTTGGCCGATTTCTGTATTTCCACCTAAATTAACTCCTGGAGCAAGACTTGTATATTTACCAATTATGCATTCGTGACCAATTGCGCAGTTCATATTGAGAATTGAAAAATCAGCTATTATAGTTCCATAATTTATACTGCAATTTGGATAGATAATGACTCCAGATCCGATTTTAACATCTTCTGATATCCAAGCATTTTTTGCAATGAGAGTAGGGAATGTTATATTCTCACTATTTGCCAATCTAGTTAACACTCTTTGCTTGATTGAGGGAAAAGCAACTCCTATAATGATATGAATAGGTTCTTTAATTTTTAATAAATATTCGATTGAACCAATTATTTTTTTACCCACAAAGGTTTTCCCAATTTTTTCAATATCTCTATCAATAAAAATAATTTCAGCATCTTCCAAACCATAAAGTGAGGGATTAGAAGCAATATGTCCTCCAACACTTCCAGCTCCTATAATGTATAGTTTTTTCATATATATATATATATTAACAATACTGATTATCTTGAAAAGCTTCTATACTCATCTTTGAGCATATACTTAAGACCTTTCTTCGCAGGAAGTTGCCAAAGTAACTTACACCAGTCGTGATTTCCTTCTATAAAACCTGGACCATTTTCTGTTATCACAATATCCCATCCAATTGAGCGATTTTGCGGATGTTTAATTGCCGCACCTTTAACCATTTCGATTGCTTCTTCCCAATAAGGCACTTGAAAACCAATAATGGAAACACCAGTTATAGGGTGAATATTTTCATCCATTTTAGTAATATCACTATACACTCCCGGACCTGTAACTATTCCAGAGTATTCGTCAATAAACGCCGCAAGATTTCCTGCCGCCATGTTATCAATAGGAGAGTTGACAGATATTCTTTGTCTACAACCCAAAATTACAACCTGATTGTTATCATCTAACTGTGTAAAGATTCGAACTGTATTTACTCCTGAAGGGGAGAGTTTATTTAATTCAGGATGTTGAATAATGAACTCTTCTACTAAATCATATTGATTTGTATTCATAATGCTAAGTAGTGATTTTTCATCAAAGTTTTCTGTACTTTCAACTTTAACTCCAATACCACATTTACCATCAGATGATTTGAAAACTATTTTACCTGATGGGTTTGATAAAAGCTTGTTAACTAACTCTGGATTCTCTTTTAAAGTATCAACATCTGCTACAATATGATTAATATATTCTTTATATTCTTTAAAAAACTTACGTTTGTCATCTAAAATTGCACGTTCATTTTTCGGGTTCATTATTAGTTGATATTCAAACATATATCCGGTTCCTGCCCATTCACTTCTCTCTAATTTGTTTTTACTAATAAATCCAAATTGAAAATATTCTAAAATTGAAATATTATATTGAAATATGCATCTAAAGACATCTACTAAAATAATGAATTTATTTTTATTTTCATTTTTGGATGTATAATTAAGAAACGATAAAAACTTCTTTTTATCGAGGTTTTTAATGTAATAGCCTAAATATATTATTCGTTTCATTTTGTACTATATTATTTTATGTATACTATTCGATTGACTTTCGAATTGCTTATTTGTAAAAAAAGCAGAAGATTAATTCATTGAATCTAAGAATTAATTTTAAGCGTATCGACATTCTTCTAGAATATCTTTGAGGCCTTTGTTGACGGGAACTTGCCAAAGTATCTCGCACCAATTATGATTTCCCTCTATCAAATCGATATTGTCAGAAGTTACAACAATATCCCATCCTACAGAACGATTTTCAGGATGATACTTCGCGATTTCTTTTGTGTATTTAATAACCTCATGCCACATCGGTATTTGATAACCGACTAAATACTTATTTGTAATTGGATGTCTTGAAAGTGATTTTTTCCTAATATCCTTAAAAATGCCTTCTCCATTAATTTTACCCGTATCTAAATCAATTGAACATGCTAAATTCCCCGCAGCTAAATTATCAATATGGTTGTTAATGGTAATGCGTATTCTTGCTCCTAGAATATCGACATCACCATCCTTATTAATGACAGTAATCATTCTTATTGTATTAACGCCTGAAGATGACAACTGATCTATCTCATCGTGTTGGATAATAAATTCTTCTGCAATATTAAGATTGTTGGCTTTCATATATGAAACTAGAGAGTTTAAATCATAATTCTCGCATAGTAAAACTTCTATACCCAAGCCACATTGACCAAATGAATTTTTCACAACTATTTTTCCCGATTTGTTATTAAGTACTTGCATTGCTTTTTCGTTCTGTAGGTCCAAATCGCCTAGAGTGCAATAAGTATGTTTAATAAATGGTCGATAGGCTTTATAAAATTCTAATTTATTCTCTAATATACTGCGTGATGATTTTGGTGAAGCCCACAAATCAAATTCATATTTATAACCAGTTCCTACCCATTTTTCGCGCTCTTCACTATTCTTTTCAAAAAACTTAAATATAAAATAATCCATTAAGCCTATATTGTATTTATACACAGAAAGCACAGCATCTAAAATGATTCTAGGTTTTGTTAAATCGTAATCCTTTGAAATTTGATTTAGTAAAACTTTAAATTCCTTTGTCTCTAATTTCTTTAAATAATATCCTAAATATATACTCCTTTTTATTATACTTTTAAATTTCATATTTTTGTGTTCAACTCTTATTGGAATTTGAGATCTAAGAAGAAGTAAATAAATTTACCTATAAATTATAGAATCTCTTCTGCCATTTGATCTCCATTCATAAATTCGACATCTGGCCATTTTTCTACTATCTTCTTTAAAAGATACCTTAATTGTTTCAAATTGGTATCTCTATAGTTTTTATCAAGTTGGCCAACAAAGTTGACTCTATGAGAGCTTAATAAGGCCGGAGCGCCCCATCTAAAAGCAGCCTCTATTTCAAGTAAACAACGATTTGCCTCTGCATTATCGGTCTTCCCATCTGGTTCAAATTGACAATTACGGACGATGTATTTTTGGTGAAAATTATTTTCTTTACCATTATAAAGAAATTTCTTACTGAATATCCCATTTCCCATTGGATATGCCAAGAATCTCTGAACGTGAATATATTTTATACCACAATCTGCTAACGCTTTTTCTAAAAATGGACTGTAAATTCCCGCACCAGGAGTAAATTGTTTCGAACTGAAATCAAATAAATCAAGGAACATTTCTGTCCCTATTTTTATATCTTTAGTTAATTGCTCGTTTTCTGCAGAATCTTCAATGAAAAATGTTGTGGTTGGATTCGAAACGGTTACATCCTGAGGTAATACTGGTAAAGCGACCGATTTATTTTTGAAAGCTAAATGTACTGATTTGTGTCCTTGTTGTAAAGCTGCCATAAACCTCTTCACATTTATATGCTCTGTGCCGTGATAAGCAGGGTAAAAGATATTTTCTCTAATTCCCTCTTGCCACAATTCAAATACACCATTATAAGCCGATCCGTAGCCTTCCAAGGTCTTTGTAAATGGTTCCCGGTGATAGTCAGTGAAGCCAGAAGCCTTGATTTTTTCAAAATCGGGATTAGCAACAATTGCAAGTGGTGTAAAGCAGGCATAATGCTCTTTTGAATCTTTTACCGACGTAAGCGTGTCAAACAGTTTTGATAAATCCTCATTATCTGCAAGCGTATCGTATCTTGAGAAACGATTTGCATCAAGCGGAAGACCAGCTGATTTTAAATTATTGTAAGTGGCCTTATCCTTTATTCTAATACTTCCGTAATCATCCACGTAGATCACAACAATTTTTCTTTTTGTTTTTTTACCTGGTAGGTTTTTTATATTTCTTAAAATAGTTTCTTTCATTTTTAATATTTTAATACTACTCTAATTTACTTTGCATTTTTTAAATTTCGATTCCTACTAATAAATAGACATATATATGCAGATTAATTTTTAGATAAACTTTGTCTAATCTTTCATTCGCTAATCAAATAGTAAAGTAGGATTCAACCTTATATTGTTTTACTTGGATATTTTTTCTCGAGCTTCTTAATGAATTTCTCGCCTTTTACACCTGCTTTATTTAATATATATACAATGTACTCTTCCGAAAAATCTAAACTTTCTTCTAATTTCAGTTTAGCAGCTTCTCGCGTAATTTGTCCATCACGAATCAGGTAGCTTAAATCGACATTGGTGTCATTATATCCTAAAGTTCTATAGAAAAGATACTGTCTCAATGAATCTACTTCACAGCCGAATCTAGAAGTATTTGTTTTCCCTTCTGGAACTTTCCATTGTAAATCGTTGAATAATAAATTTTCTATTTCATCTTCTTTCCAATGGACGTAGTCGTAGAAAGGATGGATTATTGTTAAATTATTTTTAAGAATTAATTTCTTTTTCCATTTTCCCACCATAAATTCTTGGTATTGGACTTTTAAACAGAACAAATTAGCCGCTAAAGATGGATTCAAAATAACTTGTTTCAAATATCCCATTATCCAATCCACTTTCCCTTGTCTTCCAGGACTCTGAGAGAATTTTATTAATTCTGCTTTGTACTTTTCTTCTTCTTGAATAGGTGTTCTACCTCCCCAAATTAATTTCACACCTTCTTTTATAGCTTCTAATTCTACCAATCTTTCATATCCAATTCGTTCACCTACGTTTATAAACATTAAAGATTCTGGTACAGGTCTCTTAATCCATGCATTTAAATGGTGTTTAATACACCTTTTTAAATTATTATGTTTTATAGCCCTCAAGTCAACACCTAAGATTTTACATGTACTTGCGATATTTTCAAGTGCAATTTCTGGAATAAACAAATCATCAGAAAAAACAGCTAAAGGTCTTAATTTTAAAACTTTTACTACATACCACAAAAGATACGTACTGTCTCTACCGCCCGAAAAACCAACTACACAATCATACTTTTTAGAAGTGTTTAGGCTGAGAGGGATTTCAATGTCTTTTAGCAATTGTTCAACTCCGCGAAAATCTGTTGTTTGGAAATCCCTACAGTGTTGACAAACACCTTCTTGGTTAAGCTCAATATTTAGATAATCTGAAGGTAAAAGACATTTTATACAAGTTTTTTTCATGGGTATAGTTTTTTTATAATTATCAAACCGTAAGTAAATTATTTAGGTTGAATTCTATCTAAAATAATGTTTGTATTTAACGAGGTGAATTTTTCGGAAGCTGCACTTGAATTAAATCTATATTGCCGATGCATTTCTTTAGTAGTGCTAAGCGCATCAATAAAATTTATAATTTCTTTAATTTCATTTGCTTCGAATATTTGACCTATATTTAATTTTTCAATTATATCGGCCAAATCAGATTCTTTACTTGCGATACCAAGTATTGGATTGCCCACAGACATATTATTGAATATTTTACTTGGAATGGAACGTTTAGATTCGGTGCCAACCAAACTCACCACAGCCAAATCAGCTGCAGCTAGAGAAAATGGCAAAACTGAAGGATCCTGCCAGGGTAAAAAAATGCAATTTTTCAACTTGTACTCATCTCTTTTTTTTATCAATGCTTCTTTTCTTAATCCTTCTCCGATAATTAAAAATATTATATTCTCGTTCGTTACATTATTTGCTACTTCAATGATTGGTTCCACGCCACTAGAGGCACCCAAATTTCCAGAGTACATAACGATAAACTTATTTTCTAAATGATGTTTTTTAACAAAAGAGTTGTCAGATTTATGAATCATTCTAAACTCCGAATTATCAGTCCAGAGTGGCATTATTACTACCTCTTTATTTTCTACAAAGGGCTGTAACATTTCAGCCATTCCTTTTGTTAAAGTAAAAACAAACTCGGCTCCTCCCAATGCCTTTTTTATTGCTTTCTTCCAAAGAAGAGACAGTATCTTCGTTTTTTTTACAAAGCCAAGATCGAGAACACGCACAATATCTAAATCGAAAATGAGCTGATAATATTTATTTCTACAAAATAGTGGTAATAGAGGTGCTAATGGCGGGTTGGTAACAATAATCAATTCATCCTTTCGATAAGTGAATAAGACCTTAAACCAGATTTGCATAAAACCCATCGTCCAACTAAAAACTCTTTTGGGTATTGTTTCTCGATTGTATCGGACAATACTGTCTATTTTCACATTCTTATCCAGCAGTATTTTTCGTTCAACCACTCTTCCTGTAATCAATACACAATCATATCCTTTCGCTACAAATGCATTTACAATATCAATCATTAGATATCCTGTATCTTGATTGATGAACACCATTTTCTTCACTATTTTTTTTTTTACTTATTAATCGAACGATTTATATTTTTCACTTTTTTTTAAATTATTTTTATTCAGCTTGATTTAATATTTTGTGACCACTCGCAAGAAGTATTATATCCTTTTTAAATATAGCAAGATCAGAAAGAACCATTTCTTTCACCAAAGCTGGAAGATCATATTTCGGTTTCCAATTTAATTTTTCATTTGCTTTTGAAGGATCACCTATTAAGATGTCTACTTCAGTTGGTCTAAAATATCTTGGGTCGATCGCAACAACTTCGTTTCCTATTAGACAACCAACTTCTTGTGGTTTTCTTCCCGTTACAGATTCAAATAGAATTTCGTCAATTGCATCTATATAACCTATTTCTTCAAGTCCATCACCTTTAAAACTTAAAGAGATACCAGTCTCTAAGAAAGACATTCTTATAAAATCTCTAACTTTTGTAGTAACCCCAGTTGCTATAACATAATCTTCAGCTTTTTCTTGTTGTAAAATTCGCCACATTGCTTCTACGTAATCTTTTGCATGACCCCAATCTCTTTTGGCATCCAAATTCCCCATGTAGAATTTTTCTTGTAAGCCTAAAACAATTTTTGAAACTGCTCTTGTGATTTTTCTAGTAACAAAGGTTTCTCCTCTTAGTGGAGACTCATGATTAAATAAAATTCCATTACATGCATACATATTATAAGCTTCACGGTAATTTACTGTAATCCAATACGCATATATTTTAGCTACTGCATACGGCGAGCGCGGATAGAAGGGAGTGTTTTCCGATTGTGGTACTGCCTGCACTAATCCATAAAGTTCAGATGTTGAAGCTTGGTAAATTTTAGTTTTTTCACTCATGCCTAATAGTCGGACGGCTTCTAAAATTCGCAAGGTTCCTATGCCGTCTGCGTTGGCTGTATATTCAGGCATCTCGAAACTAACTTGAACATGACTCATGGCTGCAAGGTTATAAATTTCGTCAGGTTGTGTTTCCTGTATTATTCTTGTCAGGTTCATTGAGTCTGTTAAATCACCATAATGTAATTTAAACCTTATGTTTTTTTGATGTGGATCTTGATATAAATGATCAATCCTATCAGTATTGAATAAAGAAGCTCTTCTTTTTATACCATGAACCATATAGCCTTTTTCAAGCAGTAATTCTGCTAAATACGCGCCATCTTGTCCGGTTATTCCTGTTATTAATGCTGTTTTCATCTGTTGTGTTTTTTGATTTTAATTCACTAATGAATTAAAATCAGATTAATTTGAAATGTATTTTTATTTTTCGAATATATTTAAGCTCTATCATAATCATCTTCTATCCTTACAATATCGTCTTCTTCAAAGGAATTTCCCCATTGTACTTCAATAAAAACTAAATCTTCTGATCCTAAATTATGTATTCTATGTTTAGCTTTGAGCGGGATAATCGCAACTTCACCTATTTTGTAAATCTTTTCAATTCCATTTAGTGTTATCAACGCTTCCCCTGATACGATCGTCCAAACTTCTGAACGATGATAATGATATTGATATGAAAGTCTACCTCCTGGTTTAACAACTATCCTTTTAACTTTATACTTGAGATTATTTTCTAATACAAAATATTCTCCCCACGGTCGTATAGCATGTTCCATATTTATATTTTTACTTTTCTGTAATCTGATTGGTGCTCCAAAAACCATTTATACGTTTTTGTAATTCCTTCTTTTAACGCAATTTCGCTTTGCCAGCCTTCTTCGCTCATTTTTGAAACATCTAATAGTTTACGTGGCGTTCCATCTGGTTTAGTTGAATCCCATATAATAGCGCCTTTATGACCCACAATTTGCTGAATAGTCTCTGCTAATTCTTTGATTGATATATCTTCTCCAGTTCCAATATTATATAAATCAGACGTTAATTCATTAACAAGGGCAAAATGGACTGCATTTGCCAAATCATCCACGATGAGGAATTCTCTTTTAGGCGTTCCTGATCCCCATAATGTGACGGGACAGTGGTTATTTAGTTTTGCTTCGTGAAATTTACGCATCATAGCAGGCAAAACATGTGAAGATTCTAGGTCAAAATTATCATTTGATCCGTACAAATTAGTTGGCATCAAACTCACAAAATTTTTACCATATTGCTTTCGCACTGCTTCACAGGCTTTTACGCCTGCTATCTTCGCAATGGCATACCATTCATTTGTAGGTTCTAATTGACCAGTCAGAAGGTATTCCTCTTTTAGAGGTTGGGGTGCCATTTTAGGATAAATACAAGAGCTTCCTAAAAAGATAAATTTTTCCACATTATTTTCAAGAGATGTGTTTATTAAATTATTTTGAATTTGTAAGTTTTGCATTAAGAAAGAGTAGGGATTGTCATTGTTTGCCAAAATTCCTCCTACTCTAGCTGCTGCATCAATAACGACCTCTGGTTGTTCAGCTTTAAAAAAATCTTGAACTTGTGTTTGGTTTTGTAGATCTAGCTCACTGCTTGTTCTACCTATTAAGTTTTTAAATCCTTTGTCATTCAAGAAACGCCATACAGCTGAACCCACCATTCCTTTGTGGCCCGCAATATATATTTTTGTATTATTATCCATTTTAAAAAAAATAAAGTATAAAATTTTCAAGTTGTTTGTAGAGAATTACTAGTTTAAAATTCGTTTATATATTTCTAAATATTCTCTATAACGATCATCCTTATCAAAGAATTGTACAGCCTGCTCCCTACAAATAGTCATTAAGTTTTGTAAATCTACATCATATAAAAATCTTTCAATTCCTTTCTTTAGTGCCATTATATTTCCCTTTTCAACTACTTCACCGACAATTGAATTTAGTGATTCGGGACTGCCACCTGTATCGTACGTAATTACAGGAGTGCCACAAGCTAAGGCTTCGATATTAGTCGTAGGAAAATTATCTAAGTAAGTTGGGTTTACAAATACAGAAGCTTCCTGATACCATTTCGCTAACTCTGCAACGCTATCTGTTTTACAAATGCCTGTAATATTATTTGGTAATTTTTTAATTTGTGATTTAGAAAGTCCAATTAAAACAATTTTAACTTCTTCTGAAATTATTTTTCTTAACTCTACAAAGTCATTTAATCCTTTAGCATTTGACCAAGTACTAGCTACCCCTAATATCATTTTATTGTTTTCTTTTAATTTAGGTGTTTGGAAACTTTTCAAGTCGATACCGTTATTAATTGTTTTTACTGAATACTCTTTTAAAAACGATTGTGACACTAATTTCGCCAACCATTTACTTGGAGTTATAATTGTAAGACTTTTGACTTGAAGAAATGCTGCTTTTTTATCATCGAAATTTTTATAACTTCGATCAGCAAAACTTCTAGGATATTTATAATTGATTGGGCATTTCTCACAATGAGTTAACCATTTAGTACATAAGATTTGTTCAAAGTGACTGCAATGGCCTGTAAACGGCCAACAATCATGGAAGGTCCATACTACAGGAATTTTTTCAACTTTTATATAATTAAAAAGAACTTGATAATTTATGTAATAACCGTGAATATTATGCAAATGAATAATGTCGGGTTTAATAACTTCTATTTGTTCAATAAAAGATTTTGTGGCACTGTAAGACCCTAAGCCATGTTGGTCGGTCAATAGCGTTCTAAAACCATGCAGATAAACATCTTTAATATCTCCTATTTTGATCAAATTGGACTGACTTGGTCTACTACCTCTTCCATAAGCTATAAAACTTTCATGGCCGTTAGCAATTAAAACTTTACCAATATCTTCTGCAATTCGTCCTGTACTTTCAGAATTAACAATGGTATTTATTTGGAGTACTTTCATTAGTTTGTAGTTCGAGATTTTAAAAATCACAAGGTCAATTGAAGTCTTAATCTTTCAAAATAAAATTGTAATACGCATCTGCAATATCATTGAGATTAAATTTACTATTTATTTTGGCGGCATTTTGGCCCAAAACAGTTCTTTTCTCTTCGTTTTGCATAAGGCTATTCAGCTTGGTTTTAAATTCATTTGAATCGAAGAGAGGAATGAGATACCCGTTTACTCCTTGATCTATCATATCTGAAGGTCCTGCTAAACAATCGTAGGCAATAACTGGTAAGCCAGCTGACATCGCTTCACCTATTACATTTGGGAAGCCTTCCGAACTCGAAGTAAAAGCGAAAACTTTGCTTTTACGGTAATATTCGTCTACATTTTTTTGAGCTCCAACAAGTTTTACGCGACTCTCTAAATTCAATTCTTTTACTAGTGATTTATATTCCATAAGAAGGTCTATTTTATTAGGATTTCCACCAACAATAATTAGTTTCCAATCAGCCATATTGCATTGAGCAAAAATCTTTATCAAGTCATCAACATGTTTAGTCTTAATTAATCTTCCTACCGTCAAAACATAATTTTGTTTTATAATTTCAGGATGGTCAGCTACTTCTCGGATTGGGTTTCCAATGACTGTAATATTGGAATTCCATTCATTTTTTTTTGCAATTTCAGCTGCTTTTAAAGTTTGGGCAATGTAGCCCTTCGCTTTTGGATATAAAAAATCCCGTAATTTATTTTGAATTTTTCCAAGATTTAAATTTGGTTGACTCCGATCTGATATATATACAGGATACCTTAAACCATAAAGAGATATTAGTACTAAGTTATTCCAATACTCTCCAAAGCTTAGAATTGAATTTGGTTTAATTTTTTTGATTTCTTTTCTTAAATAAAGAAGCGTTTTCAGTGTAAAAATGAATCGATTTGTTGCTGAATATGAAAATGTCGGACGATGAATTATAACACTGTCTGGAATGTTATATTTGACCTCTCGAGTTTTTCCGTATAAAATAAGATGTAACTGAACATTTTTTTTCGCAAAGACATTTAGCAACAAGCTCATAACTCTTTCCATTCCGCCATACTCCAGTGATGGAATTAAAAACACTATTTTTTTTATTTTCACGCAATTATTTTTTTGACGACATTTTTTTATTCATACTAAATAGATGCTTTATTTCTAATTATTCTATCTAGGTCCATTGTTGTTATAAATTCTACGTCAGGCCACTTTGTTAATATTGTATTTATTAGTGATTTGAATTCTTTTGTGTTTTTAGTTAGATTATTTTCATTTAAACTTCCAATAAAATTAATTCTATGTGTACTAATTATAGCTGGTTTTTTCCAGAAGAAAGCATTTTTAATGTCCTTGATTGTTTTTTCAAAACCTTCCCCCGTTATCGACGGTTCAAAATCACAATTTCTAATACCATATATTTGATTGTTTGCATTAGTATCTCCTAAACGATGGCGAACTAATTTTCTAGGTTCCTTATTTTCTTTCGGGATTAATTGATATTTCATTCCCTGGAGATGTTTTATGCCGTTACTGGCTAATGTTTTTTCTAATTCAACACTCCAAACATAATTATTCGCTATAAAAGACTCTGCTTCATAATTAAATAGTTTTTTGAAAAGGTCTAAACCTTCTACTATAGAATTAGACAAAAATTGATTGTTTTGTGAATCTAAAGTAGCTTGAATACTTTGTCTGTTTGGGAAAACATCAGTACTAAGTCCCCACATATTATGTTTGAATGCAAATTGGAAATCTTTGCTATTTAGAAGAAGCTCTAGCCATAATTCTACATTTACGTGTTCACGCCCATGAAATTGTGGGTAAAATAGTTTCTCAGCAATTCCTATCTTATATAAGTCATAGACTTTATTGTGATTATTATAT
Organism: Crocinitomicaceae bacterium; assembly: GCA_028689775.1. Classification (GTDB taxonomy): domain Bacteria; phylum Bacteroidota; class Bacteroidia; order Flavobacteriales_D; family Crocinitomicaceae; genus JAQVCM01. The sequence goes on from JAQVCM010000007.1 coordinate 117,645, forward strand.
CTATCAAGAGTTTCTGTAAATGGCTCGTAAAAATACTCCTTATAATTACTTACTTTTATTTTTTCAAAATCAGGATTTGCCACCACGGTGTTGGCAGTTATAATTGGATGATTTCCTTTAAAGTCTTTAAAGGAGTATAATAATTCAAATAACCTCTCCATATCCGTATTTGATTCTAATGTGTCAAATTTACAATATGGACTATTGTCCACTGGAATTCCATGTTTTTTTAATTTGTCAAAAACTTGATTAGAAGGCATTCGAATACTGCCCCAATCATCACTCTCAAAAACAATAATTTTCCTATTAGTTGTAAATCCGGTGGCATTAACTAGATTTCGAGAAACTATTTGCCTCAAATTATTTAACATAAGTATAATTCACCATAATATTATTAATTGCTTTTAAGAGAAATCTTCGGAGATAGTTGAATCTTTTTTAGGTGTAAATTCGAGTTTAACATGTGGTTTTTCTAAATATGTAAAAATCAAAATAAGTCTTTGTAAATGACTTTAATAGAAGCTTCAAGTTCATTTATAGATCTTTTATATTATTTATATATTCTGCCGTTGGGTTTTCCTTTGATATAATTTTAGCAGGGTTACCTATTACAATTGAATTTTCAGGAACATCAAAATTAACATAAGCATTTGGAGCGATTAATACATTATCGCTTATTTTTATATTACCTACAATTACGCTACCCACACCAATCCATACTTTATTTCCGATTTTTGGCGAGCCTTTTTTGATACCCCGATTTTGCCTACCTATCGTCACATTGTGATTAATATTACAAAACTCACCTATTTCCGCATTTTCATTGATAACAACAGAACCAAAATGTCCAAAATAAATACCTTTACCTATTTTTGTTTTACTACTAATTTGAAATCCAAACTTATAACAATAGTGTCTTAAGAAAAGTTTAGCTAAGACTTTAATAATGAAATTGTTTGTTGAGTTATATATTCTGTGAAAGAAAATATATCTAAAACCTTGGTTTCTGTACGCTTTTAAAAAGGAGTAAAATGAAAACTTTTCTGGACAAAGCCTGTAAATATCATATTTTATTTTATTAAGCATTATTAAGGCAATTAATTATTTTATACTGATTTATGTTTATTTCAAAACTTAATTTTTTTTGACTCATTTTCTTGCATATTGAATTTGAGAACGAACTAGATAGTTTTTTTTGATTTATTAGGATTTTCATTATGCTTAGTAAATGAATAATAAAAACGATGAAGCTAACGCATTACACTCAGCTTATAAATTTAATATGGCCTATATTTATATAATGATACTATGTATCGCTTTCCTTTTTTTTAAATAAGAGACTTTATAAAATCTAGAATTGGACTATCTTCTATAAACCAATTTATTATTGGATTTCCTATAAAAAAAAACACACCTATATAATTTAGCCCCATCCTAATATTGAATGCGATTATTACAATAAGTGAAAGTATCAATATTTTTTTAAGAAAAAAAGGAATTTCTGATTTTTGATTTAAGTAAAGCAGAAAAGCAGTATATAAAATTAAATTAGAAACAACAAGAAAACGACCGCCGGATGGCAGTGATGAGGCAATATTACTAAATGAGGCGAATAACAGCCCCATTGTTAAAAATATATCAAATTTTTTATCTACTACGTTTTTTTTAAAACCAAAATTAAAGACCATTAAAACTGCCATTAATAAAATGCTATACTTACCTAATTGCTCTATTAAAACTTGTTCAAAACTCATGTTAAGTTCAGCATCTTTTAATCCTTCAGCATATTCTAAATTTAAATATCCACTTCGAGATTGAGTAAAACCAGGTAACTGTGAAAAATAATCTCCAATTACCTCTAAGTTAAGCTCTCCCAAGAAAAAGGTAGCTATGAAAATCCCGAACATGATCTTTTTCCTATTGACGGGAATTAAATTATGAATTAAAAAAAGTACTAATGCAATTAATATCGAGAAGTGTATAAAGATTGGAAGCACTAAAAACCACCAGCCTTTTTTATCATTGTTTAAAGTTACTACTAGTACACCATAAAAAAACATCATTACTGCTGTCCACATTCGGACTCCATTAATATTCCAGATGGGATTGGTAAAAGCCAACAATAAAAAAACCGTTAATACTAATCCAGTTAAAGGTATACCTAAGTAAGTACGAATTAGAATTAAACTTTTGAAATAGAAATAACCAAATACGATAGAAAATATTACAAATAAAACCTTTGTATTATCACTTATTAAACTTACTATCCAAGTGATTACTGGTTGATAGACATCTAATTTAGTTCCTTCTTCGCTGTATAAATTTGTTTGTAACTCAGAAAAAGTCAAATTGTGTTGATGATAGTGTTTTAATTCATCTGCGTATGTTTTTGAGTCACCTCCTGTTGTAGAAACAATAAAAGAGATTCCGAAAAAAACAGATAATAACAGGTATGGACCAACCTTTTTAGTGTCTTTAAAGTTTTTCAACAAATAAATTGCACTAAAGAAAGGATTAAATAACCACAAAAGAAAAAAAGTTTTATTATCTACTTTTGGCACTCTAACTTAATTTTAGGAATTCTTTTACTACGTTTTCAATTCTATATTGCTCGGGGTTCGATATGATAAATTGCTGTTCATAATTACCTTCTAAAAATTGCATTACAATATCTGTATCAAATTCATTGGTTAATGATGAAAGGATCGGTTTTCCTAAAATATAATAATCAATTAGTTTACTGGGTGATTGATGTACTGGATCAAAAGCTATATTGACTAAAAAATCCATCTGACTTAAAACCGTTAGTAACTCATTTCTTGGTATGTAGTTTCTTACTTCTAATTTATCTTTAAGAATAGACTGAAATGGTGCTACTAAATCTATATTTTCAGTGTACATTATAAATTTAAATGGCTTATCTATTGATGATAAATAGGTAAGTAATTGAGATGGATTTCTACCAGTTTCAATTAATGACCCTGCAAAAGCAAAAGTGGGTATAGGGTTCTTAATATCATTATTCAATTTTATTGTATCAAATTTAAATCCTTGAGAGATTTCAATAATCTTAGAATGAAATTCGGGATAATAATTTTCTTTCATTGTAATTCTTGGAATAGATATAAAATCAGCTTTTCTGCAAAACCATTTTTCAAGATATTTAAAATAGAATATTTTTTTAAAACTATCGTAAATTCCCATCATAAAAGGATCACCGCAATCAGCTACCCAAGCCTTTGCAATTGGGTTTTTTTCGGATCTAGCCCATGCTGTTCCCCAATGTGTAGGATGGGGAGCAGCAATTGTAATCATCAAGTCGTAAAATTCTGTTTCCTTTTTTAATGCTTTTTTAACCTTAAACATCAGTTCGATATCTGGATAGTCGATTAATTGAAGTAAAACTCTATTTATAATTCTTTTAACTAAAACCACTATTTTTGAACCTGAATTAATATTAAGAATTCGAAGTTTTCGGGCTCCTAAATCTTTTATTCTTACGCCAAATTCTTCTTCAATTGAAAGATGATATTCGTTATTTTTAATGGTGTATAATGTAACATCGTGACCTTGTCTACATAATTCTTTTACCAATTCTGTTGTTCTAAATGAACGGGGACTATTTTTTGGAAAAAAAGAGCTGCTTACAACTAGTATTTTTTTCTTATCCATAAATCTTAATTAATTCAACCATAATTCTCTCAGTATTTTTATTATCCCACAGCTACGGAATCATTCTTACCCCTCCATTTACCTTTAAATAACTTCTATAAAGCTGGTTTTATTTTTTCAGGTGCAGTACCTATTAATTAATTCCAGTAGTTACTATTGCTGGTCTCTCCGTATTGTAAATTTATGCAAGGAATTCCCATCACTGTTGTCTCTTCTGTATTTTTAATTAATAACTAGATAACAAAAATATTCTCTCGATTCTTTTCAAATTCTGCAATTGTTAAATAACGGTACCTTTCTTCCTCGTCATACCAAGGAGAAAATTTTTCTTTATCTAATTGTTTAATAAGCTTAGCAGGTGTTCCACCAATTACACAAAAACCGTCAGGAAAACTTTTAGTGACGACTGAACCTGCTGCCACAATTGTACGTGTACCTAACTCTACTCCCGCTGTAACCACACTATTCATTCCTATCCATGAGTAATCACCTATTTTTATTGGTGCAGTTGTGTATTTTCTTTGATCATATAAGTCGTGATTAGCGCTTAAAATGCCAACATTTGGACCAAACTGCACATAATTTCCTATATAAACCTTTCCCGACCCTTGAATGTAACAACCTGGTCTTCCTATTAAGCAATTGATTCCAACATATACTTTCTTGTAATGTGCAATTATACAATTTCTATCTGCTGGCCAATACCTTTTTTGCAGACCTACTTTGAAGTTTAAAAAATCGAGGTAACTACTTTGTTGCTTTGTTTTGCAAAATTGTTTGTATTCTGAATAATAGGGAAGAAAATTCTTTAACTTTTTTATGTAACTCATTTTCCTATTTTATTAATTATCGGTTTTACAATTGAATAATAATCAATTTTTTTAAATTTCACCCAAAGAGAAAACAAAATAATATACACTATACCAGAAACAGCTAGTGTAGCAATAATATTTATTTCGACTTCCATTAAAAAATATTTTAATGGAAATAATATTATTATCGAAGGAATCAATAAACTAAATATTAATTTTAATGGAAATAATTCAAGAATCCTTACTTTAAAATACTTCGCGATATATGCTAGTATTATTATTATTCTTCCGATTTGACATATAACAGAAATTATCGTAATGATGATTGCTGAATTTATGGTGTAAACTGAAATAGTTTCTAGGATAACTAATATGATTGCGCCATACATGTGTACCTTGTAGTAAAACCGATGTCCTCCTATCGATAATATTAATGGGCCAAAAGCAATTAAGGTAAAGAAATTTACTACTAATTTTATTTGAAAATACTGGCCTGATGACTGGTATTTTTCTCCATATAAAACCATCATTATTATTTCTGAAAAGAAAAGACAGAATATGACTATTGGGTAAACTATTTTTACAGTTTTAGTAAATACCGATCGGAATAGTTCTAATATTTCTTGTTTGGACTCTTCTTTATTATCAAATGCCTTTTTTGAAAAAATAGGCGCTAAAACTATTGAGCTCGCAGAAATCACCATTCCAACAAAAGGTATTTCAAGTGACCCGTTTGCAAAGTCTGCAAACACTTCATTTCCAAAAAATCGACTTATAAAGAATTGATCTGAAGAAGTTATTATTATACCCCAAAGCGTTGCTCCCATTAATGGGATTGTATAACTAAAGATTTCTTTATACGAAATATGTGTTTTTTCCTTTATTTCATTTCTAACAGGTCTATTTTTCAATAATAATGCCAGTACAAAACTAAAGAAAGAAGCTAGCGTAAATCCTATTATTGCAGAGTTAATACTGCCTTTAAATATAACAACAGGAAGTGCAACACATAAAAGCATTACTAATTTAGTTGATATATCGTAAAAAGCTAAAAACTTTGTTTGGTTGTACGTTGCTAAAATACCTTCAAGTCCCATAGTGGGTAACATGAAAAAAGGTACAAGAGAAAAATATTTCAGCGGTTCTATTAAGTTCTCGTTATTCATTGCTTGTCCAATCGTTTCTGCACCGAAAAACAAAAGCGCGGACATTATTGCTCCGAGCAATAATAGAATATAGTTTAATTTTGATATTAAATCTTTTGCTTCAGAACGTTTTACTCTTGGTAAGAAATAGCTATATGCCTTTGGTAAACCTAGTGTAAAAACAACTAATATTGTACTATAGATATATAGTACTTGTTTATAAGTTCCATAATCATCTTTATTGAAATATCTGCTTAGTAACATTGAGCTAGCAATAACAAATACAAAAGAGGAGAAAGAACCAATAAGAACCCATAGAGTTTGTTGTGTATTATTTGACATTTAGTTATTTGTAAATATTCTATGTTTTTGTGATTTATTAATTATCAAACCTTAAGATTTGCCCAATTAATCCCTTGGTTGATTGATCAAAAGTTTCGGTTTGTCTTTTATTCTGTATCGCCTCTAACTTCTCCCCAGACAATCCTTTCCCCAATTCGACTCCCCACTGATCAAAACTAAATATATTCCAAATCACACCTTGAACGAATATCTTATGCTCATAACAAGCCAGTAATACCCCTAAATTTTTAGATGTTAAGTCTTTAATTAAAATAGTGTTCGTTGGCTTAGAACCTTGAAAAGTTTTATAACAAACATTTTGTTTATCAACATCTTGGACAACCAACTCCGTTTCTTCTTTGTTTCTCCCTTTCATCAAGGCTTCTGTTTGCGCGAGTGCATTTGCCAATAGTTTTTTATTGTGTCCTGCTAAACCGTGTTTATTTTTCACAGTTAGTATAAAATCACATGGAGTAATTTCGGTTCCTTGGTGCAACAATTGATGAAATGAATGCTGTCCATTCGTACCACTTTCTCCCCAAATAACAACTCCTGTTTGGTAATCCACTTCATTTCCGCTTCGGTCTATACTCTTACCATTACTTTCCATCGCGCCTTGCTGCAAGTATGCTTTGAACTTGGATAGATGATGATCATAAGCCAAGACTGCTTCACTTCGAGTATTGAAAAAATTGATGTACCAGATACTTAAAAGTGCCATCAACACGGGGATGTTTTTATTGAATTCTGTTTTCTCAAAATGTTCATCCATTGAATTAGCACCATTCAATAATTCTTCAAAGTTAGTGTATCCAATTGTCAAAGCAATGGTGATTCCCATTGAACCCCAAAGGCTAAATCGGCCACATACCCAATCCCATATTTCAAAAATATTTTCACTTGGTATTCCAAAGGCGTTTGCTAATTCTTTATTTCCAGTAATGGCAATAAAGTGTTTTTGGATGTGTTTTTCATCTTTGCAATGTTCAACAAACATTTTTCGAACTGTTTGTGCATTGGTGATGGTTTCCTGCGTTGTAAATGTCTTGGAGGCCACGATGAAAAGTGCCTCTTCAAAATTAATTTGATCCACCACTTCACATAAATTCGAGCCGTCGATGTTGCTAATGAAGAACGGCTTGATATTTTCAAGCCAATAAGGTCGAAGTGCTTCCGTCACCATAGAAGAACCTAAATCGCTTCCACCAATTCCAATGTTAACGATGTATTTTATTTTCTTTCCGGTGTATCCATTCCAAGAACCGCTGTGTATTTGCTCGCACAGTTTTTCGATTCGAATTCTTTCTGCTTTTATGAGGGGTTTGATATTTTTACCGTCTACCAAGATCTCTTTGTCCGAAAAATCGCGCAACGCAGTGTGTAGCACCGCTCTGTTTTCAGTTTCATTTATTTTTTCACCTTTGAGCAAAGCATCAATTGCATCCGATAACTGGCATTCTTCTGCCAAATCTGTCAGCAATTCCATTGTTTTATCGGTTGCAATGTTTTTTGAGAAGTCAAATAAGAAATCCTCAGTTCCAAAAGAGAACTTATCGAAGCGTTTAGGATCAGCTTCAAACAGTTCCATCACGTTTGCCTTTTCGTAGACTAAGTGATGAATTTTTAGCTTTTTCCAAGCTTTGGTTGTAGTCGGATTTATTTTGGGTAGCATTTTCAGGGTTTGATATTGTGTGGTAGGTAAAAATAGTACTTGGTATTATGTTGTCTGATTTCGGATTCATCCATCATTCTCGACCGTTCACTGATTTCCCAATAGTCTAACAAAAGCATTCTTTAAAATCACGCATCACGCTAAGAAGTGAATATTGAAAAAATCTTTCTATGTATTGTTTTTATTTTTCATAGTAGAGTCTTTCAAATTTAACTTTCACTCTTTTGTAAAATGTATTTTAAAGTGTTAAATAAGTAATCTCGCTATGAAACATTTCTAGTCGAAATATTATGTGTATTCAACAATCGTCTTTATTATTTTGGTTGCGGCATCGCCATCACCATAAAAAGCATTTGAATAGTCAGCTTTAATTTTTTTTGTCTCATCAAAAGCTTCTAAAATTCGTTTGGAAGAGGCACCTACTAATGTATTTACATTATTTTCTATTAGTTCTATCCATTCCGTTTCATCCCGTAAGGTAATACAGTACTTTCCGGAGAAGTAAGCTTCTTTTTGTAATCCGCCACTGTCTGTAAAAACAAGACTGGATTTTTTTAATAAATAAAGCATTTCTAGATATCCTACTGGCTCAACTATGTGAATGTTTTCAGAAATTTCGATTTTTTCCCTTTCTATAATTGCTTTAGTGCGAGGATGTATAGGAATTATAATAGGTGTTTCCTTTGAAATAGTAGTAAATGCAGTGAAAATTTCTTTCAGTCGAGATAAATCATCTGTGTTTTCAGCTCTGTGAATTGTAGCCAAGATGAATTTTCCTGGAATTTCAAATTTAGGGGCTTTGGCTATTTTAGAGAAATGTAACGTCGTGTCATACATTACATCTCCAATGTTAAATACTTTCGATGTAAAATCGTCGAAGCCTTCCTTTTTCAAATTAGTTACTGCATTTTCAGAAGGACAAAGTAAAAGCGTACTCATTCTATCGGTTAAAATGCGGTTTACTTCTTCTGGCATTTTCATATTAAAAGAACGTAAACCAGCTTCAACGTGAGCTACTTTTATGTGAAGTTTAGAAGCAGCTAATGCTCCAGCCAATGTAGAGTTGGTATCACCGTACACTAAAACCCAATTCGGTTTTTCTTCAAGTAAAATGTTCTCAATTTCTTCTAACATTCTGCCCGACATAGCTCCATGGCCCAAACTGTTTATATCTAATTGATAATTTGGTTTTGGAATTTTCATCTCGTCAAAAAAGATGCTACTCATGTTCGGATCAAAGTGTTGTCCAGTGTGAATAATTATTTCTTCAATGGTATTTTCACGCTTGCGTTCATTATAATCTTTGATAGCCTTACTAACTGCTGCAGCTTTTATAAATTGCGGGCGCGCGCCAATAATTGTAATTATTTTCATAAATTATTTGTTAGAGTAGATTCTCTCTATTATATCCACAACTTTCAATCCTTCTAAAGCGTTTGTATTAATGAATTCTTCTCCCTTCAATGTTGCAACAACATTTTCGATGACAAAGTTATGGTTTTGAGCCGATCCTTTGTAAGCACCGTAATCGTTACCAGGATTTGTTGGGTCTAAATGAGGCATTTCATAATCTTTAATATTACATATTTCAACTTTATCCATATATTGACCACCAATTTTTACAGACCCATTTTCTCCAATAATTGTCATTGAGCTTTCAAGGTTACTATTCCAAACTGAGGTAGAGTAATTTAAAGATCCCATTCCTCCTTCATTAAAATCGAAACTTATAAATCCGCTATCTTCAAAATCTGTTAACTCTTTGTGATTAAAGTCTTTGAATTTTGATTGAATATTTGAAATATCCCCAAATAACCAATACATTATATCTATAAAGTGTGAGAATTGAGTAAATAAAGTTCCCCCATCAAGATCTTTATCGCCATGCCAAGAACCTTTTTTATAGTACCTATCATCTCTGTTCCAGTAACAATTTAATTGAACCAAAAAGATTTCACCTAAAATCTTTTTCTCAACTATATCCTTGATCCACTTAGAAGGTGGAGAGTAACGATTTTGCATAACTGCAAAAACTTGCTTTTGTTTATTCAATGCTGTGAAAATAACTTTCTCAGCATCACTTTTATTTAAAGCCATCGGTTTTTCAATAACCACATGTTTTTCAGCTTTTAAACATTCTAAGGCTTGCTGAGCATGATACCCATTTGGAGTTGCAATATTAATTACGTCTACTTCTATTCCCGAATCAAGAAAGTCATTTAAACTATTGAAAAACGGAACATTAAATTCATCTAATTCTAATTCATTTTTATCTTTTACGTCAATTATTGCAACTAGTTTAGCATCTTTAGTCCTGACAATCATTTCTGTATGTCTTTTTCCAATATGCCCAAAGCCTAGAACTGCAAACTTTATATATTTATCAATCATTTATTTTAAATTATCAGGTTATTTTTCCACACTTCGGACAAGAGAATTTATTTAACTAATTCTATTAGGTTTTTCGCTACATATCGTATCTCTTCATCTGTTAAGAATGGATTCATAGGTAAGCTCATAATTTCTTTAGAAATTCTTTCTGCAACTGGAAAGTCACCTTCAGAATATTTTAAATAGTCAAAACATTCTTGAAGATGTAACGGACGTGGGTAATGGACGGCTGTAGGTATTCCCTTTTCAGAAAGTTTTCGTTGCAAGGCTTCTCTATTTTTAACTCGTACAGAATATTGTGCCCACACTGATGTATTGTCAGTTAATATTTGCGGAGTTTTTACAACGTCTTTTAAATAAGAATTGTAAAGCTCTGCAACTTTTTGTCGTTTATCAATGTCGATAGAATATGTTTTTAGTTTTACATTTAAAATTGCTGCTTGAATAGTGTCCAAACGGCCTCCCATTCCTATGTATTTATGGTAATAACGCTCTGTTTGACCATGTAATCGCAAACTTTTTATTTTCTCAGCGGCTTCATAATTATTTGTGAAGACCGCTCCTCCGTCTCCAAAACATCCTAAAGGTTTTGCAGGAAAAAAACTGGTACATGCAAATGTACTCAGATTACAGCTTTTTTTATCTTTATAGGTTGCTCCAAAGCTTTGAGCTGCATCTTCAATAACAGCTAAATTGTGTCGAGCAGCAATTTTGTTGATTGCATCCATGTCTGAAACTTGACCATACATTGATACTGGTATTATCGCTTTAGTACGTGAAGTTATTTTTCCCTCAATTTTTGAAACATCAATATTAAAAGTTGTTTCATCAACATCTACGAAAACAGGTATTGCTTTTAAAAGCGCTATTGTTTCAGCTGTTGCTATAAATGTAAAAGGTGTTGTGATAACCTCATCTCCTGGTTGGATATCTAAAGCCATTAAAACCAATAGGAGTGCATCAGTTCCTGAAGAACAGCTAATAGCATGTTTGGCTCCCGTATAAGATTCAAGTTCCTCTTCCAGGTCTTGAATTTGCTGTCCCATAATGTAATTGGCATCATACATTACTTTACCAATTTCTCTATCGAAGTCTTCTTTATGATCTAAATATGCCTTCGTTAAATTTGCGAAATCTATTTTCATTTGATTCTAGTTACAGTATTGTTTTTTAAAAGATACTCTTCTTTTGATTCGTGACATATAGCTCTGTTTTCGTCATTAAATTCTAATCGATGTCCATATTCGCTTACCCATCCAATTTGTATGGAAGGGTTTCCTACCACTAAAGCATAGTCAGGTATAGATTTTACAACTACAGCACCCGCACCAATTAACGCATATTTGCCAATGTCATTTCCACAAACTATAGTTGCATTAGCACCTATAGAAGCTCCTTTTTTCACTATTGTTTTAGAGTATTCAGACTTTCGATTAACTGCACTTCTTGGATTAATAACATTTGTAAAAACCATTGAAGGTCCTAAGAATACATCATCTTCACAAATGACACCAGTATATATAGAAACGTTATTTTGAACTTTAACATTGGTTCCCAATTTTACATTTGGTGAAATAACAACGTTTTGACCAATATTACATTTTGGTCCAATGACACTATTAGGCATAATATGAGAAAAGTGCCAAATTTTAACACCTTGTCCAATTGAGCATCCTTCATCAATTACAGCTGTATGGTGTGCGTAGTATTCCATGTTTTTAAAGCTTATTTTTTACTGAAACAAATTAAAAATTTCATTTTTAAATCCTGTAATTTATTCGCTAATGACTAATTTATAAGAGTTTAGAAAATGTTCATCAAAGACTTCCATCAACATTCTCCAAAATCCCTTTCACGTCGTATAATACACTATTTTCTTTTCTTGCTTTTTCCAGATCCATTCCTAGAAACTCCTTATGTGCGACTCCTAGAACTACACCATCAAATTGCTTTGTTGGAAATTCAGTAACCATATCCAACTTGTATTCGTGTTTCACTTCAGCAGGATTTGCCCAAGGATCAAAAATCGTCACCTTCACGCCGTATGAATCCAAAGCAGCAATAACATCTACAATCTTGGTATTACGAACATCTGGACAGTTTTCCTTGAACGTAATTCCCAACATCAATACTTCTGCATCCAAGATGGAAATTCCTTTTTTAATCATCAACTTCACAATTTGCGAAGCGACGTATTCGCCCATTCCGTCATTCATGCGTCGGCCAGCCAAGATGATTTCTGGATTGTAGCCTTTTTCTTGTGCTTTTTGAGCCAAGTAATATGGATCCACACCGATGCAATGTCCACCAACCAATCCCGGTTTAAAAGGAAGGAAATTCCATTTCGTACCAGCGGCAGTCAAGACGTCGTGCGTATTGATTTCTAATAGATTAAATATTTTTGCCAATTCGTTGACAAACGCAATGTTGATGTCGCGTTGTGAATTCTCGATTACTTTCGCAGCTTCTGCTACTTTGATGCAAGGCGCCAAATGCGTGCCTGCTGTGATCACACTTTTATAAAGCGCATCTACTTTCAAACCAATTTCAGGTGTCGAACCCGAAGTGATTTTTAATATTTTTTCAACCGTATGTTCTTTATCTCCTGGATTGATACGCTCTGGCGAGTAACCTGCAAAGAAATCCACATTGAATTTCAAACCGCTCACTTTTTCCAATACCGGAACACATTCCTCTTCGGTTACGCCAGGGTAAACCGTAGATTCATAAATCACGATGTCTCCTTTTTGCAATACTTTCCCAACGGTTTCACTCGCTTTGTAAAGCGGAGTAAGGTCTGGACGGTTGTTTTTATCAACTGGAGTTGGAACGGTAACGATGTAATAGTTTGAGTTTTTGATATCTTCTATGTTTGCGCTGCAATACAAACCTAGTTCATCAGAAGAAGCAGGAAGCAAAACCGATTTCAATAATTCATCACTAACTTCTAGCGTAGAATCGTGTCCAGCATTTAACGCGTCAATTCGAGGTTGATTGATGTCAAAACCTACAACTGAATATTTTGTCGCAAGCAAGCGAGCCAATGGCAAGCCAACGTAGCCTAGCCCTATAACGGTAATTTTATCTTTCATTCTGTTCAGTTTTCGTATTTAAGTTTTCCCAATACCATTTCAAGGATTCTTGAATTCCTTTCTGTAAATTATATTGAGGGTTATAGTTTAGTTTAGTTTTTGCTTTTTCTATGCTTGCAAGGGAGTGAGGTATATCTCCTAATCTGTTTGGACCATGAATTATTTTAACGTCTTTTATTTTTGGATCGTACGTTGTTAATTCCTTTTTAAGAACATCCAATAGATTGTTCAAAGTCGTTCTGTCTCCAAAAGCTGTATTGTATATGGTATTTATAGCTTCTTTATTTTGAGTCAGCATTGCCAATTCATTCATTTGAATGACATTGTCAATGTAGGTAAAATCTCTCGAAAATTCGCCGTCACCGTTGATTGTCGGGCTTTCATAATTCATCAATTTCTTCACAAACAATGGTATCACAGCAGCATACGCGCCATTAGGGTCTTGTCTTCTTCCAAAAACATTAAAATAACGCAATCCGATGGTTTCTAAACCGTAGGTTTTTGAGAATATATCAGCGTATAGTTCATTGACATATTTCGTGATGGCGTAGGGGGAAAGTGGCTTTCCAATTACTTCTTCTACCTTTGGAAGTGCTTCAGAATCTCCGTAAGTCGAAGAACTTGCAGCATAAACGAAACGCTTTACTTTTTCGTCGCGAGCAGCAACCAACATGTTTAAAAAACCGCCAATGTTTACGTCGTTGGTGGTAATCGGATCGTTGATCGAACGAGGTACAGAACCTAAAGCTGCTTGATGTAACACGTAATCGCATCCTTTCACCGCTTTTTGGCAGGTTTCCAAATCGCGAATATCGCCTTCAATGAAAGTAAAGTCGGGATTAGATAAAAATGATTCCAAGTTATACAAGTGACCTGTAGCTAAATTGTCAAGACAAACTACACGGTATTTTTGAGTAGTTAGGAAATGTTCAATTAAATTAGAACCGATAAATCCAGCACCGCCTGTAATGAGTATGCTTGTTTTTGTCATTTTGATGTATTCAGGTATGTTTTGTCTAATTTTCTGATTGGCTAGATATAGCTTCGCCCTCTCACTCCCAAGTAATTTCTTTCGAATACTTGAACTACAGTGACTTAGTGTTTTTTTTGTTTCGAATTGTTTCACCAATTCATTTTATGTTTTCGCTACTTTATTCGTTCCGATTTCAAGTAGCACTCCTTTGCCGATTGCTTCAACTTCGAGGAGCAGTTTTCCTTTTCCTTTGCATTCAACCAATTTGGCGTATAAACCTTTAAAAGGTCCTTCTGAAATGAAAACCTCTTCACCTATGGTTAAAGAGATGTCGATCACTTCAGTTTCAATTTCTTGTGCAGCGATCAATTTGATTGCTGCTATTTGGTTTTCCCGAATGGTTGCGTACTTTCCTTCAAAAGATACAAAGCGCACAGCGCCGGGGGTATTTAATATTTTATACCGGTTTATTTCATCGTATTTCACGAAGAGATACCCTGGGAAAAGTGGTTCTTCAACCAATTTAATTCGGTCACTCCATTTTTTTTTAACCGTGTGCAAAGGGAGATAAGCTTCAATGTCTTGTGACGATAAAAAGGCAACTACTTTTTTTTCGTGTCTGCTTCGTGTTTGCAGAACAAACCAATTATCGCTCTTCTCTTTTTGCATTTTTCACAAAGATATTTTAATTAATGAAAAGTACACCTTGATTTCAAAAAAAAATTAACTTGTTAGTTGAATAATCACGATTTAAAACCGATGAGTTTAGCACCTGTTTTTTGCTTTATTAGATTAGTTTCCGTTTTTTTCAGGTTTGAATTTGTATTTTTTCTTTGCTGCTGGATGTTTACTTTTCGAAAAGTCATTGTTGTCTCTTGGGTTACCACCTAAGTGATAAACAATTGAAAAGGAATGTTGTACGTAGTTGTATCCGTTGTCAAGAAATGGTTTTGAGTTGCTTAGTTTCACCAAGGATTGCACTTGAAGTCCCCAATTGTATGTAATCCATGAGTAAAATCCAATTCCCACGTTGGTGGTGGTTTTTACTGGGAAACCTTGTCTAAACGTGATACCAGGTCCAACAACCAAGTAAGGTTTGAAGTAATTTTGCATTTTTGCATTCAAGCTAGGAATACTAAATTGGCCGTGCAAATCCATCATAAATAACAGGGAAGTTCTATTGGTAGCCGTTGCTCTCAAGGTGTCATTGACATACGTATATTTATTGGTGGTGTATCGGTATCGGTTGAGAGAAGTTACACCTTCAATGTTAAGGTATCTTTTGAAATCATAAATTAAATTTCCTCGAGATGGAATAGGTAAGATGGTATAATCGTGTTTTCCGTTGTAGACGCCATCAAAATCACTTTCATAATTCACCAAGTTAATTCCTCCGCCAATTGCCCAAGGAATGGTTCTAAGTCGGTATGGAATATCCACATCTGTGTTGTGTTGTCCAAAGCCAAAGAAAGGCAAAGCAAGAAGTAACAAAATAGAGAGTTGTACGTTTTTCAACATGGTGCTTGTTTACTGTTTTTTTTAATTCCTCAAAGATAGAGATTTATTTAATTTCAACACGCTTTTGACCAAAAGTCTTTCTAATAAGAACGGTTTTATAACTAGTTCTATCCTAGTTTTTGAGGATAAATGTTAAATGAAAAAGATTTCTCGATCGCACCAATCCAAGATTGGGACTCCATCGAAATGACCGTTGGGTTGGTTTGTGCTTGAGAAAGAAGAGGGCGAAAACTCTTCTTTCGCCCTCTTCTTTCTCAATATCCCCTCGCTACTGATGTCATTTCGAAGGAGTAAAGCGAGTGAGAAATCTTTTGTTTCTACACTATTCGTGGTAGAATCCTTTCACTTTTGATGATTTTAAAACACAATAGAACAAACTGTCACCCCGAACAATTTCGGAATGGAGTGATCAATTGTCATTTGGATTCATCGGGAAATCGGTCATCATTTTGTATTTCTTTCCTAGTTTTTGCATGAAATACTTCCAGGTGTCTGGTTGGTGAATTTGCATGATTTCTTCTGCATCTTTGATGTCTGCAACCACCCAAGCGTTTTGTTTGATTTCTTCTTCTAATTGTCCTGCTGACCATCCGGAATAGCCGAGGAAAAAGCGAATTTTATGATTTTGGATGTGTTCTGGCGTGATGAACTCATAAAGTTGTTTGAAATCGCCTCCGATGGAAATTCCGGAGGAAATAGGCGTGCTTAAATTGAGTTCATTTCCAAGGGTGTGAAGAAAAAATAGACTTTCTGTATCTACTGGTCCACCAGTGCTCAACGAGATGTTGATGGAAGGGAAAGATTGATTTAATTCGCTTAGATTGAGCTCGACCAAATTGTTTACGACAAACCCAAAGCTCCCTTCTTGAGAATGTTCACAGAGGTAAACGACGGATCTTTCGAAGAAATCATCTCCTTCAAAAGGGTCGGATATTAAAATACGACCTTTTGAAGGTGACAAATTGTTTTGAAATGCGATATCAAGCATGTTTTGATCCTTTTAGCTTAGGGTTGTGTAATTTTATTCACCTTGATTGGAATAACTTTTCCGTATTTCTTAAGGATTTTTGGGCTAAATTTCTTTTTGTTTCCAACGACAATCAATTGCATGTTTTTGCCTTTGATTTCTTGTTCGTAAAATGCAAGAATGTCTTGGAACGATACATCTTTGTAGTAGGATAATAATTTGATGTTTGGATCTTCGGTATAACCCATTTCTTTCCAAGCATCTACTTTTTCAATCAGTTCTCTAAATCCTGGAGTACTTGTTTTGGCTTCAGAAATCAATGCTTCTCGAATTGCTTCTTCGCGTTCTGCTTTGAGTGGCATGTTGGTGATTAAGTCATTCATGACTTCCAAAGATTCTGGTGTTTTATCACCTTGACAACCTACATAAGCGAAAAATCCGTTGGGAATATTTTCTTTGCTTGCCAGTTGATAGCGAGCACTTGTGGAGTAGGCTAACGATCTAAATTCTCTGATTTCTTGAAAAACCAAAGAGGACATGTCTCCACCAAAATAAAGATTAAAAGCTTCTACATTTCCAGCCATGTTTCGATTCATCGGATTTCCTTGCATCAAAAATAGCAACTGGGATTGAAGTGCTTTTTTCTGATTCACAAAATAGACTTTCGGCGAATCGAATCCTGCTTTTGCATAATGGATTTTCTCTGTGGCAACGTTTTCTATCGGCTTCAATTCCAATTTGGAAACCAAGATTTCAGCAATTTTATCTGCATCGATGGTTCCAATGTAATCGATTTTCATTCCGTAGTTTTGAGCATTTCTGAAGGAATTCATCAACGTTTCTGGAATTAATTTCTTGATTGCTTTAATTGGCATTTCCTGTAGAAAGCTAGAACGATATCCATAAACTGCATATGCTTGTGCGGCTTTCATCAAAACACTGGCTTCTTTATAGCTTAATTTACGCTCGGATTCAATTTCTTGCGCCATCGTTTGAATTGCTTCTTTTGTTGGGTTGATGTTTTTTAAGAAATCTTGAATTAAAACCAAAGTAGCGTCGATGTTTTCATCCATTCCTTCGATTTCAAGTACGAGCTCATTATCAGTACTGGTGAAAAAAGCAGAAGCTCCCAATTGGAATAATTTGTTTTTGAATTGCGTGACATCGTCTGTGTTTGTCCCTAATTTGTTCAAATATTGAGGCACATAAATTAAGAGTGAATCAGACTGTTTTCCTAATCCGTAGGAAATTCGCAAGTCGAAAATTTCGTTGAAAGGATTTGCAACTGTTCTTAAGTTTACATTTTTTGCCAATTCTTTGTTTTGAATGTCCTGATTGAAATCCACGAATTTTGTTTCTATTTCCAAAGTCTCCAATTGTCTCCAATCAGCAGTAAATTTAGATACTTTACCATCTGGTGGAATCACCGCTTCAAATTTCGGTTTTGCCAATTTATCTTTCTTCGGCGAACCCATGGAAGAATACATTTCCAAATGGTTTTCAGTAAAGTATTTATTAGCAGTTGCAACGATGTCAGCTTTGGTGAAATGTTTAATTTGTTTGTAATTGTTCAAATAATTGGGCCAAGACATGTTGGCAGTAAATGCATTCATCATCAACAAAGCACGATCTTCGTTTACTTCTAATTGCTTTTCAAAATCTTTTTGAAGGGATGTTTTCGCACCTTGGAAAAATTCGTCAGAGAATTCTCCTTTTTTCAATTTTTCAATTTGTTGATTGACCAATTCATCCGCTTTTTCAAATGTTTGACCAATAATTTTAGGAATGATTAATACGATAGAAGCTCCATAATCGTTGTATTCCATCGGCATCATTCCAGCATACGCTAATTTTCCTTCGTTTGCTAAATTGTCGATCAATCCAGAACCTTCTGAATTAGAAAGCATGGAGTTTGCCAATTGCATTTTCATTTGATCTGGATGTCCAATTGATGGAGATCGATATCCTCTAAGCGCTGCTTTTACAGGAGTTGCTTTGAGGGTGATCGCTTCTTTTCCGTTAAAATCTACTTCATCGTATTTCGGAAATACCGGAATTTCACCTTGTCTCCAATCAGCGAAGTAATATTCAATCAAGCGCATGGCTTCTTCGGTGTCAAAATCACCAGAAAGTGTTAAAACCATGTTGTTGGCAACGTAATACGTATTAAAATAATCATACATTTTCTGCAAAGAAGGATTTTTCAAATGTTCTGTCAAGCCAATGATTGGTTGTTGTCCGTATGGATGGCTTTTCCAGAAATTTTTAGAAAACTCTTCAAATACATAGTTAAAAGGAGAATCCATGCTGATGTTTTTCTCTTCATATACCGTTTCTAATTCGGACTGAAACAAACGAAAAACTGGTTCTTCAAAACGGTGGTCGTATATCTGTAACCATTGTTCTAATTTATTAGCAGGAAATTCATTGAAATAGGCTGTGAAATCAGTGGTAGTAAATGCATTCACTTTGGTGCCACCCATTTCACTCAACATGCGATCCATTTCATTTGGAATTGCAAATTCGCCCGCTTTGATTGCTGCTTCATTGATTTTTTGCTGAATGTCTGCTCGTTCTTTTATATCAGTCGTTTTACCCAAGACTTCGTATAAACGCTCAATTTCTTTCAAGTGCACTGCTTCCTTTTCATAATCCCAAGTTCCCATTTCTTTGGTTCCTTTGAAAAGCATGTGCTCCAAGTAATGCGCCATTCCAGTCGCTTCTTTCGGATCGTTTTTTCCACCGGCTTTCACAGCAATCGCACCAAATATCTGCGGTGTATTTCTGTTTTCAGAAAGCATGACAGTCAATCCGTTTTTCAAAACATATTCCTTCACCTTTAAAGGATCATTAAAAACGGGGTAATCAGTTTGTGCGATTCCAACAAAACTAAATGCCAAAAAAGCGAATACTACTATTTTCATAAATCAAAATTGAATGGTAAAAATACAAAAAATGAGAACGGATGAAGTTTTTATTTGGAAAATGTGCGCTGAGTCTTGTTTAATCAATTTTAACTTAGGAAAAAATTGATTAAACCGATGCCGTATTATAAATTTTGTTAAATTCGCCTTTAAATAAAAAAACAAGATCACTTATTTAGTAAATAAGCCATACTAGTAGTCTGTCGCACCTGCGAAGCAAGCAACGCAGTTAAACTCAAATGACTATTAGATGGCGATTCACTTCCTGGCCGCTAAAGCGGTGCTATGAGCTTTAAAAAAATAGAAAACATATGAAATTTGCAAACTTATTTTTAGTCGGAATCTCCCTGTTTTTAATGACTGCTTGCGGAGAAGCAAGCATTGAGAAAAAATGGAAATTAGAGGACATCACCATCGAAGAATTGTTGAAGACAGTTCCGCAGGAAAGTAAAGAAATGATGGTTAACGGCATTAAAGAAAGTGTGACGAAGACAAAAGGGAAATTGGTTTTAGATTTTCAGAAAGAAGGAAAAATAACAACTGAAAATCCAAACATGGATGAAACGATTACGAAAGAATCGGGAACTTGGAAGTTATCTCAAGACAAAAAAATCGTTACGGTTACGATGGAAGGACAACCTCAAGATTTTACAATTCATGAATTGACAAAAGATAAATTAGTAATTGAGCCAGTTGGCGAAAAAATGAATTTAGTTTTCGTTCAGAAAAAATAGGACTTTTAAAGAGATCTGCAGCCGACTTTGAATTCAAGGTCGGCTTTTTTTATGCCACCTTGTCACCTGTTTTTTCTCGGCACGTTGTTTGAAAAATAATTGGAATGCAAAAATCAACCCGTCCGCAGTTTGGATCCACTTTTGAAACGATCATGTATCCGTTTCTACTACTTGTTTTGATGTGGACGCTTCATTTATTGCAGCATCTGTCGCCCAAATACTTATACAACTGGGGTATTTTACCCAAAGATTGGGTAGGACTTCGGGGTGTTGTTTTTGCACCTTTGTTGCATGGAGCAGATAGTTTTGGACACATTTTAAACAACAGTTTGCCAATTGCTGTTTTACTGGGTGCAACCATTTATTTTTACCGCGAAGTAGCAGGAAAAGTATTCTTCTTCAGTTGGATTTCCTCTGGATTATTGGTTTGGCTTTTTGCTCAAAACACCGGTTCTTTTCACATCGGAATGAGCAGTGTGATTTATGCTTTGGCAGGATTTTTATTTGTCAGTGGAACCATTCGAAAACATAGTTCTTTGCAAGCGATTTCGTTGTTTGTCACCTTTGTTTATGGAAGCATGATTTGGGGCGTTTTCCCACTAGAAGAACGGGTTTCGTGGGAAGGACATTTAACAGGATTGTTGACTGGAATTGCCTTGGCTTTTATCTATCGGAAGAAAGGAATTCAACAACCGAAATACCAATATGAAATCGAACGAGAAATGGGAATTGAACCACCTGATTTAGAAGGAATGTGGCTTGAGAATATTCGCATTGCGGAAGAAAGAGCAGAAGCTCTTAGAAATCAAGAAAATCAACCTCAAGTTCAGGTATTTGTATACGATTATGTCCCGAAAACTAAACCAGTTCAGGTCGATAATTCGCTACCAAACGTCCCGTATGACCTGAAACCTCCTTCCAATTTGTAGCATTGAATTCGATACTTACATATTGACACGGATTGAGATACATGTTTTCACCAGTTAAATAACTTACTAAATCACTGATTCCTTCGTTGTGTCCAATGATCAAAACAGGTCCATCATCTTCCAATTCATTGATGAAATTCATCAACTGCGTTGAACTCGCATGATACAGTTCTTTTTTGAATTGAATGTTTCTAAATTCAAATTTAGACTGAACCAATGCCGCTGTTTGTCGGGTTCTGTTGCTTGAAGAACAGTAAACGGCAATCTTCCTAGAAAGCTGATCGTTTAAATAAATCCCCATCTTTACCGCACGTTTTTCACCTTCCGGAATTAAAATCCGATCAAAGTCGTGACCTGAAGAAATGATGCTTTCTGTATCGGCATGCCTTAGAATGTGTAGTTTCATTTTGTTTTTTCACAAAGGTGCAATTAAAAAAAGGTTCCTCCAGAAATGAAACTGAAAAAGTTTCTCTCCTGTTCGGAATGACTTTTAGGTGTTGTGTTCAGCAAATTCTCAAAAGCATAGCTTTTGAGAATTTGATACCAAGCTGATCAACCTTGCTTTCTTCCAGAAACGAAACTAAAAAAAACAGCGAAAATCTTTTCAATTGGAATGCGGCTTTAGCCCATTCATTTGAAGAATTGATATCACAATCTGGCTTTAGCCGAATAGCTATGTGATTCATTTGTAGCAAACAAATTCTCCCTCAAACCAAAAAGATTCCTCCAGAATCGAAACTGAAAAAGTTTCTCTCCTGTTCGGAATGACTTTTAGGTGTTGTGTTCAGCAAAATCTCAAAAGCGAAATAGCTTTTGAGATTTTGACACCAAGCGAAACAATCTTTCTTTCTTGCTTTCTTCCAGAAATGAAACAAAAAAATAGCGAAAATCTTTTCAATTGGAATGTGGCTTTAGCCCATTCATTTGAAGATTTGATATCACCATCTGGCTTTAGCCGAATAGCTATAATTTTATTGCTGGTAAATAGATGGATCTAATTGCCTTTTTAACTCTATTTCATTTTATCTAGATTTTCTTACCAACCCTTTTTTTTCTTCAAACGTTACTATTTTAGAAACGCAGTAGCGAGGTATCATTTATTTTGTAAATTGCAGGAAAACAATAAGATTAGAGCCATTGGGCATTGTATGCATATCCATGTAGACATACTTAAAGACTGTGTTGACAACGATCGTCGGGCACAGAAGCAACTTTATGAGTACTGCTTCAGGCAACTTATGCCCTTGTGTTTGAGGTATCATACAAATGAAGAAGATGCGCGTTCGTCGCTTAATATTGCTTTTCTGAAAATAGTGAAAGGATTGAAAGAGCTTGATTTAGATGGATTGAATTTCAATGCTTGGTCAAAGCGAGTAACAAATAATACCTTGATAGATGAATATCGAAAGCGGAAAAATCAGTCTGCGCATTATGTTTCTAAAGAAACCGATCGAGAATTGGATTTTTATGCGGAAGGAATTCATAACGATGCAATTAGTGATTTTGGGTGTGATACCATTTTGCAAATGCTGAAAGAGATTCCAGCGTCTAGCGCACACGTTTTTAATTTGTACGTAATTGATGGATACAATCACCGAGAAATTGGAGAATTGTTGGAAATGTCTGAAGGTACTTCGAAATGGCATTTATCAACTGCGAGGAAGTTATTGCGCGAAAAATTAGAAAAAATAGAATTAGAAATACCTCGAAAATTAGTGATGTAAAAGATACCTTAACCATCGTTTGATGAAAACAAGAACGGCTATAAAATGGCGAAACCAGAATCCTTTTAAAAATAGAAACAGATGAAATGGTCCGATGAGGAAATAGATAAAATTGCTCAACAAGCTGCAAGCAAAGTGGAGGTTCCATACAATGATCAATATTGGTCAGAAATGGAGGCTTTGTTGGATGTGAATGCACCGCTTACGGGCGAAACAAAGTCAAACCGAAAAGGGTTTTGGTGGTTGTTTGGCGTGTTTTTGGCATTGATTGGATTTGCAATTTCTTTTTCATTGATTCAGACAAATGCAGATTCGTTCGACCAAAGAACGCAAGCTAAATCGAAAAATTCTCAAGATCTACAAGATCTAAATGAAACTCAAGTTCAAGCGAGTAGTACGGAGCAAAATTCAAACAAAGAGTCAGCGCTTGTTTCTGAGTTTGCGACAGAACCAGCTTCAGAAGATGTTGAACGTAATGCGAAAAATGAAATTCAATCCAAAATTGGGAATCAAGAGACGAATGAAAACGCAAGAGAATTTAAGAAAATTGCTTTGGTGAATCATTCAAATCTGAAGCAAAAGTTTGATTTAGATGGAAAAAAAGCAAAGAAATCAGCTACTAATAAAAGCCCTTTTATTGCTTCGTCAGAACGTAAAATGAAAAGGAGTCAAAAGCAGATGAATCCAGGATTTGCTGACAAGCAAGAATCCGATCAGAAATTGAATGTTCCGACTAAAAATGAAGGTGAATTGTCGAATCGTTTCGCACTAAATGAATTGAATGTCAGTGATCAAGCGAATAGTAAAGTTGAAAAAGAAGTTTTAACGCAGGATAAAAACGTTTTGAATCCAGCTGAAAAAGCTGAAAATTCAAGCACGAATACTGAGAAAGAAGTTGCGGACACAACGCTTAGTGAACAAGTTGAAGTTGAAAAACGGGATGCTTTGGCGACGGTTTCAGTTGACACGGTGAAGCAGCCAGCTGTGCAACCAATCTCAATTGATTTGGAATCGATTCAACAAAAAATTAAACAAGCAGTTCCTACTCCAAGTTATTACCTTCAAGCTGGAATGCGATTTTCTCAATCAGGACTAAAAACAGCAACGAATCAACTGATGACTGGCGTGAATATAGGTGTTGGATATCAGTATGTCAAACCAGGTTTAGGCTATTCCATTGGATTGCATTTAACCAGTAGTTTTGTTCAAAACATGGAGATTACTCGAAAATCAAGGGTGTATGGTTTGAGCGTTGTGAATTATCAACAAGATTTAAGCTACCAACAATTGACCTATTTAGAATTGCCAATTCAACTCAATTTCATGCAGATTAGAAATACGTTTTCACTGGGTATTTCGCCAACTTATTTGGCATCAACAATGATGCGGTTTACGGAAAGGCAAGAGTCAGTCATTACCAACGAACATCACTACTACGGACAAAAAATCGGTTTTAAAAGTCTGGGATTAGATTTAAACGTTGGATATCAGCGAGCAATCAAAAATAATTGGTCCGTTGGTGTGCAGTTGGGAGTTTCTTTGGTTCAACAAATAGAAAAAAATCAGTTTGAAGCTGAATCTGTCGCTTTTCCAGTTTATGGTCAGATTGCTTTGAGAAAAACATTAATACGTAAAAAATGAGCAAACGAATTCAATTGGTAATTTTGCTTTTTGCACTTTTGCAAACTGCTTGCAAGCGCGAAATAATTCCAACGCCTCCAAGTAATCTTCCCGTTTTTGGAATTGAAGGTATCTTTTTCGCAGATACTTTTAAACTCATTGCCGGAGAAAATCAAGTGGTGATGACGCCAAGTTTGATTGAAATGGATGGCATTCAAATCTACAGCGGTAAAATTGGCAATGAAAACAGTTATTTTCAAATGGAGATTTACAATGGAAATATCGATTTTCAGAAGCAGCCTAAATTTGACATAAACGAACTAAATACAGTCACTTTTGCGCCGTATAACCAAGGTGCACTTTGGTCTATCAGCAAATCAGACTTCCCAAATGCCAGTTCGATTTCACAGATTATGTGGTATGTGGATGGAATTGAACAACAAATGTTGGATAAGTTGGTGATTTACAAACCCGGAAAATTTGAAATTTGTGCAAAAGTACGCTTCGAGGATCAATCCGAATCTACCCTTTGCAGAACCATTGTTGTCGGTTTTAAGAAAAATGCAAATTTTGAGATCAATTATGAAATTCCTGCCTCTTCCCGTTTGCTTGCATCAGTTTCAACAACTGATGCAATTTCAAACATTAAATGGTATTTAAACGAGGTTTTAATTTCTAAAAATCCAAGCATCGATACCGTTCTTTCCATCGGGAAATATGAATTGCGGTCT
Source organism: Crocinitomicaceae bacterium (assembly GCA_028689775.1). Classification (GTDB taxonomy): domain Bacteria; phylum Bacteroidota; class Bacteroidia; order Flavobacteriales_D; family Crocinitomicaceae; genus JAQVCM01. The sequence continues at coordinate 142,891 of JAQVCM010000007.1, forward strand.
GAGGTTTTATTTGAAAATGGAGTTATTCAAAACCGTGCAGCTTTGGTAGATGTTTCTGTGAATAGAAATGATGTGCCTGATTTTTCTGCGCTTGCTTTCGAAAATCAAGTGTTTTGGGACAATAAAGCAGTTATTACCTATTTTCGAAATGGTGCATTATACTCTTCTATCAATGAGTATAATGAAGAGAAGACGATTTCTATTGAAGATCTTGTTTTTTATTCTCTGGATTCTAGTGGCATTCCAATCTTTTTCATGAAAGGCAATCTTGATTTGAATTTGACAAATATGAACGGTCAACAATATCCATTCAAAGGAAAAATGTCGATCGGATTCTCAGTTAAGTAAAGAGAAAGCGGATATTATTTAACAGATTAATCTGATACTTACGAGGAATAATAACTTCAAAAAAAATAAGGGTATAAATATCTGAAAACAAAATCGATGTTTTCAAAATTAAGTTACATTTGTCCAACTATTAATAACAAGACTGCTATGAGAAAAAAATACCTATTACTGACAATTCTGAGCTTTTCAAGCATTGGTTTTTCTCAGATTACCATTAACTCAATTCACATGCCGGTTGTGAACGACACTTTGCGTGTTTCTCGTGCTCAACTCGATTTGGGAATTGATTATCAAACAACGGGACCAAATCAGACGTGGGATTTTTCGAGTTTGCAAAACAACAATCAAAAATTAAATACCTATTCACCCGTTTCTGCATCTGGATCTTTGACGCAATTGCTGTTCGGAACTTTTGCCTCGACGAAGTACAAAGCCAGTTATTTTTTACCAAACGAAGATTTACCATTGAATAATCTTCCTCCGGTTTTGCCCATTACCTTTTCGGACATCAATCAATTCATCAAAAATGCTCCCGCTGCAATGACTTTGGTTGGTTTGTCAATGAAAATCAACGGACAAGCAATTCCTGCAAAAGCAGATACGATTGAGACCAAGTATAGTTTTCCGCTCAATTACGGTGGAACACATACCAGTAGAAGTTATATTAATTTGGATTTGAATCCGATCTATGATGCCCAATGGAGACAACATCGCAAAAGAGAAACAGAAGTAGACGGTTGGGGAGAAATTACAACTCCGTACGGAACGTTTCCCGTTTTGAGAATTCATCACCGCATTGAGGAGTCTGACTCTTTCAAAATCGCAATCGGACCATTTAGCAACTGGATTGGAATTCCTGTCCCAGTTTCTCATGAATATGAATGGAGAACCACGACAGAAAAAGAGCCAATTCTTTTCATTAGAACTACAGAGTTGCTCGGAAATGAAGTAGTCAGTAGAATTGAATACCGAAATGATTTTGTGCTTGGTGTGAAAGAAAATGCCGCTTTGAATTTTGAAGTGTATCCAAATCCAGCAACTACGCATTTGACAATCGATGCGCAATCAGGAATGGATTCCTATCATATTATTTCCATGGATGGACGCGTTGTGCAATCAGGAATTTTGAATGGAACCATCCAAATTATAGATGTCCAAGCTTTGGAAACAGGTTCTTATTTTTTGAATGTAGTTGCCAGTGGACAAATGGGTAGAAAACATTTTGTAAAAAACTGAATCGGAAAATAGATTTTTTTGTGTGGTACGCAAGGCATTGTGTATCCACTTTTACCTTGTTTCCACAACAAGATGAAATACAAAGTACTTTCTACGTTTAACGAATATACAATTGTAAATCAGTGCGTAGTGTTTTAAGTTATGAACATCACGAAAGCTTCATATCGTCTTCCGAAATGCTTTTAGTTTTCTCTTCATTTATTTTCTTAAGTTCTTGGTTGTCAATTGGTCTGTCAATTTCAATTTCTTTGTATTGAACCAAAATCGAATATTTGTTTGCTTGAATTCCTTGTCCTTGATTCAAGGCATAACTTTTTGTAAACTCGGCTCCGAAATACAACAGGATGGAAGAATAGTAAACCCATAAAAGAAGAATGATGATCGAACCTGCAGCTCCAAATATGTCCGCATTCGCCATGCTCGTCAAGTAAATTCCGATGAGGTATTTACCCAATAAGAAAAGTGCAGAAGTAAAAATGGCTCCCACAAATGCATCCTTTAAACGAATCATCGCATCAGGTAAGAATTTAAAAATCAACATAAATAGAACGGAAACAATAAATAAACTCACGATGTTGCTCACCACATTCATGATGAAATACGAGAAATCTGGAAGCAAGTGGATGATTTTGGTGTTTAAAAGATCAATGATGGCACTTGCAGCCAAGGAAACCATCAATAGAAATCCGATAATCAGTACCATGGTGAACGAAAGTAATCTGTTGAATAAGAGTGTGATGATTCCTTTTGAAGGTTTGGTTTTTATTCCCCAAATCCGGTTGATGGTCGATTGGATTTCCCCAAACATACTGGTAGCACCCACAATCAAGGTGATGATACCAATAACGGTCGCGACAAAAGTATTTTTATTGAGTGATATCTTCGCCAACATGTTTTCAATCTGTGCTGAAACATCATCGCCAACCAAACCGTTCATTTGTTCAAATAAATGTCCTTGAACTGCATCTTGTCCAAAAACAAATCCACCCACCATCAAAGCTAATAAAAGCATTGGAGCCAAGGAGAAAATGGTGTAATAGGAGAGTGCAGCACTAAATTTAATATCGCCATTGGCCATAAAATTAGTAGCTGAATCTTTTAGAATGAACCAAAAGTCTTTGAAAAACTTGATTACTTTAGATTTTATTGGCATCTGATTGTTGTTGAATTGAACACATCAGTAAAATTAGAATAAATATCGACGCTGGAAAGTGTCTAAAATTCAAAAATTGCCAAAAAATTGTAAACTGATAAAAAATCATAATTATGATCTTAATTTGAGCACAAGCGATTCAGAATAGCTTTTATTATCCTAGCTTTACGTTAGAAAATTAATTTCCCCCTATGAAAACAGAACATTTAATTAACAGATACATTTTAGTGCTTTTCATTTTATTGATTGCCTCCTTTCTTTTTGTTGGCCTCATTGAATTTTTTACAGCATTTTTAGGAGCAATTATTTTTTATGTACTCTTTAGAAAATTTATGATTTATCTAACGGTTACTAAAAACTTCAACAAGCCTTTGGCAAGTGTCATTATCATTTTAATGTCCTTTCTCATTGTGCTCCTTCCCATTGGAGTTTTGCTTTTGATGATCATCAATAAATTTAGTGGACTGGTTTCAGATCCTGAAAAAATCAAAGAATACTTTAAAGTATTGGCTGAAAAGTTAGAAGTGTTGCCTTTTAAAGTTTCGACGGATCAGATCGCAGAAAAGGCAACACAGTTTGTGGCAGAACATGCAGGAGGTGTAATTAGCTCCTCATTTAGTGTTTTTGCTAGTTTGATCATGATGTATTTTTTACTTTATTTTCTTTTGATGAGTGTTAATAGTTTGGAAGTAAAGTTGATGCATTACCTTCCTTTTGAAAACGATCGAATCAAGTTATTTGGAAAAGAATTAGTAGATCAAACGTACGCCAATGCGATCGGTGTTCCAGCTGTTGCTGCTGTCCAAGGATTTGCAGCTTACGGCGCATTTTTAATTGCAGGCGTTCCAGATGCTGGAGTTTACGGTATTTTAACGGGTTTTGCCTCCATCATTCCGTTAGTTGGTACCGCTATCATTTGGGTTCCCGTGGCGATTTACTTATTGGTCAGTCAAGAGATTTGGCAAGGTGTTTTTGTAGTTGGTTTTTGCATCGTGGTGATGACAAATCTTGATAATTTGGTTCGAATGTTTGTTTCTAAAAAAATTGGAGATGTTCACCCAATTACCACGGTTCTCGGTGTTATTTTCGGGTTGAAATTTTTCAGTTTACCAGGATTGGTTTTTGGACCCTTATTGATATCCTATCTCTTTCTTTTGATTAAAATTTTCCATGTAGACTACAATTCACACTTGGTTACAGAATCTGAGCACGAAGTCGAGATGGATGAAGAGCCACAACAATTGACCAAAGAAGAGAGCAATGCAGTTTTAAAAATGTTTAACAAGTTTATCTTTTTTACCGAAGGACTTAAAAAACCGGAAGAGGACGATAAAAATCCCTTGATGTAATTGTTGACTCAATCTTTTTTGAAAAATTTGTTTGTTTTTATTTGAATCCAAGACATTGTTCAAGCGAGTTTTTATCGAAGCCTAGCACCACAAAATAATTTTAACACTTTAAGCCCGAATGTAGCTTGCTATTAAATAAAATAAACTACCTTTGCGCCCAAATTAAGAATCAAACTTAAAAGGCACCAAAATGTCGCATATTCAAGGTAAAGTATCTCAGGTAATTGGACCTGTAGTAGATGTAAAATTCGGAAAGGGAGTGAAACTTCCTAGTATCTTCGATGCATTAGAAGTGAGAAAAGAAGATGGAACTCGTGTTGTACTTGAAGTACAAACTCACGTAGGTGAAAGTTCCGTTAGAACAATTTCTATGGATTCAACTGATGGTTTCATGCGTGGAATGATTGTTACAAGTACTGGATCTGCTATCAAAATGCCAATCGGTGATAAAATTAAAGGACGTTTATTCAACGTTGTCGGTGAAGCAATTGACGGAATAAATGAAATGGACAATTCTGATGGATTGCCAATTCACCGTGATGCACCTTCATTTGATCAATTATCAACAGCTACCGAAGTTCTTTTTACAGGAATTAAAGTAATTGACTTGATTGAGCCTTACGCGAAAGGAGGTAAAATTGGTTTGTTCGGTGGAGCAGGTGTTGGTAAAACAGTACTAATTCAAGAATTAATTAATAACATCGCCAAAGGTCACGGTGGACTTTCTGTATTTGCAGGAGTTGGTGAGCGTACCCGTGAAGGGAATGACTTACTTCGTGAGATGTTGGAATCAGGAATTATTCGCTACGGTGAAGAGTTCATGAAATCAATGGAAGAAGGTGGATGGGACTTGACAAAAGTGGACTTAAACGAAATGAAAGAATCGAAAGCTACTTTCGTTTTCGGTCAAATGAACGAGCCTCCTGGGGCACGTGCTCGTGTTGCTTTGTCAGGTTTAACCATGGCTGAATATTTCCGTGATGGAGATGGTGATGAGCAAGGGAAAGACATTCTTTTCTTCGTGGATAACATCTTCCGTTTTACACAAGCAGGTTCTGAGGTTTCTGCCTTATTAGGTCGTATGCCATCAGCAGTAGGTTACCAACCAACGTTGGCTTCTGAAATGGGTGCGATGCAAGAACGTATTACTTCTACTAAGAACGGATCGATTACTTCTGTTCAAGCGGTTTACGTACCTGCGGATGACCTTACCGATCCAGCACCAGCAAACACGTTTGCTCACTTGGATGCTACAACGGTATTGTCTCGTAAAATTTCTGAGCTTGGTATTTACCCAGCGGTTGACCCATTGGATTCAACTTCAAGAATTTTGAACGCGAAAATTTTAGGAGATGCTCACTACGATTGTGCTGAGCGCGTTAAAATTACTTTACAACGATACAAAGAACTTCAAGATATCATTGCCATTTTAGGAATGGACGAACTTTCTGAAGAAGACAAATTGATTGTACACAGAGCGCGTCGTGTTCAACGTTTCCTTTCTCAGCCGTTCCACGTTGCTGAGCAGTTTACAGGATTGAAAGGAGTGTTGGTTGATATTCAAGATACCATCAAAGGATTCAACATGATTTTGGACGGTGAAATGGATAAATACCCAGAAGCAGCATTTAACTTGAAAGGAAACATCGAAGATGTAATCCAAGCAGGTGAGAAAATGATTGCTGAAACGGTTTAATTGAATCAATAACCCTCAATCGAAGGAAGTTTAAAAGAATAGATATGCATTTAGAAATAATTACACCTGAAACAAAAATCTTTTCTGGAAAAGTAGAAGCAGTTCAATTTCCAGGTATCGATGGTTTATTTCAGATTTTAAATAACCACGCCCCGATTATTTCTGCTTTAGATCACGGAGTGATTAAAATTGATTTAGCTGAAGCTTTTGTTAAAACAGAAGATTCAAGCATTTTGATTGAAGAAGATATCAACCCGAAAATTATTCGTGTTGGAATCAAGGGAGGAGTTGTAGAAATGCTAAATAATAAGGTCATTGTTCTTGCCGAATAATGGCATTAACTCATTAATTAAGAGGGATTTGGGAAACCGTTTCCCTCTTTTTCATTATTTGACAGTATATATTTAATTTAAATTTCTTAGAAATATACTATACATTCATTAAATTCGTTCTCTTTTTGAGTATTACAAAAGTATGAACATCGAAACAACTATTGATTTAACCAAAGTACCGCAACACGTCGCATTAATCATGGATGGAAATGGTCGTTGGGCTAAAAAACAAGGGCAAGAACGTTTGTTTGGTCATTCTATTGGAGTTGAAGCTATTCGTGGAACGCTAAAGGCTGCAACTAGAATTGGCGTGAAGTATTTAACTTTTTACGCTTTCTCAACCGAAAATTGGTCGCGACCGCAAGCAGAAGTAGATGGTTTAATGAATTTGATGGTCAAAACAATTGCGAGTGAAGTCGATGAATTAAATACCAATGGCGTTCGCTTAATCAGCATCGGTGATATTCAAGGTTTGCCAGCTGATTGCAGAGAAGAATTAGAAGCAGCGATTGATAAAACAAAAGAGAACGATACAATCAATGTAATTCTCGCATTGAACTACAGTTCGAAATGGGAAATTACCCAAGCAATGAAAAAAATTGCTGCTAAAATTGAAAATGGAACGATAGATTCAGAAGGAATTACGGAAGAGTTAATTTCGAATGAAATGTGTCTTCAGAATATTCCAGATCCAGAATTGTTAATTCGTACCAGTGGCGAACAGCGTTTAAGTAATTTTTTGTTGTGGCAATGCGCATATACAGAATTTTATTTCACCGATGTGCTTTGGCCTGATTTTAAAGAAAATGATTTATATCAAGCGGTAATTAATTATCAGCACAGAGAGAGAAGGTTCGGGAAAGTATCCGAACAATTAATTTAATGTACATGAATAAAATTTTAAAAAGATCCTTATTTATTTTGCTATTCACCGTTTCTTCGTTTGCCATTGCGCAAGTTGAGGATTCTGTTAAGGTAAATACAGGACCAACACCAATCGGAACCACTTCTTTCGATTATTCGCAACCGCAACAATATGAGCTAGGGCCAATTCGTGTAGAGGGTGCTGATAATTACGATCACCAAGCCATTCAATTAATTGCTGGTTTGAGACAAGGTCAAAGCATCATGATTCCAGGTGATAAAATTTCAAAAGCCATTAAGAATTTATGGAATGAAGGTCTATTTTCAGATGTTGAGATTTATGCTGATAAAGAAGTAGCAGGAGTTGTATACTTGGTAATCGCCGTTACGCCTCGTCCGAAATTATCTCGTTTCAAATTCAAAGGAATTAACAAACGAGATGCAGATAAAATTAGAACTGAAATTTCGCTTTTCTCCGGAAAAACAATCAATGAGAACTTGGTTTTCTCAACACAAGCAAAAATTAAGGGATACTTTAGAGAGAAAGGATATTATTCTGTTAAAGTAGATATCAAACGGGAAGCTGATAGTTTGATGAACAATTCTGAAATCTTTATCATTGATATCAACCGCGGTAAAAAAGTAGGGATTGGAGAATTGACCATTGAAGGAAATGAATCCATTCCAACTTGGAAATTGAGAGGGGCAATGAAAGACACGAAACGTAAATCTGTTTTGCGTGTTTTCAAAAGATCTAAATTTTCTGTTTCTGCGTATGAAAGAGATAAATTGGCTCTAATCACAAAATTCAATGCAATCGGATTGAGAGATGCTGCCATTACGTTTGATACAGTTTATCAGTTCGATGAAAAAAACTTGCACATCAACATCAAAGTGGACGAAGGTAAAAAATACTATTTCGGAGATATTGAATGGTTGGGGAATACCAAATTTAGAAGTAGTTATTTAGATACCGTACTAGGAATTAAATACGGAGATGTTTACAATAAAACCTTGTTGGACATGCGTCTGAACATGAGTCAAGATGGAAGAGATATTTCTTCACTTTACATGGACAGAGGATATTTGTTTTTTCAAATCAATGCGGTTGAAAAGAACGTGAAAGACAACCACATTGCTTATCAGGTAAGAATCATCGAAGGAAAAGAAGCTCGTGTTAAAAACATCATCATCAAAGGAAATACGAAAACCAATGAGCACGTAATTCGTCGTGAAATTCGTACCAAACCGGGAGATCTCTTTAACAGAAACGACATCATTCGTACGCAACGTGAATTAGCACAATTGGGGTATTTCAACGAACAAGCATTCCAAATTAATCCCCTGCCAAATCCACAAGAAGGAACGGTAGACATTGAATACGTAGTAGAAGAAAAATCATCGGATCAAATTGAATTATCGGGTGGTTATGGTGCTGGTCGCGTAATTGGTACACTTGGTTTGACCTTCAATAATTTTTCTTTGAAAAATACATTTAACGGTTCAGCTTGGTCTCCATTACCTTCGGGAGATGGACAGCGTTTATCCATCCGTGGACAAACAAATGGTAAATTTTATCAAGGATATAACTTCTCTTTCACAGAACCTTGGTTAGGCGGAAAGAAACCAAACTCTTTGTCTTTTTGGATTAATCATACCCAGTTTTCTCAAAATGGATATGGCAAAAGAAATGTGAATTATAGTGGTGTTGGTATATCAGGAGTTGGAGTTGGTTTAGGACGACGTAAGAAAATTCCAGATGATTATTTTAGTGCATACTATGAATTTGCATATCAGTATTACGATGTTGGTAAATACAATATATTTCAAGACTTTAGCACAGGATATTCAAATGACATTAGTTTAAAATACGTCCTACAAAGAAATTCTGTAAACGTTCCGATTTATCCTTCAGAAGGATCTAACTTAACGTTCTCTGCAAAAGGTTCGCTTCCGTATTCATACTTTGATAACATCAGTGATTATTCCACACAAAGTGCTCAAGAGCGTTACAAGTACTTGGAATATTACAAATTGAAATTTACGGGTGAATGGTACTTTCCATTGACAAGCGATAAAAAACTGGTATTAATGCCACGAATTGGTTTTGGATTCATGGGCGCTTACACGAAATCGAAAGGTCTTTCACCGTTTGAGCGTTACTCCATGGGAGGAAGTGGATTGACGGGTGTAAATTCATTTGGTGGACGAGAAATTATTGCGATGCGAGGTTACGAAGACAACAGCATGTCGTCAGAACAAGGAGATCCAATTGTAGCGAAATACACGATGGAATTGAGATATCCAATCTCTTTAAATCCGCAAGCAACGTTCTATGTGTTGGCGTTTGGAGAAGCAGGAAATACGTACCCGACGATTGATAAATTCAATCCATTCAATGTAAAACGTGCAGCTGGTGTTGGGATCCGTGTATTCCTTCCGATGTTTGGAATGCTTGGATTGGATTACGGTTGGGGCTTCGATACTTTAGATCCACATGCCTATGGTTTTGGAAAAAGTTCAGATATTGATGTAACGCAGAAAGGATATTTCGGTAAATTGAACTTTACGATAGGTATGAACTTAGGAGAATTGTAATTCAATGTGAGTTTACAATAAATGTATTATATTTGACGTTCGAAAGCAAAGAAAAAACATGAAGCAATTATTTTTCGGTTTATTATTAATTATTGGCACATCATTTGCCTCCTCTGCACAGAAGTACGGTTACATTGATTCTGATTACATCATGGAAAATGTTCCCGACTATCAAGAGGCAAAAGATAAATTAAATAAACTTGCAGACCGATGGACAAAAGAAATAGAAGATAGATACGACATTCTCAAGAAAAAGAAAGAAGCTTTTGCGAGAGAAGAAGTGCTTTTGCCAGTAGAAGAGAAAGCCAAACGCGCCAATGAAATTGAAGAATTAGAAACCGAAGCAATGGAAATGCAAAAATTGCGATTTGGTGTCAAAGGAGATTATTTTCAAAAAAGGCAAGAATTGATTAAACCAATTCAAGATCAAGTTTTCGAAGCCATGCAAAAAGTTGCTTCAAATAAAAATTACAGTTTCGTTTTTGACAAAGCAAATCAAAGTAATCTAATTTATGCAGATGATAAATTTGATCTCAGCGATGATGTTTTGAAACAAATGGGATTCAAGGTAAGTAATAAAAAGTAAAATAGATAAACAAGAAGAACATGAGAAAATTAATAATTGCTTTAATCGTAATGATGTCAGTTGGTACGTTAAGTGCACAATCTAAAATCGGTCACATCAACTCTAATAAATTGTTGGATACGCTTCCTTCAAGAAAAGTAGCGATTAAAACACTGGAAGATTTTGGTGCTGCTGGAGAAAAAGAATTGACCGAAATGGAAACTGAACTTCAGAAAATTTACCAAGAATACCAAGCTAAAGGAAAAACACTTTCCGAAGTGATGCGTCAGTATGAAGAAGAAAGAATTCAGAAAAAACAACAAGCTTTGCAAACACGTGAACAAGAATTGCAACAACAAATGTCTGCTTTGAGTTCTGATTTGAATGCTCCAATCTTGAAAAGATTACAAAAAGCAGTTGACATCGTTGCTGAACGTAAAAAATTGAATTACATCTTTGACGAATCGCAAGCAATTTACTCAAAAGGTGGAACAGATTTAACCAGCGAAGTAATGAGTGAGTTGTTGAAAATCGATGCTGAAGACACCAAGAAAAAATAATTTACAATTTGACATTTTGAAAGACGGCTAGCATTAGCCGTCTTTTTTTGTTACTTTTAAAATCAAATGAAGAACTTACATCCCATTGGCGTATTTGATTCTGGCTACGGTGGTTTGACTGTCTTGGCTGAGCTTCAAAATAAACTTCCTGAATACGATTTTTTGTACTTGGGTGACAATGCCCGTGCGCCGTATGGAACAAGATCTTTTGAAACGGTCTATGAGTTCACTCTACAAGCAGTAACATACTTGTTTGAGCAAAATTGTGAATTAGTGATCTTAGCGTGTAATACGGCATCAGCAAAAGCGTTGAGAACGATTCAACAAAATGATCTACCAATTAAATTTCCGGGCAAGCGAGTTTTGGGTGTCATCCGACCAAGTGCTGAATCTGTTGATACATTTACCAAAAGTAAACACGTTGGAATCCTTGCAACCGAAGGAACTGTAAAATCAGATTCGTATCGAATTGAAATTAATAAATTATTTCCAGAGATAGTGGTCACGCAACATGCTTGTCCGCTTTGGGTTCCTTTGATTGAAAATAACAAATACCAAACAGCAGGAGGAAAGGCATTGATTTTAGAAGATTTGACAAACCTATTAGAAAAGGATTCGAAAATTGATGCAATTATTTTAGGATGTACACATTATCCAATTGTTCAGGAATTCATTCAAGCGCACGTGCCAAAAAGCATTCAAGTTATTTCGCAGGGACAAATTGTGGCGGATAAATTGGAAGATTACCTCCAACGTCATTCAGAAATTGATTCAAAATTGACCAAGAATGGAATGTCAAGGTATTTAACAACTGATAGCGCTAGCACGTTCGACGAAGATGCTTCTCGAATATTAGGAAAAATCGTTCATTCAGAGCATTTGAAATTGATTTAATTTTCTGAATCTTTAACGACAAACCTCGTATCTCCCTGACATAAAAAACTATCTTTGTGATAGAAATTTTTAAAACAAAATCCCATGTTAAAATTCAACTACCTTCTTTTATTAGCTGGTTCATCTTTATTTATCAGTTCTTGTAAACCAATCTATCAATGCGGAGACAACATTCCACAAAAGGAAGTTTTTGGAGGAAAACGCATCAAAGCGGTCGTGTCTGAAAGAGATCAATTATGTGATAACTTGAAGATCCAAGAAAATGAAAACGCAGGTTTGAAAATAAAAGTTTCTGACCTAGAAACAAGCAAACAAAAATTAGAAGATAAATACAGCAATCTTTTCAAAGAAAATATTTCTCAAGCGGATCAATATACGGAAGCGCTGAGAATGAAATCGGATGAATTGAAAGAAAAAGAAAGATTACTTTCTGAAAGAGAGAAAGCCTTGCGTGATATGAAAGCAGTGATAGCACGTCAAGATTCCATTACACAGCGATTGAACGATGTGCTTAGAAATGCGTTGTTAGGATTTAATTCAGATGAATTGTCTGTTGAAATTAGAGATGGAAAAGTGTACGTTTCAATGTCTGATAAATTACTTTTCAAATCGGGTAGTGCCAATGTAGAAGACAAAGGAAAAGAAGCAATGAAATTATTGGCAGATGTATTGAGTAAAAATCCAGACATCAATATTTTGGTGGAAGGTCATACCGATAACATTCCAATCAAAACAGCAATTTACAAAGATAACTGGGATTTAAGCGTTGGTCGCGCAACTTCAATTGTTCGTTTGTTGACAGATGAATACAAATTAGTTCCAACGCGAGTTACTGCATCTGGAAAAGGTGAATTTTCTCCAAAAGCGAACAACGAAACTGCTGAAGGAAGAGCAAAAAACAGAAGAACTGAGATTATCTTGACACCAAAATTGGATGAAATCATGCAACTTTTGAATTCAAAAGAATCTAAAAAATAGTAGTTACATCGATTTTACAATTTCCTTAGATGGACAGTAAGAAATGCATTGAGCTGTTTACGGATGGCGCAGCAAAAGGAAATCCAGGACCAGGAGGTTACGGAACCATATTAAGATTTGGAAGCCTTGAGAAAGAATTTTCTCAGGGCTTTCGCCTTACCACCAATAACCGAATGGAATTGTTGGCAGTAATTGTTGGATTGGAGGCGCTGAGATCTAAAATTCATCCAGTGAGAATCGTTTCAGATTCTAAATACGTAGTTGATTCCATCTCTAAAAGATGGGTTTTTGGTTGGGTGAAAAAAGGATTCAAAGGAAAGAAAAATCCAGATCTTTGGAAGCGCTATTTAATAGCTCAGGAAGGTTTAGAGATTGAGATGGTTTGGATCAAAGGTCACAACGGGCATCCAGAAAACGAACGCTGTGATGTGCTTGCAGTAAACGCTTCTCTTTCAAGAAACTTGGGAATAGATGTTTACTACGAATCAATCAAAGATTCAGAAGAATTGTTTTGATTCTGTGATTCACGCTTTAAGCGTGTAATTCACTCGAGCACGCTTTGATAAACGTATAAACTAAGGGATGCGGAATTTCTCTTGTTGATGAGATCTGTGGACAAAATCCGCAAGCAACAAAAAACGGATGACTTTTTAAACTCACGATTTCTGCTTCTTCAAATTGATTCAAAGCTTCCACATCAATTAATTCATTTTTCAAATGAGCCATAATTTGCGGATATAGACTAAATCTTGAAGAAGTGAGTTCTATTTGATTGTGATTTTCATATAGCTTTTTTAGCGCAAGAGATTCTGGATTGATGGTTAGTTTTTCAAATTGATCTCCTTCTACCAAATTATCTGAAATGATTTTTTCATTGTTTGGATTGAAATTATTTTGATTGACCAAGACTTCTAAAAGCGATTTGAAACCTTCGCCGGTTATAAATGTCGGAACACCTGTCAGCATAATTTTCTCGATTGAGCCATGCAAGTAAAAGTGATTGTTATCTCCTGGACTGAACCAAAAACCATCGTATTCATTCAAAGACTGTGTTTTCAATCGCATGACTTCATCCAGCGTAATCCAATAGTAATTGATTTCAAAGTCTAAAAATCTAGATGCATGATCAATGGCGAGGTTTGTTGCGTGATGCGCATTGAGTGTAAAATTAAAGTTGCCAATGATGGCGATCTTGAGTGTAGTTCTCATTCTTTTACAGTTTTGACCACGACAAGGTACAAAAAATGCTGTTCATAACCTGAACAGCATTGTTAATATCTCTTATTTTGTAAATTATCTTTTGTACCAACCTTTCATCACACCGTTGGTGATGTCAAATTGTTGTTCGTCGTAGGTCGTATCGTTTGGAGTTGGAGCAACATTTTCAACGACAGTCATAAATGTATGGTAAACTCTACATTTAAAATTAGCGACGTATTTCGAGTAGTCACCTGTTTTATCTGTTTCTTGAACTACACTAGAAAATACCATTTTGTTGAAACCGTTGTCTGTTTCTTTTGTAACCCAAACATTTCCTGCATTATCGCGGTAAGAAACTTCAACACCACCCGTATTTAAAGGAGTAGAGACAGCTTCTGCCGTATAAAGAGGTGTTAAGTTTGTTTTGAAAAAATCATTGAAAATAATTGGTGGTGGACCGTCCGTTCCCGCTCCATCATAGCGCATGTTTCCTGCACTTATTTTAATAGCAATTAATTTCTCAGCTGATTTTATTTCTGAAAAATAAGTAGCAATGGTGAGTCCTGTTGGCGGAACAAAAATAGATTTTTTCGCTTCCAAAAAATAACCATTTACATTTTGTGTAAGTTCGAGTGGTGAACCGTTAATTAAACCGTTGAAACTGCATATTAATTCTACTCTGGGGTCTGGAGCTGGAATGATTTCATGCTTGATACATGAAGAGAAACCAAGTGCTAGCATTGAACCTAGAAGTAAAGTATGAGTAATTTTCATATCGTTTAAAGTTTTATTTTAATTAAGCTAAATTAAGATTAGTCTCCAAATGTACATTTTATTTTATTAAAATGAACGTCTATAGACACTTTAGTAAACGAAACTTTTGGTAAATGGTTGGTTGAAGTGTGAATTTAAGCTCTGATTTGTCGGAGTGGCGCATTGAATTCGATGTGCTCAATCCATAAATTTCCCAAACCAGATTTTTCACATTCCATGGAATACAATTGATTTCCATCAGCTAACTGAATGTTTTCAAAACAACTCATAACATCGGTGTTTGACGCAAGTTGTTGAAGACGACCAATTAATCGGTTGATGTCTGTATGGTTTACAATCAATTCTGTTCTATAAGTGTCAGCTCCTTGTGAAATTTGACATGTCACAAACGCTTCATTGGTTCCGGATTCAAATTCAATTGATTCAACGTTTATTCTGTTTAAAATTGATTTCATATGTCTATAATTTATCTTTTAAAGGGCACATGGTTTCGCCACTGTAGTCTTCTTGTATCTGTCAGACTATTGTTATGGCTTATTTCATAACCTTTAATTTAGATTACAAAACTACGGTGGCAGAACGTAATCTATTTACGTTCTACTTAACTAAATCAACTTTCTTTTAAAATTTACATCATTTTTGCAAAGTTTTTCAAAATTTTGAAAATAAAAAAAGCCTGAAACTTATAAGAATCAGGCTTTTGATGTTTTTTTGAATTCAATTACTCATTGACACGAATCCAAGTTTGAGTTCTGAAGAAAGGTCCGATGTACCCTCTTAGGTATAATTTATTTGGATCTTTTGGGTCTAGCCAAATTTTGGTACTGTATGTTTTTCCATTTTCCGGATCAACGATTGTTCCTCCAGCCCATTCTGTTCCATTCCATTTCCCGTTGCGAACAATTTGTAAACCTACTAAGGGTTGATTTTTTCTATCATCTGTACATTTTTTACAAACTGGATTTTCTTCTCTTCCTTCACGCGGATACAGATAGGTTATTTTTCCGTACAAACTTTCTTTGTATTTGTATAGTTCAACAACCGATTTTTTCTTTCCAGATTCATCGTCTATGGTCGTCCATTTCCCAACGCAAGATTGACTCATTGCCAGGTGACTTACGAGCGCAAAAGTAATTAATAAGAGTACGTTTTTCATAATGCAGATTTTATTAGTGAGTTTAATTGGTTGTTTTCTTGTTGTTCGTTCAACAAGGTCGTTTATTTAGTAATCAATTTGAATGCCAAAAAGATTTGTTAAAACTAGCGATTAAAATGGATATTCAAAAAGATTTTTGAATTATTGTAGTTCGATAAAATTTTGAATGATTTTTCTTCCAAACGGTGTTAAGATAGATTCCGGATGAAATTGAACTGCATAGACGGGTAATTCTCGATGTGCAATGGCCATTAAAATGCCATTTTCTGATCTTGCAGTTATTTTCAATGTTGAAGGCAATTTTTCATCAACCGCCCAACTGTGGTATAGTCCAACTTCTATTTCCTTTGGAATGTCTTTGAACAGTACATTTTCTCCTTCTTGCTGCATTTTTTCTGCCACTCCATGTTTGACCTCTTTCAAATTATACAAAGATCCTCCAAAATGCAAAGCAATAGCC
Source organism: Crocinitomicaceae bacterium (assembly GCA_028689775.1). GTDB lineage: Bacteria > Bacteroidota > Bacteroidia > Flavobacteriales_D > Crocinitomicaceae > JAQVCM01. Next base: position 159,054 of record JAQVCM010000007.1, read on the forward strand.
TGCATTCCCAAACAAACACCGAGTATGGGTTTTTTAGATCCGTATGCTTGTAAGAGCTCCATCAAGATTCCAGCTTCGTGTGGTAAACCGGGGCCTGGAGATAGAATTATTTTGTCGAATTCTTCAATTTCAGCCAAGGTGATTTCATTGTTTCGTGCTACTTTTACATCACAATTCAATCCTTCCAAATAATGAAAAAGGTTGTATGTAAAGGAATCAAAACTATCCAAAAGAAGTACTTTCACTGTTTTTTGACTAATATTTATTAAACTTGCACAAATGTAATGAATTATGAAGAAAGCCATTCAAATAGAAAATGCTCCTGCACCGATTGCTCCTTATAGTCCTGCTGTTTTAGCCGGAAATACCTTATATGTAAGTGGACAAATACCTGTAAATCCGATAACGAGAGAGTTGAACATGCCGGATATCAAAACGGCAACGCGTCAAATCATGGAAAACATTGGTAATTTACTAAACGCTGCTGGAATGGATTATTCTAACCTGGTGAAATGTACGATTTTCTTGACAAATTTTGACGATTATCAAGGTATGAATGAAGCATACGGTGAATTTTTTGGTGAAATTCCTCCAGCACGTGAAGCGGTTCAAGTTGTGAAATTACCAATGGGTGCACTTGTTGAAATTTCTTGTATTGCAGTAATGTAAATGATTTTCAAGAACTACTCTTATTTTGTTATTCTGTTTTTGACAACTTTTTTGGTTTCATGTAAGAATAAAACGACTCAGTTTTTTATCGATTATCAACAAGAAGTTTCTCTTCCTGCGAATGTTAAGAATTGGGTATTGGTTTCAGATGCAATTCAAACAGATTGTCAAGTGCGATTTGAGAAAAACGACACGAAAAGAAGTAAAGTTCATCAGATTTTCTTGAAGAACATAACAATCGTTAGTGACGAGAAAGGGGAATTAAGTACCTTGAAATTGAAAGCCATTAACATGGATTGTCCTTCAATTTCAAGAAGAAAAATTGGATTTAAAAGAATAAATACCGTTTTGACAGATTCTTCAATTCAATTTCAATTGATGGAATCCGTGCAAGATGTCAAAGAGTTTATCAAACACAAACAATTTGGGATTGAGTTGTTCTTTCAGGGTGAAAAAAGAAAGCAAGCAGTTCGCGCTACCTTGATTCTTGAATTTTTGGTAGAAGGTGAATTAATAAAAACAATACTACACCAGCGGATGTTGGTTTAATAAAGAAATAAGTCTACGTGGAAAAACCAATTCGCATATCGGTTATTATTGTAAACTACAACGTTGAATACTTTTTAGAACAGTGTTTAAACTCGGTAATGAAGGCGCTTGAAAATGTTTCAGGGGAAGTTTATGTGGTGGATAATAATTCAATCGACGGGTCAGTTGAAATGGTTCGTGCCAAATTTCCAAATGTTCATTTGATTGCCAATCGCGATAACCGTGGTTTTTCCAAAGCCAACAACCAAGCCATGGAAATGGCTCATGGAGATTATTTTTTACTACTCAATCCGGATACGGTTGTAGAGGAAGATACGTTCGAAAAAGTAGTTGCTTTCATGGATCAAAATCCAGATGCTGGTGGACTTGGAGTTCGCATGTTGGATGGAAAAGGGAAATTTTTACCAGAGTCTAAAAGAGGTTTGCCAACTCCTGCTGTTGCATTCTATAAGATTTTTGGTTTATCATCTATCTTTCCAAAATCGAAGTTATTTGGTAAATACCATTTGGGTTATTTGTCCGAATTTGAGACCAATGAAGTGGAGATTTTGAGTGGGGCATTTATGCTGATGCGAGCTAAAACCATTCGAGAAGTTGGAATGTTGGACGAAGCTTTTTTCATGTATGGTGAAGACATCGACTTGTCCTATCGAATTATTTTGGGAGGTTATAAAAACTATTATTTCCCAGAAACACGAATTATTCATTACAAGGGAGAAAGCACCAAAAAAAGTTCGATCAATTATGTCTTTGTTTTTTACAGAGCAATGGTCATTTTTGCTGAAAAACATTTTTCTCAAAAGAACGCGAAATTATTTTCTGTCCTTATCAATTTAGCAATATACTTGCGGGCTAGTTTGGCCATTGCCACGCGTTTTATCAAAAAAGCAGCTTTGCCCGTATTTGATTTTATCTATATCCTAGCTGGTGCTTTATTGCTCACCAATCATTGGCAGTATGTCTCCATTGAGTTTCCTGCGAATGCGATGAACGTTGCGATTCCTGCCTATGTTTTGGTTTGGATGACCAGTATTTTTTATGCTGGCGGTTATGATTTTCCGCTAAAAATCAGTAAAATATTCAAAGGTTCTATCATTGGCACCTTGATGATTTTGGTTATTTACGGTCTTCTCCCTAAAGATTGGCAATTTTCCAGACTGTACATTTTAGTTGGAATGGGCTGGGTTTTATCCTATTTTACCATTTCAAGAATCTTCCTTCATTATAGTGTTGGAAAGCGTTTCAGTCTTTCTGGAGTGAAAAATCAAAACTTTTTGTTGGTCGGTTCGCCAGAAGAAACAGATCGCGTTAGTTTGCTGTTGAATCAAACCAATTCAAAAATAGATTCTGTTTTCTTAGTTTCTCCTACAGAAGAAAAAAACGCGAATCAAATCGGAGTTATTTCGCAATTGGATCAAATCGCATACATTTATCAAATCGATGAAATTATTTTTTGCGCCAAAGACACCACTTCGCAAGAAATTGTGAATTGGATGTCCATTCTAGGTTCTCGTAATATTGATTTCAAAATTGCCCAACCTGATAGCATGTACCTCATTGGTAGTAACTCGATTGAAACTTCGGGAGATTTATATGTGCTGAATATCAATCAAATCAGCAAGAAGAAAAACATTCGGAATAAGCGCACGTTGGACATCTTGACTTCTTTAACATTTTTGCTTATTTCACCCGTTGTGATTTGGTTTTACGAACAGAAGGTAAGGTGGTTTAAAAATGTATTCTCTTGCTTATTTGGGAAGAAAACGTATGTCGGCTATTTCGATGTTACGGATCAAAACCGCTTGCTACCAAGTATAAAATTTGGTATCTTGAATGCTTCTTCTCGCGAAGATGTGAGCGACTCAGTTTTACGGAGCAAATTAAACTTGATTTATGCCAGAGATTATACCATCTGGAAAGATGTTGAAATCATCCTAAAGTCGTGGAAAAGACTTGATTGTTAGATCGTTGACAAAGCATTTAGTTTGTTTAGAATGAGTCTATTCGTTTAATTTTCACTTCGTATGGACAAATTTACCTTTTTTCTTTTACTTTTGTACTCTAATTAAGAAATCCAATACATGGCACAAGTAGAAATCAGACTCCCTAAGATGGGTGAAAGCGTTACAGAAGCAACTATTACAAATTGGTTGAAAAGCGTAGGTGACAACGTTAACATGGACGAACCATTAGTGGAAGTTGCTACAGATAAGGTTGATAACGAGCTTCCTTCTGAAGCTGCTGGTACCTTAATAAAAATATTTTTCGAAAAAGACGAAGTTGCTCAAGTGGGTGATGTTATTGCAATCATCTCTACGGATGGTTCTGACGTTGTGGCTACTGAAACAACTCAAGCTGCACCAGAAACTGCTTCTGCACCTGCTAGTTCTGCTACTCCTGCAAACAATGCAAGTGCTCCAGCTCCTGTTGCAATCAACTCTGATCGTTTCTTCTCTCCTTTAGTTAGAAGCATTGCTTCTGCAGAAGGGATTTCAGGAGAAGAATTAGAATCAATTGCTGGTTCTGGTCAAGAGGGTAGAGTTACAAAAAAAGACATACTTTCGTACGTAGCAAATAGAGGAAACCAACCAGTTGTTGCGGCACCAGTTGCTACTCAAGCTGCTGCACCAACTTCTAAAGCGGTTGTTGCGACTGGCGAAATAGATGGTGATACGATATCCTATTTAAAAACGATTAAACCATTGCCAATTGTTCCAATGGCTGGTGATGAGATCATGGAAATGGACAGAATGCGTAAGATTATTTCTGAGCGCATGGTGATGTCTAAACACGTTTCGCCACACGTAACTTCATTTGTTGAAGCAGACGTAACGAACATCGTGAATTGGAGAAACAAAATCAAAGACGGTTTCAAAAAACGCGAAGGTGAAAACTTTACATTTACACCAATCTTCATGGAAGCAGTTGCAAAAGCAATTAAAGACTTCCCGATGATTAACATCTGTGTTAGCGGAAATCAAATTATCAAAAGAAAAGACATCAATATCGGAATGGCAGCAGCACTTCCTTCTGGAAACTTAATTGTTCCAGTAGTTAAAAATGCAGACCGTTTGAACTTGGTAGGTTTGGCAAAAGCAGTGAATGAATTGGCAAACAATGCGAGACAAAATAAATTGAAACCAGAAGATATTCAAGGAGGAACTTACACCGTAACAAACGTAGGTACTTTTGGAAACGTAATGGGTACACCAATTATCAATCAACCACAAGTTGCCATTTTAGCGTTGGGTGCGATTCGCAAAGTACCTGCTGTTATTGAAACTCCAGATGGTGATTTCATTGGTATACGTCATAAAATGTTCTTATCTCACTCATACGACCACCGTGTAGTTGATGGGGCATTGGGAGGAACGTTTGTGAAGCGAGTTGCTGAATATTTGGAGCAATTTGACATCAATCAAACGGTTTAAACAAAATTATTTCTTTTTCTTGAAACCTAAATGCAAGATTAAGAGTAGAATAGTAATAGCAAGACACAAATTTGAGTAACTTTAGCTCAGATTTGTGTCGCTTTTTTAAAACTATTTATGAAAACCTTTACACTATTTATTTTTGCTCTATTTTTCTCAGTAGCGATTTTCGCTCAGAAACGAAATAATAAAGAAATTGAAGATCTACTTAAGAATGGAACTGAATCTGAATTAGTTTTCAAATCTACTACACTTTTAGATGATAAAAAATTCGTTGATGCAGAAATAATTATTGATAAATTACTCACTTTTCAACCTGAAAGTTCAAACTACAACTACAGAAAAGGATATGTTCTTGTCCAATTAGGACAAAAATATGAAGCCGCGCTTCCTTATTTAACAATCGGTACCGCAAAAGTTAGTAAACTCTACGACGTTTATTCGGCCAAAGAATTAAGTGCTCCTGTTGACGCATTTTACTATTTAGGAAGGAGTTATCACCACATGGGTAAACTAGAAGATGCCAAATTATTTTACACTCAATTTATTGAGAAAACGGACAAAAAATCTGTTTTAATTAAGTACGCAACTTTAGGACTTGAGCAATGTGAAGTTGCTGCACGTCAAATCAAAACACCCAATGAAGGCGTGAAAGTAAAAAATGCAGGAAAAACGATTAATACAAAATATCCTGAATATTCACCAGTGATTTCATTAGATGGTACGGGCTTGTTTTACACCATTTGCAAACCTTGGAATGTTAAAAATGCAAATGAGTTCATTGATCAAAAAACTGGATTTTATCCTGAAGATATTTACACCAGTTTACTGGATGACAAAGGGAATTGGAAAGATCCAGTTCGAATGGGGTTTTCAAAAATAGATCAAAACGAAGCGACGTCTGCAATGAGTATTGAAGAACGTTTTATTTATTCTTATACGGACGAAACCGGTGCAGGAGATATTTATTATTCAGATTTTAAAAATAATAAATTTGAAAACCCAAAAGTCTTTGAAGCTAAAAACATCAACACGAAATATTGGGAATCTCATTTAACGATTTCACCAAGTGGAAACTGGATGTACTTTGTTTCTGATCGTCCAGGAGGTTTTGGTGGTAGAGATATTTACGAATGTAAAAGACTTGCAGATGGTACTTGGGGAGAACCTGTAAACATGGGTGCCAAAATAAATTCTCCGTTTGATGAAGAGTCTCCTTTTATCTCCGTGAATGAAAAGTACTTCTACTTCGCCAGCAATGGCCCTAAAAGTATGGGAGGTTTTGATATTTTATATGCTACCAAAGACGATGAAGATGTTTGGGGTGAAGCTGTTAACATCGGTTATCCATTAAACTCTTTCGGAGACGATTTATATTACACTTCAACAACAGATGGTTTTAAAGGATATTTTACATCAGATCGATCAGGTGGAGAAGGAGAGAAAGACATTTACGAAGTTGAAAATAATTACTTAGGAATTGAAAGCATTGCGTTCTTAAAGGTAAAAGTGAACACAGTTGACAATTTACCGATTCCAGATAATTATCGATTGGTTTTAACGTGTTTAGATTGTGCTGATAAGAAAGAGAGAATGGTTTATACGCGTCCACGAGACGGAATGTTGATGAGCCTTTTAGAGCCTTGTAAAACGTATAAATTAGTATATCAAATTGGTGAAGATCACCAAGTAGTTTTTGAAGAAACCATTCAAACAGATTGCGAGTCCGTTTATCAAGAAAAAATTGGAGAACAATTAATTGATATCATTAAAAAGAAAAAAGTTGATGTTGAAGAAGTTGAAGAAGTTCAAGTGGTTGCTATTAAGGAAATAGAAGCTACTTTTTTCTATCGATATAATAAAAACAAACTATTTGTTGGAAATCGTGAGTTTAGAAAGTTCTTAAAACACATTGAAAAACAATTGGAAAATAATTCTGAAAACATTACAATTAAAATAAGTTCTTCTGCTTCAACGGTTCCAACTGATAAATATGAAAACAATCTGGAACTTTCGAGATCAAGAGCTGAAAATTTGAAGTACGACATCATTAGTTACTTGGAAAAGAATAGCGCCTATAAAAACCGAATCAACATCGTTATATACGAATCAGTTGTTGATGGTCCAGAATATGAAAATGACGGTAAGAACAGGAATAAATACGAACCGTTTCAATTTACAAGAATAAAGACTGAAAATTAATTTCAGTCTTTATTTTCAGTTTTAGATAAGCACTGCATTGCGTATCTAAAATAGATTTCTGAGAAATCATTTCTGAGTTGAATCTAAGGTAATTGTAATCCTTTAAAATACGAATTCATTTTTAAATGATCTATCTTAATCTCATGATGTATCCTGCGTGCATTTTAAGAAACATTTCAATTGGAATGAGGTTTAGCGCTTTCACTTCAATAAAGGAAATCAGAATCTGGCTTTAGCCGAAAATTTTATCCAGTGAAGTTTTAATTTTCATCGCATGCAATTCCTTTCTGTTCTAACCAGACTTTCAGTTTTAGCCATTCTTTATAGCCAAGAAGTGCTTGGTGAGTTTTTGTAGAACTTGTTAAGATAATCACCGATTTTCCATACAGTTTGTTTGTATAACTGAACTTCGTAAGGTCTGAATAATCTAATTTTTGCTTAAAAATGAAGTTCCGAACGACGATACGCTCTTCTCCGAAGCTGAGTCGTCTACCAAACGCGCTATAAAGGCCAAAGAGTAGTATAAGAGATGCAAAAACAAAGGTAGCAAGGTTTCTATAGATTAACAGGATTAACACAAAACAAGCGATGCTGAGTATCGCTGAGAAATAATCGTATTTGGTGACAAATTTAATCGTACTCATTTTGTAAGTTTATCGTTTTGCAAATTTTCGAAGAGTTGATTCAACAGCAGAATCTAAAAGTTTATTGCAAAAAAAAAGTCTGAATAAAATTCAGACTTTTTGTGGGAAATGAGGGACTCGAACCCCCGACATCCTGCTTGTAAGGCAGGCGCTCTGAACCAACTGAGCTAATCTCCCTTTCTGCTTTTAAGAACACCGTTGTGTTCCTTATTGCGTGTGCAAAGATACGGTCTTTATTTGGATTGACAAGCGTTTTTTAAAATTATTTTCATTTATTTTTAAAAATAATCGCTAATTAAAAAGAAGCTACCCGTGATCAAGATGGTATCTGTTTTATTTGCTGATAGTTGCGCAGAATGAAGCGCATCACTCAATTGGAGAAAATATTTTGAATTTAATTTTAAGTTTTCTGAAATCAACTTCATCTCTTCCATTTTCGCTGTTCGTTCATTCTTAAATTCTGAGAAATAAAAATTCGAATCAGCAGGAAATAGCTTGATAATACTTTTTAAATCTTTATCTGAGCTTCCGCCGTAGATGATATGTAGCTTTCCACGTTGAACACCTTTCAGGGTTTCCAACATTTGTTTGATGCCCGCTTCGTTGTGCGCCACATCCAAAATGGTTAATGGAGCCTGAGACACAACTTCGAACCTTCCGTGAAAGAGTGGATTTTTTTCTGCTTCTTGAATGGAATTGGATACTTCTTGTGAGCTCATCTCGAAACCAAGTTCGTTTAAAGCATCAAAGGCAGCACGAACTGTGCGTTCATTCCTGTATTGATAAGAATCAGGTAAGTGATGAAAAGATTCTTCAGAAGTCCGTTCTTCAGCAAAGATGATTTCTGAACCACATTCTTTAGCTTTCTGAAGGAAAACAGGTTTTGTTTTAACCACCGTTTCTCCAATGATTACGGGAACACCTTTTTTGATTATTCCTGCTTTTTCAAATGCTATTTTTTCCAGCGTATCTCCTAAGATTGCAATGTGATCGATGCTAATGTTGGTGATAATGGATAGAATAGGAGTGATGATGTTCGTAGAATCTAATCTTCCTCCTAATCCAGTTTCGATGACACAAATGTCACACTTTTGATCTATGAAATACATCAGTGCCATGGCCCACGTAATTTCAAAAAAGGAGGGCTGAATGTTCCAATTCTTATCTTGAACTAAATTGCAAAAATCAAGTACACTTTGTTCACTGATTAGTGCATCGTTGATTCGAATCCGTTCTCTAAAATCGTGAATGTGCGGTGACGTAAAAAGTCCTGTTTTATAATTCTTCAATTTCAAAGCAGTAGAAAGCATGTTACAGGTCGAACCTTTTCCATTTGTACCTGCTACGTGGATGTATTTTAAAGAAGGATAATCGATTTCCAGTTCTTCACACAAGTAAATGATGTTTGACAAATCAGCTTTATAAGCCAACTGTCCCATGTTTTGATATGCCGGAAATTGATTGAACAACCAGTCAATCGCTTCTTGATACGTTTTCAAAACGAATAATTTAAGTTGCTTTAATGTTGAGAGACAGTGCAATTTTTTCAATTGCAGCTCCTGGCTTTTTGTTATAGCGAATTTGCTGTTTTACCAATTCTGCAATTTGATTGATAATTCGCTGATCGGTCGTGGTTGTCCTTCCAGAAATAACTTCTGTCCGAATGACTTTTCCTTCGGAGTTGATGGTTAATTTCAAAACAATCGTACATGTTTGATTAAATTCTAACCCTTCAGTATTGATGTTGTTTAAACGAATTCGCTCTCCGCTACTTTCGCCTTCACCGCCACCGCCTGTTCCAGAACTTCCGCCTCGGTAAGCGCCATCGTCTTTACCAAAAATACCAGCTCCTTCACCTTGTGTAGAACCACCACCGGAACCAAACGGATTTGGCGCTGCTTTGATTGTTGTTGGTGTGTTGTCTGTATTATTACCAGTTGTTTTTGTGCTTTTCCCCGTTTGAACTTCCGTTTTAGAATCGGTTTTAGTGATTACTTGCTCTGTTTGAGGTTTAGGCTTCGGTTCAACAGGTGCATCAGAAGGCGTGCCTTGACTACCAGAACTACCACCACTTTCCACAACCAATTTCTCCAGCTCGAGTTCTGTCATTTCCGTTGAAGCCACCAAAGGGATGTCTTTTGGTGGTGGATCTGCAATGGTGTAATGAAAGAACTTCATCAGCACAATAATAACAACCGTGACAGCCACAGAGGTGATGATACCATTGCGTTTATCAGAATCTCTAGATATGGATGAATGTTCCAATTTTTCTTATTTTTGATATGCTAAAACAGGTTCCCAGCCATTTGCTTGCGCCAAGGCTAGAATTTGAAATACAGCTTCATAGTCTGCTTTTTTATGTCCTGCAATTTTCAATTTTAATTTTCCAGAATCGTTTACTTCTTTTGATATTTTGTCTTTAATCAGGTCAAAATCTCTTGCATCTTCTAACTTTTCAGTTTGTGATAAGAAATATTTATTTTCATCTGTGATGACGATCGTAGTTGTAACCGGATCTTGAACAGATTTAAGATTCTCAGAAGGCTTTGGTAAATCTACAGGCGTGTGGTTGTTACTCGCCGTCAAACTAATGATGATGAAGAAAATCAACAGCAAAAACACCAAATCCGTCATGGATGCAGTGCCCGCTTCAACTTTGATTTTATTTCTAGTTCCTAAGTTCATAATGCGTTATTTTCCAGGCTCGTTCAACAAATCCATAAATTCTAAAGCTGTCGTTTCCATCGTGTAAACGATTCTTCCAATTCGCTCCGTCAAGTAGTTGTATCCCATAAATGCTGTTAAACCAACAATCAATCCTTCAACAGTTGTAATCATCGAAGTCATGATACCAGGAGCGATTACTTGGATGTCTAAAGAAGAAACACTTTGTAAATCAATGAATACAATCACCATCCCAACTACTGTTCCAAGGAAACCCAACATTGGTCCTGCACCTGAAGCAGTCGCTAAGAAACTAACGCGTTGTTCTAAGCGCATGATTTCAATTTTAGCTGTGTTTTCAATGGCTACTGAAATGTTTTCTAATGGTTTTCCAAGTCGTCCGATTCCTTTTTCTAGCATTCTTGCAGAAGGACTGTCGGTACTTTCACACAATTTTTTTGCTGCATCTAAATCTCCAGAAATTAGGTAGCCTTTTATTTTTGATAAAAAGCTAGATTCTTCTTTTGAAGCTCTTCTTAAGGCCAAATAACGTTCTGTAAATACATAGATTACATAAATGAACATGAATAAAAGCAACAAGTTGATAATCCAACCAATACCAGCGTTTGATTGATCTATAATTTCCCAAACTGGGATTTCTTTGACTCCAGTTGTTACTGTATCTGCTGCAACTGGTGCTGTTTCTATTTGTAAAAGGAAATTAAAGCTCATGTTTTATTAACGTTGATTTGACTAAATAAGTATATTCAGAGAACAAAAATAGTTTTATTCTCTAGTTATAAGTATGCTCTTCACAAAAGTTACCAAATCTCTTTTGTTGAAATCCTGATTTAAAGAGTCATTAAACCTTTAGAAGGTCGATTTTCATCAATTGCTTTAAGGCAATTTCAAATGCTGTTTTAGCGATTAATGTTTTATTTTCGTTGATTGCATGCGTATCTTTTAATGCCTTGTGAATGGTCTGACTCACATCTTCAAAAATTCCTTGGTCTGTTATCTCTGACAAATCATTGCTCATCAAATAAGCGAAAACTCTTGCCATTCCACAGTTGGAAATGAAATCTGGAATGACAGAAATGTGTTTGTCTGCATGTTCAGCAATCGGACCGAAGAAAATCTCTTTATCTGCAAATGGAACATTAGCTCCAGCGGCAATTACGCTCACACCGGCTTTGATCATTCGATCCAATTGATCTTGGGTTATCATTCTTGATGCAGCACATGGAATGAAAACGTCTGCTTCCAAATCCCAGATTTGTGCATTGATTTCCTCAAATGACAACATGTTTTCTGCTGCCAATTCATTTCCATTTTTAGTTAAGAAGAATTCTTTGATTTCTTCAAAAGTAAATCCTTCTGTAGAAATCAAACCACCAACACGATCAATGATTCCAGCGATTTTGGCGCCGTCTTGTGCTAAAAAGTACGCTGCAGCTGAAGCAACATTTCCCCAACCTTGAACCAGTATTTTTTTGTCTTGGATCGTTCCACCCCAAATGTTATAATAAGATTTGATCGATTCTGCAACGCCATAACCAGTAATCATATCGGCAATTAAATATCTGCGACTTACATCTGGTGTGTATTTAGCATCTTCGATTACTTTTTTCACACCCTTTTTCAACTGATTGATTCGGATTTCTTTTTGCGCTGTTGAAGGATTAAAGTGTCCGTTCAAAACGCCTTCTTGGGGATGAAGAATTCCGCAATTTTCAGTCATTGGGATTACTTCATGAATTTCATCGATGTTCATGTCGCCACCAGTTCCGTAGTAACTTTTTAAGATTGGAGCAACTGCTTTGAACCACCTTTGTAAAACCTCTTTCTTACGTGGATCTTTTGGGTCAAAGTTAATTCCTGATTTTGCGCCTCCAATTGCCGGACCTGCAACGGTAAATTTAACTTCCATCGTTTTGGCAAGTGATTCTACTTCCCGTTTATCCAAACCAACTCTCATTCTGGTTCCACCGCCTGCAGCGCCACCTCGAAGTGAGTTAATTACGATCCAGCCTTCTGCATCGGTTTCAGAATCTTTCCATTCAAATACTATTTCAGGTCTTTTATTTTCGAATTCTTGAAGTAAATCTTTCATATATAGGCTTTAATTTAGCCTAAATTTAAAATTTAAATTCTAGAAAATAGATTTTTATTTTGTTTTTTATCGAGAGATTTTGTCTGGATGATTTTGTAGCGACTTGATTAGCTTCGCCAGGCTAAAAGTTATGCTCTGTGCAAAACGCCACCACAAACATCACGTGAAGCGCCAGTGACTTCACTCAGGCAATTTGGTAAATCCTTCAAATAAAGAGCGCCTAAAAAAGCAAAAATAATGGCTTCTTTAAATTCAATGATTTCTTTTGCTGGCAAAACGACTTTGCCTTTATAATAGTGCTGAATTCGTTCAATTAAGAATTTATTGAACGCACCTCCACCAGTAATCATCAGCGATTCAATTTCAAAATGATTTAAAATTTGACCGATTTGATAAGCTTCATGTTCGATGATGGTTCTCAAATTATTTTCAATATCACGGTCAAATTTTACCAAAGGATAGAAATGTTGCTCCAGCCATTCAGTCCCGAGAGATTTAGGCCCCGTAATTTGGTAGTAAGGAAGATTGTTTAAAATATCCAATAAGAAGAAGTTAATTTCTCCTGAACGAGCGATTTCTCCATTCTTGTCATAACTCAAACCTTTGTTTTGAGCTAATTTATTCAGAGGTAGATTTCCTGGACTGCAATCAAAAGCAACTATATTTCCATCTTTCTTGAAAGAGATGTTGGTAATTCCACCTATGTTTAAAAATGCTTCTGCTTGATCATTAAACAATTCAAAATCTCCAATTGGAACCAAAGGAGCGCCTTGACCGCCCAAGATTACATCTTTTGTACGAAAATCATTTACAACAGAAATCCCAGTTTTCAACGTGATCGTACTTCCGCAGCCAATCTGAACGGTAAACCCTTTTTCTGGCTGATGGAAAACGGTATGTCCGTGGGAAGCAATGATTTGTATCTCCTTTTTTGAGATTTTATTTTTGCTAATGAAATGATTGATGGAATCTCCCATTACATTACCCAGAATTTTGTCTAAATGAAAGAGGGCAGGAGCAGAAATATCAGTTGCTATTCGTAGATTTTCTTTCAATTCTTCAGAATATTCAACCGTCTCAGCTTTCAATAATTCAAAGCTCCATTGGTCTTTGTTTTGCTGGTTTATTTTGACGAACGCAATGTCAATACCGTCTAGTGAAGTACCAGACATTAAACTGATTATGTGATAGGATTCCATAAGATTTACATTTGTGTAAAAAGATGCTTATAAACTTAAATATAAAGATTAAATTTACAACGAATTACGATTAAAAAACTTAATTAACATCATAAATAATGAATTTTGAACTTACAGAAGAACAATTAGCTGTTCGAAGTGCAGCAAGAGACTTTGCTCAAAACGTATTAAAATCAGGTGTTATTGCACGCGATAACGAACAAAGATTTCCAGCAGATGAAATCAAACAATTAGGAGAATTAGGATTCATGGGAATGATGGTTGATCCAAAATACGGCGGTGGCGGTATGGACACAATCAGTTATGCAATCGCAATGGAAGAAATTTCTAAAATCGATGCATCCGTTTCTGTATGTATGTCTGTAAACAACTCTTTGGTTTGTTGGGGATTAGAAACTTACGGAAACGAAGAGCAAAAACAAAAATACTTGGTGCCGTTGGCAAAAGGTGAAAAAATCGGAGCTTTCTGTCTTTCTGAGCCAGAAGCTGGTTCTGATGCCACTTCACAACAAACTACCGCAATCGATATGGGTGACTATTATTTATTGAATGGTACTAAAAACTGGATTACGAACGGTTCTTCTGCATCTACTTACATCGTTATTGCACAAACAAACGTTGAAGCTGGCCACAGAGGAATCAATGCATTCATCGTTGAAAGAGGAATGGAAGGATTCATCGTTGGAGCAAAAGAAGATAAATTGGGAATTAGAGGAAGTGATACACATACTTTATTATTCAACGACGTAAAAGTTCCAAAAGAAAATAGAATTGGTGAAGATGGATTTGGTTTCAAATTCGCAATGAAAACTCTTTCAGGCGGAAGAATCGGAATCGCTTCTCAAGCTTTAGGGATTGCTTCTGGCGCCATGGAATTGGCTTTGGCGTATTCAAAAGAACGTAAAGCTTTCGGTAAAGAAATTTACAAACACCAAGCAATTGCTTTCAAGTTGGCAGATATGGCAACAGAAATTGAAGCAGCAAGAATGTTGGTGATGAAAGCGGCTTCTGATAAAGACAATCATAGAAATTACGACATGTCTGGCGCAATGGCTAAATTATACGCTTCTAAAGTTGCCATGGAACAAACCGTTGAGGCTGTTCAAATCCATGGAGGTTATGGTTTCGTGAAAGAATACCACGTTGAGCGTTTGATGCGTGATGCGAAAATTACGCAAATCTATGAAGGAACTTCTGAAATTCAAAAAATTGTAATTTCAAGAGGAATCTTAGGTTAAGAAATACAGACTCATTAAAAAGCCCAATTTGAAAGAATTGGGCTTTTTTGTTTTTATGCTGCTTGAAATTTTCTTTAGAGTAGCGGAACCATCGTTTCTAAACCAATACCACGAGAACCTTTTAGGAGAATCAATTGATTTTTTATCGGATGGTTTTGTAAATATTCGCCAGCTTCTTCTTTCGATTGAAAAGCTATGATATGCGTACCGATGTTGTTTGCAATTAACTCGTGAAATATTTTCCCGACACAGATTGCTGATAAATCCAATTTCTTGATGAGGTCAATTATTTTTTGATGTTCCATTTTTGAATCTTTTCCCAATTCAAACATATCGCCCAAAATGATTGATTTGTTGTTCTCTTCCATCATGGCAAAACTTTCTAATGCAGAAGACATACTCGTTGGATTCGCATTATATGCGTCCATAATCAAGGTGTTTGTTTCTGTTTTGGTGAGCTGTGAGCGATTGTTAGTTGGAGTGTATTCAGATAGTGCTTTTGAGATTAAATCGGATGCTACATCAAAGTAAACACCGAAAGAGATTGCTGCTAAGAAATTATAAAAATTATATTTCCCGATTAACTGTGTTTGAATTGGATCTGATTCGTAATTTTCAGTTCTCCATTTCATTTTCACAAACGGTGTCATTTCTAGTAAGGTTCCAGTAAGGTATTCTTTTTGATTGGAAGCGTAGGCAATCGTTTGAATGTTTTTTGGTAGATTATCGACCAAAATCGCATCGTCTGCATTGTAGAAAAGAACTCCTTTTTTCTTTTCGATTGCTTGATACAACTCTAGTTTCGTTTTTAAAACGCCTTCAAAACTTCCAAAACCTTCTAGGTGCGCACTGCCAATGTTGGTAATTATTCCGTGCGTAGGCTCGGCGATGAGGGATAATTCTTCAATGTCTTTGAATTTATTAGCACCCATTTCGATAATCGCTATTTCGTGTTCTGATGTCAAGCGAAGTAGGGTTAAGGGTACTCCAATGTGATTGTTTAAATTTCCAAGTGTATAAAGAACGGAGTATTTTGTCAATAATACAGCTGCCAACAATTCCTTGGTAGTTGTTTTTCCATTGCTTCCTGTAATTCCAATCACTGGAATGTCAAATTTATTTCTATGGTAATTTGCGAGCTTTTGTAGATAATTCAAACTGTTTTCAACATGAATAAATGCTGGATTATCAGGAACAAGAAGTTCGTCGATCACGACATATTTTGCGCCAGCATCCAATGCTTTTTGCGCAAATTCATTTCCGTTGAAGTTAACTCCTTTCAGACAAATAAAAAGACAATCTTTCTGAATGTTTCGCGTGTCTGTTGAAACTCCGGTTGTCGAATAAAAAATATCAAAATTCATAGTTTGTACAAATAAAAAAACCCATCCGTAAAGATGGGTTTTTTTATTGTTTTAATATTAATAACTACTTTGATTTTTTGATTTTTTCTTGCTGTAGTTTAATCCTGCTGGACTTCCAACTCGATCCATTGCACATCTAAATCCGATGGTTGCAGTAGATTGATTTTCGTCTAAGAATCTTCTGTTGCTTCCAACCAACCAATAAGCTCTGTCTTTCCAAGAACCACCTTTGTAAACTCTTGATTTGTCAGAAATCAATGTTGTTGGCCAAGAAGTACGGTCACCTGGTTTAATTTGTACACCATCCAAACCGAATTCTTCGTATTCTGATTGGTACATGATTAAATTAGGGTCACGAGTTGCTTGATTAATTGAGTTTTTGTAATCATCATTATCGTAGAAAATAGAACTTTCGATGTCACCGTCTAAGTAATCAATGTAATCATCTTTTCGGTAATTCAAACGTCCGATATTTTCTTCTTCCGTAACATTTCTGTATTTCAATTTCCCTGGAGTGTTGGTAATAAAGGAAGAGAAACCTTGTCTTAACATGGTAATGATTTCATACGCATATTCATCACCATTTACACCTTCTCTCACTTCATTTTGGAACATTTCGTCCATGATCAACGTTTGAACTACTTCAGAAGATGCTAAATAATCTCTTTTGTTTTTCAAACTAATTGCTGAATCTAAAATGACATTGATTCTTCCTAAAAGTTTTAATTCAGCAACATCTTTTGTATTCTTGTTGTTTGTGTAAATTGGGTCTGGCGCATATCCTGGTTTGTCAGGATTTCTTGATTTCACTTTTGACATGATTCCAGAAGGAATTATCGTATCATTCGGATCGTGAGAAGCGGCAGACATTCTTTGGAAACGAATACGTTCAAATTCATTCACATATTCTTTCATTCCGTGAACATCATACATTACTTGCGCATTTTTAGTATCAACAGAACCTGTATTGTTTAATTCTTTTGTTTTAAAAACGTTTCCTCTAAATGGTCTAAATTCATCAAAATCTTCAGAAGACATTGGTCTGTATACGTCCATTACCCATTCTGATACATTTCCAGCCATGTTGTATAAACCGTAATCATTTGGCCAATACGCATCAACAGGAGCAGTAACGTCAGCATTGTCATTCAAACGACCAGCAACCCCCATGTAATCTCCGCGACCTCTTACGAAGTTAGCACGAATTTCTCCTTGAAATTGTTTGTCATCTTGTCGAACCCAGTGACCACTCCAAGGATATACTCTACGTTCTGAAATTACCTCAGAACCTGGCTCTAAGTTTCCAATCAGACCATAAGATGCGAATTCCCATTCTGCTTCAGTAGGTAGACGGTAGCGTGGTAAAAGAATACCATCTTCCATTCTAACAATTCTTTTCGCCAATGATTTTCCGTTTGCTTTAGAAGGATCTAAATCTTGTAAGTTTCTTACAACACCATCTTTTCCTTCTTCCGTTCCGTATTGACCAGAAAGGTAAGCTTCCGTGTCAAAAGTATTTTCGTTTTGTTGACTAATGTTGTAGGTCATAATTCCTTCACGGATCATGATAAACTCATTGACACGATCTGTTCTCCATTTACAGTAATCAGAAGCTTGTAACCAAGAAACACCGACAACTGGATAATCTCTGTATGCAGGGTGTCTCAAATAATACTCAACGTATTTTTCATTGAAAGCCAATGGCGATCTCCAGCAAAGTGTATCTGGTAATGCATTTTTGTATACTGTAGGGTACGTTTCGCCATAAGCTCTGTTCAACCAATATAAGTATTCTAACCAATAAAAGTTAGTAACCTCAGTCTGATCCATGTAAAATGATGAAACAGTTACTTTAGCTGGTCGGTTGTTGTGGTCGAACATAACGTCTTGTTCAGAACGACCCATTGTGAAGGTACCACCTTCTACCAATAATAATCCTGGACCAGTCTCTTGATCTACAAAAGGAAACTTTTGAAAACCACCGAGATTTGGATTGTTATATTCCCATCCTGTAGAGCTTGAAGTCTCGTGGCTACAAGAAGAAACCAAGGTGACAGCAAGAATAGCGAGGGCTATAAACTGAAATTTTTTCATATTTTTTGGTTGTTTTTTCATGATGCTAATATTGCAAAGTTACTTGCATAAACGAAATTTAAAAATAAAGTTACGTTTTTTTTAAAAAGAAGGACAAGAAATTGTTCTCCATGATGGTGATTTCTTCTTACAGTTGACGTTGTAACCCATTGATATCTCGTGAGATCCACCTGAAATTCCGTTGTTTAATTTAGATACAGTAATATCGTAACTATAGCCAATTTTAAAAGTTCCTGTATTCACACCTAATGATAAGATGAAAGCGTCTTTATTTCTCAACCAAGCTCCTGCTGTAAATACACCATATTTAAAGTAAGTACCAATGTTTACTTCCATAAATCCTTGTTGGTATTGAACAATGATATTTGGCATGATTGAAGTTACGTTTGAGTATTTGGATTTCCCTCCCAATTTAATTTCAGCACCAGCATGTGCAGTAAATCGCATAGGTAATTTAGAACCAGTTCCTAAAATCATTGATTCATCTGGCATGTTTAAATGGTGAGCAGAAACTCCCGCAAAGAAACTTTTGGTATAAATCAACATTCCAGCAGATGCATCAAAGAATCCTCTTGAACCTCCACGTTTCAAGTCTCCAGTTTTATAAATGAATCCTCTACGTGGATCAATCTGATCTCCAAACTTCAATTTATCCCAGTCCAATGATTTTTGATACCAAGCTGCACGAGCTCCAAAAAGAAGTGATGTTCTTCGGTTTAATTTCAAATGGTAGGAATAAACAAGTCCAAGCATCGTGGTATTAATTGTACCCTGACCTTGTTGATCATGCGTTGCCAATACACCAATACCTCCAGATATATTTTTAAAATATTGATCGTAAGAAGCGCTATAAGTAACGTAGTTAGCTGATAACTTTGGCCATTCGTTTCGATAATTTACACCAAATCTGGCACATCGGTTTGTTCCCGCAAAGGCTGGGTTCAAATAGATAGGGTTTGCATAGAATTGTGTAAAGGTCGGATCTTGTGCTATCACCTCTTGGCTTGTCGATAAGCCAATCAATAATATTACTAAGTATTTAAGTTTTTTCATTCAATTCTGAATAATATGAAATTAGTACTAAAACGCAATTTTCTTGACAATGTTACAAAAAAAAAACAAAAGATGCTACACAAATGATAATTCATCGGCAATAATTGAATAGATGTATCGTTTAGGTTATAATAATCCTGTTTTATTTCGATATTTGTAAAATGAACTATAAGATAACGTTTTTAAATCACGCAAAATTCAGCTTGATTCTTTTGTGGTTTTTCTCTTTCATGCAGACTTCTGATTTGTTCAGTCAGAATAATTCAACTACAGTTTCGATTGAATGGGAAACGTCTACGAAGCATGTAGATGTCAATAAAACCGTCTATTTACCGCGCATCAAGGATCAAGATTATGACTTCATGACGCCTCATTTTCAATGGAAAGAAGCTTTGCCTGGAACTGGTGAATACGCTGTTGAAATAAAAGATGTTCAATTTGTGAATGCCATTCCATCGGATCTTGAGTATTTTAAGTGGTTGAAAAAAACGCCACCCAGTTCACCTGAATATCGTTCTCAAGTTGCTTCTGCTCGTGGGAAAAATGAAATTGTTGTTGATTTGAATCCATTTGTCTTTAAAAATGGAAATATCCAACGGATAACGAATTTTAAAATACAGTTAACGCCTAAGACCGCTGTAATCAAACCTAAAAGTTTTGTTGCTTCTTCTGTTTTGGGAGATGCTAACAGTCAGTGGTACAAAATAGCGGTTTCTGAAGATGGAATTTATAAGATTGATCGTAATTTTTTGATTTCTATCGGTGTGGATGTATCCAATTTAAATCCAAGTCATCTGAATATTTATGGAAATGGAACCGGAAAACTACCTGAACTTAACAGCGTTTTTAGAGAAGATGATTTGGTGAAAAATGACATTATCGTGGTGGGTGAATCAGATGGTATCTTTAATGCCGAAGATTATATTTTATTTCATGCTTGGGGACCTAATCGGATCAAACAAAACGGCAATTTTTTTGAAAGAGAGATGAATATTTACGATACAAAATCGTATTATTTTATTCGAATTAGTAATGCTGAACCGCCTGCGCGAGTTCAAAATCAAACAAGCGCACAGAACTCAAATACGGTTGTCAACTCCTACAACTTCTTTGCAGTTTACGAAAAGGAATTGGTTAATTTATATCGTGCAGGTCAACGTTGGTACGGTGAATTGTTTGATGCAGAACTTACGAAGACATTTGCATTCAACATTCCAAATGCAATCAGTTCATCGCCTGCTAATTTTAAAGTGATTTATGCTGCCAATTCGAGAGATAGTGGTAGTTATATTGATTTCAAAGTTGGAAATTCAGTACTTTTAAAGAAAACCATCTTTCCCATTTGGCAAGATTACAACAAGGAGGAAGCGAATTTTAGTTTACCGAATGCCATCAATAATGTGGTTTTAAACATGTCTGTTTTTAGAACGAATCCTTCTGTTTTGACCTATTTAGATAAAATTGAGATGAACGCTAGAAGAGGTCTTTCTTTCTTCGGCACTTCCATGTACATTAGAGATTTAGCTTCCGTTGGTGTTGGAAATGTTTCTACTTTTGAACTATCTTCACTAGCAACAAATGGTTTTATTTGGGACGTAACAGATCGTCAAAAACCCAAAATGATGCTCGGTGCTTGGAATGGTTCATCATACAGTTACACAACGCCAACAGATGTATTAAAAACATTTGTTGCATCTAATGGTAGTTCGTTCTTAAAGCCAGAATTTGTGAAAGTTGTAGCTCCTCAAAATTTGCATGCATTGGGCTATGCCGATCATTTGGTGGTAACTCCAGCAATATTTAAAAATCAAGCAGAACGGTTAGCAAATTTACACCGTGATTTAGGTAAAACCGTTCACGTTGTTACCACTGAGGAAGTTTACAATGAATTTTCATCAGGAGCTCAAGACATTACAGCCATTAAGTTTTTTGCGAAAATGTTTTACGATCGTTCTGCTGGCGATAATGCTTTGATGCCAAAGACTTTGTTGCTTTTTGGTGGAGGAACGTATGATCCAAAGGGAATTGAATCTAACATGAATTTCATTCCAACGTATCAAAACTCAACTTCAGAGAATTTAATTGATGGTTTTGTTTCCGATGATTATTTTGGAATGCTAGATGATTCCGAATCGATGTACTTTGGAGATATGATGGACATTGGAGTGGGCAGAATGCTGATTACAAATAGTCAAAATGCAAAAGAACAGGTCGATAAAGTGGAGATTTATATTAAAAATGAAAATCCGAATGGTCAATCTCAGGCAAATTGTTGCAATGGTGAAGTGCAAGATCAGAGTACCTTTGGTGATTGGAGGCTCAATTATGTTCAGATCGCTGACGATGAGGAACAAGGTGTATTTATTAGCGAAGACTGCGAAAAGCAATCCAAACATGTTCGTCTGTTTCATCCTGAAATGAATGTAGATAAACTGTATTCTGATGCATATACACAGGTTTCTGGCGCTGGTGGTGAGCGTTTTCCAGAATTGGAAACAGCAATTACTGATCTAGTTCAACGTGGAGCAATTTTAATGAATTACGTTGGACATGGTGGTATAGCAGGTGCAGCTGATGAGCGTTTTATCAACATTCCGCAAATTAATTCTTGGACCAACATTGATAAAATGCACGTGTTTGTCTCTGCTACTTGTGAGTTTACAAGATTTGACGATCCGTTTGTGATGTCAGCTGGTGAATTGCATGCACTCAATCCAAATGGTGGTGCAATTGCTTTGATGACTACATCACGAGCCATTCTAGTATCAGTAAACACAATTGTTGGAAGAGAGTTGTTCAAACATGTTTTTCTACGAGATGCTAATTTAGAACCTTTGACTTTTGGAGAAATTATGCGTTTGACAAAAAATGCATCCAATGGAGGAGATAATAAAAGAAGTTTTACACTGATTGGAGATCCTGCTTTGAAAATAGCTTTGCCACGTTTGAAAATCGTCACCGACAGCATCAATCATTTTGATCCAAGTTTAGTGGTTGACACCGTTCGAGCTTTGAGTAAAATGAATATCAAAGGTCACATCGAAGACAATTACGGAAACATCATGACTTCTTATAACGGTGTTTTGTCGCCAACTATTTTTGACAAACAAAAAGATAATAAAACCTTAGGTCAAAATACGGCATCTACAATCAAAGATTTTAAAACACAAAAAAATGCGCTGTACAAAGGGAAAGCTAGTGTTGTGAATGGTTATTTTGATTTTTCTTTCATTGTACCTAAAGATATTAATTTTGCATACGGAAATGGAAAAATTTCCTATTATGGGAATAACCAAGAAATCGATGCAGCAGGATCCGATGAGCGTTTTATTGTAGGTGGATTGAATCAATCCGGGTTGAACGACAATGTTCCTCCAACCGTTGAGTTGTATCTCAACGATGAAAATTTTGTATCAGGAGGTTTGACAGATCAAAATCCAAAGTTAATTGTCAAAGTTTTTGATGAAAATGGAATCAATGCAGTTGGAAATGGAATTGGACATGATATTGTCTCTGTTTTGGACAATAATACTGCCAAACCTATTATTTTGAACGAGTATTATATTGCAGATTTGGACTCCTATCAATCCGGTAAAGTTACGTATGATTTTAAAAATCTTGCTGTTGGAAAACACACTTTATCGTTCAAAGTTTTTGATGTGAATAATAATTCATCAGAAGTTTCGATTGATTTTGTGGTAGCTGAAAAGAAAGAGATTACCTTGGAACATGTCTTAAATTATCCAAATCCGTTCACGACGAAAACAGAATTTTTCTTTGAGCACAATCAAGTTTGTGAAAGTCTGGAAGTACAGGTGCAAATATTTACGGTTTCTGGTAAATTGGTAAAGACCATCAACCAAGAAGTGAGAACCAATGGTTTTAGATCGGAAGGGATTGCTTGGGATGGAAGAGATGATTTTGGAGATGATATTGGAAGAGGAGTATATGTATACCAATTATCAGCGAAGACCGTTGACGGAGAAGTTGCTCGAAAAACTGAAAAATTAGTAGTATTATAGGAAAGAGGCAATATAATTTTGTCTTTTACGTATATTTGTTGTTTTTAAATTAGAATTTATAAAAATCCATATGATTAAGAAATTTAGCTTACTTTTAGTAGTGGCTTCACCGTTGATAGCAATTGCACAACCAAACTCAGGAGCGTCCAACAAAGACTTACAATTAAATGCAATTACCACTGCGATGCCTTTTTTAAGTATTACTCCAGATTCTCGAGCAGGTGCAATGGGCGATGCCGGTACTGCGTTGAGTGCGAATTCAAATTCTGTATACTGGAATACAGCCATGCTAAATTTTTCCAAACAAGATGCGGAAGTGAGTGTTTCTTATACGCCGTGGTTAAGACAATTGACCAATGACATGTCGCTTTCTTATGTTTCTGGTTACAAGCGAATTGGTAAACGACATGCGGTTACTGGCGGATTGAGATTCTTCAGTTTAGGAGAAATTACATTCACGGATTCCCAAGGAGGTAAATTAAGAGATGACAATCCATCAGAATATGAAATCGTAGGAGGATATGCTTTTAAATTGGCGGATAAATTGAGTATTGGAATCAATGGGAAGTTTGCTTATTCCAACCTTACGGGTGGTTATGTTACTCCCGGCGGTACAAGTAAAGCAGGTGTAGCAGCGGCAACAGACATTTCCTTTGTTTATTATAACGATGAAGCTAAGTTATCGCAACGAGATGGAATTTATACATTTGGATTGACTTTAAACAACATCGGTAACAAAGTTGCATACTCTGAAATTTCAACAGATCAAAGAGATTTTTTACCAATGAACCTGAAAATAGGAAATGCTTACACGATGGAGTTTGATAAATTCAACACCTTGACATGGGCAGTTGATGTTCAAAAACTTTTAGTGCCAACACCTCCAGCAAGAAATCCAATTACTGGAGATATTTATTCTGGAAAGAATAATAACGTGGGTGTTATTTCAGGAATGTTACAATCATTTTACGATGCGCCAGGTACTGTAGTGAAAGACGATCAAGGAGCTGTGATTCAAAATGCAGATGGAACATACAAAGTAGAAAAAGGTTCTCGATTGAAAGAAGAGTTGAGAGAGTTTAACATCGGTACAGGTTTAGAATATTGGTATAATGAAATGTTTGCATTGAGAGCTGGTTTCTTTTACGAGCATTATACAAAAGGTTCTCGTCAATATTTTAATGCGGGAGTTGGTTTGAAGTATAAAGTAATTGGAATTGATATTTCTTACTTAGCAGGTTTGAGACCAGGAAATCCTTTGGCGAACACGGTTCGTTTTACATTGCGTTTTGAAATTCCAAAGAATGCAAAATCTAACGCTCCTTCAGACGCAGAATAATGAATATACGTATTGGTTTTGGTGTCGATGTACACCGTTTAAAAGCAGGTTTACCTTTGATGGTTGGAGGAATTGATGTTCCTTCAGATCTTGGAGCAGTTGGACATTCAGATGCGGATGTTTTATTGCATGCAATCAGTGATGCACTTTTAGGTGCAGCGAACTTGCGAGACATCGGTTTTCACTTTTCGGATACAGATCCAAAGTACAAAGGAATTGACAGTAAGATTTTATTGAAAAATGTATACGACTTGATCCTAAACAAAGGATTTCACGTTGTGAATCTAGATTGTACAATCATCTTAGAAAAGCCGAAGTTGAATCCACACATTCCGGCTATGCAACAAATCATTGCAGATCTCTTGAAAATTTCGACAGAGGAAGTTTCTTTAAAAGCAACAACGCACGAGCAAGTAGATTCTTTTGGAAACAGAGAAGCTATTAAAGCGTATGCAGTTTGTTTGTTGAATAAATAAGCTAGATTTATTTGGTAAAGAATCGATTCAGCGCAAGTTTACTATGTGAAAACAAATTCATAAAAAAAACCTGAACGTAAACTCAGGTTTTTTTTGTATTCTATAGTTGCAAGCAATCGATCAGATTGTCATGATGTCTTTTTCTTTCAACTCAACGATTTCATCTATTTTTTTGATGAATGCATTGGTGATGTTTTGGATTTCTGCTTCAGAAGTTTTGATCATGTCTTCTGATAAACCATCTGCTTTCAATGATTTTAGCATCTCCATGGCATCTTTTCGGTTGTTTCTAATTCCAACTTTTCCGTTTTCGCCTTCAGCTTTGGCTTTTTTACCCATTTCTTTTCTACGTTCTTCAGTTAACGAAGGAACGTTGATTAAAATCATCTCACCGTTATTTTGAGGTGCAAATCCTAAGTTAGAATTTACAATTCCTTTCATAATTTCAGTAAGCAATGTTCTTTCCCATGGGGTTACTGTAAGTGTTCTTGCATCCATCGTAGATACATTCGCAACTTGAGCAATGGGAGTCATTGTTCCATAGTAATCAACCATTACGCTGTTTAACATCGACGGTGTTGCTTTACCAGCACGTACCTTTTGAAGTTCACCAGCCATGTGAATTAATGTTTTTTCATTTGAACTACTAAGTTCATCGTATATCATTTGAATTTCTTCTGTCATGAGGAAAATATATTTGAAGTGTTATTTATTAATTCTGAACAATCGTACCAACTTTTTCACCGTCTAAAAGGCGTTTCAAATTTCCCGGTGTATCCATGTCGAATACAATGATCGGTAAATCGTTTTCCTTACAAAGAGTAAAAGCTGTCATGTCCATTACTTGAAGCCCTTTTCTGTATACATCATCAAAGGTAATGGAATCGTATTTGGTTGCCGTTTTATCTTTCAATGGGTCAGCGGTGTAAATTCCATCTACTCGAGTACCTTTTAAAATCACATCTGCTTCAATTTCAATTGCTCTTAAGGAAGCTGCAGAATCAGTTGTGAAGTATGGATTTCCAGTACCTGCGCCAAAGATCACAACTCTTCCTTTTTCAAGGTGACGAACTGCTTTTCTTCGTACATACGGTTCTGCAATTTCTTTCATTTCAATTGCGGATTGCAAACGGGTATTGATTCCATTAGACTCCAATGCGGATTGTAAAGCCATGCTGTTAATCATAGTTGCCAACATTCCCATGTAATCGCCATGCGTTCGGTCCATTCCACCTTCTTCAGCTTGAACGCCTCTAAAAATGTTTCCACCACCAATTACGATCGCTACTTCAACTCCCGTTTCACAAATTTCTTTGATTTGTAGTGCGTAAGAGTTAAGTCTAACATTGTCAATTCCAAATTGTTTGTCTCCCATTAGAGACTCTCCACTTAATTTGAGAAGAATGCGTTTGTACTTCATTTAAAAAAGGTTTTTTATGCTGAATGCAAATATAGGCATAAATTTAAAATGAAAAATGCTGCTTGAAAAGTTCACATCGATCAATTTAAAATTAGCGGGTTTAAAGTTGTATTCCAACCGGACAGTGGTCAGAACCCATGATATCATTTAATATAAATGCATCTTTGACGTTCGACATGAAACTTTCTGATATCAAAAAGTAATCAATTCTCCAGCCTACGTTCTTTTGGCGAGCGCCGCCTCGATAAGACCACCACGAATATTTCACTTCATTTGGATGGAAATGTCTAAAACTATCTTTTAAACCTGTCTGAATGTATGCTTGGATACCATCGATTTCAGATTGCATGTATCCTGCTGATTTGTTGTAGTTTGCTTTTGGTCTCGCCAAGTCAATGTCTTGATGGGCGACGTTTAAATCTCCGCAAACGAGCACTGGTTTTTTGGCTTCCAATTCTTTCAAGTAGTTTAAAAAGTCAGCATCCCATTGTTTTCTGTAGTCAAGTCTCAGCAACTCACTTCCAGAGTTGGGAGTGTAAACAGTCACCAAATAAAAGTCAGGATATTCAGCACAGATAACGCGACCTTCCTGATCATGTTCTTCAATGTTCATGTCGTATGAAACAGCTATTGGAGTTGTTTTTGTAATTATTGCCGTTCCTGAATAACCCTTTTTGACGGATTCGTTGGCGTAAATTTCATAGTTTGTTAATTCAGATAATGCTTCCTTAACTTGTTCTGCGGAGGCTTTTGTTTCTTGAAGACAAATAATATCTGCATCGAGCTGTTGCATGTCCTGAATAAAGGATTTCTGAACAATTGCTCGAATCCCATTCACATTGAAAGATATGATTTTCATTTTTTGAATCTATATTAAACAAAGATAAAATAATCTATTTGCTATTTCATTTCTTCGAAATCATCAAAATTATTTTCATCCGTATTAGAATTATTCTGATTACTAACGCGACTATTTACAGTAATAAGTGGCGCTCCGGAAAACAAATAAGCAAATCCATTGATGATTTTCATTAAAATACTCATCAGGACAAAGAATCCGATTATTTTAAATATAAAACCGAGTAATGGCAACGCTTCAATTTCTAGAATACTGGTGTAAAACCAATTTGCGATTGGATTTACTGCAAAATGGGGAAAGAAAATGAACGCGGTGAAAAATAAAATCGAGAGTGAAATCACGATTACTTCTGCTCTCAAATTAAAGTTGGTATCAAAACGAGGCATGTTACTTCCCATGCTTTCGATAATGCTTGATCTTCGTTTTTGTTTTTGAAGTTTCCCTGAAAAATAAAGAATGAGAATCAAAATGACGGTCATCAATTCATTGGGAAGAATTACAGTTGTGTCATTTTTGTGAACAGAGAATAGAAATACAACGTTGACCAATAAGAAATATTGAACAATCTTGAGGCCGTATTCTTCCCAAACGGATTGAGGTTTTTGTCCTCGGATGAGGTTTAAAATCATATTCAGAATTCCCCATAGAAAACTGAAAATTGCGAAAACGACGCCCAAACGGAATGCTAAGTTTAAAAAATCCACCATACAAAGATGCATAAATTCTCTGAAACCTTTCCCGTTTTTCAATTATTTAACCTTTATTATTGATATCTTTGAAGTTAAAATTTTTAAAAATGAAAAGAATACTTTTACTTATTTGTTTCTCCATTCAATTATTTGCTGCGAAAGCAGAAGAGGGAATGCTCATTCCTTCACTAATTGCTGCTTTTGAAGACGACATGAAAGCCATGGGCATGAAATTGTCAGCTGAAGATTTATATTCGATTAATAAAGCGAGTATCAAAGATGCAATTATCCATTTCGGAGGTGGATGTACTGCTGAAATTGTTTCGAAAAAAGGTCTTTTATTGACGAATCACCATTGTGGTTATTCTCAAATTCAATCTCATTCTTCTCTGAAAAACGATTATTTGAAAAATGGATTTTGGGCAAAGAATTTCTCAGAAGAATTACCAAATGATGGTTTGACTGCTGCGAGAATTGTTCGCATTGAAGATTTAACCAATCAGGTTTTAGAAGGTACAGAAGGAGTTGCTGATTTAAATCAACGCATGGCAATCATTCAAAAAAACATCAAAGCACTTCAATTGTCAATTGTTGCCGGAACACACTATACTGCCGACATTAAGGCATTTGATTATGGAAATAGTTATTACGCACTTGTAAAAGAAACATTTTTAGATGTTCGTTTGGTTGGTACACCTCCAAATTCAATCGGAAAATTTGGTGGTGATACGGACAATTGGGTTTGGCCACGTCACACTGGAGATTTCTCTGTTTTCCGTATTTATGCGGGAAAAGATAATAAACCTGCACCTTATTCTAAAGATAATGTTCCCTATACACCACTTTATTCACTTTCCATTGCTGCTGGTGATAGAACGGAGAACGAGTTTACGATGGTTTATGGTTTTCCAGGACAAACAGAACAACATTTGATTTCTTCACAAATTCAATACATCATGGATAAAGAACGTCCGGCTCGTGTTGCGATGCGTGAAAAATCATTGTCAGTGATTGATGCAGGAATGCGTTCATTCGATGAAATTAGAATTCAATACTCGTCGAAACAAGCAAGTATTGCGAATGCATACAAAAAGTGGATTGGTCAAGTGGACGGATTACAACGTTTGGATGCAGTGAATGTGAAAATTGCTTCAGAGAAAGAGTTTAATGACAAGGCGAATTCTAAACCAGAATGGAAAGCCAAATACGGAACGTTGGTTGCGGATATGAATCGTTTGATCAATGAAAATAATGCATACGATTTCGGTTACGCGATGACCGTTGAGTATGTTTTTGTTGGGCCTGAGTTTTACAAACAAGTTCGGAACGTAAGTGATTTAGTGGCGAATTATGAGACTTACAAGAAAAGCAATGAATTAGAAGCTAAAATTGAAAACTTCAAGAAGTCTGCAGAAGGTTTTTTCAAAAACTACAACGCAACAATTGATCAAGGGATTTTTAATTTACTTCATGAGGAGTTTGTTCAGCGAATGGATCCAAGTTTAGTTTCATCTGCTGTTACAGCGAAAAATACGGCAGCTTGGTCCAAATTGATTTTTACGAAATCGATTTTCACAAACAAAGATAAATTGCTGGCATTCTACGATGGTTTCAAAGAGAAATCAATCAAGTCAGTTCAAAAAGATCCAGCGTACATGTTAAATGCTGAATTGATGAATAGTTACGAAGAAAAGATTAAGCCAAATTTGAGAAAACTGTTTATTGGTATGGATGATTATATCAAAGTGTACATCGAGGGAAAACAAACCATGTTTCCAGATAAAAAACACTGGCCAGACGCAAACAGTACCCTGAGAATTACATACGGTAAATTGGAAGGTTCTGCTCCAAGAGATGGAATGACGTACACCAATCACACGACAACGGATGGAATCATCGAGAAAAATAGAAGCGGTAATCCTGATTTTGATTTGTTACCAGGAATGATCGAATTGTTTCAGAAAAAAGATTTTGGACAGTATGCACAAGACGGCGAATTGTGGGTTTGTTTCTCTGGATCTAACCACACAACCGGTGGTAATTCTGGTTCACCTGTTTTGAATGCCAAAGGTCATTTGATGGGATTAAACTTCGATAGAAGTTGGGAAAGTACCATGAGTGACTACATGTTTGATGCTACGCGTTGTAGAAACATTGCAGTTGATATTCGTTACGTACTTTGGGTTATTGATAAATACGCTGGTGCGAAGCATTTAGTAGATGAAATGGAATTGGTTAGATAAATAGCTGATTTAAATAAATTGCGAAGAGCGTTAACTGATTTAATTTGGTTAGCGCTTTTTTGTTGGTGGGAGGTTTGGAGGGCGTGTTGTTTTTTTTAACTGCGGAGATATGGGATGTTTGGAGGGCGTGTTATTTTTTTAACCACGGAGAGCGCGGAGAAGGACACAGAGGGCACGGAGGATTGTAGGGCGTGTTATTTCTTTATAACTGCTGAGACATGGGAGGTTTGTAGGGCGTGTTATTTTTTTTTAACCACGGAGAGCGCGGAGAAGGACACAGAGGGCACGGAGTTGGGGTATTGAGTTTTTTGAAGCGACGTTAGTTTGGTTTCTTTTTGATATAAATTTTTGTGTTTATTTGTTTTAGAGATCCTTTTTGATTAAATTAGATAGATGACAGAAAATCAAATTGCTACGAAAATATTGTATTGTGCGCTAGAAGTACACAAAGCGCTTGGCCCGGGATTATTGGAAAATGCTTATCAGGAATGTTTGTATTACAAATTGATGAAAGAAGGTTTGGATGTTGCTAAAGAAAAACCGATGCCTTTGATTTTCGAAGAAGTCAGAATGGAATGTGGTTACAGATTGGATTTATTAGTTGAAAATAAAGTCGTAGTTGAATTAAAAAGTGTCGAAGCTTTAAACGATGTTCACTTAGCTCAAATTCTAACCTATTTAAAACTGGGAAAGTACAAATTGGGGTTGCTCATCGAGTATGTTCATTAAACTGTGTCAAAATTTTATTTTTTCAAGAAAAAGGAGTAAATTTTGACAATTATGAAAGAAAAATTCGATTTTGAACAATTTTCCAAAGACCTGGTAGACAGTGTCAAAAA
>JAQVCM010000019.1 GCA_028689775.1 Crocinitomicaceae bacterium
ATTTTTGACACTGTCTACCAGGTCTTTGGAAAATTGTTCAAAATCGAATTTTTCTTTCATAATTGTCAAAATTTACTCCTTTTTCTTGAAAAAATAAAATTTTGACACAGTTTAATGAACATACTCTCAATTATATGCAATTAAGTATAATTTAGCTCAAAAATAAATTTTTATATGCATTTACATATACTTTGTCGGGAGTGTTCAATCAACTGTTTACGATTTATCTAATGTTGTAAATTTCTTCTCCCATTGTCCCATTCCCATTCTCATAAACATCATCTATTCCTGGGACCCGCATAATCCCATCTCCCAACACAACTTGCTTTCACTTCGTAGCTTATTTTAGGCATGCAGTGTGCTGATTACGTTTAAGGTCTAGCGAAGACACAAATTTCATCTGTACTATAAAAATTAAAAATCGTCTTTCTTGTTTGTGCTAATTTGCTGTTGTATTATCGGTTATGGAAAGCGAAACGATGTTTCCGTTACATCACAATCAAACATAATTTAAGATGTCAGGACTACGTCCCTTTAATAATTGTATTTATTTTCTGCTACGAAGATGTCAGGCCTACGTTCCACATTTCAGCTGAAAAATACATTTGGCTTTGTGAAATTTGTTAATCGATAAAATCCAAAAGTCACATCGTGGTGACATCTTCATAGCAAAATCGTTCCACCAAAAAAATCAGAGGGGCATCGCCCTGAAATCTTGAATTGCCATTCGTTTTTTATGACAATTAAACACCCCATTCTTGTACACCGGCAAACATCTGCAAAATTCTTTATTTCCCATTCAAAATCCCTATATTTGCACCCGCAATGAAAAAATTAAATCTTTCGAATCACCTCAGTCATCCAGTCTTTAAAGTAGCAGCTCAAGTTTGCAAGGAAAACAACCTGCAAGCTTATGTTATTGGCGGTTATGTTCGTGATTTGTTATTGGAAAGACCTTCCAAAGACATCGACATTGTGGTGATTGGAGATGGAATGGATTTCGCTGAAAAATGTGCAGCCATTCTTCGCGTAAAGAAAGTTTCACTTTTTAAAACGTATGGAACGGCACAATTCAAATACAAAGATTTAGAAGTAGAATTTGTTGGCGCGCGAAAAGAGTCCTATTCATCCGATTCTCGAAAACCTGAGGTAGCTGTTGGAACCTTGGCCGATGATCAAAATCGAAGAGATTTTACCATCAATGCCTTGGCAATTAGTTTACACCCAGATAATTTTGGAGAACTCATCGATCCATTTGACGGATTGGAATGTTTGGAGAAAAAGATCATTCGCACGCCTTTAGAACCTTCAACGACGTATTCAGATGATCCGCTTCGCATGTTGCGTGCCATTCGTTTTGCAACACAATTGAATTTCACCATCGAATACAAAAGCTTGGAAGCCATTCAGGAAAATGCCCACCGCTTGGAGATTATTTCCCGCGAGCGAATCAGCGATGAACTGAATAAAATCATCTTGGCCAACGAGCCTTCTCGTGGATTTAAATTGTTGTTTTCTACGAAATTATTGCACGAATTTTTCCCTGAAATGGTTGCGCTTTACGGTGTTGATACCATCGATGGAAAATCACACAAAGATAATTTTTATCATACCTTGGAAGTCTTGGACAATGTTGCTGGAAACAGCGATAATTTGTGGCTGAGATGGGCTGCTATCATGCACGACATCGCCAAACCGCCTACCAAAAGATTTGATCCTTCCGTTGGATTTACGTTCCACGGACACGAAGAAGTAGGAGCGAGAATGGTACCTAAAGTGTTCAAGAAATTGAGATTGCCTTTGGATCACCACATGAAATATGTTCAGAAATTAGTTCGCTTGCATTTACGTCCAATCGCCTTGGTGAAAGGACACGTTACAGATTCAGCAATCAGAAGGTTGTTGTTTGAATGTGGAGATGATATTGATGACTTAATGACTTTGTGCAATGCAGACATTACCTCCAAAAATGAATTTAAAGTCAGAAAATACCGAAAG
Organism: Crocinitomicaceae bacterium; assembly: GCA_028689775.1. GTDB lineage: Bacteria > Bacteroidota > Bacteroidia > Flavobacteriales_D > Crocinitomicaceae > JAQVCM01. Next base: position 1,999 of record JAQVCM010000019.1, read on the forward strand.
AATTTTGACACGGTTTCTGAAAAACTAAAGGAAGTGGAAGAAAAAGATAAAGTTCGAAATTTTCAACCACCAGTTTCAGGAGAAGTGATCATGAAGATTTTTGATTTGAAGCCCTGCGCTGAAATCGGAACTTTAAAAATGATGATCAAAGAAGCAATCCTCGAAGGTACAATCGTGAATGAATACGAAGCTGCTTTTGAATACATGCTAGAAGCAGCAAATAAAATAGGTTTAAAACAAGTTAATAAGTAAGCCTAGTTCAACTAAAATATATAATTTAGAACAAAATTAATTAACCATGGCCGCATTAAAATTCCGTGTTTTATTGGATACAGAGAAAGAAAACGAAGTTTTCAGAGATATTTTAATAAACGAAGATGATAATTTTGAATCGCTGTACAACGCAATCTTTTCAGCTTTCAATTTTCAAGGTGACCAAATGGCATCGTTTTATATTTCCAATGATGAATGGGATAAAGGACACGAAATTAGCTTGATGGATATGAATTACGGAGACGAATCCATCAATGAGATTGCGACCGTGATGTCCGACGCAAATCTTCGTGACTTCATGGAGAAAGAAGATCAAAAAGTAATTTTGGTGTATGATTTCTTGCGGATGTGGATTTTCTTGATTGAATTAGTTGAAAGACAAGAAGAAAATGTAAGCGCCCCAGAAGTTGTTTTTTCAATTGGAATGGCGCCACCAGAAGATTCTAGAATTGTTGCTGGTGAAGACGATGACGATTTGTTTTCATCCAACGATTTTGACGAAGAGGAAGAAGAAGACTTTGATTTTGAAGACGGATACGACGACGAAGATTTGTCGGACTACAGTGAATACGATTATTAAACAAGAAACATGACAGAAGTTCAAGGCGATCCAATTGGTGTAGCTATTTTAGAATACGATAAAACAAAAGAACCAGCTGATATTATTGTGATGTCTGAAATCTGTGAAGACGACATCATTCCCTTGGAAGTGCTTTTTCGTTCTTTTGAGGAAATGCCAGAATTGGAGAAACTAGCTCTAAGCAAAGCAACGGGAAAGATTTTAGACGTGGGTGCAGGAGCAGGTTTTCACGCTTTGCATCTTCAAAAGCAAGGAAATGAAGTACAGTGTATTGACATTTCAGCAGGAGCAGTTGAATTCATGAAATCTCAAGGATTGAATGCCCGTCAGATTGACTTGTTTGATTTGAAGGAAGAAAAGTACGATACCATTTACATGTTGATGAATGGCATTGGAATTGCTGGAAGTTTGGCGAATCTAGAAAATACGTTGACACACTTGAAATCTTTATTAAATCCGGGAGGAAAATTGTATTGCGATTCTTCGGATATTCGGTATTTATACGAAGAAGAAGATGGCGCTTCGTGGATCGATTTGAACACAGAATATTACGGAAATTTTCGTTTCCAAATGCAATACGAACATGAAGTTGGACCGTGGTTTGATTGGTTGTATGTAGATTTTGATAATCTATTTAAAGCAGCTAAAAAAACAGGATTAAAAGCAAAAAAGATTTTTGACATGGACAATCATTTCCTAGCAGAAATCTCCAATTAGAAGTTTGTAATTACGTGCTGATCTAGCACGGAACATCTTGAACATCATCTTTATGAAATTGAAAATGAAAAAAAAATATTTTAATTCTTTTGCCCTGATTGGTTTGTTTATCGGATTGACCTCCTTTTTATATAAAACCACAGATAAAGAACCAGTTCAATCGTCCTTGCTCTGGAAAATTGAAGGAAATGGAATCAAAAATCCATCGTATTTGTTTGGCACGATGCACATGATTGAAAAAGAATATTTCTATTTTCCTGCGGAATTGGAGAAAATCGTTAAAAAGTCTTCCGTTTTGGTGATGGAAATTGCTGGAATTCCAGATCAAATGGAAGTGATGCAATACGTGTTATTAAAAGATGAAACGTTTTTTGATTATTTCACGCCTGCGCAGAAAGACACCATTTTGGCTTGGGCACAAGAAAAAATGAAATTGGATGAAAAAGCTTTCAATGCAACTTTCAGCAGGTTGAAACCTTTTGTAGTTGTGCAAACTGCGAGTCAAATGCAATTTATGGGAAAAATAGAGTCCTATGAAAGAACCTTGGAGAAAATTGCAACTGAGAAAAAAATCAAAATTGAAGGACTAGAAACTGTTGCAGATCAGATGAAAATATTTGATGATTTAAGTCGACAGAAACAAGCAGAAATGGTAATGGAAGGAATCAGAGATGGTGATAAAGCTGCTGATCAAATCAAATTGTTGCAACAAATGTATGCGCGACAAAACGTTGATTCCATGTACCAATACATTCACCAAGAAGGTGGCGTTATTGCGACGGAACAAAATGTTTTTTTAGACCAAAGAAACATCAATTGGATTCCTAAAATAAAAAATTACGCATCCAAAGGAAAAGCGTTTATCGCTGTCGGTGCAGGACATTTAGGTGGAGAAAACGGAGTCATTCGCTTGTTGGAAAAAGAAGGATACAAGCTTACTCCAGTAAAAATATAAGCTTCCCAATTGAATCTTTAAACCTTGTTTAAACCGTATTTAAACAATCATTAAACAACCCTTAAACAATCATTAAATAGTTTTTAAAATGAAATTAAATCTCCTTTTTTCTCTTTTATTCTTCGCATTTGGATTTTCAGCTTGCAATACGTATTCCGACCAAGAAAAAGAAGGTTTTGATGCAAAAATTCAAAAATTTGTCGCAAAAAGCACGGACAAATACGAAAAGTCAGAATCTGGATTGTATTACGTCATCGAACAAGAAGGTGAAGGAGATTTTATCAAATTCACAGACATGGTGAGTTTTAAATACGAAGGAAAATTTTTGTCTGGCCAAGCATTTGACAATAGACATCGCAATACGCCGCTAACATTTCAAGTTTCACAATTGATTGAAGGTTGGAAAGAAGCGTTTTTATATTTGAAGAAAGGAGGAAAGGCAAAAATCATTCTTCCACCATATTTAGGGTATGGCGACCATCAATTAGAGGATATTCCTGCAAATTCAATTTTATTTTTCACGATCGAAGTTGTGGATGTGAATTAATTTGAACTAAAACCAAAAAATTATGTCTGACGAAATACACAACATTGAGATTAGTTTACTCTCGATGGAAGATTACAGCGAATTAAAGGCAGCAATGATTACTTCTTATCCAACCATTGCAGATTCGTATTGGAAGGAAAAACAAGTAAAAACCTTAATCGATAAATTTCCTGAAGGACAAGTTACCGTAAAAGTAAATGGACGAATCGCTGGTTGCGTTTTGTCGATTGTCGTCTTGAGTGAATTGTTTGACAAAAACCATACGTATAAGGAGATTACGGGTAATTATACCTTCAAAACGCACAACAGCGAAGGCGATGTTTTATACGGAATTGATGTCTTCGTTTTACCTGAATTTAGAGGACTTCGTTTGGGAAGAAGGTTGTACGATTACCGCAAAGAATTGTGTGAAAACTTAAACTTAAGTCGCATCGTTTTTGGTGGTCGTATTCCAAATTACCATGAATATGCCGATCAGATTACGCCACGTCAGTATATCGAACGTGTTAAGAATAAGGAGATTCACGATCCGGTTTTAAATTTTCAAATGTCCAATGATTTTCACCCAATTCGGGTTTTGAAAGGATATTTAGAAGGTGACGAAGCATCCAATGAATTTGCTGTTTTGTTGGAATGGGATAATATTTATTATGAAAAAGTAGAAAAGGTTGAAAAACAACTTATTCCAGACAAAAGAGTTGCTAAATTAGGTTTGGTTCAGTGGCAAATGCGTCCATACAATAGCTTGGATGAGTTGATGCAGCAAGTAGAATATTTCATCGATGCCTTGAGCGGTTATCGCTGTGATTTTGCGCTTTTCCCGGAGTTTTTCAACGCTCCTTTGATGGCTGCATTCAATCATTTGAGTGAATCGGATGCGATCAAAGAACTGGCGCAATATACAGAAACCATTGCCCAAGCATTTTCAAGGTTGTCCATTTCATACAACATCAACATCATCACGGGAAGTATGCCAGAATTGCGAGATGGTGTGCTTTACAACGTAGGATATTTGTGCAAGCGGAATGGTGAAGTTGAATCGTTTGAAAAACTGCATGTAACGCCAGATGAAGTAAAAGTTTGGGGTATGAAAGGAGGAAATAAGATTCAAACCTTTGAGACGGATGCAGGAAAAATTGGAGTTTTAATTTGCTATGATGTTGAGTTTCCAGAATTGGGAAGAATTTTGGCAGACGAAGGATTGGAGATTTTATTTGTGCCTTTCTTAACGGATACTCAAAATGGTTTTTCTCGTGTTCGCAATTGTGCGCAAGCAAGAGCTGTTGAAAATGAATGTTACGTTGCCATTGCAGGAAGTGTCGGGAATTTACCGAAAGTGCACAACATGGACATTCAATATGCGCAATCAATGGTGTTTACACCTTGTGATTTTTCTTTTCCAACCAACGGAATCAAGGCAGAAGCAACGCCAAATACAGAAATGATTTTAATTGTAGACGTAGATTTGGACCTTTTGAAAGAATTGCACAATCACGGAGCAGTTCGAAATTTAAAAGATCGAAGAGTAGATTTGTTCAGTTTGATTCGCAAAAAATAAAACATGAATTGTTGATTTAATGAATGCTTTGAGCAATGAGTAAATCGATAATTTTAAGAACCTAAAAGCCAAATTATTTTTGGCTTTTTTTGTTTTTAGTATGTCAAAAATTATCTTAACTTTGAAAGTACGATTCCGCATTTGGACACGCTTTTAATTAAAATTGACACACTATGAAAACAATTCTTATCCCGACAGATTTTTCAACAGCTTCAGATTCAGCACTTGCTTATGCATCTGAATTAGCGTTGGTATCCAATGCAACTTTGATCGTTTTTCACGTGTATCATTTTCCAATTGTCAACACGTACAATGCAGAAATTTTGGCGTTGCCCTTAGACGATGTTCGTGAAAGTTGTGAATTAAATTTGCAAGCAGTAAAGGATCAGTTGCTTTCAACGTACCCAGGTTTAAAACTGGAAACCGTTTGCAAGTTAGGTTTTGCCAAAGATGAGATCGATGCCATTCTGACGGAAAGAAAAGTTGATTTGTTGATCATGGGAATGAAAGAAGCTGACTTTTTAACTGAAAAAATTCTGGGTTCAACCACGACTTCTTTGCTTGAAAATAAACATTGTCCCGTTCTGATTGTTCGTGAAAACTCAGTTTTTAAATCCATTCAAAAAATTGCTTTGGCGTATGATGAAGCGATGGAAATGAATCCTTTGGTTGAAAGCAGATTGAAAATGTTAGTAGACATCTTCAAACCGCATATTTATTTCTTAAGAGTTGTTCCTGTCGACGGTCACGTAAGTATTCCAGATACCATCGAATCAATCAATTACCACGCAGCTTTAGTCAGTACGGCCTATTCTTTTCACTTGGTAAAAAACGACGATGTGACGGAAGGAATCAATCAATTTGTTTTAGAAAATCAAGTTGACTTGGTGGTGATGATGCCGCGTGAACACACCTTTTTTCAACGACTTTTTCATGAACCTAAAACCAGAAACATGGCATTTCACGGAAACCAAGTTTTGATGGCGATACCAGGCGTATAGTTCAGAGTTGAAAATCGATTTTGACGAGGACTTTCAGCGAATTGGTAAAGATTTTTTCCTTACATCAGTTTCTACATACTGAGCAATTTCAATACTTCAGAAGCTTCTTTCACATCGTGTACACGAAGTATTTTGGCTCCTTTGAGAATTGCTTTCGTGTTCAGAATGGTGGTTCCGTTCAAGGCATCTTCAGCTGCTATTTCTAATAATCGATGAATCATTGATTTTCGGGAGAAACCAACTAAAATTGGTTTTTCTAAGAAATGGAAATCTGATAAGCGATTGAGTAATTCATAATTTTGTTTCATTGTTTTTGCAAATCCAAATCCTGGATCCAGAATGATGTCGTGAACACCTAATTCTTGTAACTGTTTAATTTTCAAAGAATAGTATTTCGATGTTTCTGAAAATAAATTCGTGTAATCGGTTTGAGATTGCATTGTTTTTGGATTTCCCCGCATGTGCATCAAAACATACGGACATTGGTAATGCGCCGCAACCTTCCAGATTTCAGGTTCCAGTTCTCCACCGCTGATGTCGTTGATGATATCTGCACCAGATTCCAAGGCAATTCGCGCAACTTCGCTTCGAAATGTATCGATGCTAAGCACGACATCGGGAAATTCTTTTTTTATGGCCGTAATTGCATGTCGTGTTCGGTCAATTTCTTCAATTACAGATACAATTTCAGCGTTTGGTCGAGAAGAATAACCACCGATATCCAAAATGCTAGCACCTTCATACACTTGCTTTTCTGCTGTTTTTAGGACAGCATCAAGGGAGCTGATTCTACTTTCTTTGTAAAAAGAGTCTGGGGTACAATTTAGGATTCCCATCACGGATGGTTCCACCAAGGAAAATAATTTTTTCCCCAGTCTCATGCTGTTTTTTGAACGAAAATTACTATCTTCAACGCTTATTATTGGCATACTATAAAAATGATACAAACTTCGGCACAATATACGAAAGTGATTTCAGCTTGCAGAGAAATTTTTTCTAAGAAAACAAAAGATTATGGAACTGCATGGCGTATTTTGCGACCAAGCTCGTTGACCGATCAACTTTTCATCAAAGCCCAACGCATTCGCACCATCCAAGAAACGGGCGTAAACCAAGTAGGCGAGGGCGTTGAAGATGAATTTAGAGCAATTGTAAATTACTGCGTAATGGCATTGATACAATTGGAACATGGATCCGATTTACCCATGGAAATGGAGCCCGAACAAGCCATGAATTTATATCAGAATTATACCCAACAAGCACAAGAATTGATGGAGCGAAAAAACCACGATTATGGAGAGGCTTGGCGTGACATGCGCGTTAGTTCACTCACTGACTTGATTTTAATGAAAATACTTCGCGTTAAACAAATCGAAGACAACGCAGGGAAAACCATTATGAGCGAAGGAATAGATGCCAATTATTTTGACATGCTCAATTATTCCGTTTTTGCTTTAATTCATCTAACAGACAACACCAAATTATGAAAAAAACATACGCGCTAGAAGGTCAATCTTTCTTTTTTAATTCTCTGTTCATTGTATTGAACTTGATTGCAGTTACCTTGATCACAATTGGTTTTCACGAAAGTTTTGAAGATCATAAATGGCTGTATGCTGGATCTGGTTTTGCACTTTTAGTTTTAAGTGCTGCAGGTGTCATTGTCTTCAAAGGAAAACTTTTCATGGCTTTTGTATCTCGGATTTTAGTTGGTGGTTTATTCATCGTTTCTGGACTGATAAAAGCCAATGATCCGAGTGGATTTGCTTACAAATTAGAAGAATATTTTGAAGACGGAGCCTTGGCATTTCGAATCAAAGAAGCGTTTGGAATGCCTGATTTTTCATTGGAATTTTTAATTCCTTGGGCCTTAACATTCAGCATCATCATTTGTGTTTTTGAAATTGTATTGGGCGTTTTAGTGTTGATTGGTGGGAAAATAAAATTGGTTTCCTGGTTGTTATTATTGATGATGTTATTCTTTACATTCTTGACTTGGCATACCGCAAATTGCGATGGAAACTCGAAGTTTCTAGACCGTGATACCTATGTATTAAACAGCGAGATTGCACAACTCAAATTAGAAGAATCAAAGACCAATAAAGAAATAAAAATTATCTCGAAAAACGACGGAAAATTAGTTGTCGATGAAATGAAACAACCACAATGTGTATTAGATTGCGGTTGCTTTGGCGACGCGATGAAAGGTTCAGTTGGACGTTCATTGACTCCGAAAGAAACACTTTGGAAAGATTTTGTATTGCTCTATTTAGTCGTTTGGATTTTTGTAACGCAGTGGAGAATCAGACCAAATACAGGGCGAGAAAATAGCATCGTTGTTCCAATTTCTCTTTTGGTAATCAGTTTCTTCTCGTTCGTTTTTGGATGGTTTTTCCCGATCATTTTTGGATTGATTGCGATTTTAGCAGCACTTTGGATTTTGCAAGCAGGAGGAAAGATGCTCGGAAATCATTGGGGAAGTGCGCTGGTCGTTACCTTGCTGAGTTCGCTGATGATTTGGTACGTGATGATGTATTCGCCTTTGAAGGATTATAGACCGTATGCAGTTGGTTCAAATCTGAAAGAAAACATGTTGGACGGTGTAATGGGAGAATTTCAATCTGGTTTCATTTTGAAAAATATGAAAACTGGAGCAGATGAGTTTTTTACCGAGAAAGAATACATGGACCAAGATCGCAAACTTTGGGAAGATCCAAATTACAAGTATGTGGACATGCAATCGAAAGAACTTAAAAAAGGAAAACTTCCTTCGATCGATTCTTCCTCATTTAATCCTACGGTTTCTACCTACGACATCAGTGCACCTGAATTAAAAATGAAATATGTAGAAGAATTTTTAGCTTCTAAACGCATTGCAGGAGTTTTGTTGTATGATAAAAATTACAAGACAAACATCGAAGTTTCAAAAGAAGAATACAATGTAACTGATTACGATACTGCGACCTATCGCTTTGAGAAAAACATTGAAATGATTGATCCAAACTTATCTGAAATCAGTATTCGTGATTTCTTGTTGGAGCAACCAACTGTGTTTATTTTGTTTTCTAGAGATTTGAATAACGGTAATTTTGACAACATTGATGTGATTAAATCCAATTATGCCGAAGCCAAAAAGAGAGGTATTCCTTTTGTAATGGTTTGTGCAGGTTCTCGAGCTGACATTGATGCGTGGAGAAACAAATACAATTTACAAATTCCAGCATTTACAATCGATTTTATTGAAATGAAAGTAGTTACAAGATCGAATCCAGCGTTGATGATTCTTCAAAATGGAATTGTAAAAGGCAAATATCCACACCGACTTTTGCCTAAATTTAGTTGGATTGAAAAACACGTTTTAAATAAATAAGAATGAGACAAAAAATCGTTGCAGGAAACTGGAAAATGAATTTAACGAAGTCAGAATCAATTGCACTTCTAAACGATATCAATGCAAGTAAACATGCGGAAAACGTTCAAATGATTGTTTTTCCACCTGCGGTATATTTGAATACCTTGAGCGAATTGAACGCAAGGTGTGCGCTTGGTGCGCAAAATTTTCATCCAGCAGAACAAGGTGCTTTTACAGGTGAAAATTCTGTTTTACAAGTACAAGATGCTGGTGCTGAATATGTTTTGGTTGGTCATTCTGAAAGAAGAATGTATTTTCAAGAAAGCGAGGAGTTTTTAAAGGATAAAGTAGATGCAGCTTTGGCACATGGTTTAAAAGTGATTTTTTGTTGCGGTGAACCTTTGTCTATTCGCGAATTGGAACATCAGAATGAATTTGTAAATAAACAATTAGAAGAAAGTTTGTTCCACTTGCCAGCTGCAATGATGCAAAAAGTGGTGGTTGCTTACGAACCAATTTGGGCAATCGGAACTGGAAAAACGGCCTCGTCTGCTCAAGCAGAAAACATGCACGCAGCCATTCGCGAGATGATTGCTACAAAGTATGATCAAGATCTTGCAAATCAAATCTCTATTTTATACGGAGGAAGTTGTAACGGAACGAATGCAAAAGAGTTATTTGCGTGCGCAAATGTAGACGGCGGATTGATTGGTGGTGCTTCACTTAAAACAGCAGATTTTTTAACGATTGCAAACTCATTTTAATGGATTATTTAGAACTAACAGTCAACCTCACGCCGAGAGAACCTTGGGCAGAAATCTTAGTTGCGCAACTGGCAGAATTCGGTTTTGAAAGTTTTGTAGATACCGAAACGGGCGTTCAAGCTTATGGTCAAGTAGCTGAAGTAAACATGGCGGATGTTAAATCAGAGACCTTGCTTTCAGGAGAAAGCGAAGCAGTGAAAGTTGATTTTAGTGAAAAAATAATCCCGCAACAAAACTGGAATGCACTTTGGGAAGCTGATTTCCAACCGGTAGATGTGGACGGAAGAATGACGATTTTAGCACCGTTTCACTCGAAAGAAGAAGCAAAAGGAATGCTCATTGAAATTCAACCACAAATGTCTTTTGGGACAGGACACCACCAAACAACGTGGATGATGTCGAAAGCTTTGTTGGATTTGGATCAAGTACCAGCCAAGATCTTGGACATGGGAACGGGAACAGGAGTTTTGGCAATCTTGGCTGAAAAATTAGGAGCTGAGGAAATTGTAGCAATCGACATTGAAGATTGGTCCGTTGAAAACACACAAGAAAATGCAGTGCGAAATGCTTGTACAAAAATAACAGCCCTTTGTGGTGACGTTGATTTAATTGAAGATCAGCAGTTTGATATGATACTGGCAAACATCAATAAAAACATTTTAAAGCGACACCTGCAAGCGTATTCCGAAGCCTTGGTAACAGGCGGAAAATTGTATTTAAGTGGTTTTTTTGAAACCGATGCAGATGAATTAATCGAACTTGGAAATACCTTGAAATTGAAACACGATCACACGATGAATAAAGAAACTTGGGCTGCTTTATGCCTTGTAAAACAACCTTAAATTAAGATACCATATTGCTTTGATTGAAAAAAGATATCATTTAGTAGCTGCTGTTATTGGTTGAGCGTATTTTAATTTCAAAGCAAATATCAAAGTACCCTTAAAAAACATTGAGCTATGAAATTTATTTTTTCTTCAAAGTCACCAGCGAGATTACAAAATTGCTTTCTTTTGATGGCAACATTCTTCATCTCTTTTACCGCATTTAACCAGTCTTTTCCAAATGCACGGGATAAATTTGTAAAGGAATTTCCGAAGTTGATGAGTGTTTCTGCCACCAACGACGACATGGATTTCATCAAAAAGAAATTGACTCCTGCTTTGATCGAAGGAACAATGTTTTCAGATACGTATTTCAACAAAATGGTTGAAACAGCGAATTTGATGGAGGAGAAAAAAATTAAGTATTATCCAGAGATATACAATTACGTATTCAGTGTTTACTCTTTCGTAGCCAATAAACAATCGCAAGAATCATTTAATTCGTGGCACACTTCTGTCGACAACATGTTGGATGCGAAGAATGTAAATAAGTTTAAAGATTTTATTGAATTTTCTGCTTTGTTTTTCTCTGAAGGTGTTTTATCCAATTCGGCAAATTTCAGTTGGATGTATCACGGCGGAAAATATACCTTTGAATACACCGATCAACCTTTCATTCGATTTGAAGGTGGTAATTTGAAATGCATGGTTGAGAAAACCAAAAACAGAAAAAATTACATCGACAGTATTGTAGTTTACAAGACCAGCGGAACGTATTATCCAAATGGAAAAAACTGGGTTGGGAAAGGTGGAAACATCGATTGGCAAAAGGTTGGTTTGGTGAAAGATAGAACCAGCGCAAGCTTAAAGTCTTTTACGGTAAGTATGCGAAATCCTACTTTAAAAGTTGATACGGTATCCTTGACAACACCCTTTTTCGTCAATCCAATTTTAGGACAGTTGAATGAGAGAGCGTTTAGCATCAACCGAGAAGAAGATCGAATTTACCCGCAGTTTACATCTTTTGAAGGGAAGTTAACGATTAAAAACATCACTGAAGGAATAAATTATTCCGGCGGATTTTCCTTGAAAGGACGCGATTTTATTGGAGTTGGTTCTGCCGGTGAACCTGCGAGTTTAACGATTGCGAAAGCAGGAAAAAAATTCATCAAAGTAAATTCCCAAATGGTTATTGTAAGTCCAACAAAAGTTTACGCACCAATTGGTCAGGCAACCATTTATATTTCTCACAAAGATTCGATTTATCATCCAGGAGTAGATTTTAATTATTACATAGATACTAAAACCGCTGAATTTTCTCGTGGTAAAACAGGTATTTCACAATCTCCATTTACCAATTCTTACCATAATTTAGACATGTACACACCTAAAATTTCGTGGGAAAAAGAAGATTCAAAAATTTACTTAACCTATGGTGTGGAAACAGGAAAAGAATTGAGAGTGACGCGTTTAGAGTCGAAAGATTATTTTGATGGTCGTTTATACGATCAATTACAAGGTTTTGAATCCATACATCCATTGGTGTTAATCGCTAATTATTGCTATAAATACGATGAATATGTAATCACCGAAGGGAAACTAGCAACTGCCTTGGGAAAAACAATCGAACAAGCCAAACCCTTGATGTTACAATTGAGTGGACTTGGATTTATTTCCTACGATACAGATTTAAAAATGGTGGTCGTAAATGATAAAACAAAGAATTTCGTTGATGCTAAATCGGGTAAAAAAGATTTTGATAATTTGATTTTTATTTCTGATTTAAGAGTGAAATCTTTACCGAATACCGTTACTGCAGAAGAAATAAGTAAAAATAAAACCTTGCAAACGAGAGATTCCATGTTCCGTTCGATGAACAATATTCGAGGGAAGATGAAAAACTTTGGTGTTTTAGATTTGATCAGTTTAGAAATTGATTTGGGCGCTGTGGACCGCGTGGTTATTTCGGAATACAATAACACGGCTGTTTTTCCAGAAGGAAATCAAATTACGATTAGTCAAAACCGAAATTTCAAATTCAATGGTTGGATGAATTCAGGAAAATTAGAAGTGAAAACAGACATTGCTAATTACGATTATGCCAACAACAAGATTAATTTAATTAAGACTCAAAAAGGAATTTTTAGAGTTCGGCCTTTATCGCCGAAAGATGGCGTGGATAACATTTCGTTGAGAAGTTCTTTATCGGGTGTGGTCGGTGAAATTTTAGTAGATGCGACTAATAATCGATCCGGAAACAATAAGAAAATTACAGATTTCCCTAAATTTATTGTGACCAATAAATCGAAGGTATTCTACAACGATTATTCCATTTATAGAGGAGCTTATGATACAACTCGTTTTTACTTCACCATTGAACCTTTTCAGTTGGATAGTTTAGGTACGTTCAAAGAGAAAGATTTAAGAATGAATGGTGAACTGGTATCAGCTGGTATTTTTCCAACTTTCAAAGAAGAGTTAAAAATTATGCCTGATTATTCTCTAGGATTTTCACGCGTAGCGCCGAAAGATGGATATGATTTCTACTCAACGAAAGCCAAATACGAAAATAAAATTATTTTGTCTGGTAATGGTTTACAAGGAGAAGGAAAAATTGACTTTGTTCAATCCACGTCTACTTCCAAAGCGTTTACATTTTTGCCAGATTCAACCATTGGATATGCGCAGTTTGTGAACAGACCCGTAGAGGCAGGCATTCAGTTTCCTGATATTGAGTCTAATAATGCATTCATTTCGTATGTTCCGAAAGGGAACTTTTTGAGAGCAAGTTCAACCGAATCGTTATTGGTTTTCTTCAAAGACGAGGGGAAATTGAATGGAACTGCCATTGTGAGTCCATCTGGAATTACTGGAAATGGAATTATGAATTTGAAAGAAGCCAATTTGAGATCTGATCATTTTAAATTTAAAAGATGGGAGGTAAATGCGGATACTTCGAACTTCAACTTGAAAAATAAATACCAACAAGAAGACGAAGAACAGCTTTCATTTAAAACTGAAAATGTAACGGCGCGCGTTTCATTCAGTGAGCGAAAAGGAATTTTTACTTCCAACAAAGGAGAATCAAAAGTAGAGTTTCCAGTGAATCAATATTTTTGTAGAATGGATAAGTTTACCTGGATGATGGATTCTGAAGTCATCAACATAGAAAATAGTGGAAAAAGTAACATTGATATCGATGCAGGACTTGATTTGAGTAAACCAAATTTTTTCTCGTTACATCCAAAGCAAGATTCCTTGCAATTCAAATCTTCCAAAGCGACATTTAGTTTGAAAGACCGAGCAATTTATTGTTCAAGTGTTGAATACATTGATGTAGCCGATGCTCGTATTTATCCAGATCAGAAGAAATTGACCATCTTCAAAAAAGCATACATGGAACCTTTGGCAAATTCAAAGATTGTATCCAATTACATTACGAAATACCATACGTTTATCAATGCAAGTACGATTATTACAGCTCGTAGAGCATACACATCATCTGGTGATTATCCGTATTACGGAGCAGATAGTACCAAATTTATCATCAAAATGGATAAAATTGGATTGGATCCAACCTACCAAACCATTTCGTCGGGAAAAATTGCAGATGTTGATGGATTTAAATTAAGTCCACAATTTGATTATTATGGTGCGGTTAGTATTCAGGCAACCAATCCAACGATTACCTTTACTGGAGCAACAAGAATTAATCATAACTGTGATAAGTTTCCAAGAAGTTGGATGGCATTTAGCTCTGAAATAGATCCTAAAAACATTCAAATTCCAGTATCCAATTCAATGAAAACCTTAGAAGGTATTCCAATTTCTGCGGGTATTGTTTGGAGAGATTCGAGAGATGCAGACAGTATCAAACTCTATCCAACGTTCCTATCTACCTTGGAAAGTGCGAAAGATCCAATCTTAATCACCGCTTCTGGATTGTTGCAGTATAATGCACAAGCAAAAGAATTTCAAATTGGTTCTGCTGAAAAATTAGCGAATCGAAGTGAAAAAGGAAACTTCATTGCTTTGCATACGGGAAGTTGTTCGATGAACGGTGAAGGTGCGATTGATTTGGGAATGAATTACGGTTCGGTAAAAGTAGATGCCATCGGCGTTGCGAATTATAACCAAGCAACCGGATTGACAACTTTAAATTTAACGGCTCGATTTAATTTCCCTGTCAATGAAGGGATTTTTGAACGTTTGGGTGCGAAGATTGCGGCCAACGACGAGTTGAGAGCGTTGGATTTCAACTCTTCAACGTTATCGCAAGCAATTACAGAATGGAAAGATTTGAAAACTGCTGAAAGTATTAAAAATGAGTTCATTCAAAAAGGAGAAGTGAAAAGAATGCCGAAAGAGTTTGAACAAAGTATTGTGATCACTGGAATCAGGTTGAAATCATACAACCAAAATCAATCCAGCGGTTTGATTACGACGACCGAAACAGCTTCGATTGTAAACATGTATGGAAGGCCAGTTTACAAACAAGTTCCGTTAAAGGCATTCTTCAAACAGGTTTATTCGGATAACATCAGTGGAGATCGATTGAGTTTATTCATGGGAATTCCTGGTATGGCAGATTATTTCTTTGATTACGGAATGACCAAAAACGATGGACTTTTGAAAATCTATACAGGCGATGCAGATTTGAACAATGCGGTGAACGAAATCAAGGAGGATAAACGTAAATCTAAAAACTTTAAGTACGAAATTTCAACCAATAGTGGTTTGATGAGTATCTTTAAACAATTATTTCAGTAAAAAGTAAAAGATGGATTTTATTATTTTTGGACTAGTTGCGTATATCTTGGGTTCCATTCCTACATCGGTTTGGATTGGAAAGGCATATTATGATTTAGATATTCGCGAGCACGGTAGCTGCAACGCTGGCGCTACCAACACCTTTAGAGTCTTGGGCAAAAAACCAGGAATCATTGTTTTGTTGATTGATGTTGCCAAAGGATCCTTGGCAGTTTTGTTACCTTATTTCATTTTAGGGTCACGTATAGACGAGGAGCGATTGGTTTTGATTCAAATTTTAACGGCGATTATGGCGGTTGTGGGTCACGTTTTTCCTTTGTTTGCCAATTTTGATGGAGGCAAAGGAGTGGCAACTTCTTTGGGAGTGATCATTGGTTTGCATCCGCCAGCAGCATTGCTTTGTTTGGTTTCGTTTTTAATCGTTTTTATCGTTTCTAAATATGTTTCATTGGGAGCAATTGTTGCTTCTTTTATGTTTCCTGTTTTAATTAATCTCGTCTTTCAGGTTGAGTCATTTTGGCTCCGGCTATTTTCAGTAATTCTTGCGGCATTGGTTATCATCACTCATAAAAAAAATATTCGGCGAATTTTAAAAGGAGAAGAAAGTAAAATGAACCTTTTTAAAAAATAACCGTACAAAACTAATTAGCATTATTAAAACTAACTATAATACTTAATCACTTGGTTAAAAGAGGTCTCTATATTTTAATATTTGCAATCTCTTTTTTTGAGGTTGATTTATTATTTGCTCAAGGTTCAGAACTTGATATCAGTAAAAAAGGTTCTAAGCTTTTTAGCACGGAACAGTACGTTGCAGCAACGCCATTATATCTCCAACTGTTAGCGCTTCAACCGAGAAGTACAGAATATAATTATAAGTATGGAGCTTGTTTGTTGTACAATTCAACCAATCGAAAAACCGCGATAAAATATTTAGACTTTGCGACTACCAAGCCAGATGCGCATCCAGATGCATTTTATTTCATGGGAAAAGCATATCATTTGAATTATCAATTTGAAAAGGCAATTTCATTTTATCAAGAATATAAAGTAAGATCCAAAAAAGATTTCAACCCATCGTGGGAAGTTGACCGTCAAATTCAATCTTGTAAAAATGGCTTGAGTTTATTGAGAAATGTTTCCGACATCGTTGTTTTTGAGAAAAAATCAGTTTTGGAAGCTTCCTTTTACAATGCCTATGACTTAGCGAATATTGGTGGTGATATTTTAATTTCGGATTCTGACCAAAGTAAAGTCGATAAGAAAAAAGGTCATCGACCGCTTATTTTTTTTCCAAAGGAAGCGAAACGGGTTTATTTTGGAAGTTATGGTGAATCAGAAGCAAGTGGAACAGACATTTACTACAAGGAGAAAAATCCAGACGGTACATGGTCGAAGCCAACCTTGGTTCAAGGTGGAGTGAATTCTGATTTTGATGAAGATTATCCGTACATGGATGTACAAAGTGGTTATTTGTATTTCAGTTCAAAAGGCCACAACAGCATGGGTGGTTTTGATATTTTTAAAGCCAAATACAACGAAGCGACCAATACATTTGGAAAACCTGAAAATTTAGATTTTGCAGTTTCTTCAACCGACAACGACATGTTGTATATCAAGGATGATTCTGGAGAATTTGCTTGGTTTGCTTCTTCTCGTCAGAGTAAGGATGGAAAAATGGACGTTTACAAAGTGAAAATCGAACGTGTTGGATCGCCAATCGCAGCAGCATCTGGTGCTTTCAATTCCATTGTAAGACCTCAAAATAAATCGTTCAACATCGAGGTGAAGGAAGTTAGTTCCAATAAAATCATCGGGACTTTTTATTCAGATGAAAAAGGATTTTATTTGATTAGTTTTCCTAAAAGTGGAAAATATGAATATGCCGTAAGTATCTTTGGTTCACCGCATCCTTTCAAACAGATTGTGGATGTTCCGAATAATAACGATGTCACTTTATTAAAACAACAAATTGTCCATTTGGTGAAAGGTGGTCAAGAAATGATCGAAATCATTAACGTGGATGATGGGAATGTTGCGGATAGATCGGCGATCCTTGCGGATGTAATGAATGCGAAGGCTGAATTAAATCCAAATGCGACACTTTTTAATTCTACCAAAGTTGAAAAACCTGCGGAAGTTGAAAATGCTTTGGTTGATTTGGGGATGAATAAAATGTCCGCCGAGGAAGCTGTTAACAATACACAGGATTTGATCGCAAATTACAAGTATGAAAAGGCAAATGCGGAAGCACTGCAGCAAAAGTCACTTCATCTGATTGCCAATAATGCCAAGCAAATTGATCTAATTCAGCAAGAATTAAAGAAGGACGTTGAGAAAACAGAAAGTAATTTACCGGAAGCAGAAAAAGTAGTTGTTTTAAAACAAGCGGCAGCCAAAGTAAATAAGATTAGTGAATTGGATACGACCAACAAAGAATTGTTGAACTATGCAAATTCACTTCAAAAAACCTTGGATGCGTTGAAACTTTCCAGTACGGATTTGACTGAACTGCAACAAAAACTACAAAATGCACAAGAAGAAGGCGATGATCTTGCTTACCAGGAGATTGCGCACAATGCTGCCTTGATTCGTGCGTTGCAAGAGCAAAGTAAAAAGAGCAACAAAGAGAACTTGCAAGCTGATATTGCCAAATTGGAAGCAGCACAACAGAAAGACAAAGAGATGATCAAAATGTATCAGACGAATGTGAATGTGTTGGACAAAGAACTCAAAATATTAGCGGATAATAAAGCAACAGCGAAAGGAACAAAGGCAACAGACATTCAAACTGAAATTGATTCGAAAAAGAACGAATTGGAATTGATTCAAAATGAAATTAAGAAGAATCAAGAGAAAGAAAGACAGAAACAAGTGGAGTTGAACACGAAATTTTTGCAAGTTTCACTCAACAGATTGGTAAGTGAACAAGAAAAGCCAAAAACGCGTCAGTCGCTTGCAAACGTTGAACATCAAGTAAAAAACCAAAATGTTGCGGAGTTAAATACCTTGAAAACGTATGTCAACCAACAAATTGGTTCTAAAAACATTGCAACGAATTCGGAAACGCAAAATCAGAAAACGGAAGTGAAATCGAATCCTGAATTGGCTGCGAGTTCTCCACAAACTGAAAGAACAACTAATTCAGAATCAAAAACGGAAAAACCGGTTCAAGAGTCTAATCAAATCCCTGCCGAGGAGAAAACGAAAGCACCAGAAAACTTTGGTTTGACACATCAAACGGAACTTGCTAAAATTCAAGCTAACAGCGCATTGACTCCAAAACAAAAAGGAGAAGCCATCTTGAAAGCTGAAATTGAATTGCAGACAAAATTAGATGCCAGTTTAGCTGAAACGAATAAGGTTCTGAGTACAAATCCTGCCGATGAAAAAGCGAAAGAACAGGTGGCAACTTTGAAAAAGGAGAAAGTTGAAAGCGAAAAACGGCTTGCAGAGCAAACAGTGCTTTTAGTGAATGCAGAAGCAAAGCAAATGAATCCTGAAAACTTGCTTTCTAAAGTGGACGCAAATTATGTAAAAGACATTCAAGCGATTGAAAATGCAAGCAGTAAAACGAAAGTGAATGACCTGATTGATCGTGAAAATCAAGTTCAAACGCTTTTGAAAAAACAAATTGCGACGAATACAGCTGCCAGCAATCAGACGAACGGTATTTCTTTACAAGCAGAAAATCAAGTCATCAACAAGTTGATTGAAACTTCTGAAAAGCGTGTAAAATCATTAGAAACGCAAGCTGAAAATGAGTTGGCGAATGCTGCTTCTCAAGGTGTAGAAAACAATGCTCAAAAAGATGCATTTAGGAACCGTGTTTTGGCGACCAATGTGGGCTTATTGAAAAGTGATTTTAATTCAGATACCGAATTAAATAAACAACAAAATGTATTGAATGAATATTTGAAAGCACTTGAAACGAGACTGGAAGACTTGAGAACACAAGATCGAACCAATCCGCCTCCAGGAATTTCAAATGACATCGATTGGACCGTTTCTGAACTGGACTTGGTAGAAAAGAAACTAGCGTCTGTTTCTAATAAATTAATTTCTTTAAAAGATGTTGCAAAAGCGGAAGCGAACAAGGTTGAAGCGACCAAGGTTGAAGAAAAGCAAGTGAAAACTGTTGAACCAAAAGAAATGGCTGCAGCAGAAAACACACCAGCAAGTACTCAAACACCAGCATCAAGTAAAAGTGCAGCTCCAATTGGAGAATTTAGATCTCGAATCTTAGCTGAAAAAGCAAGTTTACTAACCAGTCAATTGAGCTCAGAAATCCAAATTACGGAACAACAAAAAGAATTAAAGAATTACCAAGATGCTTTGGAAAGTAGATTGGTCGAGTTAAGCGAGCAAGAAAAAATAAATTCAACGCCAGAACTTCAAAAAGAATTGAATTGGACAATGGATGAATTGGAAACGGTTGAAGAAAAATTGACATCGGTTTCTAAGCAATTGATTGCTCTGAATGCACTTGCCAATAAAGAAGATCAAAAGAACCAAACAGTTCAAAATCAAGCGTCACTTGCTGATAAAACCCCTGTGAAAACAGCAATAAATGTTGAATCCGATTCCGTAAATCAAGCTAAAAATGCAATTGCAAACAATTCCGTTCCAAGTGAAAAGACTGCGGACTTAAATGCATTTCGAACAGAAAAACTAGGTGGGAAAACCAATTTATTGACCAGTGAATTGAACTCCGAAGTACAGTTATCAGAACAACAAAAAGGATTAACGGACTATTTAGAAGCCTTGGAAGATCGATTAAGCGATTTGAGAGTTGAAGAGAAGACGAATGCTTCGCCAGCACTTCAAGCGGATTTGAATTGGACATTGGATGAATTAGACAAGGTTGAAGCGAAGTTAACTTCTGTCTCTGCGAAATTAAATGCCTTCGACGATGTTGCGAACACAGAAGTTCAAGAACCAGAAAGTAACAAGCAAGATGATACTAAAACCGAGTTAAAACCAGATCTGGAAGCTGCTCAGCAAGCAAATCTTCAAGCTGAAGTGAAAACCAATGTAGGTGAGCCAAAAGCCGAAATCAAACCAGTAGAAAAAGTAGAAAAAACAAAAGAGCCAATAAAAGCGATTGCCCAAAAAGATGCGTTCCGAACGGAAGTGTTAGCTGGAAATGTCAATCTTCTGACCAGTGATTTTTCCTCTGAAACACAATTGACAAAGCAACAAAACGAATTGATTAACTATTTGGATGCATTGGAAAGTAGGTTGGTTGATTTGCGCGTGGAAGAAAATACAAGTTCTACACCAGCTCTTCAAGCAGATTTGAAATGGACGTTGGCTGAATTGCAGACAGTCGAAGCTAAATTAGGTTCTGTTTCTAAGAAATTAATTGCCATTGCGGATGTTGCCAACACAGAAGTTCCAGCCAGCGAAATTATCAAACAGGAAGTTGTGAAAACTGAGGTAAAACCAGAACTTGAAGTAGCTGCAGAAGCTAAGCTTCAAGCTGAAGTGAGCGCCAATGTTGTTGAGCCTTTAGCTGAAAATAAACCGGTTGAAGAAATAGAAAAAACAAAAGCTCCAGTTGAAAATGTTTCTTCAGAAAATGCTTTTAGAACGAGAGTCTTGGCAGAAAATGCGAACTTATTGACGCTTGATTTATCTTCAGAAACACAATTAACGGAGCAACAAGATAAATTAACTGATTACCTCGACGCATTAGAAAGCAGGTTGGTGGAAGTGAGAGTGAAAGATAAAAAGAATTCAACGCCACAAACCCAAAAAGACTTGGATTGGACCTTGGATGAATTGGAAGCAGTTGAAGAAAAATTAGCATCAGTTTCTAGTCAATTAATCGAATTGCACGAAAATGAGCTTGTAGAAGCAGCGTCGAACGAAATCGCGCAAGTTGAAACTCAAAAACCTGAAACTCAAAAACAAGAGGTGAATAAAACAGAAGTTAAAACAGCTCCTGAAGTGAAAGTAGTGCCAGAAGAAAAGGCAAGACCTGAAATTAAAACCAAAGTTGAAACTGAAACTGCAAATCAAACTGTAAACCAAGCAGAAACAAAAACTCCTGCAACAGTTCCAACTGAGAATACAGCACAAAAAGATGCTTTCCGTAAACGAGTTTTAGCGGGTAATGCTAATTTATTAACCAGTGAATTTAATTCAGAAACGCTTTTAACACAGCAACAAAATGAGTTGAATGATTACCAAGAAGCATTGGACAATCGTTTGATAGAATTAAGAAATCAAGAGCAAATCAATGCAAGTCCAGCGACTCAGAGCGACATCAATTGGACATTGGAGGAATTGAAAATGGTGGATGGAAAACTGAAATCAGTTGCGAATAAAATGAATTCATTGAAAGAAGTTGCCAATGCGGAAGTTCAAGGATCGGAACAAACAATTGATAAATCTGAAGCGCAAGCGGAAGAAAAGGAAACAAACATTTCAACTGAAAACTTGGTTACATTAAATCCAAAAGTGGAGATTCAGGAAATAAAATCGGTAAAAACGGTTCAACAATTAAATAGAGAAAATCAGCAAACTGCAGCCGTTTTAAAACTCAGCCCAGGATTTGCGAATGAGCTTTTATTGAAAAGCATCGAAACTAAAAACAATAAATTAACGCAGGAAGCAACTGATATTGCTAAAATCAAGGACAATGAGTTGAAATCAAAAATGTTGACCAAGTTGTATCAAGAACAATTAGTTGTTAAAGAGCAATTGGCAGAATTGGAGCGCGATCAGTCGTATGCTGAAGTAACTCAATCTTCTAAAAATAGTGCTAATTTAAAAGTGAGTGAACTGGAAACCGTTTCGAAATTGGAAAACAAACAACGTCGTTTCTATGTTGAAATTGGTGAATTAACGTCCGTTACGGAAGAACTAGAAAAGGACATTGCTAAATTGAACAAACGAAAAGCAAAGCCATTGATTCTTGAATTAAATGAAAAACAAGAATTATTAGCTGTCACAAAATCTGCTTTGATCGAAGTAGAAAAAGAACTAGCTGTTCGTAAAACAAAGATGCCAGAACTTGTTAATGCCGCGATTGCTTTGAAGCAACCGATCACCTTAGAAACAGAAAACAATGTTGCTAGAAGTCAAGACTACAAACAGATTCAAGCGAGCTATAAAGAAATTGTAGAAGTGAATTCTGAAATCAAAAAAGTTCAAGCACAGGTAGAAGCGAAACGAAAAGAAATTGAAACGGTAATCAACAAAAGTCAAGTTTCAGAACAAAGATTACCGCTTGCTTTTGTAGAACAAAAATTGGCTGAAGTGATTGCCTTGAATGAATCTATTCCTGCAATTGAGCAAAAAAGAAATGGATTACAAGAAACGTTTAATCAAAATTTAAATCAAGCTGAAAATACGGAATTAATTCAAAACTTATTGGTTCGTGGTGTTGCTTCGATCACCGAGATCAAACCTAAAACAATTCCGTTCAAAGAATTTAAAATCATTCCACAGCAAGAACAAGCTGCTCGACAAGTCATTGTTTTAGATGAAGCAAAAACTTCAGGATTACTTTACCGTGTTCAAGTTGGAGCGTTCTCAAAACCGATTAACGAAAACTTATTTACCGAGTTTACACCCGTTTCAGGTGAGAAATTGAACAATGGAATTACCCGATACATGGTTGGTTATTTCTTCAAAAGAGATGTTTTACAAACCGCTTTAGATAAGATTAAGAAAATTGGTTATGCAGACGCTTTTCCTGTTGCATACTGCGATGGAGAACGTATTTCAATTGCTGAGGCAAGACGTTTAGAAGAAGCAGGATTGTGCTTGCCAAAAGGATTGGATCAACTGGAAATCGAAGTGATTGAAACTGAAGAATCTCCTTTGGCAAATCAAACTGTTCGAACAAATACAGATGTTGAAATGGCAAATACAAATGCTGTTCAAGCCATTCCAAATGCAGCAAAAGAAAGCTTAGCAGCATACAACAAAGCACCTGGAGCAGCAGTTGCAGATGCGGTTGAAACTCGTTTAGGATTGTTCTTTACCGTTCAAGTAGGTGTATTTAATAAACCAGTTCCTGCTAGCCAGTTATTCGACATCGAACCACTGATTACACAACGTTTGGAAAACGGACAAGTACGTTATTCTACAGGTATTTTCCATACCATTGCAGAAACGAAACCGAAGAAAGAAGAAGCTATTGTTTTGGGAATAGCTGATGCTTTTGTGACGGCTTACTACCAAGGAAATCGAATTTCTATTCAAGAGGCATTGGAATTATTGAAAGTGAAAGACCAATCTATTTTAGAGCCGGTAAAAGTGGTTGAAAATAAAGTGCTGACCGAAGAACAATTGCTAGTCGTTGAGCAGCAAAAAATGGAAGAAGAGGAAATTAAAATTGAAAAAGTAAAGGATAATTTAGAAAATTCAAATGCGAAAGTTCAATTGGTTTCTAAAAAACAATTTGAGACATTTCCCTTGGATGAAATCAAAAGATACAATCAAAAAGGTGAATTTTATTACGACGCACAAGATAAAAGAGTGAAATCAATTATCTACAATGCTCCGGATATGCCATCTATTTATGGGTTTAGAAATGAAATGGATACCTTGTTGATTCGCAAGAAAAGCAGACAAGAAGTTTCAGAGGAATTGGTTTTGACGGTTACCTATCAGCAAAAAAGTTTGCCAGGAAACATTGGTGATTGGTTACTTCGTTTTGGTTATTTGAGAGAAGTGAAAGTGATGAACGACCAGATTCAACTGACGGTTTATGGAATAAATGATCCAATTGACTACGAATTTGTATTGAGTGATTTGCAATCTCTTGGATTTGTTCAAGTTCCCAAGAAACAAGAGTAATTCGTATCTTTGGACGTATGAAAATTCCATCTCTGAGTGTCATCAAAAAAGAAATGTCTCATCTTCGCCAAGACGAACTGATTGAGGTATTGACAACGTTGGCAAAATACAGCAAGGAAAATAAAGAGTTACTCAATTACTTGTTGTTTGAGGCAGATTTTGAATCGAATTACATCGAAAAAATCAAAGTTGAATTGGATGAACAATTTGCAGAACTTCGCGTTTATCATCCACATTTACTTAAAAAACAATTGCAGAAAATCGCTCGAATCTTGAAAAAGAACATCAAGTATTCAGGAATCAAACAAACCGAAATTGAATTGTTGATTTACTTCTGTCTGAAAATGATCGAAGTGAAAGTGAATTTTCATCGGTATACGGTGATGATTAATTTATTGAAACGACAATTTGCAAGAATTCAAAAGGTAATCGGTGAATTGGACGAAGATCTACAAAACGATTACAATCGGGAAGTGGATTTGATTCAAGAATATGTTGGAGTGGAAGCGGATTAATTGCTGCTACTTCGAACACGTATAGATAAACGCAGGAGGAAAGTTCAGTGGTGTAAACATGATATCGGTTTCATTAAACTGAGTTTCCAAAATCTTCTTACAATTCAAGGAATACTGAAATTGAATAAATTTACCATCATTTTTCAAGCAATGATGTGCCGATTTCAAAATAGATTCTCTTAAATTCTTAGGAAAATTACTCAAAGGTAAAGAAGAAATCACATAATCTGCATCTAAGAATCCAGCATCATTTAAGAATTTCTGAATGAATTCTGCACTGTTGTGAATTAAAATCAATCGGTCATCTTGAATTTCATCTTGTAGTCGTTCATAAAATTGATCGTTCAATTCAAAAACAAGTAATTTTGCATCTTCGTGCATTTGCTCCAAGATTTTACGCGTAAAAACTCCTGTTCCTGGACCAAGTTCAACGATGACACGAGCCTTTTGAAAGTCTACATTTTGCAACATTTTTTTGGCTAAATATCTCGAACTCGGAATCATAGAGCCGACCATTTTTTTCTCTGACCAAAATTGTTTTAAAAAGTAAGTCTTCTTAGACATAAAGTTGTTTTAAATATGGTCACTAAATTAGCTTATTTTACGAATTCACAAGACATTTTGATCTTATTTAAAGTAAAATAATTTTCAGATTGCAGTAAAAAGGGCTTATTCTTTCAACGCCAATTTGCCGTTGCGAATAATTCCTGTCGCCATTCCAACCAAAGTTTGCCCGATGAACGGGGAATTGCGTGTAGAAGATAAAACAGCAGAAGCTTCGAAAGTCCACTTGCGAGTTGGAGAGAAAATTGTTAAATCTGCTTTCGTACCAACTTCAATTTTACGAGCGTCTAAATTTAAGAAAGTTCTATTTTTGATTGACAACACATCGATGATCAATTGCAAGTCAAATTCTTTGGCACTTTGGAGTGAACCGAACAAGCTTTGAAGTGTAATATTTCCAAAAGATGCGTGATCAAATTCTACGTCTTTTTCTTCAGTGTCAAATGGTCTATGGTCTGAAACGATGTGATCGATGGTTCCGTCTTTTACTCCTTTCCACAAAGCTTCGCGGTCAGATTCTCTTCTCAAAACAGGCATCAACTTATAGTTGACATCAAACTCTAATAAATTGGTTTCGTTGAATAGCAAATGTTCTGCATGCACATCAGCGGTAATATTTAGGCCTTTCTTCTTAGCTTGTCGAACCAATTCCACAGATTCTGCGCAAGAAATTCCCGTTAGGTGTAAATTTCCTCCAGTATATTCCGCCAAGCGAATGTTGCGCTCCAATTGAATGATTTCAGCAACAGATGGATCTGCTTTCAAACCGGTTTTGGTGGAAGCTTCGCCTTCGTTTACCTGACCGTGATTTGCCAAGGAAGCATCGCGTGAAAAAGCAACGATTTTTCCACCGAAGTTTTTAGAATACAATAAAGCGCGATACATAATTCCAGAGTTGACAGGAACCAAATCATCAGTAAAGCAAAACGTTCCAGAAAGGGACATGTCGTACATTTCTGACAAATTCTCTCCTCGCATTTTCTCCGTAATCGTTCCCATCGGATGCAAAGCACACACTTCGTGTTCTGCGCGTTTCAGCAAGTACTGAATCTGCGTTTTACCATCTATTACGGGAGAAGTAGAAGGAAGCGATGCAACGTGCGTAAATCCGCCAAAAGCAGCGGCACGAAGTCCCGATTCTACGGTTTCTTTGTCTTCTTCTCCTGGATCACAAAACTGTGCTTTCAAATCTACCCAGCCTTGAGAAAGGTGTAAATCTTCGCCTTCAATAACTTTTGCATCTGAATCTTCCAAAGACGATTCGATTTTTGTGATGATGCCATCTTCAATCAAAACATCCATTGTTTTTCCAAAGTGAATGGATTCTGAATCTGCTATTTTCGCTGCTTTAATTAAAATGTTCATAACTGTATCTTTACTATTATCTCTATTTGACGAACCGGATGATGGCCATTTCAGCTATCAAAAATGCAATTGCTAAAATCAAAAAGATTCTCCAATATTCAATCGGTTTATCTAAATCTGTCATGCTTAAACTTTGTCCTTGGGAAATGCTGGTTGTTTTAACGTTCAGAATTTCTCGTTCTGTAAACAAATCTTTTACTTCATTGATTTTGAACGTGCGAATATCGGATTCTTGTCTGTTGTAATTCAATGCAATAGTTCCCAAAGACTTTTCACTTACAAGCTCATACATTCCAGCTTGCAAAATGTTGGACGCTGGTCCTGCAATGGAAATATAATTAATTTGATTTAGTTTTTCCATCGAAGGAATGAAATCAATTTCGGCATTCTTAATGTGAATCGGTGATTCCGTTTTCGGCATCTTGAAAATCGGGAACTTGCTATCCGAACCAATGGTTAGTGAAAGAGGCAAACGGGTTTGACTCATTTCAGCCATTCTCAATACAATCGTTGAAAACAAAGCGTTGCTGGTTAAATTCCCAAAAGAAGGAGCCAGGGAACTTCCAAAAAGGAAAACCGTGTAATTGGAATTTGAACGAACTAACAAGGGCGAACCATTTTGCAATTGGATCAAATTGAGTGCATTGCTTTTCGAATGATTATTGGTTCTGTAAATTTTATTTTGAAGTGGCAAATTCAGGTTGTCAGGCTTCTTTTCAAATACTCCTTTAAAGAAAGCATCTTGGTGTTGAATGGATTTAATTTTCACACCTTCGGATTGAACAGCGCCCAAGGTTGGCATATTCAGTTGAATCAACAATTGATTCCAAGAACTTGCATTAATTTTCTCTCCCGGAAATAAAGCCAAAGCGCCACCTTGTTTTACAAAATCAAAAATGGTGGATGAAAATCCAGTAGAAATATCGTTCATTCCATTGATTACAACGAGGTTTTTGCCTTGAAGTACATCTTGCGTAATGGAATTTTCATTCACTTCTGTAACTTGATAATACGAATCCAAGCGATAGACTTGATTGATGTTTGGAACTGCATTTTCTCCGTTGATAATCAGAATAGAAGCATTTTTCTTGACTTCGTAACTGAAGAAATAATCATCATCAAAGTACAATTGTTTGTCGTTTATTCTTGCTACGCCTTTCTTAATTCCTGGTTTTAAGTCCGAGTAATTAATCGCCACCACCGTTTCTTGATTTGCTTCCACTTCGACGAATGCAGAACGTTTGGTGTCGTTGATTTCAACTTGCAACTCCACGCTCGCCAAATCTTGATTTCCGACATTTTTAACGCGAATGTTTAATTCATTGTTCACATCCACTTTAAAATTGGGGTCGTTGAACCAAATACTATCGATGTAAATGTTCGAGAAAACTTGTGGAACAAATTGAATTGGGTAATAGTAATTGGCTGAATCGCTTTTAAGTTTTGCCAAATCAGAAGAGTTTTTCTGAAAATCAGATAAGATTACAAATTGCTTGGTTCCAATTTTCTGTTGATTGGCAGATTCTTTTTCCAATTCATCACGCATCCAATTTAAAACTTCACCTGTATTTCGAACCATCGATGAAACTTTAATTTGATCCAAACGGTCAATTGCATCTGCTTTCGAAGCCAAGCGTTGTTCCAGACTATTCATTTCATTGGTAACCAATAAAATACGCGTTCCTTCACTGGCTTGATTAATCAATTTTCGAGCTTGTTCGCGTGCTTCTGAAATCAATTCTCCTTCAGTTCCTTTCATCGTCATCGAGAAAGAATTGTCTAAATAAATTGCCAAAACTGGAATTTCACCCGCTTTTGAAGTTTTATCAACCGGAATATAAGGTTGAGCAAACGCAATGATCAAAGCCGAAAAAGCTAAGATTCGCGTGATTAAAACCAGTAAATGTTTGAGTTTTTGAACTGATTTCGTTTCTTGATCAACTTGCTTTAAAAATTGCAAAGAGGAGAAATACAGTGTTTTATACCGTCGAAAATTGAAAAGATGAATGAGTATTGGAATAGCCAACAATAGAAATGCGAAAAGAAATCCCGGATGCTCAAATTTCATGTTTCAAAGATAATTATTTAATCGAGAAATAGGAGTGAAGAGCGGCGGGAAAAATGGGTGGAAGATGGATTATTTCTTCTAATATCTGAGATCGCTTCTATTATCTATATGAAATGCTTCATTTATTGAGTAGTCCTAAAAACGCAGAACGTTTATTACAAGGTATCGAAGAATACGAAAAAGGAGGCGGAGAAGAAAAAGAACTTCTTTCATGAAACTAGTATGGCTGACTGCTGCTTGGGAAGATTACTTGTATTCGCAGCAAAAATGACAAGAGAACAGTGGCGAAAATCAATCATTTATTGAAAGAAATTCAACGTATACCTTTTACGGGAATCGGTAATTCAGAAGCATTGAGACATTCTCTTTCAGGTTGGTGGTCGCAACGAATCAATTTGGAAGATCGCTTGGTTTACAAGGTTGAAGAAGATTGTATTGTGATTTTACAGTGCCGAAAACATTATTGATTTTTAGATTTTCAAAAGAAATTCTGGATGTTCAAATTTCATATTTAGATGATACTTCTTACATTGAATAATAGGAGAGAAGTATACCATCCCTGTTTTATCTCATGAAAAAAATCCCAATGCAAAGAATCTCGAAAAAACTGTTTTTCCAGAGAAAAAACAGTTTTTAAAATGATTACTATTTTTGATGAAAAATAGATTATTTCACTACGATGTCAAATCAAGAACAATTAAATTAATCTTGCAGCTTCATTATCTAGCACATATTCAACATGTGGCATGGTTTGAAGAATGGAAGCTGGAACCTGATTCGTAATCTCACCGTGGAGTGCTTTGCTCATAATTTCAGACTTTCTTTCTCCCAAAGCAAGAAGTAAAATGTTTTTAGCTTGCATAATTGTATGAATACCGATGCTTATTGCTTGATGTGGAACGTCATGGAGTTCGCCGAATTCTGGCGCAGCATCTTCTCTTGTAAGCGGATGAAGATTTACCAAACGTGTTTTTGAATCAAAGTCAGAACCAGGCTCGTTAAAACCGATGTGACCATTTCTTCCAATTCCTAATAATTGGATGTCTAATCCTCCAAAACAAGCTATTTTCTGTTCGTATTCGATGCAGAACTGCGCGATACGATCTTGAGAAAAATCGGAATGAGGTACGTGAACATTCTGTTTTTTAATATCCACATGGTTGAACAATTGCTCAGCCATGAAGTACGTATAACTTAGGTGATGATCTGTTCCAATTGGATAATATTCATCGAGGTTAAAGCTAACCACATTGTGAAAACTCAAGTCTTCCTCTCGATGTAAACGAATGAGTTCTTTGTAAACCAATTTGGGCGTATTTCCAGTAGCTAAACCTAAAACTGCAGGTTTACCTTCTTTTTGTTTTTGACGAATCAGTTCGGCTATTTTATTTGCTGTGTAAGTAGAAGCCTGCTCACCATTTGTAAACGTAGTTGGTCTGTTAAGGATTGTGTTTTTAATGTAATTATTATGCATATCTGAATAGTGAAGTCATTTTTAAAAAAGTAATTTTTGATTAAATATTTTTAAAATGAGATTTATTAAAGTGGTTATAGTTTAATCTTTCTCTTTTTTTAATTATAAATTTAAAAATGATGAATAGTGAAATTATTTAATGGTTGTTAAATTGCTCAAATATACAATTGTTTTTCATGATATAAAACAACTTCAAAAAAAATACAAACTTCATCTATTGAGTAGTCCTAAAAATACAAAATGATTATTACCTGGTATAGGAGAATACGAGGGAAAAGGAGAAGAATCAATTTAAAGTTCGTCTGATTAATAAAGTTGAAAAGAAAGCATTGTCATTTTACAATTCCGAAATCAAGATTGAGTTTTTAAGTTGAAAAAGTTCCACTATTTAATCAATTTAATTTTATCCTTCCGATTCTTCAAAGTTCGCAAATATCCATTCGCCATTTTATCACCACATTCAAGCGCTGCTTTTTTAGCGTATTGTATCGCTTCATCGATATTTCCTTGACCTTCTTTTACCAAAGCCAAATTATATAAAACGCGACCTCTTACTTTTTCTTTTTTTGCATTCAGTTCATATAACAATTGTTCTTCTGCAAGTTCCCAATTTCCTTTCAAAATCATTGGTTTGGCGCGTTTTAGGACTTTGCTTCCTTTGGTGTAAAATTCTCTATTGACCCAAATCCAATTTGGATACATGAATGAACCTGCTTGAAAACCCAATTGATAGCCCAATGCTTTGAAGTATTCCGTTTTGCGTTGCGAGTCGTTGAAAATTTGAATGATTGAAGCAGAACCACTCAAGGGAATCACATAACTGTAAAATACTTTGTATTGATCGATCGTCAATCTGTATTTGATAATGAAGGTGTTAACATACATCGAACCATCTAAATAGGTATTGGTTTGACCCGTAACATTTGCTAAAACCGTTCCACCAATCGGACTAATGGTTTCCATTTTTGACAGTTCAATGAAACCATCTAAACCTTCAATTTCTGCAATAGAATCCAATAAATTCCAGTTTACAGAGCCATCCGAAAGGTAGAAGTTTTTCAAATTTGCGATTCTTTTTCCTGCGATCGAATTGGATTTTTCAAGTGCGCGCAAAGTTCCTTCAATTGCACGTTCAGCAGCTTCGATGTTCCCATTGATCTGCGCCGTTCCTAAAATCAAACCGGCAACTTTTTGTTCAGGACTATTTTCTTTGTTCACTGCGTTTACAATGCCAAATTTCTTTGCTTCTTGCGGAAGTTTGATCACTGCAGGCTCTTGCACCGAAATCCGAAAAGAGGTTTTACAGCTGACAGTTGAGATGCCAAGTAATAAAAGAAGAAGTAGTTTTTTCATGGTCTTTTGAATTTTAGCAAATGTACCAATAAATGAAAACATAAACTTGGAGAATACTGACATCCCTTTCATTTCAGTTTGAGATTGATTTGAAATGCGCTTTATTAATCGGTCATCCCATTCTGAATTAAAATATTTAACTACCTTTAAAACTGAAAATTTATCCGCTTAACAATCCAGCAATATGAATAAAAACATAGAATCCCCATTGATTTGTCAACTGTATGAATATGACGTGGATTCGTTTTTACTAACTAAAAACACGCCTGCGTACTTTGCAAAGAATTTTGCATCTACAGAATTGTTGGATGATAAAAATCATTGGTTGAATTACCACTCTTTAGATTTTCCAGATGAAATAGAATTGTTGTGCAACAGTTTAGCGATTGATAGAACAACCTATGAAGACATTTATACCAATTACAAGCGCGCTCGTTTGGAGGAATACGATAACTATTTATACATCAAGATAAAATCTGCTTTGCCGATGACCAATTCTGCAAGGCTAGAAGAGGAGAACATTTCCTTTATTTTGAGCACTAAATATTTAATTTCTTTTCAGGAAAAAAGTTCAGATCACTTTCCCGAAGTTCGAGAACGAATTGAAATGAAAAAGGGGAAAATTAGAACCGCTGGAACGGATTTTCTATTGTTTAGAATGCTGGAAGCGATTACAGATAATTACTTTGAAGTGTTGGAAGACATTGTTTCTTCCATCGAGCGATTAGAGCGAATTTTGGTAAAACGCTTGGAAGCAGATACCTTGAAAAAAATCGAACATGAAAAAAGACGTTTGATTGAGTTGCGTAAAATTGTTTTTCCACTGAAAGAAGTTAC
Organism: Crocinitomicaceae bacterium; assembly: GCA_028689775.1. Classification (GTDB taxonomy): domain Bacteria; phylum Bacteroidota; class Bacteroidia; order Flavobacteriales_D; family Crocinitomicaceae; genus JAQVCM01. Next base: position 34,330 of record JAQVCM010000019.1, read on the forward strand.
CTCTCAATTGATGCGAATTCAAACTCCTTTTCTCAAAAAAGAATCACGTTCTTATTTCTCGAAACTCAACGACAATTGTCTAACAATCTTGGAGGAAATCGATGCCAACAAACAGATCATGGAAGGTATGAACAACCTGTATTACGCCGTTCAAGGTCAAAAAATGAATCAGATTATGAAGGTTTTGACGATTGTAAGTACCATCTTTATTCCGTTGACGTTCATTGTTGGAGTTTACGGAATGAACTTCGTCAACATGCCCGAATTAGAAACCAAAAATGGTTATTTCATCACTTGGGGAGTAATGATCCTAATTTCAGTCTTGTTGCTTTGGTATTTCTTTCGAAAAGGTTGGTTAACGAGACGTTAGAAAAATTACTTTCCGATTGTCATTTTTTTCGTATTGTAGAGGCGCAATGCATTGCGCCTCTACAATAAAAAATCTGCAATCTGATAATCTGTAATTTTCCATCTACTGAACAAACGCCCTAACCTTAACCACTTGCGAACCTTCCGGAATGTTTGCGGTAATTGTAACGGTTTTGATAATTTCATTTAATTGTGTGGCGCTTGGATGGAAACCTACTTCGATGAAATCAGATTCTCCTGGTGCGATTGGACCTTCTGGTTTGTGCGGAGTTGTACAACCGCAACTCGCTTCGACATTTTTAATAATCAAGGGTTGCTTTCCGGTATTGGTAACTTTGAATCTACACGTATTATCGGATTCAGGACGAACGTTTCCAAAATCGTGCATTTCTTTATCGATCTTCATACTCGACATCGTAGCTTTTTCTTTTTGAATGCGAAGTTTTTCTTCGTTTTCAAATTCTTTCAAGTTTTTAGCTAATTCTTCATCAGACATACTTTCTGCTGCGATTAATGAACCTCCATTGCTGTTACGAGTTGTCTTATTTTCAGAACTATTGTTGCATGAAAAAAGAATGAATGAGGTGATTACAAGAATTGATATTGATTTCATACTATTGAGAATTAATTTTTTTTACGAATTTGAACAATATATTTTTATTTAGCAAGTCCTTGTTTCAAATATTGATCTGATTCAATGACTTCAATTGCTTTTTTGAGAATGTCGTCCGTTTCGTTATAGACTTCGTAAAAAGCAGGTATTCCCCATAAATCCTGTGCAAGCATCGCTTTCAATCTGATTTTGATTAGTTTTTCACTTTCTAGATATTCTGCTTCTTTGAATTCCAAATCTGGTTGTTCGGCTTTTACGTATTTAAAGAATTCATCCATGAATTTTTTGTCCGTATCAAAATTAGCGATGTACTGTTCTAAATTCGGATAGATCTTTTTAAGATTAGCTCTGTTTTTCTCTACATAAGTTAAAACAAATGGGTTAAAATGTCCGCCACGAACCAAATCTTTAAAATAATCAGAAACACCAGATGTATCCATCGGAACAAAAATATCAGGCATAATTCCACCACCACCGTAAACGGTTCTTTTTTGAATTTTCGTTTGGTATTTCAAAGAATCCGGAAATTTTTTGATGCTATCTTGGTTGTAAAATTCTCCGTGTAAATAACGGTCCATGTAGTCGTTTTTGTAGGCTTCTATATCAGAATATGGTTTTTGAATCCACCTTCCAGTTGGCGTGTAATATCGGGCAACGGTCAATCGCAATTCCGAACCATCACTCAGTGGAATTGGTCTTTGAACCAACCCTTTTCCAAATGTTCTTCTTCCGATAACCAATCCTCTATCCCAATCTTGCACAGCTCCTGAAACAATTTCACTTGCTGAAGCTGAATTTTCATTGATCAAGACCACCAATCTTCCTTTTTCCCAAGAACCAGTTTTTTCAGTTCTCAATTCGGTACGAGGTTGGTGTTTTCCTTCTGAGTACACAACCAATTTTCCAGGTGATAAAAATTCATCCGCCAAATCTCGAGCCGTGTATAAAAGTCCACCGCCGTTATTTTGTAAATCTAAAATCAAATTTTCCATTCCTTTTGATTTCAAAGTAAACATCGCGGCTTGAATTTCATCCATTGTTGGTCTGGAAAAGCTGTTTAACTTGATATAGCCTGTTTTTGGCGTTACCATGTAAGCGCAATCAACAGAGTTTAACGGAATTTTATCTCTTGTAATGGTGAAACTCAATAGTTTTTTAGAATTTCTTCTTTGAATTTCAACTTTTACTTTGGTACCTAAATCTCCGAGTAGTTTAGATCTGACATCGGAATTTTTCAAGCCAACACCAGCAACTAAAATGTTTTCGATTTTGATAATCTTGTCACCTGCTTGAATTCCCAATTTCTCAGATGGACCACCAGGAATTGCTTCAACAACAATTAAGGTGTCTTTTAAGATTTGAAAACGGACACCAACACCGACAAAATTTCCATCAATGCGTTGATTGGCATCTTTTACATCGGCTTTAGATATGTATGTGGTGTGTGGATCTAATTTTTCCAACATACTCACAATGGCATGATCTGTCAATGATTCTGCATCTGCATCGTCCACATACATGCGGTTGACGTAGGTTAGAATTTCTTCGAATTTTAAAGAGTTTGATCGAACTGATTGCTCGTTGATTTGTCCGCTAACGCTGAAAGTTCCCAGTAGAAAGGTTAAAAAGAAGAGAGAAGAATGTATTTTGAATGTGGTTTTTTTTGATTTCAAGTTACGCATAAAATTGTTATTAGAATATCGATTGATGAAGATAACAATTCAGGCAATAACAGAACTATAATTAACGAAATTTTATTGTTTTTTGGATGAAACCAAGCTTGTTTAATTCACGTATTGAACGATGTTCAGTTTGGTTTGCGTTCGGAAATAGTGTTGCAAAATCTCCTGCATGTAATTGTGTTCCACTTGATAATCAATGTGGTTTTTCCAATTGAGATTGGCTTGTTTCATAAAGTAATAGGGAACGTAACCATATCCTCTAAATGAACCTTTTTCAATCAAAATAATGCATTTTTCGTTTCTATTTCTACCGTCTTCTATCAAATAGAACGAATTATTATTGGTAGGAAGTTCTTCTAAAAATTGTTGAACGCGTTGGTTGTAGTTTTCTGCATCTTCTGCCTGAACACAAGCACCTTTGCATTCCTGAACTTGATAGGCAAAACAACTTGAAGTAGAAGGGAAGATGCCACATAATTTTTGACACAATTCATATTTTTCACAAGCCTCAACCAAATACGTATTTGCTTCTGTTTTGGTGGAAAATTGAACGTGTGCTTCTTGTGTTTTTCCAGCTAATTTGTCATAATACAAGTGCATATATCCGTTGGAGTCTTCGTAAGAATATAAACCGTAAACACTTTTTTTCTTTGAAATTGGTACTTGTTTTAATTGGTCGTTATTCTCTAACAAAGCGCCAATTCTGAATTGAGCAATGAGTTCAGAACCTGTTAATTCATGTTCAATACGACAAATTTGAGGCATCAATTCATTGTCGGCTTTGCTCTTTGATTTCTGAAGGTGTTGTTCAATTCGTTTCTTGATATTCTTACTTCTTCCAACGTAAATGAGTTCGTTTTGATCATTGAAAAACTGATAAATACCCGTTTTACCTGGAATTTCATCCAAGGCAAATAAATCTAAATCAGGATGTAAGTTTTTAGGGTTTACATCTTGCTGAATAAAAGCAAACAATTCTTCCTTGCTTTTTTGAAACAACTTCTCAAATAATAAAGCAGTTGCATGTGCATCACCGCCAGCTCGATGTCGACCAATTAATTTGATACCTAAATCTTTCGTTAATTTCCCCAAACTGTAGGATTCGTGACCAGGAAGAATGGTTCGGGAAGCTTTTACAGTACACAGGTGTGGATATCTGAAATCGTAACCCAAGGATCGGTATTCACTGCGAATCACGCCATAGTCAAAAGCCACGTTGTGCGCCACAAAACTACAACCTTCCATAAATTGAATGATTTCTTTGGCGATTTCGTGAAATTCAGGAGCGTCGCTAACCATTTTATCACTAATTCCAGTCAATCGAACAATGAATTCAGGAATTGGAATCAAGGGATTTACAAGCGATTCATATTGATCAATGATTTGAAAACCATCGTGTTTGTACATGGCAATCTCGGTGATTTTACTCTCCTTTGGATTTCCACCAGTTGTTTCAATATCGACGATTACAAAATGCATTTTTTTCAATGCGCAAAATTACGAATAGTTTTAGAATTGACAGTTGAATTTTTAGTTTGGATAATGGCAATCTTCCGAATGACTTTTAATTTATTTCTGTTTTTTGTCTATATTCGTAAAAAACACCTAAGAATGAAGATTTATCCTTTAAATACCGGAAATTTTAAACTAGATGGCGGTGCCATGTTTGGCGTGGTTCCAAAATCTTTGTGGTCGAGAACAAACCCTGCAGATGCGAACAACATGTGTGATTGGTCGATGCGAAGTATTCTCATAGAAGACGGCGACCGCCTGATTTTAGTTGATACTGGAATGGGAGACAAGCAATCTGAAAAGTTTTTTAGCCATTATTACATGTCTGGCGATGATTCTTTGATTGGAAATTTAAATCGTTTGGGCTTTTCTGCCAATGAAGTAACGGATGTTTTTTTGACACACTTACACTTTGACCACTGCGGTGGTGCGGTTGAATGGAATAAAGACAGAACTGGTTTTCTTCCAGTTTTCAAAAATGCAACGTATTGGAGTACTGAAAATCATTGGAAATGGGCAACTGAACCTAATCCAAGAGAAAAAGCTTCTTTTTTATCTGAAAATATTTTACCACTTCAAGAAAGTGGACAATTGAAATTTGTGAATCGTACAGGCGATTTTACTAAAAATGTTTTCCAAAATTTTGACGTTCTTTTTGTGGACGGACATACAGAAAGCATGATGATTCCGCACATCAATTACCAAGGGAAAACATTGGTTTTCATGGCCGATTTACTTCCGAGTACTGGACATATTCCCTTGCCATTCGTGATGGGTTACGACACCAGACCTTTGATTACGATGTCTGAAAAAGAATTGTTTTTGAAAACAGCGGTTGAGAAAGATTATGTTTTATTCTTGGAGCACGATTCTGTGAATGAACTTTGTACACTTCAGAATACGGAGAAAGGAGTAAGGTTGAAGGAGACGATGAGTTTTAACGAAATGTTTAGTTAAGAGTTTATTGTTTAATGATAAAACTGCATTTTTGACTTGAATCTATCTTGTTAAACAAAAGGATTAATTGAATTTAATTAATAAGCTGGTTTAAAATATTTTCAGCTTCTAAATTTGCTTTCAAACTTCGCCTTCTGTTCTTTTCTTAGCGATTCCAAATCAGCCGGAACATCTCGCTTCCATCTTTTGTGCGACCACAACCAATATGGTGGTTTGGCAATGATTTCTTTTTCCAATAATCGCGTATGCGCTTCCGTAATTTCTCCCCAAGCCATCTCTTTTGGATTGTCCGTAATCTCAGTCAATTCCATTTCGTAATGACCTCTTTTTACTTTTCGCAAGATGAAGAAAACAACCGCTTGATTGTATTGATGCGCAAATTGTTCGCAGCCGTAAAGCACTGCCGTTGGTTGATTTAAAAATGTTGTCCAGTATGCTTTGGTTGAATCGCCTGGAGATTGATCAGAAAGTACCAAGGTGGCAATGCAATCGTCTTTCATTTCTTCGAATCCTTGACGAACATTTTTAGAATGTAAAATTCGCATTCCAAAACGAGATCTTCTGGCGTTGATTTTCGCATCCCAGAATTTATTAGACATTGGCATTCCGATTCCAACTGCTTTGTGATAAAATAGAAAATTTTGAGCGGTAATCAGCCATTCCCAATTTCCGTAGTGACCAGAAACCAGCAGAACACTTTGTCTTTTTTCGTATAAATCGCTCATCACTTCTGGGTTTTTAACGGTCAAACGTTTTCGCAATTCCTTTTCAGAAATACTCAAATTTTTGATGGATTCAGCCATTAAATCGGTTAAATGATGGTAAAATCGCAAACGAATTTTACGAATTTCTTGATTTGATTTCTCAGGAAAGGACCTTTTTATGTTTCCCTCGATTACGTTCTTCCGATACGGGAAAATTAAAATCAGAAGTAAATACAAAAAGTCTGTAAACAAGTATATCACACGCAATGGAAGCATCGAGATGGGATAAACCAAAAAAGAATATGCGAATTTAGAAAGCATTATTTGTATTTATTGTTCCACAATTGTTGAATGATTTGATCAATTTCTTGTTCCTTTTTACTGCTTCCAGCTTTAAAGAAATTTGAGTTTCTGATTTTATCAGGCAAGAATTCTTGTTCCACAAAGTTACCAGGATAATCGTGCGAATACAAATATCCTTCTCCATAACCCAATTCATCCATCAGTTTGGTTGGAGCGTTGCGCAAATGCAAAGGAACCGGTAAATCTCCTGTTTCTTTGACCAACTGCTGCGCGTGATTAATTGCCATATATGCCGCATTTCCTTTTGGTGAAGTTGCTAAATAAATGGTGCATTGCGCCAACACAATTCTTGATTCTGGCCAACCAATCGTGCTAATCGCTTGAAAGGTATTATTCGCCATCAGCAAAGCATTCGGATTCGCCAAACCAATGTCTTCACTCGCTGAGATCAGCAAACGTCGCGCAATAAACTTTGGATCTTCGCCGCCTTCAATCATTCTAGCTAACCAGTAAAGCGCGCCGTTTGGATCGCTTCCACGAATGGATTTGATGAAAGCGGAGATGATGTCGTAATGTTGTTCGCCGTTTTTATCGTACATCGCCAAACTTTGCTGTGCAGAACCTAAAACGAGTTCGTTGGTGATTTCAATGGTTTCTTTTTGGTAGTGAATGCTAATAATAATTTCAAAAACATTCAATAATTTCCGAGCGTCACCGCCAGATATTGCTAGTAAAGCATTGGTTTCCTTGAGAATGATTTTTTTCTTCTTCAGCTCAACATCTTCCGCAATTGCTTGTTCCAATAAAGCCAAAAGTTCTTCTTTTCCATGCGATTGTAAGGTATAAACCTGACAGCGAGAAAGCAAAGCCGAAATGACTTCAAACGAAGGGTTTTCAGTGGTTGCGCCAATCAAAGTTACAGTTCCTTTTTCAACAGCTCCGAGTAAAGAATCTTGTTGCGCTTTGGAGAAACGGTGAATTTCATCGATGAATAAAATAGTTCCTTTTTGGGAAAACATTCCAGCATTTTCAACACGTTGAATGATTTCACGAACATCTTTTACACCCGATGAAATGGCGGATAAAGTATGAATTTCTCTTTTTAACTCTTTCGCAATCAGATACGCCAAAGTTGTTTTTCCAACTCCCGGAGGTCCCCACAAAATCATCGATGGAATCATTCCTGCATCCATCGCACTTCGCAAAGAAGCACCTTTTTTCAATACATGTTGTTGACCGATGTATTTGTCCAAACTTTGTGGACGCATTCTTTCAGCCAAAGGCGTTTGTGGAGTTTGATTCATTTTTAAAATTCGTATGCTCCGATATCAGGAGTGCTCATATCTCTAGGATTTCCTTCGATGTCGAGCGGTAAAAAGTATGCTCCGCTTGCTGCATTGTTCAATGGAGAACTACTTAATGGTTTATATTTTCCTTCTGAAATGTTTGTAAACAAAGGATTTTCATTCCAGATTATTCCATCTTGGTACATGGAGTTTGTGGACGGTTCTTCCAATTTAATCAAACATCTTTTGAAAGCGATGTTCAAAAACGTCGGATCGTTGTTTGGATTTACTGTGTCAAAAGCAATTTCACTGCGCTGCGTTCCGTAAATTACTGAATTGGTGATGTTCCCGTTTACGCCACTCGCGAATCCGTTGTAATAGTTTTTTATTCCAATGACAGCTGATTGGTTGTCTTTTCCGTAACCAACTAAATGACAGTGATTGATATCGTATGTTCCACCTTGCAAAACAAAGATTCCGTGTGCACCGCTTTTTGCGATGATGCTATTTTCAACTTTCACTTTTGAGCGATCAAAAAGAAAGATGCCGTAACTTGCGTGATTGAGAATTTGAGTATTGGTAATGGTTACATTGGTTGAATTGGAAGTGTTCTTCCCAGTTGCATGCACTCCAGCAGTTCCGTTTTTGATGATGGCATAATCAATGGTAGAGGGTTCAGATTCTTGAAAATAAATTCCGTAGTACTGACCAGCAACGTTTTTGTAAAAAGCTTCTAATCGATCTCCTTGAAAAATAACTTCATTTTCTTTCGTTCCTTCAACTTTTAAGGTTCCTTTATAGACAAACAACATGGAGTTTTTGTGCAAGTGAATCTTTGTATTGGGCTGAATAATCAATGTTTTAGCAGAATCTACATACGCACGGTTGTAAATCACATGCGGTTTATCATTTGGCCAAATTCCTTCGTTAAAGTCTAAGTTGTGAAAATAAGCATCTTGACCCCAAACGGCTAATTTAACGTACTGATCCTTGCCATTTGTTCTAAAACGAACCGAATCCTCGATAATCATTGGGAGTGTTTGTCCATTCACATCTAAAGTCACTTCGACAAATGCAAACAAACTATCTTTTGCAGGCATTTCAATGTTTTTGTGAAGGTAAGCAGAGATTCCATCGATGTTAATCCGAAACGGAGAATTGACTCCGCCCATTAACTCAACTTCTTCAATATTAACGATCTTCTTTTCGTTGTTGTAGATTTTAAATTGCTCTGTTGTAGAACCTAAAGTTGTGAAAACGGTATCAAACAAAACAGTGTCAACTGAAAATGTAAGATTACCTTTCGAAAATCCTTTTTCCTTTTTGCAGCTTGAAAAATTAAATGCAAGCAAGATGAGAAAGGCTAAATAACTGATTTGACTGATTTTTTTCACTTAAAATATTTAGTTACACAAAGAACGCTAAAAAGAACGGATTTATTTTGAAAACGGATGAAAAGTTATGAAATTGGATGAACAACGAAAATCAAATTTGATTCTTAGCACGGTGATTAATTCATTCATTTTAAACCGATTTGTACTTCTGTTAAAGTCTACATGTTAAGAATATAACCTTTGTCTGATTTTTTGTCATTTTTATCGTGAATTTTCGCTTGTTTAATTAAGGATTTAATTAAATTTGGCTTTTAATTTTTGATGCACTTATGAAACCTACCGACAAAAATGGCCTTCTGAAAATTGGCATCAGTTTTCTTTTGATTTTCATTCTATTCTTTTATTTGGGTTCTCTAAAAATTCCATTGCAAATTGAATTAAAAAAGACTGATACCAGTTCTTTTTATAAATCTAAAACTCAGATTAAGCCTAGAAAAGTAAAGAAATCAGCATTGACTTCGTATACTTTGGAAGAGAAAATCACGGATACGCTCGCTTTAAAAATTCCACCCAAAATTTTGCAAGAAACTGCTGCAGCCAAACCTCAATCAGTTCATACGCCTGTTGGAGTTGAGAGAGTATTACTTTTAGGAGATTCACAATTAGAAGGTTTAAAAGATCCGGTTAATTTGTATTGCGCTCGAAATAAGCACAACCTGGTTGCTTCCGTTATTTGGTACGGCTCTTCAACTAAAAACTGGGCACTTACGGATACGTTGCAATATTACATCGATGTATATAAACCAACAACCATTTTGTTTGCTATTGGCTTGAATGAGTTGTTTGTAAGAGATCTAGAAAGTAGGGCTAAATACATTAAAACCATCGTAGCGATTTTTGAAAAAAATAAGGTTAAATATTCTTGGATTGGACCAGCAGCTTGGACCAAAGACAAAGGTGTTGTTGCAGTGATGCAGCGTGAAGTGGGTGAACGATTTTTCCCTTCACATACGATCGAAATGCAACGTGCGAGTGACGGAAGACATCCTTCGAGAAATGCAGCTAAAACTTGGTTTGCGCTGGTTGCTGAAAATTTAACGGAGAAAGGAATCATCGATTTTTCAAAGACTTTGGATACCATTCCTAAGAAATTAAGTTCTATTACTACACTATTAAAACCAATGCAAATTCAATGAACTGGTCCGAAATAAGCAATCAATTCCTATACAATCCAGATCTACCCTTGTTGTTTCACCAAGGATTTTTTCTGTTCATTTTTGCCTTGTTTTTAATTGGCTATTCGTTTGTGACGAAAAGTTTCCAAAAACGACAAATTCTGATTATTCTTTTCAGTGCTTATTTTTATTACAAAGCAAGTGGAATCTTCTTATTGCTGTTATTGGCAACGATTTCAATCGATTATGTTTTCTCCATTTTCATTGAACGGCAACAAAACGCATTCAAACGAAAAGTCCTCTTGTTTTTTGGCATTTCGTTTAGTTTATCTTTTTTGCTTTATTTCAAATACAAGAATTTCTTTCTTGAAAATACGTCTTTTCTTTTTGGAACTAACTATTCCGTTGAAGCATTGATTCTCCCGATTGGTATCTCGTTTTACACGTTTCAATCTATTAGTTATTTAGTTGATATTCATAAACTAAAAGTAAAAAGACCTGCATTTACAAATTATTTGATGTACATGCTGTTTTTCCCGCATTTGGTTGCAGGACCAATTGTTAGAGCAAAGGATTTCTTGCCTCAGCTAACCAAAAAGTTCAGTTTAAAAAAATCTAATGTAAACGAAGCGTTGTTTTTGATTACGAAAGGTTTGATTAAAAAAGCTGTTTTTGCTGATTTTATCGCCCAATATTCTGACATCGTTTTTTCAGCACCAGAAGGTTTTTCAGGAACGGAACATGTGTTGGCAGGTTTATGTTACACGATGCAAATATTCTTCGATTTTAGTGGATATACCGACATGGCCATTGGCATTGCTTTGTTACTTGGATACCGTTTGTGCTTGAATTTCGATTCACCGTACAAAGCTAAAAATATCACCGACTTTTGGCGTAGATGGCACATTTCATTGTCTACCTGGTTGCGTGATTACATTTATATTCCGTTGGGAGGAAATCGGAGAGGAGTATTGTTGCAGCTTTTATTTTTGCTTACGACGATGTTGATTGGCGGATTTTGGCATGGTGCAGATTGGAAGTTTATCTTTTGGGGTGGAGCACATGGTTTCCTTCTGATTCTTCACAAATTGTGGAAAAAATATACGGCCAATTGGAACCTTGGTGCGTGGTTTACTTATTTGTCATGGGGCATCACGTTCTCGTGTGTTGCTTTACTTTGGATTCCATTCAGGGCAAATTCAATGGAGGAAGCATTTTTGATTTACAAGAAGATTTTTACGAACTTTAATGTCCATATGATTCAAGCAATTTTTGTAACCAATCCGGTATTAATCGTTGTGTTGATCGTTGGAATCGTTTTGGCAATTTTACCTTCTATTTGGAAAAACAAGATTATTAAAAGTTATTTCAAACTTGAATTTTATCAGAAGATCATTTTCTTAATACTCATTATTCAAGTGGTTATTCAGATGAAGACATCTACAGTTCAACCATTTATTTATTTTCAATTTTAACTTATGAACTTTAAAAATGCATCAATCAGTTTAGCTTTCGGGATATTTCTCGCGTTTTCAGCGTTCAGTCAAACGAGTGATTTGAATTTAGGAGAAAATAAACTTGAAAATGCTACTTTCTCGCTGACTTATTTTAAGTTGAAAATGGATTCTCTAAAAACTGGGAAAATTAAGAAAGTAAATATTTTACAAATTGGCGATTCTCATATCCAGCCAGATAACTTTTCAGGTGAAACCAGACGGCAACTTCAAAAACAGTATGGAAATGGAGGAAGAGGCTTGATTTTTCCCTACAATTTAGCCAAAACGAATGGACCAAAAGATTATACCGCATCTTCGAACACGACTTGGACGGACAGCTGGATTACGCATTTCAATCAGAAGTTTAAAATTGGTTTTCCGGGAATTGGAATGCAAAGCGAATTGAATGCTGGAACAATCGATTTCAACATGAGCAAAGATTCCATTAAAAGTCCTTTTATCAAGGCATTTGTGGTTTATTCAATGGAACCAAGCTCAAACGGAAGCATTACGTTAAACAAGCAGGTTACCAAGAAAAATAACGGACTTTTATTTGATACGATTTGCATTGAGCTAAAGAAAGAACAGACCAATTTGAAAGTTGAATTCAAAGACACCAAATTGACTTTTCATGCTGTTTATTTTGAAAATGAAAATCCAGGAGTGGTTTATAGTTCAGTCGGAGTTGCCGGAGCGAAGTACACGAATTTTCTCTCGAATGAATTCTTTGCTAAACAATTACCGATTTTCAGTTCGGATTTAATCATCATTTCCATGGGAACCAATGAAGCGTATGATTCGAGATACGATTCTCTTTCTTTCCAAATTGTTGTCGATTCGATGTTAACCACGATTCATAAAGTGAATCCCAATGCATCGATTCTTTTGACTTTGCCATCTGAAAACTACCGCGTTAAATCTGGTCAACCTACCGAAAATCTGAACACGGAAAGTGTTTCAAGAATCTTGCGCGCTCAAGCAATCAAACACCATTGTGCAATTTGGGATTTATATGCCGTGATGGGAGGCAAAGGAAGTATGCTCAAATGGCGAACTGCTGGATTGGTGAATAAAGACCACATTCATTACTTGAGAAAAGGCTATAACTTACAAGGTCAGTTGCTTTCGGATGCTTTGATTCAGTTTTTAGAAGTTCGATAACTGAAAATTTAGATAGCTTATTTACGTTATTTTTAACGGAAAATGAATCGCATTTGTTATTCTCAGGAAGAAGAATTTTGGATATCAAAAAAATCTAAATTATTGCTTTATCTTTGTATCTCAATTGTAACTTAGAATGCACATTCAATTCCACAAATATCAAGGCACAGGAAATGATTTTATCATGTTGGATAATCGTGACAAGCGATACGATTCGCTGTCAATCCAGCAAATTCAATGGCTTTGCGACCGAAGATTTGGAATTGGAGCGGACGGATTGATCAAGATTAATAGCCATTCATTGTATCCGTTCGAAGTGGATTACAGCAATTCTGACGGATCAAAAAGTTTTTGTGGAAATGGAGCTCGTTGTGCAGTTGAGTTCGCAAGTACGCTCGGAATTAATTGCGATCACGTCACTTTTTTAGCAATTGACGGCGAACATCAAGCGCAAAAGAAATTAAACGTGATTTCGATCCAAATGCTGAACGTTTTGAAGGTTAAATCCAAAAATTCTGATTTCGAAGTTCACACAGGTTCTCCGCATTACATTCGTTTTGTAGAAGATTTGAGTCAAGAAAATATCGTTGAATTTGGAAAATCAATCCGTTATTCGAATGAATATACGAACGAAGGAATTAATGTGAATTTGGTGAAACAAGCTGGTAATCAGTTGGAAATTGCAACGTATGAACGCGGAGTAGAAGATGAAACATTATCTTGCGGAACGGGCGTAACTGCGGCTGCAATTGCAAGTGCTTACCACAATGAGCAAGCTGGACAAAGACATTTCGATATTCAGACCAAAGGAGGTTTGTTGCAAGTAGATTTTGATTTTGAATCACCAATGAACTTCACTAATATTTGGTTGACAGGTCCAGCAGAATTTACGTTTAAAGGAGAACTAGATGTTTAGTTTTAAAGTTGATTCTTGGCACTCTTTTGAGCATCAAGAATACCAAAAAGGAGTTTTTTTATGGGTAATTCACGCAGATAAGATTCCACCACATATTGGGATTTCCAAAGATGGAGTTTACTTTAGTTTAAAAGTTTCTGGCAAAGATGAATCTGTTTCAATTAATTCTTTAGTTAATTTGATTAGCTTCAAGCAAATTCCAACTTTAGCTATTCAAATTTTTGATAATGAATTGAATGTTGATGATATAATAGAAGTTTTTTCAAATTTTAGTTATGCAGAATCGAATGTGTCAACGTGTTTAACGCCGATTTCAAAATTGTATTTTCCCAATGAGAAGGATTTTATTTTATCAGAATTATTGCAGGAATTTCAAGAAAAATATTTGCTGGGAAATGTGTATGGTTTGAATTTAAAAACTGACTTTAAAGGAATACCTTTTTACGGAAGATCAGAAATAACGAATAGATTAATAGATTTAGAAGATGTTAAGAGGAGATAATTTATACCTTAGAGCCATTGAACCTGAGGATGCTACTCGCATCATGGTTTGGGAAAACAATTCCGATAATTGGCGTGTCAGCGGAACCGAATGTCCATACTCTTTGCATACCATTTTGGATTACATTCACAGCATCCACAATTTCAGGCAATCTGGGGAATTGAGAATGATCATTTGTAATAAACAAACAGATGAACCAATTGGAACCTTGGATTTATTTGAAGCTAATTTCAAACACGGTCGAGCGGGAATTGGTATTCTCATTGGAGAAAAGGAGAACAGAGGTAAAGGATACGCCAAAGAAAGTTTGATGATTTTAATTCGATATGCAACGAAAGTTTTAGGTTTTCATAATTTATTTGCCAATGTATTGATTGATAATGAAGCAAGTGTAAATTTATTTGAGAGTATTGGATTTGAGTTAGTTGGGGTTCGAAAAGAATGGTTTTTCGACAACGGAAAATGGATAGATGAAAAAATATATCAGTTATGTTTAAAAAAGGATTAATTGTCGTTGTCATTTTAGCACTTGTAGGATTGATTTTCGCATGGCCTAAAATTTCGCTGTATTTAGCGAGTATTAAAAAAACTTCGAATTCGCAAACGGCTGAATTCTACTTCGATGCATCAAAAGGTCTCGACGGTTTGGCGCAGCAATTGAAGGAGCAGAAAATCATTAGCGACAAAGATGCGTTGCTGAAAGTCGGTGAATATAAAAAACTGAACGCCGAGAAATTAGCTTCTGGAAAATATTTAATTGCAAAAGGAACAGAATACAAAACGCTTTTAAACGGATTTACCAAAAATTCAAACGGCAATGGAAATGCTGAAGTAGAAGTAGAGGTAACTTTTAACAATTGTCGGGACGTAAATCAGTTAGCTGGAAAAGTTGGGAAGAACTTGATGGCAGATAGTGCAACAATTGCCACACTTTTAAATGATCCAATCACCTTACAGCGATTTGGTTTTACCGCTGAGCAATTGCCTGCTTTGTTCTTGCCGAACACCTACAAAATGTTTTGGGACACCGATCCAGAAGCATTCTTAGTTCGCATGGCGGATGAATTTAAAGCATTTTGGACGCCAGAACGAAAAGAGAAATTAGCCAAAATTGGATTAAAAACTCCTTCTGAAGCCGTAACCTTGGCGAGTATCGTTTACTCCGAACAATCCAAAAATGCCGAAGAATGGCCAATCATCGCCGGATTGTACTTGAATCGAATCAACCAAGGAATTCGTTTGCAGTCCGACCCAACCTTCAAATTCTGTTGGGGCGACGAACTCAAAGGCGTTCAACGCTTGACGTACAAACACCGCGAAATTCAATGTCCGTACAATACGTATTACAATGACGGTTTACCGCCAGGACCAATTTGCATTCCGCCAGCAGCTGTGGTAGACGCAGTTTTGAATCGAGATGACAACAAATACATTTTTATGTGTGCAAAACCGGATTATACGGGAAGACATAATTTTACCGTTGGTTATCCAGAACATGCGGCGAATGCTTTGAAATTTCAGAGGTGGTTGACGATTGAACAGCAAAAGAATCCTTAAAAAGCGAACAACAGATATGATTAAAACGCTCTTATTTCTTTCGATGATGACAACTTTCGCGGTATTTTCTCAGCAATACTCGATGGAATGGCAACTTTTCCATCCAATCAAAAAAACATGGTTAAATGCAGGAACGCACAACTCCGTGCAACAACTCCTCATCGAATCTGGTGAATTGCCAGATCCATTTGTAGAAGAAAACGAAGCTTTATTCCAATGGATTGAAAAATACGATTGGGAATTCAATGCTAATTTCAAAATCTCTGCGGAGCAATTTCAAAATGAGTTTTTAGAAATTGATTTTCCAGGAATTGACACCTATGCAAGTGTGTATATAAATGGAAAACTAATTTTCAAAGCAGAAAATGCTTTTCATCCGTATCGTTATCAAATTAAAGAATTAGTTCAAGTTGGCGATAATAATTTAAGAGTTGTTTTTACGTCGCCAGTCAATTACCACCGACAAGCGTTTAAGGATCGCGGAACAAAATTACCAGCACCGAATGACGTGGGCGAAATAGCAGTTTCCTCGATGTCGCGCAAAGCGCAATATCAATTTGGTTGGGATTGGGCGCCGAGAATCAATACCATTGGATTTTTAAAACCGGTGCAGATTCATGCGTATAATCACAACCGTGTTTTATTGGCGAAAGTAGATACCAAATCCATTGAGGACAAAGAAGCCAATGTTCGCTTGGCGATTCAGTTTGCGGTTCAGCAGAATGGAAAGGTAAACGTCAAAAGTGAATTGTTTGGTGAGTTTAAAAATGTGGAAATCAAAAATGGTCAACTTGAAATTCCTGCTGTTTTGAAAAATCCAAAACTTTGGTGGCCACGAGGATATGGTGAACAGAATTTGTATTCTGATAACTGGATAATAGCAACAGAATCAGGAATGATCATCGCTAAAACATCCGTTCGATTTGGAATTAAAACCAGCAAAGTCATTCAGGAAGAAGATCAATGGGGAACGAGTTTCTCTTTTGAAATCAATGGTATTCCCATTTTCTGTAAAGGAGCGAATTACATTCCGCAAGATGTTTTCACCAATCGCATTACCGATTCATCTATTGTAGAAATGGTAGAACAAATGCGGATTTCGAATTTTAACATGGTTCGCGTTTGGGGCGGTGGATTTTATCAGGAAGAGGCTTTGTATAATGCCTGCGACGAAGCTGGAATTATGGTTTGGCAAGATTTGATGTTCGCTTGCGCCATGTATCCAGGTGATGAACAATTTTTGAAAAATGTTGAAAACGAATTGAATTATCAGATTCCACGAATTTCAGCTCATCCTTCCGTGGTTTTGTTCAACGGAAACAATGAAGTGGAAGTGGCCTGGAAATATTGGGGTTTTCAACTCAAATATTTGATTGGACCCAAAATGCAAAAGGAAATGGAGAAGGATTATCACCGACTTTTCAAAGAATTAGCGCCAGAAATGGTTAATCATTGGACTTCCATTCCGTACATGCACACTTCTCCGCTTAGTCATTGGGGTAAAGACGAATTTTACCGTCACGGAACACAACATTATTGGGGCGTTTGGCACGGAAGTGATCCCATCGAAGATTTTGGTGTTAAATCAGGACGATTTAATGCGGAATACGGTTTTCAATCTTTTCCAGAATATGCTACCTTGCTGAAATTCAGTAGTAAAAAGGATTGGAGTTTGACCTCATCGGTGATGAAAAATCATCAGAAAAGTTACGTAGGTAATGGCATGATTCAAAAGCAATCCGATCGCTTGTACGGAAAAAGCAAAGACTTTGAAGATTTTGTTTACTTATCTCAATTGACACAATCCAAAGCAGTTAGCATTGCCATTTCTAGTCACCGCTTGGATTATCCACGCGTGATGGGAACTTTGTTCTGGCAACTAAACGATTGCTGGCCGGCTCCAAGTTGGTCGTCGATTGACTATTATGGAAACTGGAAAGCGTTGCAATACCAAGTCAAAGACGATTACGAGGACGTGGCAGTTTTGGCGAAAACGGAAACCATTGGGAATGAAATTTACTTTTTGAAATCAGATCAGCCCGAAAGTTTTGAAACCGTTTTAGCGTATGACATTTACAATTTATACGGAAAGAAAATCTTTTCCAAAACGGAAAACATTTACATTCACGGCAATTGGCAGCAAGAGATTTGCGATGAATGTCGCACAGAAGAATTCATGTCACAGAATTACGTGATTCAATTCAAATGGACAAATGCAAAAGGAGTGGAGCTTTCCCGAAGTTTTACGCACTTGCCGAAGGAACGAGTAGCTGCTTCAAGAACTGATGTTCAACTGACTTTGGCAGAAATCAATCCAATTGAAAAAACAGGAGTGCTTGTAGTTAAAAGCAAGGCGTCGCTAATTGATTTTTGGGTTTACTCATCCAAGTTAGGCGTTCGATTTGACCGCAACTTTGTTCAACTTTTACCTGGCGAACACCGAATTCAGGTTTCATTTGACGAAATTCCTTTGTTGAGCGATTTTGATTTTAAGAATCGATAATTCGAAGATTTTAATCACGAATTCATTTCTTAAATTCGTTTTTTAGAATTCGTAGAAACGTGATGAATCACATCTCTACGAAATCAAAAAATATTGGTAGAAACCTTATTGTTTTTCCGGTTTTTTGAATTGATATGCAACATTCAAAAACAAGGTGTTTTCTCCAATTGTTTGAATGTTTATTTTTGGTAACCTGCTGATATACATATAACCAAATTCCATTTTTATGTTTTTGGTAGGATGATATTCCACATTTGCTCCATAGCGGTTATGATCTAAAAAATGTGCCATTTCTGTTCCTGATAAGTTCACCAAAATCTCCATAAAAGCATTCAGCTTCCAAGATTCATTGATACTATACAGTAAGCCTAATTTATTTCGAAAACGAAGAATATCATTTTGATTTCCATCAAAAATTCGATATTCCAAGGCTGATCTTCCAGACACATCTAATTTTCTTCCAAGTTGGTGTTTTAGTTCCATCGCCCCTGAGAAACGAATTTCACTGCTTGGATTAGCATCCGCATCCGCTTGCGAAATAATCATTTTGTAATTGGAATAATAGGCAAATGGTGATATTGAAAATTTAACGCCGGGTTGATGTTGATAATGAACCCAGTTTCGGTAGGAGAAAACCAAGTTTTTATCAAATAAATTATCATTGTTAAAACCGTTTTGTCTTCGGTGTTGAATTTCTGTATCAACACTAAAATGTTCTTTCACAGGAATACTCAAAGTAGCTCTCATCCAACTATTCGTATGGTTTTGAGCGTGAAGATGTGTCAAGCTCAAAAATAGAATTAGTAAAAGAATGGATGATTTTAAATTTCCCATGATCAATCAATTTTAGTGTGGCAATTTATCTCTAATTAGCCCATATACCCAAGTTCCAGCGATTGCACTTAAAAGTGTGACAGAAATCACGGTTGCACCTGTTCCGATTTGAGCAAATAAAGGTCCTGGACAAGCGCCAGTAATTGCCCAACCTAAACCAAAAGTTAATCCACCGTAAATTTGGCCTACACTGAATGATTTAGCTTGAATTTCAATTTTCTCGCCATAAATCGTCTTGATGTTAAATCGCTTGATGATAAAGATAGAAATCATTGCGGTAAAAACTGCACTTCCAATTACACCATACATGTGAAATGATTGCATGCGGAACATTTCTTGAATTCTAAACCAACTGATAATTTCTGCTTTTACGAAGATGATTCCGAACAAGATACCAATGATTACGTATTTTAGATGGTGAAACCATTTATGTTCTAACTTACTTTCGTTGACACACATTGCATCTAGCGAACGTTGTTCTAAATCTTTGTCTATATTTTGTGACATTTTCTTAAATTAAAGTGAAAGAATAAATGGCAAGATTAAATTCGCCATGATAAATCCGCCAACCATAAAACTCATGGTAGCAACCAACGATGGCCACTGTAAATTGGCTAATCCCATGATGGAATGTCCACTTGTACAACCACCGGCATATCTAGTTCCAAAACCAACTAAAAATCCTCCAACTACCATCATTAGAAAACCTTTCAAGCTGAAAAGTGTTTCCCAATTCATGATATCCGTTGGAACAAGGTTGTCATAATTGGTAATACCGTATGTCGCTAATTCTGCAACTAATTTCGGATTTACTGCGATTGGATCTGGATTCGACAAGAGGTTCACGGTGATTACTCCTCCTAAGAATATACCGAATACGAAAAGTAGATTCCAAATTTCTTTCTTCCATTCATATTTGAAAAAAGGAATGTTTGCGGGTAAACAAGATGCGCAAATGTGGCGCAGCGATGAACTCACTCCAAATGATTTATTACCTAAGATTAATAATGCAGGAACGGTCAAACCGATTAAAGGTCCTGCAACATACCAAGCCCAAGGCTCTTTCAAAAATTCGATCATTAGTATATCTAAGTTTATTTATTTTCGTTGATTAATTTTTCTAATTCGTTCGCTGGAAAAACGCCTGACTGTCTCCACTGTGGTTTTCCATTTTTGAAGATCATCAAAGTGGGAACGCCACGAATCTGATATTGCTGTGCCACTTGTGGATTCTTGTCCACATCAATTTTAATGATGGAAGCTGAATCGCCAACTCTCGTTTTTAAGTCGTCTAAAATTGGTCCTTGTACTTTGCATGGTCCGCACCATTCTGCAAAGAAATCCACTAAGACAGGCTTGTCTTGATTGATTATTTCCTGAAATGTCATGTTGTTTTGTTTTTATGTATTTATTGTAAGGTGTATTTTGGGCAAAAAAATAGTCACCCGATTTTGTTGGATGACTTGCACTCAATTCAGTGCCTTTGGATCCTATGTTTAGGAAGATTATGACATCTTTCCTACTGCACAGCTAACATAAGATTTCGCTTTTTTTAGCACTGTATTTTTTCCTTTTTCAGGATAACCCAGTTTTGAAAGTGCTGTTACAAAAACCTCTTTTTCTTGAGATGATTCGATGGTTATCGTTTCTATTTCTTTATCGATCGCAACGTTTGCAACGCCTTCGATCTTCAATAAAGCGGTGCGGATGCTATTTACGCATCCGCCACACTTGATATTTTCTACTTCAATTTGATGTATCATTTTTCTATCTCTTTCAAATTATTGTTGACATTTTGCCACGTTAATCCGTTTACAACATCGTTTATTCCATTTTGATTTAAAATGGTCATCGCTTGCGCACTGCGACCTCCACTTCTGCAAAACACAACAATGTTTCCTTTGTCTTTGAATTGCGAAAGCTGACTTTCAACTTGATCCAGCGGAATGTTAATTGCACCCGGAACACTTCCAGCTGCAAATTCAGCAGGAGTTCGAACGTCTACTAAGAAAGCCCCTTCGGAAAGGGCTTTTTTTAGCGGTGTTATATTTTCTGTTTGCAATGTTTGATTTGTACCAGATGTTTCAACCGATTGAGCAGAACAACTAGAAAACAAACCAGCTGAAGCGATAAAACTTACGATTGCAATTCTTAATTTAAAACTTTGCTTTGGCATACAAAATTAGTTTTAGGTACATCCGTTTTAGCGATTGCGTTGAATCCGCCATCAACTTCTGTAAAGTTTCTATATCCTCTTGCTTGCAAGATACTTGCAGCGATCATACTTCTGTATCCACCAGCACAATGTAAGTAAAAGTGTTCTTCCGGATTGATGTCTTTAATCCAGTCGTTGATGTAAGACAATGGTTTGCTAAATGCTTCTTCAATGTGTTCCGCTTCGTATTCACTTTCTTTGCGAATGTCAATTACCAAATCTCCTTTTTCAGTTGCTTTTTCATCGGTAACGATTTTCACATCTTTCGCAAATTGTTCTGGAGTGATTCGTTTTACTGTATCTACTTCCATACCAGCAGCTTTCCAAGCATCAAATCCACCTTCTAAGTATCCCAAGAGGTTGTCGAAACCAACGCGACTCAAACGAGTTACCGTTTCTTCTTCCATTCCATTATCAGTAACCAAGATAATGGCTTGATTTACATCGCCAATCAAAGCACCAACCCAAGGAGCGAAATCTCCTTTGATACCGATGTTGATGGATTGTGGAATAAATCCGTTTGTGAAATCTTTATCAGAACGCGTATCTAAGATCAATGCATCTGTAGCTTCTACAATTGCTTCTAATTCTTGCGCTTTTACTGCTTTCATTCCTTGATCCAATACTTTTTCGAAGCTTGTGTAGCCTTTTTTGTTCATCGCTACGTTCATTCCGAAATAAGCTGGCGGAGGAAGTAAACCATCTGTAACCGCTGCAACAAATGCTTCTTTGTTTGGCTGATTCAAGGCATAGTTCATTTTCTTTTGGTTCCCCAAGGTATCAACCGTTTCTTTCATCATGTTTTTTCCACAAGCTGAACCTGCACCGTGTGCTGGATAAACCGTTAAAGTGTCTGGAAGCGGCATGATTTTATTCATCAAGCTCTCGTATAACATTCCAGCCAATTCTTCTTGCGTCATGCTTGCCGCTTTTTGCGCTAAATCAGGACGACCAACGTCACCTAAAAACAATGTATCTCCACTGAATAAATCAGTTTCATTTCCATTTTCGTCAATCAACAAATAGCAAGAACTTTCCATGGTATGACCAGGAGTGTGCAAAACTTTGATTTTTACATTCCCCAATTCGAAAATTTGGTTGTCTTCTGCAATGATTGCTTCAAACTCTGGACTTGCTGTTGGTCCGTAAATAATTGGAGCGCCTGTTTTCTTACTTAAATCGATGTGTCCACTCACGAAATCTGCGTGGAAGTGCGTTTCAAAAATATATTTCAATTTCACACCGTCTTTTTCCAAACGATCCATGTATGGCTGTGTTTCACGAAGTGGATCAATAATCGCTGCTTCTCCGTTTGAAGTGATGTAATAAGCTCCTTGAGCTAAGCAACCTGTGTAGATTTGTTCTATTTTCATTGTTCTGTGTTTTTGATGTTATCTGAATAATTTAATGTTTTATGTTGATTAAAGCGACTTTTTAGCCAAGTACCAATCAATAATTTCTAATTCTTTGTCTGCTTTTCTTTCAGCCAAACCTTCAATTGTTTTAGGAGCTCCGACAATTACTTTATCACCTGGTTGCCAGTTTAATGGCATTGCTACCTTGTGTTCGTCTGAGGTTTGCAAAGCAAGAATCGTTCGTTTGATTTCCTCCATATTTCTACCAACATTGAGTGGGTAATACATGATCAATCTAATTTTTCCTTCTGGATCGATGATGAAAACGGCTCGAACTGCTGCTGTTTCGCTTTCACCTGGTTGTAGCATTCCGTATAATTTGGCAACTTTCATGTCAATGTCCGCGATGATCGGGAAATCAAATAAAACGCCTGTTTTTTCCTGAACTGCGTTTACCCAAGCAATGTGGGCGTGAATAGAGTCGATACTCAATCCCATTAATTTTGTATTGTGATTTGCAAAAAACGCATGATCATTAGCAAAACCACTTAATTCTGTTGTACATACAGGCGTGAAGTCAGCTGGGTGAGAAAAAAGAATAACCCAACTCCCTTTGTTGTATTCTGAAAAATTTAAATTTCCTGTCGTTGTTACTGCATTAAAATCTGGAGCCATGTCACCAATTCTCGGCATCATGTTGATTACTTCGTGTGTTTGATTTTCCATATCTATCTATTTTAATATTATTTACTTTTCTTGATTACAAATATCTGAATTTTAAATCGCTCATACAGCCACTTTGGTTACATAGCACCATAAATTTACGAAATATTACAAGAAGATTTCCTTGATGATGATGTAAATTCCCATAACTAAAACGAACCATCCAAAAGCTGGCTTTAATTTGTCACCGTCCACTTTCTTTGATAAGGCGATACCGATAAAAATACCTCCGATTGCAAATGCGGTGATTTTGAACAAGAAAGTCCAGTCGATCAGCGTTGCACTGCTTTCTCCGAAGAATCCGATCAAGGATTTTGCAGCGATGATAACTAAAGAAGTTCCAACCGCTTCTTTCATCGGCAATTTACTCAAGATAACCAATGCTGGGATAATTAAAAATCCTCCACCTGCGCCAACGAGTCCGGTTAAGACGCCAACTACTGAACCTTCAAGTAAGATTAGCGGATAATTGAATTTTTGCTCTTGAACAATTTCTTCGGTTACTTTTTTCTTCTTCTTAATCATGCTGTAGGATGCGAAAACCATCAGCACGGCAAATAGAAGCATTAGCAAGATACTATTTGTTACCACAAAATCACCTACAGTGAAAACTTCCGCAGGAATTGCTGGTACAAGATAAGCTCTTGTTAAGAAGACAGCGATGATGGATGGAATTCCAAAAACGATTGCTGTTTTAACATTTACCAAACCTTTTCTAAAATAAGAAACCGATCCAACAACACTTGTTGCACCAACGATGAATAAGGAATAAGCAGTTGCTAATATCGGATCGATGTAAAAAAGATAAACTAAAACGGGTACTGTTAAAATACTTCCGCCACCACCAATCAATCCAAGTGTGATTCCGATAAAAATTGCTGCAAAAAAACCGATAAATTCCATGTCTTATTCTATTTGTCAGCGCAAAAGTACTCAGAAGGAAATGTCTCTACAGTTACTTTGGTTACATAAGCCTGTTTTCAATGGATTAAGCAATAATCTGACTTCTAAAATCGTCAGTAAGCGATACGCAATCGAATGATTTTGAATGCTATTCAAAGTAAACTTCTAATTCCTTCGCATCGATTCTAACTTTCAACCAATTTTTAATTTTGATTTTGTCTTTGGCATCCCATCTCGCATTGGAATTTATTACACTAATCCAGGCAATTCTCTTGCTCGTGTCAGAATAAATAGTCGCGTTTTGTAAGGTTGAAGATTTAATTTGAGGGTATTGCGCTTTCAATTCTCGATGCACTTGTTGGCTTAACGTTGAATTATCCACCAGACTATCGATTATTTTTTGCTGTGCATTGATTTGTTTTTCACTTTCTGAAAGGGCAATGGACAATTGATTTGATTTTTGGTCTATTTTATTGTTATCCGTAATGTACGAGAATCCTTGTTGAATGGTCAAAGTTGTTTTCTTGAGGTTGTATCGTGGCATTTTGCTACGCAGTTTCTCAATTTCAGCCTCTTCGATAATTTGACCGCCATAGGTTAGGGTAATTGAATTTTTTTTCGCGTCGATGGTTTTATTTAGTAAATAATCGTTGGGAAAAATAGCTTCAAATTCAATGAATTGATTTGCATTTTGCTCAAATTTATTTTGTTGTACTAGATCATATCCGAAGTAAACACTTGGCAGAAAAGTTAAAAGAACAACCACCCAAACAATTCTTTTTGCCCTGGTTTGATCTTCTTTTTTAGGTAAAATCTTATATCTAAATTTTAAAAAACGAACCGTGAGAATGGTAGCCAATGCAATAAAAACCGTATTGATCAAATAGAGATAAAGTGCACCAAAAAAGAAAGGAAATTGCAAAGTTGCCAATCCATATCCAGCGGTACAAAGTGGCGGCATCAAAGCGGTTGCGATGGCGACTCCTGGTATTACATTTCCTTTGAGTTTACTGGTTGTCGCTAAAATTCCTGCAAGTCCACCAAACAAAGCAATCAACACATCGTAAATGTTAGGAGAAGTTCGTGCTAAAATTTCAGAGTGGGCTTCGTTGATGGGAGAAATCAAGAAGAATATGGTTGAGGTTGACAAACCCACTACAGCAGCAAAGAAATAAGAGTAGAGTGATTTTTTCAACAAACTCAAGTCGTTGATCGCCATCCCAAATCCCATTCCCATAATCGGACCCATCAAGGGAGAAACCAACATGGCGCCAATGATTACGGCTGTTGAATTGACATTCAAACCCAAAGAAGCAATGAAGATGGCAAAGATTAAAATCCAAAGATTTGTTCCTCTAAAACTGATTCCTTTTTGGATGTTGTCTGTAACGGTTTCGAAATTTTCTTTTTCGTCTGCGATTCTAAAATTGTCTATAATGTTCATCTACTGATTTTGAATTAATGTTTTTTCATTTCGAAGATAGTATTATTTTTGAAAAAAACTGAAATCAGCATGGATTGACCAAAATAGTGGAGTCTTATTTTTTGGAAAGATTTAAGAATTTAAAACTGACAATTCGTCTCGTTTCAACGAAAATGATTGACATGGCACAATCCTTGAAATTTCTCATTTAAGATTTAAAATTGGCTTGATTCGATTCAAATTGAGCTTTCAAATATAGATTTACTGACAAACTGACAAATAGAAGATATAAAAAATGAGCGATTTAAAAGACGACGCATTAGATTTCATAGAAACATCATCAGACCATGAAATAGATTACATTCCATTGATTTCTCAAGAAGACGCGATGGCAATGGACAAACAAGAATTTGGCGAAGAATTACCCATTTTAGCACTTCGTAACAATGTATTATTCCCAGGTGTAGTTATTCCAATCACGGTTGGAAGAGATACATCCATCAAATTGATTCAAGCGGCGAACAAAGGAAATAAGATTATTGGAGTCGTTTCGCAAATGGATCAAGACGAAGAAAATCCAAATTTTGTGGATTTACATAAAGTGGGAACGGTTGCACAAATCATTCGTTTGTTGAGAATGCCAGATGGCAGCACAACTGCGATTATCCAAGGAAAAAGAAAATTCAAAATCGATACGCCACTTCAAACTTTACCGTACATGAAAGCGAAGGTGAAGTATTTGAAGGAGAAGAATGTAAACGTCAAATCATCCGAAATGGAGGTGATGTTTAAATCCGTTAAGGAACAAGCTTTACACATCATTCAGGAAAGTCCAAACATTCCTTCAGAAGCTTCTTTTGCGATTGGAAACATCGATAGTCCAAGTTTTTTAGTGAACTTTATTTCTTCGAATATGAATGCAGATGTTGCAAAGAAACAAGAAGTTTTAGAGCAATTGGACTTGAAGAAAAGAACCTACATGGTTTTAGAACATTTGACTTTAGAGTCTCAAGTTTTGGAAATGAGAAATCAGATTCAATCGAAGGTTCGTAAGGAAATGGATAAGCAACAACGTGATTATTACCTGACGCAACAAATCAGAACGATCCAGGAAGAAATGGGTGATAATCCGCAAGAGCAAGATGTAATTGATATGAAAGCTCGTGCTGAGAAGAAAAAATGGAATGCGCGTGTTTCAAAAATATTTGACAAAGAATTAAGTAAGTTTCAACGCATGAATCCGCAAGGAGCAGAATATACCGTGCAGTTGAATTACTTGGAAATGATGCTCGATCTTCCTTGGGACGAATATACCTTGGATAAACTAGACTTAAAACGTGCTGCGAAAATTTTGGATCGCGACCATTTTGGTTTGGAAGACGTGAAGAAAAGAATTTTGGAATACTTGGCAGTTTTAAAGCTGAAAGGAGATATGAAATCCCCAATTCTTTGTTTTTACGGACCTCCAGGAGTTGGAAAAACATCTTTGGGTAAATCCATTGCAGATGCGTTGGGAAGAAAGTACGTTCGGATGTCTTTAGGTGGCGTTCACGATGAATCTGAGATTCGTGGTCACCGTAAAACATACATCGGTGCGATGCCAGGACGTATTATTCAAAACTTGAAAAAAGCTGAAACTGCAAATCCGGTATTTGTATTGGATGAGATTGATAAATTAGGGAAAAGTAATCACGGAGATCCGTCTTCAGCTTTACTTGAAGTAATGGACCCAGAGCAAAATAGCGAATTTTACGACAATTACATTGAGACAGAATTTGATTTATCTCGTGTGATGTTTATCGCTACAGCCAATTCTCTATCTACCATTCAAGGACCTTTGAGAGACCGAATGGAAATCATTGAAGTGAATGGATATACGATTGAAGAAAAGGTAGAAATTGCGAAAAGTCACTTGATTCCAAAACAATTGGAAGAACACGGAATTACGAAGAAACAATTTCAAATGGACAAGAAAACGACTAAAAAAGTGGTTGAAGAATATACCAGTGAATCTGGAGTTCGTGGCTTGAATAAAACCATTGCGAAATTAGTGCGAAATCGCGCCAGACAAATCGCAATGGAAGAAGAGTTTGTGGCGAAATTGGATATTTCTGAATTGACAACGATTTTAGGACCTGGTTATTCTAGATCAAAATACGTCAATAATGACGTAGCTGGTGTAGTTACAGGATTGGCTTGGACAAGTGTTGGTGGCGATATTCTGTTTATTGAATCTTCGATCACACAAGGAAAAGGGAAACTAACTTTGACGGGAAATTTGGGGGATGTGATGAAGGAATCCGCAGTAATTGCATTGGAATTTTTGAAAGCACACAGTTCTTGGATCGGTTTGGAACAAAGTGTTTTTGATAGATACAATGTGCACATTCACGTTCCAGAAGGAGCAACTCCAAAAGATGGACCAAGTGCAGGAATCACAATGTTGAGTTCCATTGCGTCTGTGTTCACACAACGAAAAATCAAGAAAAATTTAGCGATGACCGGTGAAATTACCTTACGAGGAGAAGTTTTACCAGTTGGAGGAATAAAAGAAAAAGTATTGGCTGCTCGTAGAGCTTCGATCAAAGAAATTATTCTTTGCGAGAAGAACCGAAAAGACATTGAAGAGATCAAAGAGAGCTACTTAACTGGACTAACTTTCCATTATGTAAAAACAATGAAAGAAGTTCTAGAAATTGCATTGACTGATGAAAAAGTAGTTGATGCGATTGATGTAGTTTAATTTTCTATTTTTGTAGAAACGTCCTTGATTGAGGGCGTTTCTACCTAAAATATGGCTTCAGATTTATAATGCGAGATACATTTAAACACAAAGGACTTCGAAAACAATTGATCGGAGAGTTGAGAGACAAAGGAATTCAGGACGAACGAATTTTGGACGCTTTTAATGCGATCCCGAGACACTTTTTCTTGGATTTAGTTTTCGAACAACAAGCTTACAGCAACATGCCGTTTCAAATTGGTGCTGGACAAACTATTTCTCATCCGTATACCGTTGCTTTTCAAACAGAATTGTTGAATTTGCAAAAAGGAGATAAAGTGTTGGAGATCGGTACCGGTTCTGCTTTTCAAACGTGTATTCTTTGTCAAATGGGAGCGAAGGTATTTAGTATTGAACGTCAGAAAGAATTGTTTGACAAAGCTAAAATCATCATCCGCCATTTTAATTTCAGTCCCAAATTGTTTTTTGGAGATGGATACAAAGGTCATCCGAGTTTTGCACCATACGATAAAATCTTAATTACCTGCGGAGCGCCCTTCGTTCCAGAAGCATTGTTGCATCAATTAAAAGTTGGAGGAGTTTTAGTCATTCCATTAGGCGGTGGAGCAATTCAAGAAATGCAGCGCATCACGAAATTATCGGAAACAGAATTCACGACTGAGAATTTCGGAGATTTTAGTTTCGTGCCCATGTTACAGGATAAGAATCAGTAGTCTCGGCTTCGCTCAGTTACGTATTAGGTAGTTAGAGTGTATTCCTCCAAAAGGGGAAATATATTTTCTCTAAAGGTTTAATTTTTTTTTCAATGGAAATCTACCTTCCCTCTTTGACTTGCGCAGCATGCAAGTAAGTTAACAGCGTTCCGATCAGTATTGGAAGAGGATTTATGATTAAATTTTAGCGGTAAAAAAATGAATGTGAGATTTAAATCTCTTCGTTTCGCTCTAACTTTTCAATGATAATTCGCTTCACTGTGGTATGAACATAATCTTTCACTTCCGCATAAGAAACTCCATAAATACGATCCATTTCACGCGTAGATTCTGGGAATTCGCCTAAAATCCGTTCGTAATACGAATCTAATTCTTCGTTATTGGGTAAAAAATATTCTAATTTCAATTGAAACCTTCTCAATAAAGCTGAATCCAAAATACCATAATGGTTCGTAGCGCAAATCAAAATACTATCTGGCGAAAGGTAATCTATCAATTGTATAATTGTATTTACCAAACGTCTCATTTCACCCACATCTTTCTCGTCATTTCCTCTAATTTTTCCGATTTGGTCAAATTCATCTAAAAACAAAACGGCACGATCTCGTTCTGCTTTGTCAAAAACAGCTTTGATATTTAATGAAGTTTCACCGATTTTAGATGAAACAAAGGTGCTCAAATTTAGAATGATGATTGGTTTATTGAGCGCCGTAGCAATCGCTTTAGCAGTAGTTGTTTTTCCGCATCCCGAATGACCATACAGTAATATCTTGTGATCGACCTGAAGTTTGTATTTTTTCAAAGTTTCCAAATACTGATGCTCCTTGATAATCTGCGTAATTTTCGCCTTGTTTTCATCACTGAAAAAGACATCGTTCAAAGCAATTTTTGTTCGGTCGTTTACCGTTAAGTCGTATAAATTCATGCGGTAATTATTTATGCTAGAGCTGTAAAGTTAGTGATTTATTCAGTTTCGTTTTCATTCCAGATTTCTTTTCCAAGAACATGGTTTCCAAATATCGCAGTACCAATTCGAACCATGTTTGAGCCTTCTGCAATTGTCATCTTATATAATCCTTTGCCTTTCTTTATTTCAACAATAACATACGTCCATATTAATATATACCATCTCATTAATTTCATATTGTTAATTTAATTTGTTACTTAGGTCCTATGAATAATCGACCAATTGAATAGGCTAAGGCACCGATACCTATACCAATTATGAAAGGGCTCGCGATAAATAGTCCAATAACTCTAGCAATCACCCCGATTATCTAGTCAAAACAAGAAATGTGAAAATAGACGAGGAAATAATGGCGGGCAAAATTACAAAAAGACTCATCCATGTCCACCAACTATGCGGTTTTATAGGTAAGTTATAT
>JAQVCM010000030.1 GCA_028689775.1 Crocinitomicaceae bacterium
ATACAGAATGCTCATACAAAATGGGATGGACAAATATTTGCTTGGGCTGCTATTAGAAATGATTTAAATCACTACTTTGGTGATAGAATTAAATAGCTGGTTGACACAGTTCATTGAACACTCCCTTAAAAGCAAATCAATTTCTACCCAAAACCACATTATCAGCACAATAAATCCCTAATTCCGTTGTTTTCTTTCTACTGTTTCAACCATCTCATTTATTCTATGGTTTTCAACACACATTATTTTCTTTATCTTTGAAGAATGATTTTTAAAAGAGTGACTTTATTGTTTTGTGTCTTGCTTGGTTTTCAGGCTTTCGCACAGCGAAATGTAAAAGATTCTATCATTGGAACTCCTTGGGTGGGAATTCAGTATGGCGCAAATTGGACTTCTGGTGATTTAGCGGATCGCTATGGTTTCTTAAATCACATTGGTGCGGTTGCAGGCTATAAAACTTCTAAAAATTGGTTTTGGGGATTGGATGGAAATTTCATTTTTGGAAATCAGATTCGAAGCAAAGATGTTTTCAACAACTTGGTTGATAGCTACGGAATCATCAACGATGTAAGTGGCGCTCCAGGACAGGTTTTGCTTTTGGCACGTGGGTTTAACATCAACGTTGCGATTGGAAAAGTAGTTCCCATCTGGAGTATGAATCAAAATTCAGGTTTGTTTTTTCACGTCGGTGCAGGATACTTACTTCACAAGATGCGAGTTGAAACGCAAGAAAGTGCCATTCCTCAGATTGAACTGGATTATCGAAAAGGTTATGATCGTTTGACGACCGGAATTAACACGCATCAATTTGCAGGTTATGCTTTTTTAAGCAACAAAGGTTTGGTTAATTTTTACGGTGGACTATACGCACAACAAGGATTTACAAAAAACAGAAGAGATATTTTCTTTGACAAACCGGACGAAGTAGTCTCTAAAGATTTACGCATTGACATGCAACTTGGTTTAAAATTGGGGTGGTTTATTCCAATTTACAAACGTCAGCCGAAAGATTTTTACTTTAATTGATATGTTCTATCAACTGGCAGTAAAATCGTATGGTCTTGCAATTTGGTTGGCGCAAGGGTTTCATCCGAAAGCCAAAAGCTGGATTTCAGGTCGTAAAAAGATTTGGGCAACTTTTCCAAAGGTCGACAAGCGAGAAGTGTATTGGTTTCACTGCGCTTCTTTAGGCGAATTTGACCAAGGATTGCCGTTGATGAATCAGCTGAAAGCGCAAGATCCAAGTATTTTTATTTTGGTTACTTTCTTCAGTCCTTCGGGATATGAACATCATCACAAGCGCAAACACGTCGCTGATTTTGTGTGCTATTTGCCCTTGGATACGAAAGAAAATGCCAAGCGATTTATCCAACATTTTAAGCCGACGAATGTGTTTTTCATCAAATATGAATTTTGGAAAAACTACATTTCAGCAGCCAAAGCAAGCGGAGCGAAGGTCTATTCTGTGAGCGCAATCTTTCGAGAAAGTCACCGGTTTTTTGGAAAATTTGGATTCCTTTTTCAAGATGTGCTCAAACAAATTGATTTCTTCTTTGTTCAGAATCAAATTTCTGTTGATTTGTTAAAAAGGATTGGTTTAAATAACGTATTGTTGGTAGGCGACACCCGTTTTGATCGCGTAATTCAGAATAAAATGAACGTGGAAGCAGATCTGAAAATCGAAGGATTTTTACACGGCGAAAAAGCGTTCATCATCGGAAGTTCTTGGCCAGAAGATGAAAACTTGTTGAAAGATTTAGTGCTCAAGCAATGCAAACAAATCCCCGTAATTATTGCGCCACACGACATTTCAGAAAGTCATTTGATGCAAATTGAACAACTTTTTGGAAAAGAAATTATTCGCTATGCGGATTTATTAGACCATCCAAATTCCGCATCTATTTTACTAATTGATTGCATCGGAAAATTAGCCAATGCCTACAGTTATGGAAACGTAGCGTATGTGGGCGGCGGATTTTCGGGGAGTTTACACAACATTTTAGAACCAGCGGTTTTTGGTTTGCCCGTTATTTTTGGACCCAAACACAGCCGTTTTCCCGAAGGACAACAGTTTGTGAATGAAGGCATCGGATTTTCAGTTTCTACTGAAGTGGAGTTAAATGAAGCATGGACTTTCATCCACGCTCATTGGAATGAAATCAGTGAGAAAACAGCAAATTATGTTCAACAATCAGAAGGAGCAACCCAAAAGATTGTTGATTTTCTTCGCTTGAATTAAGCACTTAAAAATTTGGTGTTAAATCGTGTGATTTGTAGAAATCTTCAATCACTGCAACTGCTTCATCCGCTGTATCCACAATTTGAACTAAATCTAAATCTTCGATGGAGATGTTTTTCTCTTCGTGCAACATGACATTTCTGATCCAATCCATCAATCCCGTCCAGTAAGCAGTTCCGATTAAAACGATTGGTTTTTTCTTGATTTTTTTCGTTTGAATTAAAGTCAATGCTTCAAATAATTCGTCGATTGTCCCCATTCCGCCCGGAAGGACAACAAATCCTTGTGCGTATTTCACAAACATCACTTTGCGGACGAAGAAATAGCGGAAATCAAAAACGTGTTCTAAATCGATGTATTGGTTGTGACTTTGCTCGAAAGGCAAATCGATGTTCAATCCAACGGAAGTTCCGCCACCTTGTTGAGCACCTTTGTTTCCAGCCTCCATAATTCCAGGTCCGCCACCGGTGATGATTCCGAAACCAACTTTGGTTAATTTGAGCGCTACTTCTGTTCCCAATTCATAATATTTCGTTCCAGGAACAGTTCGTGCGGACCCAAAAATAGAAATACACGGACCAACTTTTGCCAAACGATCGTAACCCTCAACAAATTCCGACATGATCTTGAAAATTGCCCAGCTGTCGTTGACTTTAATGGCATTCCAATCTTTTTTAACTACATTCATTTCGTATGTTTTAAGTCCACTGAAAAGTAAATTTCTTGTTTTTTTCAGTGAAACGTATCATTTTTTATTTTGACCAGTTGATAAAGTTAATCGTTTTGCTGAGATCACAAAGGATTCAGCACCTTATTTAAGACGAATTATCAGATTAAAAATCAAGTTTTTTCTTTCTTCTTGGGCAGGTTGAGAATGATCACTGTTAAAATGATGATGACAATCCCAATCCATTGCCAGCCATTGACAGATTCATTCAGCAGGAAAAATGCCATCAAAACAGAAACTGGAATCTCAATGGATGACAAAATTGTCCCAAGCCCCAAACCTGTTAAAGGCATTCCTTTTGAGAATAAAATAGGAGGCAAGATGGTGCCGAATAATGCTAAAATTGGACCCCATTTTAAAAAGATATTTAAGTCAAATTTGACCATCAAGGAAGAAAATGAAAAGAGAAGAATAAAAATAAATCCACCAATCAGCATCCAAAACGTTTTCTGAATGGGCTTCATTTCTGTTGCAACGCGGTTGGTTGTAAATACGAAAAAAGTATATGACAAGGCCGCCAAAAGTCCCCAACCAATTCCTATCCAATTGATAGAAGCTGATTCAATGAGCATGTTGGTCGCCATGACGGTTCCAAACAGGATGAAAACAACCGCCAAAATGGTTTTTGCTGCAGGAAGTTTTCTGAGAATAATTGTTTCCAACACAACGCCCATCCAAACGGTTTGCATCAACAACACAATTCCAATCGAAACGGGAACGTGTTGAATTGCCAAATAATAAAAGGTACTGGTTGTCCCTAATGAAACTCCGGTTAAAATCAATTTCGGAATACTTGCCGCTTTTCTTTGAACGACTGGCATTTGTTTTTTATTCGATAGCAAGCTGAACAAACTCAATAAACCAACACCAACTAAACCAATTGAGAATTGAGCAAAAGTAACTTCTGCAAGCGTATAATTTTCGCCATAGGCAATTTTGACAAAGGTCGCCAAGAGTCCATACGAAGCCGCTCCCAAAGCAACTAATAAACTTCCTTTTAAGATTTGATTATTCATGTTCTTTTTCACGCATTAAAAAAGTTGCGGATGCAAAAGTACAAAAAGTAAAGCCAATGGAATTGAATAATGCGTCAGAGACGGAAATTACCTTTAAAAGCGGAATCGCGTTGATTGAAAAACGGTTTCAGTTGACATACAAGTAAATTATGCTTTAAACAATTGATTATGAAACCATCTTGCCTTTATATTTCTTTTCTCCCTCAATTAAAATCCGAACTTCTCGAAAATAACAAGAGATAAAGGAAGATAATCTCAAAAAACCGTACATTTGCAACTAAAATTTAGAAGTTTTGGATACTGTAGTTAAGAAAATGACCATGAGATTAAAGATGAAATCGTATGCGTCATTTATTAAATTCCGCTTATCAGCATTGGTTATCATCTCCGCATTATCAGGATATTTATTTGCCGGAGGGAAGGATGGACTTGAAATATTCTATCTATTACTAGGTGGTTTATTGGTAACAGGAGCTTCCAACGGATCCAATCAGATTTGGGAACGCGATTTTGACAAGTTGATGAAACGAACTCACAAGCGTCCATTGCCAACCAATGAAATGTCGCTTACCGAAGCCTATTCCGTCGTGATAATTTCTTTACTCGTTGGAACAGCCTTACTTTATCAACTCAATTTATACGCTGCCTTGCTCGGTCTTTTGGCCTACATCTCGTATGTATTTATCTACACACCGATGAAACGCGTTACACCTTGGGCAGTATTTGTGGGTGCATTTCCGGGAGCAATTCCACCGATGTTAGGAGTGGTTGCATTTTCAGGAAAATTTGAAATGGTTGCAGGAATCCTATTTTTCGTTCAGTTTGTTTGGCAATTTCCGCATTTTTGGGCAATTGCTTGGGTTTCTTACGAAGACTACAAAGCTGGAGGTTATACTTTATTACCTTCCAAAGAAGGAAAAGGAAAAGCTTCCGCATTTCAGATTGCGGTGTATTCCTTGATTTTAATTCCGTTCACACTTTTACCGTGGGTAATGGGAATGACTGGAACTGCTACCTTGATCATCGGAACAATTACCGCACTTCTATTCTTTTTATATGCTTACAAATTATACATCACTTGCGACGATAAAGATGCAAGAAAATTGATGTTTGCTTCTTTTATATTTTTACCAGTCGTACAATTTTTATACGTTTTTGACAAGATTCCAACATCCCATTGGTTTTTGTTTTAGACAAACATTTTTTAAAGTAATCAAGTTATGAGAAAGGATAACAACAGCGACCTCGATCCAATCGTAAAAGAAAAGATGAAGAAGAATTTAGTCTATGTGGCTATTTTCAGCATCATCATGGTTTTTGCAGGGCTTACATCGGCCTACATTGTTTCCATGGGCGACATGTTTTGGATCAAATACCCACTTCCTATCGGATTTTGGGTGAGTTCAGCGTTCATTTTAGTGAGTAGTATTTTCTACATCATGGCAAATCGAGCAATGAATGCCATGTATGTTTCAAAAGAAATCAAAGAAATTTCCGTTGACGAAACGGGTAAATCGGTTGAGAATGTAGTGACTCAAGAAGTATTGGTTAAACCTGAGAACATTTCTAAAGTTCGATTGTTTATCATTCTGACGTTCTTATGTGGCGTTGGTTTCTCCATTTTCCAAGTAGTTGGTTACAGACAATTGGTTGATTTAGGTGCAAACGTGAGTAGCTCGGTGATGGTGGTTGATGGCCGTTATGGCGATTACTTCGAAGTGAAATACAAAGGAAAATTTGTTGAAGTAGAAGGAAACGATTACACCATTGCAGGAAAACCATTAACGCAAACTGAAAGTTCGGAATTGAAAAAGTTCATGCAAACCTTTGAATCTACTGCGAGTGAAAAAGGATATTCCATCGCATCGTTGCCAGCTGACTTTGTTTTGTACTACAAAAATGAGCCGTTGATTTTGCAAAATTCGAAATTGATGAAGCCAAATGGCGAAACGTTGGAATACATCGACATGCGCAGGTTGAGATCTTTGGCTTGGAATGTTCGCGACGACCGTGGAGATTTTTTCCACCGCGGTAATTTAGGTGAAGATTTTCATATTTTTTACAAAGGAAAAGAGTTAGATTACAAAGAAAGATCGCTTTATTATAACAACAAAAGACTATCTGCACCACTTCAAAACAAGATAAATCAGTCACATGATACAGCAACTTCTTATTTATATGTGATTACCGTATTACATTTATTACATATCTTAGGGACTTTGCTTTACTTAATCAGAATGGTAAAAATCTCATTTTCAAAGACTTTGACCTTCGACAATAGGTTGAGCATTAAAACAGGAGCAATTTTCTGGCACTTTTTAGGACTATTATGGCTTTATTTGTTGCTGTTTTTGCTTTTTATTCATTAAACTTGCAAAAAATATATTAAAATGGCTGGACACGCTACAAATGAAATTAACTCTGCCACTGCATGGGGTGGTAAGATTTCTCCGTTTAACGTAAGTTACGGAAAATTGATGATGTGGTTTTTCTTAACATCAGATGCTTTAACTTTTGGTGGATTCTTGGTTGCCTTTGGATTTGCTCGTTTTGGAGCACAAGAGGCTTGGCCAATTGGTGAACAAACGTTCAACGCACTTCCTTTTTTAGGTGGTGGATTTCCATTGGTATACGTTGCTTTGATGACGTTCCTATTGATTTTGTCATCTGTAACGATGGTTTTAGCTGTTGAGGCTGGACATCGAATGGATAAGAAAGGAGTTACTAGATGGTTGTTCGCAACGATTGTTGGTGGTTTATTCTTCGTAGGTTCTCAGGCTTGGGAGTGGTCACACTTCATCCACGGAACGGATTTTGGAAGAGTTGAATTAGCAGATGGTTCGATGGCGATTGTTACTGCGGATGAATTTGGAGCAATTCAAAACTTTACGGTAACCAAAGCTGGAAAGCATCATCAAGTAAATCAAGTAATCACTTCTAAAGATACAGATTTACTTCACGATTACCAACATGCAGCAGCAGCAGGTCATTTGAATGGCGATATCATTACTTTGCACGACGGTTCAGAAGCGAGAGTTTCAAAAGCTGCTGACAAAAACATGGAGTTGATCATTAAAAAGAAAGGTTCTGAAAATGAAATCGGAAAGGTTATTTCTGGCCCTGAAGCTTCAGCAGCCTATTACGGAGCAATCCAGTCTGGAAAAGCAAATAAAGTTATTTACGGAGCTAATTTGACACAAAACGAATACGGTCCGAAAGTATATGCAAACTACTTCTTCTTCATTACTGGATTCCACGGTTTCCACGTTTCGATTGGTATTTTGTTAAACATCATAGTTTTCATCAACGTGTTGAAAGGAACTTACCAACGAAGAGGTCACTACGAAATGGTTGAAAAAACTGGTCTTTACTGGCACTTTGTGGATTTAGTTTGGGTGTTTGTATTTACATTCTTCTATTTAATCTGATATACTGATATTTTAAAAAATTACAATTATGGAAAGAGACGATATTATTGAGTACTCCTTGGATGCTCACCACAGTGAAGAAGCTGGGAAATCTGTTCGCAAGAAAATTTGGCAAGTTACCGCACTTTTGAGTGCAATTACAGCAATTGAAGTTGTAATGGGTGCTTTTATCAAACACGGTTCAGGTGCATGGGTATTTGTAAAATGGTCATTCATTGCAATGACGGTTGTAAAAGCAGCATACATTGTATCCGTTTTTATGCACTTAGGTGAAGAGAAAAGAAATCTTAGAAATTTAATTTTAATTCCTTACTTCATTTTCATTCTTTATATCATTTTCATCATTCTTCTTGAAGGTTCTGCTTACGGAGATGCGCTGAGAACTTATGGTGCTTAAATAGAAAAAAATGTCTCAAAAAGAGAATAAAGCTGGACGGTTTAAAAAGATATTGCTTGCAATACTTTTGATTGGTCCAGCTTCTTTGTTATTATTAGTTTCCTCTCGCAGTTGTGAACACAACTTCATTGAGCTGGATGTGATGGCGGATATGCCAAACTATTCCTTTGAAGATATCAACGGAAAAACATTTACACAGGAAACTTTTAAGGATCACGTGGTGATTTTTACAACCATTCAAAAAACGTGTCCAGACTCGTGCTCCATGTCAATCTGGAACATCGATCGAAATCTTTTCAAATACATTCGCGAAAGTCAGAAAAAAATGAAACACGTTAAGATTGTTTCATTTGTAACGGACGGTCAAGGAAATCCTGCTGATAACTTGGCAGAAATCGATTTTTTGTTGAAAGATCAAGTGGTTGCATACGATCCAAAAATCTGGATGCTTGCGAAAGGAGATGCTCGAAAAGTATATGATATTTCTAGAAATGGCGCTAAATTATTGAACGACGAAAAAGGTCATTACGGTGGTGAAGCCTATCAAGAATTACTTTTATTAGTTGATAAAAACAACAAGTTGCGCATGGTGACCAAAGCAAACGAAGAAGATGAGGTTCGGAAAATGTACCAAAGCATGGCTTTGCTTGAAAAACAGTACGACAAAGAAGCTTTTGCGATCAAACACCCGAAAAAATAATGGTTAAGAATATCTTTATACTGGCATTTAGTTTTTTAATCCTAATTTCTTGCTCGTCTAATCAACCAGAAACAACACGCGTTTTACCAATCATTGGCGATGCAGATGTGGAATACAAAATGGTTGACGGAAAAGAAATTGCCGATACCATCTTTCCGAAGGTTCCAGAATTCAACTATTTGAATCAAGATTCTGTGCTGATTTCATCCAAAGATCTGAAACATAAAATTTGGATTGCTGATTTCATGTTTACTTCCTGTCCAACGATTTGTCCAACGATGACTAGCAACATGAAGTATCTTTCAGAGTTGACCAAAGATTTACAAGATAAGATTCAATTTTTAAGTTTCTCAATCGATCCTAAAAGAGATCAGCCTTCTGTTTTTCGAAAGTACATTCAAGAACGTCAATTAGATACCAAAAACTGGTTGTTTTTTACAGGAGACGAAGAAGAAACGGCTGATTTGGCTTTTAATTTCTTCCACGTTGGTGTTCAACGTACAGACGATCCAGCGGAAGAAGGATTTGAACATACGGATACTTTTGTTTTGGTAGATCAAGACGGACACGTGAGAGGTTTGTATCAAGGAACCAAAAAAGAGGATGTGGACAGATTGGAAAAAGATGTCCGTAAATTAATTCAACATGAATACAAATCAACTGTCACCAAAAAAGGTTAAGCAAGCAAGAACAGCAATTATCGTTGCTTCGATCTTAATTCCGTTAGTCGTCATTATTTTATTCCGAGTGAAAATTCCGGGAGTTGATTTTTCATTCTTACCTCCAATTTACGCAACAATTAATGGTTTTACAGCTGTTTTATTAGTTGCGGCACTTCTTGCTATCAAAAACAAGAAAAGAAAGCTTCACGAGAACATTATAAAAGTTTGTATGTTACTCTCTTTGCTTTTCCTTGCGTTGTATGTGGCGTATCACATGACTTCTGATTCAACAGTCTATTTAGGCGACCAGAAAACACTTTATTACACCATCCTGATTTCACACATTCTCTTGAGTGTTGTGGTAGTTCCGGTTGTATTATTCACCTATCTTTTTGCATGGCAAGGAAATTTTGTTCGCCATAAAAAATGGACCAGAATCACGTGGCCACTTTGGTTTTATGTCGCGACGACTGGTGTAATTGTGTACTGGATGATTTCTCCGTATTACGCGTAATTCTGCAGCTTGAAACATTCTTGTATTGGGTAAAGTCATCCAAAATCGAAAATAAGCGCAAGTTTTATTTGGAAAGTAGTTCTGTTTTTTATTAACTTATATAAGAAAACCGAAATGGACAAACTTATATTGACCACATTTTACTTGCAAGAGCAGCATTTTGTTAAATTTCACTTTGATCAAAATGAGGATTTGTTGGTGCTTTTAAAAAAACAGATTCCAAATTTAACGGAAAAGGATGGGATTTATAGTTGTCTGTATTACGATAAACTTCGATCTGAATTATTCACCTTGCTAAAAGGAAAATATTGGTTGGATTATTCCAACTTGAATAAGCCCATTAAAAAGGTTCAAAGGATAAATTCGGCACATCACAAGACGGTGCTTTCTGCTTTATCTGCTGAACATTTGTCAAAATTAGCGGCTTTTAAAGCTCATTTAGATTCAAGGCGATACAGTCAAAACACCATCCATGTGTATACAGATTGTTTAAGTACTTTTTTTCGTTTTCACGCGCAAAAGCCTGTAGAAGAAATAGACAATAAAGATGTTGTTGTTTTTAACACGGAATACATTTTAAAAAACAACTATTCTTCTAGTTTCCAAAATCAGGTGGTGAATGCAATTAAGTTGTTTTTCAAAGAAGTACAATTTAAACAAATAGATATCGAATCGATTCACCGACCGCGAAGAGAACATAAATTGCCCAATGTTTTGAGTAAGGAAGAAGTTAAGGCGATTTTGGAAGCGCCAGCCAATTTAAAACATCGTGCAATGTTGAGTTTGATTTATGCATGCGGCTTGAGGAGGAGCGAATTGTTGAACCTAACTCTAAAAGATATTCATTCGGAGCGTAATTTGTTAATTATACGTCAATCTAAAGGAAAAAAAGATCGGATTGTTCCCATTGGCGATAAGTTGATCCAGTCTTTACGAGCTTACTATAAAATATTCAAACCTATCACTTGGCTTTTTGAAGGTCAGAATATTGGGGTGCAGTATTCTGAGAAAAGTTTACAAAATGTTCTAAAACAAAGTTTGGCAAAAGCAAATATTACTAAACCTGTCACCTTGCATTGGCTAAGACATAGTTATGCAACTCATCTTCTAGAAAGTGGAACAGACTTACGTTTTATTCAAGAATTATTAGGACATAGTAGTAGTAAAACTACGGAGCTTTATACGCATGTCAGTACAAAGAGTTTACAAAAAATTATTTCTCCTTTTGATACTTTATAAATTTGACTATATTTGATAAATATAACCTCATGATTATGAGACTTAGCTCCAACTTTTTGGGCATATAGGTCTCATTTTATGAGACCTATAAATAAGTTAGCAAACATAAAAAGGACGAACGCTACGGTAAAGATTGGCAATCTAAAAAGACAAATAATTAAGAATAAGAACTAAATATATTTAACAATGAAAAGACTAATATTCTTTATCCCAATTTTCCTGTTTATTAAGGCAAATGGTCAAACTCCAATAAATGATCCTCATTGGACATTGATTTGGGAAGATCAATTTAATTCTTTTGACGATACAAAGTGGAGAAAAACAAATAACTGTGACCATGGTGGAGAGCCACAACTTTATTTGGAACAAAATGTATCTACCGCCAATGGAAATTTAATTCTAACGCTGAAAAGAGAAGATTATTCATGTCCACCTAATGCACCTGTTAATGTTTGGGAGTGTGGCTCATGTGTAACAGGAACAAAAAAATACACATCAGGTATGGTTATTTCTCAAGTTTCAGATCAAGTAAAATATGGTTATATTGAAGCTAAAATAAAATTGCCCTATGGAGCAGGATATTGGCCTGCATTTTGGACTTGGGTAGGTACTCCTGATTATCAAGAAATCGATATTTTCGAGATGATTCCGGGAACCACAGACGCTTGTGTAATTTCTGGAACAACAAATCTATACCATAATAAAAATGTTACAACTTCCAATATGCATTATTGTGGGGGTTGTTTACCTGGTACTTTTTTCTGTATAAGTAAATACAAAACTTCATACATAAATGATTATACACAATGGCACAAATATGCAATTGAATGGTCACCAAGCAAAATAATTTGGTATATAGATGATTACCCGTATAGAGTTGAAGCAAATGATAATAAATTCGATTTTACGAACATCATTTTTAATTTTGCTTTAAATAATCATGACGCTGCGTTTCCTCCCAACTTTAACTATGGGGGATTGGCATATGGACAAAATGCAGAAATGTTAGTTGATTATGTCAAATATTACAAATTAAACAACAGTTGTAATGAAACACCTCCAAGTTGTTCTTACAATTTCGGAAACCATACAAACACAGTTAAACAATCAATTGTACTTGGTAATAACAGTTGTTCGATTTCCGTAC
Source organism: Crocinitomicaceae bacterium (assembly GCA_028689775.1). Classification (GTDB taxonomy): domain Bacteria; phylum Bacteroidota; class Bacteroidia; order Flavobacteriales_D; family Crocinitomicaceae; genus JAQVCM01. The sequence continues at coordinate 12,070 of JAQVCM010000030.1, forward strand.
CATCAAATCAACCATATTTCTTTAGAGCCTCAGAAGGAATTCTAATTAATGGTGACTTTACTGTTCCTATTGGTTCCGAAATCTATTTGGATGTTAACCCTTGTTACGAATAATTATGAAAAATTTACTGTTTATTTTTGTAGTGATAATTCTACAAACTGGATGTACGAAAAATAAGCCAAAAGTCGGTGACTATGAGGCTTGGTTTTATGGCACTTATTCTAAGAATGGACAAACAGTTGCCTATGATCGTTTTCAAGAGGTTTCTATTGTCTCGGTTAATGAAAGTGAAATCTCATTATCAATTTATAATGATGGAACAGTTAGTTCCATTTTGAATAAAGATAAAAAAATTGTTTCTGGAATCTTTAAAATGCTAGGTCAAGGTGGCACAGGTGGACCAAGTTATCCATCAAATGATATTTTCATAACAGGGACTTGGGAAAAGAATAAAGGAAAGTACTCCATCACAGGTTATCATCAATGGGTTTATACTGAAGTTGATGTCCAAACTCAAGAAATAAATGAGCATATCGTGAGCGGAAACTTTGAAATTAAATCAAAATAAAAACGTAGAAAACATGAAATTATTAAACACAACTTTAGTCGCAATTCTGGCGATTTTATCATTTTCAACTTTTGGACAATTAAAGGTTGACCAATACGGCAGAATTGGAATGGGAACCAACTGGCCAAATTCTGGATACAAATGCCACATAAAAGGCAATATGTTATTAACCACATATCCCGACTACCCATTTATTGAATTTCAATTTAAAGTTGGAAATGGATGGCCTGGAACAGAAATTGGGTCTAGCGTTGATAAAATTGCTTTTTGGTCTTCATATGTGGGATACCATAAACTCTATGCTGAACAGTTCTACAAAATGTCTGATGCTTCGTACAAGTTTGAATCTACCCAAATAATTTCCCCAATGAGTAAGATTTCACTTTTAAAGCCGTATAAGTATTTTTACAAAAGCGACTACATATCTGATAATGGAGATTCTTTAACGGAAAACATACCTCAATACGGATTTATTTCACAAGAAGTTGAACAAACTTTAATTGAGGTAAAAATTACTGAAGACGGTAAGGATGGTAAATTAATGGATTATGACCAAATAATCCCTTTACTTGTTGCGGGTATGCAAGAACAGCAAAAAATGATTAAAGGCTTAGAAGCCCAAATGGCTAGACTTATTGCAACAAATCCAAATTACAATTCTAATTCAGGAGGAAATGGTAATGGTAACAGCAATAATCCCATTGATAAAAGCAAACTCTTTTCGAATTCACCGAATCCCTTTTCAGCAAGCACCAATTTAAACTACTACCTTAGTGCAAATACCACTCAAGCTGAAATTAGAGTTTATGATATGCAAGGTGTTGAGCGGAAAGTTTATAACTTAAATCCTAATCAGGGTAATTCATTTGTAGTTCTATCAGGATCAGATTTACCGATGTCTGGAACATATATTTTTGCATTATTCACGGAATCTCAGATAGTCGATGCAAAAACAATTGTTAAACAATAAGGAAAATTACGTTTGCTAACAACAAACAAGCGCAAGCGGCTAAACGTGCACACGTGTTAGCCGCCTAGCGCCTGTTTGCAACCCGTTACCACACATTTTAAAATGACACGAAACTGGAATGATATAAATTGGATTTTTGAGCCAGACGGTTCATTAAGGGACATTTATGTTCAAGACGTGACAATATCTGACTGGGAAAATCTCATTGACTTTCTGAACTTGAATTATGAAATAAAATTTGGCGAAGACGAAAAAAAACAAATTGACAAAGAATATGTGATTAAATATCTCAAGGACGAAACTGGAGAAATGGAAAGTAAATCGATGAAAATTGACTTTAATGGAGTTAATTTTCATTGTTACTTTTTTCTGCCTGACCAAATTGAATTTGATATTGACCCAAGAGAGATTAAGACAATAAACGACTTTGAGAGCATCGAGAAGTTTATGGTTTCTATTAGTAAAACGCTTAAAAATCAAGTAACCTTGACTGGAGAAAATTCACCAGAATTTCCTTTATTCAAAATAGACTTTGAGAAGGATGTAAATATCGTTTTGACTGAAAAGGAAGCAACAGAATTATCAAGTAACCAGAATTCAGCCTTGACCGAATTAAGTGCTATAAAGACGAGATTTATGATGCGGTTTTTCCCAAAGACATTTGAAAATAAAATTTTAAAAAGTGCTAATGAACCATACAGACCGACAGGAAAAGATAAAAACGTGTGGTAACAGGCGTTTGGCAAAAAAGCGGGTTCAGTGCTTAAATGAAACTTTGTGCTTCGTATCAAGTTCAGTGCTGGCAGACAGTTTAGTGCGTCGAAATCCGCTTCTTCGCCAAGCGCCAAAACGTTGTAAGTAATGCCGAAAAACCCAGATACCAAGTGAATAAAACAATATTTGAAATTACCAAAATGGATTGTCCTTCAGAGGAAAATCTTATCCGAATGAAATTGGACGGAATTTCAAGCATTGCG
>JAQVCM010000042.1 GCA_028689775.1 Crocinitomicaceae bacterium
TATTGTTAGAAAGTTTTTGACTTATAAGACTAAGAATTTAAGAAATTATTCGTTAATTTGTGTCGTCGAAATACAAAGAAAAAGATATTGAACTTGTAGACTTTTTTACATTTCGGCTGGAAAGTGTGAGTTTATAAGCGAATGAATCGAAAACTTTCCTCGTAACGACAAGTTTATGCAACTAGAAGTACAAATTAACAACAAAAAGAATGCTATTGCTACTAACACACGCCTAAGTGCAGTGGCTGGCTGAAGTGCATTTAGCGGGTTTTGCGCCCGCATTCACTTTGTCGTTTCACGACAGCGAATACTCCCGCAAACCGCCAATGCTCTTAGCCTCAGTCGTTAGGGGCAGCGCAAAAAAAGACGAAATGCGACTTGGTTTGTTTGAAAAATCATTGACGAACTGACCGCTTTTTCAGATTTCATGACTTTTATAAACGAATTTGTAACGACAGATTTCGTGCGACTTTTTTGCTTTTTTGTTGGCGGACAATTCATCGCAGATTTTCTAAGGAAGAAAAGAAAAAGACTAATTCTCGGTTTGACTTTTCATGAGTTGACATTACGACTGAAAAACTGTGAGAAAGCGATTTTACGGTTTGACTTTTATTTACTGAAGCGACACTATAATTTTCAACTCGACTTCGCTCCTACTCGACCTGAAAGAGAAAGAAAGACTAACTCTCTATGACAAGCCGAAAGAAGAGGAAACCCGTTTCGGACTTGTCGAGAGATGGTTTACAAACAAGTCGCTTGCGACTTGAGATTTGCTCGTTTCAATAACATTTTTGCATCTTGACAGCGAATTTGGAGAAAAGAAATTGAATTCAGGTTGAAAAATGACAGTTCGTTTTTCTCCTTTTATCAGTTTGAAAGCTTTGCGACAAAAAAAATACAAAATATACTTTCTGACTGAATTTTATATTGTTAGAAAGTTTTGACTTATAAGACTAAGAATTTAAGAAATTATTCGTTAATTTGTGTCGTCGAAATACAAAGAAAAAGATATTGAACTTGTAGACTCTTTTACATTTCGGCTGGAAAGTGTGAATTTATAAGCGAATGAATCGAAAACTTTGCTCATAACGACATGATTTTAGTACTATATTATGACGAAACAAACTAAATTTTACAGCTTTTGCCCCTAACATACGCCTAAGTGCAGTGGCTGGCTGAAGCGCATTTAGCAGGTTTTACTCCCGCATTCACTTTGTCGTTTCACGACAGCGAATACTCCCGCAAACCGCCAATGCTCTTAGCCTCAGTCGTTAGGGGCAAGTGCAAAAAAAAATTGCAAAGTAGAACTTTTTACAGTTTTTAGGTTGAAAATTTGTTTTTGCGGTGAAAAAAACCTATTTTTACCGCAAATTATGCAGCGAAAAGAATTATGTATATACACGAAAAAGAAAACTGGTACCATTTTGTTTGGGATAACGAAAAGATTTTACCAATATTAGCCTCAGTAAGACATTTACAAGGTAGATTGCTCGGGCATATGGAAAGATTGGGTTTCGACTTAATCGAGCGTGCAACATTGGAGTCTCTAATTTTGGACGTAATTGACACGTCTAAAATCGAAGGTGAATTTCTTAATCCTGAACTTGTTCGCTCGTCTATTGCTCGAAAATTAGGTATTGAAGGAGCTGAATTTGTATCTACACCACGAAATATTGAGGGCGTTGTTGATGTCCTTTTGGATGCAACTCAGAATTATGACAAAATTCTTTCTGACGAACGACTTTTTGGTTGGCACAACTCACTATTTCAATCAGGTTACAGTGGACATGTAAAAATTGATGTTGGACGGTTTCGATCGGCTGGAATGAAAGTCGTTTCCGGAGCATTTGGAAAAGAAAAAGTACATTTTGAAGCCCCAACTCCTGAAAGAGTTCCACTGGAAATGAATATATTTCTGAATTGGCTGAATGAGAAGAATCAGATGGATTTAGTTTTGAAATCAGCTATTTCGCATTTCTGGTTTGTTACAATTCACCCTTTTGATGATGGTAACGGACGACTTGCCCGAGCAATTATGGATATGCTTTTAGCTCGAAGTGAAGGAAGTAAAATCAGATTTTACAGTATGTCCAACCAGATTTTCAAGGAACATAAACATTACAACGAAATTATTGAAAAAACACAGAAAGGAACAAGCGACATTACGACTTATTTGCTGTGGTTCTTAGACTGTTTCGAGAGAGCATTACTTGCAAGTGAAAATAATTTGGAGATTATTCTTGACAAATCATACTTTTGGGAAAAACACAAATTTAGTTCAATAAACGAGAGACAGCGAAAAATAATTAATTATTTATACGATAATTACGAAAAGGAAGTTGGATTTTTACGAACTTCAACCTATGCAAAATTGGCTGATTGTTCAACAGATACAGCTTTGCGTGATTTACAGGACTTGGTTGAAAAAGAAATCTTGAAATCTGAAGACACGGGAAAGAAAACCAATTATCTGATTAATAGTCCGAAGAATATACGAATTCCGAGAATATCAACAACTTAATATCAACAAGCACCTAGCCCCTAACGACTGAGGCTAAGAGCATTGGCGGTTTGCGGGCGAATTCACTGTCGTGAAACGACAAAGTGAATGCGGGAGCAAAACCCGCTAAATGCACTTCAGCCAGCCACTGCACTTAGGCGTGTGTTAGCACCTGGCGTTCAGTCCAATCCTCAAGTCGCTGTTTAAGTTTCAATTTGTTATTTCACTGTAAATTGTCAAAAAGTCTGCAAGGGAAACAGTCGCCGAGTCGAATAGAAACTGTTCTTTAGTCTTGCAGTCAAACCGAATTAAATTCCCACAAATTAACGAATAATTTTTAAAACTTTGTTCTTATTTCTTAATTTTCTTTCTTGTTTTAGTCAAAAAAGTCGAGTAGGAGACAAGTCAGAAAAAAAACGTTGTCGTAAAATATAGTTTGTCTTAAAGTCAAAAAAGTTGTCAATCGCACAAAATTGTCAGATTTAATGAATTTGTCTGACCGTAAAATTTGATTCTTTTTCTTAGTCTTTAGTCGACCGACAGAAATACGAAAATCTAGTCGAAATGAGCAAAACTGTCTAATCGTAAATT
>JAQVCM010000008.1 GCA_028689775.1 Crocinitomicaceae bacterium
TACAGAATGCTCATACAAAATGGGATGGACAAATATTTGCTTGGGCTGCTATTAGAAATGATTTAAATCACTACTTTGGTGATAGAATTAAATAGCTGGTTGACACAGTTCATTGAACACTCCCATACCCTCGACTCACCACCGTTCACCCATCACCACTAATTATTCCCAGCCCAACCTTCCCGATCCAAACTCCTAAATTGAATCGCTTCACCCAAATGCCTCGCTTCAATTTTCTCCGCTTTCTCCAAGTCCGCAATTGTTCGTGCCACCTTCAAAATTCGGTCATACGCTCGAGCCGACAATCCCAAGCTATCCATCGCTCTCTTCAATAGCACATTCCCAGCTTCATCAATCTGACAAAATTCGTGTAAATTCTTAGTCGACATTTGTGCATTGCAATGAACGCCGTCATCCAATTTGTATCGTTTTTCCTGAACCAATCTCGCTTCCACAACCCGATCTCGAATTTCCTTACTTCCTTCATCTGGCTGATGAAAAGCCAATTCGTCATAACTAATCGGCGTAACTTCAACGTGCAAATCAATGCGGTCGAGTAGTGGACCGGATATTTTATTCAAATATTTCTGTACGATTCCCGGACCGCAAGAACATGCTTTATCAGGATGATTATAATAGCCACATGGACATGGGTTCATGGCTGCGATTAACATAAATCCCGCAGGATAATCAACCGTAAACTTGGCCCTGGAAATCGTAACCGTCCGATCTTCTAAGGGTTGACGCATTACTTCCAAGACTGTTCTCTTATATTCAGGCAATTCATCCAAAAACAAAACACCGTTGTGCGCCAAGGAAATCTCTCCCGGCTGTGGATACGTTCCTCCGCCAACGAGCGCAACATCAGAAATGGTATGATGTGGTTTTCGAAAAGGTCTTTGTGTCACCAATCCAATTTCCTTTCCCATTTTCCCAGCAACGCTATGAATTTTAGTCGTTTCCAAAGATTCTGACATCGTCATCGGCGGTAGAATTGTAGGCAGTCTTTTCGCCAACATCGATTTTCCAGCGCCTGGTGGACCAATGAGAATCACATTATGTCCGCCAGCTGCTGCAATTTCAAAAGAGCGCTTGATATTTGCTTGACCTTTCACGTCTCTAAAATCTACCTCAAAGAGATCTAATTTTTTCTGAAATTCAGCTTCGATGTCAACGAAAGTAGGAGCAATGTCTCGTTGATGATTCAAATATTCAACAACCTGCACCAAATTGTCCACGCCAATAATTTTCAACCCGCCAACAATTGCGGCTTCGATGGCATTTGCCTTGGGAAGAATGATTCCTTTAAAACCTTCTTGGTTTGCTTTTATGGCAATTGGCAATATTCCTTTCATCGGTTGAATATTACCATCCAATGAAAGTTCTCCCAAAATGATGTAATCTTCCAGTTGCTCACACAAAACTTGCTCGCTTGCAGCCAAAATTCCAATCGCAATCGGCAAATCAAAGGTTGATCCTTCTTTTCGAATATCAGCTGGCGCCATGTTTACCGTGATTTCCTTCCCAGGATATTTCAGATTATTATTTTTCAAAGCAGCTTTAATTCGTTGCTGACTTTCTTTCACAGCGTTATCAGGCAGTCCAACCAGAAAAAAGTTGACTCCAATTCCAATATTTACTTCAATCGTAATGGTTGTCGCATCGATACCAAACACGGCGCTTCCGAATGTTTTTACTAACATGAATGTGGTTTAAAATGGTTAATTCTTACTTGAAGTTACGTCAAAGGTTTCGTTTATCCAAGTTTTTAATTGTTAAAATGATTAAAATATAAGAATAAAAGTGAAATTGCAGACTTGGTAGGTTTCCTTCATCAAAGAATTTACGCATTTTCTTTTTACATATTTCGCTTTAAACTAAAGCAATATTTACGACAGTCGCATTTCAAAATTCGCTCACCAAAAAAAACACTACCGAAAGCTCTTCCTCCGCGTTCTCTGCGCCTTCCCTCTGTGTTCTTAGCGGTTAATTAACAAGCCCTTCACTCCAAATCCTCCCACCAAGCTCCAAAAACCAGCTGCTCATCCCTCAAATCCACAACTTCCCCAATAACTGGTGTCACCAAAGGAAAATGATACGCTTCATTCAAGTTCTTCAATTGCTTCAAAGGTTCGTCCCAAGAATGTGTCGACAAATTAAATTTAGATGAATGTACCGGCAAAATGCGTTTCGTTTTTAAATCCGTTGCTGCCTGTAATACTTGCACAGGTGTATGATGAATGTACGGCCAAGAAGTATTGTATTGACCGTTTTCTAAAATGGCTAAATCAAATGGACCGTGCTTTTCACCAATTGCTTTGTAATGACTTTCGTAACCACTATCGCCACCTAAAAATAAATTTAGGTTTGAAGATTTCAGTACAAAAGAAACCCAAAGCGTTTTATTTCTAGCCAAGGTTCTTCCTGAGAAATGGCGCGCTGGCTCGATAGATAAATGAAGATTATTTTTTAATTCAACAGTTTCATACCAATCTTTCTCAATGATTTTAGTTGAATCATAACCCCAATATTCCAAATGAGAACCAACTCCTAAACCACAAATCACCGTTTCAACTTTATTTTTCAATTCTAAAATGGTTGAATAATCCAAGTGATCGTAATGATCGTGCGACAGAAATAAGTAATCCAAATCTGGAAAATCACTTACAGAATAATTATTTGCGCCTTCAAAAGAAGGAATGGAATTTGGAATCGGCGAAGCATTTCCGCTAAAAACAGGATCTACCAAAATGCGAACGCCATCGACTTGTAGAAAATAAGAAGAATGACCAAACCAAATCAACACGTCTTTCTCCATATCAAGTTGGTGAATATTTGTTTTCACACTCGGAATTTCATCCATCGGTTTTACATTCGGAAATTTTTTAAACAAACGATCCGAAATGATTCCTAAAATGGTTTTCCCTTCCGCCAATTGTGGCGTATGACTCAAGTTTTGGAATTGTCCATTTTTATAGTTGGGTGATTTCTCAATCCGTTTCAATCTTTCTCCCGAAGGGTTTTTCCCAAATTGCTTTTGTATCATTTGAATTTTAAAAGTCAAATTTAGTTGTTTGAAATCTGTAACGCATAAGGTGCAAATAAACTTACCAAATTTATAACAAAAACCAGTTTGCTTTCTCCTTGAAACAAGCTATTCAACTAGATAATCAATATTCATATAGTTGCAAATAGCTCTTTTACTGGATAAATTATCAGGTAAATAGTCCCAAAGTAAATTGTCAAATTCAGTATTTTAATCTTTGTCAGGGTTTCATTAACCTCAATGTCTTTAGTCATTCCAAATAACCCCATTTAAATCTTTTCTCCACCAAACTTTTGATTCTCCAACATTCTCCCCTATATTTGCACCAGTTCATTTAAATAAACTTATTAAGAAAGGTGGAGGGATTAGGCCCTGCGAAGCCTTGGCAACCTGCGTTTACGACGAAAGGTGCCAAATCCGATCCAGAAATGGAAAAGATAAGTTGTTGTTTGTATCCCCAAACTTTCTTAATGTTTTATTTATTGTTAGCACCTCAAATTTTTGAGCGGCTTCATTTATTAGATAAACAAAAATGAAAGGAATACAAGAAATAATCAAAGAACGAATTTTAGTTTTGGATGGCGCCATGGGAACCATGATTCAAAAACATACCCTAACAGAAGAAGATTTTCGAAAAGGTTGGTTTGAAAATCACCACAAATCTCTGAAAGGAAACAACGATTTGCTTTCCTTAACGCGTCCAGAAATCATCGAAGATATTCACAGACAGTATTTTGAAGCGGGTGCGGATATTGCCGAAACCAATACGTTTTCAGGTACAACCGTCGCGCAAGCGGATTACGATTTGCAAGATGCGGTGTATGATATCAATTTTCATTCAGCACAAATTGCGCGCAAAGTTGCGGATGAATTTACGGCGATGAATCCTGATAAACCACGATTTGTTGCCGGTGCGATGGGTCCAACGAATCGTACGGCGAGTATTTCGCCAAATGTCAGCGACCCTGGATTTAGAGGAATTACCTTTGATGAATTGGTGGTGGCATACAGCCAGCAAGCGGAAGCACTGATGGATGGCGGCGTAGATATTTTATTGGTTGAAACCGTTTTCGATACCTTGAATGCCAAAGCAGCTTTGTTTGCGATTGATACTTTATTTGAAAAAAGAGGCGTTTCCATTCCGATTATGGTTTCGGGTACGATTACCGATCAAAGCGGTCGAACGTTAACAGGGCAAACAACCGATGCATTCTTGATTTCAGTTTCTCACATTCCGTTGTTGAGTGTCGGATTAAATTGTGCTTTGGGTGCGTCGATGATGCGACCTTATTTGCAAATTTTAAATCACCAAGCGCCGTTCGGAGTTAGTGCCCATCCAAATGCTGGACTGCCGAATGAGTTTGGTCAGTACGAAGAAACACCTGAATTGATGGCTGTTCAGATCAAAACTTTTTTAGAAGAAGGGATGGTCAACATCATTGGTGGTTGCTGCGGTACAACGCCGGCACACATCAAGGCAATTGCTGATTTAGCGGCTAATTATTCACCTCGAAATCTTCCTGCGTAACTCTTGTTTGCGTTAAGAAGATTGAAAATATCGAAAAAAATGATTGAAAAGAAAGAACTTCCACCGTTGAAATTATCAGGTTTAGAGCCGTTAATTGTGACCAAGGAATCCAATTTTATAAACATCGGTGAACGTACCAACGTAACCGGTTCGCGTGCTTTTTTGAGAATGATCAAAGAAAACGATTATGAAAAAGCACTTTCTGTGGCCTTGGAACAAGTTCAAGGTGGCGCGCAAATCATCGACGTCAATTTGGATGAAGGAATGATTGATGGCGTGGAAGCGATGGTTAAATTCTTGAATTTGATGGCTTCCGAACCAGATATTTCTCGAATTCCAGTCATGATCGACAGTTCTCGTTGGGAAATCATCGAAGCCGGATTGAAATGCATTCAAGGAAAAGGGATTGTCAATTCAATTTCATTGAAAGAAGGCGAACAGGAATTTATTGACCGTGCGAAGAAAATCAAACGATATGGTGCAGCAACGGTCGTGATGGCTTTTGACGAAGATGGTCAGGCGGATAGTTACGAAAGACGCATCGAAATTTGCGAACGTTCCTACCGCATTCTGGTTGATGTTGTCAAATTTCCGCCACAAGACATCATTTTCGATCCCAATATTTTCCCAGTTGCAACGGGAATGGATGAACACAACAACAATTCACTCGATTTTTTCAGAGCTACCAAATGGATTCGTGAAAATCTGCCTGGCGCACACGTAAGCGGTGGTGTTTCCAACGTTTCGTTCTCTTTCCGCGGAAATGATAAAGTGCGTGAAGCGATGCATTCCGTTTTCTTGTATCACGGAATTAAAAACGGCATGGACATGGGAATTGTGAATCCTTCCATGTTGGGAATTTACGACGACATTGATCCAATTTTATTGGAACACGTGGAAGATGTAATCCTAAACCGAAGAGACGATGCAACCGAACGTTTACTCGAATTAGCCGAAACCGTAAAAGGCGATGGAACCAAGAAAGTAATCGATTTAAGTTGGCGAGAAGGAACGGTTCAAGAACGGTTATCTCACGCCTTGGTGAAAGGAATTGTTGAATTTATTGAAGAAGATACCGAAGAATGTAGGAAATTATATCCTCGGCCAATTGAAGTCATCGAAGGACCTTTGATGGACGGAATGGGAATCGTAGGCGATTTATTTGGAAGTGGAAAAATGTTCTTACCGCAAGTGGTTAAATCCGCTCGCGTGATGAAAAAAGCAGTTGCGGTTTTACTTCCATTCATTGAATTGGAGAAGTCAGGCGCTTCTGCTTCCGCAGGAAAAGTATTGTTGGCAACCGTAAAAGGCGATGTGCACGACATTGGAAAAAACATTGTCGGCGTTGTTTTGGGTTGTAATAATTACGAAATCATCGATTTGGGCGTGATGATTTCTGCTGATAAAATTATCAAAACGGCAATAGAAGAAAATGTGGATATCATTGGTGTCAGCGGATTAATTACCCCATCGTTGGATGAAATGGTTTACGTTGCACAAGAAATGGAACGGGCAGGAATGACGATTCCATTGATGATTGGTGGTGCAACAACTTCGCGTGTTCACACCGCCGTGAAAGTGGAACAACATTATACCAAAGGTCCAGTAATTCACGTTTTGGATGCTTCCAGATCGGTAACGGTTGTGGAAAGTTTGTTGGGACATAAGCGCGATGAATTTGTAGAAAATATCCAAGCTGAATATTTGAAATTGCGTGAATACCACGAAAAACATAAAACAGCCAAGGTGTTGTTGTCGCTTGAAAAAGCAAGAGAAAATAAATTTCCAATCGAATGGAGAGCAGAAGACATTCAAAAACCGAATTTCTTAGGCGTGAAATCGTATGTAAATTATCCCTTGGAGAAATTAGTTGAAAATTTAGATTGGACACCTTTCTTCCAAACTTGGGAATTGCATGGAAAATATCCAGACATTTTAACCGATGAGGTTGTTGGCGAACAAGCAACGGCTGTTTTTGCGGATGCACAAGAAATGCTGAAGAAAATCGTAGATGAAAAATGGTTGGAAGCCAGAGCTGCCTTTGGATTGTTTCCTGCAAATAGCATTGGCGATGACATTGAGATTTACAATCCTGAAAACCCGAGTGAAGTAATTGGAATTCAACGTTCTTTACGTCAGCAAACTAGCAAGGCGAAAAGCGCTTCCAACATGGCTTTGGCAGATTTCATCGCTCCAAAAGAAACCGGAATTCAAGATTACATCGGTGGATTTGTGGTAACGGCTGGAATTGGTTTGGAAGAGCGCGTTCAAGTTTTTGAAAAAGACAACGACGTTTATAATTCCATCATGTTGAAAGCCTTGGGAGACCGTTTGGCAGAGGCATTCGCAGAACATTTGCACCAGTTGATTCGAAAAGAACATTGGGGTTATGCACCCAATGAAGATCTGACAAACAACGAGTTAATCAAAGAGAAATATAGAGGAATTCGTCCTGCACCAGGATATCCCGCTTGTCCAGATCACACCGAGAAAGAGATTTTATTTGAATTGCTGAATGCAACTGAACTTTCTGGAGTTTCGTTAACCGAAAGTTTGGCGATGTATCCTACAGCTGCAGTAAGCGGTTGGTATTTTGCGCATCCCGATTCAAAGTATTTCGGTTTGGGAAAAATTACGATGGAACAAGTAGAAGATTTAGCCAAGAGAAAAGGGAAACCTGTGGATGAAATGGCGAGATGGTTGGGAAGTGTGATTCATTAAAAGGCTAAAGTTGCACATCATAAAGTGCAAAATTATTCATATTTGCATATTAGAAAGTGCAATTGTTTTGAATAGTGAACATTGTAATGTGCAATTAATTTGTATATTTGTACATTAAGATGTGCAATATGGAAGAGTTGATCACCCAATATCAAGCTTTATTAAGACAGAAATTTCCAAAATTCAAGCGATACTTATACGATGAAATTCATTGGGAGTCTCGGTTGATAGGCGTCAAAGGTGCAAGAGGAACTGGAAAAACGACTTTGCTTTTGCAATGGTTGAAGGAACAAAATCTGCCTGCAAATAAAGGAATATACATTTCTTTGGACGATATTTACTTTTCACAAAATGATTTGAAATCCGTTTTGGTAGATTTCCATGAAAAAGGAGGTGAAATTGTAATTTTGGATGAAGTTCACAAATACCCAAGTTGGTCAACGGTCATCAAAAACATGTATGACTTTTATCCTGATTTAAAAATAATCTTTACGGGATCTTCCATCATCGACATCAGTACGCAAGAAGCAGATTTGAGCAGAAGGGCCGTGATTTATGAATTGCCAGGACTTTCTTACAGAGAGTTTTTAGCACTTCAGTACGATTTGGATTTGCCTAAATTTACCTTGAAGGAATTGATTGAGAAAAAAGATTCCATTTACACTTCATTTCCAGCTGATTTCAAACCGTTGGAACATTTTGAAGCTTATTTGCAATTAGGATATTATCCATTTTTGTTCAAAGAACCAGCAACGAGTCAATATAGAATGAATCAATTGATTCGAACGGTTGTAGAATCCGACATGGCGCAATTAAAAGATTTTGACATTCGCAATGCGCGCAAAATGTTGCAGTTGCTGTATGTTATCGCCCAGCAAGTTCCGTTTTCGCCCAACATTTCCAAATTGGCGGAACAGACAGGAATTCATCGAAACACATTGAACAATTATTTACATTTTCTCGAAAGAGCCAAATTGATTTCACTCGTTTATACCGCAGGAAATAGCACCGCGATCTTACGGAAACCCGATAAGATTTATTTAAACAATACCGCCTTGGTCTTTGCTTTGGCGAAAGATAAATCCAATAGAGGAAATATTAGAGAAACATTTTTCTATTCGCAAGTAAGTCAAATGAGCGACATTGAATTACCAAAATCAGGCGATTTTATAGTGGATAATCAATACACCTTTGAAGTCGGCGGGAAAAATAAAACCTCCAAACAAATCAAAGAACTCGAAAATGCTTTCCTAGTAAAAGACGATGTTGCTTTTGGTTCTGGGAATACCATTCCTTTGTGGTTATTTGGGTTTTTGTATTGAGTGACTTTAAAAAGGACTTTTTTGTCTGATAATTGTATTCTTAACAAAAGTCAAACAATTATTTGGATTATTTGAATGATAATAATCCCTATCTTTGTATAAATAATTAGTACAAACACAATTGCTTGTTCGCAGGCAGTTTTAAAATCAAGGTTTTATGTATCCAGAACAATTAGTAGCCCCAATGAAAGAAGAACTTACGAAAGTGGGCTTTCAACAATTAACAAATCCTACGGAAGTAGACTCTTTAATCAAAAATACAAAAGGAACGGTTTTAATGGTCGTTAATTCTGTTTGCGGATGTGCAGCAGGAAATATGCGTCCAGGTGTTACACTTTCTTTGAAAAACGGAAAAACTCCTTCTAACTTAGCAACTGTTTTTGCAGGTGTTGATGGTGAAGCGGTAGCAGAAGCAAGAAAACACTTTTTGCCATATCCTCCATCTTCTCCATCCATCGCACTTTTTAAAGATGGTGAATTGGTTCATTTCCTAGAAAGACATCACATTGAAGGTGGTTCAGCTCAAGTAATCGCTGACAATCTTTCAAGCGCTTACGACGAGTTCTGTAACTAGAAACTTCTTAAACAAAAAAGCGGATTACAATTTGATTGTAATCCGCTTTTTTTATGCTTATATTTTTAGTCTTATCTCTTGGAGAAACTACGTTTGTTCGAACTAGAATTTGCACTAGATTTTAAACTCGCGCTTCTATTTCCACCTTGTCCGCCACCGCGGTTAGAAGGAGAACTACTGCTTCTTGGTGGACGTTGGTTTTGTTGTTTCTTCGGAGCTGGAGCATCCATGTTAATCGGTGTTTCAACCGGAAATGGATGATCTTCGTTTCTTGGAATTTTGGTACGGATCAATTTTTCAATATCACGCAAGTAAGCAACCTCTTCGTGATCACA
Source organism: Crocinitomicaceae bacterium (assembly GCA_028689775.1). GTDB lineage: Bacteria > Bacteroidota > Bacteroidia > Flavobacteriales_D > Crocinitomicaceae > JAQVCM01. Next base: position 9,527 of record JAQVCM010000008.1, read on the forward strand.
GAATGTCAATGCAATTCCGTCCAATCCCGCGCGACCCGTTCTACCAATACGGTGAACATATGTTTCTGGAATGTTTGGAATCTCAAAGTTAATTACATACGATAATTTGTCCACGTCAATTCCACGTGATGCGATATCGGTTGCTACTAAAACACGAATCGAACGATCTTTAAAACTTGTCAATGCGCGCTGACGGGCATTTTGAGCTTTATTTCCGTGAATGGCCATTGCTTTGATGTTGTGTTTCAACAACACTTTTACCACTTTATCCGCACCGTGTTTGGTACGTGTAAAAACCAATACCGATTCAATATCTGGGTTATCCAAAAGGTGAACCAATAAAGCGTTTTTATTTTCTTTATCAACGAAGAATAATTCTTGTTCAATCGTTTCAGCAGTCGTTGACTCAGGAGTAACTTCTACTTTATCTGGATTGTGAAGAATCGTTCCTGCCAATTCAACAATCGAAGGAGCCATCGTTGCAGAGAAAAACAAAGATTGACGTTTGGAAGGAATTACTTTCAATAAACGTTTTACGTCGTGAATGAATCCCATGTCCAACATTCTGTCCGCTTCGTCCAATACGAAAATCTCCAAATGTTGTAAAGAAATCTCACCTTGAGTAATCAAATCCAACAATCTTCCAGGAGTTGCTACCAAAATATCAACTCCATTTCTCAAGCGATTTACTTGTGGGTTTTGATTCACACCACCGAAAATAACGGTGTTTTGGATATCTAATTCAGTACTGTATGCCGTTAAGTTTTCGCTGATTTGAATCGCTAACTCACGCGTTGGTGTAACGATTAACGCTCTGATTTTCTTTTGATTCCCACGACGAATGTCTTTTGCCAAGTGCATTAAAATCGGAATAGAAAACGCTGCAGTTTTTCCAGTACCAGTTTGGGCACAAGCCAATAAATCTCCTCCTTTAATTACGATTGGAATTGCTTGTTCTTGAATTGGAGTGGGGTTGGTGTATCCTTGTGTTTTAAGTGCCTTAAGGATAGGTGCACTGATGTTTATTTCTTCAAAGGTCATAAATTCTGTGTGGAGCACTTTGGATGAAAAATGAATAAAGTGCTCATTAAGCTACAAAGTAACGACAAATAAACGAATTATGCAATTGGCAGGTCGTCGTGGTGTCGGAAATTAGAATAAAAACCGGCATTCTAGCAAATAAAAAAACCGTAAGATTTCACTGAGTCTTACGGTTTTAAATTATGTAGAATAATTGCTGTTAAGCTATTAAATAGGCGTTCATTTTTTTTAGAGTGGATTATTCATCTTCATCTTCGTCATCTTCATCGTCAGATGCTTTGTCGTAGTCATCTTCTTCATCATCAGCAACGTCGTCTTCAACGTCTTTCGAATCTACTGCAACTTCTTCAAAGTCATCTTCTTCCTCATCGTCGTCGTCATCAACTGGTTTGATTGGTTTACCTACAGGTTTGTTGAGTTTAATCAAATAGATTACCTCTTCTGTGTCCCACAAAAGTGCATCCAAAGTTTCCCCTGTTGGCGTTTTAATCTGAGTCATTCCTTCACTGTAACCATCCGGAAATGCCACTTCTAATTGTCTTTTCTGATCAATTGATAGTTTATCATAGCTAACAATCGCACGCTTTTTTGTCATAATAACTTATATTTCTAGTTTAAGTATTCTATTAATTGGAAGTACTGTATGTTGTTTGAGTACAATTGCAGAGTCTGTAACTGCCCAAATTGTAGTGTCTACGCGTTTTTTTCCTTGGTCGTCTGCAAAGTAAATTCTCACCTTGTGGTGTTCTAAATTACCAAGAGAAATTGCACGTTCAATAGAGGTAGCCCTGATTTTACGTTCCTTCTCACTTGTTAGTATTTCCTCTGAAGGAAAATGAAGTGCACTTACTTCTTCCTTTTCGATTATTTGAATGTTTGGATCCTCCATTATCTTGAATTATTTGGCAAAAATAAATGAAAACCTCAATTGAACGAACATTTTCAAACAATTTCATTGAAAAATGTGCTTTTTATTTATTTACAAGATTTGTTTTTCTTTGTTTTCGATTGCTACAACGATGTTGTACAGTGTTTTGAGTCTTATTTGGTTCGAGTGATTTCTTTTTTAAATTTTGATTGATTTGCTACTTTTCCAGTGAATCTGTTTTTCCGAAAAATTTCAATAGAAATTTGAGCAATCATTTTTAAATGAAAATTAAAGTCTTTAAAGAATTTAATCCAGCATTTATTAAATTAAGTATTCTTGCTAGAATGCTGAAAATATGATTTCTTGTAAAATTGTAATTCTATTTATGAGCTAATGTATTTTCCCTTAAATCTGATATCTATATTTTAACCAGAGTTTTAAAAGTTTGTCTTGCACTTCATAATAAGGTTCTTTTTCACTGCTGTGATGAAATACCATTCCCTTGTCAACCAATGAAGTTAAGGAACGTTTTACACTCGATGCTGTAAATCCATGTTTTTTAATGAAGTTTTTTGCGTACGGTTGGTCTACTTTTTCTTCGATTGCGATTCCAATCATTAATTCCCATTGCGTGGGCGTTAGCAAACTCCGATATTGGTAAAAAATCATTTCATTGTCCAATAAAATTTGTTGGATAATTTGATGCGCTTCGTTTATTCCTATTTTTTTAAAGTGCGATGCGTATAATTCGTGAAATATCTTTTGAACAAAATAAGTGTGCGAGTTCGTACTTTCTAAAACGTAATGGATCGCATTTTCTTCAATCGTAATTTTCTTCTTGCTAAATTGATATTGACAAAATGCAACGTATTTAGAAGCTTCAATCTTTTCAAGCGACATGTTGGAGCAACTGGCATAAAATGGTCTCTTGGAATTGTTGAAAATCTCATTCATTAAATGTTGATGACTGCCACAGAAAATAAATTGAACATTTTTTAAACTTTGAATGCTTGTCCGTAAAATCGCTTCTACGTTTTTTTCAGGATAGGATAGTATTTGTTGAAATTCATCCAAAGCAATTACGAATTTCACTTCTTGCTCATCTAAATAAGTGAGAAGTTGTGGGACGGTGCGCTCAATGCTTTGACTTCTCGTAATATCCAAGGTGACTTCCAGGTTCCCGGTTAGTTCATTCATGGAGATTATTGGTCGTAATAATTTGATTTTATCTAAAAATAATTGTCCTTTTTTTCTTTTTTGATAGGCTTGATAGATCGAGTTGGCAAGAATATCTGCAAAATCTTTCAAGTTTAAACTTGGAAATAAGTCGATGTAAATACAGCTATAATCCTCTTTACTTAAATAAAAAACTTGCTTTATAAGCGCTGATTTTCCGATTCTCCGTTGAGCAAATAGTGCAGTATTTGTTTGGTTTTCAATGTTTTTAATCAGATACGATGTTTCAGCTTCTCGATCGCAGAAGTATTCGGGACTGATGTAATTATTGATTAAAAACGGATTCATATTTACATATTTACCCAACAAATATACGCAATTTATTATACCTTTTGCATTATACATTTTGTATAATGCATTTTGCACAGTTTTTATCACTTCCAAAATGTATATAAACCAAAAAAGCCTCAACTAATTAAAGTTGAGGCTTTTTGTGGGAACGAAGGGAATCGAACCCCCGACACAAGGATTTTCAGTCCTTTGCTCTACCGTCTGAGCTACATTCCCGCCGTATTTGGAAGTGCAAAGGTAATAACTTTTTTTTAACCTCAAAGCGTTTTTTTATTTATTTTATCTTTTTTTTCAATGTATCTTTGCCGCAGATGGAGAAAAAGAAGCGTTTTTTAGTGATAGATGCTGGAAATACCCGTGTAAAAATAGGGGTATATGTTCAGGATGAGTTGGTTGATGATTTGAGTTTTTCAAATGAAGAATTGCCACGATTAAAATCATTTTTAACCGGAAATCGGTTTGATGCGTCCATAATTTCTTCCGTTAGATCCCAAAAGGATACCAAATGGTTGCTTCAATTGGTTCAAGGGGCAAAATTATTTCAAGCATTGGATAAAATTCCACTGCAGATTAGTTACGAAACACCAGAAACTTTAGGCGCAGATCGCTTGGCAAATGCAATTGGTGCGTATTCTATTTCAAAGAAAACATGTTTAATCGTTGATATTGGAACGTGCGTTAAATTTGATATCGTTGATGATTCAGGAACTTATTTAGGAGGATCCATTTCGCCGGGACTAAACATGCGTTATCGTGCAATGCATGAATTTACAGCGGGACTTCCATTGGTAAATAATTTCAAGCCTGCAAAATTAATTGGTAAATCTACCGTTGATTGTATGCACATCGGCGTGATGCGTGGAATGCAAGCAGAATTAGATTCTTTTATTAAAACGTACACTTCTGAATATCAGGACTTAGATATATTTATAACCGGCGGAGATGCACATTATTTTGATTTCGACACAAAAAACAACATCTTTGTAAACGAAAACATAACCATTTATGGTTTATTCATTACATTACAAGCACATGCAAATTAAACTATTAAGTATTTTTATAATTGGGTTTTCTCTTTTTTCAAGCGCGCAAAATGCAGCAAAATCTCCTTACAGCTCTTATGGAATCGGCGAATACGGTGGTTTAGAACATGCTACTTTTAGTGGAATGGGAAATAATTCCATTGCTTTCATAGATTCGATTACCTTGAACTATAACAATCCTTCTTCGTATGCGATGTTGGGAAAAGGGCAGCCTTTATTTTCTACTGGTATTTCAGCTCGTTTATCAGATTTTAAATCTGGAAATAGTCACTACAATACGGGTTATTTAGGAATTAATCATTTTGCAATCGGGATTCCTTTTGCGAATAACTTCGGTTTAGCAGTTGGATTAAAACCTTTTTCTAGAACGGGTTACCAATTTGGAGATTCTCAGATAGTTAATTCTGAGGAAATGAAATACGTGTATCGTGGTACTGGTGGAACAAACGAATTATTTGGAGGGTTTTCTGCTTCAATCTTTAATTTCAAAGGACATCGCTTGAGTTTAGGTGCGAACTTGGGGTATGTATTCGGTTCAACTGAGAATGAACGTATTTCTTATATAAACAATTCATTGAATACAAGTGGCGGTGTTGAAAATCAAGGCTATACTTTTAACTCAATCAATCTTGATTTCGGATTGAACTACATTTGGAAACTATCAAAAGCTTCTTCTTTAACAATTGCGGGTGTGTATACTCCGAATTTAAAGTTGGCTGTGGAGAAAAATGAATTTTTAGCTTATGCTGCGAATGTTTCCAATCCGAACGGATATAGCTATTTGTATGAAACAGTTGAAAATGGAACGATTGCAATGCCTTCTACTGTTGGAGTCGGTTTTAATTTTGTGACAAGACCTAAGAATTTAGAAAAAAGATCAAATGTGTATGAACTTTCGATTAATGGGGAAGTGAAGATGATGGATTGGTCTAATTATGAAACTTCTTTTGCCGGAATCACAACCAGAGGAGATTTTGAAAATACCATTCGTTACGGTGTAGGTGCTCAATTTGTTCCACACTATAACTTCTTAGACCGAACAGGTGGCGCCAAATACATTTACAGAATTCGATACCGAGTCGGTTTTAATTACGCTACGTTGCCAATTGTAGTGCTGAATAAACAGCAGTCTGATATGGCTGTAACAGCAGGATTTGGTTTTCCAGTAGCCATTCAACGTTCTTCTTCTTCCGTAAATATTGGATTCACTTTGGGTCAACGTGGAAACGGAAGTTCGATGTCAATCAATGAAAAATATTTGGGAATTAATTTTGGTGTAACGATTTCTCCAGGAGTTAATGATCGTTGGTTTAGACGATTTAAAATTGATTAATACCGAGAAAAATGAAAAAACAATTTGATTGTATTTTTAAATTGATAATTTTTTTCTCTTTAATTAGTTTAACTTCTTGTGTGAATGATTTAGATACCATTCGCAAAATCACTTATAAATCGTCAGATCCAGATGATCGAACACGAGATTTAGTGGTTCTCTATACGGATAGTGGTTATGCCAAAGTTCAGGTTTTTGCTACAATTGCGGAAACCTATTCGAAACCAGAGCAAGTGATGAAACTAAAGGATGGAGTAAAGGTTAACTTCTTCTCAAATGACGGCGAAATTGTTTCTGTTCTCACTGCGTTGTACGGCGAAATTCATCAAAATGATGGAACGATGTTCGTGAGAGATTCTGTGGTGTTATTCAACAAAGAAAAAAATCAACGCCTAGAAACAGAAGAATTACATTGGAATCAAAAGGATTCTTCGATTTACACCAACAAGGCGGTCATTGTTCGCAAAGACAACGCCATTCTCTTTGGTCAAGGGATTAAGACAAAACAAGATTTTTCAGAATATGAATTTGTGCAACCGCGAGGAAGCATGAATATTAATAAATAACGACATGAAAACGTATAACAATTTGATGCTTTATTTTTGGTTGGCGATGGGAATCGTGACAACCGTTGCGGTAACTTACTTCGGGATTACGGAAGGTTTTGACCGATGGTATCATTTTTATTTATTTGCAATTATCGCTTTCTTGATGTTTTTTCTTCGCCGTACGATGATGAAAAGGATGGAGAAACACCAGAAGTTTTTAGATGATCAGAATAATGCTAATAACCATAATTAATACCTGAAACTGCATCTAATCGTTAAAAATCATTCAATGAATTTCTCCAGTAAATTCTTAATCTTTTTTTTCCTACTTCTTTCTCTCGGTCTGAGAAGTCAACACACCTTGAGTGGTCAAGTGGTTGATGAGCGCAATGTGAGCATTCCTTACGCAAACGTGTATGTGAAAAATAACAGTGATTTGAGAACGCAAGCCAATGTCAATGGTGAATATGAAATGAGGTTGTTGAATGGGGAATATTTTCTTGTTTTCTCTGCAAGTGGTTATGAAGACCGGGAATCGTATGTGACCATTTCCAACGGAGATGTAAAGCGAAACATGCAACTTTTTCCGCTCAAAGTACAACAGCTTGAAGATTTTGATATTTCTGTGAAACGAACCAATCCAGGGAGAGATATCATGCTGAAAGTGGTGGCAAGAAGAGATCAAATTAATCCTTGGGAAATTCCGCATTCAGTAGATGTTTACATCAAAGCGAGCGAAAAAATTACGCGAACGGGCAAGAAAGTAAAAAAAGATGAAGATGCTGATCCTGTTGACCCTTTTGAAAACGGACCATCAAATCAGACGATTGTAGACAACGACATCAATTTTTTAGAAACCAAATTGCAACGGAATTACGCTCCGCCTAGTAAAGTGAAGGAATACAGAAGCGCGTATAAGTTGCGCGGCAATGATCGACAATTGTATTATACGACGACGGTAAAAACAAACTTCAATTTCTTTCAAAATTTGATGTATTTAAATGACTTACATCAAACGCCAATTATGTCACCGATTTCGAATCCTGGTTCTATTTCGTACAAGTACAGATTGGAGGCGCAGTATGAAGAAGATGGACACAAGATTCATAAAATAAAAATCATTCCAAGATCGTCATCAACTTCTACCTTGTCGGGATATATTTATGTGATTGATTCCATTTGGATGATTCAAAAACTGGATTTAACCTTGTCAAAAGGGAATCTACTGCGATATGATTATTTCCAAATTCAGCAAACGTATTCACATCCAGGAGATACTTTAAACGTTTTGGTCAATCAAAAGTTGATCTATGGCAACAAGTTTAAAGATGAAATTTCCGCTTGTCAAACGGAAGCCGATTTTACAAATTACTTCTTTAATCCGCAGTTTTCAATGAAGTTTTTCGGCAATGAAGTGTCTGTTACTGAAAAGGAAGCTTATAAAAAAGACACCTCGTTTTGGGTAGGAGCGAGAACAACCGCTTTGTCGGAAGAAGAAAAACAAATCATATTATTCAAAGATAGCATTCGAGATCGGGTCAATCAGAAGGAATATATTGACTCTGTTGACCGCGCATTTAACAAAGTTACGTTCTGGAAAGTGGTTTGGTTTGGTATAGATCATCGAAACCGAGAGAAGAAAACCCAATGGACAATTAATTCAATTGCCGCATCGACACGCCCAATTTACATCGCTGGACCGAGAGTTGCACCCGGTTTTAGTTATTTCAAGAAATGGGAAAACGAGAAATACATTGATTCCTATACAGAGTTATCATACGGTTTTAAGAATCAAGATTTCAAAGGAAGAACGAGTTGGAAATATCGATACGATCCGTTCCGTCAAGGTGCAATTGGTGTGTTTTTTTCACACGATTTTGAAGCAATTCGAAGCTATGATGCTATTTCTCAAATTTTCAAACGATCCAATTTCATTGAAGCAACGCAATTGAGAATATCACATGAGTTGGAACTTTTTAATGGGTTTTACATCAATCCAGAAATTCAGTTTTTAGAACGAAGAACCTTGAAAGGATATAAGTTTGTTGAATTGTTGGACAGTGTTTTAAACAATGATTTACCAAGTGATTTTAAATCGTACCAAGCTGCTATTGCAAACATTACCATCAGTTATGTTCCTGGGCAAAAGTACATGCGTGAACCAAATCGCAAAGTTGTTTTAGGTTCTAGATGGCCAACTTTTTACACGTATTACGAAAAAGGACTTCCGACTATATTTGGCAGCGACATCGACCACGATTATTTGTTGTTCGGAATCAGACAAACCTTTAAGATTGGGACCATTGGTACGTCAAGTTATCACATCAAAGCTGGTCAGTTTTTAAATACTCGTTCGCTCAAAGATGCGGATATGAAATACAATCGAAGAAGTGATCGTTTGTGGTTTTCAAATCCACTGTATTCTTTTCAAGGGTTTTACACCTTGCTGCCAACAAGTAGAACGATCTATGAAGGACACTTTGTACATCACGACAACGGGTCGATTATCAACAAAATTCCATTCATGAAAAAGACTGGAATTGGTTTGGCATTTGGAGCCGGAGCTTTGTATATTACAGAATATAAATGGCAACACTATGAAATACTTGGTGGTTTAGAGCGAAATTTTAAATTCTCAAAACGGCGTTTAAGATTAGGGATATATTGTGCTTTATCAACCGGAAATAACTTGAAACCACGCACGGATTGGAAGATTTCATTTGCGGTATTAGATGACAGAAGTATGAAGTGGAATTTTTAGAGAAATAAAAGATGTTACTTTTAGATGAATCTATTCAGTGCATAATGATTCTAGATTTTGTTTAAATTTACGAATTCAAATTCTATCTCTTTTAAATATGTAAATTTGCACTAGAATTTAGAATATGATACTATCGCCCGGTTCAAATGGTTGGATAACAAAATATGCAAACCTACTCGCAAAAGGTGAGGTGAAGGCTGATTTTGTGGTGCCTGATGATATGGATGCCGACTATTACAAGCATTTGTTATTTAGTAAATCTGGAATTGAATTTGGATTTGCGGCTGAAATGATTTTTGCCAAAGAGTTGGATTGTGGAAATTGGACAGATGAAGAGCGATTGCGCTTACTCCTTTTTGAATCTCATCTGCTTGTTTTTATCTCGAACGGTGGTGATGCTGTCAAAGATTTTGAAAAATTCACGGATTCCTTGTTGACGTTTTACGGAAATCACGGCACCAAATCCTTACTTCGTTTGGTTACTTTTTTCTTGAAAGAAAACAAAGAAACCAAACTGGAGTTTATGCTTTCAAAACGGACAGATATCCGCTCCAACATCATTGATAAAACGCAGTGGGTCAGTCACGTGAGCAATGTGTTTGTTTATCTGGATATTCTACTATATGAAGATTTTTTAAAAACAGATCAGGTCATTCAAGAATCCAATTATGAGGAATACGCTTACAATGCGATGATTGCCCTCATTCTTTCTGTGCATGCTGATGGCGAAGTTGAAGACAAAGAAAAATTTATCTTTCAAGTTTTTTTAAACTCAGCGCATTTAGATGACGATCAAAAGAAACTCGCTCAAAATAAATTCAAAGAAGGAGCTAGTTTTGATGACTTCTCAAAAGAATTACTCAAAAATAAATTCTTCACGCGCTTTTTGATCAACATTTCAGCTCTGACAATTTATTCAAGCCATTTGGTAACTCCAGAAGAGGCTGACTTTTTAAGTCGATTCAGTAAATGTTTGAAAATCTCGAAAGATGAATTGTTTGAAACGCAAGTAATGATTGAGAACTTTGTGCTGAATCACAACGATGAAATCGTTTTTTTACAAGACAATAGCAGTTATGAAAAACTATATGGAAGTGTTACCAATAAATGGGTAAAGATTTTATCTCGAAACAAAGATAAATTAGCAGCAGAGTTGAGAGGTAGTAAAGAATTGGTTTTTTTAATTAAGAAATCTACAACCACCGAACTGACGAAAGAAGAAAAAGAAAAGGTGAAAACTCAATTCTTAGACATTGTGAAATCGATGCCAGCTTTGGCTATTTTTATGCTACCGGGCGGCGCACTTCTTTTACCAATCGTACTGAAAATTATTCCAAGTTTGATTCCGTCAGCCTTCAGAAGTAATGAAATCGAAAGTTAATATTCAATGAAGTTATTTATTCTCTTTTTAGTTGTTTCCTGCTCGTTTGTTGGAAATACGCAGCAATTGAACACGATTCAAAAGTTACCAGAATACCTTTCTGAAATTTCTGGCTTAACTTTTCTGAATGATACCACATTAGTCGCGCACAATGACAGTGGGAATGATCCAGTTCTTTATTTCTTAAATCTAAAAGGAAATGTGATTCATCAAGTTCAAGTTACGAATGCCAAAAATAAAGATTGGGAGTCTATTGCTTCAGATGGTCATTTTCTCTACATTGCTGACATTGGAAATAACAATAACAATCGGAAAGATTTGGTGATTTATAAAGTTTCAGCGACTGATATTTTAAAAAAAGAATCCGTAAATGCGGAGATAATTGAAATCAGTTACTCGGAACAGAATGCTTTTCCGCCTGCGTCAGAGGAATTGTATTTTGATGCGGAAGCACTTGTTTTTCACAACGATTCTTTACAGATTTTCACAAAGTGTAGAACAAAACCTTTCGATGGAATCAGTTACCAATACACCGTTTCAACGAAACCAGGGAATTACGTTTTAAAAAAGAGGCATTCGATTCTGATTGGGAAAGGTGGTTTTTATAGAGATGCAATCACAGATGCGACCATTCACAACGGTATTTATTGGTTTTTGACCTACAATCGAATCGTAGGATTTCAATTGAAAGAGAGTACATATCAACCTTATAAAACGATTCACCTCAGACCTTATTCCCAAAAAGAAGCAGTGGTTACCAAAGACAATATCAACTTTTACCTCGCCGACGAAAAACAAAGTCTTTTAGGCGGTGGCAAAATCTATAAACTGACTATAAATGAAAAATAAGGAATTCACGTTAGAAAATATCGAAGCAGTTATTTTTGACATGGACGGTGTCTTAATTGATTCAGAACCTGTGTGGAAAGATGCGATGGAAGAGGTGTTTGCTGCTGTTGGCTGTCCGTTAACACGGGAAGATTTTCAAAAAACAGTTGGTTTGCGCTTGGATGAAGTGATCACATATTGGTACGGAATTTCTCCATGGGAAAAGGTAAGTCCAGAAGAGGTCATGCAACAAATCATCAATCGAATGGTTGCGTTGTTGAGTGCCAGTGGAAAACCACTTACAGGAGTTGTTGAAACCTTACGATTTTTAAAACAAAAAGGATTAAAGATTGGATTGGCAACTTCTTCTTATGAAGTGCTGATTGATTGTGTTTTGGATACTTTAAATATCAGAGAGTTCTTCGATTTTACACATTCTGCTGAAAGAGAAGCATACGGAAAACCACATCCAGCGGTGTATTTAACAACTGCTGAAACATTGGGTGTTAATCCGCAAAATTGTTTGGTTATTGAAGATAGTATCAACGGCGTGATCTCTGGAAAAGCTGCGCGAATGCACGTAGTTTGTATTCCGGAAAAAACACACATCGTAAATCCAAAATTGATTTTAGCTGATTATCAGTTTGAATCAATGGATGAAATGTTGGAGGCTCTTAAAAAGTAAATTTCCTACTCTTTTTCAATGGCAAATAGGACTGGACGACTTGGCGTAGCGTCATTTTCAAAAGGTGCTGTTTGCAAATTCAAGATGTAATCTCCATCTGGAACGTTATCCGGAACATAAATGAATTCTGTAATTGTTTTGTGAAATTGAGGGTTTTCAGGAACGCCCCAAAATTCGTGATGAAAAGCTAATTTTCCTCCGTCACTCTCTCGATCTACGGATGGTAAATCAATCAATAAGTGTTGAACTTTTGCTTTGTTGAGAAGATGAACCACTTTAACATCAATATACGCTGGATTGCTTGCAGAATAATTAAGGTGTTTTTTTGATTCATCATTTGGTGTGGTTCGAATAATGATTGCTTCTGTTTCAATGCCGTTTAAAAGTGATTTAAATTGCTCCGGTTTCAAGATGAAATCTTCTTCTATTGTTTCTCCATTGATCACGCAAATTGGTTCAAGGGTAACTAGTTTCGCAGTGAAAAATGCTTCTTTTAAATTTTGATTTATTGAATGAACTTCTTCTGTGATGTGTCCCAAACATTCGGTATGCGTTCCATGTCCGTGCGGATTGAAAAAAATATTTCTAAAGTTAACAGCACCACCTTCTTTTACTGAGCCCGTAAATTGTTCTGTTCGAACAGGTTCAATTGTTGGCGCGTCAACATACCAAGCACGTGGATTTTGGTCATTGCCTTCCAAAGGAATTGAGATGTCAAAACCTTTGGAAGTATCAATAAACGTATTTTTAGTCAAATACAATTTCATAATGCAATGCCTTTTATAATGTTGTAAAGATTATTTTCTGATGATTGGAGGAGCTATAATAATTGGACCTTGGTTGGTGTCTATTTTTTTAAGCATCGCTTGGTATTCATTTTTGTAAGTTTGAGTACCTAAACATCCTAAATCAGTTTTTGCTGCTTGGAAATGTTCGATTCTATTCGCTGGATTTGGGTGCGTACTTAAGAACTCAAATTGTTTTCCTCCTTTACTCAGGTTTTCCATTTTCTGAAAGAAACCAGCTCCACCTGCAGCATTATATGGTGTTGGACATAAATACTCAACGGAACGCTGATCTGCTTCTGTTTCGTGGTCACGAGAGAATTTTAAACTAACGATGGATTCAGTCATCTGTTTGATCATTTCATATTTTCCAGCAACGATATTCAACAAGGCATCCACACCATATAGTTTTGTCATTTGACGCGTTGAGTGACGTAAATCTGCGTGCGCAATTTCGTGACCTAAAACACCAGCAAACTGGTCTTCAGATTCCATGAATTTCAAGATACCTGTATAGATGTAAATGTAACCTCCAGGAGTACAAAATGCATTTAAGATGCTGTCATTGTTGATGATACGAACTCTCCATTGGAAGTCATCTTTGTGTTGTACCTTTCCGGAGTTCAAGATGTTGTTTCTTACTTTGTACACATAAGCATAAACTTCTTTGTTTCTTACTGAATCCAAAAGTGGATATTCGGCTCTGTTTCCGTCAATTTCAGCAGCAACTTGTGCGCCAAACTCACGATCTTGTTGAATGGTAAAGAGATTAATACCGTCATTCTTTACTTTGTTGACTACGCTACAAGAAGTGATCGTTGCAACTGCAAGTAGAAGGATCATCGATTTTTTTAAGATACTCATTTTTTAATTTTTAATTTATTATTTATACAACATGTGGTAGGTAGATTGTAAATAATTTCAACACCATAAAAGTAGAGAAAAAACCAAGAAGATATCCAGTTAAAGCTTCTCTAAGCGTATGTTTTTGAAGGTACATTCTGGATGTGAGAATAATACCTCCCAATATAATTACTGCAATTAATACGGCCAAATGAAAGTGGGATTGCATTTGGTAATAGGTCAAAACAAATCCAAAAAGCATCCCGGCACCAATTCCGTGTAAACTTATTTTTTCAAAACGGTTGACAATTACTGCAATTATTCCGCCAAATGCTCCAGCCCATGGCAATGCAAATAGGATAGGAGAGAGCGCGTTTTTAGGAATTTGTGTCCACAAGAAAACGCCTAAAAGTACTCCGTAAATTACAGTTACCATGATGGGATACGTTCTTTCTTGTCGATTGTCAATTTGTAAATTTGATATTCTCTTTTGACGTTTCATCATCAAGAGCGATAATCCAGGAGCCAAAACAATCAAAATGAAAAACAAGAAGAGTAAATGGATTTTATTTTGAAATGGTAAGGTATATAAATTGAATTGTTGAAGCAACGCAGTTTTGCTGATTGTAGGGATAAACATCACCAATAATAGACCATAAATTGGCATAAACAAAGGAATGAAAACCCAAGAGATGATATTTGAAAATCGCTTCATTATAATTCTTTTCGTAACCTTGCTACTGGAATATTCAACTGTTCTCTGTATTTCGCTACTGTTCTTCGCGCGATGTTATATCCTTTTTCCGTCAAAATTGTGGTCAATTTATCATCTGTTAAAGGACGAATCTTATCTTCATTTTCAATGGCTTCAGAAAGTATCATTTTCACTTCTCTCGTAGAAACTTCTTCTCCCGAATCGGTGGATAAAGATTCTGAGAAAAAGTATTTTAAAGGGAAAATTCCCTGTGCAGTTTGAACGTACTTACTGTTCGCAACGCGAGAAATCGTCGAAATATCCATGTTAACGATATCTGCAATATCTTTCAAAATCATCGGACGTAAATTCGTTTCATCACCTGAAAGAAAATATTCCTTTTGATAATTCATAATTGCGTTCATTGTAAAAAGCAATGTGTTTTGTCGCTGGCGAATTGCATCAATAAACCACTTCGCGCCGTCTAGTTTCTGCTTCACAAATGTCAAAGCATCTTTATCAGATTTAGAAGTTTTAGCACCTTCAGAATATCCACGTAACATGCGCTCATATTCTCGACTCACTTTCAGTTCAGGTGCATTTCTCCCGTTTATCGTCAGTTCCAATCGACCTTCATTTTCGTAAATTACAAAGTCTGGAATAATTTGCTGCATTGACTTCGCTGATTCCTTCATGGAACCACCCGGTTTTGGATTCAATCGAATGATTTCGGCTACCGCATCTTTTAGATCCTCATCGCTGATTTCAAGCTTTTTCTGAATCTTATCGTAATGTTTTTTCGTGAACTCTTCAAAATGCTGTTCCAATATTTTCTTCGCAGTAAACCTGGTAATGTCACCATCTTGTTTGCGATTTATCTGAATCAATAAGCACTCTTTCAAAGTTCGAGCTCCAACACCCGCTGGATCTAATTCTTGCACCATCAAAAGAACTTCTTCAACTTCTTTTTCAGTCACAATCAAGTTTGAAGAGAACGCCAAATCATCTACAAGTGCCTCTAAATCGCGATTTAAATAGCCAGACTCGTCTAAGTTTCCAATAATGGTATCTGCAATTGCTTCTTGCGTTTCATCTAAATACAACATCTGTAGCTGTTCAGCCAAACGCTCTTGAAAAGATTGCCCGCCAGATAAAGGAACAACGCGTTCTTCATCGTCCTTACTTGTATTATTAACTTGTGTTTTGTAATCTGGAGTATCATCATCCATATAATCCGAGATATCAAAATCATTGTCATCGTCCTTTGAATCATCGGAATCCGTGTCTTTTTCTTCGTTGTATTCATCGTCTAACGAATCCAGATCGTCCTCTTCTTTCCCTTCCTCAAGTGCAGGATTTTCCTCAATTTCTTGCTTGATTCGTTGATCTAATTCCATAGTCGGTACCTGCAATAATTTCATTAACTGAATTTGCTGCGGAGAGAGTCTTTGCTCTAGTTTTTGAGATAAATATTGTTTTAATGCCATGACGCTGTAAAAATAGTATAAACTAACGAAATTTTAGTTGAAAATAAACCAAAACCACTTTTTTTAAGGCTTATTAGCAGTTTTTGAAGAACTTGATTTTGTATTTTCTTTCTGATTTAGATTACTTCTTAAAATATTAAACGTGCTACCTAAGTTACAAAAATAATCGATGGAATATCTTTTTACTGTTATAATTCTTCTTTGAAAATAATAAAAATGTAGATAAATGTTTTTTAGTAGGATAAATTAGTTTATATTTAGGTTGGAAGTTGAGCTTTTCGTATTCGATTGCGAGAATGAAGGGGTTTTGATTCCGCAGATTTCACTGATGTCCGCGGAGGATTGTATGGAAAGTTTTGCCAGAGTTTATTGAATATACTCATATTAAAAGTGAACAAATAAAATAACACACCCTGCTCCGCGCCAAATCTGCGAAATCTGCGGGAAATCCCCACCCAACAGAGAAGTAATTAACCACCAATTAACCATTAATTAACCACTAAAATAAAACCAAATAAAATGCTAACAGAAAACGATATATCGTACCACATCCGCGGAGCAATCTACGATGTTTACAACGCTTTAGGTGCCGGACTCCTTGAATCAGTATACGTAACAGCTCTCGAGTGGGAATTAGTCAACCAAGGTCTTCGAGTAAAAAGAGAAGTTCCTATACCTGTGTATTACAAAGAAGTGAGAATGGAATTAGGTTTCAGACTTGATTTATTAGTAGAAGAAAAAGTTATCATCGAAGTAAAATCAGTAGAAACATTAGCCGGAGTTCATCATAAGCAGATCTTGACATATTTATGACTTACAGATAAGAAACTAGGAATTTTAGTGAATTTTAATGTCGGAGAAATTAGGCAAGGGATTTTCAGGAAGGTGAATGGATTGTGATGCCGATACTTACGTAGGATTCTAATAGATTTCGCTGATTTTTGTGGATATTCTCAGTGGCTTTCCGCAGATTTAGCTGATGTTTTGAGAGGGTTGTGATGTGAATGTTTGGTATTGTTTCCCGTAGATTTCGCTGATTCTCACGGAGGATTTTGGCGTGAACGCATGCAAGGGGTTTCCGCAAATTTCGCTGATGTCCGCGGCGTATTGTAGAGTATGTTCATTGAACAGTCCCGAACACTCCTGAAGCGCAGGAACACACACTTGTAACACACCCTGCTCCGCGCCAAATCTGCGAAATCTGCGGGACAACCCCCATACCCGTCCTCTCAAGCCACCCACCAAACTCATCATCCCATCCACAAAAAAAACCGATAGAAGAATCAACTCCCACCGGTTTTTAAAAACATCAATAATCTATAATCAGTTATTTCAAATCAACAATCTCCAATTCAAATACTAAATCAGAATACGGAGGAAATGCACCTGGTCTTCCTTCTGGAGTTTGGTTAATGATAGTTAATATAGTTTTCCGCAAATTTCGCTGATGTCCGCGGCGTATTGTAGAGTATGTTCATTGAACAGTCCCGAACACTCCTGAAGCGCAGGAACACACACTTGTAACACACCCTGCTCCGCGCCAAATCTGCGAAATCTGCGGGACAACCCCCATACCCGTCCTCTCAAGCCACCCACCAAACTCATCATCCCATCCACAAAAAAAACCGATAGAAGAATCAACTCCCACCGGTTTTTAAAAACATCAATAATCTATAATCAGTTATTTCAAATCAACAATCTCCAATTCAAATACTAAATCAGAATACGGAGGAAATGCACCTGGTCTTCCTTCTGGAGTTTGGTTAATGATAGTTAATATAGTTTTCCGCAAATTTCGCTGATGTCCGCGGCGTAATGTAGAGTATGTTCATTGAACAGTCCCGAACACTCCTGAAGCGCAGGAACACACACTTGTAACACACCCTGCTCCGCGCCAAATCTGCGAAATCTGCGGGACAACCCCCCATACCCGTCCTCTCAAGTCACCCACCAAACTCATCATCCCCATCCACAAAAAAAACCGATAGAAGAATCAACTCCCACCGGTTTTTAAAAACATCAATAATCTATAATCAGTTATTTCAAATCAACAATCTCCAATTCAAATACTAAATCAGAATATGGAGGAATTGCACCTGGTCTTCCTTGTGGACCGTATGCATCAAAGTAAGGGATAACGAAAATTCCTTTTCCACCTTTACCTAACATCATTAAACCTTCCTCGAATCCAGGTATCATAGATTGAACTTTATATTGAAAATCCATTGGTTCACCACGATCTACAGAAGAGTCAAATTTTGTTCCATCCATAAATTTACCGGTATAATGAACAGATAATTGAGTTCCTGAAACTGGTTTTAATGATTCTCCTTCTTTTTCAATGACATAAACTAAGCCAGAAGCAGTTTGTTTTGCATTTGGATATTTCTTTTTTACTTGTTCCAATAAATAGGGACTGTATTCCTCTTTTGTCATCGCAGCGATTTTTGCGAATTGAGCATTTTTCTCATCTTCTTTTGCTTTTACTTTATCGTAAGCAGTTGCGAAAACTTTAGTTGCATCCCATTTTTTGGCGTCTTTCCCGATACGCTCGATGGTTACCTTAATCATTATGTCATCTTGTTGAATTGCATCAACGACACTTTGACCTTCTACAACGTGACCAAAAACAGTGTGTTTTCCATCTAAGTGAGGAGTTGGACCGTGCGTGATGAAGAATTGACTTCCGTTAGTTGTGGGACCAGAATTAGCCATGGAAAAGATTCCTGCTTTATCGTGTCTTAACGTTTCGTCGATTTCATCGTAGAATTTGTAACCTGGACCTCCAGAACCTGTTCCTGTTGGATCTCCGCCTTGAATCATAAAGTTAGCAATCACTCGGTGAAACTTCAATCCGTCAAAGTATGGAGTTGTGAATGTTTTTCCTAGTGCTTCAAATTTTCCTTCTGCTAAACCTACGAAGTTGGCAACCGTCATCGGTGTTTTTTCGTGTTCTAGTTTTAAAATAATTTCTCCGCGAGTGGTTTGAAACTTGGCATAAATACCATCGGTTAAATGTGTATGTCCTTCGTGTGTTACCGAAGCGTTTTCCGCTTTAACGTTGCTAAAAACAGCAAACATCAACGACAGTGCGAGCAATGATCTTTTCATATGTATTTTAAATTTCGTTTTAACATGTGAATTTTTGTTTCACAAGTGTAAAAATATTGAATTATTACTAAAGAATGATGTCAATTAGCAAACTTTGTTCCACAAACTCTTTTCGCTTCTCAATCTGTTAATTCTTTTTTTGAATTATCTTTGTGTCATGGAACAAAAAGATGATAAATTAAAAGAGGTGATTTCTCATGCAAAAGAGTATGGATTTGTTTTCCCTTCTTCTGAGATATACGATGGATTAGCAGCTACTTATGACTACGGTCCATTGGGTGCTGAATTGAAAAATAACATCAAAAGTTATTGGTGGAAATCCATGGTGCAAATGAATGATAACATCGTTGGAATTGATTCTTCGATCTTCATGCACCCTTCAATTTGGAAAGCTTCCGGCCACGTAGATGCCTTTAATGATCCATTGATTGACAATAAAGACTCTAAAAAAAGATACCGTGCTGATGTTTTGATTGAAGAGCACGTGGAGAAAATTCGTTTGAAAATTGAAAAAGAAGTTCAAAAAGGTGCGAAGAAATTCGGTGCTGATTTTGATGAAATTCAATTTAAACTAACGAATCCAAACGTACTTCGTAACTCTGAAAAAATTCACGAAATTGAAGCGCGCTTTAAAGAAACATTGGATAACGATGATTTAGAAGGTGTTCATCAATTAATCGTTGATTTGGATATCGTTTGTCCGATTTCGGGAACTAAAAACTGGACAGAAGTTCGTCAATTTAACTTGATGTTCTCTACGGAATTAGGTTCGGTTACTGGAGATGCTTCGAAAATTTACTTGAGACCAGAAACGGCGCAAGGTATTTTTGTAAACTTCTTGAATGTACAGAAGTCAAGCAGAATGAAAGTTCCGTTTGGAATTGCACAAATCGGTAAAGCGTTTAGAAATGAAATTGTTGCACGTCAATTTATTTTCCGCATGCGGGAGTTTGAACAAATGGAAATGCAATTTTTCGTTCGTCCAGGTGAAGAAATGAAATGGTATGAGCACTGGAAACAAAAAAGAATCGCTTGGCACCATTCACTTGGTTTAGGTGAAGAATTATACAGAACGCACGACCATATTAAATTAGCGCACTACGCAAATGCAGCGTGTGATGTTGAGTTTAATTTTCCAATGGGATTCAAAGAATTGGAAGGTATTCACTCGAGAACAGATTTTGACTTGAAGCAACACGAATCATTTTCAGGTAAAAAAATGCAATATTTCGATCCAGAAATCAATCAAAATTACATTCCGTATGTAGTTGAAACTTCAGTAGGATTGGATCGTTTGTTCTTGTCTATTTTCAGTGCATCGCACAAAAATGAAATCTTGGAAGATGGTTCTGAACGTACTGTTTTGAGCCTTCCACCAGCATTAGCGCCATACAAAGTTGCCATTATGCCATTAACCAGAAAAGATGGTTTGTCTGAAAAAGCAACAGAAGTTTGGAACATGCTGAAAATGGATTTCAACTGTCAATACGACGAGAAAGATTCTCCAGGAAAACGTTACCGTCGTCAGGATGCAATTGGTACGCCTTTCTGTGTGATGATCGACCACCAAACGATGGAAGACAACACCGTTACAATTCGTGACCGTGATACCATGCAGCAAGAAAGAATCGCGATTGCTGATTTAGCTAAAATGATTGACGATAAAACAAATGTGAAACACCTTTTGAAATAATCGTTCTTTTATAAAACTGAAAAGCCTTTTGAAATCAATCAAAAGGCTTTTTTTATGTCTTGAATTTTAGATTTAATTCGATTTTATTTCTTTATCAAATCTGGATTGTTTTGTTTGTATTTCTCAATTCTCGGTTTAGAAACTCCGCGAACATAAGAGTTGTTTGGATTATTCTTTTCGAAATCTTGGTGATAAATTTCTGCTTCGTAAAAAACTTCTAAGGGAACAACTTCCGTGACAATTTTGGGATATACTTTATCGTTTAACAATTGCTTGATGTAGTTATTTGCTAAATCTTTTTCGACTTCATTCTGATAAAAAATCATCGAACGGTATTGTGGACCCGTGTCAGGGCCTTGACTATCAACCGTAGTTGGATTATGGGAATTGAAAAAAACTTTCAAAAGGGTTTCATAACTGACAACTGTTGAATCGTAATATACTTTCACAACTTCCGCGTGTCTGCTTCTTCCGCTTGATACCAGTTGATAGGTTGGGTTTTTCTCTGTTCCGCCGGAATATCCGCTTACAACTTCTTCTACGCCTTTGGTTGCTTCATATACGCCTTCGACGCACCAAAAACAGCCACTCGCAAAATAAGCGGTGGAATAGTTGCTTAAATCTTTTGTTTTCATTCCCGGTTGTTCTACTGCTGAAGAATCCGCTTTCCTGATTTCGGGTGAATTTGAAAAATTGCATGACAATAAAAGAAATGCTGAAAAAATGGAAGTTAATGTAATTTTCATAATTAATTTGTTGAGATTCTTTTTGAAATGAATTGGTAGTTTGACTTAAAATTACTGTAAGTGAACTTATTTAAAACAAAAAAACGGATGAAAAATTGCATCCGTTTTAATTTCTTTTCGAAATTTATAGTTAAATCTTTGATTCGCATCTCGATCTAAACCAAGCGAGATGTTCAAAAAAAAGGTATCGTTTTATGCCTGTTTTTTCACAAACTTCGTCAAGATTACAATCGTTTGACCGTCAATTTTACCTTCAATTTGTTCCGTGTTATCGTGCACCAAACGAATCATCCGAACAGCTGTTCCGATTTTAGCGTTTAAGCTTGAACCTTTTACATCCAAATCTTTAATCAACGTTACGGTGTCACCTTGTTGAAGGATTACGCCGTTGCAATCTTTGTGTAGTTCTTCGTTTCCGTCTGAATGTTGATCGCCAGAAGCTTCAGCCCATTCTTCGATTTCATCCTCTAAATACAACATGTCCAAATTATCTACTGCCCAAGTTTCTTGTTTCAAGCGATTTAATAATCTCCATGCAACAACTTGAACGGCAGGAAACTCGCTCCACATCGATGTAGTCAAACACTGAAAATGCTTCGGATCTAATTCTGCTCTCTTTTCAATCTGAGAAATACACGTTTCGCATGCGTAAATGGATTCTTCTGCAAATTTTCCAGATGAAGCTGGAACCATAAATACTTTTAAATCTGTTTCTGATGAACACAATTCGCAAGCATTTCCGCTTCTTTCTTTTAATTGATCAATGGTTTTCATGTTGTACTGATGTTAAATTATTGTCGGCAAAGATACGGTTTTAAACTGAGGTTTTAGAACTACTTGCTGATTTTGCTTTACGTTCTTGCAGGATGAATTAAACACAAAAAAGCCGATGAAAATTGAATTTCATCGGCTTTTAAAATCTAAATTTATCTAATTCGTTTTTGGTGTATCAAAACTCTGCGCTTCCTGGTGTTCTTGGGAAAGGAATTACGTCGCGAATGTTGCTCATTCCGGTTACGAACATTACCATGCGTTCAAATCCAAGTCCGAATCCTGCGTGTGGAACGGTTCCGAATTTACGAGATTCTAAATACCACCAAATTTCTTCTTCGTTCACGCCAAAATCAGCACATTTTTGTTTCAACACGTCGTATCTTTCTTCTCGTTGAGAACCTCCAACCATTTCACCAATTCCAGGGAATAAAATATCCATCGCTGCAACTGTTTCTTTTCCTGGTTCGCAGTTGTCGTTTGCACGCATGTAGAATGCTTTGAAAGAAGCTGGATAATCCGTGATAATCACAGGTCGTTTGAATTCTTTCTCCACCAAATATCGTTCGTGCTCACTTTGTAAATCAGTTCCCCAATTCACATCGTATTTGAATTTCTTCTTTTTATAATGACTTGAGTTCATCAAAACATCTACTGCTTCGGTGTACGTCATGCGTTTAAAGTCATTGGTCGTAACGAATTGTAAACGTTCGATTAATCCCAATTCATTTCTTTCGTTTGCTGGTTTAGAAGCTTGTTCCGTTTTTTCACGTTCGTTTAAGAAAGCTAAATCGTCCGCACAATTTTTCATTACGTAGTCACAAATGTATTTCAGCATGTCTTCTGCCAAATCCATGTTGTCGTGAATGTCGTTGAAAGCAACTTCCGGTTCCACCATCCAAAATTCAGCCAAGTGGCGCGATGTGTGTGAATTCTCCGCACGGAAAGTAGGACCAAAAGTATAAACTTGACCCAAAGCCAACGCACCTAATTCAGCTTCCAACTGACCAGAAACGGTTAAGTTCACTGCTTTGCCGAAAAAGTCTTCAGAGAAATCAATTTTTCCTTCTTTATCCTTTGGGATGTTATCTAAATCGAAATTGGTAACGTGAAACATTTCACCTGCACCTTCTGCATCCGAACCCGTAATAATAGGCGTATGTAAATAGTAAAAACCTTTGTCGTTGAAAAATTGGTGAATCGCAAAAGATACCGCATGGCGAATTCTAAAAACCGCACCAAATACATTGGTTCTGAAACGCAAATGCGCTTGTTCTCTCAAGAATTCTAAACTGTGCCTCTTCGGTTGCATCACCGTTTTCTGTACGTCGTCAGCATCTGCTTTACCAATTATTTCAATGGCTGAAACTTGCAATTCGATGCGTTGTCCAGCACCTTGAGATTCAACGATTTTACCTGTCAAACCAACGGATGCACCGATTGAGATCTTTTTCAATACTTCCTCATTAAAATTCTCAAATTCCACAACTGCTTGAAGGTTGTTGATCGTAGAACCATCATTCAATTGAATGAAACGGTTGCTTCGAAATGCGCGAACCCATCCTTTGACAAGCAATTCCTGTCCGATAGTCGCTTCTTTTAAAACTGTTGAAATTTTGATTCTTTTCATGATTTTTTTGAATAAAGTACAAAAATAGAAAAATAAGTAAGCTTTTGATTGAAGTAGAAGTCAAAATTTTGTCTAAAACCCAAGGATTAACCATAAATTTGTAAAAAAAAGCAATAATTTATTGTATCTTTAGAAATAGTTCGTACATTTGACTAGAATTTAGTCAGAT
Organism: Crocinitomicaceae bacterium; assembly: GCA_028689775.1. GTDB lineage: Bacteria > Bacteroidota > Bacteroidia > Flavobacteriales_D > Crocinitomicaceae > JAQVCM01. The sequence continues at coordinate 33,471 of JAQVCM010000008.1, forward strand.
TAATGTTTAAAATCGTATCAAAACATCATGACAAATTTGAGAATTAATGAAAAAGCGCCGTTGTTTAAGTCCGTTGATCAGGAAGGAAACAACATCACTTCTGAAAATTTATTGGGTAAAAAAGTAGCGCTTTACTTTTATCCAAAGAATAATACTCCAGGTTGCACAGCGCAAGCTTGTAATTTAAGAGACAATTATGAAATATTAAAAGAGAACGGAATTACAATCGTTGGTATTAGTGCAGACGATTCTGATTCTCATTTAAAGTTCATTGACAAATTGGAAATACCTTTTCCGTTGATTCCGGACACAGATCATAAATTGATTAACCGTTTTGGAGTTTGGGGACCTAAAAAGTTCATGGGAAAGGAATATGAAGGAATTCACAGAACGACATTCTTATTGGATGAAAATGGTTTGATTGTGGATATCATTGCAAAACCTAAAACAAAAGATCACGCAGCGGAGATTTTAGAGGGTTTTGAAAAATTAAACAAAAATTAAATGTAGACCGTAAATAGATTACGTTCTGCAGGACATACCTTTGTATCATCAAAAATACGAACACGATAAACAGCGAGGATTAAACGATAGTCAATGTTTAGAATGTTTTAAATAAATTAATAAAAAACGATATGGCAGTTAAAGAGATTAATGCAGAAAAATTGAAAGCACTTCAACTAACGATGGAGAAGCTTGACAAAACGTACGGTAAAGGAACAGTAATGAAATTGGGTGATGCTCCAATTGAAGAGATGGAAGTTATTTCTTCAGGATCAGTTACCTTGGACATTGCTTTGGGAGTAGGCGGTTATCCGAAAGGAAGAATTGTTGAAATCTACGGACCAGAATCTTCTGGTAAAACAACTTTGGCGATTCACGCAATTGCGGAATGTCAAAAAGCAGGTGGAATTGCAGCATTCATTGATGCGGAGCACGCATTTGACCAATTCTATGCACAAAAATTAGGAGTGAATATCAATGAACTTTTGATTTCGCAACCTGACAATGGAGAACAAGCGTTGGAAATTGCTGATAACTTGATTCGCTCTGGAGCGGTCGACTTGGTAGTGATTGACTCAGTAGCAGCATTGACTCCGAAAGCGGAAATTGAAGGTGAAATGGGTGATTCTCAAATGGGATTGCAAGCAAGATTGATGTCTAAAGCACTTCGTAAATTGACTGGTTCTATTTCGAAAGCAAAATGTACGTGTATTTTCATCAATCAATTGAGAGAGAAAATCGGTGTGATGTTCGGAAATCCAGAAACAACTACTGGTGGTAACGCGTTGAAGTTTTATGCTTCTATCCGTTTAGATATTCGTCGCGCTGCGCAGATTAAAGATGGTGAAGATGTAATGGGGAATCACATTCGTGTGAAAGTTGTAAAAAACAAAGTTGCTCCACCATTTAGAAAAGCTGAATTTGACATCATGTACGGAGAAGGAATCTCGAAAGTAGGTGAAATCTTAGACATCGGTGTAGAATTGAATATTATTAAAAAGAGCGGATCATGGTTCTCTTATGGAGAAACAAGATTGGGTCAAGGTAGAGATGCTGTGAAAGGAATTATTGGTGATAATCCAGAATTAATGGAAGAGTTAGAAGCCAAAATTAAAGGAGCTCTTGCTAAAAATCCGGAAGTCTTATTGGCGGAAGAATTGGCGCAAGAATAACTGCATATCGTTTAAGAACAGCACTTCGAAAGGGGTGCTGTTTTTTTTGTTTATAAAAATCTGACTTTAATTCTTAATGGTCGTGTTGGAACTAGTGATACTTTTCAGGTTGACAGTAATTTCAATTCCCTTATCCATTTTAAGAAACATGCGCAGGTTGAGTGCACTTTCGGATTTGAGAATATGCATTTGCTTTATATCATATTCACACTTTCCTTTTCCGTTTCCTTTTGCAGATAGAGAAATTTCTGTTAAATCTGAATTGAATGATGTCTTTTGTGTGATGTCAAAATACGCAATGCCATTTTTGATTTTTTTCAATTGGTAAACATTTATAATCGCTAAATCAAGTACGTTTTCCGAAATCGGAATTTTCATGCTGTTGTTTTTCACTAAAGTATCTCCAATTTTCATCGTTTTTCCATTGAAAATATCGATTGCGAATCCATATTCGAAGATGGATAAGAGTTGAGCTTTTTCTTCTCCATAAATGGAGTCGTTTGATAAGTCTGTTAATTCGATTTTATTCTTGTCATCAATGGTTCCATAAATCTTATCTCCTTTTTTAAGGATTGCATCTTCTTTGGTATTGCCCGTTTCAACGTATTCAATTTCCAGTTTTGAAATGTTTTCTTCTTTACTGCCGATGCGGTATATGATTTCTAAAACCGATTCTTCACTCGTTTTTTGAGGGTTCTCAATATTTTGTGATTTCAGGTATTTTAAAATTTTTTTAGAACCAGAATATTTAACTTCAGAATCACTTGTTGTAGTTGTTTGCTGATGATATTCTTTACCATTTACGTATTTATTTATAAATTCGATTTCCGGTTGCGAATATGAATTCATCGCAAAAATCAGAACTGACGATAGATATAGTAGTATGTTTTTCATAGTAAAGCTTGTTTTTAATACCTTGTAAAATTAGTCACTATTATCCGCAAGATAAATAAATAATTATTTTCCAATGAACCTGTCTTTCCTCAAATTTCAATAGAAATTTGAGGAATCTTTTTTGAATGAAAAATTAAAGTCTTTAAAAACCTTCAGTTGCTTTGTCGATTTTTTATCGGACATTCGTAAAAATGAATCATAAACCAAAAGAAAAAAGCGGCTTACTTAAAATCTAAACGTAAATCCTCCCAATACTTGGAATCCTTGAACTGGATAGTTGTACCATCTTTGGTAACGCTGTGCAGCTACGTTGTTCAATTGTACAAATGCTGAAATACGTTTGTTATAGCGGTATTCAACGCCCAAGTTAATGTCTGCAATGAAACCTAGTTTTTTAGCGTATTGACCATCTTCTAAAGAAACATCTTTTCCGTCCTCATAAACTAAGCCACGGCGACCACCTTCGTATTTCATGTCTAATGTAACCAAGAACTTGTCGTATAGGTTGTAATTACCACGTACAAGTATTTCGATTTGAGGTAAGTTCCAAGCAAAAGAATTGTTTCTTGCGCTATACGAATTGAAACGTCCGATGACATCCACTTTGATTTTTTCAGACATTTGGTAATAAATAGAACCTTCCAACGACGTAATGTTCATCGTATCATAAAGCATTCTGAATTGATTTCTTTCCAATGCAACCAACGTATCTGTTATGAACATTGCCTTGTTCTTGTAATTTGCAAAACTGAAACTCGCGTTGAAACCAATTTGTTTCGTCAATGTTCCCTTAATTCCTCCAAATAAAGTAATGGCATTGTGTTCATTTTCAATCTCTACATTCGATAAAATGAATTCATTCTGCAAGCTTAAAGATTTGAAGGTGTTTTGTTTCAAACCACCTTTTAATCCTGCATACGGAATTAAAATATCATCAAATAAAGAATATTTTACCTCTGCAAGTGGATAAATATAAGCTCTTGTTTTTTGTTTTCCATCAACCGTGAAATCAAGTCCTACTTGTGCTTTCAGCTTGTTGTCGAACGCGTACGTTGTTACTGTCGGTCTTAAATTTACAACCGTATTATTTCGAACGATGCCTGAATCGATGCCATTGATGGTTTTATCCAATTCGCCATATTTATACCCGTTGTAACGTACATTTAAATCTGCAGCGAAAATTTCTTGTCCCCATTTGTACCAAAATGAAGAGTTTACAGCAACGTAGTTTTCTTTCCCGTGCCAGTTTGCTAAACTATCTACTTTTGATTTTTTATCATGGAAATTTGAAAAGTCAAAACCTACTTTGTAGTTCAAACTTGCACTGTCTTTTTTGTGTGAAGCGAAGGATAGTTTTGTCCCGATTTCTGTGAATCGATTTTGAATACTGTCGCGGTCTGCGTTTGGTTTTTCAAAACCGTACCAATGTAATCCACGAGAATTAACCGTAAAATCTGCTGTTGCTGTGTATTTCTTTTCGTTGATTGCTCCGTATAAATCAAATGCCGTACGATCAAATCTGGCTGGCGCCATGTTTTTTAAATTCCCAAATGAACTTAAATGTTTCAGACTTGCACCGTAACTGTATTTTCTGGATCGACCGTTGTTGTAATAGATTTCACCCAAAGGCATCAAGGTTGAACCGATACCAATCTTTGCGTAGCTGTTGTATAAGCGAGGCAATTTGTCAACCAATTTGATTGTTGCTGCATCGATGGTGTCAATTTCAATGGTGTTCTCGTATTTCAACGAAAGCAAAGGGTATTGCACTTGCGATTGAGGCGCAATGGAATCAATGATTTTAGGAGATTCAGTTAAACGAAATGCAGGTGGAATTTTTCTACTTGCAATGATTATGATGTTTTCTTCATCTACTTTTTTCTGAGCAACAACTCCGTTAGAGATCGCTACAAGGATGAAAGCCGTTACTAAATTATATCTTAACAGGTTTATTCTCATTTCTCTTTGATTTCTATAACGTTTGTATTGGTATCAATAGTTGATTTTGGCATGTTCTTGATTTGCATCAATTCATCCCAAAGTTGATTTGCTTCGAGTAAAATGTTGTCGTCTTTTACTTTGTAGTTATCAATCACAGATTTTAAAGTATGTTCTGCTTGGAACAAATCTGGTTTTGCGATCAATACACGTGTTTGAAGAATTAAGCCTTTTGCAATCCAGAAGTCAAACGAAGGCTTCATTTTTAATAAAGTTCTGATATCTGCTTCTGCTGCATTGTAGTTTTTTTGTGTGTAATTCATCTCTGCCAAATAGTATCTTGATTCAGAGGCAATGATATTGGTCGTGTTTTTAGTCAACCATTCCAATGGAGCTTTTGCTTGTTCAAATTGGTTGTTTCTAAAGTAAGCGATTCCTCTGGAGTATTCTGCTTCGATGCGAATGCTGCTTACAACCAGTGAATTGCTTAAAACTTTATTGGCGTATAAAATCGCTTCTTCCCAGTTGTTCAGTAAGAATTCACAACGCATCAAACCAACACGTGTATTGTAAATGGTTTCAGGATGTGAGGTTACTTTTTCCAATTGAGAATAGTATTTCAAAGCTTCTGCATAGTCTTTCTTGTTGTATGCATATCTTGAGACACGTAACGCAGCTAGCTCCGTAAATTCTGTATTTGGTTTCTCCAACAGCGTTCGATAGATATTCATCGCTTGCTCAATTTTGTTGGTTCTATAATACGCATTCGCCATGTATGCGGTCATTTCGACTTCATATTTACCGCCTGGATATTTGGTTAAATATTTTTGCAATTCTGGAATCGCTTCAACAAAAGCACTATCCATGTATGGCTCAATTCCTGCGTTGTAATAGCTATCTTCTAATTCATTGACTACCTCATCTGAACAATTGTAAACGCGAAGGGATTCAATTTTCTCTAATTGTTTTTGTGCTTTATAAATGTTTGACAATCCTTTCACGGCGTTCGCGCAAACCTCGCGATCTGTTCCGTAATCATCCAAAATACTTTTGTACAAAGTCTCTGATTTCGTGAAATCTTTTCGCTTGAAATAAATATCAGCGATGTTGATGTAAGCTTCACGAACTAAGATTGAACTCGGGTAATCACGAATAATTTGTTCGAAATAAGTAATTGCTTTGTTGTCTTGTTCTTTAATTCTGTAGCTGATTCCAACTTCGTAAACGGCTGATATGACATACTGAGAACTGGCGTAATTGTTAATTAAATCTTGTAAATTCTTGATTTTATCATCAATTCCTGATTCTGTTAACCCGTAGGTCAAAGCCATGAAGTAAAGTGCTTGATCTACATTTCCTGCTTTCAATTCTACTGCATTTTTGTAATGTTTAATTGCAGCTTCATTTTTTCGCGAAACGTAATAATAATCAGCCAATCGCATGTTTGCATCTGCAATTTTCGCTTTGCTTTTAGGATCAGCAATTTGCAAGAAATTTGTAAACGCATCTTCCAATGCTGAATTTTGAGAAGGAATTTTGGCCGTGTTTAAGTACACATATCCCAAATTGTAAAAAGCATCTGGTCGCAAATTGCTGCTGTAATTTCCTGACATTTTCAAGAATTCTCGATAGCTTTCAATTGCTTTTGGATAATTTTTGACTTGGTAATTTGCATCAGCAGACCAGTATTTTCCAAGTGCAGAAACTTTTGCGTCAATTGGATATTTTTCGACCAAAACAAAAGCTCCAATCGCTTTGTAGTATTCTGCTTTTTGATACAATTCTACACCGTAGTTGAATGCTACTGTTTGATAAACCGTTTTCAAACGAATGTCTTTGGTCAACAATTTATCCAAGGATTGCAATGCTGCTTCGTAGCGATTGGTTGTTGTGTAAACGTTTACTAGGTATTGATAAACTTCATTTTTACGATCTGAATTTGGATATTTCGATAAATACAAATGCAAGGCTTCTACAGCTTCATCATACGGATTTACATCCAATTTGTACGACAAAATTGCGTAGTTATACAAGGCATCTTCTTGAATTTTTTTATCGATGTCAATTCTTGAAGCGGCATCAAAAGCAGTTCTTGCATACGCATTGTTTCCGCTCTTCAAGTAACATTCACCTACGTGATAAAAAGCAATTTGACCTAAGGAATCTTTCACTTGAGAAACCTTGTCAAACAATTTGATGGCTTTAAAATAATCTCCAGTTCGGTAATACGCATATCCCAACTGGTAATCTTCTCCACGTGTGGTTTTTGATTTTGCATTGTATTTTTCCAGATAGGCAATTGCTTCGTCGTATTTTCCAACTCGGTAAAAAGCATCTCCAATCAAATGGTTCATGCTGTTGGTGTTGTTGCTTTTAACTTCGTCAACCAGCAAAGGTGAAAAACGTGTAATTTCATCGTATCGACCTTGCAGATAATAAATTTGAGTGATGTAATATGGAACGACCTCTTTGAATCGTTCGTCAGTTAATAGTTTTTCAAATCCTTCTAAAGCAGTTTGATATGATTTTTCTTGATACGCAATGTGGGAGAAATAGTATAAAGACGGCGCGCTGTATTGTGACGTTGTGTCCTTGACTTCAAAGAAAGAAGCACGTGCAGCGGTGAATTTTTTCTCTTGGAAATTAGCATATCCCTTTTTGAAGAAGTACTCGTTTCGATCTTCCTCATCGATGTCCAAGGTGTGGAGTTTATCAAACCAAGCTACAGCCTCATCGTATTTTTTTTGTTGGAAATAAAAACGAGCTAATCGATAATATATCTTTGTTTTATAGATGCTTTCAGGATAGTTCTTGTTGAAATCTTCTAACAGTTTTACACCGTCGTTGTTGTATAATTCAATCGCTGAAACGCCTTCATAGTAAAGCGCTTTGACGTACATTGGATCATTTTTTTGTTTAAAAGCATCAATAAAATTCCTAAATTCTTTTCGTGCAGCTCCGTATTGCTCTTTTTCAAACAATTCTTGACCTCTAAAAAAATCAACGTAATCGCTGTTGTATTTTTCAGATGTTTGAGCGCGTGAAAGGAAGGAAGTTGCTAGGATTAAAAATACCAGAAATCGGTTCATGAACTGCTGTTTAATTAAAAGAGTAAAATTAATAGACTTTATGCTCCTTGGAGAGGACTTTCTTAAAAGTTTTAAACGTGAATCTGTTAAGATTATTTCAATTTAAATAGTTTTAATGCCGTTATTATCCTCAACTTTACGCTAAATCATGTATCTGTGGGAAATATAATTGAATTAAAAGACGTACAAATATACCAGCAAAGCGAATTGGTCTTGAACAACATCAATTTTGTTGTGAATGATAATGACCTCGTTTATTTAATCGGTAAAACCGGTAGCGGAAAAAGTAGTTTGCTGAAAACACTCTACGGAGAATTGTTTCTGAAGCATGGAAAAGGTTCTGTTTCAGGTGTTGATTTGAGGACTTTAGGCAGAAAAGACATTCCGATGCTGCGCCGTAAAATTGGTATTGTTTTTCAAGATTTTCAATTGTTGACCGATCGATCTGTACTTCGCAATTTAATTTTCGTCATGGAAGCGACCGGCTGGACAGATAAAAACTTGATGAAAAATCGAGCTGAGTCGGTTTTGAAAATGGTTGGAATTGACCACAAAGCGAATCAAATGCCGCATACTTTATCAGGTGGCGAACAGCAACGAATTTCCATCGCAAGAGCTTTGTTGAACAATCCTCCGTTGATTTTAGCGGATGAACCAACTGGGAACTTAGATCCTGAAACTTCTGAAGAAATCATGCGCTTGTTGATTGCAGTGGCGAAAGAAGAAAAATCTGCAGTTGTCATGGCAACACATGATATGTCGGTTGTTGAAAAATTTCCCGGTCGTGTTTTTAGAGTTGAAAATGGGAACATGAAAGAAGTAGATAATCTGAATCAGTTTGATCCTTTTAAAACACTTTTTAACGATTAAATTAAGCGTTCTTTCAACGATAGTCACTGTTTGAAAGTGCTTGAAGACAGTCGTTTTTTCATCTTATTTTTCTAAATTAAGTTGTTATGGAATGTCCAAATTTTATTCGTTTTTTCACTTCTAATTTGGATGTACAAGAGTCAGATGTAAGCGACTTGTTGAACCAATGTGAACGCTTGACAATCAAGAAGAACTATGTTTTATTAAACCAAGGAGAATTTAGTAAACATACTTTTTTTGTTGAAAAAGGCTTGTTGAGACAATTTGCCTTGAATGAAAATGGAAAAGAACACATTCTTTCTTTTGCTCCTGAAAACTGGCTTGTTACAGATCGCGATAGTGCCTATTTCAATCAACCGTCAATTTATAGTATTCAAGCTTTGGAAGATAGTTTAGTGGTGCTGATTGATCAATCTTTTATAGATAAATTGACACAATTAGTTCCCGGTTTTACGGCTTATAATAACCGTTTATTACACAATCACATTCGTCATTTGCAAGATCGAATTGGACTCTTATTGAGTGCAACAGCCGAAGAACGTTATTTGAATTTTGTACAGATGTATCCGGATGTTTTAATGCGTGTTCCACAAACGATGGTGGCTTCTTATTTGGGAATTACGCCCGAAAGCTTGAGTCGTGTTCGCAAAGAAATTGCCCACAAAAAATCCGAATAGTTTTCTTATCATACATCAATGTCAGCTTGTATGGATAGCCGTAACTTTGTGTTATTAACCTGAGTTCGATTGTAAATTTGAAATTTATATTTCAATGAACGCGTATAATACGAGAAATTTTAAATAAAAAATAGTGTGCTATTTTTATTTAAAATGACGAAATAGGATGCCATTTATTGGAAAGCTGAACAAAGAGAATTTTTAATAGTTTATTAAGGGCTTATAATCAGCGATATAAATTCGATGGATAATCGAGCCCAGGTTATGAGATTGATATGCATTCAAAAAAACACGATATGGAAACAAAAATAGTAGAATTAATAGCGAGCCCAAGAGAACCACATTTTGTTGGTGATGGGTTTAGAGTACATAATTTCATTCCAAGCGGTTACCGCATGGACATGCGGCGAATGAATCCGTTCATCATGTTGGATTACAATTCAAAATTTGTTTTTCCAGCAACAAATACTCCAAAAGGCGTTGGCGTGCATCCGCACCGAGGTTTTGAAACGGTGACTATTGCTTATAAGGGAAGAGTTCAACACCACGATAGCAGTGGCGGCGGTGGAATAATCGGTGAAGGCGATGTGCAATGGATGACTGCAGCGAGTGGTGTTTTGCACAAAGAATACCACGAGAGAGAATGGAGTAAAACAGGTGGTGAATTTCAAATGGTACAACTTTGGGTCAATTTACCCAAAAAAGATAAAATGAGTACGCCAAAATACCAAGCCATCAAATACGATGAAATTCCTAGGGTAAAATTGGAAGATGGTGAAAGTCATGTGGAAGTTATTGCCGGAGAATATGAAGGCGTAAAAGGTGCTGCTTTTACATTTACACCCGTGCACATGTTGAATGCCAGATTAAAAAACAAAGGAAAAGCAAGCTTCAATTTTCCAGCGCATTACAATACAGTCATACTTGTGGTTGAAGGTTCTGTATTTGTAAACGGTACCGAAGTAGTTCCTACTGATCACATGGTTTTGATGGCAAATGAAGGCGAGGTATTTGAAGTAGAAGCTTCGGAAGATTCTTTGGTTTTGATATTAAGTGGCGAACCAATCGATGAGCCAATCGCTTCTCACGGACCATTTGTGATGAACACGCAAGAGGAATTGGTGGAAGCTTTCAACGATTTCAATCACGGTAAATTTGGGACATTAGCAGATTAATTTTTTTGTGAATACGTTGAATTGTAGTGCCGCGATTAATCGTGCCACTACAATTCAAATGTATTTTTAAAATGTGAAGCTTTATAAGCTGAAAACAGCGAGGTTAAAAAACCTAAAGTTTTAAATTGTCAGAAAATAAAGTTGTAAATTTAAGTTTGGATGAATTTTCATCTGATCGAACTGATTTTTAAATTTCAACTATGAATCACATTTGGACCATCGGACATTCGACGCACCCTTTTGAAGAATTTCTCAAGATGCTCAGTTCTTTTGAAATTGAATTGGTCGTGGACATTCGCAGTTTTCCTGGATCCAGAAAATTTCCGCAGTATAACAAAGAAACATTGGAAATTACAATGCCTGAAAATGGAATTGAATACCTTCATTTGAAATCTCTTGGTGGTAGAAGAAAGTCTAATTCTGAATCACAGAACGTTGTATGGAGACATCCGTCTTTTCGTTCGTATGCGGATTATATGGAAACTCCAGAATTTCACGAAGGAATTTTAGAATTAGAAACTTTGGCTGAAAACAAGCGAGTTGCCTACATGTGTTCAGAAGCTGTTTGGTGGCGTTGTCATCGATCGATGGTCTCGGATTATTTGAAGTTTCACAATTGGAAAGTGATGCACATCATGGCAATTGGGAAAGAAAGCGAACATCCGTATACGGCGCCTGCTTTGACTGATAGAGAAGAGTTGCGGTATCATTGACTTCGGCTTCACCCGCTGCCTGGGCGGAGTAAAAGACATTGGGAGACGAATTATTCCAAATAAATATAAGTTCCTCTTCCGTGGAAATCTTTGATGAAATCGATTGGGTCTAATGGGTTTTCAAATGCTACTACTTCGTCGATAACAATTCCAAATCCTTTTTCTGTTTCTTTGAAGTATTCGAAAAAAGCTTCTTTGTCAATTCCTCCAACTTCATGATATTGTTCCCAAAGTTTTTTTGGCGTTTCTTGAATGACTGCTTGGATCGTGAAATATCCGAGAATCATTTTGGTAGGCGCGGAGGAATAAATGTAGATTTTTTTGATTCCTTTTTGAAAGATTTTTCGTCTGAATTCGATGGTTTTTGTCCCCTTTATTATTGCTTCAGCATAGATTGGTTGGATGGAGAGAATTGCGTTTGACATGGATTGATTTTTCAAAATTCCTACAATTCTTCCCCAGTCAAAACATCACCTCGCAAGATTCTCAATCGCTTTCGAGCTTCATTTGTGTACAAGCTACCTTTGTAATCAAACAAAATCATCTTGTAATATTCCATCGCTTTTTCAGGATCTATCAGGTGATTTTCATAAATATCTGCAAGTTGAAAAACGGCATCATCCGCGAGGATTTGATCAGAATGGTATTTTAAAAGTTGGTTTAAATAGGAAATCGCTTCTGTCCATTTTCCTTGGTTTTGCATGGCAAGGGATTTTCTCAGCAGGATTTCATCACTCAATTCGTGGAAAGGAAATTCGGCGATGATGGAATCGAAAATAGAGAATGCCTGTTCATACTGATGTTGCTGAATTAATAAATCTGCTTGTGCAAATTTGCTCATCGCCGTGTAATTACTATCCAAACCGTAATTTTCGGTAATCAACAAAGACAATTTCATGGCATCGTTGGCAATCAATTTGGTGGTAGATTGTTTCAAAATATCGAGTTGGTTTTGTGCAAAGTCGAAATCTCCATCGTAATAAAAAATGCGTGCATTCTTAAATTTTGCTTCAAAACCAATGGGTTCGTATTTGAAATCCCGATCCACTTGCATGTATAGAATGGATGCCGACCAAATGTCATTTTGAATCACGAAAATATCTCCCAATGCAATTTTGATTTCTGCTTGCTGCATACTTGTTAAACCAGGAATCAGCAAGGCATCCTCCAGCAGTTTTTGTGCTTCGCCAGCTCGGGTGGCATAAAATGCTTTTATTTCTGCGAGTTCCATGATGAGTTTGATGGTATTTCTACCTTTTCCAACTCGTTGAATGGTTGTTTCATAATCTGAAATTGCTGCATTGAGTTCTTCGTTTGAATAGTTTCTAAACTGCGTAATTTCGTGATATCTGGTGTTTAAAAGTGCAAATTCTGCTTCGTAGAAAAGAGGAGCTTTATCGCCTAAATTCACGATGTATTGAAACGCTTTTCGAGCAATCTGGTATTCCTTGTTTTGAAGACAGGTGATTCCTAATTCGTAAACGATTTTTCCTTCGGCTTTTTGTCTTTTATCCAGCGCTTGAGCTTGTATAAATGCAGCATTGAATTGTTTGCTTTGAGAAAACAGCCAGATCAACATCTCTGTGTACACATAATCGTTTGGCTTTTTTTGAGATTTGACAATTAGCTTTTCTTTCAGCAATTCATAATCTGGATTTTCTGGAAGGAATGTAATTCTTTCTTCCAAGCCATTTTGAACCGCGATTGCGTTCATTGAATTTTCCTCTAAAAACAGCATGTACTCGTCGATCATCTTATCTTTCTTTTGCTGTAAACTGTAAATTTCAGCAAATTCCATGTTCAAAGGATACGCATTTTTAAAGATTTTTCTGCCTTTTTCGAGCGTTGTCAATGCCCAATCCAATTTACCATTCGACTTGAAAGCTTGATATAAATCTCTAAAAGTGAAGGTCGAAACAGCATAATCATCTACTAAGTTTTGGTAAATTTTAGTCGCTTCTTTGCTTCGGTCTTTGGTTTCATAAAAAGTGCCTAATAAAATGGAATAATCCAATTGAGTTCGATCCAATCCAATTTGTTTTTTCAGAATTTTCTCGGCCTGTTTTTCATCACCTAAGTAATTCAGACAATCAAAATAGCGCATGAAATTGGCTTTGTTGTTGTCTTTGTTGTAGACTTTCTGACAATACGGAAGTGCTTTCTCGTACTCACCAGCACTGAAATAAAAACTCGCTAATTGTTGATCTGTTCCTGTTTGAGAAAATAAATTGAAACAGAAAAAGAGTGAAATAAGGACAATTATAAACTTCATAAAGTGGTATTGTTTAAAATGTTTCTTTTGCTGTATGTTACCATTTTCTGATTCAGTTCTTGATAGTTTTGAATTGATTCCTCACTATTTTTGAGCAAGGTTTGGTGCAATTTTTCTAAATCAGAAACTTGCTCTTCCTCACTTTTGAGGTAGGAGTCATATTTGTCGCGCTCACCATTACCTGCAAGGATGTCCAGGCGAAGATTTTTTATTCTTTCCTGTGTTTCTAAATTTGTTCTATATGCAATTGATAAATTTTTGGTGACCCAAATCGCTTGTTTCCCTGCTAATTTATAATCTTCCAGTGCCTGACCAAGCTCTACGGTTAACGTATCATTTAGATAATTTTCTTGTATCGTTTTACGAACCTTGCCGATTTCAGCTGAAATTTGTTGGATTTGAAGCGAATCAATTTCATTTAATTCTTCAACCATTTTAGAAACTGAGAGAAGCAAAGCATCTGTTTTCTTCAATTGTTTTTGCTTCTTCAAATCGTGACAAGAGGAGAGAAGTAAAAGTGATAAGATGCTGAACGCGAAAAATTTCATTTGAATCTCTTTTCTACAAAAATAATAAAATTGAGTTAAGAACGAAGAACTACTTTTATTAACTTGCTTTTGGAATTGTAAAATGAATTATTTCAACAAATTAACGTGACCCGTAATCACTTTTGGTATGGTATAACCTTCACACGAAATGTATTTTAAAACATAGGTATACGTATCATCTTTCAGCAGTTTTCCGTTGTATGTTCCATCCCAACCATATTCAGAATCCTCAGATATAAACAGTGTTTCGCCCCAACGATTCAAGACTCTAAATTCCCAATAACTAACTGGCAAATAAATGACAGGTTCAAAAACGTTGTTGAATTGATTCCCGTCAGGCGTAAAGGTATTTGGAATATAAACGGTGAAAGGTTCGATGTACAATTGCTGATAACTCGAATCTTGACAACCAAATTCATTCGTTACGATTTGAATTGGTCTTTTTTGTCCATCCGTTTGATAACTGTAAACAGGATTTGATGCTGTTGAATATCCTCCTTCATCATCCATCAAATAGAGATAGGTTAATGCACCAGAAGAACGGTCTGTAAATGTGATTTCAGAATCGCAAATATTGGTAATCAAAGGATTGACCGAGAATTTTGAAATGGGACTTGGGTGAACAATTACGTAGTTTGGACGCAATAAATTCAAGGTTCTAACGCAACCTTCCGTAGTAATTAATGTTAATTGAACATCATAACTTCCTGCATTTGGATACGCGTGTGACGGATTTGTTAATGTGGAAGTAGTTCCATCGCCAAAGTCCCAAAGGTATTGAGCTGGTGTTTCTGAAGTACTTAAATTCACAAACTGACCGATATAAGGTGCACATTTTAGTTTATCGTCAATTTCAAAATCAATGGTTGGCTCTTTGAAAATATAAATCGTTGATGTATCTGAATCCGAGCATTCTGCTGTGCTGATGGTCAAGATTACGGTGTGAGTTCCCGGTGTAGAATACGTCACATCGTTTACAATTAATTGATCTGAAGTCGCGATCGAAGCATTTGGTCCAAAATCCCAAAGAACGGTGAAATCTGTTGGACCTGCAGCAGCTCCTACAAAATTAAAACTATTCCCTGTAAAGCACAATGAATCGTTGTGCGTAAATGAAGCAACAATCGATTCAATCACATCAATCATTTTTTTGACTGTATCGTTGCAAACCGTGTTGTTGCTTGCAATCAATGTCACTTCATACGTTCCTTGCGTTGTATAGGTATAGCTTGGATTGACATCGGTACTTACATCTGTATTGATGCCTAAAACTCCAAAATCCCAACTGTAAGTCGTTCCGTTTTGAGTGGTGTTGATAAAGTCTTTGATAAATCCATCGCAAAATGCGCCAGGAGGTAACTCAAAATCTGCTGTGGGTTGTGAAATAATCAAAATGGAGTCGGTAACTGTCCTGAAACAGGAACTAAATACGGCCGATAAAGTAACCGGAATGTATCCGCTTTGCGTGAATGATACATTGTTTACAACCAGTTGATTGGAAGAAGTTGGAGTTGCATTTGGTCCAAAATCCCAGGTTAATACTGTTCCAGCAGGACCACTGAGTGAACCGACAAAATCAAAAGAATTGTCTTTGAAACATTGGGGTCCTTCTTTTGTAAAACTAATCTCCAAATGTTCGTTGACTTCAAATACTTGAATGGAAGTGTCTGTGCAAGGCCATCCTGGATTGGCAACCAAGGTTACGGTGTAAGTTCCAGGTGCTGGAAAGGTGAAAGTAGGTTGAAAAAGATTGCTTGTATCCGAAGTAACTCCTGGAACTCCAAAATCCCATTTGTAAGAAGTTGCGCCAAAACTAAGGTTTTCAAATGTAATGGTTGCTCCTTCACAAAAAGAGACAAAAGTGGTCATTTGTGACTGCGGAGTGATGTTTGCTTGCAAGGTAATGTTGCAATTGATGACTTTAAAAATAAAATCTCGATCTGTTTTGTTGATCAAAATTCCGTTTCTAAATTCTTTTACTCGAACGCCAACTACAAACAAGCCTAACATCAAAGGGTCTGCAGTTAAAATTCCGGTATTTGGATCTATTGAGATGGTTGCTCCTGGACCAAATGGATTTGCTTGCGTAAATCCTGGACCCCAATTAACCAATCCATAAGGTGGCGGTGGCGATGGAGTTGGTTGTGGTGCTACATTGGTTGCTCCTGAATACGGAGTAATCAATTCGTAAAGTAATTGATCTCCATCTGCATCTGTTGCCGAATGGTCAAAAACCAAGGTTTCGTTGTTGCACAATACCATTGGCGGGTAATTGGTAAATCGAGGAGAACTGTTTACGAGCGCATTGGAATTGGTGCCGGTGATGTGTGTTGTCACCGTTAAACCAGTATCACCAGGATTGTTGATGTTGATAACGTCTGGTCTTCTGCAACAACGCTGGTAGCTCACATTGTATCCGCCTGGCGTTGGTGGTAAATTGACCACAATGGTATAAACTGCTTTTTCGTTGCAAAATCCAGTTGGAGGAATCACGCAAGGATTGCTAAATACGATTGGTAAAACGACACTTCCAGGAAATGGAATGGAGACGGTTTGTACCAAGATGTTGTTTGAATTGTAGATTCCTAAACTGAGCGGGTTATCATAAGGTGCACCGTTGACAGTAGCACAATCTCGATACAAGACGACAGAAATTTGATAGTTGTTATTCCCTAAGTAATCATAATAGATTTCACCTCCAATAATATGGCTTGCATTTGCCCGTAAGCTGGACAAAATCAGGATTATTAAAAATACGTATCGTTTCAAATTCATCTTTCTAGGTAACGAAGATTTCTTGTAATAGTTGTTTCCAATTTCAAAATAGTTAACTCATTTTAAAAGGATTATCATAAAGGTATTCAAAATTCAGTCTATTTTTCGATTTTTGATTGCATATTTTTTTTCCGATTACTTGATTTTCTTCATTTAAAAATTCAGGAAGCTCCAAATTGTGTTGCGAGCAGAAACTGGTGTAGAGGTCTTTTCTGGTCGGATGCTCACTTGCACAACCGTTCAAAACCTCTCCCCAAACCTCCATTTCGATGATGCGATCAATCATTCGAATGCAATCTGTTTGATGTATTAAATTCACTGGCGATTCCCCATTTGGAATTTCTTTTCGACCAGCAAAATATTTTCCCATTTGCCGTTCGCCACCAACCAAACCAGCAAAACGTAAAACGGTTAATCGATCTCCTAAAAGTTGGTGTAATTGTTCCTCCGCAAAAGCCAAAGAGTTGGATGCGATATAGTTGTTTCGGTCAAATTCATCTTCTTTGGCTTCTCCAATTTCATTGGGATAAATTCCTGTCGAACTGACAAATATAAAGCGAGTTTGACTTGGGAAAAGTTTCGCAACTCGAAGCATTCGTTTACCATAATTTTCAACTTCATGTTCTAATCCTTCAGCATTCGATCTTCTGTTTGGAGGAATGTTTAGAACGCAAACCGCAGTATCAGCGAAAAATTCAGTGCTGTTTTGAGGAAAATCGTGCTCCGTATTTAAAATAATTGCGTCTAAGTTCGCGGCTTTTAGAAGTTCGATTTTTTCAGAACTGCTTGTAGTTCCAACTACTTTATTTCCATTCTTCTGAAATTCTTTTCCCAAGGGTAATCCCAACCAACCAAATCCTACAACTGCAATTTTCATATCGTATGTTTTTATCAAAAATACAAAAATAGCAGCTTAAATAATTTATTTTTCTACATTTTGAAAATTACCTCATTGAGGGTATTGTACAGGCAATTTAAAACACCAACCTTTGTTATTTAGAATTGTTCTAAGTAAGATGGTCGTAGTAGTAGCAAGTAATAATACATTAATTAAGTCTGGAATACAACACATTGTAACTGGTTTGGCGACAGATGTGGCTGAGTTGGTTTGTGATTCTTCGACCAGTATCATGCTTGGTTTGGAAGAAAACAGGGCAAGTGTTTTGTTTTTTGATAAAAGCAATACTTCTATTTTTACCCACGCGTTGCTCAAAGAAATCAGAATTAAATACGGAGATTTAAAAATAATCGTCATTTCTGATTTGAATGCCGTGACGGAAATTTCAGAAAGCATCAACATCGGTATTCACGCCTATCTTACCTACGATTGCAGTCAAGAGGAAATTGAGAAGGCATTGGCTCACCTGCGAAAAGGCGAAACTTTCTTTTGTTCTAAAGTTTTGTCCAAAGTGTTAGAATTTGATGCTGCAGAAGCAAATAATTCTTGTGCTGCGATCCAATTGACGCAGCGCGAAGTTGAAATTGCAAATTACATTGCGGAAGGAAATACCAACAAACAAATCGCCGAGATTTTATGCATCAGTCCACATACGGTTCATTCGCATCGTAAAAGTTTGATGAAAAAATTGGGTGTTAGCTCTGCATCAGATGTTACGCGCTATGTCTTTAAAAAAGGCTTGATTTAAATCCCCATTCCATTTACCGTTTTTCGTTTAGATTTCTCTCCCTCAAATTTCACCTATCAAGGGGATTGTGAGGTGGAAATTCTCTCCATACTTTTGTTATTCTAATTTAGACTAATTAAAAATAAGGAAAAATGAAAAGAATAATAGTAGCTGTATGCGCGTTTGTAGCGATTCAAAATGGGAACGCTCAAGGGGTTGTTGATACCGTAATTACAGGAAATGGATACGCTGAAAATGTTTGGTACAGTTTAGAAAATGATGAGCAAGCGAGATCTGCAGGTACCAATTGGGAAATTGCGTTGGCAACTACAATCGCACAAAGTTCCGAACTTTCTGCAGTCATTCGTTTTAACCATAAAATTGGGACGCTTTATACAGTTCCTGGTGCTTTGCCAGCAGATTTTGCAACTTTAGATACTGCTGGAATGGTGGCAAACGGAGAATTGCAAAACAGTGACTCCAAATGGGGCGAAGGTGCTTTTAGTGATGTAACTTTGAATGGACAATTTGATTACGGCTGGGGACAATACAACATGACTTCGCACAATTTAGAAGCAAACCGAATTTTTGTCATCAAATATGCAGACAATACGTACAAAAAAGTGATGATCTCTTTGAATACAGTTGGTAAAAAGTATTCCATTACGTTTGCTGATTTAAACAGTGCAACACCAACAGTTTCTGAGGTTGATTATTCAAACATTTCAGATCGTAATTTTGTTTATTTCTCCGTGAAAAATGATCAAATGTTGAACAGAGAACCTGCTTCTGCATCTTGGGATTTAACGTTCATGCAGTATTTGGCAACACTTGCTCCAAACATGCGATACACGTCATTTGGTATTTTAAGTAATGTGGGTGTGGAAGCTGTCAAAGTGAGCGGCGTTACAAATCCAGTGACTTTTGTTGATCATCAAGCACAAACATTTAGCACAGATATCAATGTAATTGGGTACAACTGGAAAAATGCACAAGCACAAACGGTTCCAACGGATGTCGTTTACTTTGTGAAAGATAGAAATAGCAGCATTTGGAAATTGATTTTCACAGCGTTTACAACTGGTTCAGGAACTTCAATCAATTCGAACGTTTTCTCAAAAGAGAAATTAGTTGATGCTTTAGGTGTGGATAAATTGAATGCAAACATCTTCTTGAATGTGTATCCAAATCCGACAAGCGATGTTGCTTCCATTGTATTTGACAATCAAGCTGTTGCGGATGTGAAAATTGTGAACGCATTGGGTCAAGTAGTTTATCAAGAAAATATTCAAACAACTGGATTACAGGTTGTAAATGTGAATGTAGCTGATTTCCAAGCTGGGATTTACCACGTATTGGTTTCTACTGACAAACAAATTTCTTCTCAAAAATTAATCGTACAATAAAAATTTATGAAAAAAATTATTTTCACTTTAATCGCAGTAATTGCATTGGCTTCGTGTGGTTCTAAATCAGAAAAAACAGATGTTGCAGAACCGGAAGTTGCACGAAAAATCGTCTCTTTAAACGGAACAATCACCGAAATCATTTTTGATTTACAAGAAAGTGATGAGTTGGTTGGGATTGATGTGACGAGTTCGTATCCTGAAAAAGAAACGGCTGTGATTGCTAATTTAGGACACCTTTCTGGCATCACTGCTGAGTCGATTTTAGGATTGGCGCCAACACACGTTTTGGGTTTCAAAGATGAAGTTCCTGCTGAGTTAATCGCACAATTGAAAGCTGCTAAAATTGAAGTGGTTTTATTTGAACGCGAATATTCAATTTCAGGCGTGAAAAGTACGATTGCAGAAATTTCGAAATGGTTCAATAAAACAACGGAAGGTGAAAAATTAGCCAATCAAATTGATGAAGATTTGAAAGGAATGGTCACCTTGAAATCACAACCACATGTTCTTTTTGTGTATGCACGAGGAGTTGGAATGTTGATGGTTGCTGGTGAAAATACGCAAATGGATAAAATGATTTCATTGGCTGGCGGAAAAAATGCCGTGAGTGGATTTGAAGACTTCAAACCCTTGACACCTGAGTCTGTCATTGCTGCAAAGCCAGATTTATTGCTTTTGTTTAATTCAGGTACAGAAAGTTTGAGTGGCGGTGAAGGTTTACTTCAGATTCCTGGAGTGAAAATGACACCAGCCGGAATCAACAAAAGCTTTTTAAGCATGGACGGTTTGTACGTGAGCGGTTTTGGACCAAGAATCGGAAAAGCATTGGTTGAAATCAATCAGAAATTGAACGAATTAAAATAGTCCCAAAAGGATGAACAAAACAAGAATACTTTATTGGATACTAAGTGGCTTGCTGATTGTGAGCTGCTTAGTTTCAGTTTCCATCGGAAGTGTTTCGATTGAAATCAAGCAAATCTTTAGTTTGATTTTAAACCGAATGGGATTCGAGGAATCACAGAATTTTACGACTATACAAGAAAATGTATTCTGGATTCTGCGTTTTCCACGTGTGCTTTTTGGCATTTTAGTTGGCGTTGCTTTGGGCGTTTCTGGGGTTTCTTTGCAAGGAATTTTCAGAAATCCGTTGGTTGATTCTGGTTTAATCGGCATCGCTTCTGGCGCCTCTTTGTTGGCTTCTTGTTTCATCGTTTTGAGTTCGTATTTTTCTTTTTTATCAATCGTAAATGCACAATTGACCATGGCATTCGTTGCTTTTGTAGGCGCGGCAGTCACGGCGTTTTTGGTTTATCGGGTTTCATTGTATAACGGAAAAATCAACATTACGATGCTGATTTTAGCAGGTGTTGCGCTCAACGCGGTCTCGGGTTCATTAACGGGTTTATTGACTTATTTTGCAGACGACAGACAATTGCGCGACATTACGTTCTGGACTTTGGGTAGTTTGAGTGGAGCAACGTGGTTGAGTTTATCAATTCTCGCTTTTTTTGTGCTCATTCCAGCTTTCATTTTAATGCGCTATCGCAATGCTTTAAATGCCTTTGCGTTGGGCGAAAAATCAGCTTATTTTATCGGTGTAGACACGAAAAAAGTCAAATTTGTGGTCTTGCTTTGTTCTACTGCGATGGTTGGTGCAACGGTTGCTTTTTCAGGAATCATTGGTTTCGTTGGATTGGTAATTCCACACATTTTACGTTTGATGATCGGACCAAATCACCGCGCTTTGATGCCGCTTTCCGCTTTAGCCGGAGCTTTGTTGATTTGCTTGGCAGATTTAGTGAGTCGCACCTTAATCAACCCAATTGAAATTCCAATCGGAATCATCACGTCCATCATCGGAGCTCCGATTTTACTGCTTATTATTCTCAAACAAAAAAGAAACTTATTTGTATGATCGTAGCGAAGAATGTAGGTTTTGGGATTGCTGGAAAAATGCTTTTAAATCCCGTTTCAATCGAATTTAAACGTTCTGAATTGGTGGTTATTTTGGGTCCAAATGGCGCTGGAAAAAGTACTTTGATTCAATTGTTGGCTGGTTATTTAGATCCAACGGTTGGAAACGTCAGTTATCATCAGCAAGATTTAAAAGATTGGAAAACCAATTCCTTGGCTAAAAATCGAGCATATCTGCACCAACAAAGCAATGTCTTCGGATCATTTACAGTTCAAGAAATTGTGGAGATGGGAAGATTTCCGCACGATGAATCGCACGAAGAATTACAGCGAATTACGGTTGATACCTTGATTGAACTGAAATTGTTTCCAAAACGAAATCAAAGTTACCAGACTTTATCAGGTGGCGAACAACAACGGGTGCAATTTGCGAGAGCGATTATACAATTGGAGACGGAAAATCGGACTGCGAATCCTGAAAAAGTATTGTTTTTGGATGAACCATTGAACAATTTGGACTTGCATTATCAGTATTCGCTGATGGAACAAGCGCAACAAAAAATAATCAAGCAAGGTGGAATTGTCATTGCCGTTTTGCACGACATCAACATGGCGTACGCTTTTGCAGATCGAATCATCATTGTCAAAAATGGACACGTGGTGGTTGATAATACAACAGAATTAGCCTTGGAACCTGAGATTTTGGAATCCATTTTCGACATTGGAATTCAGAAAAATCAAGTCGGAAATGAAATTTTCTTTTCGATGTGTCCAAGAAAAAGTGAAAATAAATACGTTCAACTGAACAAACAATTTAGCAATCAATAATCAAAATAAATATAAAATAATATGTCAAATACAAATTTAAAAGCTCGTTACGACGAGGTAAAAGCAGAAAACGGAACATTGCGCATCCGTGATATCGCCAAAACATTAGGCGTGAGTGAAGTAGAAGTTCTTGTTTTAGGATGTGGCGAACACGTGACGCGTTTGCGTCCTGAGTTTTCTGAAATCCTTTTGGGAGTTGAAGCTTTGGGATACGTCATGGCATTATCTCGAAACGACGATGCAGTTCACGAACGAAAAGGAGTTTACTTAAACGGAGATTTCTCCAGTCCACACGCAAGCATGTTTGTTGGAGCGGATATCGATTTGCGAATTTTCTTCAGAACTTGGAGTTCTGCATTTGGAGTAGCGGAAACCAGTAAAGATAAAACAAGATTCAGTTTACAGTTTTTCAATAATAGAGGTGAAGCGGTGCATAAAATTTACATGGAACCAACGAGTAACATCGAAAAGTACCACGAATTGGTTGCGCGTTTCAAAAACGAAGATCAAAGCAAAATTCAAGAAGTAGATTCATCTTTAAAACCACAAGAAGTGGAACTTCCAGACAGCGAAATCGATCAAGAAGCTTTTCAAACAGATTGGAAAAACTTGAAAGATACGCACGACTTTTTTGGAATGATGCGAAAGTACAAAGTAACCAGAACGCAAGCTTTGCGTTTGGCTCCTTCTGATTTAGCAGAATCACTTGAAAATGACGGATTGAGAAAAATCTTGAATCTCGCAGTTGCCAAAAAAGTCAACATCATGGTTTTTGTTGGGAACGACGGAATGATTCAAATTCACAGTGGAGAGATTGAAAACGTGGTTGATTTCAAAGAATGGATTAACATTTTGGATCCAAAATTCAATTTACATTTAAGAGAAAACGCAATTACACAAACTTGGATTGTTCGGAAACCAACGACCGATGGAATTGTGACTTCTTTGGAATTATTTAATGCGAAAAACGAATTGATTTGTTCGCTTTTCGGTGCGCGTAAACCAGGAATTCCAGAATTGGAATCGTGGAGAGAAATTGTACGCGAAATCAGTCAAAAATCGGTTGCTGTTTAACCAATAGAATATATTTTTAACATGAAAATCCCTCGATTACTTTTTATAATTTGTTGTGTATTAACCCAGTTTGTATTTTCTCAAACTGAAATTCAAGTGGCTTCCATAGAGAATAATGAGCCAGTTCCTTTTGCCAAAATAGAAATTAAAGCACTTGAAGGAAATACCACCATCATCACAAATAGTCGGGGGATTTTTGTTTTACCAAACCCCATCAAAAAAGCCTTTGTAAGCGTTAAAGCATCGGGTTTTAAATCTTTTGAAGATTCGTTGGACGTCAGTTTTTCACGTAAAATTAATCTCTCTCCTCTTGTTCATGAGTTTGAAGAATTTGTAATTACAGGACAAATTCGTGAAACAACAACTAAAAATGCCATTCAGAAAATACGAGTAATCGACCGTGCAGCAATCGACTCCAAAGGAGCGGTGAATTTGAAAGATGTTCTACAAAATGAATTGAATATCCGGATTAATCAAGATCAAATTCTCGGCAGTGGACTTTCCATTCAAGGTGTAAGCGGCGAAGGCGTTTTAATTTTATTGGATGGCGTTCCGATAATCGGAAGAATGAACGGCGAAATTGATTTAAGTCAGATTAATTTAGCCAATATCCAACGCATTGAATTGATTGAAGGACCTTTGAGTGTTGCGTACGGAAGTCACGCCATTGCAGGAACCATCAATTTAATCAGCAAAAAGAACCTGAAAAATGGTCAGGAAATTCAAGTCAACTCGTATTACGAAACGGTTGGAAATTACAATTTAGATGGTCGCGCAACGGTCAACTTTAATAAACACAAAGTCTCCATTTACGGAGGAAGAAATTATTTTGATGGCTGGTCAGCAGGTGAAGATTTAACGGTTCTACCGAAATCAAAAGTGGCTGATTCTGGTCGTTTTCAAACTTGGAAACCCAAAGAGCAATACACGCTCGGATTCGGTTATATCTACCAGCGAAAAAACACGCGTTTTTCACCGTATGCCCACTTTTTCAAAGAGAAAATATCCAACAAAGGCTTGCCGCGAGCACCTTATTACAACCAAGCATTTGACGATTTTTACTTTACCAATCGACACGATCAAGGAATGAGTTTTCAGACGAAAATTAAAACCCGTTTCAAAATTCAAGGTGTTTTTTCGCACAATTATTACCAGCGAATTAAAAATACGTATTTGAAAGATTTAACGGATTTGAGTCAACAATTAACCCTCAACAATAGCGATCAAGATACTTCCGATTTTAGGGTGTTTATGTCGAGAGCAAGCTATTCTCAAACTTCGAAATCTGAAAAATTGAATTACGAATTGGGATACGATTTCAACTACGAAATTGCCAAAGGAAAACGAATTCAAAGCAAGGAGCAAGAAATTGCAGATTATGCGGTTTTTGGGTCCATCGATTGGCATATTACGTCGAATTTAGTTGTAAAACCTGCTGCGCGAATGGGCTTCAATTCCAGTTATGGAACTTCCTTGACACCTTCTTTAAATTTAAAATATGGAGTTAAAAAATCCGTTTTTAGAGGAAGTTATGCACAAGGTTTTAGATCTCCTTCAATCAAAGAATTATACATGGATTTTGTGGATGTGAACCATAATATTTCTGGAAATGATGGCTTAATTGCTGAAAGATCAAACCATTTCCAAGTTTGGTACACCCAACAATTGAAAACCGGAAAAGCACGAACGGAATTAGAAGTAACTTCCTTTTATCAACACGTGCAAGACAAAATCGCTTTAAGTCAAGATGCGACCGGAATTGAATATTCGTATTTCAACATCGATCAATTTGAATCGGTTGGGATTCGGACAAAACTGAGTTGGAATTTTAAAAACATCGAGTTAAAACCAGGTTTTTCGTACACAGGTGTAAAAAGTAGTTTAGGAAATGGACGTTTTTATTATTCACCAGAATTCAATTTCTCAGCGAGTTACGATTGGAAAAAACCAGCCATTAAATTCCACATGTATTACAAATATACCGGCAAAACAGAAAGTTATTTGACCACCGATGTGGAATCCATTCGATTCTTTATGAACGATTATAACTTGTTGGATTTCAACATAAGTCGATCTTTTTGGAAGAACAGAATCAACGTTTCAGTAGGAGGGAAGAACCTGTTGAACGTGACCAGCGTAACGAGTTCAATGACTACTGGAGCTCATAGTTCTAGTAGCGGAAGTTCACCCATTTCCTGGGGAAGAAGCGGCTACGTAAAACTTCAATTTTTATTAAATAATTCAAAGTAAACAAGATGAAAAATTTAAAGTATTTGATTTTCCCTTTAGTTCTTACGCTTTTCGCTTGTGAAAAAGCTGAGATTCCAAGACCAAAAGTTGCGCTATCGGAAGCAGCGATCGTCACCGTTTCGACGGGTTCTGATTACCGCAATCAATTGTTTTACAATTTGGAAGACCAAGAAATTGTCAGTCACAACGACCGTGCAATTTGGGATTTGGCCTTTGAAGCGGGAGAATCGGGATATCGAATTCTCCTCAACGGTTCCAAACTGACCAAATTAGCAATTACCAATAAAACAGCTTTGTCAGAAGTTACCACGGGTGCTGGTTCAATTTGGCTGTACGACGCACCTTCCGGAAACCTAGATTCCACCGCTTTTGCAGACTGGAGATTGACCGACAAGGTATTTGTAGTAGATTTAGGAATGAGTGTTACCGGCGTGGCGTCAGGTCAGAAAAAACTGAAAGTGAATGCTGTGAACGCAAGCGAATATCAAATTGAATACTCCGATTTAAACGGAAGCAACGCATCCACCGCGGTGATTTCTAAAAACACAAACGCTTCTTTTGTCTATTTCTCATTGGCAAGCAAGCAAGTCGTAACCGTTGAGCCAGATAAATCCAAATGGGATATTTCGTTTACGTCCTACACGCACGTGTATCCAGACGGAATGCCGTACATTGTTGCTGGTGTTATCTCCAACCGAAATGTAGTTCGAGTAGCAGCGATTAGCAAGGCATTTAAGGATATTGATTATTCAGATTTCCTGGTTGCTAGTTTTGGATCGAGCATCAATGTGATTGGTTTTGACTGGAAAGCGTATAATTTTGATACTGGGGTTTATGCGGTGGATCCGAATAAAAGTTTCCTTGTGAAAACGGTGAATGGGAAAGTTTATAAGTTACGATTTTTGGATTATTATGATGAGTTTGGTCAGAAGGGTGCGCCTACGATGGAAGTGGGGGAGTTGATTCCATAGATAAGGTTTGATTCTTGAGTTTCAATTTCTATTGTCCAATACATTCCATTTTTCACAAGTGGATAAAGCTTTCGCTACACCTGCTATTTTATACTTTGTAATCGGATTCAGAGAGTTGTAAAGTTTTTCTGTTACTTGGTCTCGTTGCAATTCATCTAACATCGCACCTAATAAAGCACGCGTACCTGGCGGATATTTTAAAGCCAAACGAACCATTGTATTAATTTCTTGATCCGTAAATTTTTTAATAATTGCTAATAATCGTTTGCAAGATTCGTCTACATTAGCATCAGGTATTTTTTTGATGTAGCGAATCGCATCCAGTACTTGCAATAAAGGAATATTCGCTTTAGTGATCGTGTTTTTTTGCTTTACAAAAGAAATGGTATAACGTTCTCTTTTAAAATTAGGTCGCACTTGATTCTTGCCAATTTGTATTGTATTGCTTACTTGCGTTGTTAAACCCAACTGATTGTAAATACTGTAACCGGTGAGATAACCCGTTGTTTTTCCGTTTTCTTCCAACAAATCTTTTACTATTTGTGCCTGATTGGGTTGAAGCTTTCCAAAAGGTGTATTTTCTGGTTTGTAGTATTTACCTTTCGAAAGTTTGGCAATCTTGCCAGATACCACCATGCGATTCAAAGCTTTTATCACTGCTTGTTTTTTATTCACCTCAGTAGTAAAGTCAGTATAGGTGAATACATATCCTTTGGGTAGTCTGTCAATCATAAGTGCTATGTATTCAGTTGTATTCATTGCTCTGATTATAATACGAAGATAGTATATTTGTCCAGTTTATTAACTAAAAAACTGGACATTTTTTGAGATTTACCTATAGCAGCGCATCCACCGCGGTGATTTCTAAAAACACAAACGCTTCTTTTGTTTATTTCTCATTGGCAAGCAAGCAAGTCGTAACCGTTGAACCAGATAAATCCAAATGGGATATTTCGTTTACGTCGTACACGCACGTATATCCAGACGGAATGCCTTACATTGTTGCTGGTGTTATCTCCAACCGAAATGTAGTTCGAGTAGCAGCGATTAGCAAGGCATTTAAGGATATTAACTATTCAGATTTCCTTGCCTCCAGTTTTGGATCGAGCATCAATGTGATTGGGTTTGATTGGAAAGCGTATAATTTTGATACTGGCGTTTATGCGGTAGATCCGAATAAAAGTTTCATTGTGAAAACGGTGAATGGGAAGGTTTATAAGTTGCACTTTTTGGATTATTATGATGAGTTTGGTCAGAAAGGTGCGCCTACGATGGAGTTGGGGGAGTTGGTGGGTTGAAGTAAAAGTATAAAGGTATTTTCAATGAATAACAAAATATCTAATTTTCCAATTTCACATTAGCAATTCTTCTTAAACGAAAGATTAAGAGAATCTTAATTCCCTTAATTACTAACTGAAACAATTATTGATAATAGCATAAGTTATAGTTATATTTGACGACTAATCATGATTATTCTGAGTCTATGAACTTTAACTCGCATACCGTAATAAACACTAAAAAACAGGGTGCACAACTTCAATTATTCTATTTAGGATTCGATTTTGGCAGATATCGAAATGAAGAGCTGACGGATTTATTGATGGACGTAATAGTTGACTTTTCGTTTGGATATCATACTGGAATATTAAAAAAATATGATCGTAGAATACTAATAGAAGCCGCAAAATCAGTTTATAGAATTGATGTTTTTAGTGAAGTTAAATGGGTTTATGTTGATGAAGATTCTGAATTGTCTGATTGCGATCTAAAAGCTGAAAGAAAATATTTAAAGAAAGGTGAGTTTGGAGAGATGATACTACATCTTTTATTGAGGGATTTTTTCGATACACAACCTCTTCTATCAAAAATTCATTTTAAAGATACAGATAATGCTGTTGTGCATGGGTTTGATATTGTGCATATAGGTAAAGACTTAACTGATGAAACAAAGAGTTCAATTTATTTAGGTGAGTCCAAACTTTATTCGAGGAAAGTTGGAAATGCAGGTAAGTTTGGTGTTGAAGATTTAGTTGGAGATATAATTGAACATTTTAAAACGGATTTTTTGTATAGAGAAATAGCTTTGATTACTAAGAAAAAAGATGCGTTTAAACCAATCGATGAATACGATGATGTTAACACCATAATTGAGTATCAAAAGTTTCTTGATCAGAAAAAAATATGGTTCGACCTTTTGAAAAGAGTCGAAAATAAATCAGAAAAATTACAAGATTTTTTCAAGTCAGTTACTATTCCTTTAGTATGTACTTATCAGTCTGATATATTCGAAAATATTACGGATGAAAATACAAAGGATTTTCAAAGAAAAATTGATGAAGAGGTTAATATGCTGAAAGAACATTTTGACTTGAAAATTAATGAGATAGTTGATAAAATAGGTGAACCCGTGAAAACCGAACTGAACATCATTCTTTTATTGTTTCCAATACCTAGTAAAAAAGAATTTGTTAAAGTTCTACACGAGAAAATGTACAAAGCCCAAGGTTAAAAATGGAAAGTATCATAACAGAAATAGAAACATCTCAAAACATAGGTTTCAATAGGAGCTTCGAACTTGCTCAAATTTGCTCATCATTACTTGATTCAGATGAAAAATTTGCAAGAAGAATAATCATTAATGTGCTTAATTATTGGAATAAGATACATCTGGCAACTCATGAAATTTGGTCAGATTTAGTAGAATCTGCTGGTTTTTACCCGTATCTTGAAAAAGATAAAGAGATGTTTGTACTTCGTAATCTTAGCGGAGAATTAAGAAAAGGTCTTCATATTTCTGAAAATTTGAAGAGTAAATATTTTCATGATGACCAATTTGAGTTACTTCAACTTCTTAAAAGTGATAAAAATGTAGTCGCAAGTGCTCCAACTAGTTTTGGTAAAAGTTTACTTATAGAAGAGATAGTAGCTTCGAGATTGTACACTAATATTGTAGTTATTCAACCAACTTTAGCACTTTTGGATGAAACAAGACGTAAGTTATTAAAATATAATAACTACTATAAGCTAATTATTAGAACATCTCAAGATGCAAGTAAAGATTCAGGAAACATATTTTTATTTACGGCCGAAAGAGTTAATGAATACAATGCTTTTCCACCTATAGACTTTCTTGTAATAGACGAGTTTTACAAATTGAGTGGAGTCAGGGATGATGAACGATCTTCATCCCTGAATAATGCTTTTCATTATATGCTAAAGCAATTTAAACCAAAGTTCTATCTATTGGGGCCAAATATTGATGGTATAAGTCCTGGATTCGTCGAGAAGTACAATGCGACTTTTTATAAGAGTCAATATAGTTTAGTTGACTCCAGAACTATTGAAGTTTATAAACAACACGATGGTAAATTTGGACAAAGAGGTGTTAAAGCTGCTTTCAAAGAAGAAACTCTGTTTAATTTATTAGATGGTGAATTAGAAAAAGAACAAACTATAATTTACTGTTCTTCTCCAAATAGAGTGAGAAAACTATCTAAAAAATTTACTCAATATTTGGAAAATAAAAGTTCTGAGATAACAAGTGAAGATTATCCATTGACTGAATGGATTGTGCATAACGTGGCTAAAGATTGGAGTTTACTTAAAAATCTGAATTACAATATTGGAATTCATGATGGAGCACTTCAAAAGCACATCACGTCAACAATTATCGACTATTTTAATTCAGGTAAATTAAAATTTTTGTTCTGTACTTCTACGATAATAGAAGGAGTTAATACTAGTGCTAAAAATATCATATACTTCGATGAGCATAAAGGATTGAAACCAAATGGAGCTCCTAAGAAAGTTGATTTCTTTGACTATTCCAATATTAAGGGCCGTGCTGGTAGGATGATGGAGCACTATGTTGGGAAGATCTATAATTTTAATCCCTCGCCACCGGATGAAAAAATTATAGTTGACATTCCGTTCTACCAACAGAATCCAGTAAGAGATGAAGTGCTTATTCAACTCGAAAAAAATGAGTTACTTTATCCTGAATCCGAGCAAAATATTGCAATAGAGCAAATTCCTGAGAATGAAAGAGAAATCATAAGGAAAAATGGAGTAAAGGTCCATGGACAAAAATCAATTTTTACTAAATTAAGAGCGGATTTTAGTACAAAGTATGACTTAATCGTTTGGACAGGGAAACCTACATATGCTCAGCTTACCTACGTTATGGAACTTGCATGGGACAATTTGCTTGTTGAAGGTGAAAGCGTTAAACCGATGACTATATCCAAACTTATTAAGATGACTTTTGATTATGGAATTGAGCAGAAAATTAGCGTCTTAATTTCTAATGATTATAAATACAAAAGAAAACAAACTAGTCTCATGGCTTTATCAGATTCGGATGTTAGAGATTTATCAATTCAAGAAACCTTTCAGATAATTAAACACTGGTTTCAATACAAGATTCCGAAATGGCTTTCTGTGATTAATGAAATTCAAAGTTTTATCTGTGCAGAATTTGGGCGTAGATCGGGTAATTATACTTATTATTCGAATTTGATTGAGAATGACTTTCTTCGAGAAAATTTAGCAATTTTATCTGAATATGGCATTCCTACTAGTGCAATACGTAAAATTGAGGATTCGATTCCTAAAGATATGAATCAAGATAATGTTTTGAGTTTTATTAAGGAAAAAGAACTTTATCGAACAAAGGGTTTGCTTGATTATGAGATAAAGAAAATAGTAGATAATCTTGTTGATTAATGTAAGTTTGAAATATATGTATTTGGTGTTTAATTGAATAGTCTGAATAAATATGCTTAATTGGATATTAATTATATGAAAAATCTAAATTAATTACTCCCAGTGATTAAGATGTAATATGAAGGAATTGCAATTACTAAGATAAAAGCACAATTACTCCAAACTTAAGCCGAGATTCCCTATTTAGTATATGATTCCCTTTTATCTTTCATTTAACATATTTTATATGTTAAGGCTATCTTAGTAGTTGCTTATATTTCACATATTTCAAACTGAACGTCTAAGTTCCTCATAGTCTTTACCAATTCATGCAGTGAAAACTTAGCGATATTTGAATTAAAATCTTCTATCTTGCTTAAATTTCTTTTAGAACTTGCACTGTCTTTAACTGCCAAAACAAAAACAATATTTTTATTTTTCATTAAATAAAGAAGATCATTTTTTTTGATATTGTTTAATTGGCTTTTAGCTTTAATCGAATATGGTGTTGTGCCACTACTATTTTTCACAGAATCATAAAGTTTCTCAATAAATTTATACCCAGTCTTGGTATCCTCTTTTATTCTTCTTGCTGCAATATTAACCTGATGGCTTAAATCTCTCATCGAATTATCAAATCCTGCTTTTACATGGATAAAATATATGTTTTTTGCATCCCAATGCAAAATATCACAAGCTTCTATGTTTTCTGGCGTAAACTTATCAAATACTAAAAAATTTTTGTTTCCAATATGTTTGGAATTAAAATCATTTTCTTTTTCAGTTGGGTAGTTCCAAACATCCAATGTAATATTACAAGTATTTGAATTAATAAAATCTTGACACTGCTCATTCAATTTAGACGTAAATGAAGATTTAATTTCAAACCACTCACTATCAGATAGAAAATAATTTTTCCCATTGAAAGGAACCTCTGTATAGAAATGATTCCTTAATAAATCGTCAGTCTGATTATCACCACTATTGTTTACGCTATAAATATGTGCTTTATTAATTAGTTGAACTAACTTCTTATCGGAAAGGTTAGAATCTTCTATTCTTACTTTTTCTATTACTTTCACGATATTACTTAAGGGTTCATCAAATTCATCTACCCTGCTTGAACCATTTATTTTAAATTTAAAAATAAATTTGTCTGCATATAAATATTTATCGAAATCTTTATGACACAACTCTATACTTATATCGCTTTGACTTCCATTATAACATTGAATTATTGATTTGTCTAATTCATTATTTAAATCTGCAATCAAAGCTTTATGTGCTTTAGTAAGTTTTTTTACTCCATTTATTTCTACAACTGGCTGAGTATTATTTATCAAATCCTCGCATTTTATTATTATGCCTAATAATTGTTGAAAATCGATCGATTTTTTAATGGTAAATGAATTTTTTGCAACACACAAACAATCGGAATCAATATCTATTTTAGTAAAACCAAAAGTTTGAATTAATAAACTTTTATTTAAAGATGAATGGAGCTCCTGATAGAAATTTCCAAAGTTTTCATTTTCATTTAAGTTGTAGTGGTTCCTGAAAAATTTAACCTCACCAAGTATTCCTCCAGTAAGATTTTTTTCTTTTGTTGATCTTAACGTTTTGTCCTCAGCTTTCATTAATCGGGACAAGATTTCCAAACCAAAATCGCCTTCAACGATTCCTTGTAATGCAGTGTGTGCAAATCCGCCAGTTGTAGCATATATTTTATTTGATAAATTATTCTTAAAGATTAAAATATAGCTCTCATTATTAGTTTTATTTTGTTTTATAATTGCTGCATTATTGTCAGCAATTTTTCCAATAAATTCTTTCCACCTTATATGCGATTCGTTCCGTTTAAAGTATAATAAAATGTCAAAATCATTTGATAAATTAGGTTGAAGTGTCTGTTGTTTATAACCTTTAGTTTTAAAAATACTTTGCAAATATGGAATATCAACATTTATTCTTAATGGGTATTTTCCTTTTTTTAGCTCAATTATTTCGTCTTTTATACGATATATTCCTAGTTGAAGTTTTTCTGACATAATTTGATGTTTTATTATTAATCGGTTCTTTATCAATAATTGTTAGCGCTTGGCTTTAAGTGATTATGTATTTATTGAATTTACCTTTTTAAACTAATCTTTTATGAGACAGAAATAAAATCATGTTCAAAAGTTTATCATCTATTTTCAAAAATCTAAATTCTGATTATTTAATAGAGTTGTTGATTTTTCTATTGTAAATATAAAAATTCTATCCACATATCCAACCAACTCATCGAACTTTTAAATTGTTTCATTTAATCTTCAAATCAAATATCCCAAAAAATCCCCACCCAAACCAAAAAAAAGCCTAAAAAATCGAAACTCCCTAAGCTTTTTTAAAAATTCTATTTTATCTTTTTTCTCCCTAATCAATCATCGTAAAATTCAAATACGGATGCAATACCTCCGGAATCACAACGCCTTCATCCGTCTGATAATTCTCCAACATCGCAGCGATAATTCGTGGCAAGGCCATCGCAGAACCGTTCAAGATATGTGCTAGTAACGTATGCTTGTCTTGGATTTTAAATCTTGTATTGAGACAATTCCGCTTGATTCAACTCATTGAATCAAAATCATTACTTGCAAAGTTTTGTACCAATAGTAGAAACTGGATTTATCGGCTTGTCTTTTTAAGCGATTTAGAAAATTCCAATTTTTATTTTCAATATTCCAATTTTTCATCTCTTGTCCATTATAATACTCTAGTGGCGCCAGTTGTTTGTTTAATATTTTTGCTGATAAATAAGCAATTCGCGCAGTAGCAGGAACGGCGTCGTCAATTCTAAAATTCCCAGTCATTAAGAAACCAGTACCAAAAGCTCTTATGCCTTTTTGAAGTTCAATGAATTTAGATTTTTCATCTGCTGAACCGCTTCCTTTTTTTGCTAGAATTACGCAGGTCTCAATCGTGTCTTGCAACACTTTTTCAGGAGTTAGATCCGATACTTCAGTTCTGCGATATTCAATTTCTTTCTTTGCAAAAGCCTCAAAACTTTGAGCTACAATTTCCATGTTTTCTATTCTTTCAAAGAGCTTGCTTAGATCAAATAGCTGTTTGCAAATCTCCATAGAGAAGGGTTGCTGGTCTTTTCCCTTAAAGTAAGGAATGCCCACTGTATTTGGGGCAAAAGCCGTAAGCTTGTCTCCAGTTATAGCATCAATTGTTGGCAATGAAATGTTTGTTTATCCTTCAGTTTCGATCCATTTGGTCTGAAGTCGTTTCTCTGTTAACGCAGGATAAACTGAATCCTCAATGAGTATGTCCAAGAGAACGGTTCCAGAGTATTTCCCTCTTGTAGCGGAATCAAAAGCAAATGAATAATGTGCTTTTGGTACTCCAACTTTATAACTTCGATGTTCGTCGAGTTCAAACGATTTAAAATTTGAGGAATTCACAACTTGCGTCAATGTTTTCTCTAGCGTTTCTCTGTCCGTTTTACAAATGATGTCAATGTCAATGGAGAATCTATTTCCTTCTTCCAATAGAGAATTAAGCTCGTACCACCTTTGAAAATAAAATTGAGTCCATTGGCTTTTATGCGTTCCAGTAAATGAATTGCATAAATCATTTTTTCGAGAATTGCTTTATCTATTCTCTGATGTGCTGTCTGTTTTTTAAATTCATCCAACCATTCTTCCGTAAAGCAATGTTCTTTTATCATTCTATCCAGTCTTTTACAAGGTGATTCATGTTATTTGACATAAATTGCTTGACATCTTTTTCTCGGTCTCTGCGTTTGGCATAGCTGAGAAATTTGGTGTAATTAAGCGTGTAATTTTTTAAAATATTTTCATAAATATGGATTAATTCTGCTCCTTGGTAAAAATAGAATAGTTTTTTTTCTGTAAAAAGATCAACGAGTATCTTTTCGAGCATGGGAGTGTGACATATAATTTCCTTCTCTTTTCTTTTTGAAATTGGTGATCTCGTGATGAGTTTTTTGATAATAACAGGATTTGGACTTTCGGAGATGTAAAAATCTATTTCTTTTTCGTCTGGATTAAGAAAGAAGTCAAATTTGAAATTATCTTTCAGTTCGTAATAGAGCGATTCGACAAAATCCTTTTCAATTTCAATGATAATTATTTTTTTAGCTGACTGATGTTGTGAGAATTCATTCAACCAATTAGTGTTCCAAATACAATGTTTTACATCTTCAAACTGATCAGAAATCGCTTTGGCAAGATTTAAAATGTCATTCGAAATGACAGGCTTGTACTTGGATTTGTGTGAAACTGTGTAATAACCTCTTTGAACTGATTTTAGAATGTTCTTTCTTTTTAGGTCAAATATTCTCCATCCCAACGTACCTTCTTTCAGCTCTGGTTCGAGAAGTTTGAAAAACTCGAACAATTCTTCTCTCGAGAAGATATTTCGACCTTCAAATTCTTTTATAAAACTATTTTCAATGATTTTTGACATTGTATTTCTAATTTACGCCAAAGATAGTAAAAAATGGCGAATAATAGAAATCAAATAAACGCCAGTAAATAAAATTATTGGCATATATTAGATTTTGAAATTCTCTTGAGAACTGACATTAAAAGCTCTCTTAACTTTTGCGTCATAATTCCCAAACACAAAAAAAGCCTAAAAAGTCGAAACTCCTTAAGCTTTTTTTAAAAATCTATTTTAAATCTTTTCTCTCTAATCAATCATCGTAAAATTCAAATACGGATGCAAGACCTCCGGAATCACAACGCCTTCATCCGTCTGATAATTCTCTAACATTGCAGCGATAATTCGTGGCAATGCCATGGCAGAACCGTTCAAGGTATGTGCCAATTGTGTTTTCTTGTCTTCGGTTTTAAATCTCAATTTTAGGCGATTTGCTTGGAAGGTGTTGAACAAAGAAACGGAAGAAACTTCCAACCATCTTTCTTGTGCTGCAGAATATACTTCAAAGTCGTAGGTTATGGCAGAAGCAAAACCGGTATCGCCACCACACAATCTTAAAATTCGGTAGTGTAAACCTAATTTAGAAAGTAAACCACGCACGTGATCCACCATTTCTTCCAAGGCTTTTTCAGAGTTATTTGGATGTTCGATGCGAACGATTTCTACTTTTTCAAATTGATGTAAACGGTTTAATCCGCGCACATCTTTTCCGTAAGAACCTGCTTCTCTTCTAAAACAAGAAGTGAATCCAGTTAATTTGATGGAGAAATCTTCGTTTGGAAGAAGTACATCCCTGTAAATGTTTGTCAAGGGCACTTCAGAGGTTGGAATCAAGTACAAATCATCCACTTCGCAATGGTACATTTGACCTTCTTTATCCGGCAATTGTCCCGTTCCGATTCCAGACGCTTCGTTTACCAAAAGTGGAACCATGTGTTCAACGTAACCCGCTTTATCGGCTTCATCCAAGAAGAAAGCGATCAATGCACGCTGTAATTTCGCACCTTTTCCTTTGTAAACTGGAAAACCAGCACCGGTGATTTTAACACCCAATTCGAAATCGATGAGGTCGTATTTTTTGGTGATTTCCCAGTGCGGCAATGCTTCACCTTCAAAAATGTGTTTGCTTCCAACTTCGTCAATAATTTCGTTTTCTTGCTCGCTTTTACCAGCTTTCACCAACTTGTTTGGAACGTTTGGCAATTGGTACATGAAATCCAAGATCGCAGCATCTAAAGCGCTTACTTTATCTTTTAGTTCAGATTCTTGCGTTTTTAAAGCGGCAGTTTTTTCTTTTGCATCATTAGCTTCAGCAGTTTTACCTTGTTGAAATAATTCGCCCACCAATTTGGAAATTTGGTTCAATTCCGCTGAAATGGTTTCTAATTCCGTTTTGGTTTCTCTCCATTCTTGGTCTTTCGTTAAAAGTGCTTCTACGATTGGTGCAGCATCGAAGTGTCTTTTCTTCAATCCTTCAATCACCGCCTCTTTTTCGGTGCGAATACGTTGTATTTCTAACATGATAATTTTTTTGTGCTAAATTAATAAATGATTCTAATATCTTGACTTTCTTTCTTTGATAAATCCTTATTAGAATTAACGAATATGTTATTAAAAAGT
Source organism: Crocinitomicaceae bacterium (assembly GCA_028689775.1). Lineage (GTDB taxonomy): Bacteria > Bacteroidota > Bacteroidia > Flavobacteriales_D > Crocinitomicaceae > JAQVCM01. The sequence continues at coordinate 70,945 of JAQVCM010000008.1, forward strand.
TTAGACTTCGATAAGATAATAACTATTCAGGATTTTAAATTGTCGTACTTTCTTTTTTTTTTGGATATTGTGTATGTTTTTATTTGAATCCAAGAGTCCGCTATCGCTTAGTTGCTTGATCAAAAAGAAGAAACAAAAAACACCGCGCAGCAGCATCGCAGATAATCAAGTCTACGTCATTGAATTTCACTGCGTGGCTGCCTTCGGCGGTGCTTCCGTAAACTTCAGCATTTTTGATGCTTCTAAAAAGTGACTCATTTCGATGAGCTATCGCTATCTCAATCGTTCACACTTTTCAGTTCACCTCAAAAACCACCCACTAACTAGGACGATCAATCGCTTCGTTTAAAATCTTCAATAGAATTTTCAACCCAGAATTATCGCCAAAGGCAAAATATTGGATAAAAAAAAACGGACTTCGAGTTTTCGAAATCCGTTTAGAATGTTTTAAGTTCGATTATGCCTCGGTAGTTTCAAAAGGTACTACTGATACGAACGAACGATTGTCTTTTTTCTTGCGAAATTCAACTAATCCATCTGTCAAAGCAAACAATGTATGATCTTTACCGATCCCAACATTTGCTCCTGGGTGGTGTGCAGTACCGCGTTGACGAACAATAATGTTCCCAGCGATAGCAGCTTGACCTCCATAAATTTTAACGCCTAGACGTTTACTTTCTGACTCACGACCGTTTTTTGAACTACCCGCTCCTTTCTTATGTGCCATTTTTTTATTTTTTACATCTAATGTCTAAACATTAGATAAGGTTATTTACGCTTCTTTAGTTTCCTTAGTTTCTTTCTTCTCTTTCTTTGCAGAAGGAAGATTGATTCCAGAAATTGTTATCGCTGTAAACGACTGACGGTGACCGTTTTTCTTTCTGTAACCCTTTCTTCTTTTCTTTCTGAAAACGATTACTTTATCACCTTTAACGTGCTCAATTACCTCTGCGGTAATCAATGCTCCTTCTATAGCCGGGGCGCCTAATGTGATTGTTCCTTCGTTGTCTACTAAAAGCACTTTATCAAATTCTACTTTTGATCCTGCTTCAGCTTTCAATCTGTGAACAAAAACCTTTTGGTCTTTTTGCACTTTAATTTGCTGCCCTGCTATCTCTACAATTGCGTACATAGCTTATTTTATAATATAATGAGGGGCAAAGATACATAAAAAAAGAATTGATAAAAGTTTTATGTTGAAAAGTTTTAAATATTTCTTTGTTTTTTTCAGAAATGATTTTTTTATGCTGTGGATACGCAATGCCTTGCGTATCCACAGCATAAAAAAATCCCAAAAAAAAGGGAGAAAATTTATTTTCTCCCTTTCCAATAATTTTATAAAAATCCTAGTCTCTATTCCCCATCAATCGCAACAGCGATAAAAACAAGTTAATAAACAAAATATACAAAGTCATTCCGCCAACCAAGGCTAATTTTCTTCTTTCAATTCCGTCCAACATGTTGTCTTCAGCGGTGCTTTTTAACTTTTGCATCCAGTAAGCTGTCAAACCGGTGAAGATGAAAACTCCTGCGATTGAGATAACGAAGTCCATCATACCGCTTTTCATGAACATGTTTACAATCATTGCGATGAATAAACCGATGAAAGCCATGTATAAAAGACTTCCGAATTTAGTTAAATCGGTTTTAGTTGTATAACCTAAAATGGCCATACCTCCAAACGCTCCTGCGGATACGAAGAAGGTGATCGCGATCGAGTTCATGGAATATGCCAAGAATACGGTGCTTAGCATCAATCCCATTAATGCCGAATAAATAACGTATAAAAAGGTTAATGTCGGCAATGAAAATCGACGGTATCCTCCTTGAATAACAAAAGTTAAGACCAATGGAGAAAACATGATTACATAAAATAACGGACTGATTCCGCCAGTTTCATTTACGAAAAATTGCGCGAACAAATCGCTAGAGCTACCAACGTAATAGGCAATTGCTCCTGAAATTGTAAGGGCCATGAACATGTAACCATACACATTCTTGAAGAAATCACGTGTCAATTCACGTGTCATTCCTTCATGCTGTTGATCTAAATAATTTTCCATTTTTTTAAAGCTTAATGTAAATTTGATTTTACTAAATTAATAAATTCTTTTCTGGTAGCATCATTCTTCAAGAAAACTCCTGTGAACGCGCTGGTTGTTGTTACTGAATTTTGTTTTTGAATTCCGCGCATTTGCATGCACATGTGAGCACATTCGATCACCACCGCAACGCCCAATGGTTTTAGTGTTTCTTGAATGCAATCTCTGATTTCAATTGTCAAACGTTCTTGAACTTGCAATCTTCTTGCGAACGCGTCAACCACTCTTGGAATTTTGCTCAAACCAACGATTGTTCCGTTTGGAATGTATGCGATGTGCGCTTTTCCAAAAAATGGAAGCATGTGGTGCTCGCAAAGGGAATACAATTCAATGTCTTTCACAATCACCATTTCAGAATAATCTTCTTGAAACAAGGCGCCTCTCAAGATTTCTGCAGGATCGATTTTACTTCCGTGTGTCAAAAATTGAAGTGATTTTGCAACTCTCTCCGGAGTTTTGAGCAACCCTTCTCTTTGTGGGTCTTCTCCTAAATCTAAAAGAATGTCGTTGTAAACGCCAGCTATTTTTTCTGTAATTTCTTCTTTTGTAATGTCCATTTCTGTTTGTTTTTTAGCGTCTAAAGTAGCTGATGATGAATGATCTATCTTTTAAGTTATTGAACGCGAAATTAATGTTGTTAAGTTTTGCTCAAATATAACGAGTTATCTAGTCGCTCGCTTTTATTTAGTAAAAAATTAAGAAACTAGATCGCATTGTCAAATTGGACTTGATCTATTTAAAAAACAAAAACTCGTATAATTCAATCTAAAACGGTTCTTTTCCTCCAAAATATTCCACTGAATTATTTTCAGTTTCTTCTAGTCTTAATTTTGCCAAGGTTCCACCTTCAACTTGGATTGACTTTTCAAGAATTTCCCAAATTTGAATGATCAAATTTTCTGTCGATGGCAACATTCCTTTTAAGAATGGAACATCTAAGTTTAAGTTTTTATGATCCAAGGCTTCGATAATATCGCGCTTGATGATTTTACTCAAGGTTTTTAAGTCAATTACAAAACCAGTTTCCGGACTTGCAATTCCTTTTACGGTAACGAATAAATTGAAATTATGTCCGTGCCAGTTTTTATTGCTGCATTTTCCAAAAACTTCTTCGTTTTTTTCGGCACTCCACTCTTCTCTCCACAGCTTGTGCGCTGCGTTAAAGTGTTCTTTTCTAATGATGTAAACTGTTTTCACGCTTTTTATATAAAGTGCAAAGATAGACAATCTATTTCTTGAAACGAATAGGAGGATTGCAAATTTCTATCTAGGATTAAAATAGTTTGATTTTTGAAATGGATTTCTCGTAAGTTTCTGCTGTTTTTGCGAACCATTTACTTTTCGGATACTTGTTTTTCAGTGCTTTTGCAAGTGCAATGTTGAGAAGTGCTCCTTCAATCTGGTAGCCTTCTTTACTCAAATGCAGTCCGTCTTTTGAAGCCAGGTTTAACTCTTGCCAATTTGCATTGCTGTCAAAACCTCCCATAATGGAATGGAAATCCCAAGCTGAGACTTGCATGGATTTTGTTGCTTGCTGAATGCAATTCAAGACGAGTTTTTCTGAATCTGGACGTTTGTTGTCGTATTTCGTGTCTGGTGGAAACGTAATGAGGAACTTTGTCTTTGGAACGAGTTTTCGAATCTCAGAAATAAGTTGATTGATTGTTTTTTGATAGGTTACAGAATCTATATTTTTCCGATAGGCATCGTTTGAGCCGAGTGAAAAAATGATTAAATCAGCTTGTAAATCCTCTACTTGTGCTTTAAATAAAGGACTAAGCGTTGCGAAAAATTGATATTGATTTCCTGAAACGCCAAACGCATGGTAGTCGATACCTTCTGTTTTTAACTGATTCATTGAAACTCCGTAAATGGAAAACTGGTTTGCAGTCGCAGTCAATCTCACAATTTCAACGTTGATTTCAGAAGCTTCTTCGGGTAGCGTAATGGTTGTATAAGCAGTTATTTGCTTATTGTCTATCGTTTGAATAACTGCACCATCACAGCGGATTTGAAATAAAGAATCTAGCTTCTGATGATAAATCGTCACTGTTTTTATCTTTGAAAGTCCTTTGAAAGCAAATTGAATGTTGCTGATTGAATCAACAGTTTGAGCACTAGCGCCAGTTACTCCAACCTGAATGGTAGAATCGGATTTGCTATTGGTTGCGCATTTCCAGTTTGATTTTGATTGAATGTTAATTCCAGCAGGATTGTAACCTCCTGATAAAATATTTGGAAAAAAGAATCCCAATTCACTTCCACCAAATTCTGCTTGCAATCCTTCTCGAATGGCATTGCTAAAATGTCCCATTTGAACATGTGAATCGCCAATGTGAAGAATTCGGATCGGAGCTGTGTTTTCTTTCTTTTTCTCCAAGTCATACAGGCGATCCAAGATGGATGCTAGTTGCTGTTCATTCGAAATCAAATTGCGATCCATCTGAATTAATTCACGTTTTTTTTTCGGAGAATTGATGCTGCAACTAGCAAGTAACATAAAAATGAAAGTCAAGCCAAGATACGTGTTTTTCATTTTTCTAGAATTTAGAATCCAAAAGTAGTTTTTTCCAATTTAGGAGCGTGATTTTTTAAGCAGTTTTATGAAATTGATATCCTTTTTGCTGGAAAAGAAATTCACGGTAAAAACTCCAATGATGATGATGGCCATTGATCCAACTTGATTCATGTTGATGTTTTCGCCAATCAAAAAGCCTATGAATATAGCAACAATTGGAATGAAATAGGTCACACTACTTGAAAAGATGGTTGTCGAATTGGCAATCAATTTATTAAAGATAATACCAGAAAATGCAGTACCAACCAATGCTAAAATCGAGATGAAAAATAATCCTTCGATTGCTTTTGGAGAGCTTTGAATTACTTCGTGTGTTCCGCTGGCGAATAAAACAAAATAGGCTGGAACAATGAATGATCCGTAACACAAAGCGGTTACTTCCATTGGTTTAAAGTCACTTAATTTGAATTTGATCAAGTTCATGGAAATTCCATAAAACAAGGTCGCTAAAACAATTGCTAAAATGTGAGACCACGATCCCGTAAAGGAGATGTTGTACCCGGAAAACATCAATAATACACTTCCTGTAATGGCTACAAATGTTCCGAATACTTGAATCGGTTTCATTTTCTGACCAAAAATCAAAACACTAATAATGACGGTAAAAATAGGTGTGAAGCTGTTTAACATTCCCGCAAATCCAGATGAAACTTCTGTTTCTGCATACGTGAATAAGAACGCAGGCATAAAGTTAGCAGTCATTCCGATGATGAAAAACAACAAGAATTTTTTCAGGTTCTTAATTTTCTTAAACGCCATGATGGTAAATGGCAACAACGCTGTTGAAGCGATTGCCATCCGAAGTGCTGCCACTTGGGTGTGTGTAAAAATTGGAGTTCCGTCTAAAGCGGTCATTCCTCTTTTCATCAGGATGAATGAACTTCCCCAAATGAAAGATAATAAAACGAGCAATGACCAGCTCAAGATGTTTTTAGACATAAAAAAGTGTCAGATAATATTTATTTTTTCGTGAAATTGTTCACACCTTCTGACAATAATTCTAAGTATTTGTCAACATTAGGAGTATATCCAAATGGTTCGATTAAATCGTTACCTTCTGGATCCGTGACTACATACAAAGGTTGACTCAACTGTCCATAACGACGCACTTGAAAATCTCCCCATTTGTTTCCAACGGTTCTCATTTCACTTTCCAAAGCTTTGGAATATTTCCATTCTTCTTTCGGTAATTTGGTTTTGTCATCAATGTACAACGAGATAATCACCACGTCATTTCTAAGAATCGGACTCACTTTCGGATCTGTCCAAATTGTGGATTCTGTTCTACGACAGTTTGGACAATTATAACCTGTAAAGTCTAACAAAATTGGCTTATTTGCTTTCTTTGCATACTCTTGACCTTTCTCTAAATCGTGGAAAACATAAATGTCACCATCCACTTCGTGCATGTCTTTTTTGTACTGTGCAAAAAGCGTATCTGTTGCCATTGCACCACCACCATTCGATTCACCTCGTACGAATCTAAAGTTATCTTCGGAGTGTGTTCTTGGTGGAGCAATTCCGTCAATCAAACGCAAAGGCGCACCCCACATTCCTGGGATTAAGTAAACGGTGAAAACCAAGGCAGTTAATGCGAACATGAAACGAGTTACTGATAATTTTACGATTGGTGTATCGTGTGCAAACTGGATTTTACCAAGTAAGTAAAGTCCGATTGTTAAGAATACGGCGATCCAAATGGCGATGAAAACTTCTCTTGTTAAGATTCCCCAGTGGTATGCTAAATCTACTCCTGATAAGAACTTGAAAGCCAAAGCAAGTTCTAATAATCCAAGAACGACTTTCACCGAGTTCAACCAACCACCTGATTTTGGCAATGAATTTAACCATCCTGGGAAAATTGCAAACAAGGTAAACGGAATCGCAAGTGCCAAGGCAAATCCTGCCATTCCAACTGCTGGACCCATCATTCCACTTTGAGAAGATTCTACTAATAATGTTCCGATAATTGGACCAGTACAAGAGAATGAAACCAAACTCAGTGTAAATGCCATGAAAAAGATTCCGATTAATCCTCCTTTATCTGATTTTTCATCTGCTTTATTAACCCAAGAACTAGGCAATTGAATTTCAAAAGCTCCCAAGAAAGAGAAAGCAAACACCATAAAGATTACGAAGAAGAATAAGTTCATCCAAACGTTGGTGGATAAATCATTCAATCCTGCAGGTCCCATAATTGCAGTAATAATCAATCCAATTGCAACGTAAATTACGATGATTGAAACCCCATAAAGCAAGGCGTTGATGATTCCTTTTTTACGGGTTCCAGATTGTTTTGTGAAGAAGGTTACGGTCATTGGAATCATTGGGAACACGCAAGGCGTCAACAAAGCAATTAATCCACCACCAAATCCAGTGATGAAAATCAGCAACCAAGAGAAATCTTTCGCTTCTTCGTCTCCAGCTTTGGAAGCTGTTTTTTCAAGGTCTATACTTTCTTTTCCTTGTGTTGTATCAGCAGTTTCAGGCGTAAATGTTTCCGTTAGTTCTCCAGCCACCGTTGCTTGAGGTTCCGTTTCGGTACTGATTTCAGGTGTTGTTGGCGTAGCATCTGCTATTTTAAAATCTTTGAAATTCACTTTGATGTCTTTTTCAACAAAAACACATCCGTTGTCATCACAAATTTGACCTGAGAAAGCAAAAGTTAAATCAAATGACTTGTCTGTTAGTACTTCTATTTCTTGAATAAATTCAACATTTTTTTCAAACCACAAACTAGTTCCAAATTCATCTTTGTGAATCAGTGGCTTTTTAGAATCTTTTAACTTGCCAATTAATTTGATGTTTTTGGAAGGTTCCAACAATTCAATAGCAGTCGGTTGACCTGTAAAATCTGCTTTCGCAGGATCGTGATCGACTGAAAATATATGAAAACCAGAAACGACAGTTGCTTTGATGATTAAAGTTGCTTTGTTGTCTGCTTTTTTCACCAAGCGATGATCCAATGTCAATTGATTTTTCCAAGGTTGCGCAAAAGCGGACGAAAAAATGAATAGAGAAAGAATTAAAAAGAGGTGTGATTTGATGTTCTTGAATTTCATAGGTTCTTTTTTATTTGGTAATCTGAATGGTGAATTTTTCATCTGTAGGTGGAATGCATCTTACGTCGTTGCAAGCCATGTATAGTATGACGCCATTTAAATTTGTTGTTTGCGTTGTTTTTATTTTTTGTTTGAAAGTAACTTGTTTTTCAAAATAATCAAGTGAAGCGTCAAAAGTTGGATCGTATTTATGAATTGCTTTTGGTTCCAATATATTTCCAATCAAGGTAAAACCGGAATTGTTTTCAAATGTAAACGTGGTTGGAATGGGGCCAAGATCTGAAGCAACAAACTGACTGTAAATATGCCATCCTTCTTCTATATTTGCTTGAATTTCTATTTCTGAAGTTTTTTCATTGAAACTCGTGAACCATGTAACCACGTTTTCTTGTGCGTTTGCATGAAAAGTCAATGTTGTAACGACGATAAAAAAGAAAATCCGTTTCATTTTGATAAATTGCAAAAGCTCTATTTTAAACTTTTCTCAAAATTACAAAATGAAACGGATAATGTTGTTAACGAGTTCTTAATAATTATTGGTTTCAAAATGAGACCTTTCTTGATTTAATTATTTTTAATTGCTTGATTATCAATTTAAAATTTTATTTCTTGTATTCTATCTATTGGAATCCAAATACCACCTTTTAGAAGGATGTATTTATTTCCTACGGCCCAAATGGTTGTTTCTACGCGCTTTGACCCTTCGCTGTCGTGGAAGTAAATCGAGACTTTGGTGTGATATCCATTTCCCAATCGCATCGCTTGATTTAATTGTTGAATTAAATCTGGATGTTGCTTGAATTTTTTTTCTCCCAGAAAAGATAACGATCCAATCGATTCTTTTTCAATTGTTTTGATTTGTAGTAGTTCCATTCCCCATTGATTTAGAGCAGAAATGTAGGACTAACAAATGATAAAACCAAATTTTGATGTTGAAATTTCTTCTTAAATCAAATGCTTTTATTCAACTGATTGTTTGATAGTTCGTTGTGTTGATTTTTTAAAGTCGATTCAGTACACTTGCTACATCGTCCGGACTGTCAATGTTGGGTGTTTCAATCGTTGTGTATGCAACGTGAATCGGAAAACCGTGGTACAACCAACGCAATTGTTCTAAAGATTCAATCTTTTCCAATGAAGTTGGCGACAAGTGTGTTAAGGCAGTTAATACTTTTGCGCGGTACGCATACACACCAATGTGTCTGAGGAAAGGATAAAATTCGAGCGGATCTTTTGAGAAATTGTTGAAGTTTGGAATGGAACTTCTCGAAAAATAGAGGGCTTTGTCGTTTTTGTCAACCACAATCTTAATTCGATTTGGATTCAAGATGTCTTCCATTGATTTGGTTTTAATTCCCAAGGTTGCAATCTGAATTTCTTCTTTCTCAAACACGTCAATCAAGGTGTCTAATTGTCTATAATCGATTAGCGGTTCGTCTCCTTGAATGTTAATTACTACATCAACATCCTTAAAGTGTTCTAAAACTTCTCCGCAACGATCTGTTCCTGAAATGTGTTCTTCTCGCGTCATGATCACCTTTCCACCAAAACGAACTACTTCGTCGTAAATTCGTTGATCGTCGGTTGCTACCACAACGGTTGTTATCAAGGAAGAAAGACTGGCACCTTCATAAACTCGTTGAATCATGGTTTTACCTTTCAGATCCAATAATGGTTTTCCAGGAAAGCGAGAGGAGCCATATCGAGCAGGAATAATTCCGAGAACATTCAATTTCATGTTGTTGTTTTTGTTGCGAAGTTACATTAAATCTTAATTTGAAGTTGAATCTTATTTGTTTGTCAATTTCTGAACAGTGCGACAATTATTTTCTATTTTTTTAATTTTTACGCTTGATTTTAAGTGGTTTTTCAGGTTTAAATATCTTATTTTGTGATGGTTGTGTTTAGTTTTTGTCCATCATAAATAAAATCAACAAAACGATGATTCATAGCATATAATTTCATAGCTTTAGGATAACCTAAACACAAAATGAATTGGATAACATCGTTTTACAGCAGCAAATTGCATTGACTTTTCTCAACGGAACTGGGAGAAGAAAGATGCGTACCATCTTGACACACATTCCAGATGTGAACGCTTTCTTTCAAGAAAAGAAGAAAAATTTATTGAAAATTCCTGGAGTTGGAGAAGCTTCTTTGATTCAGATGAATCGGGAAGAAGCAATGAAAAAAGCCGAGCCATTCGCAGCTTATTTTGAAAATAATAATTTTAAATCTCATTTTTTTCAAGATTCAAATTTTCCGATGCGCTTAAACCAGTGCGATGATGCACCGATTTTACTATTCAGTCACGGAGAAATGGATTTGAATCCACCAAAAATCATCTCCATTGTTGGAACGCGAAATGCCACCGAGTACGGAAAAGCAATTTGTGATGAATTGCTGCATGCGTTGGTAGATAAAAATGTAGTTGTTGTGAGCGGCCTGGCGTATGGAATTGACATCTACGTGCATCAATTATGTGTTCAATTAGGAATTCAAACCATTGGAGTTTTAGGTCACGGCCTAGACCGGATTTATCCTTCAGCACACAAACATACCGCAAAACAAATGACCAAACATGGTGGATTACTTTCTGAGTTTCTACCGGGTACGATGCCTGATCGAATGAATTTCCCGATGAGAAACCGGATTGTTGCAGGAATGTGTGATGCCACAATTGTGATTGAAAGTGGTGCAAAAGGTGGTTCATTAATCACTGCTGAGTTGGCAAATGATTATAGTCGAGATGTTTTTGCTTTTCCTGGAGACATCAACAAGGAGTTTTCCAAAGGTTGCAATTACTTGATTCAACAAAATCGAGCGCATTTGATAACAGGTAGCAAAGATTTTTTTCGCATCATGGGATGGGATGTAAGTCCTGCAAAAGTTCCGAAGCAACAAAACTTGTTTCAAGCCAACTTGTCGGATTTAGAAACCAAGTTGGTTGCTATTCTAAAAGATAAAGATACGGCAAGTTTGGATTTCATTTCCTTGAAAAGTGGAGAATCGGTTAGTGAAGTCAGCGTAAACCTTTTAAATCTGGAGTTTTTAGGAGTTGTAAAAACCTTGCCTGGAAATCGATTCAAATTGACGTCTTGATTTAAAGAATCTTTTTTGAATTAAAAGCGTCAATTTGATTGAAATTATTTTTGCTATTTCATTGAATTTGAATGTTGATTCTCGTGAAAAATATTTTTGACAATACTTTTCATTCAATCTTCATCTGAATTAAGTCTAAATTCATATCTTTGAAAAAAATATAATATATAATAGTATGTCTGATAATTTTTTTGAAAAAACAACTGCAGGAATTGGATTCGTATATACAGTAGTCGCATTAGCAATTCTTGGAGCTATCATTATTTGGGGATAATTCGCAGGTTCTTTCTATAGCGTAACTTTATTTTCGCATCTATTTCCACCCTTTTTGTGTGTACATGATGCAAAGTACTGTTTATTATTAAAACCTATTTATGCCCATAAATGCAATTTTTGGTTGGTTAATAAGAAAGCGGATTAGTCAAATCGACATGATTCGCAACAACCCTTTAGTTGTTCAATCTGCTGTTTTTAATACCTTGATTCAGAGTGCTGAAAACACGGAATGGGGTTTAAAACACAACTACTCAAAAATTGAAACGTACGAGCAGTTCAAAAGCGCCGTATCCTTGCAAGATTATGAAGATGTGAAACCTTACATCGAACGCGCAATTGCGGGTGAAGAGAATCTTCTTTGGCCCGGAAAAACCAATTGGTTCGCAAAATCTTCAGGCACTACTTCCGATAGAAGTAAATTCATTCCCGTTACCAAAGATTCTTTAGAAGGTTGCCACTACAAAGGAGGCAAGGACCTCTTGGCTTTGTATTATGAAAATTATCCAGATGCCAATTTATACGCCGGAAAGCACTTGGTGATTGGCGGAAGTTCGGTCTTGAATGATTCTGGAGATGATTCCTACACGGGAGATTTATCAGCAATTATTGTTCGTAATTTGCCTTGGTGGGCAGAAATTAAGCGTACTCCTTCAAGAGAGATTGCTTTGATGAGCGATTGGGAACCAAAGATTGAGTTGATGGCGCAGGAAACCAAAGACGAGGATGTATGTATTTTAACTGGTGTTCCAAGTTGGACCTTGGTACTGGCACATCGAATTTTAGAAATCACAGGTAAAAAAAACCTAAAAGAGGTTTGGCCAAATCTAGAACTCTTCATGCACGGAGGTGTTAATTTTGAACCATATCGAGCTGAATTTAATAAGATTATTCCAGACGGCTCGATGCATTACGTGGAATCGTATAATGCATCAGAAGGTATTTTTGGAATGCAAGACGTAATTGGAGAGAAGGATTTACTTTTGATGTTGGATTATGGTATTTTCTATGAATTTATTCCAATGCATCAATACGCTGGTGTTGAGAGCAAGACCGTTATTTCGCTAGAAGATGTGGAGTTGGATGTAAATTATGCCATGGTTATTTCTACCAACGGTGGTTTGTGGCGATACATTTTGGGCGATACAGTTCAGTTTTCAAACCTTGCTCCTTATCGCTTTAAAATTACGGGAAGAACGAAGAGTTTTATCAATGCTTTTGGTGAAGAATTGGTGGTTGATAATGCGGAGCAAGCGATTGCTTTTGCCTGCGAACAAACAGATTCTCAAATCATCGATTATACAGCATCTCCAATCTACATGAAGTTTGCTATTGATGGGAACAAAGGTCAACATGAATGGCTAATTGAGTTTTTGAATCCGCCAGCGGATCTGGAAGTTTTTACGCAAAAGCTCGATTCCAAATTGCGAGAAATCAATTCAGATTATGATGCAAAACGATGCAAAGACATTGCTTTGTTAGGTCCCAAAATAGTTCTTGTTCCCAAAGGAACTTTTAATGTGTGGCTAAAATCAAAAGGAAAGCTGGGAGGTCAACATAAGGTTCCGAGATTATCAAACAACCGCGAGTTTGTGGAACAGATTTTGGGTCTCATCTGATTTCGAAATTTAATCGTATTTTTAAGAAATTATTAGAAAATGAAAAGTGGATTACTTCTCTTGCTGGTTTTTCCTTTCTTGCTATCTGCGCAAGATTCCATCACTTGGAAATTGGAATGGGAAGTAGTTTCCAAAGGTTCTGCTTGGAACATCGATTCATTTGGTAACCTCTTGATGAGTGATGGCGATAAATTACAGAAATTTGACTCTTTGGGAAATCCAGTTTTCTCTCAAAGTAATAAATTTTGGGGAACTATTTCGAGCATCGACCCAACCAATCCAATGAAAATATTGATTTTTTCAGAAGATCAACAACTGATTTCGTATGTGGACAATACCTTGAGCAAGCAACAAGAAATAATAGATTTAAATGACCACAATTTATCGTATGTTACACTCGTTGCCTCCTCAGGTCAGCCAGATAAATTCTGGGTTTATGACCAAGATAATTCTAAAATTGTTTTGATTGCTAAAAACGTATTGCAGCAACAACGCATTGAAAACATTCGAGGACTTTTGGGTTGTAAACAGGTGAAACAGATTCTCGAAAAAGACAATAATTTATACCTCATTGATGAGGAACAAGGAATCTTGAAATTCGATTTGTATGGAACATTCATCTCCAAATGGGAAATGAAAGGAGTCAATTTTGTTCACATTGAAAATGAAGTGGCTTATTTTATTCGCAACAATCAATTAAATGTTTTGGAATTAGTTTCAGATAAAACACATTATTACAATCTTCCATCCGAAGAGGTTGTTAAGATTAAAAAAGAATCAAATGTAATCTATGTAGAAACGCCGACTCAAATTTTGAGATATTCGATTCAAATTTTGAAATAAACCTTCAAAGTATCGACAATATTTGTAATTTAGGCAATCTTAAAAGTAAATGAATATGCATATCGCAGTAGCTGGAAATATAGGAGCAGGAAAAACAACGTTAACCAAACTGTTAGCAAAGCATTATGGTTGGGAAACGCATTACGAAGATGTTGAGCAAAACCCATATTTGAATGATTTTTATGACGACATGCAACGCTGGTCTTTCAATCTTCAAATCTATTATTTGAACAGTCGATTTACACAAGTTCAGGAAATTCGTCAGACAGATAAAATGGTCATTCAAGATAGAACAATCTATGAAGATGCATTTATATTTGCTCCAAACTTGCACTCGATGGGCTTGATGACTACGCGTGATTTTGAAAATTATTTTTCACTTTTCAATTTGATAGAATCCTTCATTTCTGCTCCTGATTTATTGATTTACTTAAGAGCGAGCGTGCCAACTTTGGTACATCAAATCCAATTGCGCGGTCGCGATTACGAAGAAAGTATCCGCTTGGATTACTTGAAACGCTTAAATGAGCGCTACGAAGCTTGGATTTCAACCTATGATAAAGGTAAATTGTTGATTATTGATATTGATAACAACCGTTTTCCTGAAAGTCAAGAAGATTTAGGAATGATTATCAATTCCATTGATGCTGAAATAAACGGATTATTTTAAGTACATTCATTTCATTTTAATTTTAACGCTGAGTGATTTTTTTCATTCAACGAGATTCTTTTCCAATGTTAGAAGATTTAGTTGTTTTAGTAAATGAGCAGGACGAAGAAATTGGCACCATGCCAAAATTAGAAGCTCATCAGAAAGGACTGTTGCACCGTGCATTTTCAGTTTTGATTTACAATTCAAAAAAGGAGATGCTGATTCACCAAAGAGCAATGGGTAAATATCACTCAGAAGGACTTTGGACGAACGCGTGTTGCTCACATCCAAAACCAGAAGAAACAGTTGTAGAAGCTGCGCATCGGCGTTTACAGGAAGAGTTGGGATTTGATTGCGAATTGAATAATGAATTCGATTTTATCTACAAAACACCTTTGGAGAATCAGTTGTTTGAGCACGAGTATGATCATGTTTTTTCTGGAATTTATGATGGACATTTTGAACCGAATCCGGAAGAAATAATGGATTATCGCTGGGTTTCAATTGCAGATTTGAAGCAAGAGATTTCCCTAAAACCAGCTGATTTTACGTTTTGGTTCAAGCTCATTATGGAGAAGTGTTAAAACAATGATAATCTTTCCTGCGTCCTAACAAAAACGCTTATTTTTGCATCGAATTAAATTGAAATAGATTATGAAGGTTTGTAGAAGAGAAACATTTAATGCGGCACATCGTTTGCACAATCCAAGTTTGACAGACAAGCAAAATACTGATCTATTTGATAAATGTAACAATCCGAATTACCACGGCCATAACTATGTTCTGGAAACATTTGTGGATGGACCAATTGATCCAATAACTGGTTATGTCATTGATTTGAAAATTTTAAGCGACATCATCAAAGACGAAGTATTGGAAGCTTTTGACCACCAAAATCTGAATCTAGATTGTCCAGAGTTTGAAAATTTAATTCCTACAGCTGAAAACATTGCCGTAATAATCTGGAATAAACTTCGACTTCGATTAGATGCTAAATTCGAGCTTGAAATTCGACTTTGGGAAACGGATCGAAACAGCGTAATCTATGCTGGAAAATAAAATATAGCCGCTTTAAACTCTTTGTTTTCCGTAGGAAAGGGTTTGTGAATAACTTCAAGACAGTGAACTTTAAAAAACCCATTCAATTATATATAGATTCTTTCTCGGGATTGTCGAAACCGGCTTGGATGTTGGCCTTGGTCATGCTGTTGAATCGAACGGGTGCCATGGTGATTCCATTTTTGGCAATTTACGTTACCAAAGAACTTCATTTTTCAAAAGTTGAAGCAGGAATTGTTTTAAGTACATTTGGTATAGGTTCCGTTATCGGATCACTTTTAGGTGGATGGTTGACCGATAAAATCGGAAGTTTTCGAGTACAATCTCTGAGTCTTTTTTTATCAGCGCCCATTTTTGCATTGATTCCGCAGTTTACAACTTTGAATGGAATTGCGGGAATTATCTTGCTTTTAAGCATCATTGCTGAAACTTTTAGACCGTCTAATTCTGCTTCTATCAGTCTGTATGCAAAACCTGAAAACATCACAAGGGCTTTCTCTTTAAATCGAATGGCAATAAACCTTGGCTTCTCTTTAGGGCCAGCGATGGGAGGTTTATTGGCGACGATCTCATACTCTTGGTTGTTTTATGGAAATGCAGTTGGTGCATTCGTAACTGGGATTGTTTTTTACGGTTATTTCCGCTTCAGAAGGAAAAACAGAAAGTCATTGGTCGTGCATGAAACAATCATTGATGCTGATATTGTAGATGATGAACGTTCGCCATACAAAGATAAATTATTTCTTGTTTTCAGTTTGATGTGTGTTCTCTATTCCATTGTATTCAGTCAATTGATTAGTGTGCTGCCGTTGTTTTACGGAGATGCAATCAACTTGTCACAAGCCGAAATTGGAATGATTTTGGGTTATAGTGGAATTTTCATCGTGTTGACTGAAATGGTGATTGTTCACTACTTAGAAACGAAATTAGATTTATATGCCAACATCGTCATTGGATCTATTTTGTTGGGAGTCACTTTTTTCCTACTAATTTTCTCCCAAAGTACACCCATGCTTTACATTTCGATGACCTTTCTATGTCTTTCTGAAATCTTGGTTCTTCCATTTATTTCAACCGTTGCAGCAGTTCGCGCTGGGAAGAAATACAAAGGAGCTTACATGGGCGTAAACGCATTGAGCTTTTCAATTGCCTTGATTATAACCCCTTATTTAGCAACGCAGATTCTAACTGTTTATGGCTATGATACTTTGTGGATTATCAATACCGTCATTTCCATTCTCGCAGCATTGGGGTTCTACTACGTTGGTAGAAAGATGAAGCTAGAACAAAAATCCTAAATAAGATGGTCACTTTTTGCGATGACTAAACGCTCTTTTTTGAAAACTGACCGATCACAAAAAGCAAGAGTCCTAAACACATTCCAATGGAGATGTAAAGTAAACTTTCAGAGACGTGTTGGATGTGAATTTCAAAATAAAATCCAAAGGCTTGAAGAAATAAAACAAATTCATTTGCCAAAGAAAACAACACAAAAGCGATTAATCCATAAAAAGCAGCGTAGGAATTGGATACTTTTAAACTTTGAAATTGATGCATGAATCCCAGTAGAAAGAAACTAACAATGCAAATGAATACCAAGTGTAAGTAGCCAATAACCAAAGGTCTGAAAGAGAATGCTACATTGGCTAATTCAGGAGAAAGAGAAAGACTTTGCATGCATACTTTTAAAATCAAGGAATAGAATGCGATGTACCAAAGTCTCCGTGTGATTGGTGTTAATTGACTTTTTATTTTATCCTTATTTTTGAAGATAAATAGTGCAAATAAAATCACTGCGATTGCTTGCGTGATCACAGAGAAATAAGAATTAATCATCACCATTGGTGTTTTATAGTATCCAATGATTGACAAGGCATATCCAGGAATAATACTCAATGCCGATAAGATGAAAAACCATTTTAATTCATTTTTATCGATGAAAAAACGTTTGTGGAACCAATTGATAAAGATGGAATAGATGGAGAAAAGGAACCATCCGTTGTATTGAAAATGTAAATAAAAGTAGATGGAAGTTCTGATGGACAAAGCAGAAGATGTTTTGGAAACCGAATAATATCCCAAAGCATAAGGTCCAAGAGAAGAAATAATTCCGCACCAAAGCGCACCAATTGCAAACCATTTTGCAACTCGATGGACATCTGTCTTGCGCAAATCAAGCATAAACTGAATGGCAAACCAATAAAAAGCAAATTGGGTTAAGCTTGAAAACACAATAGAAAGTGAGTAATATCCATTGTATAAAAACGTAAACAACATGCCAAATGCGGAGAGTTGCATGACCCAAAATAGAATTCCATATACCTTTTTCTGTGCGACCTCTTTTGGAAGTAAAAACAACACCAAAACACTAAACAATACCAAAGAAATCCATCCTTGAAACACAAAGTGAGAATGAGCGTGTAACAAATGATTTTGAACCAATCCTGGTAATTCGTATAAAATTTTATAGCGCATTAAAACGCCTAAGATGCTCGCAATGAATAGATTTACTAAGCAAAGAATGGCCCATTTACTTGGGATGCCGTTTTTAAAACTCAATGTCATGTCGCTGTATATATTATCTTTCGTTTATCCATTTTTAATTTTCCTTCCAAAACCATTTTCTTGACGGCTCGAATGACCGTTTCGATCCTCAGACCAGTTAATTCTGCAATTTCTTTTCGCGTTAAATCAACCGTATATGATTCGTCATTATTTTTGATTTTTTGATCTTCTTTGAGGTACGCAAATAAGGACAATAATCGATCTTGTGCGTCTAAGCTACTAATTGCATACGTCATAATGGTTTTATACCGTAATCTTTTACACATTTTTGCAGTAAAAGCGAGGTGATAATCATAATTACTTTGAAGAAGTTGGAAGAAAAGTGTTTTTTCAAGGACTAAAAGCGAACAATCATCAATTGCAATCGCTGTTGCAGGATAGTTTTCATTTCCGAATAAAGCAGGTTCTCCAAAACTTTCACCACTTCCAAAGATTCCATGAACGTATTCTTTACCAGTTTCGCTCGCATTTAGCATCTTAACTCTTCCTGATATAATGAAGTGATAATGAAAGACATGTTCACTTTCGAAAAACACTATTTCTTTCTTTTTGAAATTCTTAATTTTGCCTCCGGCTTTTTTTAATAGCTCTATTTCCTCCATAGTCTATACAAAGTTAATCAATTATAAAAACGATATACTTGACCTGGGTCATATATAAGATAAAATATTGCATCTACTTTTACGGTAGAAACATAAACTATAGTACGATGAAAAAGATTTTTTTATTAGCGGTTACTGCCATGTTGTTTGCATCTTGTGGCGGTTCAGATGACACTACCCAAAAGGAAAGAATTCCTGCTGAAGGAGTTCCGAAAGCTTTAACCAACGAGTCTGGACAGAATGCTTACGATCCAGAAAAAGGGGAAGGAAGATTCCAAAGTGTGGATGTTGGTCCAATCAATGTTGCCAAAGCAACGATGGGGAAAAATATTTACGAAATGAAATGTCAATCTTGTCACAAACTAACGGATGAGAAATTGGTTGGTCCAGGTTGGAAAGGTGTTACGAATCGCCAAAAAGCAGAGTGGATTTTGAACTTCATCACTAATCCAGATGCAATGCTCGACAAAGATCCTGAGTTGCAAGCGCAATTGGAAGCGTGTTTGGTTCGAATGCCAAATCAAAACTTGACAGATGATAATGCGTATGCACTTTATGATTTTATGCGTCAAAATGATGCGAAATAAATAAAGGATAATACATATCCTAAAAAGGACGGGAGTTTATCTTCCGTCCTTTTTTGTTTCTACTATTTTAGAATTTTAATTGTCTTTTTTAGAATTCAATTGGTGTAATTCATTTTAATTCCATCGCCAAGTATTTGGCTGTATGTGAACGATCTTGAGCTTTCTTAATCAGTTGTTCAGGTGTACCTGCAAATAATATTTCTCCACCAGCTTTTCCGCCTTCTGGACCAACATCTACAATGTAGTCTGCAACTTTGATGAGGTCTAAGTTGTGTTCAATCACCAAAACGGTATTTCCTTCGTCAACTAATTTTTGAAGTACAATCAATAACAAGCGGATGTCTTCAAAGTGAAGTCCAGTAGAGGGTTCATCCAAAATATACATCGTTCTTCCAGTTCCTTTTTTCGAAAGTTCGGTCGACAGTTTGATTCGTTGTGCTTCTCCGCCAGAGAGTGTAGTGGAAGCTTGACCTAATTTCACATAGCCCAATCCAACAGATACCATCGTTTCTAAAATTCGCGATATTTTCGGGATTTTATCGAAGAAAAGTGCTGCAGCTTGGATGGTCATCTCCAACACGTCGCTGATCGATTTTCCTTTGTAACGAATTTCTAAAGTTTCACGGTTGTATCTTTTTCCTTGACAACCGTCACAATCAATGTACACATCCGGTAAGAAATTCATTTCAATTACTTTTACACCGCCACCTTTACACGTTTCGCATCTTCCTCCTGATACGTTAAAAGAGAATCTTCCTGGTTTATATCCTCGAATTTGAGATTCAGGCATACTCGCAAACAAACTTCTGATTTCTGTAAATACATTGGTATACGTCGCTGGGTTTGAACGTGGTGTTCTACCAATTGGACTTTGGTCAATTTCTACAATTTTATCGATGTTCTCGATGCCAACAATCTTTTTGTACGGCATTGGTTTTTTAACACCGTTATAGATATGTGCATTTAAAATCGGATACAAAGTATGGTTAATCAAAGTCGATTTCCCACTACCTGAAACACCAGTTATACACGTTAAGGTTCCTAATGGAAGGTGTAGGTCTACATTTTTCAAGTTATTTCCGCTTGCGCCAATTAAACTTATTTTTTCACCATTTCCCTTCCTTCTTTTCTTCGGAACTTCAATCGAAAGTTCACCTTTTAAGTACTTTGTGGTATACGAATCCTGGCTATGAAGTTCGGCATACGGTGCGGCATTGATGATTTCTCCTCCATTTATTCCTGCTCCTGGACCTATGTCCACAACAAAGTCTGCAGCTTCAATCATTTCTTTATCGTGCTCAACAACAATAACGGAGTTTCCTGCATCTCTTAAGCGTTTTAAAGAGTTTATTAACCTGGTGTTGTCTCTTTGGTGCAAACCGATACTTGGTTCATCTAGGATGTACAAGACATTCATCAATTCAGAGCCAATTTGCGTTGCGAGACGAATACGTTGTGCTTCTCCTCCTGATAATGTTTTTGCTGATCGATGAAGTGATAAGTAATTCAATCCAACATCTAAGATGAAATTAATCCGATCTCTAATTTCTTTGATAATTTCCGTTCCAATTTTTAATTGAGATTTGGATAATTTCGTTTCCACTTGATCAAACCAAATCTTTAAATCTGAAATGTCAATTTGTGCTAATTCTCCGATGTTTTTATCGTCAATCTTGAAATAATGTGCTTCTTTTTTCAACCTCGTTCCGTGACATTCAGGACAAACGATTAGATTCATAAAACTTTGAGCCCAACGTTGAACAGCAGCCGTACTTTCATCTGAATGTCGTGCCAAGAAGTTGACAATTCCTTCAAAAACAACGGTTTGATTTCGTTCTCGCTCCATGCCCTCGTTTCCATTGAGAATGACTTGTAGCACTTCATCTGGAATTTCGTTTAAAGCGGTGTTGATTGTATATCCGTCTTGAATTAAATACGCTTCAATTTTATCAAATATCCACGTTTTCTTATAATCTCCGAGCGGTGCTAATCCACCTTTTTTGATTGATTTTTTAGCGTCTGGAATAATTTTATCAATGTCTACTTCAGAAACTTCTCCCAAGCCGCTGCAAGTCGGACAAGCCCCATAAGGAGAATTGAATGAAAACAAACTCGGTTCTGGTTCTGGATAACTGATTCCAGAAGTTGGGCACATTAAGGTACGACTGAAATGACGCGTTTCTTGTGTTTCATAATCCATCACCATCATGGCTTTGGAGCCTTGTTTCATAGCAGTTAAAACAGAGTCATAAATTCGTTTTCTGTCGTTCGAATCTACTTGTATTCTATCGATGACAATTTCAATGTCGTGAATCTTATAACGATCTAATCTTAAGCCATTTTCAATGTCAATCACTTCATTGTCAACGCGAACTTTGGTGTAACCCATTTTTCGGATTTGTTCAAAAAGCTCGCGGTAATGGCCTTTTCTCACTTTGATTTTTGGAGCAAGAATGATGATTTTTTTATCTTTATATTGTTCAAGGATTAAATCTACAATTTGATCATCAGAATATTTAACCATTTGCTCATTGGTCTCATACGAATATGCAATTCCAACACGGGCAAAAAGTAAACGCATGAAATCATAGATTTCCGTGATCGTTCCAACGGTCGATCTAGGCGATCTCGATACTGTTTTTTGTTCGATTGAAATAACAGGACTAAGTCCATCGATTTTATCAACATCTGGCCGTTGCATTCCACCAAGAAATTGCCTCGCGTAGGCAGAAAAGGTATCGATGTAACGACGTTGCCCTTCTGCAAAAATCGTGTCGAATGCCAAAGAAGATTTACCTGATCCTGATAAACCGGTAAAAACAACGAGTTTATTTCGAGGGATTTTTAAATCTATATTCTTGAGATTGTGTTCTCTTGCACCAAATACTTCGATGTATTTTTGTTGATCTTCTATTTCGATGGAGACGTTTTTTTGCTTTTTATTCATGCTGAGAATTTCTTCTGCAAATTTCGTCTATTTAATTCAATAAGTCAAGCTTGTTTGAAATGTATTTGAAACGTATTTGAAACGTTTTTAGAAGAATAAAAAGTAACAAGAATCGCTTAGAATCTCATTGAAATGTGCAAAATTACTTCTCTTTGTGTGCATATTTTTTTGTCACACGAAATAAGGTGACAAAGGTAATGAGAAAAAAGAGCGAGAAAGGAATGATTGCAATATAATTAGACACTGAAACGAAGTACATCATTAGTATTCCAAATGCAAGTGCTAAAATAGAAATCCCTAAAAAAGTAAGCCATACTTGCTTGTCGTTCATTCCAGAATAGACTAAATGGTGCGTTGTATGATCTTTTCCGCCAACCATCGGTGATTGACCTTTTTTTAATCGGTTGATTACAACTGTCAGCGTATCTGCAGCAGCAGGCGTAAATGCAACTAAGGTAATAAGTATTCCTGTCCATGAAGGAGCTCCAGTTACTTCACCGACGTTCCACAAATTGTCTACTGCGAAGAAAGCAACGTATAAGCCAATGAATTGACTTCCAGCATCTCCCATAAACAACTTACTTGGATTTATGTTTAATTTCAAAAAACCTAGAACTGAACCAATGATTGCAGTCAATAAGATGATTCGAGTTATATCTATTTGACCACTCATCCAGATAGAAGAGAATAAACATAAAGACAGAAGAGAAACTACGACCGTACCGGTTATACCATCCATGTTGTCCAACATGTTGAGTGAATTCATGATAATGATTACCCACAAAACCGTGAATGCGGAATCTATCAGTTCATTGTTGGTTAAGTGTATAACTGTTCCAAAAATCACGAAAACAACTCCGCAAGCAATCTGAATAAACAATTTGAAAAATGGTTTTGTATTGTATGCATCATCTGCTAAGCCCATCGCAAAAGCAAGAGATCCCGAGATGAATAGACCTATAAATTGAGGATTCGTAAAGATAGAAGCTTCAGTTGGAAAAAAGATGCTATAAAAGATTGCAGTGAATAAGAAAGAAATGTAAAAACTGACGCCTCCTAATGAAGGTTTTGACTGATTACTCCATCTTACTACGACATCATTTTTATTTCTTATTCCCAACGATGTTGAAAACATTAATAATAATGAGTTGATTATTAGCGAAGTGACAACACCGCCAACAAAGAATCCTGAGATAATTAGTATAGAATAGTCCAATGTGGTTAGTTAAATTTTGAAACAAAAGTATTAAAAAAATCATTAATTTCATCTTTTGTCGAAATAATTGGATTTTTTATTTTCCAATCTATTGCTAAATCTGGATCATTCCATCTCAAAGAACCCTCAGATTCAGGACTATAATAGTTTGTACATTTGTACGAAAAAATAGTATCGTCTTCAAGCGTTAAAAAACCGTGTGCAAATCCAGGCGGAATCCAAAACTGCAATCCATTTTCTGCAGATAAGACAACGGAATGGTGTTTTCCATAGGTGACGGAGTCTTTTCTAATGTCTACCGCCACGTCTAAAACGCTTCCTTTGAGTACACTAACAAGTTTTCCTTGATCGAAAGGAGGATTTTGAAAGTGTAGACCTCTCAATACATTTTTAGCAGATAAAGAGACATTATCTTGAAAGAAATGAATATCATTCCCAATCAACTCGTTATATTTATGTTCGTTGTAACTTTCGTAAAAATAACCACGATCATCTTTAAACTTTCTGGTTTCTATAATTACTAAACCTTCTATTTCTATTTCGCTTTCAGACATTCTCTTCTGTATAATAACCTTGTCCATATCCGTAACCATATCCATAACCAAATTCATAGCCATATTGACTTCCTTCCGTTTCAATACCATTCAGAATAACAGACAATGATTTGATTTTTTGCACTTCTTTTAGTTCCACAATTCGATTTGCAAATTGACGTTTTGAGAAATTTGATTTGAAAACGTAAATTGGGATGTCTGCTTTGGCTAGCATTGTAATCCCATCAGAAACTAATCCAATTGGAGGATTATCAATGACAATGACATCGTATTTCGTTTTTAAATCTTCCAGGATGTGCTCCAATGATTCGCTCAATATTAATTCTGAGGGATTTGGAGGTATATCTCCCGCTGTAATGTAATCTAAAGTACTTATATCCGTATGGTGAATTACATCGGCTAGTGTTGCTTTTCCTACAATCAAGTTACTAATACCTAGTTTATTTTCGATGTTAAAACCCAGATGTATTTTAGGTTTTCGCATGTCCAAGTCAATGATGATTGTTTTTTTGCCAGAAAGGGCTATTATTCCACCTAAATTCATTACCAAAAACGTTTTTCCTTCTCCAGAAACTGAAGAAGTGATCGCTATTGTTTTTGCTTCTGGATTTACGAAGCTAATGTTGGAACGAATGTTTCTCATCGCCTCAGCAATTCTGGTTTTTGAAGATTCACCAACGACCATTCTGGAGTATTCCATTTCATTTTTCAACAATGGAATGCCACCTAAGAAATTGATGTCATTTGGAAGTATTCTCTTTAAATCAGTTATTCCAGTAACTTCGTTAAATGTGATGTATTTAAAAATCAAAACACCTCCACCGATAATGATACCTAAAAGTCCGAGAGCGATATAGGTCACTAATTTGTTGGAGTTTATTGGTTCTTGTGAAGCAACTGGATTGCTTAAAATGTGGCTTGTAGGTGCATATCCTGCACGAGAAATAGCATATTGAACTTTCTTTTCGGTCAAGATTGAAAAGTACTTTTCATTTAAGTCCTGCAATGATTTAAGTCTATTGAACTCCATTTTCTTTTCTGGAATTAAATAAAACTCTTCTTCTAATTGATTGCTTTTATTGATCAATACTTTTAAGTTGATGATCAGTCGTTCGCGAATCACTTGCATACTTTTTCGAATAGACTGTATCTTACTTTGAATTCTAAAATTTAAGTTTTGCACCTCTGCATTTTCTGGTTTTACTTTAAAAAGTAAATCTTCTCTTCTTTCTAGTATTTCGTGTAAATCTTCAATTTGTCGCGAGAGTGCAGATTCATAACTTTTCCCTAGCATTTCAGGAATTATCTTGTAGATTTCAATTCGGTTTGGTTCATCGGTTAATTTACCGAAAACCATGTTCAAGGTATTCAGTTCTTCCTGGGCCTTATAAGTTTGATCTCTGAATTGAGTAATGTTTGAATTCATTGCAGCACTAACGCCATCCGGATCAGGCAACTTGGAGCTGCGTTGATAGTCGGTTAAGTTTTCCTTGGAATCATTTAATTCTTTTGTCAACGAGTCCAATTGCATGTTTATAAAATGTAAGATATTGTCAGAGCTTAGTTGCTTTGAAATTCGTTCATAATCAAAAAATGCCGAGGAAAGGGAAGAAACAATGTCTTTAGACAACAAAGCATTGTGAGACTGATGTTTAATTTCAATGGTTTGTGCCTCTGGATTTATTGGTGTAATAATCAACCCTTCTTTTAGTCTGCCAACCAACGAACTATTGGAGTTAAAGACAAAATAATATTCGTTGTTTTTATTTAGCTTTTCAAATTCATTGATTTGATCTGATTTGATTTTTATTTCAAAATGTGGAGTTTTTATGATTTCATCAATTTTATTTTTTGCGGTGAAATCAGTGTTTTTGAAGTTATACTTGATATGAACTACATTCTCTGAATAATTAATAAAAATGGGTGTCCCACAAAGTGAAGAATCTGATAAGGAATACGGTAAAACACTAAAAATAGAAGAATGATACATTTCATCTGTTAGAATGTTCCCTTTTGTGAATATACTCACATTCATCTGTAACTTTTCAATCGCTTTCCCAAATAAAAGATTGGATTTCATCATTTCTATTTGAGAGGAGATGTTGCTTTTCGAAGATAAATTCTCGAAATTTAAAACTTCTCTTCCTTGGTCTTTATTTTCTATCTGAATCAGAGTACTTGCTTCAAAGATTTCTTTGGTGTAACGTAAATAGAAAAAAGAAACAGTTAGCATAATACACAGCCAAATTAATGGCCAATACCAGTTGTTTTTTAGAACAGCTTTTAAGATTAGTGGATTGTAATCTTTGTTTACGAAAATTTTATTTGTTTTAGACACGAGCCAGTATTATTTTAAATTCATAAACACATTAAATAGAATCAAACCACTTGTTAAGATAGAAACAATAGGTGCGACTTGCGCAAGAACTTCTCTTCCTAATTTCGGTGTTGGTTCCACATATACATAATCATTTGCTTGCACAACCATGTCAGCAAATGCTAATCCTTCAAGGGTTGATAAGTCAATTGGATAGATTTCTCTTTTTCCATTTACGGAACGCATCAATTTGATTGCTTTAGATTTACCTCTTTCTGAAATCCCTCCAACTTCAGCAATTACTTCCATTAAAGTCGTGTTGTTGTTTTTAATATAAATTACTTTTGCGGCACCTCCGTCACCGGGAAATACGATAACTCTTTTGTTCGTAACCGTCACTTGTACAAAAGGGTCTAGAAAATGCTCTGAAAATAACTTTTTCAAAGTGTCCTCCGTTTTTTTAACAGTCATACCTTCCAGATAAAGTTCTCCAATCAACGGCAACATAACCTTTCCATCTGATCTCACAACATACTCTAGCTGATTATAAGATCTTTGGGTTTGTACAGAATTAACATCTCTATTCGAGACACCAGCTTGACCACTAACGATATCTTGACCGCCATTGGTACTTAACAAGAACATAATTTTATCGTCCTTTGTTATTTTATAATCTTCTTGAGGTAGCAACGGAACTTCACTTTTATCTACTATCGTATAATACTTCGAAGTTAGCGTGTCGATCTCTGAAATGGAGTTTTTAGGTGTTTTAAACATTAAACTGCTGTTAATCCCACAACCTGAAAGGACGGAGATTAATGCTATAATGAGAAGATTACCGAGTAGATTTTTAGTGTTCAAATTAATTTCTATTTAATAATTCTGTATAATATGCTTCCATGTCTTTAACGAGGCGAAGATAATGAAATTTTTCTCTTACAAAATCCCAACCATTCAGTGACATTTCCTTCCTAATTTCGTTGTTTTTTATCAAAACAGTAAGTTTTTCTTCAAAGAGTTTTGCGTCGCCTTTTGGCACGATAAAGCCTGTTTTTCCTTCCAATACAATGTCTCTAATTCCTCCAACATCTGTTGTAACTACAGGGATATTAGATGCTTGTGCTTCGATTAAACTTACTGGGGTTCCTTCATTGTTGGATGTTAGACAAATTATGTCCATTCCAGCATTGAATTTATTCACATCTTTAATCCACGAAGTTAGTATTATTTTTTCACCAAATTCGTTATTGATTTGATTTGCAACTGTCGAAATTTCAGTTTTTAACTCGCCATCTCCAACGATAAAGAAGCGGATTTTTTTTTCTCCCTTTGCAAGGATGTTTTTGGCTACCTCTAAAAATAGAGAATGGTTCTTAATAGGTGCAAGCCTTCCAACGATCGCAATGGCTATTTCATCTTCTGCCAAATTATATTCCTTTCGGGTTTCAATTTTGTCAGCTGCTAAATTGATTCTAAACTTTTCTAGATCAAAACCAAGTGGAATTACTTTGATTTTGTTTTCAGAGCAAATCTTATGAATTTGACTTAATTCTTGTTTCTGTTGTTCACTAATTGCAACAATTCCAGTAGATTTTTTGGCTAAATTACGTTCAATTGTTTTATAGACATAGGTTTTTGCTTTTCCAAAATAAGAATGGAAAACATGTCCATGAAAAGTATGGATAATGATTGGAACACGACACGCATGAGCTGCCTTTCTTCCTAAAGCTCCAGCCTTGGAAGCATGTGTATGAACAATGTCAGGTTTAAATTCTTTGATTATCTCTTTAATTCTTAAGTAAGCTTGTCGATCGGATTTGAAACTTGGTTTTCGTTTCATTTCTTCTAATATCATGGGCTTTACTCCATATTCGTCTAAAATGTACAAAGAATCGGCTTCACTTTCTTCTGGTAGTCCACCGATCAGCAAAGTTTCGAAATCATCGCTTAAATACCGAGTTAGGAATGTTGCATTGTAGGTTGGTCCTCCTATGTTGAATCGGTTGATAATTCGTAAAACCTTTGTCATTCTTTTAATCCAATTTTGCACAAATGTAATGAATATCAATTTATTTTAACGAGTATTTCTTTTATTCCTAAATAGTTTCAGCCTTTAATTTGTTAAAAAGTATTCGTTGATTAGGTAGATGTATGTTCTATTATTCCGAATTTTATAAAAAAAATGAAAATGAAAAGTTTGTCATTAATTACTATTATATTAGTATTCATACAATTAAGTCTGACTTCTGTTCTTTCACAGACTCAGTTAGAACTCGTTAAAAATGAAATTATTGGTGATTCTTACTTAAAAAATGCAAGCATTGGAATTCAAGTAATTGATCTTTCATCTGGACAAGTTTTGGTGCAAAATCAAGAAAAAACTTCGCTTTTACCTGCTTCCACAACAAAATTATTCGCGACTGCATCTGCATTCGAAATGGTGGGTGCAAATTATCAACCCAAGACAAGAATATATTATCAAGGAGAACTTTCCACGGCAGGTGTTTTGAAAGGTGATTTGTGGATTCGAGGTGGCGGCGATGCTGCTTTGGGAAGTCGATATTATACCGACAATGAATCTGAGTTTTTAGATCGCTGGGCAGATACTTTGTACAAATTGGGTTTACGAAAAGTGCAAGGTGCTGTTGTTGGTGACGGCTCCGAATTCGGATATGCAGGTGCACCAGACGGTTGGTCTTGGGGAGATATGGGGAATTATTACGGAGCCGGACCTTCGGGATTGGCGATTTATGATAACATGCTGAAGTATTATTTCAAAGTAAATACGGTGCTTGGAGCGGTTCCTGTTTTAACGAAAACTTTTCCTGAGGTTGAAGGGTTCCGTTTTTTCAACTATATTTCAGGAAGTAAAGCTGCTGGAGACAATTCCTACATTTATGGGGCACCTTATTCTTTAGATCGTTTTGGAACTGGATCTCTGCAAATGAATACCTCAATTACGGTGAAAGGTAGTATTCCAGATCCCGAACTTCAATTCGCGGTTGAGTTCACCAAAGCCTTGCAAAAAAGAGGTATTGAAATCAGTGAAAAAGCAAAAGGTGCGCGGTCGATGAGTTTAAGTGCTGCTTGGAAAAGATATGCAAGCAATCATCAATTGGTTTATACCAATATCGGAAGTTCTGTCAATACGGTTGCACATTGGACCAATCAAAAATCTGTCAATTTCTTTGCAGAACAATTGGTTTGCTTGATTGGTTACAACAAAAATGGAGATGGTTCTACTGAAAATGGCTTGCGTCAATTGAATCAGTATTGGAATACTAGAATCAATACCAGTGGTTTGTATTTAAAAGATGGCAGCGGACTTTCAAGAAGCAATGGAATCAGTGCAGAACATTTCTGTGGCTTGCTGAATTACATGAATCAGTCTAAAAACAAAGAGGTCTTTAGGTCCACTTTGCCAGTTGCAGGAATCTCAGGAACCTTGTCTGATGTTTGTCGAAATCAAGCTGCTCAAGGTCGTGTATTTGCCAAAAGCGGAACGATGTCGCGCATCAAATCGTATGCTGGTTATGTGGATACGAAATCAGGTAAGAAGTTCGCTTTTGCGATCATCTTCAACAATTACAATTGTTCTAATGCTTATTTGATGAAAAAGATCGAGAAGTTTATGAATACGATGGCAAATGAATAGGTCTGTTTAAAATAAAACTTCGATGTCTTTAATCAACTTGTCAACCTCTTTGGCACTTGTTCCATCATAATATCCCCGAATACGAAGCTTTTGGTCAACCAATACAAAGTTGTTGGTGTGAATGAAATCACTTCCTGCATCGCCTAAGTTTTCTGCTTCAGCTGGTTTTAAGATGAAAAAAGATGTTCTTGCCAAACCATACAAATCTTCTTTGGTTCCAGTTAAGAAATACCATTGTTTAGGATCTGCTCCATGTCCGTCCGCATACGTTTTCATTTGCTTCACGTCATCTACATCGGGATCCACTGTAAAACTTAAAATTTTTAAATTTGGATTTCCTTTATACGCTTCTTGCACGCGCATCATTTGTTGATTCATTTTTGGACAAATCGTACCGCAGGTCGTAAAGAAATACTCAGCTACAAAAACCTTTCCTTCCACATCTGCACGTGTAATCGTTTTATCTTCTTGATTTTGAAATTCAAATTCACCAATGGTGTGACCGTAGCCTTTTCTTAATAAACTAGAATCAACCATTTCTGATTTTAAGTCTGTCGGATTATAAAAAGGAAGTCTTTTTTTATTGGAACTAGGAAGTAATACAAAATAACCGATGACGATGCCTACGATTACGATTACGGATGTAATGAAAATACGCATTTTTTTAGGTAAAATTAAGCAATTTTAGCGTTGCTTTGCGATTTTTATCGTTAAAGTATTAAGTACTTGAATCACTTTGTTATGCCAAAAAAAGACGATTCCATTTCCTGAAATCGTCTTTTCATTACAAAGTAATAAATTATCAAACCGTTCTCTGTTCCCAGATTTGTAACAACTCAACCAAAGTGTCAACTCCTTTTTGCATGTCTTGAACACTCACATATTCGTGCTTGGAGTGAATCGCCATTTCACCTGTAAAAATATTTGGACAAGGTAAGCCCATAAACGATAAGCGAGAACCGTCTGTTCCTCCGCGAATGATCGTCGGCTTTGGTGTAATACCTGCTCTTTCCATCGCTTCAATTGCATAATCAGTCACAAAAGGAACATCTTTGATGATTTCCTTCATGTTTCTATATTGTTCTTTTACTTCAGAAGTATAGGTTGCGCCAGGGAATTTGGCAATTGTATCCTGCATGATTGATTCCAATCTTTCTTCGTATTCTTTCAATTTAGAAGTCACGTGATCACGAATAATAAACGAAACGCTCGCCTCTTCTAATCCACCAGAAATATTTGTCGGATGAATAAATCCTTCACGATCTGTCGTTGTTTCAGGAGACCAAGAATCAGTAGGTAAAGAACAAATAAATGCCGATGCAATTTTCGCTGCGTGAACCATTTTACCTTTCGCATAACCTGGGTGCGCACTTACACCTGTAATGTGAAACGTCATAGCATCCGCCGAGAAAGATTCATCTTCGATAGCGCCTAATTCTCCACTATCCATCGTATACCCGTAATCCGCTTTCAGTTTTTCCATGTCCAATTCTTCTACACCGCGACCAACCTCTTCGTCTGGCGTAAATAAAATTCGAATATCTCCATGAATTACTTCAGGATGATTAACCATATAATGCGCAAAATCCATAATAATGGCAACACCTGCTTTGTCGTCAGCTCCTAAAAGCGTCAATCCACTTGCAGTTATGATGTCATCACCAATTTTTTCTTGTAAGTAACTGTGTCTTTCTTTGGTAATTATTTGTGTGGTGTCATCTGGTAAGGTAATCGGACTTCCGTCCCAGTTTCGGTGAACAATTGGTTTTACATTTGTACCAACGCAATCTGGCGCAGTATCCATGTGCGAACAAAGACAGATTGTTGGAACGTTTGATTTTGTTGAGTTGCTTGGAATCGTTGCGAAAACATATCCCCATTGGTCCATTTCAACATCTTTTAAACCCAATTCTAATAATTCACTCACTAAAATTTTACCTAAATCTTTTTGCTTCATGGTAGAAGGAAAAGAAGTGGAGTTTGGATCAGAAGTAGTATCTACTTGTACGTATTTTAAAAATCGTTCTTCGACTGTGTATTTATAATTCATGGTGTTGTTATTTGTGGCTAAAGGTACAAAATTGTGTGCGAACTGATATGCGAATCAAAAACTATCTCCAAAAAAAAGAGGCTTTTTCCATGCAGAAAAAGCCTCTTTTAAATGTGTTTAATTGCGTTGGCTATTAAAACTCTTCTCTTCCTGCGAAGTGGAAAGCTCCTTCAATTGCTGCATTTTCATCACTGTCTGAACCGTGAACTGCATTTTCGCCAATTGATTTCGCGTATCTTTTACGGATTGTACCTTCTGCAGCATCTGCTGGATTCGTAGCACCGATTAATTTTCTAAAATCTTCAACAGCGTTGTCTTTTTCCAAGATTGCTGCAACGATTGGACCTCTTGACATGAATTCAACTAATTCACCGTAAAATGGTCTTTCAGCGTGAACTGCGTAAAAAGCTTTCGCATCAGCTACTGTTAATTGTGTTAATTTCAAAGAAACGATTCTAAATCCGCCTTCGTTAATCATGTTTAAGATTCCACCAATGTGACCTGCCTCAACAGCGTCTGGCTTAATCATTGTAAATGTTCTGTTTGTTGCCATTTTTGTAATGTCTAAATTTGGGTGCAAAGATAGGGGAGAATTATGAGAAAAGTAGATTTCTCAATCAGCTTATTCATAAATAATAACATTTTTTTACTGGTTTGCTTTTCCCAATTTCTCTGCCACAAGTTTATCAATGGGAAAAGTCATCATTTCTTTCCTCAATTTTTCAATCGGAAACCAACGAAATTCTTCGCCGTCAGCTGTTAATGGTGAGTTGCTTGTTCTGTTTTTAATTGACTTATAATCAGCGCAATTTACTAAATAATAAAAGCTAATCAGTTGATAACTGTCATCAAATTTAGAAGTTTGAAGAAAGTCATTGACGTAGAACAATTCGCCAACTTCGATTTCCAGGTTTAGTTCTTCTCGAAATTCTCTTTTTAATCCGTCCGCCAAACCTTCGCCAAATTCCAAACCTCCGCCGGGAAATTTTGTGAAAGCAGTTTTAAAGCGATGTTCATCAGAGATTAAAACTTCCTGTTTGTCATTGATTAAGATTCCGTAAACCCGGATGTTGAATTTTGTAATGGCCATTATTTGTCTAGAATAGCTTGAATGTTTGGTCTAAAATACAAATCTGACTTCAAAACCTTTCCATCTTCTCTGTAAATTGGTTTTCCATCTGCATCCAATTTACTCATATTAGATTGCTGAATTTCCAAAAAGACTTCCTCAATTTTACCCTGCATTCCGTGTTTTAAAATCGTACCGCACAAAATGTACAGCATGTCGCCCAAAGCATCTGCTACTTCAACCAAATCGCCATTTTTAGCAGCTTCCAGATATTCTTCGTTCTCTTCTTTCATCAAATTGAAGCGCAATTCGATCTCTGCTTCAGAAAGCGCAACAGTTGGTTCATGCTGATTTTTGATTCCAAAAGCATCGTGGAATTTTTCTACGTGGGAAATCGTTTCTTGCAGTTTCATTTTTTAAGAGATTTAGATGGTGTGAAATTAAGTATTAAAATGTGGTTTTTTTTGAGTTTTCCTTTTTTGCGCTTGAAAGCGGAATGATTATCTGGATCACCGTTCCTTCGCCTTTTTTACTAGAGATTTCAATTTTTCCGTTTACGGCTTGGATTCTACTTTCGATCGTTGAAAGCCCGAAACCTTTCGCTGTTTTGTTCGTGTCAAACCCAAGTCCGTCGTCTATGTATTGAAAAATGTATTCATCGTCGTACGCATAGAATTCTACTAAAATGTGATTGGGTTTACCATGCTTTAAGGCATTGTTGATCAACTCCAAGGAAGTCAGGTACATGTTTAATGACCAAGCTTCTTGTATGTGTTCTGGAAAGTCAAAAGCATAGAAATTGATTTCACATGTTGTGCCTTTGTTCAAATTTTCTACTTCTGTCGCAATGCTTGAGACCAAAGCGCCATTTTCTAATTCACGAGGCATTATTTGGTGAGATATATTGCGAATTTCTTCTGCGAAGTTTTTTAAGTTCAATTCAATTTCATCCATTTTTCTTATTTCCATGAGATGTGAAATATGAGCTAGTTTGGTCCCAAAATTATC
Source organism: Crocinitomicaceae bacterium (assembly GCA_028689775.1). Lineage (GTDB taxonomy): Bacteria > Bacteroidota > Bacteroidia > Flavobacteriales_D > Crocinitomicaceae > JAQVCM01. Next base: position 104,805 of record JAQVCM010000008.1, read on the forward strand.
GTGCAATACATTCGAAATTTGCCTTCTTTCACGCGCTTGTGCAAGCACGATGGCAAGAATCGAGTTCTCTTTTTCTGCGATGATCGCATGGGTTAAGATGTTATTCTTTTTAAATGTTTCAATATAGTCTTTGGCCAAGAGACTTCCAAAAAGAACAACTTCGTACATGTTAATAAGGACGAGCCAGTCGATGTGTATGTCATTTTTAAAAAGAATGAAAGATTTCAAAATGAATGTAATCGCCCAGACAAGATGAGGTAGAAATGATAATAAAATGTAGATTGATTTAATTTTATCAATCTTAAAATGTGCGAAGGTCGCCCAGAGTAAAGCAATTATAATCGCTAAAAAAATCAGATAACCAATCGTTGTGAGTGTCTTGATACTAGAAAGTGCATCGAGTTTTAAAAGGAGAATTGAAATGAATACGATGACAATGTTAATGCTATTTAGAACTAAAATAAACCAGTATTTTCGATTTTGTGACTGCTTTAGGTTCAGAAATTCAGTAAAAAAAAGACTTAAGCCAATGAAGCTTAGACTTGCTGAATAAATTCTCCATTCGCTAAAATGTAGATATGATTGATACATGTAATATTTTGCAAATCCGGTAGTTACCAAGATGTAAATAATGGTTACAGAAGCATATAGGAGGTAGTAAAAGTAGAGTTTTTTAAAGCTTACAAAGTATAAAATGCCGATAAAAGCTATTAATAATAAAATTATTCCAGCTAGGAATGAAATCAGTACCATTTTATGATGTGATTTTCTTTTCAGAATTTTTTGTTCATCAAGATGAAATGAAAAATCAAAAAACGAGATTGTTTTTTTAAGTTTGATGTAGAAGAATTTCTTTTCATGCGCATCTATTCTAATTTCAAAAGATTGATTGAGTAGAAATGGGCTAACAAACTCCGTCCGATCACCCAAAAATTGAGTTGGATCTTGAGATATAAGTTGTAGGCTATCAATGTGATTGTTGTCAAAACAGAGGTGAATTGTTCGGCTTGTTGTTCCGGTGTTTTCGAGTTCAAAACTGCACCAAATCGTTGCATTTTTATTATATCCTATGTTTATATTTTCGTTTTCGACAAATTTTGTAAACTTTTGCTTTTGAATATGATCTAGATTCCAAGTTGATTGCTGATCAACCGCATATTTGGCAATGCATGCAATTGAATCTGTTTCTTTTGCAAAGGAAAGGATTGAAAAAACGAGAAAACTAAAGATGCAAATTATTCTCATAAGCATATTGAATTAAAGAACCACTGTTGGTGATTTCTAGTTTCCGATTGATGTTTTTTCGGTGTGTATCAACAGTTAATTTGCTAATGTACAGTATTTCAGCAATTTCTTTACTGGTTTTCCCTTTGGTAATCCATTTAATAATTTCTTTTTCTTGTTTTGATAATTTGAATTTATTAGCAAAGATTTTATCTATTTTCTCAAATTCTGTGTTCTTTACAAAGTTTTCAGCATTGCACTGAAATTCAAATGTGTCGCTTTCGATTGCACGAATTAATTCCGTGGAAGTACTTTCTTTCTTAAGAAATCCAGCGAGTTTCATTTTGATTGCTTTCTGAATTAAGTACGACTGATTATATGCTGAAAAAATGAAGATTCTGGTATTTTCCAAGTGCTTTTGGTTTTCCTCGATCAATACGAAACCATCTTTGTCGTCAATATTTAAATCACAAATGAAAACATCTACTTTTTGTTCTCTCAAAAATTGCGTACAATCTTCGGAAGAATGAACTATAAATACTTCATAGTTTAAATTTGAATTTCGCAACATATCAGCAACACCGTCGCACAGAAGTACGTGATCATCGCAAATTAAGATTGTTTTTGTATCAGACATACATTTTTCTTAATCTGCTAATGTATTGAATTATTTGCTTTTTTTTGAAATTAAACTAGAAATTTTAGCGTGCTTGTGAAATGAAATTTATCAACAAATTAAGTTTGATGATAATCAGTGAATAGGGTTAAGGACGATTTTTCAATGTATATAATCAGAAAGAAATTCCTTAAATTCTTTTGATTTTTTGATAAGAATTTTTCATTTAAAAAAGTCCAATTACATAATCATTTCTGACTTTTAGAATGTAAGTGTGTTCTCTTCCTAGCCAGTTTTTTTTTAAAATTTGTATGCTAAACCAATTGAATTAAAGAGATATAAATCTAATGCAAAGTTGGAATGAACATGATAGCCAGTGGATAAGATGAATCTATCAAAAAGGTGAATATCTAGTCCAAGCGCTCCTCCAAAATCAAGTAATTTGTCTCTTGATGAATTGTCATCATAAGCTTCATAGAATCCTAGTCCTACTATTGGGGTTAAATACAACTGAAATCTTTTCGTTGCCTTAGTTGTTAATTTGCAGCTTAAAAGCAGATGTTTTGAACCTTCTTTGGAAGTCATTCCTGATACTTTCATCCGCATGTATTCCAAGGAAAATCCAATTCTAGGTTGAGCTCTATACGTATATTTGAACGACTTGGAATGACCGATGTCCAACGCTACGCCGAGTTCCAATCCGAAGACATGTTGTTTGAAAGTAGAATAATCGATTTCTTGTCCATGGATTATCTTTGCAAAAATCAAGAACGTTAAAAGCACGAATGTTTTCATAGCTGGATTTTTAGTATATTTTTTTACCTCCAATTTTTACCCCTTGCTTTGATATTGAGTTTGGCAGGATTGACGTTGTTGTGATTCCACTTTTATGTAGGTTTTCATTCACAAAACGAACGATTGCAGTATCTGCTGGACTTAAATTTCTCGGATTTTTATACTTTGCTGCGTATCCATAAACTATAATTTCCACTGTAATTTTCTTACTTGTTTGATACGTTTTTGTTACCTGAAAAGTGGGCTCTATCAATAAGTCAGAATTACTACTAGTAATCGCTTGCGCAAGTGCAAGTTGTTTAAAGTATTGTTCGTTCATCGCGTATGTAAGCAAGCCGGTCGCAGTTCCCGTAACACGTTTTGTAAGATCAACTTCCATGTCCATAATTACTGGATAAGTCAAAGTTGGATTTTGTTGAATTTTATCCGTTCTGTTGTCGCGAGTTACCATTTTTTCTAGAGAGCATGACCCAATCGTTAAACTGGTTGCTGCGAGAAGTAAAATTGCTGAAATGGATTTCTTTTTCATAATTTAAGTAGTTAATTGTTTCCAAAGTGGAAGCAATAATTTATACTCAAAAGTATCGAAACATTCAGTGTGAAAAATACCGATAATTGGGTATTTTTTTGGGCTAGTAGAAATAAGTTGAGTCAATTTACAGAATACATATTCGGTAAATAATATTCTTTTTTGAAAACAAAAATGTATTTTCTTGAAAGATCATAGATCTTCTTAAAATCAAAAAAGGGACTGTCGCAATGACAATCCCTTCGTGTATTTTTAGTATTGGGGAATAAATTATTCTCCGATAACTTCAAATGAGAAAGTTGGTTTAACACCTTTGTGTAAGTTAGCTTCTGCTTCGAAAGTTCCAACCTCACGGATTGGTTCGTCTTTGATTCTCAAAGATCTTCTATCGATTTCAAAACCAGCTGCACGAAGTGCGTCAACCAATTGAACTGTATTAATAGATCCAAAAATCTTACCGTTTTCACCAACTTTCGCAGTGATAGAAACTTTGGACTCAACCAATTGAGCAGCAAGTGCTTCAGCTTCAGCAGTAATTTTTGTTTCTTTGTGAGCTCTTTGTTTCATTGTTTCAGCGTGTGCTTTCTTATTAGAAGGCGTTGCTAAAACTGCGTATCCTTGAGGGATCAAAAAGTTGCGTCCGTAACCGTTTTTTACAAGAACAGTTTCGTCTTTATAACCCAACTTATCCACGTTTTTCTTTAAGATAATTTCCATTGTACTTTAAGTTTTATTTGTTTGACAAGTGGCTTATTTCAACATATCTGCAACGTATGGCAAAATTGCCAAGTGACGTGCTCTTTTGATAGCCTTATTAACTCTTGTTTGGTATTTCTGAGAAGTACCAGTGATACGACGAGGAAGAATTTTTCCTTGTTCGTTGATCAATTTCAATAAAAAGCTCGGATCTTTATGATCGATGAATTTAATTCCACTTTTCTTGAAACGACAGTACTTTTGTTTTTTAATGTCGATGTTAATCGGCGTTAAATAGCGAATATCATTTTGTGCCATTTTAATTCAATTTTTAGTGTTAAACAATTAAGCTTCTGCTGGTGCAGTTTTAGCTTGACCCATTTTTGCTCTTCTTTTCTCTGCGTAAGCAAGATGATTTACATCCATTTTAACAGTTAAAAAACGCATTACACGCTCGTCGCGTTTGAGTGCTAATTCGAATGTGCCGATTAAATCGCCTTCTCCTTCAAATTCCAATAGGAAATAAAATCCTGTTGTTTTTTTCTGAATTGGGTAAGCCAATTTTTTCAAGCCCCATTTTTCGCTGTGCTTAAGTTTACCACCAAGATTGGCGATTTCACTTTCGAATTTTTGCACTGCTTCCTTTGCCTGGTCATCAGACAAAACGGGAGTTAAGATGAAAACAGTTTCGTAAGAATTCATAATGTTAATAATATAATTAATAAATAAGGTCGCAAAGGTAGTTATTTAATATGAACTACCAAATGTTTATTACGTCCAAAAGTAAATTAATCTTCTTTTAAAGTAGATTCAAATTCTTTTGCAACGCTGATGGGGATAAATTCCTCAATGACATTCGTTTGATCCAAACCAAAATCTTCAGATGACTTCAAGCCCAGACTCTTGATAAAACGGTAGGTTTTAACTACAATTGTTTGGTATGGCGTCAATTTATTGTTGGTTGCAACGCGTGTATTCAAGATGATGAATTTGAAATCAACTTCTTCAAATTTATTTTTCATGGATTCAAAAACACTTTCTCCACTTAATTTTCCTTTCTCCACCATGTTTTTATGGATTTTACGCAGCATAAATTCCAATCGATGCTCTTCTTTAAAGCCGAGGTGTAGGGATACATAATAGGCGTGTTTGTCAATGATGTCGTCAACGGAGTAACTGATCCCCCAAGGTTCTGTTTTAATATCCAGATGCACAAACCAAATCACATCTGCCTTTCGCGGTTTCTTTCTGAAAAGCGAATAGAAAATGGAAGCGTCTAGTTTGTTACTGCTATTACTTCGGGTAGGATAAATTAAGTGCGTTGCTTCATAGTTGACAGATTCATCTGCTCGAACAGCATTTAAAAGTGGAATTACTTTCGACATGTGAACGTATTCAGTAATTCTACTTCTCAGATTTCTTGCTTGGTAGAAGAGAAAGAGGAAAAAGAAGAATACTATGGATAAAAGTAGCGTAAACCAACCACCGTGAATTATTTTTCCTAAATTGGAAAGTAAGAAGATGGATTCTACGAATAAGAATACGAGGAAGATTCCGATGTAAACCAACTTTGCTTTTGGATATTTTAAAATCAAGACATAGCCGAGTAGGTAACTGGTCATCACCATGTTGATGGTAATTGCTAAACCATAAGCGGCCTCCATGTTTTCTGATTTTTGAAAAATGGCGATCACAACCAAACAACCAATCATTAAAAACCAATTAATCGCAGGTATGTACACTTGTCCTTGATGATCTGTTGGATATTTAATTTTTAGATTGGTCCATAACTTCATTTTAATCGCTTCATTCATCAAGGTGTAAACACCGGTGATCAGCGCTTGCGATGCAATGATTGTTGCTGCTGTTGCGATTCCAATGATCAAGGGTAGAATGTTTGCCGGAACCATTGCATAGAAAATAGATTGCTGTGGTTTTAATTCGAATCCAGGCGTAAGAATCATCGCTGCTTGACCAAAATAGTGAATCAACAAAATGATAAACATAAAAGACCAACTGATACGTATGTTTTTCTTTCCGCAGTGACCTAGGTCAGAATATAAGGCTTCTGCACCTGTTGCACAAAGCAATACGGCTCCGAAAACCCAAAAACCGCCGTCCACATGAACTGCAAGATTATACGCGTAATATGGATTCAACGCTTTTAAAACCGATGGATTTGCTCCAACGTGTGTCACTCCTAAATAAAGTAAAACTAGAAACCAGATCAACATGATTGGTCCAAAAGCTCTTCCAATTATCACGGTTCCGAATTGCTGAATGGAGAAAAGTGCAAAAATAATCCCTACTACAATTGGAATAGTTGGTAAATCTGGATACAAGTTATTCAAACCTTCGACAGCTGATGAAATCGAAATTGCTGGCGTGATGAAACCGTCTGCCATCAAAGTTGCACAACCGATCAATGCTGGGACAACAATGAATTTTGCGCGTTTCTTCTTTAATAAAGCATACAAAGCAAAAATCCCACCTTCCCCATTGTTATCTGCATTTAGTGCAAAATACATGTATTTGATGGATGCAATTAAGAGTAAAGTCCAGATTACGGCTGATAAACCTCCTAAAATTAAAGGTTCAGAGATATTTTTTCCGCCATCAGTAATTGCCTGAAAAACGTAAAGCGGTGAAGTCCCAATATCGCCAAAAACAATACCCATGGTAATTAAGATACCTGCGATGCTTAAAGGTGTTTTATTCTTTGTGTCAAGTAGTGACTTCATCCTGAAATAGTTTACAATAAAAAAAAGCAGGATATTTTCAGTTCTTATTTGAAAAACATTCCTGCTAAATTACGCGGCAAATGTAAGGCATTCTGATGTAGGTATTGAGATTTTTTATGCGTTTTTTTATATTTTTTTGGATCAATGCCAAAACTTGGGCACAAAAAAAGAGCTTACTTTATAAAAGCAAGCTCTTCGTGCGGAGAAAGAGGGATTCGAACCCCCGATACCTCTCGGTACGCTGGTTTTCAAGACCAGTGCATTCAACCGCTCTGCCATTTCTCCGCGACAAAATTACGCATAGTTTAATTACTGACAATAGAAAAATTCAAAAAAATTCAATAAATATTTCTTTTTATTGAAATCCAGTCTTTTAACGGACGTGAGACTTTGCATTTAAAGAGGTGAGTGATACGTTAGAATCAATTTGATGTCAAAATTCAATTAATTAGTAGTAATTTTATCTCTTTCAAGGTTTAAAACTGGTTTTTTAGAATTGCTTTTTAAATACTTGTTGAGATAAATACTAAAGAAATTTTCAAATCGTTCTCTCCAGAGGATGTTTTAAAATAAAATCTATCTAGATATGAATAAATTTTTTGTTTTGTTTTTAATGCTTTCAGTTGCTTTTGGTGTGTCCGCACAAAAAAAGAAACAACTCAAAGCTTACTTGGATTATAAATCATTTTATGAACCTAGTATCGGAAATTATGTAGAAATACAATTGCAATTTGTTGGGCATTCTATTCAATATGTAGGAACTGAAAATGGTTCTCTTCAAGGAGAAATTGCTGTAAAACTAAGTTTGTTGCAAAACGACAGTATTATTGTTTCTGATGCATATCGTTTACAATCTCCAATTATGCGCGACAGCATCGTGGAAGATTTTTATGACATCAAACGTTTTGCGGTAAAACCAGGTGTTTATTCTTTGGCAATCTCCATTCAAGATTTGAATTTGAACGGGAAAGCAATGGAAGGAAAGCAAGTTTTGGAAATAAAAGATTTCAGTACTTTGCCGTCGCTTTCAGACATTCAGGTGTCAGAGAGAATGGTGAAAACGGATGCTCAATCTGTGTTTTTCAAAGCGGGTTATGAAATGATGCCTCGAATTTCAAATTACTTTTCTGCTGAAGCAAATGCCTTGCCAATTTATTTGGAAATGTACAATTTCGAAAAGGTGCAAGCTGTTGGTCTAAAACAATTGATTATCAATACAAAAACCAAAGAAGAACTCGAAGATTTTAGTCGTTTTTCAAAACACGATGTGGATGGAATCCAGCCTTTGATTCGTGTGCTTGATTTGACCAATGTGCCTTCTGGAGAATATCAATTACAATTTTCAATGATTTCAAAAGAAGGTGAAACCTTGTCGTCTACTTCGTATTACTTTGAAAGAACCAATAACATACTTGCTGATGTTGCTTCTGAAAACTTGATTCTTGATCCAGCATTTCAAGCATCGATTCCAAATGACAGTTTGGAGTTTTATGTCAAAAGTTTAATTCCGATTGCTGGTCCTTCCGAAGTAAAAAACATCATTCGCATCTTGAAAACAAAAAACACAGATTCTTACCGAAAGTACATTCAGGCATTTTGGGTTGCCAGTTCAGGAGTTCAAAAACCGTATGACGTTTGGTTGAATTATAAAAAACAGGTTTTGATGGTTCAAAAGTTCTACGCGAGTAACTTTATGGATGGTTTTGAAACAGACCGAGGAAGAGTTTATCTTCAGTATGGACCTCCAAATAACATCACTTCGAGAGAAACTTCACCTTCTGAGTATCCGTACGAAATATGGGTTTATGATCGAATTAAGAACTATTCGAATAAACGATTTGTGTTTTACAATCCTGATTTAGTAAACAATGCATACCGCTTGTTGCATTCAGATATGATTGGAGAACTTCAAAACTACCGTTGGCAACAACAATTATCTAAACGAAATTCTCCAAACAAGAACATCGACGATCCAAATGATGGAAACTACGACTCTTGGGGAGGAAATAGTCGTGAATTGTATGAACAGCATTAATCAGGACGTTTGAACCAGATAGCAATTGTCATTTTAAACTGGAATGGTAAAGATTTTTTAGATAAATTTCTTCCCAGTGTATTGAAGTATTCAGGTGATGCTCGTATCGTAGTTGCAGATAATGCTTCTTCAGACGATTCAGTTTCATTTTTGAAAGAACATTATCCTAGCGTTGAATTGGTAATCAATGATTCCAACGGAGGTTTTGCCAAAGGCTATAACGATGCTTTGAAGCAAATCAAAAGTTCTTATTATTTACTGCTCAACAGCGATGTAGAAGTAACGGAAGGTTGGTTAAATCCGTTGATGAACGTGATGAAAGATCCAAAAGTGGCAGGTTGTCAGCCCAAAGTTCTTTCTTATCAAGACAAAAATCGGTTTGAGCATGCAGGCGCTTGCGGAGGTTTCCTGGATCACAATTATTATCCGTTTTGCAGAGGACGAATTTTCGAGAAAACGGAAATGGACACCAATCAATATGATCATGAAATGGAAGTTTTTTGGACTTCTGGTGCGTGTATGTTAATTCGTTCGGAGGTATTTCACCAAGTGAATGGATTTGATGAAGATTTCTTTGCGCACATGGAAGAGATTGACATGTGTTGGCGTATCAAACGACTTGGACATACTTTTAAAATTGTTCCTTCTTCTAAAGTGTATCACGTTGGTGGTGGAACTTTGAGCTATTTCTCTCCAAAGAAAACATATTTGAATTTTAGAAACAGTTTGTATATGATTACCAAAAATCACGAAGGATTGCTCTTTTTTAAATTGTTTTATCGTGGAGTTTTAGATGGAATGGCTGCCTTTATGTTCTTGTTGTCAGGAAAACCAAATCACTTTATGGCGGTTTTTAAAGCGCATACGGCCTTTTATGGTAAACTGAGTACGATGTTGAGTCGTCGCAAAATTTTAAAACAAAGTTCTACTACTTTTAATGAAACAGGTTTGTATCACGGAAGTATTTTGTGGGCGAAGTATTTTAAAAAGATAAAAGAATTCAACAAGTTAAACATGCGCTTTTTTAAAGATTAGATCTAAATGAGCGTTGGTTTCTTGGTCCATTCCAACGATTACAAGTTTTTTCTTCGCAACTCAAAATTTTGACCTAAGTACACTTTTCGTACTTGTTCGTCTGCCGCCAATTCTTCTGCAGTTCCTGATTTTAAGATGGAACCTTCAAAGAGTAAATACGCACGGTCGGTGATGGAAAGTGTTTCTTGTACGTTGTGATCGGTAATTAAAATACCAATATCTTTCTTTTTTAATTCAGAAATGATGCTTTGAATGTCTTCAACGGCAATTGGATCTACACCTGCAAAAGGTTCATCCAATAATACAAATTTGGGATTGGTAGCTAAAGCTCTTGCAATTTCTGTTCTACGTTTTTCACCTCCTGACAAACGATTTCCTAAGTTTTTTCGAACGTGATTCAAACTAAATTCTTCCAGTAATTCTTCTAAGCGATTTTTTCTGTCCACTTTATTGAGGTCCGTCATTTCTAAAATGGCCATGATGTTGTCCTCCACACTTAATTTTCGAAATACGGAAACTTCTTGAGGTAAATATCCCAAGCCCAGTTGTGCACGTTTGTACATCGGAAATTTAGTAATATCCAAATCATCCAAAAAAACGGAACCTTCATCTGGTTTCACCAAGCCAACCATCATGTAGAATGAAGTTGTTTTACCAGCGCCGTTTGGACCTAATAGACCCACAATTTCGCCCTGATTAACTTCTACAGTCACTCCTTTTACAACGGCTCTCCCTTTGTAGGATTTTTTAATCTCGTTTGTATGTAATTTCACTGCTGTTTAATTTGAGGTAAATGTAAGAAGAATTCAGCAACATCAATTCCAAATCTAGCGATCAGCTATTTCGGATTTAGAAGTTGAATTGTTTTTTAGTTTTTGAAAATAATTAGAAAATAATATCCCATCGAACGCGAACACCCAAAGGATTCATTCCAGGATCCAGATGCGTTGCTCTCCATACTAAATCAACTCTAAATAATTTGAAGATATTTTCTATTCCAACGGATCCTTCTACGTAAGGAATATTCCCAAATCGTTTCGTGAAAGCTGGTATGATTATTTCGCTGTTGTGTTTTGGATCGATGTCGCCATAAGCGGCTTTTACGGTGGTTACCAAACGCCATTTTAATTTCTTAATCAAAGGAATTCGGTCAAAAAGTAATCCTTGCCAATGTTGTTCGATACTACCACTGATGTATTTATCAGAAATAAATTCAAAATAATTGAGTTTGTTAAACGAGCTGTTCTGGAACCAATAGGATTGATTTCCTTCGTGTACTTTCAAAAATGGATAAGCAGTTTGACCAAAAACATATCCAGCAGTGATGTGGTAGTTTAACCTGCCTAATACGCCGACATTTCGGATGTGTTCAATTCTAAATTCTACTTTTTGATAATCGTATTGACTTCCTAAAATTCCTTTGACACCAAATACGGCATTCACAGATAAAATAGGGAATTTGGAACCAATAGAGGTTCGGTCAAAAGCTCCAGAAATAAATTCTTCATTTTTTCCCCAACGAACACCAACAGAAAACTCTGAAGTTTGCAATTTACTGATGTTTTCAATCGTCCCATTTTGGAAACGGGTGTAATTTGCCAAACCAAGTGCTGTTAATTCTCGCCATTCAAATCCACCTGTGAAAATAAAATCCTTTTTCACATCTTTTTCGATGTTGGCCCCCATTTTTTGCACAAACGTTAATTTGTCTAATTCACCCGTTCTTAAAAGTGAAGCAAAGGTTGAGTTGACAGAAGATGCCGTTGCTGAAATTCCGACTTGTTCAATGTCGCTGTTGTAATAAGCTGTGAGTAAACTACGTTTCTTTTTGGTGATGTTGTATCTCACTTTTGCGCCGTATTTAAAGCGGTCGTCTCCAACACCGTAGGCAATTTTACCGCCTAATTCTATTCTCCTTGAGAAATCATTGGAGGTTCGAAGTGCGATTCCAAAACGATATTGTTCTACGGGATTGACACTAAAAAGACTGAAAATACTTCCCAACTCTACTTTGCCTAATGGATAATATCCAGTAGAACCCAAATAGGTTAGATCTTTCAAGGTTTTAAAAAATCGGGTGTTGTTCAAAGAATCAACCATTTGATTGATCCCATTTTCTTGAATGGATAATTTTTCAAATCGATTTGCTTCCCAATATTCATTGGAACGTATTTCTGCACTGTCAAGGTATTCAACGGTATTGTCTGATTTGTAAAATTCCTTTTCGTGTGGTTTGTTGATGACAAAATTTCTACGAGCTGAAAATTTCCGTCCGTAGAAACCATAAATGTCTGTTTTCTTGGTGATTTTCAAATCGACAATCATTTTCTCTTCCGTTTGCATCCAAACTTCTTTCTCTACTTCTTCAAATTTTTGCTCAAAATACAAGTCTTGAACGTAGTTGATGTTTGCCCATGGCGATAACGAAGCTCTGATTTCTTTAATGGCGTATGTCGTATCGTGAATCCACATATCGCCTGAGAAAGTCATATCGCCGGTACGTTTTGGTTTAAATGTCAATTGAAAGCACCATTTGTCACCGATGAACGTAGAATCTGTTAATACAAAATTATAGTATGACCGCGCAAAATTCGCTGCCGGACTGATGAATGCTCTTTGAAATAAGTTGATGTAATTGTCATAAACATTGATGTCTAAATACATATCACCCAAAAGTTGATTGATTTGGAAGTTCTCAATTCCTGATATTTTAGAAGCTTTTATGACCTCTTTTCTCTTTTTCGGATTGTTTAAATAATAAAAATCTGAAATGGACTCACTTAATAAAACGGGCAAATAGTTTTTACCATTGTCGTTGGAATCTAGATAGTCCATGATGATGTCGAGTTTTTGAACAACACCTAAATCTTTGAATTTTTCACCAATGTTGTTGAGGTCGAGCTGCATTTTATTGTACACCTCGTAATCATAAGATTCTAACTTTTCTTTGTTGTTGATTCTTTTGTTTGCTACTAATCTCTTGTGGATCGTTGTAGAATACAATTCATCAGGAGGACGAACAAAAAACTCTTCCATTTCTTCCACTTGTGGATTGAGCTGAATATTGATTTCTTGTGCCTGATCTAGCTTTATTTTAACCGTAACGGGTACATAACCGATGAAGTTATAAACTACACTGTCAGAAGCATAATAGGATTCTAAGATGTAGTTTCCATCCAAATCAGTCATTGCGCTGATTTTTGAAAGTTGAAAACGAACCTTCACAAAGGGAATTTCTTCACCTGTCTGGCTGTCAGTAACTTTGCCGGTCACTTTAGTCTGTTGCCCAAAAGCACATGTGAAGGTTAAAGCAAGTAAAAATGTAAGTATGTATTTTCCCATAATAAGAATGCGTACGAATATACAAAACATTCGAAAAACCTTAACTTATTTCGGCAGCTTTTAACTTTTTATATACATTAGCAGTAACTAAAATACTGATTTCGTATAACAACACAATTGGAATTGCAACAATCACTTGACTGATTAGATCTGGAGGAGTAATCACGGCTGATAAAATAAGCACACCGATGATGGCGTGTTTTCGGTACTTTCTTAAAAATTCTGGAGTGATTACGCCCATTTTAGCAAAAATATACGCAACAACTGGCAATAAGAAAAGTAAACCTGAATAAAATACCGTCGATAAAATGGTACTCATGTAAGAATTGATGGTGAAGATATTTTCAATGTCTTTGGACATTTGATAACTTCCGAAAAACTGGACACAAAGTGGAGAAATGACGAAATATCCAAATGCAATTCCGATGAAAAATAAGATACTCACATAAAATACAATTCCCGAAACCACTGTTTTTTCATTTGTTTTTAATCCCGGTTTCACAAATGACCAAATCTGATAGAATATATACGGGAATCCAATCACAATTCCACCTAGAAAACTCATCATCATGGAGTAAGCAAATTGTCCACCCATCGTAGTACTTTGCATCTTTACTGGGATTTCCTGTACGCAAATACCGGTGTATTCGCACAAGAGTTTAAAGCTAATGAACGAAGGGTCTTTCATGGATAGAAATACGTGGTTCATAATCCATTCTTGATTAAACCACAAAACTCCTGCTATTAAAAATACTGCTATCACGGATCGAACTAATCTCCATCTCAATTCTTCAAGATGGTCTAAGAACGACATTTTGTTTTCTTCTTCTTCCATATCCAGCCGCAAAGTTAATCATAAGGAGCAAACTAAAAATAAAATCGTTTTTAGATATTGAGATTTATTAAATTTATAACAGCATTCTGCATTTTAAATGAATTTATTTTTTTTAAAGAGGGGTTTTTATGTAACTTCGTTGTATAAAATTTTGTAACTTTAGTCAAAAGTTCAAATTATCACATTTAAATGGTTCAAACAGATCTTAAAGGTGCTCTTCGCACATACTTCGGGTTTGATAGCTTCAAGGGCAGACAAGAGGACATAATAAACAACGTGTTAAATGGAAAAAACACCTTCGTTATTATGCCCACTGGTGGCGGAAAATCCTTGTGTTATCAGCTTCCTGCATTGTTGTCAGAAGGCACAGCGATTGTAGTGTCGCCACTCATCGCGTTAATGAAAAATCAGGTAGATGCTATTCGAAGTATTAGCAACAACGAATCTGTTGCGCACTTCCTGAACTCTTCGCTTTCAAAAACTGAAATCACACGCGTAAAAGCGGATATTCAGAGAGGACAAACCAAATTGTTATACGTTGCTCCAGAATCACTGACGAAACAAGAAAACATCGATTTTTTAACCTCGGTAGATATTTCTTTTTTTGCAATTGATGAAGCGCATTGTATCTCAGAATGGGGACATGATTTTAGGCCAGAATACAGAAGATTGAGGGAGATATTTGAAAAAATATCAGATGTTCCGATCATCGCACTAACTGCTACGGCAACGCCAAAAGTTCAATTTGATATTCAAAAGAACTTGAACATGTTGGATGCTACTTTGTACAAATCCTCTTTTAACAGAGATAATCTGTATTACGAGATTCGTCCCAAGAAAGAAGTTGAACGAGAAATCATCCGATACATTCGAGCGAGAGAAGGAAAATCAGGAATTATCTATTGTTTGAGTAGAAAGAAAGTTGAACAGCTTTCCGAACTACTTCAAGTAAATGGAGTCAATGCTTTGCCATATCACGCAGGATTAGATGCTGCAACTCGAGCGCGCCATCAAGACATGTTTTTGATGGAAGAAACGAGTATCATTGTCGCTACCATTGCGTTTGGAATGGGAATTGACAAACCAGATGTTCGCTTCGTTATTCACCATGATATTCCGAAATCATTGGAAAGTTATTACCAGGAAACTGGTCGTGCTGGTCGTGATGGTGGAGAAGGTGAGTGTGTTGTTTTCTACAGCTATAAAGACATTGAGAAATTAGAAAAATTCCTTCAAGGAAAACCGGTTACAGAGCAAGAAATTGGAAAACAATTGTTGCACGAAATTGTTTCGTTTACGGAAACATCCGTTTGTAGAAGGAAGTTTATCTTGCATTACTTTGGTGAAGTATTTGATGAAGCTGAATGCAATTGCATGTGTGATAATTGTAAATATCCGCGCGAACGCTCTGAAGGAAAGGAATATGTGAAGTTGCTGATTGATGCCGTGGACATGTTGGATGAACAGCAAAAAGCCAAACATCTTTGTGCATTTATTGCAGGGAATTTAACAGCAGATATCATCAGTTACCGACACGATCAACTTGCGCTATTTGGAAAAGGAAAAGAAAGAGATGAACATTTTTGGAATGCGGTGATTCGTCAAAGTTTAGTTGCTGGTTTTTTATCCAAAGACATTGAAACTTTTGGAACACTTCGAATTACCGAGAAAGGAAAAGAATTTACGAAGAATCCAGAGTCTTTCTTATTAATTAAAGAACGCATTTTTGAGGGCGAAGATGGCGAAGAAAATGACATTGTTCATTCTTCGAAGGAAGGTGCTTTTGATCAAGAATTGTTCGATCTGTTAATGGATCTTCGGAAATCAATCTCAAAATCTAAAAATATTCCCGCCTTTGTAATTTTTCAAGAGCCTTCCTTGCGAGATATGTGTTTGCAATATCCAATTACAATGGATGAATTAACAAACATTCAAGGTGTTGGAACTGGAAAAGCTGCACGATATGGTGCTCCGTTTTTGGCGTTGATTCAATCCTACGTGGATGAAAATGAAATTGAACGTCCACAAGACATGGTGGTGAAGTCTTTGATTAATAAATCAGTTCTCAAAGTTCAATTGATTAAAAACATTGACCGTAAATTACCTTTGGAAGACATTGGTCGCTCTCAAGGTAAAACCATGGAAGAGATTTTGGAAGAAGTGGAAGGAATTGTCTCTTCAGGAACTCGCGTCAACATCAATTATTACATCGACGATATTTTGGATGCAGACAACCAAGAAGAGATTTACGATTATTTTAAATCTGCTGAAACGGAAGATTTAATCGCTGCATACAAAGAGTTTGATGGTGATTATACAGAAGAAGAATTGAGGTTGATGCGCATCAAGTTTATGAGCGAAATGGCCAACTAATTAAATTCCATTTGGATAAATTTAAAAAAGCCTTACTTGTTTAACGAGTAAGGCTTTTTTGTGTTTTCAAGATTATTTTGGGTAGGATGATATTTTTGCATTATTTCAACAAAGAAACATGACCTCTTTTGGTAATTTCTTTTCCGTTTCCATCTCGTACTTGCAGAACGTATAAATACACGCCAGTTTCAGCCATTTTTTGATTCGTTGCCAATCGGCCGTCCCAACCTTCGAAAATGTCGCGGGTGTAAAACATCACTTGGCCCCAACGATCGATGATGGTAAGTTGGTAATCTGTTGGATTAATCAGAGAAACAACAGGAATGAATATGGGATTTATTCCATCAGGTGTAAATGCATTTGGAATATAAATCAAAGGCTCAAAAGTAGCACATGCTTCGTTTGATTTACTTTCTTCAGAGAAATTATACCGATTCATAGATTCAACTGCTTCTACATAATAACAAACTTTCCCTTCAAATCCACCCAGTCCATTTAAGTCATCTTGATAGGATAAAGTATTGGCAGAAACGGTGGCAATTGGAGGCCACGTATAGATGCCGTTGGTAGATCTGAAAATGTGATACCGAATAATGCTTCCACTAAATCCTTCGTAAGCACTCCAGTTGAGCGTATTGACCATCTCAATTTCATTCGATTGTATCTGAAGCAAAATTGTTTTTACTTCGTTGGCCACAGGACCTGAATTTCCGCAGCTGTCAATGATTCTAACGCGGTATTCGTAACTGTATCGATCGGTGCTGACTTCGGTATCAATAAAATTAGTCACTTCAGTAACAATATTTTGTCTTGCAATTTCAACAAAGTTATTGTTCTTGTTTTTTCGTTCTAAAGCAATTTGTTTCACACCGCCCACCACTTCCATGTAGTGTTTTATCAAAATTGAATTCTGATTCACGGTTGCCACTCTGGTATAGTGAAAAGCAGGAACTGTTGGAAAAATGGCTACGACCGAAATTTGGTTCGAAAATGATTCAACACCGAGATCACTAACTGCACGAACTACAAACTGATAATTTCCAGAACCTGTAATGGGTATTTGAAAGTTTAATTGAGCTGTTGTTCCGTATAAAATCCAACCGTTTCCATCAATGTTTCCATAGATTTCATAGTGATCAACATTGGCCCATCCGATGTATTTGGTCCAGGTAATCTTTGCAATCTGTCCACATACATCATAGGTGTGTTTGGTGTATACCGAAGTATGTAAAGGTGCTTTTGCGGATGTTTGATATGTTGCAGGAATTGTGTTTGTAAAACAAGAGTCAAACGCAGAGATGGAAAACGTCAATGGGCCGTTAGTCGTATTTGGTCCATAAGTATACGTTACATTGTTAATTCCATAGATGGTATCCAACTCAAACAATATTCCATTTTGATCCGTTTGATAAATGATGTAACCAAAAGTGTCGTCTTGGTCGTTTACATTCCAAGTAATTGTGACGTCGCCTGTAAGTGTATCAGTCGTAACTGAAGTGATGACAGGAATGCTTGGCGTAAACATGTCTTCAAAATCATCTCCTTCGATGTTGGAAGTAAATGAACACGTATTGGTCGGCAATGAGATTTGATAACTCAAAAAGGCATTGCAAATATCGATGGTGTCTTTGTAAATGTTGGTACCAAAAGGAACACTGTCAATAACGGTCCAAACGCCTACTGGAAATTCTCTTAAAATGTGATAGAAGTCGTTTAAATTCGAATTGTATGGAGTAACTGGTTGATTCCAATTTAAAACTGCAGTTCCGTTGGATGGATTGATTAGCGTGAGACGAATGTTTTGAACCGTATCACTTGATAAAACGACATTTCCATTGCAACCAGAAAGTGTTTCAATGTAAAAATCATCAATTCCAGTACTGCCTGTGGCTACGTAAGAATTGGTTGCAAGGTTGGTAATGGTTGCTAAAACTGGCGAACCTATTTTTCGAATTCGATAAGATATAAATGAATTTGTTGGATCCAAAGGTGGCGTCCATCGAATGGTTAAATCACCATTTGCTGCCGTTTGAATGCAATCGATCTGTGCAGGTTGAACGACACCTTGATTTCTAACGCGTATGGTAATGGTTGTATAGCTCACTTTGGGTACTTGACAAAAATTATCTTGTACTTTAAATACGAATTGATACGGAACTTCTTGCGCCACAATTCCATATTGATTGACCAAATGATCACAACTGGTTTGCCAATTAAAAGTTGTGCTTGCACCTTGAGTTCCTGTGATTGGTGTAGGAGCATTTAGCGTAGCACATGGAATAGTACCACAACCTGTTGTACTCGTTTGATTGGTTCCGAACATCAATCCAGAAGCAGAAAGAATGTTATTTTGAGGTGTTCCATCTTGTAATAATTCTACATCTGAAGAGGCAAGTGTGAAGTTTACCAAATCGCCTGCATTGATGGTGGTTTCGTATAATCCTCCAAATGGACCAGGCACAACAGGTGCGTTGTTTCCAGGAACACAATTCATGTTCACAATTTGCATTTCCCGTTCCACTTGTGCAATCAATTGTCCATTTCGAAATGATTTTACAAGCATTTTCACCACAAAGTTTCCGACGGTGTTGCTGTTAAATTTTAATTCTCCAGATTGGGGATCAATGGTGGCAGCTACATTTCCAGCGTTGAATGTTGCATCTGGCGTTGGTGAAGTGGCACTAAATCCAGGTTCATACGGAAGTAGAATTGGATTTGTTGGAGGATTAAATA
This sequence comes from Crocinitomicaceae bacterium, assembly GCA_028689775.1. Classification (GTDB taxonomy): domain Bacteria; phylum Bacteroidota; class Bacteroidia; order Flavobacteriales_D; family Crocinitomicaceae; genus JAQVCM01. The sequence continues at coordinate 123,759 of JAQVCM010000008.1, forward strand.
CTCCTGAAAAGTTATTGATCGGATGTCCAAAACTGATGTGAACAGAATCTAAATCTGGATCTACAACGTGCATGTTGTATGTATAAGGCGAACCGGCACAACTTACCAAATTTGGTTCTTGCAGAAAGGTTGGAGAAGAATCTACACAACCAGTTCCACCGCCTGGAATGGCAAACATGTATGCTGAAAGGGTGATTCCATAAGTAGAAGGATCTACTAAATTCGTAATTGCATTGCTTCGAGAGAAGTTTTTGGCAGTGAAAATCCAACCAGCTGCAGGTGGAGTTCCGGATAAAGTGATTGGATTGCTCCGATATACTATTTTTTCAAATGCACCAATTCCGTTTCCTCCACTTGCTCCAACTCCGCAAGCCAAAGCAGGAGGTGAGCCGATTACGGGTGTGCAAAAAGGAGAAATATCAGTTCGTGAACTAAATAAGACTTGAATTTCTGTAATGGATGGATGATTCCAAACCTCAATGGTTTCATTGACAAGGTTTACGTCTGCGCCATTACAATCTCGGTAAAAAACCAATTCAAAAACATAACTTCCACCTTGACATTTCCACGTAATTTCGCCACCCATCACGTGTGTAGCTTTTACTTGTGTTATGAACGAAATAAGTAGAATTGATAATAAATACCGCATGGGTTTAAAAACGAAAAAAATGAATTTAAAGTATACTACAAAGATAGATTTTTTAGATTAAGGTTGCCTTCAAAGACCCGATCTTCTCTATATAATTGTTAATTATGTGGGATTCATAGAAAAAAATTGTCAACTTTACTTTTATAATATACACACTTCATGAGAGAAGAAAAAACAAAAGATTTAAAATTTGCCGTATTAATTGATGCTGACAATGTTCCCTATTCCAATGTGAAAGAGATGTTTGAGGAGATTGCAAAGTACGGAACACCAACATTTAAACGCATTTATGCAGATTGGACAAAGCCAACCGTTTCGGGTTGGAAAAATGTTTTGCTTGAGAATGCAATTACACCGATTCAGCAATACAGTTATACAAGCGGAAAAAATTCATCGGATAGTGCTTTGATTATCGATGCGATGGACATACTTTACACGGGAAATGTGGATGGATTTTGCATCGTTTCAAGCGATAGTGATTTCACCAGATTGGCTACGCGACTGCGAGAAGCTGGGATGAAAGTGATTGGTATTGGAGAGAAAAAAACATTGAAACCATTCATTACAGCGTGCGATAAATTCATTTACATCGAAATTCTGAAAGCGCAAAGCAATTCTGAATCAGAAGAAATGGATGAATCAGGTCAGAATAAAAAAGTAATTACCAAAAACAACGGTAAAAGTGCGAATCATCCTTTGAAGAAAATTGATCCAAAATTAATTCGATTGGTAGAAGACAGTATCAGTGATTTGGAAGATGAAGACGGTTGGACATTTCTTGGAGAATTAGGAAATTTGATGCTGAAGAAAAATCCAGATTTTGATCCCCGAAATTATGGTTTTCAGAAATTGTTACCGCTTATCAAAAGCTTGAAAAAGTTTGAGATTGATGCCCGAGAAACAGGAAAGAATAACATCAAGCACATTTATGTACGGAATTAAGGTTTTAGAGATAGCTTTCAAATAGCTTTAAAGCATCAGTTTAGAAATAAGCAATGTAACCAAAATGCACTTTCCCATCTCTAAACAAGATGGGGTTGTTGTATTGTTTCCCCAAGGCATACGAAATGGAAAAGGTTCCAATGTTGGTTCCGAAAGAAAAGCCAAGACCAAAACCAAGAGGCGTATCTTTGTAATATTGGTTGGTTTGGTTTTCGTACCACGCTTGATCGTAGAATAAAAATGCGAAGGAGTTTTGATCCACTAAAAACCGATATTCCGCAGAAAAAATGGAACTACTCGTTGCTCGCATTTCTTCTTCGTTGAATCCACGCAATGAATTTTGTCCTCCAAACCGAATGGATTCATTTTGATAAAAGATCGGTGCTAAGTAGAATTCAGATTGATTTGCCAAACGAATAACGTGTCTTTTTGCCAAAGGTAAAAACCATTCAATTTTTAATTCTGCTCGATAGGTCGTATTTGTCACAATTGCAGAAGTATCACTCTGTCTTGATTTTCTTTTTCCGATGGAAACATCTGTCAATAACGAAAATCCTTTGCTCGGATTTGGGATGTAATCCAGCGTTTGTTGGTAAAGTGATAATCCATACGCATTGGTTTTAACAGAACCTAAATTTGAAAAAGTAGGATTGTTTAATCCGCCCTTTAAAACGGATGAACTATTATTCCTGTAAAAAGCTTTTAAATAACTTCCATTGTTGAGCGCATATTGAATACCAACCGTAGATTTCAATTCCAAAAAGGAACTGTCTCTTTTGTACATTTGAAATTGACCGTCGATTCCAAAAGGAGTACTTAAGAGGTTTGGAACATTCATTTGAGCTTTCAAAGCTTGGGTTTGTGCTTGAATACTTTTCCAATTCAATTCCACAGATTCTGCTTTTTTCAACACGTTTACTAATTTGAGTCTGATGTCACCTGTCAGCATTACTTTTTGACTGACTGGATTTGGTTGCAGGCCAATGACTCCATTTGCTAAACTGACCGGTTTCGATTTCAAGTATAAAAATAATTCAGCACCATCTTTCGTAAACAAGATTTCTGCCGGTTTGATTTCTTCGATGAAACTAATTTGTTTCAAACGTGCAGAAATGAGTTGTACGTCTGATTGATTATAGACATCACCAACTTTGATATGGGTGTAGGAACTCAACAAACGCGTTGAAACAAAATCTTCTCCGCGCATGTTTATCTTAATCCATTTAATGGAAGGGCCTTTGTTTATGAAGATTTTTGCAGATAAACTGATCGAGTCTAAAATCAAGCTATCCAGGGAAACAGCTCCAAATGGATATCCATTATTTTCTAAGTCACCTTGAATGTTTTGGAGTATTGTGGCAATTTGTTGTGGACTAAACTCTACGTTTGCAAGTAGTTTTTCAGAATACGAACCCATTTGACGGAGCAAAGTAACATCTTCTTTTGCAACTCTTAATTTTGCTGATTTGAATTTTGGACCAACATACATGGAAATGGTGGTTTTGTTTTTTTGATGTTGTATAGAATCCACGGAGGTCAATAAATATCCTTTTTTGATTCCGTAAAAAACCAAGTCTTTGAGGTATTGTTGCGAAGCTGCACTGTCTTTAAAGGATGTTTCAGGATTTTTCTTGAGAATTTGATGTACGTTATTGGAAAAAATCAACTGATGAGGTTTCTGGCTTAGAGCAATCCAAGAGAAAAGAAGACAGAAACTGAGAAGTATTTTTTTCATTTATATTCAATAACGAGAAACAAAGTTCCTTATTTTAACAATTAAATGTTAAGATGTTGAGAACTAATTTTGAACTTTAATTATTTTTAGTTGTACTTTTGTTTGTTAAAATAAACATTTAATTTAAATCAGCTATGAAAAAAGTCTTGACCATTACTCTTACAGCGATGTTTTTCGTTGTGATTTTATCTGCATGTGGTACCAAAAAAGGTGGAAGTTGTGATGCTTACGGTTACAATAATTCATCCGATACTCAAGAGCTTGCAAACAAATAAATTGTTTCGTAATACTTAAATTGAGATCGGCTTTGTCGGTCTTTTTTTTTGACTTTACTTTTTGCCTCACTTCCTTTCCCAAAACATTAATCAACGGCAACAATAAAAAACCATTATCTTTGCACTTTAATTTTTGATATGGATTTGAACGCATTAACCGCAATTTCTCCTGCGGACGGAAGATATAGAGGAAGAACAAACGAATTGGCGTTGTATTTTTCAGAATTTGGACTTATTAAGTACCGAGTTCGAATAGAAGTTGAATATTTAATTACGCTTGTTGAGTCAGGCGTATCTCCTTTGGCTGATTTTCCAAAAAATCAATTTGCAGCAATGCGCCAATGGTATCAAAAATTTTCTGAAGCAGATGCACTTTGGATCAAAGATTCTGAAAAAGTAACCAATCACGACGTGAAAGCAGTTGAGTATTTCTTGAAAAAGAAAATGGCTGAACTTGGCTTGGAGAAATACTTGGAATTTGTACACTTCGGGTTAACATCTCAAGACATCAACAATACCAGCGTTCCATTGTCGATCAAAGAAGCATTGGAAGAACAATATTATCCTTTGTTGCAACAAGTAATTGACCGATTGAATGGTTTTGCACACGACTGGAAAGACATTCCAATGTTGGCAAAAACGCACGGTCAACCAGCTTCACCAACCCGATTGGGAAAAGAAATCCAAGTTTTTTCTGAACGATTGGAAGTGCAATTTGCACAGTTGAAAAAGGTTCCCATGTCTGCTAAATTTGGCGGTGCAACTGGAAATTTAAATGCCCATCACGTTGCTTTTCCGAATACGGATTGGGTGAAATTTGCAAATCATTTTGTAAACGATATTCTCGGTTTAGATAGAAGTCAAACGACAACACAAATCGAGCATTACGATAATTTAGCAGCACTTTTTGATGTGTTAAAACGCATCAACAACATCATCATGGATTTGAACAGAGACATGTGGATGTACATTTCTATGAATTATTTCAAGCAAAAGCTGAAAGAAGGAGAAATTGGTTCATCTGCCATGCCGCACAAAGTAAATCCAATTGATTTCGAAAATTCGGAAGGAAATATTGGAATTGCAAATGCACTTTTCGAGCACTTGGCTTCTAAATTACCCGTTTCAAGATTACAGAGAGATTTAACAGATTCTACCGTATTGAGAATGATTGGTGTTCCATTTGCACATTCTTTCATCTCCTTCAAATCTACGTTAAATGGATTGGAGAAATTGCTTTTAAACGAAGCAGAATTCGAAGCAGATTTAGAACAAAACTGGGCAGTAGTTGCGGAGGCTATTCAGACAATTTTAAGAAGAGAAGGTTATCCAAAGCCTTATGAAGCTTTGAAAGGTTTGACTCGCAAGAACGAAGCAGTTACTAAGAAGTCTGTTCATGAATTTGTCGAAACATTAGACGTTTCAAGTGAATTGAAAAATGAATTGAAAAATATTTCTCCACAAAACTATTTGGGTATACAGTTGGTGAAATAATACTCATGATCTATAATTTGTAATTGAACGCTCAAAAATGAATTCATAAGACCTAATTAAATCTCACTTGATAGATTTAATTAGGTCTTTTTTTTTAGCTTGTCTTTTCGAAATTCGGTATATTCTTGGAGATTTCAAATTTAAAGACGAAATGCTAACTCGGAAATATTTACATGAGTTTATAAGTTTATTGTCCGATAAATAGATTTTAAATTGAGATCGAAGATTTCTCGATGTACAAAGGAATCTCATGCTTGATAAGTTAAAGCCTTCGCATTACATTCTCACGGAGACCTATTGATTTTCAATTGGTTTATTTTCTTCTGTAAATTTTTATCTGACAAAGGTGATTGACTTTAAAACTGAATTTAAAATTATTTCTCCTGAAAACTATTTAAGTAAGCAATTAGTTAAATAATTCTTAATACCTTGGTCCAAAATTTAAAATATTCCCATGAGAAAATCAGCTATTTTACTACTATTATTAGTTCTAAGTACAAAAATCAGTGCCCAACTACAAATTAAGTTTTCAGATGTAAGCAAAGACTTTAAAGTCCTTTATAACTATTATCCGGTTTCAAAAAATGAATTTTATACCGTTAAAGGTGTTACGTCACCAACTATACATGATCAAATAGTAAAATATAAAAACTTTCAGAAAGTTTCTTCCAATAAAATTAAAGTAAATTATTTTGGAGGTAAAAATCGAGTAAGATATACAGTATTGAACGATCAATTAGTTGGTTTTTATAAAGATGAAAGTTCTTTACGCACTATCAAGTCAGAATATTTAACCATAGACAAGTATGACAAAGATTGTATTCCCGAAGGAAGCGCTAAAGAGTTGTTAAGAATAGAAATTCAGAAAGAATGGAAAAATGAGGGTCGCTCTTATTCTATTTTAACTTCTGCAGATAAAAGTTTCTTCTGCGTTGAGTATAAAATACCAGTAAAAAAAGAGGAAGACAAGAGACAGTTTACTTACAAAATCTTATCGAAAGATTTAGAAGTAATATCGCAGGGTACATATGAAGTTCCGTATGCAGGCGATGAGTGTGAACTTAATGATAGATACTTGTCTAATACTGGAGATTATTTTATTTCATATAATGTTTATCAGTACGAGAGTAAAAAAAGAGTAAAGAATTGGAATAACTTTCAAAAAGTGGTTTTGATGCAAATCAAGAACAATGGTGTTGTGGAAAGGGCTATTGAATTTGGCGAACAACGTGCAATGGAAATGACGTATTCTTCTGATGCGGATGGCATCATGACAATTTCAGGTGTTTATGGACTCAAAAGTGAAATAGTGAGTAAAGGTATTTTCTTCCTAAAATATGATTTTAAAAATAATACTGTGATTCAGTCCGAATATGCAACGTTCGCTGAAAAAGGACTCGACGTTTCTGCTAGAAAATACCAATTCAATTTTAAAGACATGATCACACTTGCTGATGGCTCTCTGCTTGGATCGATTGAGTTATATGATTCGGAACTGAAAACAACTGGTTCCGGTGAAAATGCTTCTACAAGCATATATTATTACTACGATGATATAATTACCTACAAAATCAATGCAAAAGGTAGCTTTGACTGGTTTAATCAAATGCATAAAATGCACATATCTAGAAATGATGACGGGTCTGTTAGTTCAGCTTTTACATTTTTGAAAAATGATAAGTTGATTGTCATGTTCAATGATCACGTTGAAAACTACGATGATAGAGGGAATTATACCACAGCAAAGAATTATGTCAAATTTTATAAAAAAACGAACGTTGTGGCATATACTGAAATTGATTTAGAAACCGGTATTTCATCACGGAAGCTAGCGTTGAGTCCTGAGATACAAGACCAATATGCAGTGCCTAAAATGTTTCAATATGATACGAAAACAAATCAAGTTTGGATGGTTTTTCAACCAGATAGAAAAAACTTTCAATTTGCTATCTTGGAATTGTAGTTTAAACATACCATTTATAAGTCCAATGATTTCGAAATAGGATTCATAACGTGGAATGCAAAACGCCTCAATTTAATCGATGTTGATAGATTTAATTGAGGCGTTTTTTTGCTTGTCTTTTCCAAATTTCAATTCGCTTTTTTTAACCACAAGATACGAAGTCTTTCGCAAGGTGAAATTGTTGAACCCTGAAGTTTCATCCAAGATTTTTATATTTAATAACGATCCAGGTACTCAGAAGTACGCAATCAAGTTTATAGACTGCTTATACGTTTTGATTGAATTGAAAATATTTATTTCCAGAAATTTATTAGGACATACTAAAAGTTAAATAATTCTTAATATATTGCGCCCAAATTAAAACTACATTATGAAAAAATCAGCTATTTTACTGCTTTTGTTGTGCTTCAGTACGGCGATTAAAGCACAATTAAAAATCGAATTCTCTGAGGTTACGAAACCAGTTGGAGGGTTTGGAGGATTTTATCCAATCTCTGAAAATGAGTTCTATGCGGTTCGCACAACAGGTGCATTGAGAGGTACTACGCAGTTGGCAAGATATAAAAATTATCAGGAAGTAGCTGCCAGTAAAGTTAAAATGACTGTTGGTACTGGGTCAGCAACTTGGGTAACTAGTGCGATGGTAGACGAGAATGTAATTGTCTTTTTCTCTGACAGAAGCGCAAAGGGTGATAGCAAATCAGACTTTTTATACGTTCAAAAGTTCAATAAAGACTGTCTTCCAGATGGAGCTCCGAAAGAATTATCGAGTATTGAAGTTTTAAAAAGTTGGAAAAAAGGAGGCGGATCTTATTCTGTATTGGCTTCTGCGAATGAAAATTTCTTTTGTGTAGAATATCTTATTCCAGGCAAAAAAGATGAGAACGATCGATTTGTATACAAGATATTTTCGAAAGATTTCAAAGTAGTTACGGAGGGTGAATACCAAGTTCCTTACGATACTAAAATCTCAGATATTTCAAGAAGATTTTTATCCAATACGGGAGATTATTTCCTTTCTTGTAACATTTACGATCTTGGAGATAAAAAAAGAGTAAAAGACTTCTCTTTAATCGATAAAGTTATTTTGTTACACATTAAAGACAATGACGTTGAAGAAATGGCGATGGAAATAGACGGTCGTCGCGCTATTCAAATGAATTATTCTTCAGACGGTAAAGGGATTTTGACTTTTACAGGTCTGTATGGTGAAAAGAAACAAGCGGGAATAAAAGGAATCTTTTATTTTAGATATGATTTCAAAAATAAAAAACAAATTGACTCTGGTTTTGAACCGTTCTCTAAAGAATTCATTACGAAAGGTTGGACAGATAAACAAAAGGAGAAAGCTGACAAGAAACAAAAGAAAGGAAAAGCCGAACCTCAGTTGTATAATTACAAAATCAGAGACTTGATGACCTTGGCTGATGGGAGTATCATTGGATTAATGGAACAATATTACGTTCAAGTAGTAACTACAACGGACCCTAAAACAGGTGCAACTACAACGAGGTATATTTACCATTACGATGATTTAATTGCGTATAAAATCAAAGCAGATGGTACCTTTGATTGGATTAATAAAATCCCTAAAAGACAAACATCACAGAATGATGGAGGATTTTTAAGTTCAGTTTACTCATTTTTGAAAGACGGAAAAATGATCATTATGTTTAATGACCATGTTAAAAACTACGATACAAAAGGAGATTATAATGGTGAGACATACGGCGTTGTTTATCGTAAGAAAACAAATGTAGTAGCTTATTTAGATTTAAATGTAGAGACAGGAGAATACAAACGTAAATTGGCTTTGAGTCCAGAAACAGTAAATCAATATGCTGTTCCGAAGTCGTTTGAGTATGATTCAAAAACAAATCAAATTTGGATGACATTCAGACCAAAAGGTAAGAGATTCCAGTTTGGTAAATTAGAATTATAATAAAATATTTATTTAAGCTGATTATTTTTTAGAATGGCTTAAATAAAGGGATATAAAAGGACCTAAATAAAATCTAAGGGGATGGATTTTATTTAGATCCTTTTTTTTATTGAAAATTGTTTGCAGAATTAAATTAAAGTAATACCTTTGTACCACAATTACAATTTTTCATAGGGATTGTTTTTGGGTTTTATAGTTTTAGCATAGTTTAGCGAAAAGAGGAGTAGAATTTCATAGGTTTACTCCTCTTTTTGATTTCTGTAAGTTAGTGTGCTAAAAGTTTCTATTGAATCATTTGTAGAACCTCTTTCAACTCACTTAAAATAAGTGCTGTTGCTCCCCAAATTTTCTTTTCGTTGATTAAAAAACAAGGAATATCTTTGTATAAGCGATCTCCTTGGATGTCAATTTCCATTTTTGATATGGTGCCATCGTGTAATAAATCAACAACGCTGATGCTGAATATAGCAGATACTTCTCGTTCGTCTTTTACGAAATTTGGAATTTGATCGTAATAAAATAAGTACGGTTCAACGTGGAAATTGCTAACAGGAATATATACGGGTGTCATTTGACCTAGAAAAGCTGCTTCTTCTAAAGAGATTCCAATTTCTTCTTTACATTCCCGCATGGCGGTGGCTTTTAAATCTTCATCTTCTAAATCTCTCTTTCCTCCTGGAAAACTGATTTGACCTCCGTGCGCACCGATGTAGTCTGGTCGTTGAATTAAAACAATTTCGTGGTTTTCACTCGTTTTGTACATCACAATGGCAACTGCTGATTCACGTATGTTAGTTGCTTTCTTTTTCGCTTCGCTCGATAAGTTTCTGCCACTCGGATTCATCGGTATATGTGCGTTTTCACCGGGAAGACTATTGGAGATGGCAGCGTGAATTTTTGCTTCAAATTCATTCATGAAAGCAGATTTTAACTTTTTAGATCTTGTTGTTTTTCATTCTTATTTTTATTCAGATAAGAACTGAAAAATTCCTTCACATGAAGATAATCATTTTATCGAATTTATAAAGGATGTTGAACCTTTCTCATTTTATCTTTCAATGGTTTCATTTGTTATTCGTTTTTTATCGACCAAGAATGATTTTTATTAACTTTGCACATCTTTAATTAAAAAAAAAACATAGCATGCAACTGTGGAATACATTAAGTAAAGAGGAATTGGTGAAGAAATTAAATGAAAGTGGTCACGAATTTGTGACAGTTTCATTTTATCATTATGTTCAAATACCAAATCCTCAATTGTTTAGAGACCATTTGTTTGGTCAATGGTCAAAAATCGATGTGGTAGGCCGTACCTACGTAGCACACGAAGGAATCAACGCTCAGATTTCAGTTCCAATTACTCATTTTGAAAGATTCAGAGATGAATTAAATGACATTGAGTTTTTAAATGGAATTCGTTTAAACATCGCAGTAGATGATGCGGGTATTGAACATCCTTTTTTGAAGTTGAAAATCAAAGTAAGAAACAAGATTTTAGCGGATGGTTTGAATGACCAGACCTTTGATGTTACCAACAAAGGAAAGCATTTAAGTGCTTTAGAATTCAATGAGTTAACAGCTGATCCGAATACCATTTTAATTGATTTTAGAAATCACTACGAAAGTGAAGTAGGATATTTCAAAGGTGCATTAACGCCAGACGTAGATACATTTAGAGAATCGTTGCCGATCATTGAAGAGACCATTCTCAAAGGAAATGAAGATAAAAACATCGTGATGTATTGCACCGGAGGAATTCGCTGTGAAAAAGCTTCTGCTTGGTACAAACACAGAGGTTTTAAAAATGTTCACCAATTGGAAGGTGGAATTATCAAGTATGCGAACGATTGTGAAGCATTGGGTGTAGAAAATAGATTCATTGGTAAAAACTTTGTTTTTGATGAACGAAGAGGAGAACGAATTACCGAAGAAATCGTAGCAAATTGCCATCAATGTGGTGAACCGAGTGATACGCACACCAATTGCTTGAACGATGGCTGTCATTTGTTATTCATTCAATGTGAAAAATGCAAAACTGAATTTGACAATTGCTGTTCTGCTGAATGTCGTGAAATTCACCATTTGCCTTTAGATGAACAACGAGAATTGCGAAAAGGGCATCAAATCAGCAATAAGATATTTAAAAAAGGAAGATCTGAAAAGTTAATTTTCAAGCAGAATAAAGAAAAACCAGTATCTTTCGTAACTGAATTAAAACCAGAATAATTTTGATTGGAGCAATAGATTGGAACGTAACATCTGAACTCATTGAGGGTTGGGCAACACCGAATAAATATGGACTACTTTTCGTCTCAGGATTAATCCTTGGATACTTGGTGATGAAAAGGATGTTTAAGCGTGAAGGAATTCCCGAAGATCAACTGGAAAAATTATTGATTTATGTTGTTTTTGCAACGATTATTGGTGCAAGATTGGGTCACGTTTTTTTCTACGATTGGCCTTCTTATCGCGAACATCCAATCGATATATTTAAAGTATGGGAAGGCGGACTTGCTTCACACGGCGCTGCAGTTGCCATCATTATTGCACTCGTTTTCTATTCCAAAAAAGTTTCGCATCGACCGATTATGTGGATTCTGGATCGCGTAGTCATTCCGGTTGCGATTGGTGCTACCTTCATTCGTCTTGGAAACTTGGTAAATCATGAAATTATCGGGAAACCATCTGATTTGCCTTGGGCTTTTATTTTCAATCACGCAGGAATGGAATACGAAATCAATGGACAACAAGTTCCGCGTCATCCAGCTCAGTTGTATGAATCGATTTATTATTTTTTCACCTTCCTTTTCTTGCTTTATTTGTACTGGAAAACAAACGCAAGACTTCGTCAAGGAGTTTTGTTTGGAACCTTTATGATTGTACTTTGGTTTGGTCGTTTTATGATCGAATTTGTAAAAGAAGGTCAAACTGAACGCGATCATTTTGGAGTTTTAAATACAGGACAATTACTCAGTATTCCGTTGATTATTGCGGGAATTGTCATTTTATACCTGGGATTGAAAAAGAAGGTAGTTGATGAAAAATCAATTTCTTAATCTATAAAAACAGTATTTTATCCACTTTTAATTTTCTAAATATGTTTCAGCTGAATAAAAAGCGCAGGTTCCTTTTAAGTATTGTCAGTGGATTGATGATGGTTTTAGCTTTTCCGTATACGGGAAGCATTTTTCCATTGATTTTCATTGCTTTGGTTCCGCTCTTGTTGGTTGAAAATCACATTTATGTCAACAGGTTGAGACCGAGTAATGTGTTTGTTCATAGTTACATTACATTTTTCATTTACAACCTCGGTACAACCTATTGGATTTGGTATGCCAGTCCGGAAGGTGCTATTTTTGCCTTCATTCTGAATTCATTGATTATGGCGTTGGTGTTTCAGTTGTTTCACTTCACCAAACGAAGCGCAGGACCCGTAGTTGGAATGTTGGCTTTGGTTATTTACTGGATTGGTTTCGAATACATTCATTATCACTGGGAACTTTCTTGGCCTTGGCTGAATCTCGGAAATACGTTTGCAAATCAGCCGCAGTTGGTGCAATGGTACAGTCTTTTCGGTGTTTTGGGTGGAACATTTTGGATTCTCCTCACAAACCTTTTTGTCTTTAAAATAGTACAATCCGTTTTCATTCAAAAACAAGCTTGGAATCAACAAAAGAAAACACTTGGTGGATTAGCGCTAATCTTGGTGATTCCAATCACATTTTCATTGGTACAATACGCAACTTATCAAGAGCAAGGAATAGATACCGAAATTGTAATTACGCAACCCAACATCGATCCATACAACGAAAAGTTCACTGGAAGTGTAGAACAACAATTGAACACCATTTGTGATTTGGCAGACGAGCAAGCAACGGATCAAACTGATTTTGTGATTGCCCCCGAAACTGCTTTGCCTTTTTCATTTTACGAAGAAGAGGTAAAACGAATCATTTATTATCCGTATTTGGTAGATCGCAAAGCGAAATGGCCGAACGCATCTTTGTTGATTGGTGCATCTACGCAGCGTTATTTTAAGTACAAACGTTCCAGAGCTTCTATGAAAATCGACGGCGGTCCAGGCTATGAGGAATATTACAATTCTTCCATGTTGATCGATCATTTGGATAGACCTTCTTTCATTCACAAATCCAAATTGGTTTTAGGAGTAGAGAAAGTTCCGTTTTCAAACATTTTTCCGTTCTTGGAAACCTTGGCGATTAAAAATGGTGGAACAAGCGGAACATTGGGCGTTGAAAATTCACCGCAAGTCTTTAGATCAAAAGGAATTATTTTCGCTCCCGTGATTTGCTATGAATCCATTTATGGAGAATTTATCGCCGAACAATGCAAGAAAGGAGCAGAGTTGATCTTTGTGATTACCAATGACGGTTGGTGGCAAGATTCACCAGGATACAAACAACACATGGCTTTTTCCAGATTGCGTGCAATAGAAAATAGAAAAAGTGTTGCAAGATCGGCCAATACCGGAACTTCTTGTTTTATCAATCAACGCGGAGATGTACTTCAAGCTTCCGATTATTGGGTAAAAACAAGCATGAAAGAAACGCTGAAACGCAATTCAAACAAAACGTTTTACACCAAATTTGGAGACTTTGCAGGAAAATCATTTGCATTGGTTTCTGTCATTCTTTTCATCATGGCATTGATCAAACGATTTGCCAAATCAAGAGGGGATTGGGAAAAGAAATAAGAAACCTATAGCAAGATACTTTGCAATCGCGTTAACGAAACTTAAAGTTTAATCCCAAAGATACAAACGGTTGTTCCTGTCTAAAATTGATATCCGTTACATTAAAACTGTAACCATATTGCAATTGTAATTTGATTCTCTCAAACCCTCCTTTGATTGTTAATGCTGGTTCTATCAAGATGTTTGACGCATGATCTCGCAGATAATCGGTTTGTTGTTTGTTGTCAAAATACAAATCTCCATTTATTTTATCGTAGGAAAGATGTACAAATCGGGAGGATAATGCTATGGTAAAATAGTCTGTTTTGTAGCCAATGTTGGGTTGGATTCCAATTCTGAGAAGATTGGCAGCTATTTTTCCTGTTGAAGTAGGATAGTCTGTTAATGTGGATGGTAAGTGATTTTCCATCGATCCAATTCCTACAATTCCGTAGGTTTCAAAAATCCAATTTTCGGATTGATTGATTTTCGTGAAATATCCAGCACCTAATTCGATGAACTTTCCAGAACCTCCATTTCCATTGTCTAAATTAGCTGGGATGAATAATCCACCATTGGCTTTTAAACCAAGATGTTCAGTTACAGCGTAAGCGCCCTGAAACTCTACTTTCTCACCACTTCCAGCCAAGGTTAAATCAATCTCACCTTTTTCTGAAAGTAAAGGTACATTTTGTGTGTTTGAAACGTAGTATTTCGGACTACATGCGGTTAAACTGAGTATTCCGATTCCGATTATAATTCCTGAAATTTTCATATTGTTTGCTGATTAGATTCGTATTAATTTATCAGGCAAGTTATTGAAATTAGAATCGGCTCGTGAATATTTTAAGGATTATTATGAAATTAGAATCAAGGAGTTATGTATTTTTATTCTGTTAAAAGAAGGCTATTTCAGTCTTAAGACAATTCCAAATGTACTGCTGAAAGTAAAGTCGCGAACCGTCTCAGGAGGTCTTGAATCGTAAAAACCGGTTAACTCAAATTTAAAATCAACCCGTTTTTTCATTTTAAATAAATACGTGTATTGACCTGAAATTCGAAAGTCTTTAAAGTCTGCTAAACTGGGTTGATAATAGGTTGCTGCCGTGAATGAATAGGTGGGACGATTGATAAACCAAGACAAGTAATTACTCCATCGAAACGTGTTGTTGTAGGTATTTGTGGGGTCTCGCTGAATTTCTTCGTACTCAAAAAACACAGAAGATCCCGCAAAAAATTTACTCTCTTTTTGATCGTAAAACTTCCATCTCAAACCTGTACCAACTAAGGTTCTAAGTTTTTGTAAAAGCAATTGATTGTACTGAACTTGCGAATAACTTTCCCATTTCCACGGACCATTTTTAATGCGATAAGCATACCGAGCATGCGCCATTCCTGAGTTAGCATAGACGATTCTACCTCCAGAATAACGCAAATCACTCATCACGAGGTAATAGTGCTTTCTTGTTTTATATTGAATCAGATGTTTGAAATTCAATGCAAATAAGAGGTCTTTGGTTTGTTGCGCTGAAAAGGAAGCTTCTACGGTTCCACTCCAACCAGAAGTATCGTCATATATTCGTTTGTTTTCAATATTCACAACTTGCGTTTGTCCTTCGTTGAAAATGAAAAGGCAAGGAAGTAGTAGGAGAGCAGACTTTAATTTTAAATACAACATGCTTGAATTTCTATTTTGGAGCAATTTTATATAAATACAAACCAACAATCCCGAACAATATATTCGGAATCCAGACCGCCAGCTGTGTTGATAAACCAACATTAATTGCTGCTACGGTGGTTACTTTCATTGCAAAGATATAGATAAATACAAATCCCAGTCCGACGGCGATGTTGGCACCGATTCCTCCACGTGTTTTTTTACTGGAAACTGCCACACCAATCAGCGTGAGCACATACGTTGCAAACGGGTACGAAGTTCTTCTGTACAATTCAATTTCGTACATCGGAACACTTCCTGAACCTTTCGCTTTTTCTTTTGCAATGAACTCTTTCAGTTCTGAATAACTCATCGTTTCTGACCGATTATCTCGAATTGCAAGTTCTTCTATTTGGAATTGAAAACTGGTGTCTTTTTTATCTCCAGCGATTATTAGATCTTGAATTGCTTCGTTTTTATCTCCATTGGAATGAATCTTTCGAACATAATAATCATTGATGGTCCACTTTTTTGTTCCGGGTTTATTGGTTGCTGAAGTTGCTGATAGATACGAAACTACTTTTCCGTCTTTCGACCAGTTTTCGATTTTCAAACCAAAAACTACATCATTGTCACTGGCGTAATTGTCAAAATACACGTATTGATTTCCTGGAAATTCAGCATGGAAGTTTTCAACGTAAATCCGATCACGATAAAAGCGCTCCTCAAAATCCAGTCGCTTTTGATTGGAAAGAGGTACGATGAAATGATTGAGGATTAATGAAATCAGCATCAAGAATGTAGCAGCAATCATGTACGGTCGCATGATGCGTGTAAAAGGTCTTCCGCTAAACATCATCGGGATGATTTCAGAATCTTGCGCCATTTTCGCTGTGAACCAAATGACAGAAACGAAAATGATCATCGACGAAAAGGTGTTTCCGTAGAAAACTAAAAAGTTGAGGTAGTAATCGAAAATAATTGCCTTTACGGGTGCTTTGTTTCCAATTAGTTCACTTAATTTTTCTGATATATCAAACACCATCGCCAGAAGCATGATGATTCCCAACATGAAAAAGAAGGTTGTTAGGAATTTTTTAATGATGTATATATCAAACTTTTTAAGCATTTATTACAACCTCGTTTTTAGTTTTTTTACTTGAATTTCTTTCCATTCACTGAAAGTTCCGTCCAAGATACGTTTTCTTGCTTCTTTCATCAAAGATACATAGAAACCAAGGTTGTGAATGGTCGCAATTTGGATTCCTAAATTTTCTTTTGATTTGATCAAGTGACGTAAATAGGATTTTGTGTAGAAACTATCCACATAAGTCGTGCCGTTTGGATCTAACATGGAATAATCTTTTTCCCATTTTTCATTTTTAATGTTGATGGTTCCTTCAGAAGTAAACAACATTCCGTGACGTGCATTCCGAGATGGCATCACGCAGTCAAACATATCAATACCCATAGCAACACATTCCAACAAGTTGATTGGTGTTCCAACGCCCATTAAATAACGTGGTTTTTCTTTTGGCAAGATTCCACAAACCAAATCCGTCATGCTGTACAAATCGTCATCTGGTTCTCCTACTGATAAACCACCGATTGCATTTCCAACACTGTCGTAAGCTGCAATTGTTTCTGCTGATTTTGCTCTCAAATCTTTGTAAACACTTCCTTGTACAATTGGAAATAAAGCTTGGTCGAAACCATATTTAGACTCCGTTCTGTCCATTTGTTCAAAACATCTTTTCAACCAACGGTGCGTCATGTCCATGGAACGTTTCGCATAATGATAATCGCATGGGTATGGCGTACACTCATCAAAAGCCATGATGATATCACCACCGATTGTACGTTGAATATCAATCGCAACTTCTGGCGAGAAGAAGTGATAACTACCATCGTAAACCGATTTAAATTTCACACCTTTCTCCGTAATTTTACGTGCATCAGAAAGTGAATATACTTGATATCCGCCTGAATCTGTCAAAATTGGACCATCCCAATTCATAAATTTGTGTAAACCGCCAGCACCTTCCAACACTTCCAAGCCAGGACGAAGGTATAAATGATAGGTATTTCCTAAAATAATTTGAGCTTGAATATCATTGACCAATTCATGTTGGTGAACACCTTTTACGGTTCCTGCGGTACCAACCGGCATAAACATCGGAGTTTCAATGATTCCGTGATCTGTATGCAGTACTCCCGCACGTGCATTTGTTCTGTTATCTGTATGTTGTAAATCGAAGTGCATATCTTTGTTGAAAAATAAAACACGCAAAGATAATTGTATTTGCGGAAGTGTCTCATCTTTGCACAAATGTTATTTGTATAATGGAATTTATCCCCGATTTTGATTTAAGCCTTGTTTTCTATTTATTTGTTGCCTTCGCAGTGTTTGCGTTCATACAACTTTTGTATGTTTTGATAATTCACGCAAGGTTGGCTTTTAACAAAACAGACAAACAACCTGTGAATACCGAAATGCATCCTGTGTCTATTATTATTGCTGCTCGGAATGAGTCTGATAATTTATTTAAGAACCTTCCAATTATCTTGGAGCAAAATTATCCGGAGTACGAAGTGATTGTTGTAAACCATCAATCAGTAGATGATTCAAATTACCTGCTAAATGCTTTTCAAATGGAATACAGTTATTTGAAAGTCGTAAATGTTGAGAAGAATCAGCATTTGTTGACCGGTAAAAAACTGCCAATAACATTGGGCGTAAAAGCTGCTAAATATGAACACCTTGTTTTTACCGATGCGGATTGTTTACCGAAAAGTAATCTTTGGCTTCAGAAAATGGTAGAGAAGTTTACGGACAAGAAAAGCATCGTTTTGGGTTTTGGACCGTATCAAGAAGAAAAAGGATTTTTAAATAAAATCATTCGTTTTGATACAATCTTTATCGCTTTGAATTATTTTTCTTTCGCTTTAGCCAAAATGCCTTACATGGGTGTTGGTCGTAATTTGGCGTATACCAAAGAATTGTTCAACAGTGTAAAAGGATTTAAGTCGCATTATTCCATTTTATCTGGCGATGATGATTTATTTATCCAAGAAACAGCAAAGAATAACAATTATGCCATTCAATTGGAGCCTGAATCTTTTTGCTATTCGGAAGCGAAGACGACGTGGAAGTCTTGGATTCAACAAAAGTCGAGACACTATTCTACTTCTGAGCGTTACAAAGTTATGAATAAAGTGCTGTTAGGAATCTATCCATTGACCTTGTTGATGTTCTGGATTTCCTTTGTTATTTTGATGTTTGATTCAGAATACAGATGGTTAACCTTATCTTGTTTTGGATTTGTTGTGGCAATCAAATGGTGGATTCAAGGAAGATGTTTGGTGAAATTAAAAGCGAATAGTTTTATTTTATTACTTCCTTTCTTGGATTTGTTTTATGCCATATTAATACCGACGTTGTTTTATACAACAGAAAAATCTACCAATTCGAAATGGAAATAGGTGAAAATTTATCAGATAAAGCAAAAATTGATCTTCGATTAGTGGAAGCCGCTAAAGGTGGAAGTCAAGCTGCTTTTGGTGAATTAATGGATCGTTACCGAGATTCAGTTTATTTTACGATGTATAAAATGGTTAAGAATGCAGATGACGCAGATGATTTAACCATAGAGGCCTTTGGAAAAGCATTCAGTAGAATCGACCAATACGCACCTAATTTTGCATTCAGTACGTGGCTCTTTAAAATAGCATCTAACAATTGCATCGACTTCATTCGCAAGAAACGCGTAAAGGTTACTTCGCTCGATACGGGTTACATGAGAAGTGATGGTGAGGTAATCTATTTTGACGCACATTCGCAGACACAAAATCCAGAAGAGGTAATTATTCACGGACAAAAAGTGAAACTGATGCGGGACTTAGTTACCAAGCTAAAACCACGTTACCGTGAATTGGTTGAATTGCGTTATTTTGAAGAATTGTCCTACGAAGAAATAGCAGAAACCTTAGACCTTCCTTTGGGTACCGTAAAAGCACAACTTTTTAGAGCGAGAGAATTTTTAGCGAATTTGATTGAGAAAACAAAGCATACGATTTGAATTTTCGTGGATTTCTATCACGCTCGTGATGTGAAATTTTTTTTAAAATCAACTATTTGTTCGAGTTTACAGTTTTCTATCATCCTTACAAGCAAACCCTTATATTTAAGCTAAATTTCTTGAATTTAAATTTGAATTTGAAAATTCATTTGTTAAACGGTTCGAAATGTCAAATTATAGTTTTACATTTAATGTCACAACTGTAAAACGTGCTTATATCTTACGTGTAAAAAATAACACAGAAACAATTGGTCAAACTAAAGTCGGATTAAAATGAAAAATTGGACAATTATAATTATCGTACTTACCATTCTGTTTTCCTGTGGAAAAAAAACAACCATGAAGGGAAGAATCATAAATCCAGTAACAAATACGGGCATTGCAGGTATTAAAGTAGTTGTTACCAAACCAAAAAAATGTTTGGGTTATGATGGATGTGGTACCAAAACCATCTTTGAGACGACAAGTGATAATAATGGTTACTTTATGATAGAAAAGCGGTTTCGGAAGTCAAAAGAGTACACTATTCAATACTATTTTGATGACAAAAAGTATTTACTTGTTGATGCTCAGGTAAGTCCAGCAGGACAAGAATATAACGGAACTTATTTTGAATTTCTCTTGTTCCCAAAAGGGAAGTACAAAAGAAATTTTATAAATATAGATTGTTATGACGAGAATGACAAATTAACTGTAAATAGGTATTATTTCAAGCAAGATTTATATCAAAATTTATCACAGGCTACATATTTAGGTTGTGAAACTGTAGAGGGTAGCATTGCTGAAGTTCCTATGGGTTGGTATATAGTAAAAGGGTTAATTACAAGAAATGCTATATCAACACCCTTTGCAGATAGCATTTACGTCACCGAAGGGGGAACACACGTTTGGAATATTGAGTATTAACAGATTTGAAAGGTCAAACTAAAGTCGGATTAAAATGAAAAACAGGACAATTTTACTATTCGCACTTATTATTCTGTTTTCCTGCGGCAAAAATAAAGAAGTAAAAATCACTGCTAAAAAACGCAGCATTTAATTTATTCGATTAATTCTTCTTTAATGAAGAGAGGTCAAGGTTTTTGTTTAGGCTTTAAAGTTCTGGTTTTTGTCATTCTTGAATTAACACACATTTAACCTTAAATAAGTTCAAAAACATTTCCTTCTCTTTTAAAACTTTATAACTTCGCATTTCATTACAATAAAAATAGATGCAAACTATATTAGTATTAGGAGCAGGACTCTCCAGTTCTTCATTAATCAGATACCTTCTCAAACACTCGGTAGAAAACGAATGGCAAGTTCGTGTTGACGACCAAAGTATTGAGTTAGCGAAACAAAAAGTGAGCAATCACCCAAATGGCGTGGCTTTATCATTCAATGCTTTGGACCCCGAGGAAAGAAGACCAGAGATTGAAAAAGCAGATATCGTCATCAGTATGCTTCCTGCGCGTTTCCACGTTGAGATTGCAAAAGATTGCATCGCATATAAAACGAGTTTAATTACACCTTCATACATTTCGACTGAAATGCGTGCATTAGATGCTGAGGCGAGAAAAGCTGGTATTTTAATCATGAATGAAATTGGTGTAGATCCAGGAATTGACCACATGAGTGCTTGTCGTGTTCTAGATCACATTCGCGCAAAAGATGCATCGATTCACAGTTTCAAATCATTTTGCGGTGGATTAATAGCTCCAGAGAATGATAACAATCCTTGGAATTACAAGTTCACTTGGAATCCGCGTAACGTTGTCGTTGCTGGTCAAGGTAGTGCTGCTTGCTTCGTGGAAGAAAATCAATATAAATACATTCCCTACGGAAGATTATTCCAACGCCTAGACGTGATGGAAATCGAAGGTTATGGCGCTTTCGAGGGCTATGCTAACAGAGATTCATTGTCTTATCGTTCGATATACGGATTGGACAATATTCCTACCATATATAGAGGTACACTTCGAAGAGTTGGTTTTTCAAAAGCTTGGAATGTTTTCGTACAACTCGGTATGACAGATGATTCCTACAAGATGGAGAAGTCTGAAGGTCTAACGCCACGTACATTCTTAAACTCGTTCTTGCCCTTTAAAGAAGTGACTTCAGTAGAGAATAAACTTCGGAAGTATTTCACCTTTGAGGACGAGGAAATGTACCAAAAGTTTGAATGGTTGGGGATGTTTGAGAACGATGAGCCGTTTGGTATTCCGAACGCTTCTCCTGCGCAATTGCTTGAAAGCATACTTATTAAGAAGTGGAAGTTAGACAAAGGCGACAAAGACATGTTGGTAATGTTTCACGAGTTTGTGAGTGAGCTAAACGGTAAACGTGAGCGCATTACGTCTTCCATGGTAAGCATTGGAGAAGATCAAACCTATACCGCAATGAGTAACACAGTTGGTCTCCCGGTAGCCATTTGTGCGAAGATGATGTTGACAGGAATCATCCAATTAAAAGGAGTTCACCTTCCTGTTTTGAAAAGTATTTACGATCCAATTTTGGACGAATTGGAAGAATACGGAATCAAATTTGAAGAAAAAAGCGAATTAATATAAGACCAATAATTGATTTTTCATTCGTTTTTAAGTGAAAATTCGAGTGAAAAATCAATTATTAATTCAATTCTCGATAGAATTTTGACTCAAATTTGAAACAAAAAATCAAATAACATTCAATTTTCTATCTTTAAAAATTAAAAAACCAGCTGTAAAATCATTTTTTGGCACTTTTTTAAATTTCCACTTATTTACTACTTTTATTAATTTAACACATCAGTTAAAACATTGATATTCAAATGTTAAGTTAATCATTCTCGGGATGAAACCCAATATGAACATTTATTTGTGCAAAAACTCCATTTTTTTCACCTAAGTGCTTGGTATTTAAAATTAATTGACTATATTTGCACCCCCTAAAGTATGTTTTAGGCAGTTTATTTATTTACAAAACACGGAGAAATCAGTATGCCAACTATTCAACAATTAGTTCGCAAAGGTCGCACGGCACCAGTTAGGAAAAGCAAATCAGCTGCTCTAGACTCTTGCCCGCAGCGCAAAGGGGTATGTGTAAGGGTTTACACCACTACTCCTAAAAAGCCGAACTCAGCTATGAGAAAAGTAGCGAGGGTACGTCTCACAAACGGTAAGGAAGTTAATGCTTACATCGGAGGTGAAGGACACAATTTACAAGAGCACTCTTTGGTGCTTGTACGAGGAGGAAGAGTAAAAGACCTTCCAGGGGTTAGATACCACATCGTGCGAGGAGCAGAAGATACAGCTGGAGTAGAGGGTAGAACTCAGCGCCGTTCTAAGTACGGAACGAAGAAACCAAAAGTGAAAAAATAATTTTAAAGCTTTCGAGTAATGAGAAGAAAAAAAGCCAAAAAGAACCCCATCCTCCCGGATCCAAAGTTCAATGATGTTCAAGTAACGAAATTCGTTAACAACTTGATGTATGACGGGAAGAAAAACTTAGCGTTCAAAATATTTTACGATGCTTTAGAGATCGTAGATACTAAGTTAGAAGAAACAACAGGGTTAGAAGCTTGGAAAAAAGCATTGGAAAATGTGACACCAAGTGTTGAAGTTCGTAGCCGCCGTGTAGGTGGAGCAACGTTCCAAATTCCAACGCCAGTAAGAGAGGAAAGAAAAGAATCTCTAGCTATGAAATGGTTAATCGGATACTCTCGTAAGAGAAACGAAAAATCAATGGCTGGAAAATTAGCTTCTGAAATTATCGCAGCTTCGAAAGAAGAAGGTGCAGCTTACAAAAAGAAAGAAGATACGTTGCGTATGGCTGAAGCTAACAAAGCGTTCTCACACTTTAGATTTTAATCGGTATGGCTAGAGATCTTAAATATACCCGTAACATCGGAATTGCAGCACATATTGATGCTGGTAAAACAACGACTACTGAACGTATCTTGTTCTTTTCTGGTGTAAATCATAAGTTAGGTGAAACTCACGAAGGTGGTGCTACTACCGATTGGATGGAACAAGAGCAAGAAAGAGGTATTACAATTACTTCTGCTGCTGTAACTGTTGATTGGAATTATAGAAACGATAGATATCATGTGAATATCATTGATACTCCTGGACACGTTGACTTTACAGTTGAGGTGAATCGTTCTTTAAGAGTATTGGATGGTTTAGTTTTCCTTTTTTCTGCTGTTGATGGTGTTGAGCCACAATCAGAAACAAACTGGAGATTAGCAAACAATTACAATGTTCCAAGATTAGGTTTCGTTAACAAAATGGACCGTTCTGGTGCAGACTTTTTAAATGTTTGTCGTCAAGTAAAGGACATGTTAGGAAGTACTGCTATTGCACTTCAATTGCCAATCGGAGCTGAAGATGCTTTCGAAGGAGTGGTTGATTTAGTAGCATGGAAAGCAATTGTTTGGAATGAAAAAGACAAAGGTTTAACCTTTAGAGAAGTTCCAATTCCAGAGGATATGTTGGAGGAGTGTAATGAATACAGAGAGAAGTTGTTAGAAGCAGTTGCTGAGTTTGACGAGACTGAAACTTTGATGGAAAAATACTTCGAAGACCCTACTTCAATTACAGAAGACGAAATTTTAGTTGCATTACGTGCTGCTACTATTTCTGGAAAAATCGTTCCTATGTTATGTGGTTCTTCTTTCAAAAACAAAGGAGTTCAAGCATTGTTAGATTATGTAATGGCGATTTTACCATCTCCTTTAGATAATGGAGCAATTGAAGGAATTGACCCAAGAACAGATGAGCCTGCTGAACGTCAACCTTCTGTTGATGGACCGTTTGCTGGTTTAGCTTTCAAAATTGCGACAGATCCTTTCGTTGGACGTTTATGTTTCGTACGAGCTTATTCAGGAAAACTTCCTGCTGGTTCTTATGTTCACAATACGCGTTCTGGAAATAAAGAACGTATTTCTCGTATTTTCCAAATGCATGCAAACAAACAAAATCAAATTGATGAGTTGTTAGCAGGAGATATCGCAGCAGTTGTTGGATTTAAAGACATTCGTACAGGTGATACACTTTGTGCTGAAGGTTTCCCAATTGTTTTGGAATCTATGGACTTCCCAGATCCAGTTATTGGATTGGCAATTGAGCCAAAAACACAAGCAGATACAGATAGACTATCTATTGGATTGAATAAATTATCTGAAGAAGATCCTACTTTCAAAGTAAAATCTGATCACGAAACTGGTCAAACGATTATTGAAGGGATGGGTGAGCTTCACTTAGAGATTATTGTAGATCGATTAAAAAGAGAATTTAAAGTTGAGGTTAACCAAGGTGCACCTCAAGTATCTTATCGTGAGGCAATTAATTCAGGAATTGAACACCGTGAAGTTTACAAAAAACAATCAGGTGGTCGTGGTAAATTTGCTGATATTTTAGTGAGAATTTCTCCACAAGAAGATCCATTAAAAACAGGACTTGAATTTATCAACTCTATTAAAGGTGGTAACATTCCAAGAGAATTTATTCCTTCTGTTGAAAAAGGATTTAAAGATTCAATGAAAAATGGTGTATTAGCCGGATATCCGATGGATGCATACAAAGTTGAATTGTTAGATGGTTCTTTCCACGCTGTCGATTCAGATTCTTTATCTTTCGAAGTTGCTGCAAAAATGGC
Organism: Crocinitomicaceae bacterium; assembly: GCA_028689775.1. Lineage (GTDB taxonomy): Bacteria > Bacteroidota > Bacteroidia > Flavobacteriales_D > Crocinitomicaceae > JAQVCM01. Next base: position 148,804 of record JAQVCM010000008.1, read on the forward strand.
GTACCGTGAAGCATTGAAAAAATGTAACCCAGTACTTTTAGAGCCTATTATGAAATTGGAGGTATTAACTCCAGAAGAAAACATGGGTGATATCGTTGGTGACTTAAACCGTCGTCGTGGTATGATGAGAGGAATGGATGACAGAGCAGGATCAAAAGTTGTTAAAGCGGATGTTCCATTGTCTGAAATGTTTGGTTATGTAACACAGTTACGAACATTGTCTTCAGGTCGTGCAAGTTCTACTATGGAATTCTCACACTTCGCTGAAGCACCATCAAACGTTGCAGCTGCAGTTGTAGCTAAAGTTAACGGGAAAGTAAACGCATAATTAGTTTAGGAAATGAGCCAAAAAATAAGAATTAAATTGAAGTCGTATGACCACAACTTAGTGGACAAATCGGCTGAGAAAATAGTGAAAACGGTGAAAGCTACCGGTGCTGTTGTAAGTGGACCAATTCCATTGCCAACACACAAAAGAATCTACACTGTATTGAAGTCTCCACACGTTAACAAAAAAGCGCGTGAGCAATTTGAATTGTGTTCTTATAAGAGATTATTGGATATCTACAGTTCATCTTCAAAAACAGTTGATGCACTAATGCGTCTTGAACTTCCTAGTGGAGTTGACGTTGAAATTAAAGTTTAATTAATAATAAATAAAGTATGCCAGGAATTATTGGTAGGAAAGTCGGAATGACTAGCATCTACAGTGCCGAGGGTAAGGCAACACCATGCACAGTGATAGAAGCAGGTCCTTGTGTCGTTACACAGTTAAAGACACAAGACAGAGACGGTTACGAAGCAGTTCAATTGGGTTTTGGTGAGCGTAAAGTAAACAATACACCAAACGCGTTGAAAGGTCACTTCAAAAAAGCAAACACAACACCTAAAAGTAGTGTTGTTGAGTTTAAAGATTTTGAAGGATTAAGCTTAGGAGACGTAGTTAACGTTGATATCTTCGAAGAAGGTGAATACGTTGATGTAGTAGGTACTTCAAAAGGAAAAGGTTTCCAAGGTGTTGTTAGAAGACACGGTTTTGGTGGATCTGAAACTTCACATGGTCAACAGAGCATGCGAAGAGCACCAGGTTCTATCGGAGCAGCTTCTACACCAGCACGCGTATTTAAAGGCAAGAAAATGGCCGGACAAATGGGTAATGCTCGTGTAATGATCGAAAACTTGGAAGTTTTGAAAGTTTTGAAAGACAAAAACTTAATCGTGGTAAAGGGATCAATTCCTGGTGCTAAAGGTTCAATCGTAATAATAGAGAAATAAGATGGAAGTTAAAGTATTTGACCAAACAGGAAAAGCTACTTCTAAAAAAGTAACTCTTTCGGATGCAATCTTTGGTATTGAACCAAACGATCATGCAATTTATTTAGATGTAAAGCAACACTTAGCTAATCGTCGCCAAGGTACACACAAGGCGAAAGAAAGAGCTGAGATTTCTGGATCAACTAGAAAAATTAAAAAACAAAAAGGAACAGGTGGCGCACGTGCTGGTAGTATCAAGTCTGGTACGAGAGTAGGTGGAGGTCGTATTTTCGGTCCTCGTCCACGTGATTACCACTTCAAATTGAACATCAAAACAAAACGTTTAGCTCGTGCATCAGCGTTTGCTTACAAAGCAAAATCTGAATCGATCTTGGTTTTGGAAGATCCAAAATTTGACAGTATCAAAACACAAGATTTCATTAATCTTTTATCAAAACTTGAGTTATCAAATGATAAAGTATTATTGATTTTGGGTTCTCAAAATGATAGCGTATATTTGTCGTCTAGAAACTTGAAACGTGTTAAGGTAGTTACGGCTGATTCCGTAAACACATATGATGTATTGAACGCTAAGAAAATCGTTTTAGCTGAAAGTTCAATAGAAGTAATTGAAAAGATTCTAAACTAGTAGTTATGAATATTATTATCAGAAAGCCTTTAATTACTGAGAAAGCAACTGCTGCGAGTGAAACTCGTAACCGTTTTACTTTCGAAGTAGCAAGAAGCGCTAATAAGATTGAAATAAAAAAAGCTGTCGAGAAAATGTATGGAGTTTCGATCACGAAAGTTCACACAATGACATATGGCGGTGGTAAATCCTCTGTGAAACAAACAAACAGAGGTATCGTTGTGCAACCAAACAACCCTTGGAAAAAGGCAATTGTTACAGTTGCAGATGGAGAAACGATTGATTTGTTTAATAACATTTAATTAAAAAAGAATGAGTCTTAAAAAATTCAAGCCTACAACTCCAGGGCAAAGACACAAAATCATCAGTGATTACAAAGAGATTACAACCAGCACACCTGAAAAGAGTTTGACGGAAGGTATCTCTAAATCTGGTGGTCGAAACAATGACGGTAGAATGACCATGCGCTATATTGGTGGTGGACATAAACAAAGATACCGTATCATTGATTTCAAGAGAGACAAACAGGATGTACCTGCAACTGTCAAAACGATTGAGTATGACCCTAATCGCACAGCACGTATCGCTTTATTGTGGTACGCTGATGGTGAGAAAAGATACATCATTGCTCCTGAAGGATTGAACGTTGGAGATGTGGTTGTTTCTGGTAAAAATGCGTTACCGAATGTAGGACACGCAATGTACTTGAGTGACATTCCTTTGGGAACTGTAATTCATAACATTGAGTTGAAACCTGGAAAAGGAGGTGCTATTGCTCGTGGAGCAGGTACTTACGCACAGCTGAATGCACGTGATGGTCGTTATGCGATTATCAAATTGCCTTCAGGCGAAACGCGTATGATTTTGGTTACTTGTTTAGCAACTATCGGTTCTGTATCAAACTCACAACACAGTTTGAACGTTTCTGGTAAAGCTGGACGTACGAGATGGTTAGGACGTCGCTCAAGAGTACGTGCTGTAGTAATGAATCCAGTCGATCACCCAATGGGTGGTGGTGAAGGTAAGAGTGCCGGTGGTCATCCAAGATCACGTAATGGTATTCCTGCTAAAGGATACAAAACACGTTCTAAGACCAAGTATTCTGATAAGTATATCATTGATAAAAAGAAAAAATAAGGTATGAGTAGATCGTTAAAAAAACCGCCGTTTATCCATTACAAGCTAAGTAAGCGTGTGGACGAAGCTCAAGCTTCAAACAGCAAAGCGGTGATCAAAACTTGGTCACGTGCGTCAACAATCACACCAGATATGGTAGGTTTGACAATCGCTGTTCACAATGGGAATAAGTTTATTCCTGTTTTCGCAACTGAAAACATGGTAGGTCACAAATTGGGTGAATTTTCTCCAACGCGTAACTTCCGTGGTCACGGTTCTGATAAAAAAAATAAGAAAAGATAGTTTTTAAAATTTATAGTGACATGGGCGCTAGAAAAAGAATAAGAGCTGAGAAGATGAAAGACGAGAAAGGTCAAATTGCAATTGCAAGTTTGAAAGCTTCTCCGATTGCTCCTCGTAAAATGAGATTAGTTGCTGATCTTGTTCGTGGAGTTGACGTCAATAAAGCCTTAAATATATTACAACACAATTCAAAGTTTGCTTCAAAAAGTTTAGAGAAGTTATTGCGTTCAGCAATTGCTAACTGGGAACTTAAAAACGAAGGTAAAAGTATTGAAGACGAAAAATTAGTTGTTAAATCTATCCAAGTTGATAGTGCTGCAATGATGAAACGTATTCAAACTGCACCTCAAGGTAGAGCACACAGAGTTAGAAAAAGATCGAACCACGTAACCATCATTGTAGACGGTACTAAATAAGTAAACATGGGACAAAAAACGAATCCAATAGGAAATAGATTGGGTTTCATCCACGGATGGGACTCTAACTGGTACGGAGGAAAAGATTACAAGGATAAAATCGTTGAAGACGACAAAATCCGTAAATATCTTTCTGCTCGTTTATCCAGAGCAAGTATCTCTAAGATCATTATCGAGAGAACGCTTAAACTTGTTACAGTTACTATCAACACGGCTCGTCCGGGTGTTATTATCGGTAAAGGTGGTCAAGAGGTTGACAAACTAAAAGAAGAATTAAAAAAATTGACGAAAAAAGAGATTCAAATCAACATTTTCGAGATCAAACGTCCAGAATTGGATGCTCGTTTAGTGGCTGATGGAATCGCTCGTCAAATTGAAGCTCGTATTTCTTTTCGCCGTGCAATCAAAATGTCAATTGGTTCTACGATGAGAATGGGTGCAGAGGGGATCAAAGTAAAGATTTCTGGTCGTCTTAATGGTGCTGAAATGGCACGTAATGAGATGTACAAAGATGGACGTACTCCGTTACATACGTTCAGAGCAGACATCGATTACGCGATCAGCGAAGCACACACGACTTACGGTCGTATCGGTATCAAGGTATGGATTTGTAAAGGTGAAGTTTTCGGTAAAAGAGATTTATCTCCGAACATCGGAATGTCAGCTGGTTCTGGTAAAGGACAAGGCGGTGCACCATCAGGAAATCGTAAGCCAGGTGGACATGCAGGTGCAAAAAGAAAAAAGAAGTAATTGATACATTAAAATTTTCGAAAAATGTTACAGCCAAAAAGAACTAAATTCAGAAGGGTACAGAAGGGAAGAAATAGAGGTGAGGCCGAAAGAGGTTCAACCATTGCTTTCGGATCTTTTGGTCTTAAGACCCTAGAGCCAGCTTGGATTACTTCTCGCCAGATTGAAGCTTCTCGTATCGCCGTTACTCGATACATGAAACGTGAAGGTCAGGTATGGATTAGAATTTTCCCAGACAAACCAGTTACATCTAAGCCTGCAGAGGTAAGGATGGGTAAGGGTAAAGGAGCTCCGAGCCACTGGGTTGCAGTAGTTAAACCAGGTCGCATAATGTTTGAAGCTGATGGAGTTTCTTACGAAGTTGCAAAAGAAGCATTGCGTCTGGCAGCACAAAAACTTCCTGTTAAATGTAAATTCATTGTCCGCAATGATTATGTTATACCAGGTAAATAGTTAAAAAGATGAAACAAGAAGAAATCAACAAGCTTTCATTAGAAGACTTGAAAATTCGCATCACTTCTACAGAGGATCAATTGTTAAAAATGAAAATTTCTCACAGTGTAACTCCAATGGAAAATCCGATGCAAATTCGTGCAATTAGAAAGTCTATTGCACGTATGAAAACCGAGTTAGGAAAACGCGTAACGCAGGCACAGACTGCATAATCTCAATTAGCTTCGTATGGAAAAGCGTAATTTAAGAAAAGAAAGAGTGGGTGTTGTTACCAGCGATAAAATGGAGAAATCCATCGTTGTTTCTGTAGAAAGAAAAGTAAAACATCCTAAATATGGTAAATTCGTCAAAAAAACTACTAAATTTGTAGCCCACGATGAGAAGAATGACTGTAACGAAGGTGATACAGTTCTCATTATGGAAACAAGACCCTTGTCTAAAAGCAAGAATTGGAGATTAGTAGAAATAGTTGAAAGAGCTAAATAATCATTAAATAATGATACAACAAGAATCAAGACTTTCAGTAGCCGATAACTCGGGAGCGAAAACTGTGTTATGTATCCGCGTATTAGGTGGAACAAAACGTCGTTACGCTTCAGTGGGAGATAAAATCGTCGTTGCTGTAAAGAGCGCAATGCCCTCTGGTGCCGTTAAGAAAGGTCAGGTAGCCAAGGCTGTGGTAGTAAGAACAAAAAAAGAGGTACGTCGTGCTGACGGTTCATACATCCGATTTGATGACAATGCAGTAGTTATATTAAACGCTGCAGGTGAGATGAGAGGAACAAGAATCTTTGGCCCGGTTGCTCGTGAGCTTCGTGAGAACAATTATATGAAGATTGTTTCTCTTGCTCCTGAAGTACTTTAAAAATTGTAAGTCATGCAAAAGAAATTACACATTAAAGTTGGAGACACTGTTAAGGTACTTAGCGGTAATTCTCGAGGACAAGAGGGAAAAATTCTTGTAATAGACAAAAAGAAAGAACGTGCGGTTGTTGAAGGTCAGAACATGATCAAAAGACATACTAAGCCAAGCGCTTCTGATCCACAAGGTGGAATTGTCGAAAAGGAAAGTGGTATCCACATTTCTAATCTTATGGTTGTTCAAAACGGTACTGCATCTCGTGTAGGAAGAAAATTGAACGACGCTGGTAAACTAGTACGTTACTCTAAAAAGTCCGGAGAGGATATTAAATAATGAAATATACGCCAAGACTAAAGGAAATGTATGTGCAGGAAGTAATTCCAGCACTTACAGAACAATTTGGGTACAAAACCGTAATGCGTGTACCTAAATTAGAGAAGATTGTGTTAAGCCAAGGTATTGGTGACGCAGTTGCCGATAAAAAGTTAGTTGACAATGCAGTTGGGGATTTATCCAAAATTACTGGACAAAAAGCAGTTGCAACGCTTTCTAAGAAAGACGTTTCTAACTTTAAACTTCGTAAAGGAATGCCAATCGGTACAAAAGTTACGTTGAGAGGTGAGAGAATGTACGACTTTTTAGATCGTTTCATTGCTGTTTCTTTACCAAGAACAAGAGACTTCAGAGGAATCAGTCCTAAAGGATTTGACGGAAGAGGTAACTTCAACTTGGGAGTTAAAGAACACATCATCTTCCCAGAAATTGATATCGATAAAGTAAGCCGTATCATGGGTATGGATATTACTTTTGTAACAACTGCAGATAGTGACGAAGAAGGATTAGCTTTGTTGTCTGCTTTTGGTTTTCCATTCATAAAAAAATAAGAAGATGGCTAAGGAATCAATGAAAGCGCGTGAGCGCAAAAGAGAAAGAATGGTTGCTAGAGATGCTTCTAAAAGAGCAGAACTTACAGCTATTTTGAAATCTACAAGTACAGATCAAGCTGTACAAGATGCAAAATGGGATGCCATGATGGCAATCCAGAAATTGCCTGCAAACGGATCAAAAGTTCGTTTACATAACCGTTGCGGTTTAACAGGTCGTCCAAGAGGGTACATGCGTCAGTTTGGACTTTCTAGGGTTACTTTCCGTGAAATGGCTCTTTCTGGTTTAATCCCAGGTATTAAAAAATCAAGTTGGTAATTTATTAGGAAAATACAATGAATACAGATCCTATAGCAGATTTCTTAACTCGAATTCGTAATGCGAGTAGCGCACAATTGAAAATGGTTGAAATTCCTGGCTCTAATGTAAAAAGAGCCATGACTACCATCCTTTTTGATCAAGGTTACATCACGAATTACAAATTCGAAGAAGATGACAAACAAGGAGTGATTAAGATCGCCCTTAAGTACAATCAGTCGACTAAAGTACCGGCTATCACAAAATTGGAACGTGCTTCACGTCCAGGTTTGAGAAAATATAGCAGTGCTTCTGAAATGCCTCGTGTATTGAATGGTCTTGGAATTGCAATCGTTTCTACTTCTAGAGGTGTTATCACTGATAAAGAAGCAAGAAGAGAAAATGTTGGTGGAGAAGTTCTCTGCTACGTATATTAATTTATAACATAAGTTAAAAATGTCAAGGATAGGTAAATCCCCAGTTACGATCCCGAGTGGAGTAGAAGTAACATTAAACGGAACTACGGTTACCGTTAAGGGTCCTAAAGGTTCGTTAACACAAGAAATTGATTCTTGTGTTACATTGAACATCGAGGACAATGTAATCACTTTTAGCCGCGAATCAGACGCACCAGCTCACAGAGCTAAACACGGTTTATACCGTTCATTGATCAGTAACATGATCGTTGGTGTTTCAGAAGGGTACAAGAAAGCAATGGAAGTTATCGGTGTAGGTTACCGTGCTACTGCAACAGGACAAATGTTGGAGTTGTCACTAGGTTTCTCTCACCCAGTAATTTTCGAATTGCCTTCAGAAATTAAGGTATCTGCAGACACCCAAAAGGGTAAAGCTCCAGTTGTGACTTTAGAATCATTCGACAAGCAGTTGATTGGTCAAGTTGCTGCCAAAATTCGTTCTCTTCGTAAGCCAGAACCATATAAAGGGAAAGGTATTCGATTCGTAGGTGAAGAAATTAGAAGAAAAGCTGGTAAGGCTGCAGGTAAAAAATAATTAGTAATTATCATGGCATTTAGCAAATTAAAAAGAAGAGCAAAAATTAAAAGAAGAATTAGAAAGAGAATTTCTGGTACTTCTGTATTGCCTCGTTTGACGGTTTTCCGTAGTAACAAACAAATTTACGCACAATTAATTGATGATGTAAATGGTGTTACTTTAGCTTCATCTTCATCTTACAATAACAAAGCAACTGAGAAACTTAACAAAGTTGAACAGGCTGCGATTGTAGGTAAAGAAGTAGCTGAAAAAGCAATTAAGGCTGGGGTAGAAAAAGTCGTTTTCGATAGAAACGGTTATTTGTACCACGGTAGAGTAAAATCATTAGCGGACTCAGCAAGAGAAGGCGGACTTAAATTTTAAACGAGATGGCACAAAATATTAATAGAGTAAAACCTACAGACGTAGAGCTTAAAGACAAGCTTGTTTCTGTGAATCGTGTAACGAAAGTAACCAAAGGTGGTCGTACGTTCAGTTTCTCAGCAATCGTTGTTGTAGGTGACGAAAATGGTATTGTTGGACACGGACTTGGTAAAGCGAAAGAAGTAACTGAAGCTATTACAAAAGGTATCGACGATGCAAAAAAGAATTTGATCAAAGTTCCAATCGCACATGGAACTATTCCTCACTCTCAAATTGGAAAATTTGGTGGTGCTGAAATTCTACTCAAACCAGCTCGTGTTGGTACAGGTGTTATTGCTGGAGGTTCGATGAGAGCTGTTCTAGAGAGCGCAGGTATTCATAACGTATTGGCTAAATCTCAAGGGTCTTCAAACCCACACAATGTTATTAAAGCGACAATGAATGCACTTTCTTCTATGAGAGACGCAGTAGCAGTTGCTAAACAACGTGGTATTAGTTTGGATAAAGTGTTTAACGGTTAATATTACAGAAATGGCTACAATTAAAATTAAGCAAGTAAGAAGCGCTATTAAACGCCCAGAAGATCAAAAAGCTACAATTATAGCTCTTGGATTTAAAAAATTAGGTCAGACTTTAGAAAAAGAGGCAACTCCTCAGATTCTTGGAATGGTTAGAAAAGTACAACACTTAGTAGAAGTTGTTGAGTAGAATCTTTAAATCGAATTAAAATGAACTTAAATAATTTAACTCCAGCAAGAGGTTCTGTTAAGCAGGGAAAACGTATCGCTCGTGGTCAAGGATCAGGACACGGTGGAACTGCAACAAGAGGACACAAAGGAGCAAAGTCAAGATCGGGATATAGTAAAAAAGTAGGATTCGAAGGAGGGCAGATGCCACTTCAAAGACGAGTTCCTAAGTTTGGTTTCAAAAATATCAACCGAGTAGAATACAAAGCAATTAACCTAGATGTTATTCAATCATTAATTGAAAGAAAAAACATTACTGAGATTACACCTCAAATTTTACGTGATAATGGTATCATTTCTCGTAACGATTTAGTGAAAGTTTTAGGACGTGGTGAGTTGAAATCACAGATTAATGTTACCGCTCACAAGTTTTCTGACACTGCAAAAGCAGGAATTGAAGCAAAAGGTGGTAATTGTTCAGAAATCTAATTAACTTTGCCAACATTTTTTCCAAATGAAGAAGTTTATACAGAATATTAAAAACATATGGAAAGTAGAAGAATTGAGAAAGAGGATCATTTTGACTCTTTCTCTAATTCTTGTTTATCGCATTGGGTCATTCGTGATTCTTCCAGGAGTAAATTATGAAGCTTTAAAGCTTGCTAATGCTCAAGGAGATTCGAACGCCTTGACTTCTCTGCTTTCTCTATTTTCAGGTGGTGGATTTTCCAATGCTTCTATTATGGCGTTGGGTATTATGCCATACATTAGTGCATCGATTATCATGCAACTAATGGGTATGGCTGTCCCAGCTGTACAAAAAATGCAAAACGAAGGTGAGTCTGGTAGAAAACAGATCAACAACTACACGCGTATTTTAACGATTGCAATTTGTGCTTTACAAGCTCCTGCTTATCTAACTCAATGGGTTGGTAATAAAGGGGCATTGCCTATTGATGCAGATGCAATTTGGTGGATACAGTCTGTTGTTCTGATGATTGCTGGATCCATGTTTGCTGTTTGGTTAGGTGAAAGAATTACAGACAGAGGTATTGGTAACGGTATTTCGTTATTGATTACTGTAGGTATTCTTGCTAGCTTACCTGGAGCTTTCATCGCTGAGATTACAATGAATAAAAGCAATTTGATTAAGATTGTGGTTGAAATTGTCGTCTTTATGTTGATTGTTCTTGCGACTATTCTAATCGTACAAGGGGTTCGAAAGATACCTATGAATACGGCCAAGAGAGTTGTTGGTTCAAGAAGCGTTGCTGATCAAGCTGCTAGAAGTTACTTGCCAATTAAGGTAAATGCAAGTGGTGTAATGCCAATCATTTTTGCTCAGGCAATTGTGACCATTCCAATGATGTTGATGTCAAATTCAACAGCTACAACTGGAAGTTGGTGGCAGACTGCTTTTTCAAACATGTACGGTGTTCCATATAACTTGCTATTAGCGCTATTGATTATCGTGTTTACATTTTTCTACACTGCTATTATGATTAACCCTCGTAAGATGGCAGATGACATGAAAAGAAACGGAGGTTTTATCCCAGGGATTCGTCCAGGAGAAGAAACAGCTGAGTACATTGACTCATTAGTGTCTAGAATTACACTTCCAGGTTCTATCTTTTTAGCAATTATCGCTATTATTCCTGCAATTGCGCATGCAGCAGGTATAACTTCAGGTTTCGAAATGTTCTTCGGAGGTACTTCGCTACTGATTATGGTATCAGTGGTGTTAGATACACTTCAACAAATCGAAACTTATTTGTTAAACAGACACATGGACGGTTTGATGGATGGTACGAAAGTTAAAGGTCGTAGAGTTTCGAATGAATTATCTGGATTTTAAGCATGGCTAAGCAAACATCAATTGAACAAGATGGTGTAATCATTGAGGCACTTTCTAATGCAATGTTCCGCGTTGAATTAGAAAACGGTCACATCATTACAGCACATATTTCTGGTAAGATGAGAATGTTTTACATTAAGATTCTTCCAGGAGATAAGGTAAAAGTTGAAATGTCTCCTTATGATTTATCAAAAGGTCGTATTACTTTTAGATATAAATAGACACTTTTTAAATAAAAAAGAAAATGAAAGTTAGAGCTTCAGTAAAAAAACGTTCTGCAGATTGCAAGATCGTTAAAAGAAAAGGTAGAGTTTACGTGATTAATAAAAAGAATCCTAAACTTAAACAAAGACAAGGATAATAGTATAGAATTATGGCACGTATAGCAGGGATAGATTTACCAAAGAAAAAAAGAGGTGTTATTGGTTTAACATACATCTTCGGGATTGGTCGTAGTACTTCATCTACAATTTTAAAATCGAATGACATTGACGAAAACATCAAAGTTCAAGACTGGACAGATGAGCAAGTGAATGCAATTCGTGAAACATTGACTAACATTAAAGTGGAAGGTCAATTGCGTTCTGAGATCCAATTACACATCAAACGTTTGATGGATATTGGTTGTAACAGAGGTATTCGTCACAGAACTGGTTTACCGTTAAGAGGTCAGAGAACGAAGAACAACGCTCGTACAAGAAAAGGTAGAAGAAAAACAGTTGCGAACAAGAAAAAAGTTAGTAAATAATAAATAAGATGGCAAAGTCTAATCAAAAGAAGAAGAAAAATGTCAAAGTAGATGCATTGGGTGAAGCGCATATTCAAGCTACCTTCAACAATGTTATTATTTCTTTGACAAACAACGCTGGTCAAGTAATTTCTTGGTCATCGGCTGGTAAAATGGGATTTCGTGGTTCTAAAAAGAACACTCCGTATGCTGCACAAGTTGCTGCTGAGGATTGTGCGAAAGAAGCTCATGACTTCGGATTACGTAAAGTTAAAGTATTTGTAAAAGGACCTGGAGGAGGACGTGAGTCTGCAATCCGTTCATTACACAATGCTGGAATTGAAGTGATTGAAATCGTGGATATCACACCAATGCCACACAACGGTTGTCGTCCACCGAAAAAGAGAAGAGTATAATAATCAAAGAGTTCCAAATTCATTGGGAAGCTATCGAAGGACAAAGCCTTAATTCATAGCTCTCTTTAACTAATAAATATAAAATGGCAAGATACACAGGTCCCAAGTCGAAAATTGCTCGACGTTTCCTAGAACCAATTTTTGGTCCAGATAAATCTCTTGATAAAAGAGCTTACGGTCCAGGTCAACACGGTCCATCCAAAAGAAGAGGTGGTAAAAAATCAGAATATGCGATTCAATTACTTGAAAAGCAAAAAGCGAAATACACGTACGGTATTTTAGAGCGTCAGTTCGAAAATATGTTCGTTAAAGCTTCAAGAAGCACTGGTATTACTGGTGAAGTTTTACTTCAATTATGTGAAACTCGTTTAGATAACATCGTATACAGAATGGGAATTTCTCCTACTCGTAGAGGTGCTCGTCAACTTGTTTCCCACAAACATATCACTGTGAATGGTGAAGTTGTAAATATTCCTTCTTATACTTTAAAGATTGGTGATGTTGTTGGTGTTCGTGAAAAATCTAAATCTTTAGAGGCAATCACTTCATCTTTGACTTCAAATAACAAGAAATACGATTGGTTGGATTGGAATCCATCTGATATGACTGGTAAAGTTTTAGGAATTCCTTCTAGAGACATGATCCCAGAAAATATCAAAGAACAATTAATCGTAGAATTGTATTCTAAATAATAATTTAAAGAATTAACATGGCTATTTTAGACTTCCAAAAGCCCGATAAGGTTATCATGATTCAGTCTGATGAGCATAAGGGTCAATTTGAATTTCGCCCGCTCGAGCCTGGTTACGGTATTACCGTTGGGAACGCGTTGCGTCGTATTTTGTTATCTTCATTAGAAGGTTTTGCAATTGCGTCCATTCGTATTGAGGGTGCTGATCACGAATTCACAACATTGAAAGGTGTAGTTGAAGATATTACTGAAATTGTTTTAAATTTAAAGCAAGTTCGTTTCAAACAGCAAATTGAAAATACAGACAACGAAACAGTTATTATTTCTGTGTCTGGTAAAACGCAATTGACTGCTGGTGATTTAGGTAAATTTACTTCTGCTTTTCAAGTACTTAATCCAGATTTAGTAATCTGTAACATGGAGTCTTCAGTTAAATTTGAAATGGAAATGACGATCATCAAAGGTCGTGGTTACGTTGCAGCTGAAGAAAACAAGATAAGCAATGTTCCTTTCGGTACAATCTTTATCGATTCCATTTTTACTCCGATTAAAAATGTAAACTACACGATTGAAAATTACCGTGTAGAGCAAAAAACGGATTATGAAAAGTTGGTAATGGAGATCACATCTGATGGGTCTATTCATCCAAAAGATGCATTGAAAGAAGCAGCGAAAATTTTAATTCACCACTTTATGTTATTTTCCGATGAGAAAATAACACTAGACAGTGAAGTGAAATCAGAAACTGAAGAATTTGATGAAACATCTCTTCACATGCGTCAATTGTTGAAAACCAAATTGGTCGATATGGATCTTTCAGTTCGTGCTTTGAATTGTTTGAAAGCAGCTGATGTTGAAACTTTGGGTGACTTAGTTTCATACAATAAAAACGATCTATTAAAGTTCCGTAATTTTGGTAAGAAATCTCTTACTGAATTAGAAGACTTGGTAGACAGCAAAGGTTTAAACTTCGGAATGAACGTGTCGAAGTACAAACTAGACAAAGAGTAATAATATCGAATAAAGTATTTCATAATGAGACACGGTAAAAAAAATAATTCATTAAGTAGAACGGCTTCTCACAGAAAAGCTATGCTATCTAACATGGCCTGTTCTCTGATAGAGCATAAACGCATCTCTACAACTGTAGCTAAAGCGAAAGCTCTTCGAGTATATGTTGAGCCATTAATAACTAAATCTAAAACAGATTCTACACACTCTAGAAGAACAGTTTTCAGTTACTTAGGAAATAAAGAATCTGTTTCAGAATTATTCAGAGAGGTTGCTCCGAAAGTTGCAAATCGTCCTGGAGGATATACACGTATTATCAGAACGGGTTTCCGTTTGGGTGATAATGCTGAAATGTGTATGATTGAATTGGTTGACTTTAACGAATTGATGTTAAACGAAACTTCTACAAAATCTACAACTAGACGTTCTAGAAGAGGTGGCGCTAAAGCTACAACTGCTGAAACTACAGTTGAAACTGAAACAGAAGCGAAAGTTGAAGATGCTCCAGAAGCGAAAGCAGATGAGGCTACTGAAACTGCAGCAGAAGAAGGTACGGAAGAAGAAAAATAATTTTCTATTCTATCATATTAAAAGGAGACGTGTTTACATTGTCTCCTTTTTTTATTTTATGAATCATCTCCGTGATGTGTATTGAGTCATGGGTGATGGGTGCTCGGTGGTCTGCTGCGTCAGGGACGTATCCATAATTATCAGAGTAATTTAAATCTGCCATCGATACCTAGGGGATTAATCTGCAATCTGAAATTTGTAATCTGTCATCCGATTGCTATCGGATCAATCTGCAATCTTCCAATTCTCAAACCTGTTCATAATTGTTCTTTTTTTGTTAACAATTTTCAAGTTCTTTCAGTTTGAAAATCCTACCTTTGCAAAAAAATAGTTTTAGATGGAAGAAAAAAAACAAGCGATTCTCTTATTGGAGGATGGCACTTTTTACTCAGGTATTGCTGTTGGTAAAGTAGGGACTACTACAGGTGAAATTGCTTTCAACACGGGAATGACCGGTTATCAGGAAGTATTTACTGACCCATCTTATTTTGGACAAATTGTTATCATGACTACTTCCCACATCGGGAACTATGGAGTAAAATCCAGCGAAAACGAATCTGCTGGTATCATGGTTTCTGGTTTAGTTACTAAAAAGTATTCTGATATTTATTCTCGAACTTCTGCCGACGGATCATTAGATGATTTGATGGTAGCTGGTAATTGCGTTGGAATCTCTGATATTGATACCAGATCGCTCGTGAGACATATCCGCAATAAAGGTGCAATGAATGCTATCATTTCATCTGAAATTTTAGATGTGGATACCTTGATGTCACAATTGAAAAAAGTTCCATCGATGGAAGGTTTAGAATTGTCTTCAGAGGTTTCTACCAAAGAGATTTTTGATAAAATTCCTGCAAATCCATTGTTTAAAGTTGCTCTACTTGATTTAGGGGTTAAAAGAAATATCATTCAGTGCTTAGTTGACAGAGGATGTCACGTTCGCGTGTTTCCGATGGATACTTCATTGGAAGAGATGAAGTCTTTTCAACCGGATGGATATATGATTTCAAACGGACCTGGAGATCCAAGTGCTTTGACGAGTCAAAAACAAGTGGTTGCTCAGATTGTTGAAGAAGATTTGACGATGTTTGGTATCTGTTTAGGTCATCAGCTTTTAGGTTTAAGTCAAGGATTGAAAACAGAGAAAATGTTCAATGGACATCGTGGTGTAAATCATCCTATTAAAAACTTAAAAACAGGTAAAGGAGAAATTACTTCTCAAAATCACGGTTTTGTTATTTCTAAAGAAGGAATTGATTCCAATCCAGTAATTAATGTCACACACGTTCATTTGAACGATAATACAATAGCAGGTATTGAAGTTGTAGGGAAATCAATTTTTTCTGTTCAATATCATCCTGAAGCTGCAGCTGGTCCGCATGATTCAAGGTATTTATTTGATCAGTTTATTGATAACATGAAACTTGCTAAATCTTAATTAAATAACCTTAAGTTAATCACTATGAGTAAAATTGTTAAAGTTGTTGGAAGACAAATATTAGATTCGAGAGGAAATCCAACGATTGAAGTGGATGTGTACACATCTTGTGGAGCAAGAGGTAGAGCAGCAGTTCCATCTGGCGCATCTACTGGAGTTCATGAAGCAGTTGAACTGAGAGATCATGACAAAGCAATTTACCTTGGAAAAGGAGTTTTGAAAGCGGTCAAAAATGTAAATGAAACCATCGCGAATGCAATCCTTGGTTTATCTGTCTTTAATCAAAAAGAAATAGATACCTTGTTGATTGAATTAGATGGTTCTGAAAATAAATCAAATCTGGGTGCGAATGCAATTTTAGGTGTTTCTTTAGCGGTTGCTAGAGCCGCAGCTGAATCTGTAAAACTTCCTTTATACCAATATATTGGTGGTGTAGGAGCGGTTACGATGCCGGTACCAATGATGAATATTTTGAATGGTGGTTCACATGCTGATAACTTAATTGACATTCAGGAATTTATGGTGATGCCTCTAGGCGCCTCTTCTTTTTCCGAAGGTTTGCGTTGGGGAACTGAAATTTTTCACCATTTGAAAGAAGTTTTAAAAACAAGAGGCTTATCAACGAATGTTGGAGATGAAGGTGGATTTGCTCCAAATTTAGGATCCAACGAAGAAGCCATTCAATTGGTTCTTGAAGCGATTGGTAAAGCTGGGTTTACGGCAGGAAAAGATGTTTTCATTGCCTTAGATGCTGCTTCTTCTGAATTTTACAAAAATGGTAAATACGTATTCGAATCAACCGGAGAGTCGAGAACTTCTGCTGAAATGGTAAACTTCTGGAAAGAATGGTGTGAAAAATATCCAATTATTTCCATTGAAGATGGTTTGGACGAAGACGATTGGGCAGGTTGGAAATTATTGACTGAGGCAATTGGCGATAAAGTTCAGTTGGTTGGTGATGATTTATTTGTTACCAATTCGAAGCGTTTAGCAAGAGGAATTGAGGAAAATACAGCGAATTCTATTTTAGTGAAAGTAAACCAAATTGGTACCTTGACAGAAACGATAGAAGCTGTGCAAATGGCAACTCGAAACGGCTATACATCCGTGATGAGTCACAGAAGTGGTGAGACGGAAGACAACACGATTGCTGATTTAGCAGTAGCTTTAAACTGCGGTCAAATTAAGACTGGTTCAGCATCTCGCAGTGATCGCATGTCTAAATACAATCAATTATTACGCATCGAAGAAGAATTAGGAAATGCAGCTGTTTACCCAGGGAAAACATTTAAGTTTCTGTAATTTTTTATAAGTAGTTAAAAAAAGCGACTGTCTCCAAAGGACAGTCGCTTTTTTTTTGAGCACAATTCTTGAAGATGCAGTTGTGTAAAGCCATCCAAAATGAGAAATAAACGCAAGTTTAGTTAAGAAGGTTTTCTTGTTTTTTGAATATGATTTTA
Source organism: Crocinitomicaceae bacterium (assembly GCA_028689775.1). Taxonomy (GTDB): domain Bacteria; phylum Bacteroidota; class Bacteroidia; order Flavobacteriales_D; family Crocinitomicaceae; genus JAQVCM01. The sequence goes on from JAQVCM010000008.1 coordinate 166,023, forward strand.
TAGAAACGAACGGCATAAAAGACATTCAAAATATTGATTCACAAGCTTTTATTCGTTCTCGCATAGCCAAATAGCTTTGCTGTTTATTTGCTATAAGTTGACTGGATTTTGAGGTAGATTCATTCGCTGTTAAGCTATTCGAATAGCACCATAAAAGGCAGGAAGAGATCATTGTTGCTGTTTTTATACGAATACGATATATTCAGTTTTAAAATTCGTAAAATACTCGATGGATCGGATTGATTTGTCATTGGATTTTATATATTTACAGATCTAAATCAACAACGGCTATGAAATTATCAAATTTTGACATGTTGAAAATGGATGATAACCGTTTAAAAACGGGTATATTGCTAATTTTAAGCAGATTAAGCAAAACAACTATAGTGGATATAGACGCTAGTTTGCGTTAAGCCACTCGTTATAAGCAAGCTTTAAACCACATCACATAAAAATGGAAATAATCAACAGAATACTCGAAAGGTCAAAATTGAATAAAGAACTTATTGGAATATGGAAATACAATGATGATGAAAGTTTTTGGTGCGGATATGTCATAGACTATAACGAAACGCTTGTCAAAATACAACACTATACAAAATATGGAAAGCCTGATGGAATAATTATTTCTCAAATTGCTAACATTAAAAATATTGACTTTGATGACGAATATGCAAAGGCGATGCAAGTTGTTATTGATTATTCAAAGGAAATTGAAAAAGAAGAAAATTTAAATTTGCCATTATCAGAAAGTGAAAATTGGGATTTTGAAATAGTTAAGAAACTCGAGGGAAACTTGAACATTCTTTCTAGTATTGAAATAAGTAACTCTGAATATTATTCCGGTTTCATAATTGAAGTTTCCGAAACAGATTTTGTTTTAAGGTGTGTTGGAAAAATGGGCGAAGATGAAGGATTAGTTATTTATAAAACAGAAGATGTAACAGGATTCAGAATAAACGATATTGACAATCGAAGAAGATGTTTACTATACAAATGGAGAAAAGCCAGCTTATAACAGCCACTACAACGGATTTGGGCAATTGGCTTAATGGGAAAATGGTTTTGTATTTGGGATGATTTGTCAAATCCGAAAATATGGCTTAATTTAACCCCAAACCCGCTGTAGTGCCAGAACGTTAGTGGCAAGGCTAACACGACACAACGAACAGAATACGACAATGAATAAAAAGTTGATTTTAATATTTCTCGGGCTGACTTTTTTGACGACTGCACTTTTCGTTGGGACACCTTTTGAATTTTTAAATGTTACCGCTGACACAATTGCGACATCTGTAATGATAGTTTTGTTTTTGTTTCTTTTCATCGTTCTGTTCAGACAAATTTGGCGACTTGACAATAAGGTATTTAAATGGACAACATTTGGACTATTGGCACTAATTGCAATTCCATATTTATTCATTGGACTTTGGACAGCACTCTTGACTTGGTCAAACTATCATCCAATGTGGCAAGACCTGTTTATATACACGAACGACAAAAACGAAAAAGTAATTAGTCAGTGGAGAGAAACAAGTGGTTCTATTTATGATTACCGAGATAGAAAAATTATTGCTGACTATGGACAGTTCAGAATTTCGTTTGACTGTGATGCGAAAAAATTAGAAGGAATTTGGACTGAATTTGACACGAGAAATAATAAAACGACAACAATTAACTTTGACAACGAGAAAAAATAATACGCTGACAAGAAGCCCAGCCACTAACAAGTAAGGCTTAAACGCTACGAAGTCCCGATAATTCATCGGGACGAAGTTGCGGTTTTAGCCCGTGTTGATCCCGACGAAAACTGTCGGGACTATGCCACGTGTTATTTTCTATGGGGATTTAAAATAGTCAGTATCATTTTTGGGTTCAAAAGTCATTTTTAAGATTTTGACTTTTGAAGTGAATAGGTGATTTTCTTTTTTGGAATGAACTATTTCTTTATCTTTTGTAGTTTAATACCTCAAATTGAGCTCATTCCATCTCATTTTCCTCATTTTTGGACATAACTTTCCCTGTTCGATTTTCTCGATTTTTTTTATTTGTTGATTATTAGACTCTTACTTGCTTCGTTGGTTTTATTTGGTGGCGGATTTGCTAGGTTCTTTAGGTCAATACTTCCAGCAAATTTCGAAATCGTGATCATTTTGCCTGTTTTGCAGCACGGACAAGCATCCAAATCGAAATCCAATTAGGGATTTGTAAATGAAAAAAACCAAGTAATTATTCCATTTCAATATTTTACAATTGATTGTGAAGGAGGATTCAAGGATGGAAAAATGAACGTTAAAAGATCTGAAAATGCAAAGAGTATTTATATAGACAAAGACGGAATAGAAATAAAATAAAAAATGATTAAATTTGGTTTGACGAATAAAGAACAATAGCATGTTGGAGACATTGAACCATGACACGTTTCAGTATAAAATTAAGGCTTACTTTCTTTGAAACGCGAGAATAAATGGATGCAAAAGCGCTGAAAGGAAAATTCAAAAATGGATTCTTTATTGTAAACTGAAAAATAAGACCATTCACTGAAGTCCTTACCAACCAAATTTAATCCAGAACCTTTATGGAAAAAATAGACAACAAAATAATATCGAAATACATCCTGATCGGAGTTGCCACTTGGTTAACAATTAATTCGTTTTCTATTATTATCAAACAAATCGCCACTTTCCTATTACTTATAATGGAGTTAAAGGCATCCATAATCTTCTTTGCGAGCGAAATTTTAATAGTACTTGCCGTGTTCTTGGCTTCAAGGATTGCAATCAGATACATCATGAAGAATTCAGCAAATCTGAACCCGCTTCTGATCAAAGTTTTAGTAATTTACGTCGTCACAGAGATATTCAAATTTGCATCTTATTTGACCACGCCACTTTTAATCCAATCATCAGGACTTACATCGATTAATTATTTCACTGAATTGAATAAAAATTCATCCTACAAAACGATTCAAATCTCCCTGGTTTATTTGAAAATCGTCATCGTTGGTCTGACCGTGTTTTTTTATAAAAAAAAGCCAAACGGTTGACAACTGAACGAAACAAGTATTTGAAGTTAAAATACAAATGGGCGGGTTATCAATATGTTGAATAGTCAAAAGAAATAAACGATATGAAGCAGTAGCGAATTTACGGTTTAACCCCGCGATTTTATTACCATTAAAAAACGAAATTTTATGACAACAAAAATTCTTACAACATTTTTAATTTTTATCTCCTTATCGGTTTGGGGACAGAAAAATATCGAGAACAAACTAAGTAGCGAACATCAAAACATAAAGGGAACAAAGGTTAGCCTAATCCCACCAAATGGATTTACGGACGGACTTAATTTTCTTGGACTTCAACAAGTGGAAAGCGGTTCAAGTATTTTGATTTTAGACATTCCTGGACCTTATTCTGAAATATCAAAAGGAATTACCAAAGAAAACATGTTGCTTAAAGGTGTTGAAGTGAAGAAAATTGAAAAGCTGATAATGAATGGTCTTCCCGCTATTTTCGTTACCGGGAAACAAAATGCGCATGAAAATCGGTATACAAAATACATTTTAGTATTTGGAACAGACAATGAAACGATCATGATAAACAGTGTGTTTCCGGAAAACTTGAAAAAAATCGGAAGTGAAATCAAGAAATCGATTTTGACTGTTTTTTATGAAGCTGACAAAAAGATCAATCCATTTGAAACGCTTGATTACACAATAGATGTTTCTGAATCTAAATTGAAATTTGGGAAAAGCATGTCAAACGCGCTCATATTTTCTGTTGACGGACACGTTCCAACAGCTTCAAGTGACAAAACCAACTTAATAGTTACAAAATCATTTTCACAAATCACGGCAGAAGACAAAAAACTGTTTTGTATGAACAGACTAAAACAAACACCAATAGAAATAGTGCAAATCGAATACACAAATGAAATTACAATTGACGGAATTTCGGGTTACGAGATTTATGCAAAAGGAAAAAGCAAAAATTCGGATGAAACAGAGAATATATATCAAGTGATTTTATTTAGCGACAAACTTTATTATCTATTTTTCGGAACAACAAATGACGAAACGAACGAGAGCGTAGAAGAAATTAAAAAAGCTGTAAAAACATTCAAACGCATTTAACGTAACTTAAAATCACGCACGACTAATGAACTATAAATTACAAACTTTAACGCTTCCGAAAGGATGTAAAATTCTTAGAAATGAATTTACGACCTATGATCCTGAAGTTGATTTCACGGAAGAACGGAATATTTATTATTTAACAGAAGATCTTTTGCAACTAGAATTTGAACATACAAACATCGTGATTGATTTGGGCTGGTACGAGAACATTTCAACAACTGACGGAGAATTTAGAATTTTTGTGATTCAAAATATGAATTGGGAGAAGCCTCTTCGAGTTGAGACATCAAAATCTCAAAAAAGAATTTACAAAAAGCTCGAAATGCTTATAATGGAAGTAGATTCAATCTTGTCCGATTAAAGGCTTTGAATTGAGATTAAAATTCTCTGTTGAAATTTGAGAAGTCTTTTTTGTTTTTACCAGTTAACTTGCTTTATTTCAGGTTAATAATTTTTATTAATGGTTTTGTGTTTAATTTTTTATTAATTTTAAGTTAAAATAAAGCCAACTTTCTAGTTATGCTAACGTCAATGGTTAAACAAAATCTAAATTATGTTTAAATCTCTCTTTCTACTTATTTTTGCTTTCTCGACTCAAATAGGGTTTAGTCAAAGTACACAAAGCCCTCAATTTTTCGCTCAATGCTTGGTGGATATCACCACAACCCAACAAGCAGATGAATTAACGTTATCGTTGAGAAGTAATCCGTTTGTTGCAGTTGCACGCGTCGATTGGCCTACCAAACGAATTTTTATTTTAACGAAAGATATTACCAGTTTCACGGAAGTCAATTTCAATTCTTGGTTAGGAACTTACGCTTCTTCAGCGAGCTGTATTCAAGTTGGTTTACATGGCGTTGACGTCGTAAATCCGTATCCATTCATTAACTGTAACAACTAAAAATATGAAAAATTATCTTTACACGTTACTCGTTTTGGTTTTTATACCGCTGATTTCTATTGGTCAAAACACAGCAAACAATTGCAATGGCGCTGTACCAGGTTGTACATCACCTTCTTTTGGTATTCAACCTAATAATCCACTTACAAACATTGTAGACTTTACTGCCGGTTCTTTATCGAATCCGAGTAACAATCCAAATCCTGTTCCGGGAAACTCTGGATGTTTATTAACAGGTGAAACGAGTTCTACTTTTATCACCATTTCCGTAGTTACTTCTGGTACTTTACAGTGGTCAATTCAAGGAGCAACCGCTTTTGGATGTTTTGATTGGATCATGTGGCCGTATAATGGATTGTCTACTTGCGCTGCAATTACTGGAAATACACAACCTCCTGTTGCTTGTAACTGGAACGGAAACTGTAATTCATTTACAGGAATGGCTCCAGCTGGATCTTTACCTGCAGGTGCCAATGGTTCCAACTTTGAAACGCCACTGAATGTGGTTGCTGGAGAAACTTATTTACTGTGTTTATCCAATTTCAGTAGTACTTCTCAGAATGTTAATTTAAATTTCTTTGGTACTGCAAACGTTGCTTGTGAACCTTCTGCGCCAGATCAAACGATTTGTTTAGGAAATGCTGCAACAGTTACCATTGCTACTCCAGGATTAACAAATCCAACATTTAATTGGTTGGTGACAACAGGTGTGGCGAATATAACGGCTGGTACAACGACAGTTACTCCAACGGTCACGACTACGTATCAAGTAGAAGTTGGTGCTCCTGCAACTGCTACTGCTCCTGCTTTTATTGATACCATTTCATTTGTAATTACGGTTGTTACTCCTCCTGCACCAAATGCAGGGATTGATCAAACAGTTTGTTTGGGTCAAACGATCACCTTATCAGGAAACGTGAGTTCTGCGACCAATACAAGTTCTTGGACGAAGGTTCTTCCTCCAGGATTAACGCCACCAGCAACTGCTAATTTTTTTCCAAACAATCTTTTCCCAACACCGACAGTAGTTGTTAATCAGCCAGGTGTTTATCAATTTGTATTGAATGAGGTAAATACGATTTGCGGTACGTATCGTGATACCGTTGTGATTACAGTTTCTGAATTAACGCAGACGGTTACTCCAACGAATCCATCTTGTGGTGGTGGTTCGGATGGTGTCATTTCAATCAATACTCCAACTGCAACTGAATATAGTTTTGATAACGGTTTAACGTGGCAAACAGGTGCTATCAAAACAGGTCTTTCAGCAGGAACTTATATTGTTTGTTCTAAAAATGCATTGGGATGCCAAAAATGTACTACGGTTACCTTAACCGATCCGGCAGTTGTAACTTTGACGTTATCCAACGATACTTTAATTTGCCAAAATGGAACTGCAACTCTGATTGCTCAAGCTGGAAATGGTACTTCTTTTAATTATACGTGGAGTCATGTTGCTAATCAAGGTCCAAGTCAAACCGCAAGTCCGCTCGTGAATACCTATTATCGTGTTTTCGCAACCAATAATTTTGGATGTTCCTCTTTACCTGACTCCATTTTAGTAACGGTTAGAGCGCCAATATCTGGAACTTTGACTCAAAACGTTTCGATCTGTCCAACTTATTTTGATTCATTGTCTGCGGTTGCAACGGGCGGCATAGGCGCGCCATATACATTTACATGGTCTACCAATGAAATTTCTGTAGGAAGTACAAGTAAAATTATTGTTGATCCAATCACCACAACAACATATACCGTTACGATCAAGGACGAATGTGAATCTACACCGTTGGTTTTAACAAGTCTCGTAACCGTTTATCCTGCTCCAGTTCCGATGTTTAGTGTACTTGATAACTCAATCTGCGAACCAGCAGTCTTTGAGATGACGAACCTAACTGATCCTGCAAATACAGGTCAATTGTTTTGGAAAATTTCAGATGGTCAAGTGTTCTTTAATACCAATACGGTACTAACGGATACCATGTATCAGGGAACATACAGCGTGCAAATGATTGTTGTTTCACCAAACGGATGCATCGACTCGATCACAAAAACAAACTTCCTGACTTCACACCCAACACCTCTTGTAGATTATAGTTGGAATCCGATTCCCGTGACGATGTTTAATACGAATGTTTTATTTTTAGATAAATCAACACACGCTGATACATACGATTGGACTTTTGACGGAGCGATTCCTCCAAGTTCCACAGTTAGTAACCCGAGAGTTTTATATCCAGAAGGAGTTGAAGGCGTTTATCCTGTCACTTTAATTGTTACATCACCGTATGGCTGTGTAGATTCTTTAAGTCGTGATTTAATTGTAAATCCTGAAATTCTGATTTATGCGCCAAATGTATTCACACCAGATGGGAATGAACACAATCAAACTTGGAAAGTATTCATGGAAGGAATAGATATTTCTAGTTTTCATCTTCAAATCTTCAACCGATGGGGGAATTTAATTTGGGAGTCTAAAGATGTTCATACCGCTTGGGATGGAACGTATAATGGTGAAATTCTTCCAGACGGTGCATACTCGTGGACGATAGATGCGCTTGATTTATTTACGGATCAAAAGTATAATTTCAGCGGACACGTGACCATCATCAAGTAAGAAAAGAAAATTACGTTTAAAAAGGCTCCAATTTTAAGGAGCCTTTTTGCGTTTGATTGATTTTTAAGCGTGAATAACTTGTATTTTTGTGTTCAAAGATTAACGATATGAATATTCAAGAATTTCAACAAGACATCCTACAAGGAATCCCTTCCATACTTCCCGCTAAAAAAGCGTATGATTTAGAAATTAATCATGCACCAAAAAGAAAAAACATTCTTTCAGAAGATGAAAAAAAATTGGCACTCCAAAATGCGCTGAGATATTTTCCAACAAATTTCCACGCTGAGTTAGCGCCTGAATTTTTAGAAGAGTTAAATACATACGGTAGAATTTATATGTATCGTTTTAGACCAGACTATAAAATGTATGCGAGACCGATTGCTGATTATCCCGGAAAATCAGAACAAGCAAAATCAATTATGTTGATGATTCAAAATAATTTAGATTACGCAGTTGCTCAACATCCGCATGAATTGATAACGTATGGTGGAAATGGTGCTGTTTTCCAAAATTGGATTCAATATCGTTTAACCATGAAATATTTGTCTGAAATGACAAATGAACAAACCTTAGTAATGTATTCAGGTCATCCAATGGGTTTATTTCCTTCTCATTCCGAGGCACCTCGCGTGGTGGTAACAAATGGAATGGTAATCCCTAATTATTCAAAACCAGACGATTGGGAGAAATTCAATGCGCTTGGAGTTTCACAATATGGACAAATGACCGCTGGATCCTACATGTACATCGGTCCACAGGGAATTGTGCATGGAACAGCCATTACCGTTTTGAACGCAGGTAGAAAGATTGCAAAGCATGGCGAAGATTTGGCTGGAAAATTATTTTTAACAGCAGGTCTTGGAGGAATGTCTGGAGCTCAGCCGAAAGCAGCTTCGATAGCAGGCTGTATTTCAGTAACGGCGGAGATTAATCCAAAAGCAGTACACACGAGACACTCTCAAGGATGGGTTGATGAGGTAATAAGCGATTTAGATCATTTGTGTACACGTGTTTTAGAAGCTAAAAAGAATAAGGAGGTTGTGTCGATTGCGTATCAAGGAAATATTGTAGATGTTTGGGAAAAGTTTGATCAAGCAGATATTTTTGTTGACTTAGGTTCTGACCAAACCTCTTTACACAATCCTTGGGCAGGAGGATACTATCCGGTTGATCTTTCTTTGGAAGAGTCCAATGAATTGATGGCGAGTAATCCAGAATTATTCAAAGAAAAAATTAAAGAAACACTTGTTAGACATGCTGACTCGGTAAATGTACATACAAAAAAAGGAACCTACTTTTTTGATTATGGAAATGCATTTTTGTTAGAAGCTTCAAGAGCCGGAGCAGATGTAATGGCTGAAAATAAGATTGATTTCAAATATCCATCGTATGTTCAAGACATCATGGGGCCGATGTGTTTTGATTACGGATTTGGACCTTTCCGTTGGGTTTGTGCTTCGGGGAAACCAGCAGATCTTCAGAAAACAGATTTAATCGCTTGTGAAATTTTAGAAAAAATGGCGCAAACTTCTCCAGAAGAAATTCGTCAGCAAATGGCGGATAACATCACGTGGATTAAAGGTGCTCAAGAAAATAAATTAGTTGTTGGATCTCAAGCTCGTATTCTCTATGCAGATGCTGAAGGAAGAATGAGAATTGCGGAGGCTTTCAATAAAGCGATTGCTTCGGGTGAAATTGGACCAGTTGTATTAGGAAGAGATCATCACGATGTATCTGGTACGGATTCTCCATTTAGAGAAACTTCCAACATCTATGACGGCTCTAAGTTTACGGCTGATATGGCCATACAAAATGTGATTGGTGATAGTTTTCGAGGTGCAACTTGGGTTTCAATCCACAATGGTGGTGGTGTAGGTTGGGGAGAAGTAATTAACGGTGGATTTGGAATGTTACTAGACGGATCAAAAGAAGCAGACAGAAGATTGAAAATGATGCTCCACTGGGATGTAAATAATGGTATTTCCCGTCGAAGCTGGGCAAGAAATGAAGGTGCTGTTTTTGCGATTAAGCGTGCAATGGAAGCTGAGCCATTATTGAAAGTAACCGTTCCAGAAGAAATCGACACCAAGGTGATTGACGATTTATTTTAGAATTAAGCATGATGCGATACTGCTTTTTAGCAGGCAATTGCTTTTTGGGAGAGAATTATATTCATCAAAAAGGAAAAGGTAATCTGATCAGATTACCTTTTCCTTTTTGGATCATTCCGTTTGATTAGTTCATTATTTTGATTTCAACTCTTCGATTTGCTTGTTCTTCACGTTCGTTTTTTGGTTCTGGATAAATGGGAAACTCGCTTCCAAAGCCTTTTATCGACATTCGATCTTTGTTTAAACCACTTTCTATAAAGTATTTCATGATTGTTTTTGCACGTTTAGAAGAAAGCTTTTTCGTTTTCAAACTTTCTTTTCCCTCGTTATTAACATGTCCTTGAATTTCAATTTTCACATCTGCATTCAACACTAAGAAATCTTTTACTCGAATTAAAATGGATTCTGTTCCAGGGATAAGTTTCGCGCTTCCTTTGGCAAATTCAATTCGATCAATTTTTAAAACCTTTCCTAAACTAACGGCGCGCATCGGTATGGTTAATGTTTTAGAAGAGTCTGGTATGAGCGTGTAATTGGTGTCTGCAAAAAAGTATCCTGGCGCATCACACTTTATAGTTAGTTTTGTTTGGATGTCATTATCGAAAATAATATCTGAGCCGTGATAAAGATTAGACTCCTTTTTACTTTTAATATTGATACTTGCTACTAATGGCTCGTTTGTTTCAGAATCACGAATTTTAATTAAAAATGAATGATGAGCATATTTTACACGATAGTCAACAAATTTATTTTCAGTGACCATGTTCGTTTCGCCATCCTCATTTTTGAACATGATTTCCAAGTCAAGTGAATTCTTTTGTTTTTTAGCAGCATTAAACATCAACAAAACAACTTGACCTTCCTTTAAATAAAGAGGTTCAATGTTTGCTTCTTGTTTAATAGACTTTACAAATTTCAGATTTTTATATACGATTTCAGCACTTCCATCTTGAAATTCACTGATAATTCCTTCTTTGGAACCTTTAAAAATAACAACTTGAAATGACCCCTGAATCATATCTGCCCTAAACGTGAGATATCCCTTTGAAGTTGCGACATATTTAAGATAGAGCGAATTCTTCTCCGAAACTCCTATTAATTCAGGAAACATGATAAAGTCTTTCTGAGCTCCAAAGCCACCCGTATATTGAACAGTATATTTACCCGCGCTAACTACTTCAACGGCACCTGAAGCATCAGCAATATTCTTTGAGAAAATGATTTCTTGAGCATGCAACTTTGTGAACTTTAAAAAACAGATAGAAAGTATGAATAAATATTTTAAAGTCAATCCCATTTTATTTCTTGTAATGTAAATTTTAGTTGTTCTACGAATTAGGTGAATTTATGTTTCATCTCTAAAAGGCTTTAAAAACAACGCGCTACTTAAAAAGTCTATTAAATCATCAAATTTCAAACAGTCAGCTATTGGACTGATTTGAATTGTTGCTCTACAAACGCAATCATCTTGTCCAAGGCTCTCTTTCGATGACTGAACTTTGATTTTTCATTCAGCGTCATTTCAGCAAAAGTTTTGTCTTGTCCCTCAGGTTCAAAGATAGGATCGTAGCCAAAACCAAGCAATCCTTTTTTATTGCGTCGAATGATGCCATCAACGCGACCTTCGAAGTGATGAACTTCGCCATCTGTTATAAGTGTGATAACTGTTTTAAAGCAAGCGGCTCGATCATCAGCATGTTCCATTTGGGACAATACAAGATCCATGTTGTCATTATTGTCTTTATGTATGCCAGCATATCTAGCGGAATACACACCAGGTTTTCCGTCTAAGAAATTTATTTCTAATCCAGAGTCATCAGAGAAACAAGGTTTGTTCCAGGTGTCATAAGCAAATTGAGCTTTTAACAAGGCGTTTCCTTTTAATGTGTTTGCCGTTTCAGGTATCTCTTCAATAAAATTTAGATCTAATAAGGAGATCAATTTAACACCTGAAGGCAGTACTGACTTTATCTCTTCTATCTTTCCAGGATTTGAGGATGCGAATATAAGTTCCATTTTTTTATTCAAAGCTACTAAAATCAATTGAAGCTGTATATAAGGTGCTCAGTTTTTTGCTGAATTACTTCCATCTGCTTATAAGGGACTGGTATATGCGTATTCAAAATGATTTGATCTTTAAAATCACCGAGAAAACAAAGTGATAGTATAAGTTTGGTCTTATTTTCATTTCTGTCCTATACGCTATATAAGTACCTTTTTAAACATACGAATACATTCAGCTTTGGCTTTCCTACTAAGTAAGCGCTCATGAATTACTTTTTTTAAATAAATTTTGTTAAAATTTCAATTGATTTCCAGTGGTTTAAAATTTAATTCAAAATTAATCGAAAATAAATTAAAAAAAGGCTTGCCAAACAGAATAAAGGCAGTACCTTTGTCCCCGCAAACGAGCACAACGGAACTTGAAATTAGAGAGACAAACTGAGTAATAGGAGTATGTTTTATTTGATAAGTTCTTTTAGAGAGTCTTAAAAAAATAAAAAAAACTTTTTTCAACAAAAACTTGTTTATTAAAATTAAGTCAGTATCTTTGCACCCCGAATCAAACGAGAATCGGGATTTAAAAAAGTGAGTTCAACCTCATAATTGTTTTAACGAATAGGAAATGAAAGTTTCGATTTGTTTTAATCAATCAAAAAAGTTCTTT